>NZ_QLLR01000082.1 GCF_003259615.1 Pedobacter cryoconitis | reverse complement strand
TCAATACACTAAATCCTAATTAGTGGTGTAATATGGCTCGGAATGGTGGTGTACTTTGCCGCGGAATGGTGGTGTAGTATACCTCGGAATATCCATAGTGGATTAAGAGCACAAAATACAGTAACAGCGAATCTGCTGGCTGATGAGTTTGAAAGGCAATATAATCAATGTGAGCCTTTAGATCAGATTCTTTCCTTCTTGCAAAAGATTGGATTAGCCTATCAGCTGGAAACAATTGAAGAAGATACTTTTCTGCCCGGTCTTAAATTACGGAATGGTGCTTTAGTGATTGATACAAAACGATTACTTTATCCAGGCGATGTTTTACATGAGGCCGGACATCTGGCTTGTATGCCGCCCAATATCAGGCAAAGTATGAATGATAATCTGGAAGATTGTGATATGCACAGGGGTGGAGAAATGATGGCTCTGGCCTGGTCATATGCAGCCTGTGTCTTTCTTAAAATAGATCCTGAAATTGTATTTCATCAGGATGGCTACAAAGGTGCAGGACAAAATTTAATTCAGAACTTTAATGATGGGAATATCATTGGTTTACCATTGTTACAATGGTCTGGTATGAGTTATGATGAGCCAACAGCAACGGCATCTGGTTGTCAGCCTTTTCCGCATATGATAAGCTGGACATGTATTAGACAAACTTTTGAATCCCAGGCAGGAGCGCTATAAATGATGCAAATTCTAAATCATATTTTAAATCAGTCACCATGTTTTCTACTGTGCTAACGCAATCACAGGAAACAGGAAATTAAAGATCATGCACCTGAACAGGTTCTGGGAAAAGTCTTTACTTAAAAGGGAAGGGAAAATAATTGTTGATGAGCCTAAAGGAAAATGGCGGTTTGATAAAATCCTGATGAATACATTTGGGCTGGGACTGGAGCAGACTTTTGTGGTGGGTTTTTTATTGTTTTTAAAAAATAAATAGGCCTGGTCATGAGGGTATACTTATCATTTACTGGTAGCAAACAAAGTCTTTCTCTTAAAGAGAGACTTAACCTCGGATCAACGGGTTTTATAAATAGTTTTTTCACTTCAAATTTGCACTTAGCACATTCATAATTTAAAGAAGATTCTTCAAGTTTGAGTAAACCTGGAATTGCAACATTAAAGTTGACATTTAGTTAAGCGGCAATATTTTGTTTATTTAAGTTTCTACCAAATTCTTCTGGGGACAAGTACCC
>NZ_QLLR01000081.1 GCF_003259615.1 Pedobacter cryoconitis | reverse complement strand
GGCAGGGCTTGCAGTAAGGGCTTTTCCTGCGTGTTGAAAAGCTCCAGACGGCTGAATGTTTTTTTCTGAAAGTTGAGTTGATGGTGCTGTGCCAGCTTTTCCCGGATGGCCTTGTTCAGTTCGGCAAGGCTATAGAACGTTTCATTGCGTAACAAAGCATAAATGTGTCTATAGGCAATCCTAACCCCGTTTTCTACCGAAGGCTTATCTCTTGGCTTATACGGGCGCGCAGCCAACAAAGCAATGTGATTGTGACCGGCCCATTGCTCCAGCAGCTCTGGAAACGTGGGTTCGTACTTGCAGCTTTTAGATACCCATTGCCGCATATTATCCGATTTAACAGCCGAGGGAACCCCACCAAAATAGTCCAGGGTATTATTCAAAGCCTTTAGTACCTGTGGAAGTGTCGCATTCTCCATGGCTTCTACATAATCAAAACTGCTAAAAGGGAGCACGGCTATAAAGACATCACATTCAATAAATTCCCCACTCAAAGGATCTACATAATGAAGTTTATCTCCGGCAAAGTCAACCTGCAGCACTTTTGCTGGTTCGTGCTCGAAATGCATGACCGCATTGTTCACTCTGGAATGGTCTGTAAAAAAATCACAGAATCTGGAATATTGAAAACCATGGGGATAGGCCTTGATGTACTCCTCCCAAAGCAATAGACGGGTAATGTTGCTGTTGGCTACCATTTGGTTCATGTAACCCGGGATAAGGGCTTTTAACTCAACCTTACGGGGGTCAATATCCTCCGTTATAGGTTTGAGCAGTCCCAACAACTCCTCCAGTTGTTCATCACTGAGCTTTAGAAGTTCGGTAAACTCAGTTCCGGTCTCCTTAAACTTTTGCAGGTATACCGCAATAGTCCGTCTGTTAATCTTTACGTCCCTTTCTATGCTGCGCTGGGAGGCTCCCTGCTTAAAAAAAAGAAGTACTTGTCTTACTTTATGCATACTAAGTGGTTTATTGGCCATTTGCAAGGGTTTAGTTTGTTTAAACTAAACCTATGAATATGCCAGGTAAACTCTGCTTAGTGGTGTACTTTGCCCCGGAATCCAGTGGTGTACTTTGTGTCGGAATGTCAGTCCTTGCAAACTTCAATGATCGAAGGTAAAATGGTGTACTTTCCATCGGAATCATCAATACACTAAATCCTAATTAGTGGTGTAATATGGCTCGGAATGGTGGTGTACTTTGCCGCGGAATGGTGGTGTAGTATACCTCGGAATATCCA
>NZ_QLLR01000080.1 GCF_003259615.1 Pedobacter cryoconitis | reverse complement strand
AATATTACCCATAGCTTCGGTGTACTACTTTATGCCCGTTTATTATCCATGCACGATCGCTCGACTAGTGAGCTGTTACGCACTCTTTAAATGAATGGCTGCTTCCAAGCCAACATCCTAGCTGTCTAGGCAATCGCACCTCGTTAGTTCAACTTAGTAGTAACTTGGGGACCTTAGCTGATGGTCTGGGTTCTTTCCCTCTCGGCCCGTGACCTTAGCACCCCGGGCCTCACTGCAGTGTATATTTAATAGCATTCGGAGTTTGTCTGGATTTGGTAGGATTTGACTCCCCCGCACCCAATCAGTAGCTCTACCTCTATTAAACTTTACCACCACGCTGTTCCTAAAAACATTTCGGGGAGTACGAGCTATTTCCCAGTTTGATTAGCCTTTCACCCCTACCCACAGATCATCCGGAAACTTTTCAACGTTTATCGGTTCGGTCCTCCAGTACGTGTTACCGCACCTTCAACCTGTCCATGGGTAGATCACAAGGTTTCGCGTCTACCTCCCCTGACTATACGCCCTATTCAGACTCGCTTTCGCTTCGGCTGCGTGTCTTAAACACTTAACCTTGCCAGAGAAGAGTAACTCGTAGGCTCATTATGCAAAAGGCACGCCGTCACGCCACCTGGACGCTCCGACCGCTTGTAAGTACACAGTTTCAGGTTCTATTTCACTCCCCTGTTCGGGGTTCTTTTCACCTTTCCCTCACGGTACTGGTTCACTATCGGTCTCTCAGGAGTATTTAGCCTTACCGGATGGTGCCGGCAGATTCCCACAAGGCGTCTCCGACCTCGCGGTACTCAGGATACTACTAGACTAATGTTACTTACGTGTACGCGGCTCTCACGCTATCTTGCCAGGCTTCCCATCCTGTTCCACTTCATTTCATTAATGCCATATTGTAGTCCTACAACCCCAGCTATGCCGTAACATAACTGGTTTGGGCTCTTTCCCGTTCGCTCGCCACTACTTAGGAAATCATTATTATTTTCTCTTCCTCTGCTTACTTAGATGTTTCAGTTCGGCAGGTTTGCGCATCGTAATGCGACTAGTCTTCAACTAGCCAGGTTTCCCCATTCGGAAATCTCCGGATTAATTCATATTTGCTAATCCCCGGAGCTTATCGCAGCTTATCACGTCCTTCATCGCCTCTGAGAGCCAAGGCATCCCCTGTGTACTCTTTCTTACTTTCTTCTCTCCATAGCCTTTTGCGCCTATGGAAATGCTTTTTTTAATCTGTTATTAACCCT
>NZ_QLLR01000079.1 GCF_003259615.1 Pedobacter cryoconitis | reverse complement strand
AAGGTCGATAGTACCGCAAACCTTCGGGTGAGTGGATAGCGCAGGTAATCAGACTTCCAAGAAAAACCGCTAAGCTTCAGGTTATAAAAACCCGTACCGCAAACCGACACAGGTATCCGGGAAGAGAATTCTAAGGTGCTCGAGTGAATCATGGCTAAGGAACTCGGCAAAATGGCCCTGTAACTTCGGGAGAAGGGGCGCTGACAGCAATGTCAGCCGCAGTGAAAAGGCCCAGGCGACTGTTTAACAAAAACACATGGCTTTGCAAAATCGAAAGATGAAGTATAAGGCCTGACACCTGCCCGGTGCTGGAAGGTTAAGAGGGGATGTCATCTGTTAAAGGAGAAGCATTGAATCGAAGCCCCAGTAAACGGCGGCCGTAACTATAACGGTCCTAAGGTAGCGAAATTCCTTGTCGGGTAAGTTCCGACCTGCACGAATGGTGTAACGATCTGGGCGCTGTCTCAGCCATGAGCTCGGTGAAATTGTGGTCCCGGTGAAGACGCCGGGTACCCGCAACGGGACGGAAAGACCCCATGCACCTTCACTACAATTTAACATTGACATTGGATACAGGATGTGTAGGATAGGTGGGAGACTATGAAGTGGCATCGCTAGGTGTTGTGGAGTCAACGTTGAAATACCACCCTTTTTGTATTCGGTGTCTAACCCCTTTCGGGGGGGACATTGTTTGATGGGTAGTTTGACTGGGGTGGTCGCCTCCAAAAAGGTAACGGAGGCTTTCAAAGGTAAGCTCAATACGCTTGGTAACCGTATGAGGAGTGCAATAGCATAAGCTTGCTTGACTGTGAGGCAGACAAGCCGAGCAGGGTCGAAAGACGGATATAGTGATCCGGTGGTTCTGCATGGAAGGGCCATCGCTCAAAGGATAAAAGGTACGCTGGGGATAACAGGCTGATCTCCCCCAAGAGCTCATATCGACGGGGAGGTTTGGCACCTCGATGTCGGCTCGTCACATCCTGGGGCTGGAGAAGGTCCCAAGGGTTCGGCTGTTCGCCGATTAAAGTGGCACGCGAGCTGGGTTCAGAACGTCGCGAGACAGTTCGGTCCCTATCTGTTGTGGGCGTAGGAATTTTGAGTGGGGCTGACCTTAGTACGAGAGGACCGGGTTGGACTAACCTCTAGTGAATCTGTTGTTCCGCCAGGGGCATTGCAGAGTAGCTACGTTGGGAATAGATAAGCGCTGAAAGCATCTAAGTGCGAAACTAGCCACGAGATGAGAATTCCATATAGGACCGTAGCAGACTACTACGTTGATAGGTTA
>NZ_QLLR01000078.1 GCF_003259615.1 Pedobacter cryoconitis | reverse complement strand
CCGGCGGTATGCGTAATGGTAAAAGGTAAACAAACTTTAAAGCTCGTCACCGTTGCACTTAAGCTTGTACCTACACTATTGGTTGCAAAGGCACGTACATAATAAACAGGTTTTTCATCCAGGTTTTTCAAACTACTGGTTATATCTCCAATGCCAGTACCTAATATAATCACCTGATCACCCATACCCGGATTTCCGGTCGTATTCCAGACTAAACCTCTGCTGGTTACTGTAGCTCCACCGCTATTGGTCACCGTGGCATTGGCTACAGCGGCGGCAATCGTTATGCTTTCTGCCGGGACTACCACACTAGTCACCGAAGGAAGACGTTTTACAACCTCATCCTGCAGACAGCGAAGCGGCAGGCCTACGGCTTTATCATTGTAATTCGATCTGACATTGTTATAGAAATAGGCCTGGCTGATATTCCCATAACCCGTACTGCTCCAGTAGTTGCTGTTCGTTCCTCTGATGTTTAATGCGCCATTATTAGCCAGATCTCCGGCATTATGTAATTTTAATACAGAAGCATACACGTCAGCATTGATTTTCCAGTTTTGAGGAGTAGCAATCGTTGAGATCCATTCAGTATTGGTTGGTATCCGCCAGCCACTGCCCAGCATTTGTGTACATGGGTCATTGACAGCCAGCCAGCTTGAAGATTCACTAATTGAGGTAACCCACGGTGCCATTACCGCACCTGGGGTACGGGTAGTTCCATCATGCTGATAACCTTGCAAGCGGTTAAACTGCCAGTACCAGCCTGAAGAAGCTTCGGTTGCATCGTTAACTGCTGTAGCCTGCTGGTCTGCACCCAGATTCTGGGTAATCCAGCATTTATCGGCACCCGATATTTTAGTACTTACCAAACCATAAGTCACGGTTTTATCTACAGCAGATCCATTCAGTCCTGCTCTGTGAATTACTGTAAATGGCATACAGATTTTAAAGCTGGTTGTAATTTCACTATAGGCTGTACCTACGCTATTGGTTGCAAATGCTTTCACATAATAGGTAGGGCCATTCTCCAAACCAGAAATTAATCCGTTGATTGTACCTATACCAGCTCCCATTGGCACCACCTGATCTGCAGTTGTTGGATTACCTGTTGTATTCCAGACAAAACCACGGGCAGTTACGGTTTCACGTCCGTCAGGATTTATAATTGCAGATGCCTTAGCCGTAGTAGCTGTCATGTCTGCCAATGGCAGGATCACATTACTCACCGAAGGAATGGTAGAAGCTACCTCGTTCCGAAGACAACGAACAGGCAGTGCAGAAGCTTTGTCAGACTCCAGCAGTCTCCAGCCATAAAAAGCAGTCGCAGTTCCGTTTGCAGC
>NZ_QLLR01000077.1 GCF_003259615.1 Pedobacter cryoconitis | reverse complement strand
GGTCTTATACGGATATAGGTTTACAGTTTTGAGTTAATTGACTCAAATGAAAGCACTAGAAACGGAGCCAAAAACTTACTCCAAAACCTTTAGAGAAAAGCTAGTTATTATGGTAGTTTATCAGAATCTACCTGCCAAAGCTGTTGCAAAAATGCACCATTTACCCAGTGTCCATATGCTCACCAATTGGGTAAGTATTTATAAGAAAAAATTAGAAAAAGGAGCTGTATCTTTATTACCTATGGATCCCAAAGTTAAAGATTCCAAAGCTCTTCAGGCTAGAATCAGGCAATTAGAGAAATCCTTGGATAAAGCGAATGTGCTTATCTATGGACTCAACTCCATGATTGATTATGCAGAAAAAGAGTTAAAAGTACCATTGCGAAAAAAGCATGGTACCAAACAGTAATGCTTATCAAAGAGAGGCATATTACAAGGATGGGAGTTGGTCCACTTTGTAGATTGTTTGGTAAAAGCCGACAAGCATTTTATATCAGAAACTGGTATACTCAGGAGGTTGATCAGACTGAGGTTATAGTCTTAGAGATGGTAGCCTTGTTAAGAAGAGAGCTCCCTGGTCTTGGCTTACATAAATTGTATAGATGTCTTTATCAACCTTTAAGAAGTCATGGAATCAAGATGGGTAGAGATAAATTAAATACTTTACTCAGAAAAAACGGATTATTAATCACCCGAAATTCTCATAAACCACGTACTACCCAGTCTAATCATTTGTTAAGAAGGTACCCTGATCTTGCGAAAAATATTTTGGTTGAAAGATCTGAACAGCTTTGGGTATCAGACATCACGTTTATCTGTATAGGTTATGATTTCAACTATTTAAGCCTGGTTACAGATGCTTACTCAAGAAAGATCATGGGATACTGTTTACACTATAACCTAACAAATGATGGAACTATTACGGCTTTAAAAATGGCCTTAAAGAACCGATCATGCGGATTATCCTTAACTCATCATTCTGACAGGGGAGTACAATATTGCAGTTATGATTACATCATTCTTCTTAATGAGTACAGAATATCGATTAGTATGACCCAGCATGGTGAAGCTTATGAAAATCCAATTGCTGAAAGGATAAATGGTATTCTAAAAACTGAATTTAAACTAAGCAGGATATTCAAATCCCGAACTGAAGCATTATTCGCAGTAAAAACAGCAATAGAAGCCTACAATAATATTAGACCACATATGAGTTGTAGTTTTCTAACTCCAGAAGTTGCTCATCAAACTACTGAACCATTGATAAAATACTGGAAAAATACCAGAAAGAAAAAAGTGCCAGATGTAGTTACAATCAAATCATAATGTATAGTTTTAAGTAGAAATATTCACTCTTCAAAACTGTAAACTAAAAACCGGACAAGACC
>NZ_QLLR01000076.1 GCF_003259615.1 Pedobacter cryoconitis | reverse complement strand
AATTATAGCTTTGTGTACTTATAATTGTTTGTATTTATGCCATCTGCTACGCAATCTTTACTGAGGCTATTTCTACCAGAATTTATCCTGGAGAATTTTGAATTTACCAATGTGATCGAAGATCCCGATACTTTTCACATCCAGTTAGAAGAGCTCAATAACCTTCCTATAGAGTGGAATTCGATCAAGGTTCAGTCCAAAGGTTTTTTTTCAGAGATTGTGGTGCAGGATTTCCCTATTCGAGGTCATAAAGTCTTTTATCACATCAAGAGACGGCGCTGGATCAATCTGGAAAGCGGTAAGGTGATCTACCGGGATTGGACATTAGTAGAAAAGGGAACGCGAATGACAGGAGATTTCGCGGCTTTTTTAAAAGAAGTCAATCGATACAGCCCCGAATAGTGTAGATTCAATCAGTTGTTTTTACGGTGTAAAAGCTAAAAATCTACTTCGCCAATACCGTGATTGCCTCAGTAATTTTAAAAACTGGGATCAGCGGTCACATGCAAAGCAGTGGTTGTTATATCCTGAAAACCTGGGTGAACAGCTCTCTATCGATGAAACCAGTTTGTCTCATGGTGAATTGTATACGATCGTCACTAATAAAGCTGCTAAAGGTAAAAAAGGTGCTATCGTTGCTATTGTAGCGGGTACCAAAGCCGAAACAGTGATTTCAGTACTGCAAAGAATTCCCGAAAGAGCAAGAAAGAAAGTCGCTGAGATTACCCTGGACATGGCAGGTAATATGGAACTGATCTGTAAACGTTGTTTTCCCCAGGCAACCCGGGTGACTGATCGTTTTCATGTACAGAAACTGGCTACCGAGGCGCTTCAGGAAATGCGGATTAAATATCGATGGGAAGCCATGGATGCAGAAAATGAAGCCATTGAAAAGGCGAAAAGATCCGGTCATCCATTTCAGTCAGAATTGCTTCACAATGGAGATACCATCAAGCAGCTATTGGCGCGCAGCAGATATGTATTGTATAAAAGACCTGCAGACTGGACAGCTAGTCAGAGGGATCGTGCAGCACTCTTATTCGAAAGGTTTCCAGACCTTAAAACCGCATACGGACTCAGTATGAGCCTGAGTCAGCTATTTGAGCATACAAAAGATAAGGTATTTGGACTGGCTAACCTGGCCAAATGGCATGAAAAAGTTAGACAAACAGGTTTTAAAGCATTCAAAACTATTTCCAGGTCTATACAGAGTCATTATCAAACGATATTAAACTACTTTGACCGCAGATCTACCAATGCATCAGCAGAATCTTTTAATGCCAAAATCAAGGCATTCAGATCGCAATTCAGGGGAGTCAAAAACATTGAATTCTTCCTTTTTAGGTTAACGCAACTCTATGCGTAAAATCCAAAAATATCCAATTGCTCCACAACTTTTGGCATTGATCC
>NZ_QLLR01000075.1 GCF_003259615.1 Pedobacter cryoconitis | reverse complement strand
AACTACCACGTGGTAGTTGGAGAAGACTGGCACTTTTACTCTGTCCCATACCGTTTCATCAGTAAGGAAGTCCGTATTATTTATTGTACAGACCATGTTGAAGTGTATTTTGGCAGCCTGAGAATAGCCTTACACACCAGGAGTTATGTTAAACACGGTTACACCACAGACAAGGAACATATGCCTGCCAATCACAGGGCCATCCTGGCCCATAGAGGCTGGAATGTAGAACATTACCTGCAGCAGGCTGCTGAAAATGGCTCAAATACCCTGGAACTCTTTAAAAAAGTTATGGAAAACAAACTCATTGTCGACCAATCTTATGCGGCCTGTACTGGCCTGCTCAGGCTGATTAAGCAGTACGGGGGAGCACGTATGGAGCTTGCTTGCAAAAGAGCACTGAAAGGATATAGGTTCAGTTACAAGACCATTAAAAGCATTCTGGAGAAGAACCTGGATATGCTTGAGGAAGAAGAGGTACCTGAATTCCGTCTGCCTAAACATAACAATCTCAGAGGCCCTGAAAATTACAATGTCAACTAACAAGATCTATTCATATACTAAAATCAACAGAAATGAACAGTCAACACACTGTAGAACAGTTAAAATCACTTAAACTTACCGGAATGGCCAAACGCTATGAAGCCGAACTTTCTCTTCCTGTACATGAACTGCAGGATCCTCACGCCCTGGTAGGCATCATTACCCAGGCCGAAGTGGAATATAGAGACCATTCCCGTACACAAAAGTTCCTTAAAAGCAGTAAACTCCGCTATCATGCCCTGCCCGAAGATATCCTTTGTAACCCTGAAAGAGGGGTTACAAGAGAACAGGTCTTAAGGCTTTCGGGTGGCATGTTTATAGAAAAAGGCGAGAATGTCCTCATAACCGGTGCTACCGGCTGTGGGAAAAGTTTTCTTGCTTGTGCACTGGGGCGCAGCTCCTGTTTGCTGGGCTATCGAACGCAATACTTCGGTATGAACAAATTCCTGGAAGCACTGGCTCAGGCCAGGTTGGATGGCACTTATCTGAAATGGATCAGGGCTATCTCTGCTAACAAACTGCTGATCCTGGATGACTTTGGATTGAAGGCTTTGAATAATGATGCCAGGATTGCCGTGCTGGATATCCTGGAGGATAGATACGGGAATGGGGCTACAATCATTACTTCACAGCTTCCGGTGGATACATGGTATGCTTTTATTGATGAACCAACATTGGCCGACGCAATTATGGACAGGCTGTCAGCTTCTGCGCACAGAATAGCCCTTACGGGAAAATCTTTACGAAATAAAAAAAATCATTAAGTTTGAAAAATACCACTCTTGTTTAGTGGGTATAATGCATAGTTAGTGTATTTTATGCCGCTCAAAGAAGTGGTGTACTTTGCCGTGGAACACTGGTGTACTTTGTTCGGAATATCCA
>NZ_QLLR01000074.1 GCF_003259615.1 Pedobacter cryoconitis | reverse complement strand
TTCGGGTATGCTTTTCTCTCTCGTGACATAATATTCTGTTAAGATATGTAAATCCTCTTAACTCTGTGTCTACTCAAATATAGCAACTCCAACCTCATGTTGGGAGGTTATAAAGTCAATAGCCTTAAATACCTTAGGGTAGCGGGCGGTTATAGTTTCCCAATCTCCATCTTTTCTAGTTCGGAAAGCAATGTTGTTTGTTAAGAAAGTACGTCCGGAGCTGAATAAATAGAGGTCATCTAAATCTTCAAAAAGTTGTGTTTCACTTTGTCCGTTTCCTTCGGTTACGATTCCGCGCTCATATAAATAAAAAGTCTTTCCTTTACTCTGTTTTATAGCCAGTAATAATATGGCTATACCAAGACCCATGATAAATGCGATTACCCAATAAAGTATGCTAATATCCCCTGAGAAATTCATCTTTCCTTCCTTGACTGCGAGGATTGCTCCAAAATAAATGAAAGAAGAAATCGCTGAGAATAAAATAAGTATAAAAAATGCGAAGTAAGTGAAGCCCTTTCCAGGATTATGTTTACTATTTAAAGCACCCAGTTCTTGAGTTTGATTCATGTTAAATGATAAGTTGTTTGTCTTTAGTTAATTACAGTTTAATTGCTGTTTTTAAAATTTCAATAAACTATCATTCGTCAAAATTGATACCATAATAGGCAATTGGATTGCGTTTAAACGAGTTTCTTATACCATAGCATGCTACCCCCTTAAGGACAACTGTCCCCAAATTTCTCAAAGTATAAAGTATTGCCAGGCATTAATTATCTTGAATAATAATATTTAGGATATGAAACAAGTACTATTAATTACCGCAGCCTTTGGCGAAAACATTAAAGAACTGATCATTAAAAGTCCCCTCTCAAATGATGATTACTCCTTCTATATAGCAGGCTATAATGATAGTAATACCCATTCCAGAGTAAATAGTATGCACCCCAGATTAAAAGGGAAAATTCCAAAGATGATGGCGTGGCTGCAAGCCCCAGGATTTGATTATTATATATGGGTGGATTCCAGTTTTACTATAGCAAATGGTTTCGTTGAAAATATCATGGAATTTATAAATGAAGACTATGACCTGTTCCTATTTAATCATACTAAAAGAAACTCTATCAAGGGCGAACTTGATTACATCAAATTGAAGATGAGTCAGGGAGTTAAATATATGGTTGATCGCTATGCCGGTGAATTAATAGAAGAGCAGGTTGAACTTTATTTATCAGATGAAACCTTTATTGACAACACCCTGTTTGCCGGCGGATGTTTCATGTATTCCAGCCGATTAGTTCAAAACAAGAACTATAATCTGATGACCGACTGGCTTCTGCGAGACTGTAAAGTGAACTGTGTCAACTCTTGACAACAAAGAGTAAGAATAAGTAATTTAGCACCAACTTATGGACACAGGAAAAAGTAAAAAACC
>NZ_QLLR01000073.1 GCF_003259615.1 Pedobacter cryoconitis | reverse complement strand
CATTCATTCTTGCCATTTTCTATGTAGCATTCTTGCCGAATGTTATGTATTCCTAATTGCCAAAAACCCTGCATTCATGATTGCCGTTCACAGGAAGTTTTAAAAACACTTAAATAACCATTTATCACATCAATAGTAATGAAATTCAAGAATCTTATTTGAACAGCCTTACATGCCAAATCATCTAACTGTTTAATCGCGTACTCAAAGTCGAACTGAGAATAATTATCAATCTCTATTATTGAATTTGTAATCACATTAGGAGAATACCATGTAAAATCTATATTGGGGAAGGAACTAGGCTCATTAGTGTAAAAACCCATTTCCGCTTCAATAAATTGATTAAAAAAATCATCGATAAAACTGTCTTTATCATTATAGAGAGCTTTTATTGAGGCAATGTCCAAATTTTCAGACATCTTCAAGATCGAATATGCATCATTTGATAAAGAATAGAATCCCTTTCTCTGTAAATCATAAACAAGACTTTTGGACCTCCCAAAAACCAATTGACAGCAAGCAAACATTTTAAACCAAATTTCTGATGTCTTACTCATTAAAAAATATTAGATATTGTTTTGTAAAATGGAAGTGTGAAATACGTATCTGTCTTATGAAAACTGCTTTTTGTAATTGTGTTAAATACATATTTTTCATGTGAATTTTCATTCATTAAAGTAAATAAAAAATAGCACACAGGCAGAGTCTCTCTCAATTCTTCACTGATAGGCTGTATTTTAAAATTATCTATTGGCTTATCCATTATTAATCAAATATTTTGAAATCTCTTTATCAAGATGATAGTTACAAGGGTAAGAAGTCATTCCATACTGACCAGTCGGATTAATTTCAAGAAAAACAATACGTGAGTCATTAGTTTTGACAAAATCTATTGATCCAGTATTTAACCCTATAAGTTCCATTAAATTTGTAATTTTCTCTTCCAGAATGGATGATAATTGATAAGGGACTCGTCTGTTTTTAAAATCCTTCCTAAAGTCAGTACTAGATGTAGAACCTAATTGGGAAAATATTGCCATCGAATAAACCTTCCCATTCAAATAGAAAGCACGAATTTCAAGATCCTTATCAAGCTTTTCTTGAAATAATGAATAAGCAAATGTTTCGGGAATTTTGTCCAAAACATTAGTGGTGATTTCCTCCGTATAATTTAAATATACCTCCTCATTATCATCCGATGAAACCCTTATATCAAAGATCTCACTAATAGATTTAGTTATAAGCTTATCCTTATTTAGCAAAAAAGTTTCAACCTGTTTTTTTTTATTGGTGATTAAAGTTGCAGGAATATCAATCCCCATACTTCTGGCCAAATTTAACACCTCAATTTTATTAAGTCGATAATTTCTAAAATTCCCCAATTTCCTCTTCCCTTTTTCTAATGAAGAAAAAATAAATGAGGCGCAATTAACATATTCATGATAAAAGGTAACCACTCAGGTTCTATGAAACGGCAATAGTACAGAACGCATTAAGAACGCACTGAGCATTTTTAATGCAGGTGTCAGTAATGGAACGTATG
>NZ_QLLR01000072.1 GCF_003259615.1 Pedobacter cryoconitis | reverse complement strand
GTAACCACTCAGGTTCTCTCGGTTTATAAGTTATTGGTATAATTGATGGCCTATTAAAAGTATTTCCAGTTGATTACATGATTCCTTTTTTCCAAGATTAATTTTCAGAAATTCAGGACGTTTTATTCACATTCTGCTGTATAACTTTGGTCTTTTTTTCTAGGTTTATCGGCTTTAAAATCGGTTTTTTGTATTTACTGAAACTGCAATGATGGATAATAACGACTTTCTGAAATTAGTTGAATTGCTCGAACGGGAATCATCCGCTCGTATCGCTTCTGAGTCAGCCAGAGCAGCAGAAAACACAGCTTTTCAGCAAATGATCTCCAATCAGAATGCCACTATCAAACAGCTTAATGAAACCATAGGTGCTCTTTTGGAAGAAATACGACTGTTAAAGGGCCCTAAAAAGAACAGCGGCAACAGCTCTATTGCTCCTTCTAAAGATGAAAATCGGCCTCAAAGAACAAGTAGCTTACGCAAGTCTAGTGGAAAGTCTTCGGGTGGGCAAAAGGGGCATGAAGGTAGCACTTTAACAATGAGCACTTCACCTGACTATATTGTAGATCACAGTCCTGGATTTTGTAACTGTTGCGGATTGGATCTGGATACTCAGCAGGCTGAATTAACCAGTTGTCGCCAGATCGTTGACATTCCTGTAATCAAACCTTTGTATACCGAACACAGAATATTCCGCAAAACCTGTTTATGTGGATACCAAACTACTGGTACTTTTCCTTCTGGGGTAAATGCGCCAATTAGTTACGGTCCACAAACCACTTCATTGATCGCTTATCTTCACACCCGCCAGTATGTTCCCCTGGCAAGGATTAGTGAATTTTTCAACTCGGTTTATGGAATGCCTATTAGTCAGGGCACCGTTTGTGGTATCCTGGACCGCTTCGCAGAAAAAGCATTGCCTGCATTTGAACTCATCAAAAATGCGGTTTCCAATGCCAATGTGATTGGTGCTGATGAAACCGGAATGAAAGAAAATGGTAAGTTAAACTGGTTTTGGACATGGCAAAGCGCATTGGCCACCTATATTATTGCTTCTGCAAACCGAGGAATAGCAACTGTTGAAGTACATTTCCCTACGGGCTTCCCAAAGGCCATTCTTGTGCATGATTGCTGGCCAAGCCATCTTAATACAGCTGCCGCAGGCCATCAGATTTGTACGGCACACCTGCTAAGAGAGTTGAAGTTCTTCGAGCAAAAGTACCAATCCATATGGGCCACACAGTTCAGCCAAATGCTTTGCGCTGCACTAGAGTTGAAAAAATCAATACAGGCCCACCAATATCAAGGGCCAATAAATGCCCGAGCAGAACTGGAAATGATACTTCATACATTAATCAACCAGAAAATAGAACCACACTATGTGGAAGTTAGGACTTTCCAAAAAAGGATCAACAAATACAGAAACTACCTCTTTACGTTTCTTTACCATCAGGATGTCCCTCCAGATAATAACACCTCCGAACAGGCCATTAGAAATGTGAAAGTAAAACAAAAAGTTTCAGGAATGTTTAAATCCAACAAGGGAGCTCAGAACTATGCAATCATACGTTCCATTACTGACACCTGCATTAAAAATGCTCAGTGCGTTCTTAATGCGTTCTGTACTATTGCCGTTTCATAGAACCTGAGTGGTTACC
>NZ_QLLR01000071.1 GCF_003259615.1 Pedobacter cryoconitis | reverse complement strand
GTACTGGAGCATACTGACCCCCTCTAAGTACCAGGCAATAATGATTAGCCAGAGAAATAAGTGTCATAGGTAAGCAGATCACTTTGATCTGGTATGATGTCCGATATTTTCCTGCTTTCTCCATTGAGCGGGTTTAACTGGATAATAATTGGTGGTGGCAGCTCTGCTTTCACTTGTTCTCTTTTTAGTGCCTCGGTGATGGCTTTAAAGTCAGTGGCACTGATAATATGATGTTGGCAGGCATAATTCAGCGCCTGTGAAGCCAAATGTGGCTCCAGTTTAATTACAGTAGCTGTTAGCAATTGCAGCTGGTCTCTGATATATCTTGGTTTATGGTCTTTGATCTGCATCACCCAGTTCAATGCCTGCAGTTTATTCTCCATTAGGTCACTGAATTCATTCATCATCTCAGTAATGGCCGTTTCTTTATCACGTCCATGGTCTCTGGAGAGTATTTTTTGTCCTTTAAGCCTGCAAATCTCATGACGGCACAGTTCCTCTTCTTTCTGGTTCATGATGATGAGCTGTTCCAGCGTTACTTTAAGCAGAATCTTTGTTCCTTTTCCTTTATATGTACCTAAAGGCAAGCTGTATATGTTGCTTTTATAAGAGATCTTATTATCCTTGTGCACAGCATAAACAGCATATGCTTCTGGTTCCAGAATCACAGGGCACCAGCTATGCAGAAACTCTTTTTCTATCTGAAATTCTGCAGTTGGTATCTTTTTAGTTGTGCCATGTTCAAGTGCATTGGCTGTACGCAGTAGCCAAGCCTTTGCTTCCATATTCAAGGTATCCAGATCTTTAAAAGAACGTTTGTAAAGGAAGTTCTGCTTTACATATTTAACTACATTTTCAACTTTTCCCTTACTTTCAGGATCAGCTTTTCTGCAAAAATAGGTCACAAAAGAACTTTGGGCCACATAAGACCGGAAACCGGCAGTTAGAATGAGGTCACCAAAGTTTTCCGCCACCATAAATAAACGGTCCTGGTCATAAACGATTTCAGAAGGACAACCGCAAACTGCTGCAAATGCAAGCTCATGTGCGTTAATCACCATTGTAGTGGTAAATGGACTATCGCTGAAGTGGATAAACTTATAGCGCGATCGGGAAAGTACAAAAGTAAAGAACTGTACCTTTTTGGTCTTTCCAAGTGTGGTTTGCATGTTATAGAAACCAAAGTCTACCTGCGCCTGTAAACCGTAAGGAAGTTCGGGAACACTGGCGTAATCTCTTATTTGCTGAGTTTTTGGAATATTATATTTTGCCCGTACTGCTTGCACGAAGTTAAAAACTGTCTTCTGGCTAATTTCAGGGAACTCCTGATGATGTTCCTTCAGCCAGTCATGCATTTGAGCCGCTGGAGTACCTGGATATACCACCAATTTGTCTTTGACAAATTCCTCGTAGGAGTCCAGCGATCTTTTTCTACCCTGTATCTGCTCTAGATCGATTAAATAATGTTGCTCGCTGAGCTGTAGTAGTCGTTTGGCAGTGCGCCAGTTCATATCTAAATGCTCGGCGATCTTCTGTATCGAAAATCCTTCGCGTTCCATTTGGTGGACTAGATGATAGGTCATAAGTTTGCTTAAATAATAGTTCATAAAAAACCTTGTCTTTGTAGTGAATGACAAAGGTTGTTTTTCTTTTGGGGGCTTGCCCCCAAAAGGTGAACTATGTATTTATTCTTGCCGATTTCTCTGCACCGTTCTTGCCGAAAACCATGCACTGCTAATTGCCAAAAGTTGTGTAGTCTTATTTACCGTTCACA
>NZ_QLLR01000070.1 GCF_003259615.1 Pedobacter cryoconitis | reverse complement strand
AGCAACATCCGTTGTAAAGCTTCCCGTTTTTGTTGGGACTGCAAAGGTAGAAATCTTTTTCGTTTTGTCAAGCTTTTTCTTTTTTATTTTTAGAAAGTTTTAATTCCTTCCAAGAGCTTAACAATACTCCTACTTTACATCCTTTCAATCCTCAGCACTTATCCTTTTCTCTGTTTCCCTTCCTCCGAAGCGGGATGCAAAAGTAGGAAAATAAACCCGTCCACCAAACAATAATGCACTAATAATTGTATGCAATCCCTAACTGCATGATTTACAACGCGAAATACTTCAAACTAAATGTCCCCGGAACTCATAAACTGCATTTTTAGCAAAAAACACAGCTAAAAATCAATATCCTGTATCAGGACAAATTCTATGATTCTTCCTGTTTCTGTCTATTAAGCACTATTTTTTCATCGAAAGATTAAGTAAACAGGAAGAATAATAATCAAAACCAGTGATACAGCACAGCAGAAAATGATAAAATAGGTAATAGGGATAAGATTATTATAAGTTAAAGCCAATAAAAGAATAGTATCAATACCTGAGAGGAATAGATATTAGAGAAAAAATAGATACTAATCCACTAATAGCTTATCAGATGATAAATTATTTAGATAACGTCTTCAGCAGATCTTTGGCAGGGACAGATTTAGCATTCCCCTCCTTATCACCAATAATAAGATCTTCGTTATTTATAGCAGCTTCCTCAGCCAGCTTACGCAAAGCCTTTTTAAGACCAACCATAACCTTATCGGTAAACGTAGCATTTTGGGATAAAGAATCAGGCGTTTCCATGATTTTGCTGTCTAATGATAGTATTCCAAAGTTCGCTATTAAATACTGTTTTTCCAAAGCGATCATATTTGGCAATCACCTCAGGTACGAGATCCATATTATTTATGATTGTCCATTCGTCACATAGCGGCATATACAAGTTGTATAAATTATAAATGCCCCTATAATACCTACGCGCTATTACATTCGCAGGGATATGGTGCCCTCCATTGCTCACCCGCCTGGCTACGCGCTCTACGGTCAGATTTGGAGAACTTAACCAAAAGTACAGCAGGCTAACCTGGTAATCCAGGAGCCGCGCTTGTTTAACCAGGGAAACATAGCTTCGACTGGCCAATGTAGTTTCAAATGCAAAGTCAACTTTGGCCGCCATTAATTCACGAATACGTTTGAGCATAATCCTGCCTGATTTAAAAGCTACACTTTCCGGGTTAAATGGAGATAGCCCACAGGCAATGTTATCTGCATTCACAAATTGCATACAATTTAAGATTTCTGGCAGAATGGTATTACTGGCGGTAGTCTTACCTGCACCATTGCAACCAGATATGATATAGAGATTAGGCAAGCGGCCCAGCCTTTCTGTTGAAGAACTGAATAGATAATATCAGTCCTATCAAAAATGCGAATTGCATTTCGCCCCGTACATAGAAAATTGATCGTTTCATCAAATTAAAGATAGAAATTATCTTTCTCAAATTTCAGGAAGTATTATTGGGGTTTTTATTGATCCAGAAGTCAGGATCGGGGTTCGAATCCCCCACACTCCAAGCTATATATGCCTGGCTATATTGAAAGCAGGGATTATTCCTTTTTAATATTTCATTGATTTCAGACTGTTTATAACCGTGTATCTTAATCAAAAGGCATATCAACAAAATGGTGAATCAATAGATTTGAGCAGGGATGCTGCTTTGTCAAAAAGATTGTAAACTAAATGATGCTGCCTTATCATCGTGATGCTGCCTCATCAAAAAGGT
>NZ_QLLR01000069.1 GCF_003259615.1 Pedobacter cryoconitis | reverse complement strand
TGTATATACCGATTGAAAAGTGTACCAATATCCAGTTGAAAAGTGTACCAGTTAGCAAGGATTAAATCGTCCCTTTAGAATGAACTAAAGGAACCATAATTCATGTTAGAAGTGGAGACAAATCATAAGATTATATTACTCTATTATCGAGAAGGGCTCAGCCAGCGGAAAATAGCAAAGCAACTCCATATTCACCGTAGAACCGTGCGGGAGCGACTGGCAGAATATGAGTTGTTCAAGTCTTCTCCCTTAAGTGATCAGGATAAACCCTCTTCTTTGTTGAACCAATATCTACGGACAGGTTCAGTTTACAATAGTGCCAACCGTTCAAAACGGCGGTTGAATGATGAGGTGCTGAAGATCATTAATAAATGTCTGGAAGAAAACACGGCAAAACGTCTGGACGGCCGTTCCAAACAACAGCTTAAGAGTATAGATATTCTGGAAAAGCTGCATCAATTGGGTCACCAGCTGAGTTACAGCACGCTGTGTGATCATATTTCTAAGACTACCCAGATTACCAAAGAAGCCTTTATTCGTCAGCAATATGCACCGGGATCCTGTTGTGAGTTTGATTGGGGAGAAGTTAAGCTGTTTATAAATGACAAATTATGCAGGTATTATCTGGCCGTTTTTACTAGCGCTAACAGCAATTACCGCTATGCCTTGCTTTTCCAGCATCAGGACAGCCTGGCTTTTAAAGAAGCTCATATCTGCTTTTTTGAGCATGTAGGAGGAGTTTATCATCAAATGGTTTACGACAACATGCGGGTGGCGATATCTCGCTTTGTGGGCCGTACCGAGAAGATTCCTACGGCAGGATTGCTAGAGTTGAGCCGCTGGTATCAGTACCAATGGCGTTTCTGTAATGCGGCCAAAGGAAATGAAAAGGGACATGTAGAACGCAGCGTAGAATATCTGCGTAGGAAGACCTTTGCTTTCAAAGATCATTTTGATAACCTCCAGCAGGCACAGGTTTATTTACAGTCACGCCTGGGCGAATTGAATGAAAGAACATTAACCGGGCAGCAGCAAAGTCCTTCTGCAGGACTTGAACTCGAACGTAAAGGTCTGTATTCTTATCCGGGCTGCATGGAAAGCTTTTTGGGAGAAAACCTAAAAGTAGATAAATATGCCACCATCTGTTTTGCAACCAACCACTATTCTGTACCTGACCGTTTAACAGGAAAAATGCTATTCGCAAAGGTTTATTCCCAGTGGATAAAAATATATGATAGTGACCATGTGGTGTGCTGCCATGAAAGAATCTACAGCAGACATGGCTGGCAAATCGATATTGAACACTACTTAAGTACTTTACAGCGAAAGCCGGGCGCTGCTGCTGGTTCTGTTGCTTTAAAGCAAGCACCCATCTGGGTGCAATCACTTTATAAGGACCATTACTACAAGGATCCGCGTGCTTTTATTGAGTTGTTGCAATATCGCCAGCAACATCATATCAGTAGTCAGGAACTATGTGCCTGTGTTGCGCTGCTTGCCCGGCAGTTCCCCTCCAATGTCAACAATGAACATATCATCGCATTGCTGGGTAATCAGCCGGTACAGGTGCCAGGAATAGCAGAGCCGGATGCAATTGCCCTTCGTTCTATGGAAAACCTGCTGGAACTGGCAGAGATGATGAATAATTACGCAACTATTGGATTAAATACAACAAGATGAACAAAGAAACTTTAGAACACATCCAGCAGATCAGCACCGAACTACGCCTGACTGCTTTTCGTAAAGACCTGAACCAGGTAATTACCACTGCCATGAAAGATGAAACCTCTTTTGAAGAGGTTCTTCTAAAGTTGCTGCTTGCTGAGCAGCAGATCCGACTGGTGAACCGACGTAAAGCCCAGCTGCGAAACGCTGGCTTTCCACAGCTAAAATATCTGCAGGATCTGGTCAGAACAGAACTTCCAGCAGATGCT
>NZ_QLLR01000068.1 GCF_003259615.1 Pedobacter cryoconitis | reverse complement strand
CTTATCCTTTTCTCTGTTTCCCTTCCTCCGAAGCGGGATGCAAAAGTAGGAAAATAATCCCGTCCACCAAACAATAACGCACTAATAATTGTATGCAATCCCTAACTGCATGATTTACAACCACAAAAACTTCAATAGATAGTGTAAATTCTACACGTTGCTAATACAAACCAGCCATGAACTATAGCCAATCACGCTTTAAACTAATCAAACAACATCCTTTCAGCTTATAGCAAATACGTCATAAAGCAGCATATCCATCAGGTTAAACCCTGTAAAAAATGAAAAAACTATAAAATGAATGGCAGAAATAAAAACAATATCATCTAAAACAGATGAAAAGCTTTGATTAAAACAAGAAATAAAAAGATAACACTTATTGATAATTATAGAATGACACCTATTTCATTAAGATTTCGAACAAGTCCTTCTATCCGCATACTGATTATATAATTTCTTCAGTCTTATATACTTTCTTCAGTCGCTTTGCGAATGATAGTATCCCAAACCTTCCTATTCAAAATCATTTTCCCAGAGCTATCATATTTTGCGATCACTTGTGGCGACAGATCCATATTAGCTATAAGCGTCCACTCATCACATACTGACATATAATACTTATGCAAGTTATAAATCCCCCGGTAATATCTGCGTCTGATCACATCCGCGGGAATATAATGCCCGCCTTTACTCACGCGTTTTTTCACACGTGCGATAGCCAGTTCCGGAGAAGCCAGCCAAAAATATAAGAGACTAACTTTATAACCTACCTGCTGTGCCTGTTTAACCAGGGAAACATAACTTCGGGCAGATAGCGTTGTCTCAAAAGCAAAGTCAACACGGGTCATCATTAATTCACGAATACGCTGCAGCATAATCCTACCTGATTCAAGAGCTACACTTTCAGGATTAAAAGGAGATAGGCCATGAGCGATACTATCCGCATTCACAAATTCCATACAATTTAGAATCTCCGGCAAAATTGTATAACTGGCAGTGGTCTTCCCTGAACCATTACAACCCGATATGATATACAGATTAGGCACGGTAGATTCCCTTCCTAACAATAACTGATAAAGTAAACTTCAGCCAACTGTAGAATTCCATTGGAATATCAAATGGTAAACAGAGAATTGAACGTTTCATCAATTATAAAGATAGAAATTATCTTATTCATAAGCTGAAGCTTATTTACTACATGCTGCCTTTATCCTGGCATCCAAAGCTTACAGATGGCACATTCAAGAAACTATAAATTCAATTATAAGCTACAAAATCATGGAAGTATCTTAGTGCTATAATCAATTCTGCTGATGATCATTTAGTATTTATTTATAAATTTCTTACAGCCTAATCTCAAACAATGAAGTTTTTAACGGATTATATGCTACTAACTCCATTTCTCCTGGCCGCAAATCTGAATATCTGTTTTTGTCAGCTAATCAACTTCAATAAAGTTATGTAAGCTCAATCCAGCTTAAGCATAATGGACGAAAAAACCTTAAGTAAACTTGACAATAAAATCTTGCAATGGCAAAAAGATTAAGCATTCCAGATGTTGCTATAATAGCATAGAGAATGACAAAGTAATAAAGACTAAGGTATATGGGAACTTAAGTTATGCGCAACCTGCACTAAACAATACGATATTTGAAGTTGCATCACTTACCAGGGTCGTATTCTCTACGATGGTGCTTAAACTAATACAAGAAAAACAATAGGAGTTGGGCGAACTATTGGCCCAGTATTTTATTGATCCGCAGGTTGCAGAAAACCCTTATTCAAAAAAGATAACCATACGCCATATTCTGAGTCAGCAATCTGGTTTTGATAATTGACGAAACCTACTTCGGATCAATACCAAAACTTGTGGGGCTGAATTAAATTAGGCGTAAATCTGAGATAGTCTGTACAAGAAAAATTCGATATTTCTCACCCCCCTGAAT
>NZ_QLLR01000067.1 GCF_003259615.1 Pedobacter cryoconitis | reverse complement strand
CAATACACTAAATCCTAATTAGTGGTGTAATATGGCTCGGAATGGTGGTGTACTTTGCCGCGGAATGGTGGTGTAGTATACCTCGGAATATCCAACAATTGATGATTTCACAACTTCGCCAGTAAAAGGATCTTTTTTATTGATTGAGACCTGGGCGTTTGATTTAATGAATAGAAATGTTAATAGTGAGAGTGTTAATATCTTTTTCATTCACAATTATATACAATTTCTAAAACTTATTTAAGTAATCAATAGAATTATACGGATATCCGTAAAATAATGAGAGTTAAAAATGATTATTTAGGGCATATTATTGGGAGTGGATAAATCCTCCAGGAGTTGGGATGGAAGTACTTTTAAACCATTTGCGATTATAAAGATGGTTTCGAGAGTGGCATTAACTTTTGCCAATTCGATTCTACTAATTTGACTCAGTTCAATTTCGCAAATGTTAGCAAGTGCTGTTTGACTTAATTTTGCCTTCTTACGATAGTATTTGACATTTTTAGCCAGTATCGTTTTTGCCTCTTTACCTGCGTTGAATGTCATTTAACAAAAATTGTTAAAAAACTACTTTTTTATTTAGGCTTAAAAGCCTAATTTTATAAACTTAAGTGATACAGTAAACATTAATAAATATAAAAATGAACGCAAACAAAAATCAATTTCTTAAAGATGCGGTGCCTGTACTAGTGGTTTTTGCATTATTTATGACTTTTACCATTTGGAGAAGTGGAGTTATCACATTTGATTCGTCGGAATCACACACACAGCATATATCTACAGCTGAAGCAATTGAAAACTACAAGACTGTAAATGAAGGTATAGCTGAACAAGTTATGTGCCCCTGGTGCGGTGGAGCACAACGTGTAGGATATGCTGGTAAATCCGAAGAGCAATGCAGACGTACAGGTATGGGTAAAGGCAATCTATGTACAACTTGTGGTGGGACAGGAAAAATAACTGTTAGACATAAATAACTATTTATAAATATGAAACAATTAATACTAATAATGCTGCTGTTACCATGCTTTGCATGGGCACAAACTCAGGAAATCCCGAAGAATTCAGATAAAATTATAGTAATAAACCAGCAGACTTCAGAGCAGAATTTTATCAAAGTTAAGCAAGCCCTGGCAGATAGAGATATTGAAATAGCTACACAAGATCGAGATATTTTTCAAATAAAGACAGCCCTAATTAGGTCAACAGAGAATGGCGGATACTCATTCCTTATCAACTGTAAAGATGGTAAAGTTTCCTTCACGGGTACTTGGGGTTCAAATCTAGGTCTAAATATTGGCGGTATTACACAAGCTCCATCAATTTACAAAATTCAATACAAAGGTGCCCAAAAATATTTTTTTAACAAGATGAAGGAATTTGCTGAAACATTTGGAACTGAGATCAGGTACGAAACAACAGTAATAATGGTAAAGCCACCTAAAAATCAAGATGATCTCTATGGTTATTAAATAAGATAAAACGACCACCAATTGAAGGGGATGCTGTAATGGTATCCCTTTTTTTATGTCTGGTTTCTTATTGTCATTTTAAAGTCATAACCGAATTTAATTCATTTTATTTATTCCCTTTTTGGCCTTCCTGGAAATTCAAAACTATTTATATGAAACAAAGAAAGAATGTATATAGTAAGTAATCAGGCAGTCGCCAATCAAGAAGCAAAAGGAAGAGAAATATTCCTCAATCAACACCCTCATAATCAATGGGTCGAAAACACTGAGAAATTTGGCAGTTGGGATCTATCAGGATCAACCAGATCCAACACAGCAGTCAATTTTTCAAATAATTATATTGAAATAAAAGCTAGAAATATCAAGTCTACAGATTTCTTCTCAACCTTCTTAGAGGTTAAAAAATATAATCAATTAATGGCTTTAGCCAAGCAGACACCAACAGGTAAAGCTTTTTACTTCGTAACATTTACTGATAATGTTTCCTTCATTTTCGACCTAAAAAATATCAAAGATTTGTATAAATACAAAGAAAAAAGGTGGATGAAAGAAGTAACACTGGAATGCTGTTTATACCAGTTGAATTATGTACCAGGATTCCGGTTGAAAAGTGTACCAGTTAGCGAGGCTCAAATGTAAGATATTAAGTTCAATACTGGCA
>NZ_QLLR01000066.1 GCF_003259615.1 Pedobacter cryoconitis | reverse complement strand
CATACGTTCCATTACTGACACCTGCATTAAAAATGCTCAGTGCGTTCTTAATGCGTTCTGTACTATTGCCGTTTCATAGAACCTGAGTGGTTACCCTTTAAGGTTTAATTTTAATATAATAAGAAATGAGTAATTTTAATATCGATGATCAGACGTTTCGGGATTTAAATATTTTCACTGGAACAACTGGTTCGAATACGATATTTAATTTATTTAAAGGTACTCGAACAGTTGGTGGGCGAGAAAGATTGAGAGAGATGATGCAAAGCCCGTCCTCTGATTTGCAAGAGATTACATTGAGAAAAGATAGTATCAAATATTTTTATGATCACCACATCAATCTGGACATAAAAAATGAGGAATTAGATCTTGTTGAGTATTATTTGAAATTTGATAAAAGTAAGTTTAGAGGTAATATTATAGATTCTGTAGTCGAGTACATTGCAAGGAATTCAAGTAATGATTATTATATCATTAAAACGGGACTTAAATATCTTATTAAATTAACAAAATACATTTCAATTTTCATTAAAAAAAACTCATTATGTGAAGCTCCTGAATATCTGACATTACTTTTTAAACAGATTGAACAAATTATAGAGGCAGGATCACTAAAGCACGCGCTTTTGATTGATGAGAATAAATTGAAATTTTTGCAGGTTATTAAACTTGATCGTGCATTTCGTAATAAAGAAAGGGATAGTATTAATACTCTACTAACACTCATTTATGAATTTGATGTCTTCGAAAATGTTTCACTTGTTGCTTCTTTGAAAGGTTTTTCATTTGCAAAATATACAGAAGACGAAAATTTAAAAGTTTGCTTAACAGGCTTGTTTCACCCAAATCTACTGGACCCTGTTAAAAATGATGTTCATTTTGATAAGAATAATAATATTGTTTTTTTAACTGGATCTAATATGTCTGGGAAATCTTCTTTGCTTAAGTCAATAGGTTTAGTAATTTACTTATCACATCTTGGATTTCCAGTTCCCGCTCATTATATGGAAACTAATATTTTTAATGGTTTAATTACAACTATTAATTTACCTGATGATATTAACCAGGGACTAAGTCATTATTATACAGAAGTAAAGCGGGTGAAAGAAGTCTCACAGGCGCTCTTGGAGAGAAATAAAATGTTTGTCATTTTTGATGAATTATTTCGTGGTACAAATGTCAAAGATGCGTTTGATGCATCTTTTCTTATCATTTCAGAACTATCCCGCATTACAAATTCTGCATTTTTCATTTCAACGCATATAATTGAATTGGCTGATAAACTTAAAAAATTTAACAATATATCCTTTAGATACTTACAAACAACTTTTGAAAAAGACAGACCAATCTTTACTTATCAATTAACTGATGGTGTATCTAAAGAGTACTTAGGAATGTTTATTGTTTTAAATGAAGGTATAGTTGAAATCATTAGAAAAGCATATGATAGATTTCAGTAGAGAGATAATGATTTATGGTTTTTTTATTGAATATAAGTACTTATGTATTAAGTGCTTAATTTGTTTTTTTGATATGAGAATATACTTATTGTACTAATAGTAGAAGTTATTTTGTTTTTATTTTAAAAAAATTTGGATTTTAATATTAAATATCTTCTATTTACTATGTAAATCAATTATTCAACAATTAAAAAAATTATTAACATGAAAAATGAAAAAAAAGAATTGCCTACTAGGCTTTCGTTAGAAGATTTCAAAATGAAAAAAATTGAAGGAAAAAATGACATCGATGATCTCTTAGGAGGAATGGAAATGGCTGCTGCAGATTGTCATCAAATAACTGTTACGGGGTTAGATTGGGTTCTTAATCAGGCTCAGTTTGATTAGTTTTAGTGAAAATATTTATCAATGCTTAAGTAAGCAATACTTTAAAAACTGAATATTTATTCAGTTTTTATTAATTTACAGCTAATGGTTTTAGTAATATCTGAGTCTAGTGATGATTCAACTAACTCTGTTCTAGATTGGATTTCTTATTTTAAAGAGGAATTTGTTCGTATTAATAGAGACACTATGTTGGCAAATGCAGGGCATAGTGCGATTATTGAATTAAATTCGAATAGTGAAAGTTTGAAAATTGAAATGGATGATCAAGAACAACTTGATTTAGCTAAGATCAATTCAGTTTGGTTTAGGCGCTCATTATATCCTTATTTGGATGATTTTTCATGTGATGATTCCTCTAAGGAGTTTTATTCAAAAATTGCAAAGAACTTTTATCGTAACCACTCAGGTTCTCTCGGTTTATAAGTTATTGGTATAATTGATGGCCTATTAAAAGTATTTCCAGTTGATTACATGATTCCTTTTTTCCAA
>NZ_QLLR01000065.1 GCF_003259615.1 Pedobacter cryoconitis | reverse complement strand
TGCATATATCAGTCTATAACGGGCCACCCGTATCGGTGATACTGGGCCAGTCCTATCGGTGATACCGGGCCAATTTAAACAAAGCAGTATTTTACAGCAAACAAAACTGTAAAATATGGCCGGCCACCGCAAAGACATGTTAGATATCCAACGTATTATTCAATTAAAAGCCCGGGGCGAAAGTAATCGTTCAATTGCCAGATTATTGGGGATTAACCGTAAAACGGTTAATGAATATATTCTTAATCTTGGTGGCGCAGATAAAGATTTTTCAGAGTTAAGCCGTCTGGATGAGCAATCATTAGCCGCCATTTTACCAGAACCAAAAGTATTTAATAAGCCTCAGGCTTACCAGGACTTGCAGGATTTGGTGCCTGTTTACCAGAAAGCTCTTAAGAAATCTGGATTTACCTATTTAAACATCTGGGAAGAGTACCGTAAAAAATATCCCGATGGATATGGTTATACGCAGTTTAAAGAGCATATGCAGCAAGCATTTGCTGTTCAGCAAGCATCTTTTCATATGGAGCAGATCATGGGGGAGAAATTACTCATCGATTATGCCGGAGACAGATTCATTCTAACTGATCGGGAAAGTGGTACAACGCGTCCTGCAGAACTTTTTATTGCTATCCTTGCCGGTAGCGGATATACTTACGTAGAGGCGAGTGTAAGCCAGCAGAAAGCATCTTTTATAAACAGTGTACGGCGAAGCCTCGAATTTATTGGAGGTGTACCTAAACTGATCGTCACAGATAACCTAAAGTCAGCAGTCACACAGGCTCATCGTTATGAACCGGAACTCAATAAAGACTTTAAAGCGTTTGCCCTGCACTATGGCACGGCTGTTTTAGCCACCCGTGCACGTAAACCAAAAGACAAGGCATTAGTTGAAAATGCAGTTAGACTGGTTTATCAGCGAATCTGTTTCGCCTTAAAAGACCAGGTGTTCTTTGATCTGCATTCGCTAAATGCGGCCATCAGACCATTACTGGATCTCTATAACCAAAGAATGTATCAGCAGCGTCAGACTAGTCGCGCGCAGTTATTCCTGGAACAGGAACAGCCGCTACTTTCTCCACTACCAGCCCAGGCGTTTACATTGATCACCTATAAACAGGCGACTGTCCAAAAGAACTATCACGTATTTATCAGTGATGATAAACATTATTACAGCGTCCCTCACGAGTATATCGGAAAGAAAGTTGAACTCCGTTACAATGAGAGCCTGCTTGAAGTTTATTCATCCAGCACAAGAATCGCCAGTCATCCAAGGAGCAGAAAAAGTGCTGGCTTTTCTACGATTTCCAGCCACATGCCCGATAACCATCAATTTATGCAAGGATGGAATATGACCGACTTTTTAGCTTGGGCAAAGTCCAAAGATCCAATAATCCATCAGTATGTAGAGACTGTATTTGCACAGCGTGCACATCCAGAACAAGCACTCCGGTCTTGCTGGGGCATACAGCGACTAGGAAAGATCTACGGAATAGATCGCCTGAAAAGTGCCTGTATCCGGGCGGCAGACTTTGAGCAATATGGTTACAAAATACTGGAATCGATACTGGGGCAAAACCTTGATCAGCAGGATCATGATGAGGAACAGCATTACCTTCCAGTGCATGATAACCTGCGTGGTGCTACTTATTATCATTAACCCAATAAACAGATATGAATCCTCAACAAACACTAGAAAAAATGAAAAGCCTGCGCCTGCCGGGAATGCTGCAGGCTTACAGCAGCAGTATTGAAAGCCAAGGTCATTTACAGTTAACAGCGGATGAGCTGCTTAGTATACTGGTTGACGCAGAATGGCAAGACAGGTCTAATAAGAAAGTTGCCAGGTTAACCCATGGCGCAGCTTTCAGATACCTGTCCCATTTATCCGAAATCAATTACCAGGCTGCCCGTGATCTGGATAAAGAATTACTGAATAGGCTTGCGTCCTGCCAGTTTATCCAGCAAAAAGAAAATATACTGATCACCGGTCCAACTGGCGTTGGCAAAAGTTTCATCGCCTCGGCACTAGGACATCAGGCCTGCGCTATGGGCTACAGGGTCGCATATTACAATACAGCGAAGCTTTTTACCAGGTTGCATGGTGCCCGGGCTGATAACTCTTTATATAAAGAAATCGCACGCATAGAAAAGCAAGACCTACTAATCTTGGATGACTTTGGCCTACAGAATCTTGATAAGCCACAAAGGGATATATTAATGGAAATTATTGAGGACCGACACAATAAAAAATCGACTATAATTGCATCGCAGCTACCGGTGAGCACATGGTACGAAGTGATTGGAGAAGGTACAATCGCGGATGCAATATTGGACCGACTTGTTCATGGTGCACACCGTGTAAGTTTATCAGGGGAATCCTTGAGAAAAGTGAAAAAATAATCCTATAATTGCTGGCCCAGTATCACCGATACGGCTGGCCCATCTTCAAGCGATACGCTTGGCCCGGAATCACCGATATATACA
>NZ_QLLR01000064.1 GCF_003259615.1 Pedobacter cryoconitis | reverse complement strand
GTATTTATTCTTGCCGATTTCTCTGCACCGTTCTTGCCGAAAACCATGCACTGCTAATTGCCAAAAGTTGTGTAGTCTTATTTACCGTTCACAACTCCAAGCCCATGGCGTAATACGTGCTTTAATTAATATAATCTCCCCACAGCATATTCCCTTATAAAAAATATTCTTCTTAAAAACAATCTTCTTTGTACGTGAATTTTCACCTATTTCGACGATATTGTAGTTGGATGGTATCCAGCTTGCACTGTCTGTTTGACTGAGTAAAAATTGATATTCCATAGGCAATCTTCTCACTATTCTATTCAAACCAAATAAATAGCGATAGCTTGCTGCAGATGGGCTTAGTCTCTCCAGACTACCGTCTTTTCTCCTCTTAAATGCAAATATCTTTTCCTCTCTAGCGTCTTTAGAGAAGAAAGCCCACCCCTGTGGTAAAAAATAGGAAACATTTAACTTTATCCATTTGCTAATATAAAATGGGCTTTGCATAGAACTTCCCATTATAGAATATATTGCTAGGCCGCCAAGTAAAATAAGTATTCCAAAAACAGACCTGATAGTATTTGTAATTCTAACTTCCTTTGAATTATTATTCATAGATAAGATATATAGCGATTTAATTCGAAATACATTTCACTCTTTATAACAAACTAAATTATAGATAAACTTATACACCGTTTTAAAATATACAATTTTCTAATTTAATTTAAAAAAATAAATATAATTAAAATATTTTATAAATGATAAATCTTGTTATTAAAATTTATCATTTATAAAATAAGGAATACATAAAAGATCTGTAAATGTATTTTCCTAAGTTTCAATCGCATATGTAGCTAACAGAATACAAGTACCATTTGGCAGATAAGCCGTAATGAGAATAGGTACATTCACTCCCCCTTCTATGCGGGCTAGCTGTATATCAGAAAAATTATCTTTCAGATAAGCTTGAAGTGCAGTGAATTTCCGGGCATTAGCAACCATTACCTGATCACCAGGATCGGCAGTATTCACTATTTTTTCAAAGAAAGCATCCTGATCGATTATTTGCAGCGTACCAGGGTTTTCACTGTTAAGCTGGACAAGCTTTGCACTTAACTGATCCTTTGGGACCTGTCCCAGGTTTTCAATAGTTAATGGCGCTTCAGATTCACTGAAATAAAACAACCCCTGCGTTTTTTCAGCTAATTCAGTTAAAATTTGTTTTTCCATTTCGGTGAGATTATATCAGCATAACGTCTGATTGCCAATTAAAATACATCAAAAATGAAGGTTAACATTAATTCATTTACTATTAAATTAATTGGTACAGATTCTATTCCAATGGGATACACAATACCACTGTTGAGCTGACGTTAACTTAGTTATGAATTCCAGATCTACCGTAAAATGGAGCTACCCTTATACCCTGATTTTAATTGGCTTCATGGCTGTTGTGCTGTCCTGTTCAAAATCAAAAGAGGCTCCTGATGACAATCAAGGTTTACCTATAACAGTTCCGGCGAATAAAAATGCTGATACCAACCTTGACAATTCGCTCTTTTTAAAATTAGTCAATGACGTAAGGACAAAAGGATGTGATTGTAAACAACCTGATGGCGGAGTAACCAAAATGCCTCCGGTTCCTATACTTGCCTGGAGTAATGATCTGGCAACTATCGCTAAGACACACGCTGATGATATGGAAAAGAAAAATTACTTTGATCATACGGATACAGAAGGTCGGAACCCTGGACAAAGAATGACCGCAGGGGGGGATCTCTGGTCTGCTTATGCTGAAAATATTGCTAAAGGTCAGCAAACAGAAAATGAAGCTTTCAATTCATGGATTAATAGTGATCATGGACATTGCCAAAATATCATGAGTGCTAATATTAAAGAGATGGGGGTTGCACGTTCTGCTGGTAATGGCAATTACTGGACACAGTTATTTGGAACCAGAAGGTAGATGAATAATAGACTAGAGCTAACCAAACGTCTTTTGAACAAAGTGAATTGCGTCTTTTAAACAAAACGTTGTATTTTTCACCAGCCTATCTTTGTTTTATCAATTAAACATACGATACAATGGAATCAAAAAACATTTCAGCAACCAAATCATCTACTGCTCAAAACCCTATACAATCTGGTTTCAATGCGGCTTCTACTGCACAAGATGTAATCAAAGAAATAGACCTCTCTGGAAAAACTGCTATTGTAACTGGTGGTTATTCCGGAATTGGCCTGGAAACAGTCAGGATTCTTAGTACTGCGGGTGCCATAGCCATTGTTCCTGCACGTGATTATGATAGAGCTGCCCAGGCATTAACCGGAATTAATAATGTGGAGATTGAAGAAATGGAACTGATGGAGCCAGATTCAATTGATGCATTTGCTGTTAAGTTTCTTGCCTCTGGTCGTCCTCTTCATATTCTGATCAATAGTGCGGGAATTATGGCAACTGGACATGCCCCAAAAAGTTAGACACTTTTTGGGGCATTTTTTATGAGTAGAAAACAGAAATACGAGTATC
>NZ_QLLR01000063.1 GCF_003259615.1 Pedobacter cryoconitis | reverse complement strand
TACTATAAAAAGCTAGGTCGAGATGATCAGGTGATTAGAATGCGGATGAAAGAAATTGCTGAAACTCGGGTTAGATATGGCAGTGAGAGGATATTGTTAATTATCATTGGAATGCCCCCACTAGTTCTCACTAAAATGCCGCCACTTAAAATTACAATAAATCATTCATTTTCAAAGTTTTCTTCCTCTTGTTCAGTGTTTTGTTCCTCATTCTTTTTTGGCCTGCCTCTTTTTGTATGCTGGCTTTCTTCTTTTTTATACAAATCCTGGACTTCAGCAAAATTCTTTACACGGTAGCTGGTACCTGTCACTTTTACAATCACCGCATGATGAACAATCCTATCAATGATGGCTGAGGCGATAACCTTATCCCCAAAAAGAGCTCCCCAATCTTCAAAGTTCCTGTTAGTAGTGATGATGAGCGAACCGGTCTCATATCTATGGCGGATGATTTCAAAGAAATCATCCATCCCATACTGCGGCATTTTCTTGAAACCCAATTCACCAAGTATAAGTAAATCCGGCTTGAGATATTTTTGCATTGTATAATGGTATGAACCATCTGCCCTTGAAGCATAAAGCTTTTCCATGAGTTCATTGGTATGAACAAATAGCACCTTCTTTCCCTTTTTGATAGCTTCCAGTCCAATGGCATGAGCCAGATGAGTTTTTCCGACCCCGGGTTTACCCATAAAAATGATATTACTTTTTTGCTCAATAAATCTGCAGGACGCCAATTCATAAACCATACGCTTATCAAGTTCAGGTTGAAAGGAGAAATCATAGGTGTCCAGAATCTTCTGTGAATGTAGTTTAGAGTCCCGTAATCTGTTCTGATAACTATTTGATTGTCTTCGGACAAATTCATCTTCTACAAGAAGTTCGAGGAATTCCAGGTAACTAATCTGATTTTCAAGCGCGTGTTTGTTGCGCATTTCAAGCCCATCTACCATTGAAGAGAGCTTAAGAGTTCTTAATTGTGTTTTTAAAGCTTCCATATTTGTTTAATTATTACGGATAATTTGATCATATATACTTAGGTCATGGCCATAGCCTTCGGTAAAGCTGATGTTGTTCTCTGGACTTTCATCCTGACGGTATAATCCTGATTCACATATTTTTTTGATCTGCTGGTAACCTAGCGCATTGAACCTTAATGCTCTTTTACAAGCCAGATTAATCACTTCCTCGCTATAACTTGTTTTTAGCTTCAGTATACCTCTTGTCATTGCTCCCCAATATGCCGGAACTTTTTGTTCCAACTGTAAAAAGACTTCTATTGCGTAAGGCCCTAAAGCGGCCATCCTTTGATAACACTCATCCCTGCTGATAAATCTTTTGTACTCAGGCTTATGTTCTTCCAGAGAAATATAAAGTCCCATGGCATGACTGATGCTATGGAGGGCAATTCTGGACTGGTTAGAGTAGATCTTTAGTAAGGTTCCGTTGCTTTCCAGTCTGACCTGCATTCCCACATATTTTGCCGGTACCGAGTAATAATTATGACGGTAACTGATATGGGCCAGGCGGCTTACTTTCCGGGCGGAAATATCCATGATCTCATAGCGTCTGGCCGGCAACTCCATCAGCGCTGTTTTCTCACGCTCATTAAATACCAGTTGAGGGACTTTCCTGGTCGTTCCATGGACTCTTTGATTGCAGATCTCTTCATTCCATACCTTAAGTTCACAAATGAGCTTATCATAATCAGTACCCCTGAAATTCTTCAAAAAGTTATTTTTTACATACTTGATCGCAGACTCGACTTTTCCCTTCTCCTGGGGTCGTCTTACTCTACAGGCAATAGGCGCACTGTTGTAATGTGCCAGGAATCCAGCGTATTGCTCCTGAAGAAGGGGTTCATAAAAATCAGGAGTGATTACACCAGCTTTAAGGTTATCCAGTTTAATCGTTTTTGGTACTCCACCAAAATATTCGAAAGCCTTGTAATGACATTCAATAAAACTTGAAATCTTCTGGTTAGTGACCAGCTGGTAATAAGTATAGCGGCTATAGGAAAGCACCATCGCAAATATCCAGACTTTAACTGGTGTCCCGTGGTTACGGAATGTACCCATATAACCGAAATCAACCTGAGACTCTGCTCCGGGATCGCAATGTATAGGGATATAAACTTCCTGCTTTTTTAAACGTTCTACCCAGCGGGCAACGCTGGGGTAGGAAACAGTTAACCCCTTTTCTGTGGTCAGCCGACGGTGGATCAAAAGAGCCGTTAAACCATCTTCAAAATAATCATTGATAAGATCCTTATACCCATCAAGGGTCTTGGTTCTCACCTGTTCATCCGGGCGGTCCTTGCCACTATCCAGTGCCGTCTTGATTCTGGAGATCGTCTTACGACACATCCCTAAATCTTTTGCGATCTCCCTGATTGATTTACCTTCGGATAATAATGTTTTTACGGTGTAATACATAGCCACTTGATACATAAGCGTCAGGATTTGTATCCTGACAAGTTAATAGATCAATATTAAGTGGTGGCATTTTAATGAGAAAAGGTGGCGACATTTTAATGAGAACTAACAGAAATAATTACTACATTAAATTATACATACCTTTAAGGTAACCACTCAGGTTCTCTCGGTTTATAAGTTATTGGTATAATTGATGGCCTATTAAAAGTATTTCCAGTTGATTACATGATTCCTTTTTTCCAA
>NZ_QLLR01000062.1 GCF_003259615.1 Pedobacter cryoconitis | reverse complement strand
GTCTAAGAAAAAAGAAGTAAAATTGTCAGGTCATCAAACTCGATGAACTAAAATCCCACTGGGGGGTCAGTATCCAGAATGGGGGTCAGTATCGCCAGAATATCCAACAGATATAATAATGTCTCTCAGTAGCTCCTAAGCTTATCCTGGATTTTTAGGTTATTCTTTATCCAATGGACTAACTTTCAAATCAATTTGCCATTGACTTAAGTAATCAGCAATTGGTATTAATCCCATTTTAGACCGTCGTTCATCAACTTTTCCCGGGTTTTCTAATGGCATTAGATAATAGTTGTTAGTCTTCGTATCTAGACCAATCTGTGTTCCATATAATTGCTTTTTACCCTGGTCAGTAGCAACCCTATCTTCTAAAAGAGCTAAATCTTGCTTATTGGCACGATTCTTTCGAACAGCATCTCTCATTATTGGAAGAAAGTATGCTCTATCACTCTTTTCAGAATGTTGAATAACTAAAAATATTGCCGAATTACCCTTAGTTCCAACAGTTTCACTTCCAAGCCAACCATATTTTTTAATTATTGATTTTACGATTATAATATTTAACGAATCGACTCTGTTCATATTTTTAGCAATTTTTAATATTTGTACTGATTTTAAACCGTATTTACTGATGGTTGAAGAAACTAATAGTCTACATTTTTGATCTTCTTCGTAAACTTTATTTAACTCTTTTGTCAACATTTGTTTTTTCTCATTTGTAATAGTCACGCCTTCTGGCGCCTTTGAAGTCAGTCCATTTTGGTAACAGCTACCCAAAAACAAGGACAACGACAGAAAAGAAAATCGATATAAACTTAAAAAATTCATTAAATTAAAAATTAATAGATAAAATAAACTTCTCTATTCTCACAAAATATTCACTCAATTATTTTCCAGGAGGAGAAGCTGGATTTAACTCATTAAAAACTTTACTATTAAAATCATAGGATTGATATGAAAGATCATAAGATGTTCTTAAATAACCTATTTCTCTTTCAAATTCAACATAATGAGATTCAAAATATCTAAACCAGATTAGTCCTTCCTGCTGAAATAAATCTAGCCCTTCAAAACTTTTTAGTGAATTTTCAAACCTTTTTAGTTGGAATCCAATCCTACCTTTGGCTTCATGAACGGCGGCAACACTAACTTTCTTACTTTTTATAACGGCCATCAAACTTTTAATAATTTCAATAAAGGTAAAGAGTCCATGAAATCTCAAATAAATAGTACTATGTTCTTCCTGCTTGCCAGAAGCTACGGCGAAAGTTGTGACATAAGGCAATTTAAAAAGTGTGATCTTCGACTTAAAGGTTAATATATTAAAAATCACATGTGATCCTTCATGCGAAAAATGATCGACAAAAAACATTTCATTGTCCCAGGAGTTTACATTAAAGAAAACCATACTATGAGCAGCTAGAACAGCAAAACTATTTGGTGTTTCTGAATTAAATAACATGACCTTTTTTACACTTTTCATCAACAAAACATAAAATTCAGGATTGCAACACTTTAAGATATCGAAGGCCTTATTAAGATGATTAGTATGTACATTCTTTACTTTACTTAATATTTCATCGTTAAATACTTTACTATTGTTCGTAAAAAAAGACTCCAATAACGGGTGAGGATGTATTACTAATTCAACATCATTTAATAACTTAACAATCGGTTCAAATATATAAGATAGTTTCTCTCCATAAAAAAAAAGTAAGAACTCACCACTTACAATCCGCAATGTAAAAGTTGAGCTTATTTTATCTGTTATAAAGTACCCAATTCTAGGTAAATAAATTACACCATATGAATTTGAAAAAACATTTATTTCTTCTTTTTTTTCATTTTCATAACCAATTATTATAGAGTCAAGCCACTTTTCGTCATTCTGAGCAAGATAACTATAGATTAGGGGTTCCAGATAAATTTCATCATTATAAAAATCTAATCTTTCAAATATTTCGTTGCTTCTATGATACAAAACTCCTTTGATGGAGTCAATCATAGAGGAAAGACAATTATCAAAGTCTTTATAATAGTTCATTTTAATAATTTTACCGACTCGTGAAAATAATAATTTGTTTTACAACCAACAAAAGGCAGCCGTTTCCTAACTTACAATATAAATAATGGCATGCATCCAATTCACATATACAATCTATAGAAACCGATACATCAATGGCTCTGGCACCAATTATTTTATTGTTAATCATGTAATAGCATTGTGAAAAGTACACGGAAAATACTCAAATTTAAAGATTAATTTATAAGACTTAGAAACAACTCTCAAGCCATCTTGGTTGCAATCAGCATGGTCAACTTACAAATTATGAGGAATTCCTAATATATAAAGAGCACCTCATCAATTAACTAGCCCAATTATTAGTAAATGGGTCAAAACCACAAATTTCTTCCTTATAATATTTACCTTTGATCTCTATAATATCTGAATTACTAACACAAGTATACCTATATTGACAGTCTTTGCATATTTCAATATCATCATTAGACACGTCCCACTTCTTTATAAACTCCTTATTTTCAATAACATTTTTAACATCAATATTCATAATATTTCCAAAAGAAGACTTATGAGTGAGATAATTTTTAATTTCCCCTTCCTTATTAATACAGACCTTTCTATTTAGACCAAGATTATAAGCCTGAGCTTCTGAAAACAGTTCAATATTCGTTGAAAAACGCTCCAATTTAATTGTTTCATTTATGTTTATTCTAATGTCTTTTTCAAATTCAATTAATGCTTTGCCCTGAATTCGGTTACTAAAAATAAGCTGGTCCTTTGGACTAGAATAAACCATTATTCTATACAATCTAGGGTCATTAATCATTATTTCGCAATACTCGTTTCTAAAAGATTCAGAAACAAATGGAATTAATAATTCTATATGCTTAATGCATATATCAGTCTATAACGGGCCACCCGTATCGGTGATACTGGGCCAGTCCTATCGGTGATACCGGGCCAATTTAAACAAAGCAGTATTTTAC
>NZ_QLLR01000061.1 GCF_003259615.1 Pedobacter cryoconitis | reverse complement strand
TCACAGTTTAGAGGGGTGAGAAATGTCAAGTTCTTTCTTTTTAGGCTATCTAAAATATATGCATAGTCACTCCCCAACTTTTTTGCTTGATCCCTAAACTCCTTCAACAAATTAGAAGATGTCCAGCTATCTGCACCTGATTTTAACTTCCATCATGCTGTAGCCTCTGTTTATTCCAGCAAAATTGAAGGGGGAGCTATAGAATTAGATTCTTACATCAAACACAAGCGTTTTCACATTGAATTTCAACCTGATTATACCCGCAAGATAGACGATCTGTACCTTGCTTATCAATTCGCTTCAGAAAACAGACCATATAAAGAGACGTTTGCAGAGATGCATTCCCTTTTAGCCAGACATATCGTATCTACAAACTGGCTGGGAAAGTTTAGAAATCAAAATATGTTTGTCACCACAAAAGACGGTTGTATTGAGTATGTAGCAGCAACTCCTTTTGAAGTGCCGTCTGAAATGGATAAATTGTACACTGATCTGGAGATATTATTGAATACTGAACTAACTATATCAGAGACTTTCTTTTTTGCCAGCATGATTCATCTCGTATTTGTAAAAATACATCCTTGGAACGATGGGAACGGGCGTAGTGGACGTTTGTTTGAGAAATGGTTTCTTGCTCAGAAATTAGGAAATAAAGCTTGGTTTGTACAGTCTGAAAAATACTATTATACTCAGCATGAAACTTACTATAGCAACATAAGAGCCCTAGGATTGGAATATCAGGATTTAGACTATTCAAAAGCATTATCATTTTTATTGATGTTGCCAAAGTCTGTAACATAAAAAGATTAAGAGTCAGAAACTATCATAAAGACTCAATCCGTTAGTGGGCTTATAAAACACTTTCTATTACGAGCAAAACGAGGGCTTCTTCAATCTTAGAAATTATTGGGTCATTAAGTGTTTGAAGCCCCCCAAAGGATCAGCGAGCTAATCCCTTTCTCAAAAGAAAAACTATATGGGAATAATGACTTTACAATTAATCTCCAGAGATCTGTTAGAGAAATACAAGCAGATTGTTTCTGAGAATGCTTTGCTCATCTCCTTCAACAAATTAGAAGATGTCCAACTATCTGCTGTAGCTGAATTATTGGCTCTTGAAGATCCAGTATTAGAAAGTAAATTCCATGCGGGTAATCCCGCTTATAAAGATCCCAGGTTTGAACATTTGAGCGCTCATCTGGAAAGCTACAGGAAGCAATTGGGACTGGTTGGTGTAACCAGAAAACTCCTTTGGGAGGAATATATTATCGATTACCAGCAAGGTTACAGTTATTCGCAGTTCTGCTTTCACCTGCAGCAGCAATTGCGGGCCCGCCGGCCGGGAATGAAACTGGAGCATTGGCCAGCCGATAAGCTGTTCGTATACTTTGCAGGGAAGCCCCTTCATTATATTGATCATTCTACCGGTGAGGTGGTTGCCTGTCAGGTATTTGTAGCCTGCCTTCCTTTTTCCGATTACAGCTTTACTGTGGCAGTTTCCAGCCAGCGAATTGCCGACTTCCTTCATGCATTGGGCTGCTGCCTTCAGCATATTGGCGAACGCCTAAAGTACTGGTTCCTGATAACTTGAAATCAGCTATTATCAAAGCGGACCGTTATGAGCCAGATGTGAACCGTTCATTGGAAGACTTTGCCAATCATTATAATATTACAGTTGTTCCCACAAGATCGCGAAAACCTCGGGATAAGGCTTTGGTTGAGAACCAGGTCAAACTGATCTACAACCGGATCTATGCGCGATTACGCAACCGGCAATTCTTTTCTCTGGATGCACTGAACGAGGCTATAAAGGGAAAAATAAAAACACATAACCAAACCCGAATGCAGCAAAAGCCATGGTGTGGAGAGGAACGGTTTCTGGCTGCTGAGAAGCATTTGCTTTGTCCGTTGCCCGACACCACTTTTGAACTGAAGTATTATTGTGAGCCAAAAGTAGCTAACAATAACCATATCTTATATTGGCAGGGATAAGTATTATTACAGTGTACCTTTTACCTACGTTGGTGGCCGTGTAAAAGTAATTTACAAACGTTCTAAGGTCTATATCTATGCTTCTGGCAGACAGGTTGCAGTTCGTATAAGGAGCCTATCAGCTCGCCGGATATACGACTATTAAAGAACACATGAACTCCTATCACCGTCATTACATGGATAGAAGTCCTGCTTATTATATAGAAAAAGCAAAGGAGAAATCCGCTGAATTACACCTGCTTGTACAGCTTCTTTTCGAGCAGTCGCGGCACCCTGAACAATTATACCGAACATGTGATGGCTTGCTGCGTCTACAGAAAAAGGCGCCTCCCGCGGCCTTTGCCAAGACCTGTGAGCTGGCTATTGAATACCGCAACTTCTCCTATCGTTTTGTAGGTCGCATCCTGCAAAATAACAGGGAAGATTATCAGGATCATCACACAAAAGAACAATCCCTACCCATACATGGAAACATCCGGGGTAAAAAATATTATACACAGACCACTATCAAATTCTAAAAAATGAACATAGAAACATAACTTAGACAATTGCGTCTGCATGGCATGGGCCGTAACTGGCAGCCATTAATGGAAACCAGAAAGCATCATGAACTTTCTTTCACTGAAGGTATGGAAATGCTAATGCAGGCTGAAGAAGATGATCGAAGCGACAAGCGTTTTGAGCGACTCCAGAAAAGCGCCCATTTCCGTTATCAGGCATCCATTCAGGAACTGCACATGGAAACCTCCCGTGGGCTGGAAAAATCCCTGGTGGCAAATCTAGCTACAGGAGATTATATTACTAAAGGAGAAGCAGTACTTGTTTCCGGAGCTACCGGTACTGGAAAATCTTTTTTCGTTTCTGCTTTAGGTCATAATGCTTGTTCCCAGAGATATAAGTTGTTTTATTATAACCTTCAGAAATTGCTGTTAAAAACTAAAATGAGCAGGATTGATGGTGCGATCTACAAGTTTTTTGAGAAGCTTTCCCGAACGGATCTGCTGATACTCGATGACTTCGGATTAACACATTTGGAACAACAACAACAAATGGACTTCATGGAAATCATGGAAGACCGACACGCTTGCAAAGCAACGATTATTGCCAGTCAACTGCCAGTAGCTAGTTGGTATGATGTGATTGGTGTGAATACAATTGCAAACGCGCTGCTCGACCGAATGGTGCATACGTCCTACAGAATTGAACTAAAAGGTGAAAGTCCAAGAAAAAAGAAGTAAAATCGTCAGGTCATCAAACTCGATGAGCTAAAATCCTACTGGGGTCAGCATTGCGGTTCTTCGTCAATTTTGGTGAAAGTTTAATAAATAATTACACTTTATTTATTAAACCAGCTTTCTTTTCAAAGGCAATTCCGACTTTCTCTA
>NZ_QLLR01000060.1 GCF_003259615.1 Pedobacter cryoconitis | reverse complement strand
GGGAGGCTCCCTGCTTAAAAAAAAGAAGTACTTGTCTTACTTTATGCATACTAAGTGGTTTATTGGCCATTTGCAAGGGTTTAGTTTGTTTAAACTAAACCTATGAATATGCCAGGTAAACTCTGCTTAGTGGTGTACTTTGCCCCGGAATCCAGTGGTGTACTTTGTGTCGGAATGTCAGTCCTTGCAAACTTCAATGATCGAAGGTAAAATGGTGTACTTTCCATCGGAATCATCAATACACTAAATCCTAATTAGTGGTGTAATATGGCTCGGAATGGTGGTGTACTTTGCCGCGGAATGGTGGTGTAGTATACCTCGGAATATCCAAAAAATACATTTTACATCGATTGCGCAGCAGCATGAGGTGTTGAATATAGTGAAACCTAAGCATCCCCTATTTAGTATTTTAAGATTTGAAGATCTTGCAAATATTGAACATGAACAGCGTATCAAGTTAGTTTCCGATTTTTATCAGGTCACCTTAAAAAAGGATTGTAAGTGTAAGCTTAAATATGGGCAGACTTTATATGATTTTGACGAAGGAATAGTATCTTTTTTTTCACCTAAACAGCTATTTATCAAAGAACCAGAAGATATAATTTCTAATAAGGGCTGGTTATTATTGATCCATCCAGAATTTTTGAGGGGTTATCCGTTAAGCCAGAAAATTAAAACTTATGGCTTTTGGAATTATGCGGTTAATGAGGCGCTGATACTTTCTGAGGAGGAAGAAAGATCGATGTTCCAGATTTTCGAACAGATTTACAGGGAATACCATTTACCTTTAGACAATTTTAGCCAGGAGGTAATTATCTCCAATATCGATCTTTTACTCACGTATTCCAACCGCTATTATACCAGGCAATTCGTTACCAGAAAAACAAGTCAAATTGATCTTTTAGTACAAGCAGAAAATTTACTGGATAAGCATTTTAATGATCCTGCGGAGAAAGGTTTACCTAAGGCAAGGTACCTGGCTTCAGGACTAAATTTATCCATCAAATATTTAAACGATTGTATTAAACAACTTACCGGCCAAACAACCCAGCAGCTCATCCATGAAAAACTAATAGAACATATTAAAGATGTATTGACTTCAACAGAACTTTCGGTTAGTGAAATCGCTTATTTGATAGGTTTCGAATATCCGCAGGCATTGAATAAATTGTTTAAGAGCAAGACGAAGCAAACGCCGATAGAGTATCGTCAGTCGTTTAACTAACAGTTCACGCTCCTCAATATTTCTATATTAATTAACTAATCAAAAAAAGAAAAAGCGCTCTAATGATACTTTTTTAGTTGTCTGCAATGTTCAAATCTACAAGGCTTTTGTTGATCGTTTCTTTAAATTCATTTTTATACAGATTTTCTCTATTTTCTGTCCTGAATACATAAAGTTCTGTTGCCAATTCAAAAACCGGCCAGCAAATTGCAAATACATAATACCAGTCCTCCAAGTTCACATTTTCTGATAGTTCTTTTTTGGCACCTAAATTCTGTCTGTAAATTTTTCCGGCAACATGAGACATGTGAGTGTACTGAGATAATAACAAATAATTGATATACTTTCTTTCCTGCTCTAAGGATTTTAACATTTCACGCATATTGGGAAGCTTAGGAATACCGTATCCTTTTTCTACAAGTAGTTTTGAAAGATCATTCTTAAAATTATTCATCGATAAACGTATATTCTCTTCTTTCTCCGTCGAGGAATTACTTTTCTTTTTAAGTTCTTTGATCCACCTGTCCCAAAATTCACATTCGGTACTGAGCTGTGCTATATATCGGCTTTCATTGTCAAAAACGTCTGGTGGGTGCAGAATCCAGGAAACTTTTATCAAAGTTTCAAATAGACTTCTGGTTAAAATAAGTGCACTCTGAATATAGACCAGATCTTTTCTGGCCAATTCAATAATGCTTTCTAAAATCCTTATAGAATGAACAATATTTAACAAACATTCGATCTCAAATTCGTATTTGCCAAAATGCTCATTATTCAGGGACTCCAAAAAATCGGTTATTCCCTGATCGATAAGATTACAGATAGTAATTATATTTTCTGTAGGTGCAAAGATTGTAGGCATAAGCTTTTAGTTACGATTGGTTAATGGGTTGTAATTACAATATTAGCAAAATATCCCAGGCATACTAGTCCCATGATATATTGTACCAGAATCCATACCGTCAAACCAATACTGGAGGCTTTAATATTGAATTATGCTGCATATTACACTCAATTTCAGGACTTTAATCTCTCCTGTTAACGTCGAATATTTCAGGCTGCGTAAAGCGCCGAAATCCACAACAACAAATTAAAAACCATATCATTTTAGTCTTGTTATAATTTGCTCATCAACCTTTTATAATATGTTAACTATCATTCCTAATTTACCCAGTCATGTATTCGGTGTGCGTGCAAATGGAAAAGTCACTGAAGATGACTTAAAGCAAGTGTTATTACCCGGGCTGGAAGCTTTAAGTGAGCGCTATAAAGAAATTTATTATCTCCTTGTACTGGAGACTGATGTTCAGAATTTCACAGCCGGAGCCTGGATTCAAGACCTTTTCGCAGGTGTTAAACACCTCACCCAGTGGAAAAAAATGGCTATAGTCACCGAGCAGAAATCTGTAGAAACATTCACAGATATTTTTAGTTATGTAAGCCCTGGAGAAGCTAAAGGTTATGAATTGTCGGAATTACCACAGGCTATCAACTGGTTAAAACAGAAATAACTTTAAACCTATAATTATGAGCTATAAAAAATTAATCAAAAGTGTTATACATGCCCATCAGGATAATAGTTTAAGTGCCTTTGCGCTAGTGGCCGGATTAGCAGCAGGTGCTGCAATAGCTGTGTTATTTGCGCCCAGATCGGGAAGTAAGTCTAGAAAATTATTACTGGAAAAACTTAATCTGACGCAAAAGCAAGAGCCTCATCACGAGCTGAAAGATCGGTTGTTAACTGATCTGCGTGAAACTACACGTAAACATGCAGATCATTTACAAGGACCAGAAAAGAAACGAAAAGACCCAACCGAGATTAAAGTTCCTTCAGCAGGGACAACTGCCTGGAAAAACAAATCAGTAACAGAAAGATCATCAAAGGTGGTTAAGTAATCTTTACTCAGGATCACTTTCTTCTTTTGCAATTTCTTCCAGTTCTTTAAAATTAGTATCTATCGGGTTTGCTTTTAAAAGCTTCGCAAAAAAAGTAAGATTACCGATCATATAACGCAGGGTGGAATTGGTATAAAAATATCTTTCTCCCCCTGCTTCCACATAGTTTTTGTCTCCTCCGGCTAAACCAACCCAATAGGCATTTACATTGGGTGGAATGGTAAAGCCAAGTTCCTGCATGGACCAAAGTAACTGAGCTGCACAGGAATGTGCCCCATCCTCATTACCTGTGATTAAACATCCGCCAACTTTATTGTAAGAAAAATATTGTCCGGTCTTGTCATCAGTAAATCCATCCTCGTGAAAGATAGCATCCAGACGTTCAATTATCCGCTGTGCTGTGGAAGCCAAATGTCCCATCCATACAGGTGATGCAATTATAAAAATATCACATGCTTTGATCTTTTCCAGTATCAAAATCCATTCGTCTCCTTCTCCTGCGTCGGTCACATTTCCTGGCTTAATGTTATAATCAACAATGCGGAGGATTTCTGTTTGTGAACCTTTTTCTTCGAGCTGAGCAGCTGCCTTTTTGATAAGCGCATCTGTATTGGAGAATGCAGGTGATGGTTTTAGCGTACAGTTAATAATCAATGCTTTCATATTTCGTGTTTAAGGATATTCCCGGAGTTAACACACTTGCTAAAACATTGTTTTGTAATAGTGATAACTCTTTCCTCAGACAAGGTCTCTACATTTTTTTTATCGTATTGGATCTATAGGGTATTGTGTTATGCTATTTCGAGTTTCAATTGGAAGAAATTATTTTATAACTAACATTATCATTCAAGTGAAAATAATAATATTAATAATAAAATATGTTTATACTTGAATAAATTTATTAATATTTACATCTTCTATTATGCAAACACGTAAAAACATCGATAAACCATTTACGTACTACCCATGGTATATTTTGAATCAATATAATAATTCGCTTTCATCCAATTTCGATGGTAGAGATATAGTTGTTTGCGGAATTTATAAGGATAATAAGCGTAGTAATTATAACGGATTTTACTATGATGATTTGATAGGGCACAATTCAGATGAAGGTATACGTATCAAGATCGGCGATATTTTAAAAGCATCACTGGTTTCTGGACAGTATTATGAACTTAATGGTTTTTTAGAGAGAGGTAATGTAAAGGATTCAAATTTACCTTTAATCTTTAATGTGGCTGAAATAGTCGGTCATGATAAACTAATCAGCAAAATATCGGAATCGGATTTTGATTTGATAAAATCTAAATTTGAGTCCGGTTTGGCCGACATACGTTCCGCTATACGGACACAATTGAGAGAGAATAAATATCCTAAAATTGTAATTATTACGGGGAACGATTCAATTGTTGACAAAGATTTTTTTAGCGCTCTGGGTAGTGAAAATAAAGATCGTTACAAAATAATTTTCCAGAAGACAAATATTAGCTCTCGGACGGAAATTATATACTTATTTGATCAATTGGAAATTAAAGCAGATAATTATTTAGTTTTCATGAGGGGTGGTGGTAGCGGAATTGATGTTTTTGAACATAAAGAGCTTTGTAAAAAAGTCCTGGAGTTGAATGTCCTGGAATTGCAACATTAAAGTTGACATTTAGTTAAGCGGCAATATTTTGTTTATTTAAGTTTCTACCAAATTCTTCTGGGGACAAGTACCCCAGTGTAGAATGTAATCTTTTACGGTTATACCAAGTCTCTATATATTCAAAAACGATGAGTGCTGCCTGCTCTTTGTCTGTGAACTTATGCTGATACACACATTCAGCTTTGAGCGTCTTGAAGAAGCTCTCCGCTACTGCGTTGTCCCAGCAATTTCCTTTTCTGCTCATGCTTCTGATGATCAAAGGATTTTTTTCCAGTAAGCATC
>NZ_QLLR01000059.1 GCF_003259615.1 Pedobacter cryoconitis | reverse complement strand
CCAGCATGGTGAAGCTTATGAAAATCCAATTGCTGAAAGGATAAATGGTATTCTAAAAACTGAATTTAAACTAAGCAGGATATTCAAATCCCGAACTGAAGCATTATTCGCAGTAAAAACAGCAATAGAAGCCTACAATAATATTAGACCACATATGAGTTGTAGTTTTCTAACTCCAGAAGTTGCTCATCAAACTACTGAACCATTGATAAAATACTGGAAAAATACCAGAAAGAAAAAAGTGCCAGATGTAGTTACAATCAAATCATAATGTATAGTTTTAAGTAGAAATATTCACTCTTCAAAACTGTAAACTAAAAACCGGACAAGACCTAGTGTAAAGCTATTTAAGGACAAGACAATTTTAACTGATGGTAGGAGGATAGATGTTTCTGATAGTGTTTATATGAGTAGTTTGAAGGTGTAAATAGGGAAAAAGAGCGTATAAAAGAGGGTTTGTATGCTCTTTTATTTTTTGGTTGATTATTATTTTCCTCGCATATTTGATTTGAAGCAGAGAAAACAAATTTTTATGTGAGTACGTTTAAACTTTACTCTGGCAATGTACATTCTAATGGCCTAACTCTAACAGAATTTGTTTAATTTTGTTCCAAATTCTGCAAATCTATTAAGAGATAGCTTGCATACATACATATTTTTTTAAAATATTCAAGTTTACATGCCTGTAAGAGCTTATAATACAGATAATCATACAATTCTCCATGGAGACGTCTTAGAGTCACTTGACTTAATAGAAGACGAGAGTGTTGATCTAATTTTTGCTGATCCACCGTATAATATAGGCAAAGATTTTGATGGAGTAAAGGATAAGTGGGATAGCGAAACAGACTATTTAGACTGGTGCTATAAATGGCTAAATATGTGTTTACAAAAACTTAAACCAAATGGGTCATTCTATGTGATGACTTCTACCCAATTTATGCCATACTTCGACATCTTTCTTCGAAATAAGTTAACAATCTTGTCTCGAATAGTATGGTCATATGACAGCTCTGGGGTTCAGGCTAAACAATTTTATGGGTCAATGTATGAACCTATTCTTTTTGGAGTTAAAAATAAATCTAATTACACTTTTAATGCACAAGATATACTGGTTGAAGCGAAGACAGGATCAAAAAGAAAGTTAATTGATTATAGAAAGAATCCTCCACAAGTTTACAATTCATCTAAAGTGCCTGGAAATGTCTGGGATTATAATAGAGTAAGATATAGAATGGATGAATTTGAAGATCATCCCACACAAAAACCAGTCGCTCTCCTAGAGAGAATTATACTAGCAAGCAGTAATGAAAATGATTTAATATTGGATCCTTTTTCTGGATCATTTACTACCTGCTATGTTTCAAAAAAATTAAATAGAAGATCAATAGGAATTGAGTTGCAGGAAAAGTATTTAAAGATAGGTCTTAGAAGGGTTGAAATCCCTTCGTCTTATTGCGATTTAGAACTACAGAAAGAACCAAAAACTTACCAAATCAAAAAAAACAACACTCTAGAGCTATTCGATGGAACACCAATTCACAAGTAATATTAATGAAATTCTAAAAAAGAATTTCCCTCATAATTATGAAGATATATTTAAAGATAGTTATATACTTCAATATCTAAATGTTAAAACAAAATCCGCAAATAGTGGATCTAAAGCAAGGGGAAGTTTTGCTAACCTATATGCTATTTATGTTTTAGTTGAGGATTACATAAAGCAAGGATTTCATGTTAATGATGGCTATAAGAAATCTAATGGCTCGCAATTTAAACATTTATTCAATAGACAAAGACAGCTCCCTTTTGGGGCAAATTTACAGAATCATGCTTTAAATAATAGGCTTAATTCGGAGTTTCAAAAGTATTTTCCTATACAGGAAACCCCACCAATTCTGAGGGTTTCCGAAAAATATTGGATTAATGAAGACTTGTTGAAAATCACATTTAGTCATACTATATTTAATATTGCTGAAAGTATTATAGAAATAATTGATCAATATATAAAAACTAAGAGTAATGCTCTAGATCTATTTATATCTACATGTATAGACTTACAAGGTATTGACGCGGATAATGACAATGCAGTAAGGTTATTTGTAATGTCTCAATTATCTCCTAATGTTGATGCCAGACTATTTGAAATTGTGAGTTATGCGATCTTAAAGCATTATTATATTGACACTACAATTTATTGGGGCTACAATTCTGATAATTTAAACGAGGAGAAACTAACTTTATATAAGACAGGCAGAACAAATGCAAATGATGGAGGGATTGATTTTGTTATGAAGCCACTTGGTAGGTTTTTTCAAGTGACAGAAACTTTGGATTTCAAGAAGTATTTTCTGGATATTGAAAAACTACAAAAATATCCTATAACTTTTGTTATTAAGTCAGAAGCCGAAGTAGATAAATTGCATGCTAAAATCTATGATGATGCTTTGAAAAACTATCCTGTGGAAGCTGTGGTAAAAAAGTACATGGAATGTATTGAAGAGTTAATTAACATACCGATTTTACTTGACTTTTTTAATAAGTCAATCGAGTTAGGCCATATAAGATCAATTTTAAATGAAATAATCCTGCAAAGTAAATTTGAATTTAATTATGAAGAAATAGCAACATTGAAAGATGTCTAAAGTGAATTAGATTTTGGGAGAGGTGACATTGTTTTAGGAAAACAACTTACAAATGGAGTTGTTTTCCTAATTTAAAGTTTCTAGGACCTTGCCGGACTTAAATGAATGCAATAAATATTATCTTTAACACGTGAAACGATTTTAGGGAGCGATACGAGAACAATGCTTATTAATGCTTTATGATTTATCGGACTGCTTGCCAAAAGCCCATCTTGCCCGGTTCCGATAGTTTAGATAACGGATAAAGTGGATCTCAGCAATTTTTATCGTCAGTATAAGGGCAGTATCTAATAAACTTTATATATGGGATTTGAGATAAAACTTAGATTCCCTTTTTTTTAAAAATTAGAGAAAGAGATTTAAAGGATGCTGTAACCCCTCCTAAAAATCGGACTGTATAAAAGGCGAAAATTCGTAACTTTAAAACAGGAAGATGAAAAAGTCAGTAATTAGTGAAAGCCAGATCGTGGCAGCAATCAAGGAACAAGAGTCGGGTAAAAAGGTGGCAGATATCTGCCGTGATTTGGGGATACATCACGCCACATTTTATAACTGGAAGAAAAAGTATTCTGGAATGGATAATCAGGAGCTACGCCGTTTGAAGGAATTAGAGGAAGAAAACCGCAGACTTAAGCATATGTATGCTGAATTGGCCTTGGATAATAAGATTCTGAAAGACGTTCTTTCAAAAAAGTTTTAAAGCCCTGCCAGCGTAAAAACATGGGTGCCTATGTGGTGGAATACCATCAGATTAGCATCAGCAGGGCTTGTCGTGTAGCTTCTCTACCGAAATCCATGTATTACTATAAATCTAGAAAGGATGATTCAGAAACGATTACAAAGCTTTAGGAATTGGCTGGATCTTATCCAACCGAAGGTCAAGATTTATATTATGGGCGAATTAGAACGGAGGGATATAAATGGAATTATAAGCGTGTGAGACGGGTGTATCTACTTCTGAGCTAAATCAGAGAAGAAAAGCGCGCAAACGTTTACCGAAGCGTGTGAAAAATCCGCTGGCGCGTCCGTTAGCCCCGCTGGAGTTGTGGTCTATCGACTTTATGAGTGACGTGCTTACCAATGGACGGAAATTCAGAACGCTAAATGTAATAGATGATTATAGCCGGGAGGCTATTGCCATTGAAGTTGCCCATTCAATGCCTGCCATGCGGGTAACAGAACTATTAGAACGAATAATTCAAGAGCAAGGAAAGCCAAAAAGCATCAGGACTGACAATGGTCCGGAATTTATAAGCAAGGAATTTAATACCTGGTGCAAAGGGAATAATATTAAAATCCAATATACTCAACCAAGTAGGCCGATGCAGAATGGATATATAGAACGTTTTAACAGAAGCTTCAGGGAAAGCGTTCTTAACGCATATTTATTTTGAAGATATAATGCAAATACAAATATTAGCTGAAGAATGGGTAAAGGATTATAATTCTAAGAGACCACATGAAGCATTAGATGGTAAAACGCCGTTAGAATATAGAGCACAATGGAGCCTCAGCATGGAGTCAGCCCCTGCGGAGCTGACTCCATGCTGAGGGATGAAAATAATATATAAATTTGAATTCTCGCCTCCTAAGCCGGTTCGAAAAAAGGGAGGGTTACACATTCATCTCTGAATTTGCCATTGAAAGATTCAACGTACGGATTATCAGTGGATTTTTTTGGTCTTGAAAAGTCAAGGGTTATCTGGCTCTGGTAGGCCCACATGTCTACATCCCTAGATATAAATTCACTCCAGTTATCACACTACATTCTTTTGGGAAAACATCCTTCCACCAGACTTGCTCTGGTCAATTTGCATATATCAATCTATAGCGGGACACCTGTATCGGTGATGCCGGGCCAATTAAACAAAGCAGTATTTTACAGTAAACGAAACTGTAGAGTATTGCCGGCCACCGCAAAGACATGTTAGATATTCAGAAGAACTTTATGCTGATGATAAATTGAGGCAACAAGCCGAAGCAAGTAGTATTGAGAACTTCAAATTCGGTTTTGATGATATTTATATGGATAAGGCCATTATTAGAATGTAGCAAAGCCAAGATATCTTTTCGAAAATGATGGATGATAAAGAATTTGGGGGTATTGTAAGGAATTACATGTGAAAGAAAGTTTAAGATAGGTTTAATCAAGCTACTTAATTTTCTTATTGATTTCAGTATTGGAGCCTTATTTGTATATTCCTATGTAACTGCTTTCTCCCATTGACATAAAATAATTAAAAGAGATCTCACTAACATTGAGAAGATTTTTAAATTAACTTCATCTTTTTTAGTAGACGCTCAGCCGAATTAATCATTGACAATTGTTCCGATTGATGAATTATTGCATTTGTAACTACGTCTCGAAAATGATCTGCTTTCACTTTTCCTTTTAAATCTTGGAATTGCAACATTAAAGTTGACATTTAGTTAAGCGGCAATATTTTGTTTATTTAAGTTTCTACCAAATTCTTCTGGGGACAAGTACCCCAGTGTAGAATGTAATCTTTTACGGTTATACCAAGTCTCTATATATTCAAAAACGATGAGTGCTGCCTGCTCTTTGTCTGTGAACTTATGCTGATACACACATTCAGCTTTGAGCGTCTTGAAGAAGCTCTCCGCTACTGCGTTGTCCCAGCAATTTCCTTTTCTGCTCATGCTTCTGATGATCAAAGGATTTTTTTCCAGTAAGCATCTGAATTCGTTGCAAGCGTACTGAACTCCGCGGTC
>NZ_QLLR01000058.1 GCF_003259615.1 Pedobacter cryoconitis | reverse complement strand
TTCCCCCTGGAGAAGAACCTTGCAGTTGCCTTCTTCAACTTTATTAATCAGATCTACGAATCAACATCAATTGTCATTACAACCAATAAAAAACCTACTGAATGGGCAAAAATGTTAGATGATGAGGTGATCGCCACTGCGCTTCTTGATAGACTTCTTTTTCGATGCGAAATCATTAATCTAACTGGAGAAAGCCATCGTTTGGAGAACAGGCAAACGTTCTTTGAATCTTAAAATTATTGCATTACTTTTGAAACGGACTATGCATTCATTCTTGCCATTTTCTATGTAGCATTCTTGCCGAATGTTATGTATTCCTAATTGCCAAAAACCCTGCATTCATGATTGCCGTTCACAGGAGTAAATACAAATCAGTTGAAATGCCATCGAAATATATAAGATTCTATGTGGATTGTTCGAATAAATAAAAGAATAGATTCTTTGATAATATATCTAACGGAAAAAGATATATTCAACTATCGTTTGGGCATAGCACGAACAATTTTAGCATTGTCCACTCTACTGACTTTAATCGCTAACGATGATGAAGTTTTGTTTAAAACTAAGACAATTAATCTTACTGACTCCTTCAATAATAAAGATCTTTTTCAGAACATAAATTTTTTTTCACTATTTGGATTTGATCATCTATATGTCGCGAAATTCATTGCTATTATCATTCTTCTTATAGTTATTTCAGGTTGGAGACCTAGGTATGTTTGTCTTTTCCACTTTTGGATTTGTGTGAGTTTTTTTAACAGTGTAAGACTTGTAGAGGGGGGAGATCAGATAGCTTCAATTTTAACTTTACTACTTGTGCCTGTTTTATTATGTGATGATAGAAAATGGCATTGGAATAAGGCTAAGAAAAAGGAAGATATAAGTTTTGGTAACTTCGAATATCTGATAGCGAATTGTTTCCACATTATTATCAAACTTCAGATCTGCTTGCTATATTTTCATGCAGCGATTGGTAAAATGCCAAATCAAGAGTGGAGTAATGGAACTGCTGTATATTATTGGTTTAACGATCCAATTTTCGGTATGTCTGAATGGATACGGCCTATTTTAGATCCTATTTTGGCAAACCCTATTGGAGTGGCAATGATTACCTGGAGTTCTATATTATTGGAGGTTCTGTTGTTTATGAGCATCTTAATGAGTAATCGAGCGAAATATTTTTTTCTGATATTGGGGCTTACTTTTCATTTTTTTATAATCATAATTCATGGGTTAATCTCATTTTTCTTTGCCATGAGTGCTGGATTATTACTTTATTTATGGATTGACAACGAATTTGGAAAAATATTCTTCCTAGAAAAATTTTTGATAAAAAAAAAGCAACCAATAGGTTGCTTTGAAAATTTATAATTAAAGATCTATTTTTTTAAAGTATCGGTTAGATATGCAACGAGTTTCTCTCTTTCTATACCTTTTTTAGCCAATAGGCTAGGGTCTGAATCGGTGTATTGTGTAACCATATGCATCAATGGTCCGGGTACATCAAGTACAGGTGAAACAACAAAATATTCTCCTGTTTGTGGAATATCATTTGTAGGAGACACCATATTCTCTTTTTTTTGATTGAATATTCGTTTATCATTCAGTATCTGATCTATAATTTTCATGCCATTAATTAATGATTGATCGACTAAATTCGGATCCCCACTCTCAATATTTGATTTAAACGTATCAAAAAATATTGGGTTGATTTTATTAATATTATGCAACAGTTGTGTGACAATTTTATTGTTGTCGCTACTTTCTTTAGCTGCCCTGATCGTATTCAACTCTGGCAAAAACTGACTAATTTTTTGATCCCCAAAAAAGATTCCTTTAAATAGTGTCTCACCAGTAATGGTGTTGCTAATATCATGATAAACTGTTTTGGAGTCGTCAGATCTAAATCCTAAAAACAGTCCAACTAAAAGCCCTGTGGATAAAATGATGTACTTAATTTTAATTCCTTTAAAGATTTTCCTTTTCATAAAAATGTTTTTTAAGTGTATATATCAAATATAGATAATTTGCAATTGAATATTTATGTTATTATGCTACTATTTTTCTAAGTATTAAATTTTAATATAATTTATAGTTAATTGCGGTCTTTGGAGAATGATGTGTCTAATTGTTGGGTAAGTTGTTTATGAATTTCGTAATACTTGAAACAAGGCCTCCATGTAAAGGTAGGTCAGGGTTCGTATAGCTTTCAGTTGTTTTTCCGGTAGTACTTTTTAATACATGGTTCATGCCTTTAATCAAAAGTAATTGGGATTTGGGATTTGATTTAGCAAGGCGCTCAGTATTTTCAATTCCTATTTGCTGATCTTCAGTGCCTCCCAATATAAAAATTGGTATCGTCAATTTTTTAAGCTCAATAGAGGGCTGGTATTTCATGGATGAAATCAAATATGGTTGGACAACTGGATTGAAAAGTGCAACTAATGTAGGTGAGGAAATTTTTTGATGAATTAATTTACCAGTTTGTAGTGTATCCAAAATTTTAGATGCTATAGTGTAATTCGAATCTGGTAATGTTTTTAACTGTTTTCTTAAAATAGTACCTAGATCACTAGATGGGCCACATAGAGAAATTAAAGCATTTACTTTTGTTTTTTTTGCGGTTAAAATTCCAATAGTGGAACCTTCACTATGACCAAGAATTATGATCTTTGAAAATCTTGAATCAGCTTTTAGTTTTTTAATGAATAGTTCGGCATCGTTCACATAATCATTTAATTCAATATTATTTGATTTAAGGGCTCCCTCGCTTTTACCGACCCCCCTTTTGTCGTACCTCAATGAGGCAATTCCGTTGGCGGCAAGGCTATTTGCAAGTAATAAGAAGGAGTTTGTTCGAATTAAATTCCCTTGGTTCATATTTCTGTCTGTTGGGCCAGAACCTGATATGAATATTACTACTGGGATTTTCTCAGTCTGTTTATTTGGGATAACTAAGGTACCATAAAGTGCTCCGAAACTGTTATTAACAGTGAAATTATCTGGGCTTTCTAAATCTGCAATGTCGCCTTTGTCTTTTTCAACAGCTTTTTGAAGTATCCCTACAATAAGTTTGTTATTGATCATTAATGCTAAATCAATTAAAGGCCTTTCAAATGTTAATCTGTATTCTTGAATTTCATTTACAGGGGTGCCGATTGCTCTGCTTCTCACAATTTCACCCAATTGAGATTTGATCTGTGCGAAAAGTTGCTTGGTTCCTTCAATCTTTAAGGCTGCTTGAACTTTTGGTGAAAATAATGTAAATGCACTATCTATTTGTTGGTCTTTATAGAATTTGGAAAACTTCTGTATAGTTTCAATACTTGACTCAGATTGTGCCAATGAAACATAGAATCCTGTCAATAGAATTATCATTGTTAAAAATATTCTTTTCATAAGTATGTAATTATTTTTTAAGATTTATTAAATATATAAAATCGTTGTAATAAAATTGGCTTTTTTGACCGAATGAAGTCATCGTTTTATTATATGTAATACTTTGGTTTTTATAAATATTAAATTAATTATAAGATTTAATATTATAATATTGTAATTAATTATTATATTTACTAGATGTTGTCATTTATTATGTTTATTGTAAATGTTTTTTAAGGTAATCTTGATATGTGTATTTTATTAGAGACTAATGTTTTATGGAGCTCAGATTATGAGTTAAATCAAAAAAATGTATTTGATCATATGGCTGCGCAGTTTTCAGGTATTCCCCCTATTCATAATCATGAAGGTTACTTGGTTGTTACTGAAGATCTTATGAAGATAGATGGCGACGTAGAGTTAGAGATTAGGTTATCCGAGATAACAGAACTTTATAGAGGTTTCGATGAAAATTATCCCAGAAATTTTATTAAGAATTTTGGAATGTTTTGTCAACCTGTTAGAGTAAAATATTTTCAGGATTTTTCATATAAAATAATCTATTTAATAGTTGGTTATAACTTCTTTGGGTGTGCAAAAGGACAAGCGCTTTTTGATTTGCTACAGGAGCTACTATCATGAAAGATCTTTATTTAATTGCAACCTTATAATACATTAAATATATTAATATGAAAAATTTAAGAACATTAGTAACAAAATGGTATGTGGTATTTCCACTTGCACTTATTCTTATGCTTGAAAGTTGCTCCAAGGATGCAATTAATTCGAAATCCTATTCTGGAGAAGAACTTTTTAGTGGGATATTCTTTGGTACAGGTGAGGTCGCAGGAAAAATATCAGAATTTTCCTCTAACATTAATTCCTACGTTACAACGTCAGAAGAGAAGCAGGCTTTAAAGAATGTGAAAGAAGAAATAATATCTTATATAAGCTTAAAACATCCCGAATTTTTTGGAGCTTTTAAAAATAATATCCAAAGTGGGAATGTTGGCCTTGTAAGAACTTCTATGATTTCGGCCGTAAAATTAGTATGCGAAGCGGTAAAAATTGATTATTCAAAAGTTAGAACCTCTTTTACCAAGGATAAGATTGACGAAATTCGTTCTGATATGAATAAAACAAAATCTATGTCATCCAATGAAAAAAAAATGGAATTTAAAACAGATAAGTATAGGTCAATTCTGAAGAATATGTATTTAAAAAGCGATGAAGTGAAAAATAATGGTGAAAAAACCAATATCATACAAGATCCTGATTATGGGACTAAAGTTGCCACTGAGTCATATTTATTGATATTTTTAAGTGTTGCAGCAGTTGTTGCGGCTGTTTTAATAATAGCAGTTCCATTAGTAGTTGAACCTAGTAGCGCGTCGGATTTAAATGCGACAGATAAAGATGCATTATATGCAGAACACATGTTTGCAACAATTAGTGATAATTTTAAACTTAACTAAGTGCATAAATACTTTTATAGTTATCAAAAAAGTTTTTTTCTTATTCTTCTGACTTTTTTTTGGGTTTGCACTTTTATAACTGTTTTATCTGTTTCACTTCCATATAATCCAATTAATAAGACATTTCTGAAAAAAAGTCACTTGATTAAGATGTTATTACCGGAAGGATGGGGTTTTTTTACAAGAAATCCGAGAGAGACAAGGACTTTCTTTCTTGTTAACGATAGTGGCAAATTAATTCAGGATTCAAGAATAAGAAATGGTACTATTAAAAATGTTTTTGGTTTGAAAAGGGATGGACGTTTAGTTAATCTGATATATATGAACTTATTAGCTAAGAGAAAGATCACCTGGTACAAATACAGTGATTCTTTGTCTGTTGTTAATTATCGATCCAAGAGATTTAGAAGTAACCAAATTTTTATAGATAGTGTACCAGGTATAAAACTTAACGGTCAGATTATCGTAGTCAGGAAGACGCTGATTCCCTGGGCATTTAGAGATTACGAAGGAAAAATAGGACAAGAAATTAAATTTACGAAAATAGATGTTGAATATAAATCGACTGTTGCAAAAAAACATAACATACATTAATAACAAAAGTCCATGGACAAATGTATACGGTTTATCTAGATCAATGCTTGCATTAGGAACTTTTCTGACCTTAATATTCAATTCTTCAGATCTATTATTCCCTCAGATAATTCAAAGGGATGTCTTTTTGGTTAATACATTATATTATAAAGCTAATTTTTTTCAGTTATTTTCAAGCCATCCAGAGATAGGTAGATGGATGGCTATTTTCTTTTTGGGAATAATTATTATTGGCTGGCGACCACGCTATAGTTCTTTTTTCCATTTTTGGATCACAACAAGTTTCATGTTTTACACAACGACTCCAGATGGGGGTGATCAGGTATCGGGAGTACTTTCTTTATTTTTCTTTCCTATTGGCTTATTCGATAATCGCAAATGGCATTGGTCAAAATCAATTATATCTAAATCAACGAAAAAATTCTATTCAAAATCTTTCTGTTTCTCATTAATATTAATCATTAAAGTTCAAATAGCAATTATTTACCTAAATGCTGCAACCGCGAAATTTAATGTTTTTGAGTGGGTGAATGGTACTGCTCTTTGGTATTGGCTTAAAGATCCCATTTTTGGAAGTAATTATTGGTTTAGTTTTATAGTATTACCTTTATTAAAGTCACCCATTATTATATCGCTGATCACATGGGGAAGTGTAATTCTGGAATTATTTCTTTTTATGGCGCTGGTTATGTCTAAACAGAATAAACAAAGAATGTTAGTTTTAGGAATACTTTTTCACCTTGCAATAGGAGTAATACAAGGTTTAGGATCATTCTTTTTTGCAATGGCTTCTGCACTCATTATTTATTTAAAACCAATTGATAATGAATTTGATTTTTCATCTGTTGTTAATTTGAAAATTTGGCTGATTAAGAAGAGGATTGTTTTTTTTGACCTTTTCACTAAACAGAGAGCTTTATGAATAACACATTTGCTTTTTATAGCTCATTTTTCATATGAACCTAAATATCTCAAAACTATTGTGATTTAAAAAGTCCTATTATAGACTGACCCCAAGAAGTTGGACGAAGTTATGCAATGTTTTTAAGGTAATGAGTTCGGTATTCCACCGGACTCATTCCATTTAAATTAAGCCTTACTCGATCCCTATTATAATATTTAATATACTTTCTAATCTCAGAATGTAATTGCGATACCGAGTTATATTCATTTAGATAAAATAATTCTGATTTAAGCACTCCAAAAAAGTTCTCAATTA
>NZ_QLLR01000057.1 GCF_003259615.1 Pedobacter cryoconitis | reverse complement strand
TGATTTTTCATTCTGACCGCGGAGTTCAGTACGCTTGCAACGAATTCAGATGCTTACTGGAAAAAAATCCTTTGATCATCAGAAGCATGAGCAGAAAAGGAAATTGCTGGGACAACGCAGTAGCGGAGAGCTTCTTCAAGACGCTCAAAGCTGAATGTGTGTATCAGCATAAGTTCACAGACAAAGAGCAGGCAGCACTCATCGTTTTTGAATATATAGAGACTTGGTATAACCGTAAAAGATTACATTCTACACTGGGGTACTTGTCCCCAGAAGAATTTGGTAGAAACTTAAATAAACAAAATATTGCCGCTTAACTAAATGTCAACTTTAATGTTGCAATTCCACACTGGCAGTTGACTGGCAATAATAGTTGCTTTGCAAGCATGCCGGTCTTCAATGATCTCCATAAAGTCCATTCGTTGTTGTTGTTCCAAATGCGTTAACCCAAAGTCATCGAGTATAAGCAGATCCTATAATTACTGGCCCGGAATCACCGATATATACACCTAACAGGTTTCATTAGAAAAAACGACTTCGCTAATAATAAATGTGTCCTCATTAATAGGCTCTCTTTTATACTCATTTATATTAGAGCCAGAACCAACGCGCCAAATATCAATATCAGGATATTTTACAGACATTAGCATAGAAATAAATGTAAAAGGTTTAGGGCCTAATGGAGCAATAATAATACTATAGTCATCTTTTAAAAGATAATAAATTGAAGTCAATTGCCTTTCTAAAAACAATAGATCTTCGAATGGATAGGTTACTATGTTCTTATAATGATCCAAAATATTTTGATTATTTCGCTTCACTATATCTACAAATTTTGGATCTATTGCAGGATCAGTATAGAATACATAACATATTTTAGGATCCAAATGATCAATTATTCCTTCTGCCTTGTTCTGCTCATATCCCAAACACACAATAAGAGCTTTTGGCTTATTAGTGGGAACTACATATTTTCCTGGTAGTGGTGCAATATCAGAATTGTATTTAGGCTTTTGAGGAACAGAGTATTTCGAAGGAGTATATAAAAAATAAGCCTTAACCTTACTGAGATTGATATCACGCTTTGCTAAAAAAAGTATAATAGAATAATACCATGACTTCGTCATACAAGAATAGTCAACGATTATATTGATTTCTTTAAGCTGAGAACTTATAAATATAGATTCTAAAAGATTATATATTTCAATATGACTATTAACTTGAATAAATTCAATATCATCCTTTTTCTTTTTTACCTGTTTATAGCATAACCCTATAACTTTTGAAATTTTATTAACACCAGCAAGCTTATCGTAAGCACTGTAAACTCTTTTCTCATGATTACAAGCAAAAAGAAATAAATCAATAGTAAGACCTCCTAATTCATTAATTCCAATCTGTTTTCCGTATTGTAACTCCATTGCCTTAAAATAATAAAATTTGATTCTGACTTTCGAAGTCCAAACCTTTTAAACATTCACTTAACTTAATTGATGTATACTTCCTGATTGGTAAGTCATAAAGAGGAAAAAATAAATAAGAAAGTTTTAGTCGTTGACCTCTAATTTTAAAATCAAAAGAATCATCATTTGAATCAACTAAAATAAAAGCACCTTGAGAAATTCCTTTCTCCAAAAGTCTTACAACTTCTTCAGATAAATCATTTTTATTTTCATCGACAATGAATGTTCCTTTTGGATCTAAATTAAATGTAATACCTAATATTTGATTTTTAAAGAACTTACCAACTCTATCAATAACATCGGTAAGTTGTGTTGATGTTGTTGAACCTATTGGGATATTTGCTATAACATTTTGAAATCGTTTAGAAGCGCTTATTATTTCATCATATTGAAATTTTTCACTCACTTGTTGATTGGAAGAATTAGCAATTATAGAATTAATTATTGCAATTAGCCATCTTGGATTTCCATCACATATTTTAATTAAAACCTCAATTCCGAAATATAATTCACTAGTTTTTCTACTCCTATATGTGACTTTAAATTTGTTATCGATACTTTTTTTGTTTTCATTAATATAATAGTTCCGAAAGTATACGATTGGCTTAATTTTTCTAAACAGAACGTCTTTTAGATTAGCATCAGGCGTAGGGTTATTTAAATCAACTCTTTTATCACTTAGGAAATCTCTAAACGAAAAATCCTTTTTTATAAGTTGTGACATTTCTTTAAAAAAACGACTACCCTTCTTGTAACTATCTGCGCTTTTATTATAAACCTCATTAGAGCCAAAAAAACCCTTGGCGTCCTTTATTTGAAGTTTTTTAAATAGGTAAGAATCAATAATTTTTTTTGAAAAATCATCGGTATCACCAGAACTCCACATTTTAATCATAGTAACATCATTACCGGATGTAGCTCTGTAAGTGCCCGATAAAGGTTTCTCTAGTTCTAGTGATAATATAGGGCTAGAGCTTAATTTATATAGGATATATTGAGTTCTGCTTCTTAAAGAGCTAAAAAGTTTTTTTTGTAACCATATAGGGGCAAATTCCAGTTCATCAAAACATAAAGCCCATTTCTTTTTCCCTTTTATATCATATATTCTTTCAAAAATTGGGATTATAACTTCTAGAGATGTTTCAAATGTTAAATTGAAAAAGTCATGCTTTGGTATATCCTCTTCATTTTTATAATTGAAAATAACATTTTGTATAAGCTGATTAACAAAATCTACTCTTTCATTAAGAGCATCTTTAATGTATTCTAACTTTGGTATTGTAGATGTAAGTTGCCAAGCTTTTATTAGGGTCTTACTTAACTCGATTTCTTTATCTTCATCAGAGTCATTTAAATCAAGGTCTATGATATTTTTAAAAGTATCACAAATTGAAGTGAATACATTACTATTTACAGAAAATGCAGATATTTTATCCGAAAAATTGCCGAAAGATTCTAATTCGGAACTAAACGTTTGATTTTTAACATCCCAATAGATATCTGTAGAAATATAAATTGCATAAAAGGGGATATTGAACCTAATATTGTCTGCTTTACTATCTTTCCAATTGTTCAAAGCAGGCAATGTCAACATCTTCATAAGTGTTGTTTTCCCACATCCTCTTGCTCCTAAAATCACTGAATGATTATTCTGAATTAGTTTTTCGAAACTATTAGAAAAAATAAAACTTTCCGCTACTTCCTTTGGGTTTAAATGCCTGGCATTATAGGTATTATAGAAACTATCAATCTCTCTCATAGTATATATGCTTTGGTTTAAGCCCTATTTTTGAATTTAAGAAAATATTTTCTACTTCTAATTTCGACTGAAGTTCTTCCATTTTATCGGGAATTAAGTTCTGTAATTCTGGGATACTCTCTATGACTACATTCCATTTTAGCATAGGCGTAACATTCAATAATGATTTTATTTTTTCAACGATGTATTGAATATTATCTTGATATCCAAATCCTGTATATGGGTAAAAGCCGTCTTCTTTATCTTTTTTCCAACCAATTCTATTTTTAAATGTCCAAGTTTCTATAATGCCATTTGAAGGGGTCGAATCTTTTTTAACAAATTCAATGATATGAAAGTAATTGAATTTACTAATCCATGAAATTTGATTAGTCGCTGAAAAACTCCCAGATGATAATATTGGTAAAGCAAAACCAGATTCCGTATTGAAATATCTAAGCCAAGGATCATGCTTATGACCATGTATAATTAGATCAAATTTATATCTACCTAGTACATTTAACATATTCTCACCATTCTCTATAAAATCATGTTCCCCTAAATCTTGCCTAGAATGTTTAATTGGATGATGATGAACCAAAGCGATTTTTATCTTCTCACTATAATTATTAGCTTCAAGGTATTTTTCAATCATCTCAATTTGTCCTAAATCCATTTTCCCCTTTACAGCAGGGTTTTCTATTGAATTCTTATCATAATGGGTATGATAATGTGTTGAGTTAATAACTAATATTTGAAAATCCTCCTCTTCAACAAATGTAAAACCTGTATCCCAAAAAAGATTCAAATTTTCCTTCTTTATAGGAAAATTTTGACTTATTTTTTTCGGAATATCAAAGCTATAGTCTGAGAAAGTATGTCGAGAATCGATATCGTGATTTCCAATTGTAGCAATTAAATCCGAAGCTTTTAATGCCCTTGAAATTTCGTTTACATATGACCAGCCTGAAAAGAAACCTTGCTTATCAGACCTATGAGTAAAGTCACCTGGACTTAAAACAAGATTGACTTCTAGCTTATCTTGGTCAATAATTTCTAATAAATTTTCAACAGGATGTTCATTAGTTGGAGACCTTAGCTTGTCACTAAATAGGAGTGTATTATTCTCAGAATATTCTTCTTTTTGAGGATGACAATGTAAATCACTTATAACAGCAATTTTGAGCGTTTTAACTGCCATATCAGATAGTTGTATTCGTAATTATTAGTTCATTATATGATCCTCTAGTCTTATTTCGTCCTCCTACTTGGCTAAGACGAGATAATTTTTTAATTTCTCCAATGCCAGAATATAATTCTAATATAGAATTATGACTTGCATTAGTTAAAATAAAGAAGGCCTCCTTTTTTATCAATTCTTTAACATAGTCTCTAAGTTTCTCTTGGTCTGTCCAAGAAAAAAGATGCTGATTATATTCTATAAATCCATTATTCTCGTGAGCAACAGTGTAAGGTGGATCTAGAAACACGAGATCACCTTTTTTTACATTAGTTATCGTTTGTTCAAAACTCTGACTGGTAAAAGATGCTCCTTGTAAGTTTCGACTTACTTCCAATAATAATTTTTCTGTCACAACATCAACTTTTTCTCTATGACCATATGGGACATTATATAATCCTTGACTGTTTACCCTATAAATACCATTAAAAGAAGTTCGATTGAGATAAATAAATCGTGCCGCTTTCTTTTCTTCCTTTCTTGGCTTTAATTGCCTGATGTGATAGTATTGATTCTCGGAATTAATAAAATTTTTTAAATATGAGATCACTTCTTCTGGATTGTCTCTAATCTGAATATATGCATTTATTAATTCTTTGTTAGAGTCAGATAAATGAAAATCTATTCCTGATGTCAGATCTAAGCCTTTTAAATAAAAATAAACTGATCCAGCACCTAGAAATGGTTCATGATAATTATTAAAAGATGAAGGCAAAAATTCATTTATATAGCTTTTAGTAAACCACCTTTTAGATCCTGTCCATCGTAAGAAAGGCATACAACTTTTCTTGTTAATTATCTCCTCCATTTAAATCCTAATTGCCTCTTTTTGCACAAGACGGGTTGCTTAATATTAAGTTTAATGATTACTTCTGCTAAGATATGAAATATAATGCCGTTTAGCCCCAAAAGACAGTATTGAGCTTTATATTAATGTTTAAATTAGCCTATTAGTAACCAGATATATTACAAAAGATCATATAATATTGCATCAATTATTGCTTTTGCAACTGGATTATTTTTTTAAGTTAAGTATTTGTCCCAATTTTTTCGACTTTTCAGCGGTCTGGTTTTTCAGGGGAGGTCAGTCATGAAAGTAATCGTTCAATTACCAGATTGTTGGAGTTTAACCGATCCCATTCACCTTTGCACCAAAATGTCTCGTTCATAACTTCTTCAAATAGTTCATAAAAACAGTTATAAGCTAATATCAAAAATAGAAGCTCAGATTTCTTTTGACGATTGTCGTTCATAAATGGATTCTAAATATCATATAAAATGAATCCTTATATGATTAGATTAGATAAAAATATTAATTTTATACGAGACATCAATCTCTTAATTATATCAATGTAAATGGGAAAAAGAAAGATAATTTTTCAAGATCTACAACTAAATAATAATTATTACAATCTAGTCTGGGTGGGGAAAATAAAAAAATCAGGGGATACAGATCAACTAATAGCTGAAGTCAGATTTAAGGAAATAGGACCATGTTTCAATAAAAAGAATATATCTAACGATCTAGGCTTCACTAGTAAGTCTTCTTTGTCATTTGAAATCGACGCCAAATTTCTCTTAGAATTAACAATTGGTTCTGTTTGGAAAAACGGCCGTCTATTTATGAAACCGGACAAGCTATATGAAAAATTCAAATTCACCATTTTCAAACCTCAAGATCATCGTCCATACAATAGTAAAAACATATATGACAATGATCCTATTATATCATTCGAACATATCAAATATAACAATGCGAAATTCCTCTATTTAAAACGTGAGGACATACAAGTTCTTTATAATAAGAAACTGATATTTGATTTAGATTTTGTCTTGATCCCATGTATTGAAATTGCCAGATTTTACTTTTTCACATCGGGAAATATGATTTCAAACCTTCTACAAAAAAGGACAGGACACGGGGAGTTATTCGACAGATCTAAAACGACATACAATAAAGAAAAAAAAACGGCACACATTCGATTATGGAAAGGCTTAGCTGGAGAAGATGCTTTTTTAGCAGCATCAATCTGCTTTAATACATCTTTTAGAAATGCTGCAACTTATATTGGTAATAAATTTTGTGAAAATTTTAGAGATCTCCCGCAGGACAGTAACAATGCAGGGTTTCGATATATAAATACATATATTCCTTACAATATCGAAATGAAACTCGATACAGCTGGTAAATACATTAAAACTCGATCCGGTAAAAAAGGGTTTATTGTATATGAAATATTAGAACATTGTTCAGAATATTTTCTCGAATCTTTAAGCTATCACCCTTTTCATGATAACAGTATAAATCTAGATTGTAACCCCAAAGTCGTGCCAGAAAGGATAATTCACTCACCAAACATGGAGACGAATTCTCTTGAAATTCCCATTACAGGGCAGAAAAACGTGAACTCACAAATAGTTAAGCAATCTTTAAGCACACAACACAGATCAAAATATTCAGGAGCTTTTCCATTGGTCTTTAGAGCAGAAAAGCAAGAACAAAAGACAAGGTCTGAATCTGTGATTCAGAAACCCTTAAATATTGACGAATTTAGTACATTAGAAATTTCAATTCACAATTCTAATTCCGCACCAGCCGAATTAAAAAAGCCAACGGAAAGAAATTTCGAAGTTTTGGAAAATAAGGATGGAATCACATACGACCGCGACTCAGTAATGAAGGATTTCGAATTATTTTGTCAAAATATTGCCGTAAGAAATAATATAGAATTCAAATTTCTAGGCAATATGTCAGCTACTGAAGATATTCCATTCTCACATATTGCTTTTTCGAACGAGCGATGTCACCATCTCACAGCAAATTGGTGTTCACGTAAACGGACGGCTGGTACAAAAAAATGGGAGCCAATTCCAAGACATCTTGCTTTATCTGAATTTAAAACTATCAATAATGAGAATTTCTATTTATTAGAAATTCAAAGAAGACTAGATTTTCCAGAAAGTTATCCCGTTTTATTTTTTTCAGCACTGAACTACAAGCAAATTAATGCTCAAGACTTCTTAACTATAATAAAAAAAATAAGAGATGGAGTTGCTATATTTGAGTAGACACAGAGTTAAGAGGATTTACATATCTTAACAGAATATTATGTCACGAGAGAGAAAAGCATACCCGAAGGAGTTCAAGCTGATGAGCGTTGAACTGAGTAACACCCGTACAGATCTAATTGCACTTGCGAAAGAACTGGATATCAATGTGACTTTATTATATAGATGGCGTAAGGAATTCACCAGCAAGCAAGGCAGCAGTTTTCCTGGGAATGGAAAGGTTATCCTCAGCGCAGCTGAGCAAGAGGTGGCTAATTTGAAAAAAGAACTGCGTGAAACGCAGATGGAAC
>NZ_QLLR01000056.1 GCF_003259615.1 Pedobacter cryoconitis | reverse complement strand
CACATTCGCTTTATCCAAGGATTTCTCTAATTGCCTGATTCTAGCCTGAAGAGCTTTGGAATCTTTAACTTTGGGATCCATAGGTAATAAAGATACAGCTCCTTTTTCTAATTTTTTCTTATAAATACTTACCCAATTGGTGAGCATATGGACACTGGGTAAATGGTGCATTTTTGCAACAGCTTTGGCAGGTAGATTCTGATAAACTACCATAATAACTAGCTTTTCTCTAAAGGTTTTGGAGTAAGTTTTTGGCTCCGTTTCTAGTGCTTTCATTTGAGTCAATTAACTCAAAACTGTAAACCTATATCCGTATAAGACCCTAAAGCTTTAAAAATGACAAAAGAAAATGGACTTTCAAATCCAAAACAAACTAAAACCAGCAGATCTTAAAATGAGAAAATTAAGCTCAAAGTTGTACAGGAAATAACAACAGGGCTTTTAACCCATAGAGCAGCTGCAAAGAGTAAGTAATCAATCGCAAAACCGTTAGTGATTGGGTTACCACGCAGTCTCATAATAACCTGAGGCCGATGGAGATAGCCAAAACTGCTATGATTGATATCAAAGAAGATTCCAAAGTAAGGATATTAGCTAAACAAGTAATGGACCTTTCTAAGGAGTTAGAAAAAGCCAAATTAAGATTAGTGGACTCCAGACAATCATTGAAGTAAGTGAGGAAGACCTGCATATAAAAATAATAAAAAAGCCTGGTGCCAAACAGTCAAAAGATTAAGGCAGAAACACCCAAATCAAGGTTTGGGTAATCTCTGTGCACTGTTTGGTGTTACACGACAAGCTTATTACGAAGCAATAAACCACGCTGATAAAACCTCCATAGCTCACATGATTGTATTGACAATCATCAAAGAAACCAGAAGTGATATGCCGCTATTGGGTACCAGAAAAGCATTATTTCTTTTAAGTCCAGAATTTCTGAAGCATGGTATAAAAATGGGTAGAGATCAACTTTTTGATTTACTCCGGTTTCATGGGTTGTTAATTCGATGCAGAAAACGCATGGTTCAAACTACTAATTCAAATCATTGGTTAAAAAGGTATCCAAATTTAATTAAACAGATGTGTATAACAGATCCTGAGCAATTATGGGTTAGCGATATCACCTACATTAGAACTCTTCAGGGATTTAGTTATTTGAGTTTAATTACAGATGCTTATTCAAGAAAGATAGTTGGTTATTCTCTTCATCCAACACTGGAAGCGACTGGTTGTATAAAGGCCTTAAAAATGGCGATCTCAAGCAGGAAACATGAATTGCCATTTTGCCTCGTACATCATTCAGACAGGGGAATTCAGTACTGTTGTGCCGATTATGTGGAGATATTGAAGGAGGAAGGTATATCAATTAGTATGACTCAAAGTGGTAGCCCATATGATAATGCTTTGGCAGAACGTGTTAATGGCATTATAAAGGATGAGTTCTATCCTAAAAGAGTTTATCAAAACCATAAAGAAGCAGAAAAAGCATTATCTAGAATCATCAAAATTTATAATTCAAAACGGCCCATAGCAGTGTTAATTATCTCACCCCAGATCAAGCCCACAATGAAATGGGGATTCTGAAAATGAAATGGAAACACTACAGCCGATTCAAGAAGCCAGAGCCAATTAAACAATTAACTTAAACCGTCTGAAATCAAAATATTGCATAACTGATTTAGCTTTCTTATAATTGTAAGGAAGAAACAGGACTAACAGAATCTGGTGTAAAGAACATCAAGGACTAACAGTAATCACCTGTAAGGTTTTTTCAGGACGAGAACTGAGTTAATATCCAACATGATTAATAAAAGACTGTGTTCATTCAATAGAGCGGAAATTTCACGCAGAAAATGATCTGGATCATTGTCATCATCAACACTTAAATCAATAAGCGATTTTTTTGCGGATTGGCCAATTTCATTGTCAGGAAGAATAGAATATATCTCATTAATAAAGGAAAAAAAACCTTCCAATCCATTTCGACTAGTTTTTTTCTTCGTTGAAGACCATTTGTAAGCTTACAAACTCCATAGATATTTTTACAGTTAAAATCATATAACAAAATATAGAAAATTAAATTTCTCTATGTATCCAGATTAATATCATCCCAAGATAGCTTTTCATCGACAACCCATTCTAATGCTTTTCTCCGCTCCAAAACAACGGATTTATTAAGGTTATCTACTGTTGTCATTTTTAATTCAGCTCTGTGACGGCTTAGCCAATGTAGATTATAATAATAATCTAATTCTAATTGTAATTCATCTACACTCCTTAATTTACACCGCTCAAAAAAACTTTCTATAGTTTGCTCTGGAGGAAACAATTCCAAATAAGATTCAAGATCAGCTTCCTTATCAGGCTCCGACATATGAGGAACAATAGATAAACACCATAAAAGCACATACAAAGATTCTTGGTACCAAGAAAACTTTATTTCGCTTTTCTCGTCCAATTTCGATCCGCTAAGAGATTGTTTTTCATAAACACTCAGACTTTCTTTGAAATGCTCATAGAGCCATTCTTTTATATCCTGCATATCCTCAGGATATATGCTTATTGATTTTAATGCAAATAAAATCATACTTCTAATACTTACTTCACGATCAGAGCGGATATTCGTATTATCTAAAAATGGCAAATTTTCAGCTTTTGGAAGATTGTTTTCAGATAATCTAATATCGGTTTTTTGTCTTATAAGGGTTGACATTTTCGTAATTTTTAAGTTTATTATTTTTTCCAATTCTTCTTAAATCCACCACCTTTTTGTCCATCATTTACTGTTTTCTTTAAATGATCTTCCTTTGTTTTGAGGTCAATTTGATTTTTATTATTGTTGTTATGATCCCATTCTAGATTTTCAGGGTTCTTTCGCGTTGCGGTTTTATTTCCATCTTTGGTAGACAATTCAGTCTTTTCAAAAGCATTTGGGTCATATTTTTCAATTTTAGACCGAAGAATAGGATCTTCTTTCATTGCTTCATTTAATTGTTTATTAGCCGCATTTCTATGACCAGACCTAGTGACTGATTTACTCTTATCTAAGTCGGCCGACCAAATCACATCTTCTTCTGCCTGAATTAGAATCATTTTTTTGGCAGACTTGACTTCTCCAACCTTAAAAATCCCCTTCACCTTATTCATTAAACTCTCCAGTTTAACAGCTCCACGCAATTTAGCAATTGCTGCGGTAATTTCTGTAAAACGTTCCGCACCCAATGCCATTTTTGCCCCTGCCATTGTCCCCTTAGCAACTACCCCGGCCCCCTTACTTCCCAATACAGCTTCAAAAACCATTTCAGCTGTTTGTCCTGCAAGCTCAGAACGTTCTGCATTAGTACCATTAACTACCTTCTCATCCCACGTTTGAGTTATAGCAGTCCCTATAGCATCATGCGTCTGGTTTAAATCAGTGCCAAAAGTTTCATCAAAAGCCTTTAATCTTTTTTCAGGGGTCATTGGCAGCACCATAGGCCCACCATAACCTACAATAGCAACACCTGCCATCTTGCCCATACCCTTCCAGGTATCAGCTTTCCAAATATCATCCGTAAAGAAATTTAAAGTCCCTTTTAGTCCTTTCCTGAAACCCCGGCCAACACCCTGACTAATATCATCACTCCCAAAGAACTTATTAGCCACCATACCAACCGGGCCAAGAAGCGCATTCCCTATTGCATCATCTAACCACGGAATTCCATCTACCCTGCTTTTTTTATCGTCCGCTAAAGCAGCCTCCGCATCCTTCTTCGTTAAAAATATTTTGATGCTCCCGCCTTTCTGGCATTTACAATAAGAAGTAGAAAGCAAAGGGGCTTTTCCCAATACCTTTTGTGCTCCACCATGTACGCCTTTCCATTCTGGAGCTACAGGTATACACGGGCTATTGTTGATGGAACAAACTCCGAAACATGGAATATTTACTAAAGGCACATTATCGGCCTCTGTGGCTATCGGTAAACCATATATATTATGTTTTTTAGGTGTGGCAACCAATTGCATTGGCACTGCACCCTTATCGCAGTTCAGGAATGAATTATGCGGAATATAAAGATCATCTTTAGCCATGAGATTCCTCCTTATCTTCTATCGCCTGTATAACCACAGCTTCTTCCTTATACCAGCCATCAGCGATTATGGTTTCCAGATAACTGTCTGCGTAAACCAGGGAAGTTGCGTTTGATCTGATATCCTGTTTTAACTGATAATGTTCAGCAAAGTCCAATGCCAGGTTAGTATCGAGATCAGGCTTACCTGTAACCTGGCCTAAATATTCCTGCAGCCCCTGTTGCCTGTACATCTCTTCATCCAGCCCACCAGTACGAACCCAGGTATTCAGCTCATTACTTAACAAAGGCGGTTTATTCAGCCAACATCCTTTAATGGGCAAAATGGCCTCATTCCCGAAATAACCAGAAATAATATAAGGTTCAGGAATATTGATTACATTTTGTTGTACTGGCTGTCCTTGTTGTAAATTGGCAAGATGTAAAACATTCATCAATTGCTTAAATACTGGATTAAGAGGTAAGATCTGTTGTATGAAACTATGCTCTGCCAAATTATAAGAAAAGAAACGGGAAAGACCATCTGCTTGTTTAGCATCCTTTACATGGGTGGCTATATCCAGTAACTTTTGCTTTAACACCATATTCTGGCTGATTGGGTATAACTCCTTTTCCATGATCTGCCCATTCGCATCAATAAAACATTCTATTCGCTTTACACAACTAAAGAATAAATAAGTTTCTGGTAAACAGGGTAAAGACCAGTCATAGTCAATGTTACTAAATAGAATGCTCCATCGCTGGATATTACCACTATAAAAATTTATCCCTATAGCTACCTCACCCGTTATTTTATGATTGAGAAAGCTGTCACCTAGGAAATGTTTATGTGTGTAAACAAAACTATATCGCTGTTTACAAGAACCATTTACGGGTGGAAATGCCTCCGTTTCCAATTCTGCTTCACTTTTACCAAAGCCTAAAAGATCATTTAGCCAACTCATATTAATTGGAATTAATGATTTTAGAAGACAGGTTGATTTCGTCTATCCCATCTATATCAATAGCTTTTCCATAAACAGAGGTTTTTCCTTCCTTAATATCTCCCAAGTCAACGATTTTTGCCGTAGCCTCTAACTTATCTTCACCAATTACAGTGATCGTTTTAGCATTGAAATCTAAAGTTTCTGTTATCGGAGGTACAGGATTAGCCTTTTGATTAGCCATTTCCTCTTCCGTAGGTGCAGGTGCCCCCTCTTCTGGCGGAGCGGGTGGAACAAGATTGCCTATCGTTATTTTCGGCGACTGCACATTGATGCTTTCAGTCCCATTGATATTTATATTTTTACCGGTGATTGAAATTTCTCCCAGATGGCTCATGGTGATGATACTATCGCCTGTTTGAATAGTTACTTTGTTTTTTGCCATGGTCGTGATCATTCCTGAGCCATTCCTGATTTTCACAAAATTTGCCGCACTTGTTCCTAAAAATAAACCATGCGCCAAATCGTCAAACGATAACGCGCTCCCTTTCCTTGATGTCAGTCCTTTAGTATTGCTATTTTTAAATCCTTTACTATCACCACTTTTACCATGATATACGCTTCCCAATACTACCGGTCTGGCAATATTCCCTTCTTCAAAAGAAATCATGACCTGGTCTCCTTTTTCCGGGATCACATGGAAACCTCTGTTCACACCAGTTTCACCCGTACCTGCATTTGGGCTCATTACCCGCAGCCATTCTGTTGGATCGTTAGTTTGACAAGCCCACTTAAATTTAACCTTTACACGCCCCTGCCCTTGCGGATCATCATTATCAAGTACATCTGCTAACTGCATGTCAGGATTTGGGCGTTGATAATTTTCGACAGCTATTCGTTCGGTTGTCGAAACTAAACCTTCAAACTTATTCGTATAATGGCCTCTTTCATCAATGGTATGCTCTAAAGAAGTGATTAGAAATTGACCAAGACTTTCAGTAGCAAAAGTGATCCCCTGTTTTAAGCTCATCGTTATTTCTACAATTGATCCTAATGCCACCTGCGGATTATCACCTGAGCCTGTTATTTTTAATAACTTACTGATGCTTGCCTTCTCTTCATTATCTACCTGATTTTTAATATCACTGCCATTATCCACTCTGACAGATGAGGGCTGATTAAAGGTCTTGCTATAGATCTTGTTAGAAGCATTTATAGCGTGAACCAGGTCTGATCTTCCATTGGCCTGCCCTGTGCTCTCACTTTGAAGCATTTCATCTTGCCTTGGGTTGTAAGCAAACCGTTTATTCTTAATCGGCGCAACCTCCATTCCATATTGCAGGCTGTGTACGTCTCTTCCATAAAACAAGGAAACTTCCTTTTGCTGATCAGGTTTACCGAAGTTAAGGTTCACGCCATCATAGAAAAACCATTCATAGTATTCACCACTTAGCCGGTTCAGAAACTCAAAGTCACTCTCTCTGTATTGGATTACATAATCTATTGGAGCTTTACGACTCGCATTCGCTACAATACGCAAATCATTGGCTGGTGTATCGTGAGTAGCTAAAGAAACAATATCATTTAGTGATTTAGCCAGGTAAGATCCCAGATCGGGCCCTCTGTCGATCAATATCGTTGGACTATAGCCGCTCACTATTAAAATACCATGATAGCCGTTACTTTGTGTAAGTTCTACTTTTGTAACTATTCCAGCAAAGTTTTGCGGAGTCTCTGTCAGATATCCAATTGAAGCGGTTAAAGTTTCTCCCACAAAATCCCGGCTATCATCTAAAGTGATTAAACCAGGCAATCCAAGCTGATCATGGTTAAATCTAAGCTCAAAATAATGGTGCGCATTAAATTTCTGTTTAAGCGAGAATGAGGTGAAATGCGAGATGGCTTTATCACCAATATGTATTTCCTTTATGAGATTGATTTCCATGATATTAGGATTTAGTATCAATAATACATCCCCTAATTGCTTGTAATAAAGTTTATTACGTGAATTGGCGTTATTCAGTGGCAAACATAGCTATAGCCGAGGTTTTAATTGTTCAGTTTCTTTCCCTAACGATGAGGGCATTAAAAAATCAATATATATCCTTAATGGAAGCGGCTAAGAAGTGGACAATGCAAATTCATAGCTGTCCTGTGATTACAAACCTTATCGCGTGCGGATGAAAAAATCCGCCTTATCCTTCGCAAAATAAAAAGACTCAAGTGCGAGAAGATGTTAAAGAGACCTTTTATGGAGGACTGAACTTCAAATAGAGCAAGTTCTGCAAAAAAAATAGTGATTAATAGACGGTTAGATTGTTTTAAGGCTCGATCTGATAGCCCTGGTTATTTTGAGAAAACAACTTTAATACAAAGATGTTATAGGATGAAAAACTTCTAATTATGGATAACAAACAGAAAACAGGAAGAGTGATTTATACACATATCCAGATTAAGTTAGACCTATGAAGATTGCAACCTATAATATTAATGGCATCAATGGACGCTTGCCTGTTTTATTGCAGTGGTTAAAAATTGCTTCACCCGATGTAGTTTGTCTTCAAGAACTGAAATCGCCAGACGAAAAATTTCCACAACAAACACTTCTTGAAGCTGGCTATCATTCGATTTGGCATGGCGAAAAAAGCTGGAACGGTGTTGCGATCCTTTCCCGGTATGGAGAAATTAAAGAAACACGCAGAGGACTAGATGGTGATCCCGAGGATTTACATAGCCGCTATATTGAAGCTTTCATTAATGGGGTTGTGATTGGTTGTTTATATTTGCCTAATGGGAATCCCTATCCTGGGCCGAAGTTTGACTATAAACTCAAATGGATCAAACGGTTTTCAAAACATGCAAAGAAGCTCCAAAGTTTTGATTTACCAGTTGCCCTTATCGGTGATTATAATATTATTCCCACTGACCTGGATACTTACAAGCCTGTTTATACCAGTTGAATTATGTACCAGGATTCCGGTTGAAAAGTGTACCAGTTAGCGAGGCTCAAATGTAAGATATTAAGTTCAATACTGGCAGCACATTGCTGCTCAGCTTAGTAGTTTTTTCTTTTAGGTATTGGCCGATATCTCAACTGCTTTGTTAACGTTTTTGGATCCCATCATGCTCTTAGTTTCTTTCATCCGATAGGATTTTCCATTCATATTTACCAGGAAAGATTTGTGGGTAAGCCTATCCAGTAGTGCTGCTGTTAACACTGTGTCCATACCGAAGATCTCATGCCATTTATCGAAGGATTTATTAGAAGTAATGATCGTG
>NZ_QLLR01000055.1 GCF_003259615.1 Pedobacter cryoconitis | reverse complement strand
AAATGGATTAGGGGTATCTCCGCTAATAAGCTACTGATCCTGGATGATTTCGGCCTCAAGGCGCTGAATAATGATGCAAGGATTGCTCTGCTGGATATTCTGGAAGACAGGTATGGAAATGGTGCTACCATGATTACCTCACAGCTACCAGTGGACAGCTGGTACAACTTTATTGATGAACCAACACTCGCCGATGCTATTATGGACAGACTGGCAGCTTCTGCACATAGAATCGCCCTTACGGGCAAATCTTTGAGAAAGAAAAAGAATCACTAACTTTGGAAAATATCACTCTTGCTTAGTGATGTTACGGCCGGTCTGGCTGGCGTGTTTTGCCCCGGAATAAATGGGGTACTTTAGTGCGGAATACTGGTGTCATTTCATCGGAATATCTACCTGATGATCTTCCATGTTATTTTGCAGGATTCGCCCTACAAAACGATAAGAGAAGTTGCGGTATTCAATAGCCAGTTCACAGGCTTTGGCAAAGGCCGCGGCAGGTGCCTTTTTCTGTAGACGTAGCAAGCCATCACATGTTCGGTATAATTGTTCAGGGTGCCGCGGCTGCTCGAAAAGAAGCTGTACAAGCAGGTGTAATTCAGCAGATTTCTCCTTTGCTTTTTCTATATAATAAGCAGGACTTCTATCCATGTAATGCCGGTGATGGGAGTTCAGGTGTTCTTTAATAGTCGTATATCCGGCTGGCTGGTAGCTCCTGATATGAACTGCAACCTGTTTGCCAGAAGCATAGATATAGACCATAGAACGCATGTAAACCACTTTTACACGGCCACCAACGTAGGTAAAAGGTACACTGTAATAATGCTTATCCCTACCAATATAGATGTGGTTATTGTTAGCTACTTTTGGCTCACAATAATACTTCAGTTCAAAAGTGGTTTCGGGCAAGGGACAAAGCAAATGCTTCTCAGCAGCCAGAAACCGTTCTTCTCTACACCATGGTTTTTGCTGCATCCTGGTTTGGTTATGTGTTTTTATTTTTCCCTTTATAGCCTCATTCAGTGCATCCAGAGAAAAGAATTGCCGGTTGCGTAATCGTGCATAAACCCGATTGTAGATCAGTTTGACCTGGTTCTTAACCAAAGCCTTATCCCGAGGTTTTCGCGGTCTTGCAGGAACAACTGTAATATTATAATGATTGGCAAAGTCTTCCAATGAACGGTTTACATCTGGCTCATAACGGTCTGCTTTAATAATAGCTGATTTCAAGTTATCAGGAACCAGTACTTTAGGCGTGCCGCCAATATGCTGAAGGCAGCAGCCCAATGCATGAAGGAAGTCGGCAATTCGCTGGCTGGGAACTGCCATTGCAAAGCTGTAATCGGAAAAAGGAAGGCAGGCTACAAATACCTGACAGGAAACCACCTCACCGGTAGAATGATCAATATAATGAAGGGGCTTCCCTGCAAAGTCTACGAATAGTTTATCGGCTGGCTGATGATCCAGTTTCATTCCTGGTCGGCGGGCTCGCAATTGCTGCTGCAAGTGAAAGCAGAATTGCGAATAACTGTAACCTTGCTGATAATCGATGATATACTCTTCCCAAAGGAGTTTTCTGGTTACACCAACCAGTCCCAATTGCTTCCTGTAGCTTTCCAGATGAGCGCTCAAATGTTCAAATCTGGGATCTTTATAAGCGGGATTACCTGCATGGAATTTACTTTCTAATACTGGATCTTCAAGAGCCAATAACTCAGCTACAGCAAGTTTGCCGGTGGCCAACTTGATCAAATAAGACTTTACTGTATTCTTGCTGATACCTAGAATGCGGGCAATACTTTTAATGGAATCTCCCTGCTTATGCAGGCGTAATAGTTGTTTGATCTGACTCATTGCTTTTGCTTTTCCAGCCATCAGCACTCGGATTAAGTGAAAGAATATTCACCTAAATAAACCAAAATCAAATCAATCAAGGGGTCAGTATGCTCCGGTACGACCAGTTGTTCAATAATAAGGGGGTCAGTATGCGCCGGAATGACAGGGTTCGCAAATCTGCTAGCCTAAATCAACTCATTCTTTATGCACATTTTAGTGGGGTCAGCATCGTCCAGAATATCCAATCTGTTTCCAATTAATTTAGAAAAGAGTACATTTTTAAAATCTTCTTACTAAAAGAAGACTTAAAAAAAATCTTTCATATCGTTAACATACTGTTTTTTACGCATCCCAACTAAAACATGGTCAATGCCAAGAGATAAATATTCTTTGCATAATTTGAAGGGGAGGGAATTAGTGCCTTTTGTAAGGTACTCTAAATTATTCAATTTAAGATACTTTATAGTTTTTTCCGATAATGCTTTAAGATGGTAGTTCCAGCAAATTGATTCAAATTTTTTAAATAAAAGATCAGCTTCAAGAGGGATTTTATCGTCAAATATTAAATTAATGAATGGAAAAAATAAGCCATGGAATATTTTCTCAAAAGCAGCTTTATTATCAATTTTCATCCAATTTTGTTCTAAAGCAACTAGAACTCTGATATCAGTAATGTCGGAATCATTGCCAATCTCTATCAATCTATCTTTTATAATGCCTATGCATTCATTCCAAGTCACAAAACCTTCTTTATCATTTAAATTCAAGTGACTAAGATCATGAATGACTAATTGGAGAAGGCCCTGCTGTGAATTTGCATTTAGTGGTCGGTTTCCTAAAGTCGTCAAGCCATTTTCTTTAGCAATATTTAGTAAACTTCTATTGTGATTTTTGTTGTTTAAACTGGCTTCTCGTTCAATAATATTAAATGGAAATTGAATCATCTTAAAATGATTATTTACTGAGGTCTCTTTAGAGATCAGTATTAATTTATTTATATCGGTGCTATTTGGTATTTTGTAATCCGTATGTAGAGTATTGGAGCTTACATCATAGTATCTTATAATGCCTTTCTGTACTTTATCCTCCAGAAATTCAAATGCAGTTCTTATTCTGGTATAATATTCCTTTCTATTGGGTTTATTAATTTTATCCTGAAAGTAATATTCCGGAGAGTGTAGCATAAAGCAGTCTAAAAATTTACGATTGAGCCTTCTCAAAGACGAATCAATTTGGAATTGTAGATAATCCGGGTGTATTGAATGTTTGAAATTATCAGAGATATTAACCACACCGGTTAGCGCTTTGCCATCCTTATTTAGTTCTGTTAGAATATTTATATTTTCCCCGGAGATATAGCCTGCCTTGGATATAATAAAAACTTCATTATAGTCTACTTTATTCAAAAATCTTCCAATTAATTTTTCAGATTCACCGTTCATATAATTTGATGCTGTATCGATCAAATTACATCCCTTTTGAATGGCATAACATAAAGCCTCTCTATTTTCACTAGAGTGATCACTCATTCTGTATGTTCCCATTCCAATTTTGCTTAGTTTATCTAGTTCGATCATATTGTTTTTATGATAAATTATGATTTAATTATTTAGTTTAATTGTGAATATCTACGATCAATAACGAAATAACTAGTTTGCTCTTAATGCTCTTAATGCTCTTAATGTTTTTAATATGTAATGTAATTTGCTTTGAAAACGACTATTTTTTTCTTAAAATTTTATATCATTATCTTAATTCTATTGAATATTTAATAATAAAATTATTATCGTGCAATATTAGATATATTACTGTCATTATGTTATGTATTATGATGTTATTTTAAACCCTTTTTACATGTTAATATTAAACATAATAACCTCTAATATATGAAACTAAACTTAATGGTTAAATAATGTGAGTTTGTAACTTGTGTAAGTGATTTTTTGTTAAAAATAGTACGATATTGAGCTTTGTTATTAAATTTAAATAACATAATATTGTGTAAAGACGTATGTCCTCTTTTGGAAACATTCTGACTTATCTAATAAAAAGCGTCAACAGTGATGAGAAGTTTAGAAAAAAATGTTTTTTGACCAAAGAATGATCGGTCTTTGTAAAGACCGCCAGTATAGATACGCATGTATCGATAGTTCAGATGTAATTATGATTGAAGATAAATTTCATAAGGCTGACCTTTGTAACTTTGATCTATATTTGAATGTCTGGGAATTGAATAAATCACTGCAACAGTGAGAAGTATAAAACCATTTTTCTTTAATCACTATATAGTATTAATCAAGAATTTTTAATGAATATATTTAATACAAAAAAATTTCCTTTTTATAAGCAGGTTGATCAGTATGATTGTGGGCCGACTTGTTTAAAAATAGTTTCAAAGTATTTTGGACGGAACTTCAGTACAGAGCATTTGAGAGATATTTGTAAGATTACACCTGATGGTATTACTATTAAGTCATTAATGGCTGGAGCTGAAAAGATAGGCTGGAATTGCAACAGTAAAATGAACATTCAGTTAAGCTGCAATATTTTGTTTATTTAAGTTTCTACCATATAGTGTAATCGGTAAATAGCACTGCACAGAAATCGGGAAATAAGAGTGGTTCTTCGCCAATTTTGATGCAATCATCCCATTACTGAAAGACAAACCTTCCGTCTAAGCAATTGAAATCCGCATCGACCATACATCTCACGCTTTTTGTTTTTCAACCTGTTTACACATCCTTCGACTAACCCGTTAGTCCAGTTATGAATGATGGCATTTTTCACGGCCAGAATGTCTTTCTTTAATCCATTACAAAAGCGATCTATTTTTTTCCTACCGATTAATTGAACTTCTTTTATCCACACATCTAATTGTTCGGGGCATCCTCCTTTCAAAACTGTCCTAAAGTCGATGTAAGCCTTACGAAGGCTGGCCAGAATAGGAACTTTATTTACCACTTCATCCACAATTTCTTTTTCCTTTGAGCACTCGCCCGTCTCTTTTGAAACGCCATAACCCGGATTCGTTATAAATATCGCTAGCTTTTTTAAAGGAGGAATATAATTGATCCAAATGCTAGGTTTTTTATTTTCTAATGGTTGAAGGCATGCCCTGTTCCATTTGTACTGATAAGCAGGGAACTTTATTGTAAACCACCTGGTAAAAGAGCGCTCACAACAATTCAAGCCGAGATCCTTAAGCGACTTAAACATGGCTGTAGGATTGATTTCCAAATTGACCATGTGGTTGACTTGGTTAATATACTTATTGTAATTTACACGTGTTTCCCTTTTGATCGATGGTAGTGATGATGTCAAATATTTTTTCACGGTACGCCAGTTCATTTGCATTCTCCGGGCAATGTTAGTTAGGCTATGTCCATCTTTTTTTAACTTTACCATTAACTGAAACTTCTCTTGTCTTTCAGTCATGTATAAAGAAATACCTGGCTCACTAATTGGACCAACGTCATCATGAGTATCCACACCTGCTGTGTTGGACGACATTATCTTTACATCAGCGGAAAGATTTTTTGCAACCTGCTTCAAATGACCGTATTCGAGTCTGATTTCTTCATGGATAGCATCACCAAGATTCTTTACTAAGTGAAACCTATCAGCGATTTGTTTTGCTGCAGGTATTGATTTTGTAATTGCACTTGCATAAGCTGTCGCTCTATCTCTGGTTACATATTTAACCTCTTGATGAGCTGAAAACCAATCTATAACATCATTTGAACCCCTGCTATTTAGAAGATCAATGGTGCGGCCAGTTTCTGCATTAACGAGGATCGATCCATAGTTCATTCCTTTTCGTTTTGCCCAATCATCTATGCCCACACACAACAGATTATCATGTACAGGCATGATCTAATTAACCTGAGGCAAGTATTGTTACTGACGGGAATTTGCATCAGTTTAGAAAAGTAAGCACCTTTGTTTGAAGATATCTCAATAAGTATCTGCCTTAAATACCCTGTGGCTCTTTCAGTTCGTCTAGAATATGGCTTAGTAATATCATTGCAACGTTCTGAAAATATCAACTTAGGGCATTTGAGGTTTTTACATGCGAAGCGGCGTATCTTAAGGATGATAAAAACCTTATTACCAACCATAGGAAGGTCTATAAGAGTTCTGAAAAAGAATGATCGTACAGTATGGCTATTCTTCAAGCACATGGGACATTGGGCATGCTTTCCGGGTCTTTGGGCAAATAGCCTAATTATCTATGTTTGTGTTTCTAACCGGTATATTTTGATCTTGCAGTCAGCATAAAATAAGGCTGCAAGATTTTGGTGGAGTGTGTGAGGTAGAATCAAGGTTAAATATCTGTTATTCAATCCTTTAAGTTACATAAAAATGAGATGTAAAACAAGATAAAATGACAATAAACATGCTGATTGACAAGCATTTATCTATAAATCCAAAATTCATGTCATTGCATCAAAATTGGCGAAGAACCACTCTTATTTCCCGATTTCTGTGCAGTTTTAATTACCGACTACATATTGTTCCTGGGACATGTACCCCCAATGCAGAATGTAGTCTTTTACGGTCGTACCAGGTCTCTATATATTCAAAAACGATGAGTGCTGCTTGCTCTTTATCTGCAAACTTATGCTAAACACATTCAGCTTTAAGTGTTTTGAAGAAGCTCTCTGCCACAGCATTATCCCAACAATTTCTTTTCTGCTCATGTTCATAATGATGAATGGAGTTTTTTTAGTAAACCTTTGAATTCATTGCAGGCATACCGAACTCCAGGGTTAGAATGAAAGATATGTCTCTGTGTTATCGGACATGTTCTTGTTACCGTTTTAAATGCAGGTGTCACTGTATCAGCTACCTTCATCGTTACGCTTAATGCCTAGCCTATTATTTTTCTATCACCAAGATCTATTACTGTGGTCAGATACAACAAACCTTGTCCAGTTCTGACGTAAATAATGGATGTGATGTTTTAAATCACATCTATTTACTCTATATCAAGTCTATTTCAATTGTATGGATGCCATTCTAATTAAAACTTGCTCAAAGTGGTTCGACCTTAGCACGGCTGGGGGTACTTTGCAGGAGAGGAACAAGATGTGTGCTTTTAGAAACAAAGGAGACATACATCAATAAGCAAGAAAAAAGGAATTTTTGCAATTGGGTGTTGGCTAATGGTAAGGTAGACAATATTAAGCATTTCAAATATATATTTGATTTGATTGAACCTTTAGTTTGAATCAGAGAATTGGCTTAGCTGTATTTTTACTGTAATCCCTCGCTAATATCACGATAACTCAATCTTGTCATAATTAACCTAAACCTTCAAATAGAAAGCTTTCCAACACGTATGTACCCAAATGAACTTGTAACCCTCCCTTTTTTCGAACCGGTTTAGGAGGCGAGAATTCAAATCTATATATTATTTCTTATCCCTCAGCATGCAGTCGACTCGGCAGGAGTTGACTGCATGCTGAGGCTCCATTGTGCTCTATATTCCAGCGGCGTTTTACCCTACAAAGCTTCATGTGGCCTCTTTGAGTTATAATCGTTTACCCATTCCTCCTAGTAGCTGTACTTGCGTTATATCATCAAATAAATACGCATCCAGAATACTTTCCTTGAAGCTGCGATTAAAACGTTCTATATATCCATTTTGCATAGGCCTTCCGGGCTGTGTATATCGAATTTCAATGTGATTATCCTTGCACCAGGTACTGAATTCCTTACTTATAAATTCTGGTCCATTATCAACTCTGATATATTTTGGTTTTCCTTGCTCGCAAATGACTTGTTCCAATATTCTGGTTACTCTTACCGCCGGCATCGAATGAGCAACTTTAATAGCAATGGCTTCCCGGTTAAAATCATCTATGACATTTAGTGTCCTGAACTTTCTTTGATTGGTCAGCACATCATTCATAAAGTCCATAGACCACATTTCTTCAGGATTATCCGGACGTAACAGCGGAGTTTTTACCCGCGCTGGTAAACGCTTGCGTACTTTCCTTCTTTGATTTAATCCTAGTAATAGATACACGCACCTGACTCTTTTATAATTCCATTTATAGCCCTGTGTACGGATTCTTCCATAGTATAGATCCTGTCCTTCAGTTGGATAAGCCAAAGACAATTCCTGAAGTTTAGCTATGATTTCTGAATCATCCTTTATCTTTTGATAATAATACATGGATTTCGGCAGCTATCGGGCGATAGTTGAAAAAATGGTTTAAGCTGATTTGATTTGAAATGATCTATGCCCTAATCTACATCCTGATATTTCAGGAGGAAGTAAGTGATTGAAAATAAGGTATTTAATACATTGATTCGGCATCCTGCCACCCTGACTTGACAGGACAAATAAGATTCATTCTCGTTTGCCCTGTTTTTGTATAGACCAAAATCAATTATAAGGCTAAATACACCAAATAGTTCAAGGTGAGAATAACCTAAGGAAACTCCTTCCTCAAATTTATAAATATATTTTAAACGGTTGAAGGAAGTACAACCGTTTTAAGCTGTCCGTCTGCATCAAATAACAACTGCTTGGAGAGGTTCATTTTTTTACTGATCCCACTCTTTGATCCTAGCATATCTTTGTGTCGTTCGGATATTCTTATGTCCGAGCATTTTACTAACTTCTTCTAGAGGGAAATCCATAGTGTTAAGCATTAATCGGCAAAGGTATGTCTCGCCAAATGGCTATTAAGAGGTCGACCAATGCCACATAGGTCAGAAAGCTCCTTTAAATAGCAATTGTACCTGAAATTGCTGTTTTACTGGGATTAATCTTTTATGAAATTTGCTATAAGGATCGTCCTTATATTTAGTGATAATTTCAGCGATTATTGGGAGAATCGGCACCATTTCGTTGACTTTTGTTTTACCTCGTTCCTTGATTAGCCACTTTTCATTTTCTGCCCCGACTTTTACAATGTTTTTGGGTGATAGATTGTATATATCTTGGTAGGCGAAGCCAGTGAAACACTGAAATATAAAAGCGTCACGTACTTTTATTAGCCTGTCGATACTAACATTCTTGCGCCAGATATTTTCTACTTCAAACAATTCTAAAGGTAGAATTTCAGGCTTTTCTGCTCCACATCTGAATTTCTCTATCGGATTTTTAACAATCCATTTATTATTTTCAGCGATGTTGAGCAACTGTTTAGTGTTTTTAATCTGCTTCATAGCTGCCGCCTCCTGAATGGATGGATTTCTTTTAACAATTAAGAACGTGTGAAATTTTTGAGCAAAGGACTAGTCTATTTCTGAAAGCTCAAGATCCTCCGATTTAAAAGTGTGAATAATAAATTCAGCTATCTTTTTCTTTGTGGACTTCCACTGTTTTAAAGTTTCCTTTGATCTCAGGTTTTTTTCCACTAGTAAAGTGAAGCCATCAATATGAAGAGAGGCTAGTTCCAGCAAGGTTGGAATCTTATCTTTTGTTTTTTCTTTTCCTTCATTATGATCCGTAGAAAGGTTTATATAACTGTTCCTCAGCATTAAAGGACTTACTACCTCATGCATTGATTGTAGTATGGTAAAATGTTTTTCAAGCTCACATTGTATCCTGTTTAATGCGAAATTGATACTTTTTACATCTGGACAAGGCAAGACCCTTTTCTTTTCCATATCCCACCTATGACTAGGGATTTTTTTGCTGTAGAAAACTCTATCTGTTTTCCATCAATGGAAATTCTACAGATAATAGGGGCATAGCCATTGATGTCAGCTTTTGATTTACGGTGCCAAAAAAGAATGGACAGGTTTTAATTACTTTTCATTTCTCAATCTGTTAAAGTTAAAAACTTGTTTATGACCGGATAATCCGGTAAAAGCTTGCTCTTTAGTAATTTGGAATCAAATGAATCTTTTTGACTGGTGCCCAAACTTAGGGATCAATGCCAAAAGTTGTGGAGCAAGGTTTAAAATTATAGCTTTGTGTACTTATAATTGTTTGTATTTATGCCATCTGCTACGCAATCTTTACTGAGGCTATTTCTACCAGAATTTATCCTGGAGAATTTTGAATTTACCAATGTGATCGAAGATCCCGATACTTTTCACATCCAGTTAGAAGAGCTCAATAACCTTCCTATAGAGTGGAATTCGATCAAGGTTCAGTCCAAAGGTTTTTTTTCAGAGATTGTGGTGCAGGATTTCCCTATTCGAGGTCATAAAGTCTTTTATCACATCAAGAGACGGCGCTGGATCAATCTGGAAAGCGGTAAGGTGATCTACCGGGATTGGA
>NZ_QLLR01000054.1 GCF_003259615.1 Pedobacter cryoconitis | reverse complement strand
CTTGGAGAAAATGCTGATGGCCTTTTTTAATATATCCCGTTCCATCTGCGTTTCACGCAGTTCTTTTTTCAAATTAGCCACCTCTTGCTCAGCTGCGCTGAGGATAACCTTTCCATTCCCAGGAAAACTGCTGCCTTGCTTGCTGGTGAATTCCTTACGCCATCTATATAATAAAGTCACATTGATATCCAGTTCTTTCGCAAGTGCAATTAGATCTGTACGGGTGTTACTCAGTTCAACGCTCATCAGCTTGAACTCCTTCGGGTATGCTTTTCTCTCTCGTGACATAATATTCTGTTAAGATATGTAAATCCTCTTAACTCTGTGTCTACTCAAATATAGCAACTCCAGAGCTGTTTTTTTTGTTTGACGATTGTAAGATCAGTTAAATCCTGCAATGATTGTCTTCGCAAGAAAGAAAACAATTTGCCGGATAAATTAAGATATATTACCGTGGTAACACGTCTTTTCGTAATTCTGCAAATTAATGATCCGTCCACTTTTAATATTTTTTCTCTTATTTTTCTCTTCTTTAGTTAATGCCCAAAATACAAGTCTCTATAGCATTAAGCATTATACAGATGAAAATGGACTTCCGCAAAACAGCATCAAGTCTATTGCTATAGGTAAGGGTGGTTTTTTGTGGCTGGCTACTGAGGATGGATTAAGCAGGTTTGACGGGAATCATTTTGTTAATTATAATAAGTCAAATACCGGGGCGGCTTCTAACCGGATGCGGAATATTATCAAAAAGATCAGTACAGGTGATTTATATGGGATTACACAAGCAGGTGAGCTGATTCCTATTCATAACGGACGTGTTCTTTCAAAACCTTTATCGTTTAATAAAATATTAAAGACTCCCTATGCTTCCAGGAAGATTTTTCAGCAGTTTAATTATGAATGGCCAGTTTTCTTTATCAAGGCTGAAGACTTTTATATGCAGACCGATGACCAGTTATATTATGGGATAACCATGGACTCTATTACTTATTATGACCATAACCATAGTTGTACCCCGATCCCTTTCTCACATCAAAAAGGCAGTTCTTTTTTTATTACGCAGAAAAGTTTAATTCATATGGATCTGGAGGGAAATTTCACCTCTTTTAATAAATCAGAGCTCAAACACCCGCAGCTAACCGGGGATATTCTTCAGCAAGGTCCAGCTGTGAAAAAGCCACTTAAAATTTATTGGAATAGTAATACTGACCAGGCATTTATTTATTTAAATAAGTCACTTTATGAAGTGACTTATAAGGATGGAGAATTGGTAACTAAATGTATTTTAAGTAATTATTCCTTCGAAAGCAAAGATGTCATGACTATTTATTATGATGCGCTTAATAGCAGAGTATTCTTAGGGAGTTTGACTCAGGGTTTGGTTGTTGTGCGTATAAATTCCTTCAATTCCGGAGAGTTTTCAGGAGCCGTAAACAGAGCAATTACTTACGCGCAATATCCATATTTACAGGACATGTCCTTATTTGCAAATAGCGAATTAATGAGAACAGATGGAAAACAGTTTTTCTTTCCAGCTCTTGAAAAATACAGTAACAATTTTTCTTTAGTTATTGATCAGCATGAAAATATCTGGACACAAAAGGATTCTTCTGTTTATCGCTTGTCTGCAGGAGGGAAAAAACTATCAGGCAGTTATGCTTTTTCATCTGCTGTACTCTCACTTTACCTGGATAATGAGCATGTCCTTTGGATTGCAACAGAGCAGGGGATATACTTTAAAGACTTAAAAGGTGCAGATTTCCCACCAGTTTTTTTGATCAAAGTCAAGGGTGCAAGATTTTTATATAAACAAAATAAGCTGCTTTGGATAGGAACGTTCAGGGGGCTATATGGTTATGATCAGGAAGCTAAAAAGACCTTTTTTATAAACAAGCTTTCTGGTAAAAATATCCGGAGTATTTATGGCAGCATAAATGGTGAATTATGGATCAGTACTTATGGGGACGGATTTTATCTCTATAACAAGGGGAATCTGATCAAGATGCCGGCCGATGACCAGAATTTTCTGAAAAACACACACTGTATAATTGAAGATAAACATGGGTTTTTGTGGATGAGCACTAATAAAGGTCTTTTTCAGGTTAAAATTAAAGATCTTCTGGCTTATAGTACCGATAAGGCTAAAAAAGTGTTTTTTCTGTACTACGATAAAAGTTCAGGCTTTAATACCAATGAGTTTAATGGAGGTTGCCAGCCATGCGGCAGTCTGCTTCAAAATGGGTTTATTGTATTTCCTTCAATTGCAGGGTCAGTTATGTTCAATCCGGCTGAAATTAACCCGGAGCTTCCTGACAGGGCTATTTATATTGATAAAATATTGGCAGACAATTCCGAGAAAAACTTAACAGATACCTTACACCTCACTCAGGATGTAGATCTCATTGAAATATTCATTTCCTCTCCATATTTTGGTCATCAGAATAACCTGAACTTTGAATATAAATTTGCTGAAAACAACAAATGGAATAAAGTAAACAATAACAATATCATCACTTTTACAAAGCTGGTGAAGGGTGTGCATGAAATTGTGATTCGAAAACAAAATGGCTTTAATACTGATGCCTTTGTTTATAAAAGATTACTTATTATCGTCCGTCCTTATTACTATCAAACCTGGTGGTTTTATCTTTTGGTGACCATTACACTTTTAGCGGGGATCATACTTATCACGAGGTACCGGACCAGAAATATATTAAGGCAGAACCTGGAATTAGAAAGGACAATTAATTTGCGGACAGGGGCACTTAAAAAAATTGTCAGGGAAATGCAGCTCTCTCAAAAATTGTTAGCTGAACAAACTAATTTTCAAAAGCGATTACTTACTTCTATAACGCATGATCTGATGAGTCCATTAAGGTATATGATGTTCATCAGTAAGAAATTGTATCAAACAGTAGAAGATAAAAGTCCTGATGCTGAAAGCATTCGTGCACTTTATTTATCCACGAATAGCATGTATCATTTTACAGAAAACCTTTTAAATTATAACAAGCTTTTTCAAAGCAGCAGCAAGAGAGTAAAAGATCACATCAATCTTCATAAACTTGTTTCTGATAAAATAGAAGTCTTTTTGGAGATCGCTAAATATTATCACATTGAAATTGATATAAACATTCCATCCACTATTTTTATTCAGGCAGATACCACTATATTATCGGTGATTTTACATAACCTGATAGATAACGCTGTGAAATTCAGTCACGATGCTAAAATAAGCTTCCATGCAGTTCAACAAGGCAATACAATTACATTTGTTATACAAGACACAGGAGTTGGGATGTCCGAAGAAGTTATGAACTGGTTTAACGCTCAGGACACTAAAATACTAGAAAAAGGGCTTGGTCTGAAAATGGTGATAGAGTTTGCTGCTAAAATAGAGCTAACGATTAAAGTAACCAGTGTGATGGGTGCAGGTACGAATTTTAGTATGTCTTTTTATGCTAAGAATCAAATTTAAATTCTGTAATCAGTCCGTAGATATTGTCTATTTTTAACTTTTCAAAGATTCTGTTCTTATGGGTACTAACGGTAGATAGCTTTAGAGATAGCTTTTCACTGATACTGCTTGTCCTTTCTCCTTTAACCAGTAGTCTGGCAATTTCAAGCTCTCTGTTAGTCAGTTGATGCAGAGAGTTCCCATCATACTTATTCCCTGACATATTTATCATTTGATCCTGTAGCTTATCACTAAGATACTTACCCTTTGACAATACTTTAATAACAGCGTCCTGAATCTCTTTTTCAGAAGCATTTTTCGCCAGGTAACCATTTACACCGGTTTTCAAATACCTGAGCCCATATATTTCCTCATCATAAGCTGAAAAAAGCAATATTTTAATATCAGGCTGGACTTCTTTGATCATTTCAATCATTTCAAAGCTATTGCCTCCCGGCATGTTAATATCTAAAATTAACAGATTAACTTTTTCATTGGTCAGATATTGTAAAGTTGAGGCCAGGCTGGAAGTCCCTGAAATACTAGCCATTGGTAAAAATTCTTTGATCACAAAACTTAGTCCATGCCGGATTACAAGATGATCGTCGGTGATTAGAATTTTAACATTTTCACTATATGCCTCTCCCATATTCAAATCCATTTAGCAATAGTCAGATAATTAACCTAACATACATATAAAATTAATGATAGTGTGTTGTATTGAGGTAAAATTGGGGGATAGCAGAGAGAAAATAACGTGTAATCACAATAAATAGTATGAAGTTGGATATATGATCCTGATAGTTGTTGTTTTATCTGAATTTTAGTTTTACTGAACGTTTTATAATTACCTAAAATGCCTCCAGTTTTCTGAAAGCATTTTAGGTATATTTTTTTATTTAAATGCAGCTTTCAATTGTTCAGCCGCATAAGCCTGCGCTTGTTTGGCTTCCGGAACTATGATCGCCATTCCGAAAAACTCATGTGTAACGCCTTCATAATTTCTGCTGGCTACTTTTACTCCGGCAGCAGCAAGTTTATCTGCAAGCATTTTCCCGTCATTATTTAACGGATCTATTTCTGCAGTAATAATTGTGGTCGGTGGTAATCCTTTTAAATTTGCATCAACCAATGACATACTGGGATTTTTGGCTTCAGCCATTGCTGGCAAATAATTTTTAGTAAACCAGGCCATCATTGCTTTGTTCAGCGGTTTTGCATTTGCGTAAATCTTATAAGAATCTGTTTCCATACTCGCTTGTGCAATTGGATAAACAAGAACCTCATGTAAAGGTAACATGATGTGCTTGTCCCTGGCCATAATAGAAACATTTGCAGCTAAATTTCCACCAGCACTTTCACCTACCACCGCAATTTTAGCAGGATTAGCTTTTAAAGCAGCAGCATTTTTAACAGCCCATTCATAAGCAGCGAATGCGTCATGATGTGCAGTAGGAAATTTGTTTTCCGGTGCAAGTCTATAAGCTACAGAAACAACAACCGCTCCAACCTGTTCTGCCAAACCTTGTGCTGATGCGTTGTAAACATCGAGGTTAGCAATTACGAATCCACCGCCATGGTAATAAACAATTAATGGAAATGGCCCCTTACCAGATTTTGGTGTATAAACACGTAAGTGGAGTTTGCCACCACTAACATCAATGTCTTTTCCCATAGTATCAACCATGGCTTCAGGTACCTTAATATTATTTTCTTTTACCAGATCCATTACCGCATCAGTTGGCGTATGATTTTTACGGGCTTCTGTCGCAGTAAGTGATTCTATATGTTTATCTCCGTAACTGGTTAATTTTTCAATTACTGCCTGCATTTCTGGTTTTATTGTTTTACCCCATTCTGGTGCAGGGCCCATTGGTTTAACAGCTGTCACCTTTGTTGAATCCATAACAGTTGAGTCTGTTGTGGTCGTGGTAGTTTTTGTTCCGCTATGACAAGCTGATATGGTTATCGCTAAAGCACAAATAGCAGTTGGTATTTTTAATAGATTGATTCTCATAAGGTTATTTTGTTTTATTTAATATTGCTGCTACAACATCTATTATTTAATAAGTGTTTTGGTCTTTTCACAACTTTCAGGAATCCCTGGATATAATCGCAATCCTGTCTAAAATTCATTCGCTGTATAATCCGAAACTTAAGAGCTATGCTGGTGTTATGTTTAAAATTTAATCATCGAAATAAGCGAATCAGATTATGGAAGAACCATCAGTTAAAATCATAGAAACAGATATTTTACTAATCTCCTACCTTGAGCACGGGGCAGCTGATGGGTGGCCAGTACTGCTGTCACATGGATTTCCTTATGATGCCCATGCTTTCAATACAGTATCTTCCATCCTTATCCAAGCAGGGGCAAGGGTCATTGCTCCCTTTACGCGTGGGTTTGGAAAAACCCGCTTCATTTCAGCCGATACTATGCGTACCGGGCAGCAAGCAGCCCGTGCTACTGATGTCATTCAACTTTCCCAGGTTTTGGGTTTGAAGCGGCCCATAGTCGGAGGTTTTGATTGGGGCGGTAATTCCTCCTGTACCGTGGCAGCACTGTGGCCGGAACAAATTGGAGGCCTTGTCTCTTATGCGGGCTATGATATTGTAGATGTGAGCGGGCAAAGGCATGCTGCCACACCATCACTTGAGCGCGTATGTTGGTATCAGCATCTTTTCCAATCGGAACGCGGGCGTGAATGTCTTACTGAAAATCGTTACGAATTATCGAGGATATTGTGGAAGGAATGGTCGCCAGATTGGCAATTCGACGAAGAAACGTTCGCCAGGACATCAAAAGCATTTGAAAATCCTGATTTCGTCGATGTTGTTATACATACTTACCGCTGGATGCACGGCCTTAATGCGGGTGATCCATCTTTGCAGCCGCTAGAAAACTTTTTAGCGCAAAAGCCTAAAATAACAGTTCCGGCAGTAACGATCGACGGCAGGGCAGACCCGCTTAAGCCAGGTGGAACATCAGATTACGCTAGTCTATTTATTGGACAGCATGAGCATATCGTTACCAATGCAGGCCATAATGTGCCTCAGGAATCTCCACAGGTATTCGCTGATGCAGTTTTGAAAGTACACAATTGGTTGAAGTAACTTACCATTTAGGAGGTACTTAAAATACTTTCCGGAAGCCGATGGTAGCATAATCAATATCGGTTCAGGAGCTAGTTTCTTTTTTGATGAAAGGTAAAATTGAAGACAACAAAGCCGCCTTTAAAACAGCTTTGTTGCGGGAAAAAAATTATTTGTATTTAATAAATGTTGCCCGGATTTTCTTTTCTTTTATATCAGTAGTAGTGTTAGATGAATAGCCTGTTGTTTTGTTTTCCTTTTTTGTACTTACAGCGCCGCTACCCGAGCTGGTCGTAGCAACAACCTCCTCATCCATCGTAAAGATTACGCCATCAGCACCTTTCTGTTTTGCCAGTTCGATGATTTTTGCCTGGGTCTTTTCCAACGAACGAAAACCTTTATCAAGTTCAGTTTTTCCCATAACGGTATATGGCTTTGTTACGTCATTAATAGCGTAGAATTCCTCTACAGTTTGTGTTGGTGTATACATTTTTCCGAAATACTTTTGCGCGTAGGTCTTACTTAAAAAGAACATTCCAAATAGTAAGATTAAAATTGACTTTTTCATTTTTCTTAGATTATTTTTTTAAAATTGATTAGTTAATTTATTTTAACAGGTTTGATTATCAAATGTTTAGCTAATTTTAAACTGGCGGCATTTTCTATTAAATTCCTGTTTTTTTATTATGGTGCAAAAGTAAATTGTTCCCCGATTGGGAAAAGACAATTTTTACTTCAAGCGATTAAATTTGAGGTTGAAGTGTTCGATTGCTAGATTAAACTGATCAGGCAAAAAGTTAATAAGCTGTCAAAACTTTCAGGAAGGATGCTTTTACAACAAAAGTACTAGTTCCTCTTTATGAGCAAAACACCGAAAATCTGATCTAGCTTTGAGGCGATCAGGAGATAGTGATTTATAAAAGAAAATAGTGGATCCATCAAGAGAAATGTAGGAATTAAATAAATTCGGTTTATGCAGGAAAGTGTTTATGACTGTTAAGCCTCCAGGTGAATGACCAATAAAAGTTCTATAAGTTGTTGTTGGGTAGGTGGCATCGATATAATGAATAAGTTCTTTCTCGACATAAGCCATGAATTTTTTACCATTGCCAACAACTCCAGGTAATTCTTTATCGGTGCCCCCTGTTAACTTCCATCCAATAAATAGATTACAGGATAATGTCCTCTGTCTTTGATTTTATTTCCTCTGTTTCGATTAGGAATATGTATCCAGCCTTTACGCTCTTGTCCTAAGATCTTTGAAAGAAGATTTTCCTGGTATATTGATAAAGCGTGTTACAGGCTTTGTTGTTATCTTTATCAAAAGTTTTTCAACCAGTATTTATTCTGGCTTTGCCGGCCATGAGTACTCTGCTTTGTTGTGAAATGATTTTATATGACTATTATGATAGATTTATCTTACACTGAGAATCAAATTCATTGTGTTACGAATTTTCAGGATCTTGTATCTATGCCATTTAATGGAGAAATGAATGCGATTTGCTGGCCCCGCGAGCTAACAGGTGATTTTTCTGAAATTGTTAAAAAGGTAGAGCTAAGCGAAAATATAACGACAATTGAAGAAGAGGAACTTCGTGAGCTTCAGTTGAGTGAACAAGGACAACTTGCCCGCGAGATTCTCTTAAATGATTTGAAGGTATTGGAAGCTCATGGCGCATCGCCAATCCTTAATGTGATCAATTACTATGATCGGGATGATACCTACCCGTTTTTTCCAACCGATGTTTATTCTTTTCATGTAGATCGGTCGCCTATACCAACCGATACCTTTTTATGCACTTACCATGGCGAGTCGAGTGAAATATTGCCAAATTCACAAGGCACAAAGAAAATACTTATTCCAGAAATACGTATTGAACTCGAAAAAATCTATGATGGAGCAGAGGAAGATTTTGAATCATTCTTAAGGGAGAATTTCTTTGATCTGCATTATCAAGCTAAACCTGATGCACGCCCAATAAGCCTTGGCCTTGGTCACCTATGGAGATTGGCAGTTGATCATCCTGAAATTCAGGTACCTCCTTGTCTTCACCGTGCACCAAAGGAGAAATCCGGACAGAACAGGTTGTTGCTGATCTGTTGAAGATAGATTTACACGATTTATTTTTTTAGCCTGTAATTTAAAGATGCGTTTCAAAATAAACTTAAAAATATTTAACCAGTATAAGGTCGGATAGCTATAAGTTAACAGATTGAAAGTTAAAAGTACTATACTTTTTTTAGGTGTCTGGGAGCAATTAAATAATCAAACTTTTAATTCCCCCGAATTCGAGGGAATTAAAATCAAAATTGATAAAATTAATTAAGCCAAAAAGAACAACTCTTTTTTAGATCGGGTTAATTTTGGTATACTTTACGGTGGTATATCTGAACACGGTAAATTTGGGTCTATTGCTTTACGTTACAGAGGCAGATTTAATTCTGTGTATTATAGATATAGTCCAAAGATGGGTACAATGAGGAGTTAACTCCGATAGATAATGCTAACGTTAATAAAAAAATAATGACATTAGATGAGCAGGCAGCAATGAGAGTAAGACAGTTAAATAGAATAGAAAAGCCAACTGTCAAGCGCAAATTTTAAAATAGGTGAGGAAATACATAAAATGTTAGATGCAATAAAAAAAGCGTACCGTTATTATTTCTACAGGACGTATCTGTACACATTAAGCAGATGGAATAATAAAAAAAGTATTGCAATAGTTTTTACTGATCTCTCGATGGCAGCCCCGTTAATGCTGAATTTTTATACATTGATTGTTTTGTTACATAAATTCTTTAATATTTGGTTTTTACCAGATTACAAATCGCACAAAATAGAGATATTCATTGCTATTTCAATCCTGGGTGTTATTTATATCTATCTAAATAATAAATATTTGATAAATAAACTAGATGACATTATCCATGAATTTAAGAATGAGGACAAGAAATCTTCCAGTATAAATGGCTGGATAGTCGCTATATATGTCATTGGCTCTTTTGCTGCTTTTTGGGGATTAGGATTTGCTACGATTGGCGGATAATCAGGTTTCTTTTCCTTTGCATAAAACCTGGAAAAAACTATTAAAATGATTGAAAATCTATATGAGAGCTATCAATATTATTATTTTAGACTCTACTTGTTTTACCTTAAACAATGGAATAATAATAAAGAGCTTGCTAAATTTGCAACTACTTTTATTCTTTTAATATCCAATGTATCAAACATTGCCCTATTAGCTATTCTTTCAATCGGCTTGTTCAACATTAAAGAAAGATCATCTTTAGGGATCCCGGCTTCATCAGTATTAAACTCAACGGTATTATCAATAATTATAATAGTTGTTGTAATCTTAATAATTATAAATTACAATCTGCTTTGCTCTAAGCATCAGGAAATTATAGAGAAGTTTAATAATGAGAAAGATAAGGTCAATTATTCAAGAAATGGATGGTTTGTTTTGGTTTATGCTCTTGCTCCATTCTTAGCTTTTTTTTTACTTGCTTACTTTTTATAATTCCTCAGAATATACTAGAATCACCTCAAGTTTAACATAATTATAAAAATCCCCGCTCAGTTGCGGCTTGCGGAGCCTTTTGCTCATACCTCAGCGTTCCCGCTTTTGCGTTTACGGAGTGGTAGTCATCAAGTTCCGGATCAAGCGGAATTCTTGGGGGGAAGGAAATAATTTCGGATCAAGCGGAATTCTTGGGGGGAAGAAAATAATTTCTTTCTTTTGCAGTAGAAAGAACAACAATCTATTATCATTTTGAGTGAAGCTGGCAATACCCTAATAAGTCTATTACTTCCAGAAGGCATCCTGGATTATTTTGATTTGACTAAAGCTGAGAAAGATTCAACCGGGTTGAATATTTATTTAGAAGAAAAGAATATAGCCCCTGATGGCTATCAGAAACACGAACTGGAATCTAAGGGACTTCTCCCGGAAT
>NZ_QLLR01000053.1:7020-14872 GCF_003259615.1 Pedobacter cryoconitis | reverse complement strand
AAAGGAAAGTCACGAACAGTGATCTCATCGAAAAAACCCTTAGAAAGTAGCTTTTCACCTGAATATTCCTTGGGATGTATGTTTTTTTCTAAAAGATAAATATGATATGAGCCTTCGCTAAACTCGAACTTATCCAACTCAAAGTATTCGGTTAAGCCTTCTGGTAATATTAATGATAGTATTGAGGTGTCCAAAATAATGATATTGAACAAAATTAATGAAACTTATCAAATCCCCAACTTTTTTGCTTGATCCCAATAAATGAACGGTGAACACGAAGAAAGCGCTGGTTTTGGAGCTCAATTTCTATGTTACTGATTTTATATTTAATGGTCAATTCACTTTCAGTGGTTAAGACCTTAATATAATCTCCTGATTTTATAGTTCAATTTATCAGTATTAAACGCCCTGATTACTTTGATAAGAGATCGGTCAACGCTTCAGCGGAATTCTTAGGGGGAGTAAAGATCCTGCTTTTTCCAGGCTTGCTACTTTTACGAAAGTTCTCTGATGCCTTTGGGTTTCCATTGATTGTTTCATTGTGCCCCTTACAGAACTTTTGAAACAACCTGTACTCCAAACTGCTGCTTTAAAAATGAAATCGCCCAGGATTCCCTTTACAAATTTACCCGTTAAACTTCCCATAATAAATAAATGCCTTTCCACCAATGTAGGCTATTGGCGTTAAAGATTATCCTGATGCGTAAAAAATGTCTGTAATTGTCCGCAGCTGTCTGCAATTGTCCGCAATTGTCCGTGCGTCAGTCAAAGGGAAAATTATAATTTCATTAATCTTCAACTAGTTATGGTTTGGTTGTGCCTGAGTGGTGGTCGGGGTGACACCAGGTTGTAAACGGGCTGTAAGCATGGCAACTCTAAGTCATTTCAACTAGTTGTTTTGACTTGGACTTGCCATGCTCTCACGTTACTTTAGCATTGCTCTTACCCTAACGAGTACCCGACCAGTACCCGGCAGATATAGATCTATTATTAAGCTATTTTGAATTTATTTACTAACAGCCCGGCCTTGTTTCGGCTGAGTCATTCCCATGCAAATTGAAAGCTTTCAGCGCAACTTCCAGAGGCATAAGAGCATTCGTGACAGCAAAGACTTTCTGTTTAGCGTGTCAAAATTTATGCTTAAAAAAGAGCCTGCTACACAAGTTTATGACTTGATCCATGATTGAATTTAAATTTATGTTCCACAACTTTTGGAGCTGACTATCGCTTGTGATCCGGTGTTTTTAAATAGTTATAATACAGTTGCTTGTGAAGTTTTTGGTGGGTAGGGGTATCTGCCAGAATCGACTCACTGGTAGTAGGAGAAAAATTGAATATTTCGGAGGGTCTGTAAATCAAAAAACCCTGCTATCAAATGATAACAGGGTTTCTTAATGTTTTGTCTAATCTTGCGGACCGGACGGGACTCGAACCCGCGACCTCCGCCGTGACAGGGCGGCATTCTAACCAGCTGAACTACCGGTCCGTTCTCCTTTGCTCTTCACTCACATAAATGTTTGTTTAGATGCGCTTGGGGCTGCAAATATACATTGTTTAATTAAAAAACAGCCTAAAAATCACTTATTTTCAGAGATCTTATATAACTAGCTGGATGTGAGTGTGATTTATTGCAAATGTTTTTTTCCTGATTCCTTAAAAACATTAATTAGTCTCTAATTAGCATACAACAGTAAAGATTTTAGTGATACAGCCAATAGGATACTTCGTTTTCGATGACAAAATTTATGAGTTGCTACATCCGCATTCAAGAGTATTTAGTCATTTGATGACTGTAAATTAAAATAATTTCCGCGTTTATATTGCGTGTTTTTTTCATAGATAATATATCCGTAAAAAAGTTAATTGATCTGCTGTTGCTCACAATTGTTAATTTTTATTTGTTACTTTCGAAATCCACTGATGGATTAAAATTATGATGAATAAAGGCTGCCTTCCTCCTCCAGCACAATAAGTACTTAATTAAGTTTCGAAACGGATAGTGATATATTATCCGGATGGGAGCATTGTGCCGGTTCGGCAGACAAGTAACTTATTCATCCATTGACAATTTGAACATTACAAATTGCATAATTCATTCTAATGAAAAAATCTTATATACAATTGCATATTGCAGTTTTATTAGCGGGCTTTACAGGCCTGTTTGGTCGCTTAATAAATTTAAACGAAGGGCTGATCAGCTGGTACAGATTATTAATATCAGGCCTGGTGATGTGGGTCTATCTATCCATCACCGGTAAAAAACAAAATCTTTCTTTTAAAGAGCAGTTTAGAATCGGGTCGATAGGTTTTATTTTAGGTATTCACTGGATTTTCTTTTATGGGAGTATCAAATACTCAAACATATCAGTCGGCGTAGTATGCTTTGCATTAACCAGTTTTTTTAACGCTATTTTAGCCCCGCTGATCAATAAAAAGAGATTAGCTTTTCAAGAGATAGGTTTAAGCAGTCTGACCTTGTGCGGCATTGCATTGATCTTTGGTATGGATGCAAGTTTCAGACTGGGGATCGTGTTGGGAATAATATCAGCTATCTTTTCCGCACTCTATACCATATTCAATGAGCGGCTGGTTCAGGAGTATGAAAGTAACACAATCATATTAAATCAAATGATAGGCGGCTGCCTGGGATTAACTGTTATACTACCCGTATTTTTACTGTTTTCACCTGCTCAATACTTTATCCCGACTATCAGTGACTTTGGCTGGTTATTAATTCTTTCCATATTCTGTACAGTGATCATGTATTTTTTGATTACAAGCGCACTAAAGAAAATATCTTCATTTACAGTAAGTCTCACTTATAACCTTGAGCCATTATATACTATAGCACTCGCAATAATCATTTACAAGGAGAACAAAATACTTTCAACCGGATTCTATATTGGATTATTATTGATACTAATTTCTCTGATGCTTCAAATGTACCGCGTTAAAGCTAAAAGTAGTGGTTTGATCCTGCCATAGTTATTTATAGCAAAGAAACACAAGCTTTAATCCGTTATCATCTTGCTAAAGCGCACTGTTATCAAAAGATAGCAGTGCGCTTCTGTTTAAATGCTTCCGGTTAAAGAAATCATAAAGTCCCCTGCTTTTTTTATAGCATCTTTTCCTTCAGGAAGCAACGAATGCCATAAAGGAAAATTATGGATCATTTGAGGCCACACTTCAAATTTGACATGTACTCCTGCCATAGCCGCATTGTGGGTAAAAGTTAAGGCTTCACTCAACATTTCTTCAGCTTCTCCCACAATTACATAAGTTGGAGGAAGACCGTGCAGGTTGGCATAAATAGGAGAGGCAACCGGAAGATCAGGAGCTGCGCCGCCCAGATAAGCGGCTGCCTGCGCTTTAATAGCCTTCAGGTTTACGATAGGATCAATTCCTTCTTTTGTCTTATAAGTTTCACCACTTTGGCCCAAATCAATCCATGGAGATATAATTACCCCGCCAGCCGGCATAGGTATGCGCTGATCACGTAAGGATATAAATAGGTTAATCGTTGCGTTTCCACCAGCAGAATCGCCAGAAATAATAATATTTTTCGGATCAATTCCCTGGGCCAATAACCAGATATATCCTTCCAGAATATCTTCCAGAGGTTGTGGGAATGGGTATTCAGGTGCAAGGCGATAATCCAGAGCAAAAGTTTTCATTTTTCCTGCCCTTCCAAGTTCACTGATTTCCCCGCGATGTGTTGCCGGACTGCCAATTAGAAAAGCACCACCATGTATATAATAGAGCACATGCGAATCTCTGGCTTCCGGAGAAGTTGTCCATTCGCCATTTAAATCCCCTACAGGTACGGTTTCATATTTGATGTCAGCAGCTACTGGTAAAGTCGCATACATTTTATCTGCTTGAATACGCAACTCCGGAATGGGTGCTTGCAAGTCCAGGTACGTTTTGAAGTAATCCCTGGCAATTTTTAAATTTTTGTCCATGCTTTTATTTTGATATAATAACAGCAAATTTCGGAGTAACTCAAAGATCCTGTTAGGAAATTGGGGTTCAATATTGGTACTTTCCGTTCCAGATAACCGAACTTAATTAATGGTTGCTATATTTTTCATACATCAGTTTTCGGTATTCGGCAGGGGTAAATCCTTCTCTTTTTTTAAATTGACGGGAAAAATAGGAGAAGTCTTTAAAGCCCAGCTGATCACTAATCTCTCCTATGGAGAAATTGCAGTAAACCAGCATCCGTTTCGCTTCAATTAATCCACGGTCACGAACCATCAATCCGGCAGTTTTACCAGTTACATTTTTAACGATTTTATTGAGATAATTGGATGAAATACTCATTTTGCCAGCGTAGAAAGCTAAATCTGGCTCTTCTTTATAATATTGTTCTATTAGTTTTTTGAATTTTCTATGCGTTACTACCTGAAATGAATCTGCATTTTTTGGTTGCGCTTTGTTCATTAGTCTTTGGATGCGGTTTAGTAAAGCAAAGAGAAGAACATTGATGATGATTGGAGCTTTTTCATCCCTGTTCAGTTCTTCCATTATCGGATCAATAATCGCTTTAAGTTCTTTTCTCGCATTTTCATCCAGGCATAAATAAGGTGTAGTTAAACTTTCATCCAGAAATGTGAGTTCAAAAACAGATTCTTGTGTATGATGTGCAAGCAGAAATTGCTCTGTAAATGAGATGCTATACCCTTTTACCTTTTCTGGTGAATTTAAAAGGTGAATCTGACCTGGAGAGGTAATTAGTAAAGTATCAGTTTTAACAGCAATATCATGGTAATCTATCGTGTGCATAAATGCGCCTTCAGTTAACCAGATCAGCTGATAAAAATTATGCTTATGAGGCCATTCCAGGTTTTTTGGCCAGGATAGGTCTTCAAATCGTTCAAGCTTAAATAAATTCTCAATCCCTTTACTAGATGGGAAGTCTTCAATCTTATAGGTTGGGATCATTATATAACAGCAGATAATGATGCGAAGTTAAGCAATTGCATAAAAAAACACCCGCCTCCTTTCAGAAACGGGTGTTTTAATCAAAAGGTTACTTTGCCTTTTTATTAAATAACTTCAGCTTAACGCCGACTTCAAAAGTTCCGTTGGTATAAGTTGTCAGCGGACCGGTTTCAATGTTGTAAGAAATATTGAAACCAAAATTCTGCTGATCCATTCCTGCACCAAATCCAAGGCTCTGGCTGCTATGGTAAATAGTCTGGAAAAATAAACCATATTGGTCCATATTGAAGTTCGCACCTACGTCAACAATATCGGTATTCCCTTTGATGACGCGTAATCCTGCAAGAGGCTCCAGTTTAAAATTACCACCATCACCCACAGGGATTTTGTAACTGACAATACCGATAAATAGAGGCTTATTTACATCTAAACGTTCATCGGAATTTCTAAAGAAAGTGCTTTTCATATTAGGCATTGCTGCACCAATATAGAGGCTATTGCTAGTATAGGCAACTCCGAAGTCACCATCCAGATAAGGTTTCAGCTGGTTATAGCGGGCAATCTCAGGATCCGTAGGATCACCATTGATCAAGCTGTATTTTACCCTTGAATCGCTTACACCTAAGGACAAACCAAAACTTAAATGCTGATTTTCTCCTTCCAGCTGTAAGTGGTACGCATAGGTACCCATTACCCGTGTAGATTTGATTAATCCGGCCTCATCAGCTGTTACATTAAGACCGAGGCCTACTTTATCGGTTGCATGGAGATCTGCTGTCAGCAAACCTGTTTTTGGAGTTCCGGGGAAGTTACTCCACTGTTGGCGATAATTGGCATTTATGTTCAAGCCTTCACTTAGCCCGGCCATAGCCGGGTTATAGATGTATTTGTTTTGAAAATACATATTCTGGAAAGGGGTTAATTGTGCCTTACTGTATAAGGTCGTTCCTAACAGGAATAGCGTTAACAGCAGGGTCTTTGCTGTTTTATTTGATTTATGTGGAGTCTGATTCTTCATAACGGTCTTAATTCTTTTCATCTTTTCGCTGTACAAACTGTTTTAATTACTTCTAAGCAGTGTAATAAATCCTCTGAACTTTGGTAAGCCCGGACCAAGATCTACTGTGTAATAATAGGTTCCCTGAACTAATGGTTCTCCTTTCAGTGTACCATCCCAATCATTAGTATATCCTTGTTTGAAGTATACTTTTCTCCCTGCACGGTCGTAAACCGTTACTGAGTTTTTAGGGTAGAGCTGGATATCCCCGATCATCCATGTATCATTCTTGCCGTCTCCATTTGGTGTAAGAATATTTGTCGCTGTAATAGCTGTTGCCGGTTCGCCTCTGTATACTGTTACAGTATATGTGTTTGTTGTTACCCCATCCTGCGCGGTTACCACGATGGTAATCGTATTATTTCCTGCATTCAGTGGAACGCCTGCTGAAGAACTGCCGTTAGGGGCGGTTAATCCATGGATCTTAACTGTGGCAGTTGGATCAAACGTTAACGTAAAGCGAATGTTATCAGATCCATTATCTACTGATGTTGTATAATTGTGATTTGCCGGTGTAAAGGCTGGTGATAGTATTCCTGAACTTATTGTCAAATTAGAAACATTAGTACCGTTTACTGCAATAATGGTTAGGTTTCCATTCACATAATTGAAACTGTAATTAGCTGAAGCAGCTCCATTTACTGTGATTGGATAATTGCCTGGTGCAGTAGTCGTGGTAGCTGTACTTGTAGCCGCTGGCTGAATTGATAATGAATTCATATCATCGCCATTTACAAATCCGTTATAAGCCAGGGTGAACGGTGGATTGTTTAAACCATAACTTCTGGTTTTGTTATCTGCTGTAATGGTTAGAACTGCCTTGCTTACAGTTAAAGTACCTGGTACATACACGACATCGTAATTCGCAACAGCAGCTCCACTCACTGTGATCGGGTAGGTGTTTACTCCTGAACCTGTTGACGCAGTTGTACTGATTACTGGTTGTGAAGTCAGGATGGACGGATTATCTCCACCTGAGAAACCACTGTAGCTTGCTGTAAATGAAGGGTTAGCCGAACCATAAACTTTATTCTGATTGTTAGCAGTGATAGTCAGGACTCTTTTAGTAATAGTGAGGTTAGCACCTGTATAGTTTAATACATAATTACTGTTTAACGCCACTGTACCTTGAGTGATTGCATAAGTATTTACACTTTCACCAGGAGCACGGGTTAGTGAGCCGGTAAAGCTATCAGAAGCGACCAGGTTACCAGAAGTGATTTGATAAGTTAATGCCGGATCAGCGGTGCCATAAGCTTTTGTTTGTGCATCGGCCGTAACTGTAACCGCTCTTTTACCAATCGTCAGGTTTGCCGGAACATAAGTTAATAAATAGTTGTTGTTTAATGTCAATGTGCCTTGTGTGATGACGTAAGTATTCACGCTTTCACCTGTTGCACGGGTTAGCGTACCGGTAAAACTGTCCGATGGCGCTAAGGCACCAGAGGTAATCTGATAGGTCAGTGCCGGATCTGCATCGCCATAAGTTTTGGTTTTTGCATCTGCTGTAACTGTAACTGCCAAGGTATTTATAGTTAAGTTACCAGGAACATAATTGATGGTGTAATCTGTACTTACTGCGCCGCTGGCCGTGATCGTATATGGACTTCCCGCAACAGAAGATGTCGCTGTAGCGGCGGTAGTCAGTGTAGGTGCGGTCGTTAAACTAGCCTGGGTATCCCCATTTACAAAACCTGTATAACTTGCTGTTAAGGCAGGTAGTGCAGCCCCGTAAGCTTTGGTCTTATTGTCTGCGGTGATCGTTAATGGTGCAGCAGTTATGGTTAAGTTACCCGGCACATAACTGATGGTATAATCTGCACTTACTGCGCCGCTGGCAGTGATTGCATA
>NZ_QLLR01000053.1:0-5718 GCF_003259615.1 Pedobacter cryoconitis | reverse complement strand
CTAGCTTGGGTATCACCATTCACAAAACCAGTATAACTGGCTGTTAAAATAGGTAATGCAGCACCGTAAGCTTTAGTTTTGTTGTCTGCGGTGATGGTCAGCGGTGCGGCGGTTACGGTTAAGCTACCTGGCACATAACTGATGGTATAATTTGCGCTAACTGCGCCACTGGCAGTGATTGAATACGGACTTCCTGCAACAGCAGAAGTTGCTGTAGCGGTAGTGGTCAGGGTAGGGGCAGTAATTAAGCTAGCCTGAGTATCTCCGTTCACAAAACCAGTGTAACTGGCTGTTAAAGCAGGTAATGCAGCACCATATAACTTAGTTTGGTTACTTGCAGTAATAGTCAGCGGTGCAGCGGTTATGGTTAAGCTACCCGGCACATAACTAATAGTATAATTTGCACTAACTGCGCCACTTGCCGTGATTGCATACGGACTTCCTGCAACAGAAGAAGCTGCTGTAGCTGTGGTGGTTAGGGTAGGTAGCGTTGTTAGGCTAGCCTGAGTATCCCCATTCACAAAACCAGTATAACTAGCCGTTAAAGCAGGTAACGCAGCACCATAGGCTTTAGTCTGATTATTTGCAGTAATGGTTAGCGGAGCAGTAGTTATGGATAAGTTACCCGGCACATAACTGATCGTATAGTTCGTATTAACTGCCCCAGTGGCAGTAATCGCATACGGACTTCCTGAAACAGAAGAAGCCGTAGTAGCGGTAGTGGTCAGTGTAGGTGCAGTCGTTAAGCTAGCTTGGGTATCCCCATTCACAAAACCAGTATAACTGGCTGTTAGAATAGGTAACGCAGCGCCATATACCTTAGTCTGGTTATTTGCGGTAATGGTCAGCGGTGCGGCGGATACGGTTAAATTACCCGGCACGTATGTGATAGCATAATTTGAACTGACTACCCCGCTGGCTGTGATTGCATACGGACTTCCTGCGACAGCAGAGGCAGTTGTGGCTGTAGTGGCCAAAATAGGTGGAGTGGTTAAACTGGCAGGAGTGTCTCCATTTACAAAACCGCTATAACTAGCTGTTAAAGTGGGTATAGGAGCGCCATATATCTTAGTTTGGTTATTTACTGTAATGGTTAGAGGTGCCTTGGTTATCACTGTATTAGCAGGTAACGTGATAGTGGGAGGAGTAGTAACTCCGGCACTGGACAATTGTATATTTCCGGTAATAGGGGCAGCTGTAGCAGGAGCATTAGCTGTAATTCTAATATAAACCGGTACAGGACCGAAATTACCTGCTCCACCGACTGTTACGGTGGGAGAAAAGTTAACATTGTCAGTACTTACTTCAAAACCTGTTGTCGGTGGTGTGATGAGTACGCCTGCGGTTAAATTAGTTCCACTAAGTACAAATGATTTCGAACCTGATGCTGTACCGTAAGTGGTGCTGAATGGGGCTGTTACTGAGTTTGTTACGAGTGTAATAACTGGTGCCGCTGCGGATGTGGTAAAATTCAGAATATTACCTGATGTTGTACCTGAACTATTCAGACCTTTACTTCTGTAATAATAAGTAGTTGATGGATTCAGGCCAGCAGGAGTTGCAGTTACGACAGTATTACCGGTGCCTGCGCTCACAGTAGCAGGAGCTGCATTTATAGAACTTGAACCAGCTAATGTAGCGCTGGTGCCGTAATCAAAACTTGTGGTGGTTGCATTTCCGTTATCATGAATTGTACCACTTAATGTAGCACCTGTTCCAGTTATAGCTGTAGCACCAGTGGTAGTAGCCAAAGGGTAACCAGCAACTCTGCCTGTTACATTGATTGTAGGATCTATTGGTTCAATAGCAGTAGTACTACCTAAAACCCCATTTAAACCATTTGGTCCGCTATCGGTAACAAATTTGCCCGGATTGTTCATTAAGTTTATAATATGCCACCAAGCCAGGTTCTGATCCTGTTAATTCAGTCAGTCTGCTATTGTTAATCTGAGTTGCAGTGCGGGCAGTGTTCCAGACACGGATGTCATCCATGCTGCCATCAAAGTTGGGTAACACTCCACTCTGCTGGCTGCCTGCATTAAAGAATGTAGCACCTATACCTGAGTAAGCGGGGGTTTGCGCTAATCCTTCCTGATCCGGAAGATTACCACCTGCCAGGACACCATCAAAATAAAAGCTCCAGTTTCCTGCATTGAAAACAAAAGCATAATGATGCCATGCGTTTGCACTATTGCCAGGTAGAGTGGTCGATGTCGTATAAGCTATTCCAAAATCTGAGGATAATGAGACAACCAGTTGACCGTTAAATATTCCGAATCCTCCCGCTTCTGTATTATTGGAAACAATAGAGGTAAATATATTGTCTCCGCTGATATTTGAGCGGTTTGCCCAGAATTCATACGTGAAACTGTTAAGGTTAGAGACAACATTTTTTAAATCTCCCGATTTTGCATTACTTGCCTGAGAGCCGGTAAATTTATACCCTATTTGTGCGGATGCTTTGTTGCTGGCAAAATAGAAACAGCAAAAGAAGAACGATAATAGTAGAATTTTTTTCATAGGTAAAGGATTAAATACACAAATAAGGATTTTGCCATGCTGACAAGGTTTGTTCTGCTGAAAAATTAAACTGTGGATACAGAGATTCAGAGATTGATCCTGAGAAAGCGTTTTTACTGATAGTACTTTGAATCATATCCATTTCCAGAATAGAAATAATTTCAGATTCATCATTATATGGATCATTTCTTAATATAGAAATGGCTTTTCTGAGCAATTGGGTCCTTGGCTAAATCCTGTAGATTATTGTCATATATACGATCTATTAAACAGGTATAGGTAGCCCTGAAAGAGGGGTGTAAGGAATTAACCTCGTTTAGACCTATAGGGAATGCAAAAGATATGGAAGGTATATAAGCGGGATCAATGTAAGTGGAGAAATTATTAATAAAAGTATATAATTCTTTGCCACACAAGGTGATATGAAGATGTTCCGGGCGTAGCCTTATAATTTCCCTATATAAAACTGATACATCTATTACATCGGGTGGGTTATTTAAAGTACAGCTCTGAAGTGATTTGGCCTGCTGGCTGTGATAGCCAATTCTGAATGATTCATTGAGACTATATCCTGCGTCGTACAAAGAAGTACAGATCAGGCAGTTTTCAGCAGGTAACTCATTAGCTACCCAGTTGCCTAAAAATGCGATAGATTTCCACGCATTGGAACTTACCAGGTAGTAATTAGGGGGGTAATTAATTACGGAGTGTGTGTAGGGAATAATTTCACCCATACTCAGGTTGATAAATAATTTTTCAGGATTATTTCTGAGCTTGTCAAACATTTGGATAGCTACCCTGTAGCCTGCATATCCGACAATTACGTCTACGTCATCATGATAAAATAATTTATCAATGGCTTTGGAAACATCTTTATCTGTGCCTTTATCAATAAATTCTTTAATGATTTCGCCGCCAGTATCCTCTGCATATGCTGCAAAAGGTTTCAGTAGTACCCGTTTTAAATACGGGTACTCTCCTGAAAAAGGTATTAACAGACCTATTTTTTTCTTCACAATCTGGTTAGTTTCTTGAAGGGTAGATTCCTTGTATCGCTATGATAAAGTTTACCGGACAATAAGCCGGAAGGGTAGGTATCGTTAATGGAACTACAACCGGAGCAGCTAACGGAGTTCCTGTTCCTGCATTACCTGTATTACCTGCTGGAATTGCCGCGTTGAAAGGAAGCAGGTTTGTGGTTGGAGCCAGTGTTGTATACTGCTTTGAAGGATTAGAGCTGATACCTGAACTAACTATTCCTTTGGTGAGTACTGTAGTTGGACCGGGAGTATCTGTGTTATTTGAACTGTCTGTGCTTACAGGAATGCTGATGCTCAAAGTTCCTGCAGTTGTAGGATGACTATGTGCAGGTAGATTCGCTGTAGTCAATGTAACACTAACTGTTCCACTTGCAGTTCCTGTGTAAACATCACTTCCACCTAATGCAGTAGCATCGGTTGGATTATTCAGCCCGCGTGGAACTCTGTTTCTAAGGTCTGGAAGTTTAAAAGTATTTTGTCCGTCTCCGCCATACCTTGTTCCGAGTAAAGAAAATAAAGCTGCATTTTGCTGAACTGCTAATGAAGCGCCATTACATAATGCATAACCTACCGGTGCAAATGGAATTGGCCATAAAAGAATTGTTCCTAACATTGGATCCATAATGTTTTGTCTTTTAGATTGTTAATTGATATGTTTTTATTTTGAAAATGGTGTTTCGAATCTGTCTTCTTTTAGAAGATTTATAGCAGCATAATAAAATAGGGGATCGCGCTTTTAAAAAATGTTGAATATTTATCTTTAAAATCTGCCTGTACATAAACTGCACTGACCATTTTTATGTAAATCATCCAACCGGGATAGGGATGTAATAGTTACCTCAGCAATAAAAATATTTATTCCAATTTTTTATATTCCGGAAAATAGGCTTGCAGTTGTTTTAAGCAGATAAAGCTAAAGTGATTAAATAGCGCGATTATAGCTTTATTTAATTCATTTTGTGCGGCCTTATCAAAGCGGAAGTAGTTTGTTCTGGAAATATTTTCTATATATAGTTCTTCTAAAATAAACCTATAGGTAGATATAGTTGCCTTAAACCATCTGTTAGAATGGTAGCAATCCATAGCCGGGAGTACACCCGTGTGATTGTTATGTAAAACTATTGTCATTTGAGAGCGACTTGTTTAGTTAAACAAATATAATTTTTACAATGTTAAGTGCAAATTATTTAATATTTATTTTCTCACGATTGGCACTTAAATCCAGTAATGTAACATCATTATGTGTCAAAATAAACGAATTGCACTGAGAATCACTGACTTGTATTTGGGTTTTAAGGGGTGTATTTAGAGGAATCTGGTTAATAACTGCAGCTAATCCGTTTCTTTAACTGGCAGATAAACAATATTGAAATAATATTTTCAATTGTTATATTTCAATATTAACTTGTACGAACACAACTGGTAGCTATAATTTTGTTGGTTAATTGTTAATGTACTATGATTGTTTACGCTAAATTATCGGTATTTCCGGAGTATTCTTTGATGAAGCAGGAGCTTAAATCATTGTTACTGCATTGGGATAATCATTTTAATAGTGGTAACTATGAGGGTAGCTGGACCGTATTGCCATTAAGATCAGTTGGGGGGCTGGATACTATTATTCCAGGTTTGACAGCAAATGATGTTTTTGCGGATCATCCGAATATGGATATGTTCCCGTCTATCCGGAAATTTCTGGCCACCTTTCAGTGTACAGTCAAATCTGTAAGGTTATTAAATCTGGCTGCGGGGGCAGTAATTAAACCGCATTGCGATCATGAACTTTCTTTCGAATTGGGAGAGGCAAGGCTACATATCCCTCTGGTCACCAATCCGGATGTCGCATTTTATGTTCAGGATCAGCGCATAACTATGCTGCCGGGCGAGTGCTGGTATATGAATGCCAATCTGCGGCATCATGTTACAAATGGAGGAAAAACAGACCGGATACATCTGGTCATAGATTGTGAGGTAAATGCCTGGTTAGGGGAGCTGATAAATTCTGCAGATTGCATTAGCCGTATACCGGATTATAGTCAACAGCAGCTCCTTGATATGATTAGTGTGGATATTCCGAACAAAGTACACCAGTGTTCCACGGCAAAGTACACCACTTCTTTGAGCGGCATAAAATACACTAACTATGCATTATACCCAC
>NZ_QLLR01000052.1 GCF_003259615.1 Pedobacter cryoconitis | reverse complement strand
GGGTTAACTGGATCGAATGGTGTTGACGGAGCAGTTGGTGCTACAGGTCCTCAGGGAACTGACGGTGCTGCTGGTCCCAAAGGAGACATTGGTTTAACCGGTCCTGCCGGCACTAACGGTATCGATGGTCCGAAAGGAGATAAAGGCGATACCGGTAATCCAGCTCCGGTTTACACTGCTGGAACAGGTATTAATGTAGACAATACAGCTCACGTTATATCTGCCTTAAATACAACTGCATTGTGGAATGCAAATCAGCTACAAGGCAGACCAATAAACGCTGTCGCTCCAACAAACAATCAAGTTTTAACTTGGGACGGATCAAATTGGACACCGGCAAGTACAAATGCAGAACCATGGCGTGTTACCGGTACGGCAAATGAGGCAAATTCTAATACTCAGGATATTTATCAAACTGGAAATATTAGTATAGGTACAAGTGCTGCAACAGCATATAGATTAAATGTATTTGGCGGACATCAATTGATTAGTGGAATTGTAGCGCCCAGGCTAAATTTCCTCAGTAATGGTCCAGGTAATACTGATGCCAATTCACAAGGCGGAATCAGCTTCTGGGAAGCTGGTGCGGAAAATACCTGGGGAGGTGGATTGGAATTTAATAGTCCTGCTGGTACTGCTGCTAACAGGTTAGATATTTATGGAGTGAGTTCATCCGTAAAAAAAACAATTGCTTCATTTGATGTTCAAACCGGTAAATTGGGCATTGGCACCATAACTCCTGGAAAAGAATTAGATATCAAAGGAGTAATGAGATCTCAAAACCTCATCATAGACGCAGGTCTATATAGTGGAAATTATAGTAGTACATCGGAAATAGATTTTATTCGGAATGCAGCTAATGACAGATGGATATTAGGGTCATCTTTGAACTCAAGAGGCAATAACACCTTTGAGTTTATACACTTAACTGGCACAGGAACAATTGAACGAATATTTGCATACGATTATACTACTAAGGGCTTTGCCATCAATAATGCCAATCCAAGTTCTACTTATAAATTTTATGTAAACGGAACAGCAGGAGGGACTTCCGCCTGGGCAAATGCCTCCGATCGTCGTTATAAAAAAGACATCTTACCAATTACAAATGCTTTAAATAAGATCAAAAAAATGCAAGGTGTTGGTTATAACTGGCGAACTGATGACTTCAAAAATATGGACTTTGATAAGAAGCATCAATTGGGAGTTATCGCTCAGGATATTGAAAAAATAATTCCCGAAGCAGTCACAAAAGATAAAAAGGGATATTTATCTGTATCCTACACCACATTGATTCCTGTATTGATCGAAGCAATTAAAGAACAACAAATCCAAATCAGTAGTAGGGATAAGCGTTTAAAAATACTGGAAGAGGTTCAGAAAAAACAACAGGTAGAATTAGACGATCTGAAGGAGTTAGTTAAACAAGCTATCAAAAAATAATGATGAACAAAAATAACATCTATTTCAGCTTAGCTTTTATTTTGATATATCTTTTTATACCCTGTAGCGCAATAGCTCAATTAAGTATTATAAATAATTCTCTTGAAATTACTCAGACTGGATTAGTTCATGTTGAAGGAGATGTTATATATGACAGTGGCACTATCGGGCATAACGGGATATTTCAGCTTACTGGCAATTGGTTCAATAGAGCTAAAAATAATGACAAAGCCTTTACTGCTGCATCTGCTGGAAATGTAATCTTTATTGGTGGTTTACAAACCATCAATGGGACAACTACACGATTTCCACAATTATCATTATCAGGTACTAATAAAAAAGTATTGAATGTGAACACGGAAGCTAACTTCTATTTGAATTTGAACGACAGAGAGCTTGATGTAAATGGTTACGATATGTTAGTTAATAACAACGAGGGTAGAGCAATCACACGTAGCAGTGGTTTCGTTAATACAAGTGAATTTGCTAATGGTACAAAAACAAATGGCCGTTTGATCAGATCAGTATCACCAGGAGTTGATTATCTATTTCCATTAGGTGCCATTGTTAATAATAATCGTTACAGACCACTTAGCATTAGCTCCAATCAGTCTGGCTTTATTGGCGGACAGTTTTTAAACTATAGTGCCACTTTTGATTCATATCCTGTTTATGACATTGACCAAAGTTTGAAAGGATTAAATGAGAAATTCTACCACACTGTATCAAACATTAGTAATATCAAGGTAGAACTAAAAATAAATATTCCATTTAATACTTCAGCAGATGGTGACTTTAACGACTTAGGCAGATGGAATGCTAGTATAAATAAGTGGGCGAAACCCGTTAGTCCAACATCCTTAAATAGTCAGTCAGGAGAAGAAACTAATAAAAGTATCTTATATGAAAAGGTTCAAATGCCTTTTACAGAATTGATACCTCTGGTTTTGGCAAATGTGGCAACAATACCAGATGATTTTAAAATCCCCAATGTAATCACTCCAAATGGAGACGGTAAAAATGATCAGTTTGTAATACGGGGAATTGAAAAATATAGCGGCAGAATAATGACAATTTTCAATCGATGGGGAAATAGTGTTTATGAATCTGGTTTCTATAAAAATGATTGGGATGGAAACGGCCTTAGTGATGGGACATATTATTATTTATTAAAATTAAGAGATGATAATGGCGCATGGAAAACATATACTGGATACATAACTCTTCTACGTAGACTAAATTAATAAACATCTATTATTAAGCACATTAAGCACAAAATCCAACCCTAACAATTCGGCCCTAATCTCATAATATAATGTCCTAATCTGGCCAGTGAAAATCTTCCGTCAGGCTACCTTTGAGGTATATATTAAAGAATAGTAAATTATGGAGTTAAAGAAATATATAATAGTTAATGGGATGCCGATTTTATTCCCTACAGACTTGATTCATGCAAACGTAGTAGGGCCAAATCATAATATTGACAGTGCCGGTTTCTTTCTTATTATTAAAGAAAAAACTGGTCCACGCGTACTCTGTATGGGAGAAAGCTCGTCATTATCCATCTCAAGTAACCCAGATATAGATCAAGATTTGATAGCTAATTACCTTGAATTAGAAGAATCCTTTTAGGCAAAAAATAATAAATCTTATTTGCTCCGATTCCTCTATAGTACTGTCAAATTATGAACCTGGAAAGAACTGAATTCTTATATAACTTTACAATAACACCGGAATGGCAACAACAGATTGTAGATAAATTGGGTGCAACACTAATAGATAATAAAATACTAATCATGCCAGAAGCAATTGCCACTGGCGGATCCATATTTCTAGAAGTTTTACCAGGTTTATCTGTCCTGCTTATGGATATGACCTTTCATATACCATTAGCCATTACAAGAATTCCTACCAAACAGAATTATTATATGGCTTATTTTGATATAGGTGATGAAATAACAACCCATCTTTTAGGTGAGGTTGCACATAAAGCAGGCTATAATGCTAAGTTGGGTCTAGGCTTCATGGACTGTTGTATAAAAGGAATCCTTATGCCACCAGTAGGAGAGCGTTCCTATAGTTTAAGACTTTTTATAGACAAAGACTTTTTTGTAGAAATGGCCATAGCTACAAGGGTAAATGCAATCAATACATCAATTTTTGATGAGTCAAAAAACACATTATTCTTTTATAGTCATATCGACAGCAGGAGTAAGGTAATGCTGAATAACTTAAAATGCAATGATTTTACCGAGCCAGCTTTTGAATTAAACCTTAAAAGTACAGCACTGTATCTCTTAGGCTATTTAATGGAAAGGACAAGCCAATTTGAACCAATCATTAGTAAGCTCGTTCAAAAAGATATAGACAGTATTCTAAGAACATCTGAATATATGTTAAATAATCTTTTATTCGAATTTCCAGGCTTAATTAAGATGGCAGGATTAGCTGAAATGTCAGTTTCTAAATACAAAATTCTATTTAAGAAAATTCTGAAAGAAAGCCCTAACAGTTTTTTTTTGAATGAGAAATTGCTTCTTGCGCAAAAACTACTGGAGAGTGGAAATTTCAATAGTGTGAATGAAGTTGCTTACGAGCTTGGTTATACAAAACCAAGCTACTTTGCTGCAGTCTACAAAAAAATGTTTGGTGCGCTACCCGGCCACACATTAATCAAATCAGAATTAAGGGATTTGTGCTAAAGCTAAAACCTTATAGCAATACATCAATATTAAAGTTGAAAACATAATGAGGAAAGCCTATGACAACAAATTACAGTCTCTTTTTTAAGAACATCTTCAACAAATTACTTTTACAACTGGATAATAAAGATAGAATTTATAATGCTCAAATTGCAGATCATTTATGTTCATTGACTTTTATTAATGAAAAAGGATCTATAGTATTTGCACCTGTAAATAGTTGTATGTCTATTCTCATTTTAAATCATGTATTAGGTGGACCGGAATTGAATATCAATCCATACCCTGATACTATTAAATATTACACAGTATTTATTACAAAATGTGATGACACCAGGTTTACAGGAAACATTGCTTCTTCAGATTTAGGGACCCAAATCCAGTTCAATTCGTCAATACCAATATGTGCAATAATATTATTTTATAATACAGAACATATTGCAATCAACACAGATTCCATTTCTGTATTGTTGGACTCCTGGGTAATACACAAATTCTCACTTAAAGAGAGCTTCAGTACTTCTCTTATTCTTGAAGAGAATATCATGCACGAAATTGAGACTTTACTCGCTGTGAATCAGCAAGGGACATTATTAACGGATTTAATTAGAAGTGTATTCAATAATTTTTAATGAGGATTATAAAATGAAAGAAATTACTCACCACTATGGAGTTGAGCTAGATTGGGTAAAAAATATGGCAAGCCAGTTAGGAGGTTATGTTGATGGCAATTACATCAGGGTACCTGGAGACAAAGAATATTATACCAGATATGTTTGTACCATAAATAGTGATATAACAGCATTTATAGTTGACATTGAGTATTCAGAAGATGTTCTGTATAAACTAAGAAATAAAAAAAGTAATTTTATTGGGATTTATTTCAATCACATAGAAGGAGATGCTGAATATATATTCAATGGTGTATCCAGATCAGTAGGATCCCTGGGATATAATCTTGTCGCTATAGATTCTAATTTGAATGGTGATTATCTCGTTAAATCTGGAAGTAAAACGTTTATGATTGCTGTCTTTATCAAGAAAAAAGCATTAGTAAAGTATGTCAAAGATCTAACACAACATAACTCCAATAAACGGTATCCTCTAAATTCAAAGTTTAACTCCATCATATATTCCACAAGAATGAGTAGTCAGGCTTGGTGGCTGATTAATGAACTTAAAAAAATTCAGTTTGGCAATCCGTTATATGATGTGTTCATAACTGGTACAGTCTATGGTTTACTTGGAGAATATATCAAGCAGGTTGCCTGCGAAAAAGAAACCTTTGAACAAGTATTTAAGGACGATGTTACAAATATTATAAACTCTCAGGCTTATCTGATCAATAATGTAACCGAACCATTCTTTGGGATAAACGCACTGGCAGCAAAAGCCCATATGTCGGAAACAAAATACAAAAAACTCTTTAAGAAAATTACAGGCACTAGTCCCCATGTATTTTTTCTATCTAACAAACTTTCGTTTGCTAAAGAAACTTTGGAGACTGGTAATTTCACCATACTGGAAATTGCTGATAAATTTAGTTTTTTTGATGCCTCACACTTTATTGAACATTTCAAATGTCAATACGGAATTACTCCAAAAGAGTATCTGATGCTACTATAAAAGCTCTCTGTGAGCTATCAAAGTTCGGCCTTAATTTGCTAGATATAGGTCTGATAGTGGCTCTATAAAAGAAATTTTACCCGGAATTTTGTGCCATGAGAATTACATAATCGGACTTTACTGATTATTAAAGAAAACATTGATGAAAAGAATATTAATAACGCTACTTCTAGTGGGCTTATCACTTTTAGGGAGGGCCCAGCAGGACGTACAGTATAGCCAGTATATGTTTAACGGCATATATATTAATCCGGCTTATTCTGGTTATAAAGAACAGCTGAATTTTCATAGTTTTTATCGTAACCAATGGACGGGGATTCCGGGATCTCCTAAAAGTATGTCGGTAGCCGTTGATGCTACTGCAAATGATGGAAATGTAGGCCTGAGCATGCAGATAACTAATGACAACCTTGGCGCGATGAGTAATTTATCTGCCTATGCAAATTACGCATACAGGCTTAGAGTTGGGAGCGATGAAAGTTCAAGATTAGCTTTTGGTTTAGGAATTGGTTTTGTACAGTCGGGATTAGAAGGGCGGTTACTGGATCCAATTGATGGAGGAGATCAATATATTCCAACTGGCAAAGTAACTAACCTAATACCAGATGCAAAAGCAGGGATCTATTATTCAGACAGTAGGTTCTATGCTGGATTTTCTGCAACTAATTTAATTTCACAGTTCGTTGCAAAAACGGAGGATTATGGTGCATTTATACCTGTACCTAAGGCTCACTTTTATCTGACTGCCGGAATGTTGCTGCCACTTTCAGAAATGGTACAAATTAAGCCGTCAATCTTATTGAAGGATGATAGAGGTGGCCCCACCAGTTTAGACTTAAATGCCTTATTTTTATTAAATGGAAAAGTCTGGATAGGGGGTGCATATCGTACAGCCGTAAAGCTTTATAAGAAAAATAATTTACAAGATAATCTTCAGCAACAAAATTCTGTAGTAGGAATGATAGAGGTCTTTGCTTCTGAAAGTCTTCGTATAGGGTATGCCTATGATCAAAGTATAAGTAAACTTGCAGGTTATAGTGGAGGTTCACATGAAATTTCAATTGGAATTTACATTAAACCTAAAAAAGTAAGAATGCTAACTCCCAGATATTTCTAAATAATAATTTAATAGCAATTATGAAAAAACTATTGGTGCTTTCACTACTACTCTTATTAATACTTCCTGGATTGGTTAGCGGACAATATATATTGAAGGAAGCAGATGCTGCCTTTGAACTCTATGATTACAGCAAGGCTGTAAATTTGTATAGCCAGGCTTATCAGAAGAAAAAAAGTCTTCATGCAATTGAGCGTATTGCCGAAAGCTATCGTAAAATGAAAAACTATAAACAGGCCGAAGTATGGTACGCTAAACTCACTAAGACAACAGGTGCTGATGACATAGCTATACTACTTTATGCAGAGGCATTACAGAATAATAGCAAATATGATGAGGCTAAAGTCCAATATCTATTATTTGGCACAACAAACAAGAGTGTTAACAAAAATAAACTAACCAATTGGTTAAATTCATGTGACTCAGCAGCTAAGTGGATCGCTAATCCTAAACCTGTTAACGTTAAAAATCTAAAATTCCTTAATTCTCCCAAATCCGATTGGGGCGCGGTCAGAGTTCTGGACGAAATAGTCTTTACTTCAGATAGGAAAAGTACAGAATCACTTCATCAGAATAAGATCAATCGTCCCTTTTTTAAATTTGATGGCAATAAGATCCCTGATAAAAGTAAATATGGTTGGACAGGTAATAATTATTTGCGATTATATCATAGTGATGAAAGCCTGGATTCAGATAGTTCTTTATCAAAACCAATTGTATTATTCCCTATCAATACAAAATCAGATTATCATGTGGGTGCAGCGAGTTTTACAGAAGATGGCAAAGAAACATTCTTTACCGTAACTCGTATTTCCAAAGAAAAAGCAGGTTATAAGAGCAAACCACTAACAGTATTTATTGAAATATATTCAAGCATCAAAGCTAGTGATGGGTCATGGACTGAACCTTTACCTTTTCGGTATAATTCAGCTTTATATTCTGTTGGTGATCCTTTTATTACACCAGATGGACAGAAATTATATTTTGTTTCCGATAAGCCGGGTGGTAAGGGCGGTACTGACATATACATGAGCAGAAGAAATGGAGACGGAACATGGGCCGACGCGATAAACCTGGAAATGGTAAATACGCATGGTAATGAGCGCAGTCCATCATTAGCTAACAATCGGCGCTTTTATTTTTCAAGTGATGGCCGCGTAGGGATGGGTGGATTGGATATTTATCAAATGGATTATCCTGATGAAAATGGTTCTACGATCAAAAACATGGAATATCCAATAAATTCTTCTCAGGATGATTTTAGTTTTATCAGTAATTCCGTATCCGGTGGATATTTCGCTTCCAACAGAGAGGGCGGACTCGGAGAAGATGATATTTACAGTTATTTGAAGAAAATAATTCCAAATTTAATATTAAAGGGAGTGGTATATAATAAGAATACTGGATTACCATTAAATAATGCGACAGTGAGTCTTACGCATAAAGATGTAAAAACTACTATTCAGACAGATTATTTAGGCAGGTATGAACAAATTCTTGAAGCGGGTTATGAATATGAAGTAAAGGGAGAGAAAAAAGGTTATTTGTATACTACTGCTTTATCGGTCAGTACAATTGATAAAAATGAATCTGTCGTTTTCAAAAGAGACATGTTTCTTGACTCATTGATTATAAACAAATCCTTTAAACTAGAGAATATATATTATGATTTTGATAAGTCTGAGATAAGACAGGATGCTGCAGTTGAATTAAATAAACTAGTCTCTGTGTTAATGGAATACCCAGAAATGAAGATAGAGCTTAGTTCACATACAGACAGCAGGGGTAACGATAAGTACAATATGGATTTATCACAAAGGAGATCAGATTCGGCTGTTAAATATATTATTAGCAAAGGAATTAACGCTAACAGATTAATAGCAAAAGGATATGGGGAAACCAGACCGGTTAATTCTTGCTCAAACGGAGTAATTTGTACTGAAGTTGAATATCAATTAAATAGACGAACAGAGTATAAGATCATTAAGAAATAAACTAATAAGGACATCAGAAACAATTGCTCAAAAAATCCATTTTAAGGATAGTAAGAATGAGGATCCTAGCTTAAATAGTAACAAACTGGTAATGGGAAGAAAGCCTCCGCAAGAGTTGGTTTCACCTCGTAAGGATGAGGTCATAAAAAAGGTATCCAGATTGATTGTCTATAAAACACTATCCGGACACCTTTTTTATTTAAAACCTATTTTAGCAGCGTAAGCTTAAAACTTATAACTGTATCCAATTCTGAATACCTGTGTTTCATAGTAGTCTTTACTTTTTATCTGAAAACTATTTCCTGTAATCTCTTTTTGAATTTTTAGTGTATTGAATAGATCTGTAACATTCAGGAACAACTCACCGGCTCCTTTTTGTATTGTTTTTTTAATCCCCAGATCTACCGTATATCTTGAACTTATTCTGCCTTGGGGAATAATATCAGGCGCTAAGTAAGTACCTGTCAGCTGTGCTTCTAACTTATTTGGAAGATGAAATAAACCATTAATTTTCAGGTTTCCTGAGACTAGTTTTTGCAGCGCTGCATTGTAAGTTACTGGTACTGGATATTTATTCTCTACCTGGAATGCGTTAATCGTATTTTGATAAACGTTCGCATTTGCATTCACAGAAACCCACGAAACAAGATCTTGTTTTATAAGGAGTTCAACACCTGAATTATAACTTCGCCCTGCATTCTGAAACACATTATAAATCAAAGTACTACCCGGTACTTGTGTTGCGATGCGGGTTATTGTTCCGTCTGTAATTCTATGGTACAATGCGGAGTAAAAATAGCCTTTATCCCAGTTATTTTTATAGCCCAACTCTAAACTACCCGTAAACTGCGGACGCAGCGCTGGATTTCCAACTTTAATAACTTCTGGCTCATCATATTTCGGAAAGATCCGTATATCGACTTCGTTTGGCCGGTCTACCCGGCGGGTATAAAACAGAGAGATCTTGTTTCTGTCATCCAGTTTATAGGCTATACGCAAATTAGGGAATGGTTTTGCATAATCATATCCTTCACTTTTATAGGTATTATGATTTGGATTCACTTTGTAAGCTACTTTTACATATTCTATTCTTAAACCAGCTTCCAGTTCAAGTTTATTACTTTCATAAACATAATTACCATATAACGCAGGAATGGTTTCACTGTAATCTGCCCATCCGCCAGCATTGACATCAATAGGAGAGTTCATCCCCGGAAAGAACTGCATGTTAATGGGAATAGATCTTCTGCGAAACTTTAAGCCCCCTTCAATTCTTCCATGTTTTAGCGGACGTACATAATCAACATTCAAATCGGCAACTTGTTCATCAGACAGGAGTTTAAAAGAATCTTCTCCGGTATAAGCAGGCATAATGTTGGTGAAGAAATACTTTTCGTCTTCCCGGTGAAAAGTGTAATTAAAACTTGCATTTAAGGTATGTCCAGCTTGTTTAAAGTTATGCTGATAAATGGCCGAGGCAGATGCTGTGTATTTCACCTCATCTTCTAAAAACTGCCATAATCTGCTGCTTACAGTAAGATCCTGGTTGAAGTAAGGAATATCGCCGCGATCAGTAATCTTTTCCCGGTTAAAAAGTCCGGTAATGGTTAAGGTGTTGCGTTCGTCCATATTCCAGTCCAGACCCGTTTTTGCAATAGCAAAGGTAGTGATCCGGTTGCGCTTCACTTGTTGCCTGATAATTTCTCCGGTATCATAAGTTCTTTCAGCAAATTCGTTCCTGTTTAAGGTCTGAGTGTATAACCAGTCTCCCTGAAAGAAGGTGTTGATTTTGTTTTTACGGTAATTTAAAGATAGAGAAGGATTGATTTTAGGCGTGTTCTGATATTGCGGCCGAATGCCTGGCAGGTTTTCTTTCTTTTGCCCTAACGCGCCTAAACCAGTATTAAAGCCGGCTTTCCCATTAAATCCGTCTTGTTTGTTCTTTTTATAAATGATATTGATAATCCCGGCGTTACCGTTAGCATCAAATTTTGCGGATGGGTTATTAATGATCTCGATTCTTTCTATAGCCGACACAGGGATATTATCTAAGCCGGTCTGGCCTCCAAATCCTGTAATTGCAGTTTGTTTTCCATCGATGAGAATAGCTACTTTATCACTGCCTCTCAATTCCAGTTTGCCATCTTGTGTGGTAGATACGCCAGGCAGAGTTTTCATCACTTGTAAGACTGAACCGCCTCCCTGGCTTATATTATCAGCCACTGAAAAGGTCTTTTTATCCATCTTATTGCTGATTCCGGTAACCTGCTGACCGGAGATCTTGATTTCATTCAGCGTGTTTGCATCTTCTTCGAGTTCGACATTTCCAAGATCAAGAAAAGCACTCAGACTACCTGCAAGAATTGGTAAGGTTCTGGTTTTATACCCCATATAAGAGACAATTAGCATATATTTTCCACTGTTTACGTCAGTTAGTTTAAACTGCCCGTCAGCGTCACTCATTGTTCCGGTTATGAGGATGCTATCCTTGAGTGTTTTAAGCTGAATATTTCCAAATGGAATAGTGCCCTTTGTTTTTGAATCTTTGATTGTTCCGGAAAGGGTCACTTTGCTGATTTGCTGTGCTGATCCCCAAAAGGGTAGCAAAAGGAATAGTATGGTGTACTTCATTATATTTACTTCTTTGTATGTGATTGGTTACAAAGTTTCTTTATAAATTGGGAGAAAAATTGGATTTTAAGACCGGTTAAAAATCCTATTCAAGAGGCATGAAAGAAAGTGAAATAAAAACAATCTGGTCGGTACCTAAATACTTACCTTATGTTCAGCAAGAGTTGACAGAGGAAATTTTATTGGATGCTGAAAAACAACTGGGCTACAAACTTCCGAAAGAATATATTGAATTACTGAAGATTCAAAATGGGGGGTATACACGTTTCACATTGAGTGGAGATACCGGGCAGCTTTATGGAATAGGGCCTCATTTTCCTTCAATAACGGCTATGGATCTGACAGACTATGCTGATACTGTGAGTTATGAACTCCATGGACTCATCCCATTTGATGGCGATGGACAGTGGTATATTTGTTTTGATTATAGAAGCGGCAGCATTGATCCTGAAATCACCTTTATTGACCTGGAATGCGACGAGCAAGAGGTTATTGCTGATAGTTTTAAGGATTATCTTGGTTTACTTGAAATCGATGCTGAGAATGTGTATGTTATGGAGACAGAATTGGCTATAGAGGATGTTTTAGAAGAAATTTCAAAGGTTGTAAGTATTGAATTTGAAGAACCTGATTTTTATAATTATGGATATGCTGATTATAAAGGTGATTTTAAAGATGGTTACATCTGGGTAAGCCCCAATCAGGTTCCGGCAAGTTTTATACGGGAAGAGGATGATAATTATGAGCAATTAAAGTCCTTAGAGAAGGGCGCTTCTTTGAGGTACCCCGAATTGTCAGAGCACTGTTTATTGGTTAGTTTTTCTGGCGATAAGGTCAGAAAGGAGTTTTTTAAAGCATTAACAGATAGTCCGATTAAGATGAAGGAGCTGGAAGAGTTATTGGATCCTTAAAGCTAATGGTAAAAATATGGAGGTTATTGATAAAACTATAACTAACCTTCCATTGATACAGGTCACAAATCTGTTTAATAATAGCCAGTCCAAGTCCGCTGCCGGGCGTTTCTGTAGAAGTTGTGCTGAATCTTTTGAATAATTTATTTGCCGCTAAAGTATGACTACCTGTATTCGTGAGCCGGAGCCGATGTTCAGTTAATTCTATACTGATCCTTCCTTTAATACTATTATGCCGGATTGCATTGATTAACAGATTATTAATCAGCACTTCGAGTAATACGGAGTTAGCTTCAATTTTAACATCAGGTTGTAAGATGTTTTCAAGCGTTAATTGCTTCTGTTCAAGGTGTTCGCTCAACATTTCCATCATGTTATGTAAAAGTATTGATAAGTCTATGTTTTCGTGATCTGCAAATTGATGATTTTCAATTCTGGCCAATAAAAGCAAATTCTTATTGATCCTGGATACTCTGGTCAGAGCTGTATGAGCACTTTCTACAATGTTATACTGGTCATTTGTAAGGGTAGGATGCTGGAATAGCAGATCCAGTTTGGATTGAACAATTGCCAATGGAGTCTGTAATTCGTGAGAAACATTCTCTGTGAATTCTTTCTGCTGTTTGTAGACGTTTACATTCCTGATAAGCAATTTGCTCAGACTATCATTTAATTCATTAAATTCTTGCGTATCACTGGGGGTGAAGGAAATCTCCTGGTCGCTGTTTAGTTTAAATTTCCTGAGTGTATCCAGGGTAATATAAAAGGGTTGCCAGATCTTTGCTGATGTTCTTCTGATCAACAGGATAAATCCACCAAGAAGTAACAGAAAAAAGAAGATCGCGGCTAAAGAAATAGCGGTTACAGTTTCATCTGCTTCCTCCATATTAGTTTCAATCAGCAACCGATAATGTTTGTTATTGATACGTACGCTGGTAGAAAGGGCACGAAACTGTTCTCTGTCTTGCAGGAAATCATCAAAACGCATAGTGGTATAAACACTGTCTTTGATTACTTGATCAGTAGGATGAGCAGTAAATACAAATCCTGGTTCTATTTTATTCCAGATATTAATGGTTTGTTCCACTGTACTGTCTGGTAAGTTTAATTTTACAAGCCTGGATTCTATTTTGTCCCGCAAAACGTATTGATGTTTATCAAGTTCACTTACCCAAATGCGGTCTACGATGAAATAATAGGCTGGAATACTCAGTAAAAGGACAATCAGTGCATAGATAGCGAGAGGTTTCAGGCTTTTATCGAGTAATCTGTTCATATCTCCCATCTATACCCTGTTCCATAAACTGATTTTAAATAATTACCGCAACCTGCATCGCTGAGTTTCTTCTTCAGATTTTTGATATGTGAATACACGAAATCATGGTTATCGAGCATGTCAGCAATATCTCCGGATAAGTGCTCTGCGAGCGCATTTTTAGAGATCACACGATTTTTATTACTGATGAAATACAGGAGCAGGGCATATTCCCTTTTAGTAAGGGTAACAGGGGTATCTTTTACCTGAATTGTTTTTGATAAAATATCAATTTGCAGCTCGTTTTGCCGGACAATATTGGAGTTGGTGAAATTTTTCCTTCGGATAACGGAAAAGACTCTTGCAGAAAGCTCAGATAAGTGAAAGGGTTTAGCAAGGTAATCGTCTGCACCAATTTGAAGTCCTTGTATTTTATCATATAATGAGTTTTTAGCCGAAATGATAATAACTCCATCTTGTTTGTTCTGTTTTTTGAGTTCTGCTAAGATTTGCATTCCATCACCCCCTGGCAGCATCAGATCAAGCAGGATACAGTCGTATTCATAAAGATTGATTTTATGTATGGCCTGGCTGAAGTTTGCGGCGAATTCACACGTATAATTTTCTCCGGAAAGATAAGCAGCTATACTTGTTGCGAGTTCTGCTTCGTCTTCTATGATTAATAGCTTCATGACACGAATATACTATCGCAATTCTGTGTTCTTTTTGGAGTGAGCCGCAAAAAGTATACTATTTAGAATTTCAGGAAATAACAACTACCGAATTACGAATTGATTTACCGTAGCACAAGACGAATTCGCTAAGACAAATAAACTGCAGCTAAAACCTTAACTAATTAAATTTTAGATAGCCAATAATTACTTATATATTAAATGCAAATAAAAACTCTCACCAATTATACTTTATTCTATAAGTAATAGCTGAAAAAGAAATTTTAAACATATAGTTTGATTGAGAATGAATTCACTACAAAAACTGGGATTTTCAGAAGGGACCAAATTACTCATAATCCATGCGGACGATGCCGGACTTTCGCATTCCGAAAACAGGGCAACAATTAAATCGCTTGAGAATGGGTTTGTGAATTCATACAGCATTATGGTACCCTGTCCATGGTTTTATGAAATGGCTTTATTCGCGAAGAAAAATCCCCAATTTGACAACGGAATTCACTTAACACTTACTTGCGAATGGGAAAACTATAAATTCGGACCTGTTCTGCCTGTTTCCGAAGTTCCAGGTTTGGTGGACAAGAATGGACATTTTTATAGAAACAGGGAGGAGCTTAGAAAAAATGCTTCGCCAGAAGATGTCCGAAAAGAACTTCAAGCGCAGATAGAAAAAGCACTAAAGTTCGGACTAAAACCTACTCATATTGATTCGCACATGTATAGCGTCGGGGCAACTCCAACGTTCTTTAAAATTTACAAGGAGTTAGGCAAAAAATTCAATCTTCCTGTTCTGATCAATGATCAAATGATAGATATGGTAGGACTAGATCGCAATTTGAGCATAGATAAAACAGATTTCATTATTGACAAGGCTCATTTTGGAGAATTTGAATATTTCAGGAATGGTAAACTTGGTGACTATTATAGCCAGGTTTTTGATAATTTATCAAGCGGCCTGAACCTGATTTTAATTCATCCGGCATTCGATGATAGTGAAATGAAAGGCGTGACCGTCAATCATCCAAATTTTGGTTCGGAATGGAGGCAAATAGATCTTGACTTTTTCACGAATGAAGAAAACAGATCGAGACTTAAAGAAAATAATATAGAGTTAATCACCTGGAACGATGTGAAAATTGCAGAAAAATTATTTTAAATACCTGAATACTAATCCTCTGGAAGAACGATGGGGGATGTATGTAACAACGGTTGGATATTCAAAGATCGATCTTGTCCGTTCCTGAAAAGAGTTTACATAAGGTCTTGTCCGGTTTTTAGTTTACAGTT
>NZ_QLLR01000051.1 GCF_003259615.1 Pedobacter cryoconitis | reverse complement strand
TACCCTGAACTGAAAAAGGCTTATAATTTATCACTTGGTCTTGGAAACATTTTCAAGATATGTACAAGTAAAGAGCAGGCTTTTAAGCCATTAGCATTATGGTACAATCAGGTGGAAGAGTCAGGAATTGAGTCATTTAGGACGGTGTCAAGGTCTATACAGGCACATTATCTCTCGATCTTGAACTTCTTTCTCAACAGAAGTACAAATGCCTCTGCTGAATCATTCAATGCTAAAGTTAAAGCATTCAGAGCCACTTCAAGAGGGGTTCGGGACATCAAATTCTTCCTGTTCAGGTTATCGAAAATATATGCTTAAAATTTATCTCCCCCCAAGAATTCCGCTTGATCCGACTTGATCCCAACTTTTGGCATTGATCCAAGTAAACTTCAAGTAAAAAACCTCTTAAAATAAAAATGGTGACAGATAATTAAATCTGTCACCATTATTGTGCGGATGAAGGGACTCGAACCCCCACGCCGTGAAGCGCCAGATCCTAAGTCTGGTGCGGCTACCAATTACGCCACATCCGCAGTTAGGAATTGTTTTTGTTTGGACTGCAAAGATAGAGATAGTTATCAATTATCAAAAACCTTTTGCATTTATTTCACCTCTAAACAGCTAACACATTCATTTTAAGCCAATTTATTTTAATTCTTTTTGTAACTGAAATAAATATTGAACCGCTTTGACCAATCTGCTGCCGTACCAGGAGAACATTTCTCCGTCTACCAGCATCACTTTAGCTTCAGGAATTGCTATTTTCAACTCTTCGATATGCTTTTCCCGGAAAGGATATGGCTCTGAAGAGAGTAAAATCAGTTCCGGCCTTAAAGCAGCCAGCTGCTGAAGCTCAATTTCGGGGTAACGATCTGCCTTGATTACATTGGTCAGTCCGTTTTTAACTAGCAGATCATTAATGAACGTATTTCTTCCGGCCAGCATATAAGGCCCTTTCCAGATCAGGTAAGCGACTGTTTTATCTATCCCCTGCTGTAACGCTAAAGTTTGCAGGTCTGTAAACCCCGCATTGATCAGATAATTTAAATAAGCTGCCTCAGGCTGCCTGTCTACCAATTCCGCGATCTGGGTAATCGTTTTCATTGCATCTTCCAGCGTAAAGATGTCACTCATCCATACCGGAAACTCCTGTTGCAGCAATTCTATATCTTCTTTCGTATTCTCCTCCTTGTTGCCGATAATTAAATCAGGCTTCAGGCTTCTGATCAGTTCGATATTAAGTTTCTTCGTCCCCCCTACTTTAGTTTTAGCTTTAAACTGCTGCGCAGGGTGAATACAAAACTTAGTCAATCCGACCACTTCTTCGCTTAAGCCCAGTTCAAATAATAATTCGGTTTGGGAAGGCACAATAGAAATGATCCGCTTTGGTGGATAATTAATCGTAATGGTCTGATCAAGCTGATCGGTAAACTGACGTAACATGCAGCAAAGATACTTTTTTATACCACCACCTGAATATCCTCACTGATTACTCCATCAAGCAAATGTAAAATCCGCGTACCATACCCCGCATTGATTTCAGAGTGTGTTACCTGGATAATGGTAATGTTTTCTTCTTCATTCAGTTTCTTGAAAAGATCCATGATTTGCAAAGCCTGTGCGGACTGCAAATTTCCAGTCGGCTCATCTGCCAGAATAATCAACGGTTGTGCTGCCAGCGCTCTTGCAATGCCTACCAGTTGCTGCTGACCGCCTGATAACTGGTTCGGAAAAAGATCTTTTTTAGCCACCATATTAAAGCGGTCAAGCATTTCTGCCACACGGCTTTTACGCTCTGCGCTGCCTACCTTTTTATAAAGCAAAGGCGCTTCAATATTCTCGGCAACCGTCATTTCATCTATCAAATGATAAGCCTGAAAAACAAAACCTATATGATTCCTGTAAAGCTCTATTCTCTTACGTTCATTCAGGGAAACTACATTTTCACCCATAAATTCATAACTTCCGTAAGTAGGCTCTTCCAACATTCCTAAAATATTAAGTAAAGTAGATTTTCCAGCACCAGAAGGCCCCATAATCGAAACAAACTCACCTTGCTGAATGGTTGTACTCACATGTCTGAGGATATAACTTTTCAGGCCCTTGTTTGCATAGTATTTTTCTATATTCTGTAATTGTATCATGTTTTGATAAATATAAGGTTTAATCAGTTAATTCTATTTGTTTTATTCGTCTTTCAGTGCATCCACCGGGTTGGCTCTTGCAGCACTGAAAGAACGGAAACTCACTGTCAGTAAGGTGGCAATCATGGAAACCGAGGTTACGATTAAAAAGGGCCAGATATTTAACTCAATTCTATAAGCATAACCAGACAACCATTTATTGATCAGCAGATATGCAATCGGCCATGCCATAAGATTAGCTAAAAGTACAAGCGTCATAAAGGAGAAATTCACCATATTAACCAGTTCTAACGTACTTGCCCCTAAAACTTTACGTATAGCCATTTCCTTTGTTCTTTGTGTGGCGACAAAAGAAATCAACCCAAACAAACCAATAAAAGATATAAAAACGATGACCAATGCAAATGCTTTAAAAAGCGTCCCGATTACCCTTTCATTCTCATAATATTTATTGATCTTTTCTTCCATAAAATCGGCCATATATACATGATCCGGGTATACAGAATTCCATATAGCCTCTATATTTTTCATGGTAGCAGGAATATTTTGCGTATTCATTTTAACAGCAATCACAGTAGCCTTTCTGGAATTTTTATGGAATAAAATTGGCGAGATAGCCTCTCTTAGATTGGTATTGTTGAAATCTTTTACAACACCCACAATTGAAATCTGATCCGCGCTTCCGCCCAATGAAACTTTTTGTCCGATCGCATCTTCAGGGCTCACTATATTTAATTTTTTAAGGAAAGTCTCATTTACAATGTACTCCTGCAAACTATCATTACCAGAAAAGCCTTTTCCTGAAATCACCTTTAAGTCAAAGGTTTTAAAATAATCCGCATCTGCATACTTACTGCCCACATGAAAACCCGGTTTCTTGCCATTATAGGAGAAATTAATATCATCAACATCCATCGAAGAAGGGCCGCTGCTGCATAAGCTTGCCATACGTACACCGGTTTCATTCTCTACCTTTGTTTTCAAAAATTTATACTTTAACCGGCTGAGACTATCACCCGGAACGTTGACCATAGCAATTGCCGAAGGATTAAATCCCAGTGGTTTCTCCCGTATATACTTCATCTGTTTCATGATGATAAACGTTCCCGTCATCAGAATAATCGTGAGCGTAAACTGCATAACAACCAAAACCTTACGCAAAACAGCACCACCTGAATTTCCTAAATTAACTTTATTCCTGATAGCCAGCATAGGATTAAAACCCGACATCACCATTGCCGGATAAAACCCGGCGACCAGGCTTACCAGCAACACCAGAACGATCATGAAAACAAAAATCACCGGGTGATCCATTATACTAAAGGAGATATTTTCCCTGAACAATCCGATCATGCCTGGTAAAGCAGCTTCTGTGAGTACACAGGCAATCAGTAAAGCGAAAATGGTAATTGTTAAGGTTTCTGTCAGAAACTGCACCATCAACTGTTTTCGTCTGCCGCCCATCACTTTACGAACGCCTATTTCCTTAGACCGGCCTATCGCCTGGGCAGTGGCCAGGTTAATAAAATTGATACAAGCTGTGAGGAGTAAAAATACACCGATAGCGATTAAGCCTGTCAACTGGCTTTTCTCCATAATTTTCCCGGAAAAGTTGCCATAATTTGCATCTTTATGAAGTTCAGCTAACGGTTGAAAAAAATGATCTTCTTTACCATTTGATTCTTTATCAGTATAATATTTTTTCAGAAAAGCATTTTTAGGCCCTTCAAGATCCGCAATATTTACACCTTTTTTCAACAAGATATAGACTTCTGAACTGGAAGAGACAGTATACCACTCCTTCATATCTTTATTTTCATATCCTGCATAGGCTATGGCAATATTTATAGGATTGCTGTTGTTATCAGGAATATCGGCAAATACACCGGTTACCTTAAGGGTCTTATCGCGGTATTGAAAAGTCTGCCCAACTGCTTTATGCCAGTCACCAAAAAATCTGGAAGCCATTTTCTGAGAAAGGGCAACAGTATTTGGCTGGACCAGCGCTTGCTGTGGGTTTCCTTCCAGCCAGGGATAATCGAATATCCTGAAAAAGCCAGGTTCAATATAAAACACATCTTCCGCTGTTTTCAATCTCAGCTTTCCGGACTGATCTTTTACCTTGATAATTCCACCGGCGCGCTGTAAGGCGGCAACTTCTTCCAGCATCCCAAAATCATTGCGCATAGCAGCTGCCAGGGGCCTTGGAACACCACTTTGAAAATCTTCTTTATCGGCATACTTCCAAGAAGAAACTACCCTGTAAATCCTGTCCTTATTCGCAAATTGCTGGTCAAAACTCAGCTGATACCTTACAAAGATAAAAATGAGGATACAACTGGCCATACCTATTGATAAACCGGCGATATTGATAAAAGTATAACCTTTATGCTTCCAGAGATTTCTTAATGCGATTTTGAGATTGAGTCTAAACATCCTGCGTTTTTTTATTCGTATTTAAGGGCATCTACCGGGTTGGTTTTCGCTGCCTTGTAAGAGCGGAAACTTACGGTGATCAGGGTAATCATCAGTGAGATAAACATCGCGGCTGCAAATGGCCAGATATTAAGTGTGATACGGTAAGCATAACCGGATAACCATTTTTGAATAAAAATATAAGCTACCGGCCAGGCAATCAGATTGGCTAATAATATCAGGAAGATAAAAGTAGTATTCAGCATACTGACCAGTTCAAAGACACTTGCACCCAACACCTTACGAATAGCCATTTCCTTTGTTCTTTGTGTGGCAACAAAAGAGATCAGGCCGAATAAACCGATGAAAGAAATAAAGATAATAACTATGGCAAATACTTTAAAAAGGGCTCCGGTAACCTGCTCACTCTCATAATAATTTCTGATTTTATCATCCATAAAATCAGAAGAATATACTTGATCCGGATAGTATTCATTCCAGATTTTCTCTGCATTTTTCATGACCGCCGGGATTTGATGCGCCTCCATTTTCAAAGCAAGGGCTGCATAACCATCTTTACGTGTTGTCATCAGAATAGGAGAAATTGATTCTTTCAGACTCTTGTTATTAAAGTCCTTCACTACCCCAACAATCCGGGCGCGGTGATCACTTAAAATAATCATTTTCCCAATGGCATCCTGCGGATGCACCACCTTTAACTTCTTTAATAAAGTTTCATTGACCACATATTCCCGGATCGTATCACTTTTAGTTAAAAATCTGCCAGCCAAAAGCTGCAATCCGAAAGTCTTCAAATAATCCTGATCAATAAACTTGATATTGGCTTGAAAATCTTGCATCGCAGTGCCATCGTAATAAAATTCACTAGTCATGTTACTTTCCGCAGCAGGCGCAGAATTACAGAAACTTGCAGTTAGAACACCTGGTTCATTCAGTATCCTGGTTTTAAGTATCTCAAATTTCGACTTACACAAACTGTCTGATGGAACACTGAGCAGCGCAATTGCCGATGAATTAAACCCGAGGGGTTTCTCCCTGATAAACTTCATCTGCATCAGAATAACCAGTGTGCCTGTAACCAGTATGATTGTGATGGCAAATTGAACAACAACCAGCACTTTGCGCAGTACTCCACCACCATGTCCAATATTTACTTTGTTTTTGATAGCCAGTGCCGGACTAAACCCTGACATCACCATTGCAGGATAAAAACCGGATAAAAAGCCGACAAACAGCACCATGCCTGACATGAACAGGAAAATGACCGGACGCTCCAGCAGATTGAATGTTATTTTCTCTTTAAATAAGGCCGACATGCCAGGCAAAGCAATTTCCGTAATTGCGCAAGCCAGTAACAGCGCGATCAGGGTCAGCATCATCGTTTCTGTTAAAAACTGGATCATCAACTGCTGTTTACCGCTTCCCATTACCTTGCGTACACCAACTTCTTTAGACCTTCCTACCGCTTGTGCAGTAGCCAGGTTAATGAAGTTGATGCAGGCGGTAATTAGCAGCAACACACCTATCGCTGTAAGGCCAAACAGTTCACTTTTACTGGTTACTTTACCAGAGAAATTACTGAAACGCTCATCTATATGGATTTCTTTAAGCGGTTGAAAAAGATGATCCGGTTTTGCAACTGTCTTTTCGACATAGTATTTTTTCAGGAATGCAGCTTTTGGACGCTCCAGGTCAGCAATTGTTACACCTGGTTTGAGTAAAATATAGCACTCAGAATCTGAAGATATGGAACCCCATCGTTTTTGGTTTTTATGTTCGAAGCCCGCATAAGAAATTGCAATATTGATCACGTTACTATTGTTTTCTGGAATATCAGCAAACACGCCTGTAACTTTAAGCTCCTTATTATTTTTAAAATTGATTGTTCTGCCGATGGCCTGATGCCAGTCTCCAAAAAATCTTTCGGCTGTCTCTTTTGAAAGTGCAACTGTATTTGGCTCTTTTAAAGCCTGCTCAGGATTCCCATGCAACCACTTGTAATCAAATATTTTAAAGAAGTCCGGCGCTACATAAAACGCTCTGCCCTTAATTTTAATTTTCACATTCCCTGTGGCATCTTTGACTTTGATCACTCCCCAGGCCGACTCTAAAGCAGCAACATTTTCCAGCATTCCAAAGTCATTGCGCATCGCATCGGCCAAAGGTAAGGGCACTGCACTATCAAACTCTTCTTCTCCACCTGCATAATGTGCCTGACTGACTACCCGGTAGATTCTGTCTTTATTTTTATACTGCTGATCAAAGCTCAATTGATAACTGATAAACAAAAAGATCAATATACACCCAGCCATACCAATTGATAAGCCCGCTATATTAATCAAAGTATAACCCCTGTTTTTCCAAAGGTTTCTAAAAGCTATTTTAAGATTGAGTCTGAACATGATTGTTTCGTTTATTCGTATTTTAAAGCCTGAACAGGATTAGTTTTTGCAGCTTTATAAGTCTGAAGGCTTACTGTAATCAGGGCAATCCCTAAAGTGCTTGCTGCCACCAGGAAAATGATCAGCCAGTTGATGGTCGTATGAATTTCAAAATTCCTCAGCCAGCCGTTCATGATATAATTTGCAATAGGTATACCGATCAGAATAGCGATCATCACCATTTTCAGAAAACTTAAAGAAAGCAACTGCATCAGACTTCCTACAGAAGCACCCAATACTTTTCTGACCCCAATTTCTTTTGTTCTTTGTTCAGCACTAAATGCAGCGAGCCCAAATAAACCAAGGCAGGAAATAAAAATGGCCAGCCCTCCAAAAAGGTTAGCTAAGACACCTAATATCCTTTGCGCATTCAATTTCCCTGCATATAAACGGTCTACATAATTCACCTCCACAGGATATGCCGGATTAACTTCTTTAGTGATCTTTTCAATCAGCGCCAGATTAGCCACAGGTGCATTTGCCGGATTTAAACGCATAATAACTGTTCCTCCCCAACCCTGAAAAAACCCAATGACCATGGGCCGGTCAACCTGGGCAGGTGACCCCCAGATGAAATCGTCAAAGACCCCCACAATAGTCCGCTTTTCGCCATGGAAAACAACAATCTGACCAACCGGATTTACTAAATTCATGCGTTTCACCGCCGAGCGGCTCACCATTACTGCTGCAGTATCAGAAGCAAACTGAGTAGAAAACTCTCTTCCTTCCAGTAGTTTTACACCTGTAGTTTTAATAAAATCATATGTTGTAGCGATTTGATTAAAAGTGAACAGCTTATCAGCATCGGTAGATCCTTTCCACTCCATTCCGGTAAAATTTGAACCATCTTTGGTCATACTGGTTGAAGATTGTGCCATTGAAATTATAGCTCCGGATTGCAGTAGTTTAGCCTTCAACACCTCAAATTTGTCAAACAGATCACCATCTTGTTCCATTTCAACGAGTTCGTCTACTTTGTAACCGACCGGCCTGTTTTTAATATATTGTATCTGCTCATAGATTACTGTTGTTGCAATGATCAATATCACGGCAAAACTAAATTGCCCGATCACCAGCAGCTGACGAAGGCTGATCAATTGTCCCTGGCTTTTACCGCCTTTTTTCCGAAGGATTTGAACAGGATTAAAGGAAGATAAATAAAAGGCAGGATAACTTCCGGCAATCAAACCGGTCAACAGAACCACTGAAATCAGCCCCGCCCATAACTGAGCATTTGAATAACTGACCCCCAGTTCAATACCCAATAAGTTATTAAATAAGGGTAATGCAAGCTCAATAATTACAATAGCCATAATTGCACTGCAAAAAGTTAATACCAGAGATTCCATCAGAAACTGACTGATCAGGCTTCCCCTTGTTGCACCAATAGTTTTTTTGATGCCAACCTCTTTAGCTCTGCGTTCAGATTTTGCAGTGGCCATATTCATAAAATTCACACAGGCGATCAGCAGAATCCCTATACCCAGTCCCATAAATAAACGTACCTCTTCAATTTTCCCTCCTATACTTTTTCCGTTCACAAAGGTGCCATTGAGGTGGAGCTTATTGAATGGATAAACGAATACAAAAGCTCTGGAATCAGGGCGTTTTTTTTCCATAAGTCCTTTGATCTCTTTATTGAACTGCGCGATGTCAGTTGACGGATCAAGTTTGACCACGGTAGACCAGTTAAAATTAGTCCACGCTGGCTCTTTCACCCAATCAAATTGAGTTTGATAAAGTGACCATGGCATCAGAAAGTCAAAATAGACAGAACTATTACCCGGAATGTCTTTAACCACTCCTGTGATTTTGAGACTGATTTTATTCTCGAAACGAACTGTTTTATTCAGCACATCCGTTGTACCGAATAACAGTTTAGCAGTGCTTTCGGTAACAATTACATTGTTAGGTTCATTCAGGGCCGTTTTCTGGTTACCTGAGACAAAAGTATAGTCAAACACATTCAGAATATCTGCATCTGCAAAGCGTCCGCTCTTTTTAAAACTTTTGGTTCCGTTGGCTATTAATTTCGGCCCTCCCCATTCATAACGGCTCATCGCTTTCACCGCAGGATAATCCTCCTTCAAAGCTGGCCCGATCATATTTCCGGTAAGTCCCCCCGTAGATTCTATTCTTTTATTGATGTCGAGAAAATTCGTCATCACCTTATAAACCTGCCCCGCATCCTTCCCGTGGTTGTCATAACTCCTTTCATAAGAAACATAAAGCATCAGCATCAGGCAGGAAGCTAAACCAATGGCCAGTCCGCTGATATTGATTAAAGAAGAAGTTTTATTTCTCCAGAGGTTTCTTAAAGTAATTTTCAGGTTGAGTTTAAACATAGCTTGGTGGTTCAGGTTTACTAGCCGGTGGTTCTTTACTAGCTGGTGGTTCTTTACTAGCTGGGCGGTAATTTTTACAGTTGACGCTTTTTAAATAAAAACGTTGCTTAAATAAGCTCTTCAGACCTGGTTTTATTTATTTTCTCTGAAATCACGTGCCCATCTTTCAGGTTAATAATCCGGTTAGAGAAGCTCGCATCGTGCGAAGAGTGGGTAACCATAACAATGGTAGTCCCTTGTTCGTTCAGTTCGCAAAGCAGTTCCATGACTTCATTTCCATGGGAACTGTCCAGGTTACCTGTAGGCTCATCTGCCAATACCAATTTGGGTTTAGTGACTAAAGCTCTTGCCACCGCCACACGCTGCTGCTGACCCCCGGATAATTGCTGAGGAAAATGGCCGCTCCGGTTCACAATATTCATCCTTTCGATCATTTCATTGACCAGGCGCTTACGCTCAGGTGCGGCAACTTTGTTATAGATCAGCGGTAATTCTATGTTTTCGAATACAGTCAGTTCATCAATCAGGTTAAAGTTCTGGAATACAAAACCCATGTTTCTTTTGCGGAAGTTAGAGCGTTCTTTATCATTCATAGTCAGCAGTTCTGTTTCCAGGAACTTATAACTGCCACTTTCAGGTTTATCCAAAAGCCCCATAACATTCAGCAAGGTGGATTTTCCACAGCCTGAAGGTCCCATAATAGAGACAAACTCCCCTGCTTTAACGTGCATATTGATTCCATTCAACGCGGTTGTTTCTACTTCTTCCGTTTTGTATACTTTTTCCAGGTTCTCAATTTTTATCATGATATGATGATTTATATTTTTATGTCTTTTTATGAATTGACTTTTTAATTATTTGATTACTTACTGCTATTAGATTACGCTACTGCTAATTGATTACTTACTGACTTCTACAATATCATACTGATTGAATTGGTCATAAGACGAAGTGATCACCTGTTCATCTTTCTGTAATCCTTCCATGATCTCATAGTACAGATAGTTTTTACGTCCTATTTTAACATTTCTTTTCTGAGCTTTCCCATCCTTCAGCACAAATACCCAGGACCCTCCGGTGCTTTGAAAAAACTGTCCCTGTGCTAATAACAGCGATTTACTATTGTCTGAAAGCGTAAGTTTTACTTGTAAAGATAATCCTCTTCTTAACTCATCCGGTGATTTCCCTTCAAAAACTAATTCTACCTGGAACTGTCCGGCTGTGACTTCAGGAATTACCTTTCTGACTGTAAGGCGATAAGTCTTTCCATTAAACTCACAATTAGCAGATTGTCCTTCTTTTACCCTGTTGATATAATATTCATCCACGCCTGCCTGCAATTTATAGCCCTGCATTACATCAATTTTCCCAAGCATTTCGTTTGCCGTATAAGATTTACCGATCACCGGATCATAAGAAGATAATCTTCCGGAAACTGGTGCTTTAATGGTCATATTCTCAATATTCTTGCGGATAGTTTCCAGACTCTCATTCATCCTGGTTACAGAAACATCAATTTGCTGTAACTGCATCGTCCTGCTCTGGTTCTCCTGCTTAACGGCCTGTTTCAAGATTGCTTTTCTGCCTTTATTATACTCATAATCCTGGCTCGAAGTATTAAATTCTTCCCTGGTAATTACTTTATTCAGAAACAACGCACTATCAATTTTATATTTCCGGCCAGCGGTCCTCAGTGTATTTTCGATCACCATCATATCCTGCGCCATGATCCTTTGATTTTGTTCCAGATCCAGCCGTACTTTACGCAATTGATTAATCTGTTCAATAATACTGGTTTCGCTCGAAGTATAATTAGATAAAGCATTTGGATTAGCAATCCTCAACAGCGGAGTACCTTTCACGACACTGGCTCCGTTCTCTGTGAAAATTTCGGCTACCGTTCCACCTTCCGGAGAACTCACAATTACCGAAGTTAAAGGGACTACACTTGCATTCAATAAAACCACATCCTCAAAATCGCCATACTTAACTTTACTAATGGTCAATTTATCCACATCGGCCTTATAAACTTTATTCAAGGATAGTTTATATCCATAGCCTACGAGTGCGGCTAACAAAAGGCCTCCCGTAAGCATTAATATCTTTTTGGTACTGAATCTCTTTTTTGCGATGATCTTATCCATGATAACTATTGTAATATCTATCTGGCCTTAAGCTAAGGATATGCCAAAGCATCAAAACATATTTAATTCACTAACAACCAATCAATTAACACATTAACATAGAAAAATACCGTTCATTATCGGACACCTGTTGTACAGCAACGGACAATTCCGCTATTTTTGTTCAGCAGCTATTTAAACAGACCAGGCAGCAACCAATAACAACGGCCCAAAACCCTATACAATGACAGAAGCAAACGTTTTAGTAATCGATGATGATGATGACATTCTATTAAGTGCAAAACTCTTTTTGAAGCAGCACTTCAACCAGGTGGTCACCTGTAAATCGCCAAAGGAGATTAATGTTTTACTGAGCCATAATGAAATAGACATCATCCTGCTGGATATGAATTATCAGAAAGGAGCCAGCAATGGCCGTGAAGGGCTCTACTGGTTAGAGCATATTTTATCTATTGATAAAGATTATGTAGTCATCCTGATGACTGCCTATGGCAACGTGGAACTGGCAGTACAGGCCATCAAGCAAGGTGCAACCGACTTTATCCTTAAGCCCTGGGAGAATGAAAAGCTCTATGCAACACTTTCTGCAGCCTCTAAATTAAGGCAGTCCACTAAAAAGGTTAAAAAACTAGAAAAGATAAACACCTCTATCCAAACGGATCAGGCCCGTAAATTTGAGAATATCATTGGTACTTCCGAGCCTATCAAACAGTTACAAAACACCCTGATTAAGGTCGCTCCAACCGATGCCAATGTATTAATCCTTGGAGAAAACGGTACCGGGAAGCAGGTATTCGCCTATGAACTCCATAAGCATTCCCTAAGAAAGAACCACATTTTCATGCACGTAGATCTGGGTTCCTTAAATGAAAATCTCTTTGAGAGTGAGCTATTTGGTTACGCCAAAGGAGCCTTTACCGATGCCCGCGATGACCGTCCCGGAAGATTCGAACTTGCTGATAACGGGACCATATTCCTGGATGAGATCGGTAACCTTTCGCTGCCCTTACAATCCAAACTACTTACTGTGCTTCAAAACCGGACCGTAACCCGTTTAGGAGAGAGCAAAGACCGTAAAGTAAACGTAAGACTAATTACCGCTACCAATATGCCCTTGAATGAAATGGTAGCCAAAGGTACATTCCGTCAGGATTTACTTTTCAGGATTAACACCGTAGAACTGGAGCTTCCCCCACTACACAAACGCGCAGCAGACATCATACAGCTCGCTAATCATTTTTTACATACCTTCAGTACAAAGTATCATAAAAGTATCACCAGTATCACCGAAAAGGCAGAGAATACCTTATTAAACTATCATTGGCCCGGAAATGTCCGTGAATTGCAGCATGTGATTGAACGTGCTATCATTATGGCTGATGGTAAAGAAATTACAGAGCACGATTTACAGCTGAGTCCGCAAAGATTTGGCGGTTCCGCGCCTATGCCCCCAACACTCGATCTGGAAGAAATGGAAAAAATGATGGTACAAAAGGCCATCGAGAACCACAAAGGAAATATATCACGTGCGGCGACCGAGCTTGGTCTTACCCGTGCAGCCCTGTATCGCAGGATAGAAAAATTCGGATTATAGCTTATGTTTTATCAACGTTTTACTTTCAGGCTCCTCTTTAATCTGTTGCTCATCAATTCACTGGCGCTGCTACTGGGCTATCTGCTGCTCAAAACCCAGCTTTGGTTTACCATTGCCGGGGTCTGCTGTGCCCTTCTGGTCAGTCTTATTTCACTTTACAACTACATCAACCAGATCAGGGCTGACATCAAGCGTTTCATTCTTGCGGTCAAAACACGTGATCACACCTTAAACTTCAGAAATAAAAGTACCAAAGGCAGTTTCCCAGACCTCTACAGCTCTTTTGACGACATTATTAAAACCCACAAAGACATCCAGCTGGAACAAGACGCTATGTTTCAGCTCATTAAAACCATCCTTCAGCAAGTTCCCGTAGGTGTAATCGTACTGAAAGACGACAGCACTATGCCCGAACAAGCAGAAATATCCTTCTTTAATGAAGCCGCAGCGGCCCTGTTGAAAGTACCCGCCTATAAATACTGGCATCGCCTGAAAGAGCACCTCCCACTTTTCGCTTCTGAAATAGAGCGCATAGAAAAAGGGGGTAAAAGATTTCTGGAATTAAAAATCCAGGACAAGCTGATCCAGCTCTCTACCGAAGTCATCCCCATCAACCTCTACAATACCAACTACAGAATTATCTCCTTTCAGAACATCAAGGATGAAATTGAGCAAAAAGAAATAGAAGCATGGAACAGGCTGATCGGAGTAATCTCTCATGAAATCCTAAATTCCATTACCCCCATCAGTTCCCTTTCGGACACCGTCAATACGATGGTCGTGGGCAAAGACTCCCTGAACAAAGAAGAGCTGGAAGACCTCAAACCTGCAATCCAGGCTATCAAAAGGCGCTCCATCGGCCTGCTGGACTTTGTGAAAGATTACCGTTTAATCGCTGAATTACCGACCCCTGAACTCGAATCCCATAGCATTGGCGAGATCCTGCAGCACATCCAGATTCTGATGCAGCCCTTTGCTTCTGCAAAAAACGTCAAACTATCAGTGGGGCAAACCTCTTCAAAAATCACCATCAACGTAGACTTAAAACTAGTAGAACAGGCCCTGATCAATCTGATCACCAATAGTATCCACGCCCTGGACGACATCGATCACCCCGAAATAGAAATAGACTACCGTCTAGAACAAAACAAGCTCTTCATTGACGTAACCGATAACGGTAAAGGAATTGAACCTGAACTAGCTGAGAAAATATTCGTCCCATTCTTCACCACCCGTAAAAACGGTTCCGGCATTGGCCTGACCATCACCCGTAACATCATGAAAATGCACTACGGCAACCTGGAGGTCAGCTCGATACCTTACGAAAAAACCATCTTCTCCCTCATTTTCAACTATGTTTAAACCTCCCCTTATCAAATAAATCGATAGATTTGTACCCTATGACTACCCTGCAATTACGTATTACTGAAATTACACAGCTTCCCGGAAACAACGTCTTCATCCAATTTGAACCCGTAAACGGCCTTTCCCCAAACTACGAGGCCGGGCAATTCCTGACCGTGCTCTTTCAGGTTAATAACAAAGAAATCAGGCGTTCCTATTCCATTTGCAGCTCACCCGCAATAAACGAACCCCTGAGTATTGCAGTAAAACTCGTAGAAAACGGAGAAATCTCTAAATACCTCCACCACAAAACAGCCGTCGGAGACATACTAACCGTACTACCTCCCACAGGGATCTTCACTTACACCCCTGTCCCAACCATCAAACGTACCGTATTCCTTTTTGCAGCCGGCGTGGGCATCACCCCTGTTTACTCCATCTTAAAAACGGCGCTGCTACAAGAGCAAAACTCAAAAATAGTCCTGATCTACAGTAACCGTTCTGCCACCACAACCCTCTTCTACGAAGAATTAAACCAGTGGCAAAAAGACTACCCGGAACGCTTTAAACTCATCTACCTTTTCAGCGACTCCAAGAACCTGCAATTCGCGCGCCTCAACAGCTTCGCATTCCACGACCTCTACAACTCCAACATCCAATACGACCAATCCGATGCCCTATGCTACACCTGTGGCCCCATCGACTACATGGTCATGTGCCGCATTTCCCTCCTGGGCTTAGGCTTCCGTATGGATCAGATAAAAAAAGAAACCTACTTCATTCCCGAAGACGAAGCAGACGACGACGATATGACTGAGAAGGTCATCAAAGACAAAAACACTTACACCGTCATCCTTGAATTCAATAAAAACGTCTACCAATTAGAAGTACCCTGGTATAAGAGGATCCTGGAAGTGGCCCTTGCCCATAACATCAACGTCCCTTACAGCTGCGGAGCCGGAATATGCAGTTCCTGCGTGGCTTCCTGCACCGAAGGCAATGTTAGAATGGACTATAATGAAGTCTTAACCGACGAAGAAATAGCAGCCGGAAGAGTGCTGATCTGTACAGGACACCCCACCCAAAACAATACTAAAATCGTCATCTAAAGCATTATCCTGATTATTCAGGAATTAGCACTCCATAACTGGAATTGCAACATTAAAGTTGACATTTAGTTAAGCGGCAATATTTTGTTTATTTAAGTTTCTACCAAATTCTTCTGGGGACAAGTACCCCAG
>NZ_QLLR01000050.1 GCF_003259615.1 Pedobacter cryoconitis | reverse complement strand
AGGGGAGGAAAGATCCTGATTTTTCCAGGCTTGCTACTTTTACGAAAGTTCTCTGATGCCTTTGGGTTTCCATTGATTGTTTCATTGTGCCCCTTACAGAACTTTTGAAAGAACCTGTACTCCAAACTGCTGCTTTAAAAATGAAATCGCCCAGGATTCCCTTTACAATTTTACCCGTTAAACTTCCCATAATAAATAAATGCCTTTCCACCAATGTAGGCTATTAGCGTTAAAGATTATCCTGATGCGTAAAAAATGTCCGTAATTGTCCGCAGCTGTCTGCAATTGTCCGCAGTTGTCCATGGGTTAGTCAAAGGGAAAATTATAATTTCATTAATCTTCAACTAGTTATGGTTTGGTTGTGCCTGAGTGGTGGTCGGGGTGACACCAGGTTGTAAACGGGCTGTAAGCATGGCAAGTCTAATTGATTTCAACTAGTTGTTTTGACTTGGACTTGCCATGCTCTCGCGTTACTTTAGCATTGCTCTTACCCTAACGAGTACCCGACCAGTACTCGGACAGTACCCGGGCAGTACCCGGCCGATATAGATTTATTATTAAGCTATTTTGAATTTATTTACTAACAGCCCGGCCTTGTTTCGGCTGCGTCATTCCCATGCAAATTGAAAGCTTTCAGCGCAACTACCCTCATTGCATTTTTCCTTTTATTTTTTACTCTACAGAAAAAAGCCAGTACACGTAAAAAGGCCGTAAATAAAAATTTTCCAAAGAAATTTTGCAAAGGAGAAGATGATGAACCTAATCTGCCAGCGTATGAAACTTAATATTCCGGCAATATATCCATAAAACAAATAGAAATAATTATTTCTTTATATAACATATAAATGTACAATTTATATAATTATATTTGCATAATAAACAATATAATTATGATAAAAACTACAAAAGCAGGCATTATCCTATACGTCTTTTCTTTCTTATTAACAGGATGTGCAAAAGGACCGATAACTCCAAATGATCCGGCAACTGCCAATCATCAAAGCTCTACGGCCCCGTATGATAAAGATCGATTACAGAAAATTGAAAAATTCATTTCTATTTCCTGGGAAACTCCAATTGATAAAGTCATTTATAATGATAAAAAGCAAGATTTTACATTTGGAAGTGATGGAGAAATTATAATGAGCAGAGAAAAGATTGAGAATCTTTATGATAGTGCAAATGAATATAAATTAAAACACGAAAAATAGCCATGACTTATAAAAAATTAATAGCAGCATTTACTTTTTCATTTATACTCTTATTTTTTAGTTCAGCGAATGCTGCAGTAAATTTAATATCCTTTACAATTCAAAATTCATACCTGGCAGGTGGAACAAAATTGAATGTACAATATGATAAAAGTCAGTCTTTTACAGCTAATTTTAAATTCACAAAAAGCGGAAACTATTTCAATACTGTAAAAGTTTATTTAGTTTATAAAGAAAATACTACAGTAACAGTGCTTGGAGAAGCAAAATGGAAATATAATGGAGATTGGGTGATTGGTGATCCATATAGCTGGGAAGGTACAATTGATGGTGTTTTACCTAAAGGGAAAACCACTGGATCAGTATTTTTATACTATCAATCATTTGAAGGGGATAATGCTGGCGGAGTAGCAGAATCTATGAATAATTATAGTATCTATGTTTCTAATAGTCCGGTTACTCCTCCTGTTAAACCTCCTGTTGAACCATATGACCCAACTAAGGATGATAAAAATTCATTTATAGACCCCAGCCTTGAGCATAGATCATGGTTTTCATCAGATCATGTGGGTATTGCAGTTAAAGGAACATATCATTTAGACGCTGCACAAGGAAATTTATTCTTATACAATGGTACTCAGCTATTATGGACTAGTCAGGGTAGAAAGGATCAAAGTGGATGGACTGTAAGATTTACAGCTGATGGTTCAATAATATGGCAATCAAGTGGTAGAGCATCACTTACCTGGGCTGGTCGCGCCGGAGCTCAGAATGTGGTATGGAGATTAGGTGAAGATGGCAATTTTGCTGCTTATGCCAATTCAACAAAAGATAGCAATCTTAATATAACCCTGGGAGAAAAAATAGCTGAAACAGCAACCAGTGGCGGTGTAGTAAGTACAAAAGGCTTCTTTTTAAACTTATAAATAAAACACTGATCGTATTACCAAAATTTCAACTGCATTAACAAAATTTTAAATATTGCCCGGGATAAAATTATTCCGGGCTTTTTTATTAAATATTCGGCCTTTGTTAAATTTAGTTTTCCACAAATACAATAATTAATATTAAGCTAACATCAGAGCTTTTTAATCCTTATATTTTTGTCCGCTAAACAAAAATTTCAGCTATGAAAAAAACTCTACTCTTAATCTTATTGTTTTCAGGCCTTTTTCTCCCGGCGCAGTTGTTTGCTCAGCTGGTCAGCTGGAACTTTACGGGGCCTGGTCTATTAAACACTCTTACAGCTACCTCAGCTGACCCCGGACTTTCTTTTGCCCCGGTTCTCACACGTTCTGCAACAGCTGTTGCCAGTGCAGGTGCCAACTCTTTCAGAACGGTTAAATTCGGGAATACAGGCATCCTGGTAAACAGTCCTAACTACTTTGAGTTTACACTCTCAGCTGCTGCCGGTAAAAAAATGTCTTTATCCACAATAGATGCTGCATACCAGGGCACCGCTGGTTATTTCTTAGGTGCCGGCGCATCCAATCAATTTGCCTATAGCCTGGACAACACCACATTCACTTTGATTGGTTCACCGACCATGATCACCAAAACAGGAGCAGCTCCGGTAGTTTATCCGACAATTGATCTATCGGGCATCACTGCACTGCAAAATATACCTGCAGGAACGACGGTCACTTTTCGTTACTTTGCCAGTGGACAAACCTCTACAGGCGGATGGGGCTTCTTCTCTCCTGACCCTGGTCAGGGACTAAAAATTGGAGGTACGATTGCAGACCTGACCGGGGGTACAGATACAACCCCTCCGGTCAATGCTTCGGGTTATCCTAAAGCCAGCGCAATTTCTTCAACTTCTTTTGACCTTTTAAGCAACATCAATGAAGCAGGAATTACCTATTATGTATTAATCCCTGCTACAGGAACAGCACCGTTAACAGCCGCTCAGATTAAAGCCGGTACAGATGGAAGCGGAACCCCGGCATTCAAATCGGAGTCTTTAAACAATACGCCTAATTCAGATGCGGTCGCTATACTAAATGGTTTAACTGCTGCTACAGCTTATAAACTTTATGTAGTATCGGCAGATGCCGCAGCAACACCAAACATTCAAACTACTTTTACTGCGCTCAATATCACCACAGGTAATGCCGATTTAACGCCTCCTGTGCATGCAGCAACTTATCCGAAGCTAAGTACGATCACGGCGAATTCAATAACGCTGCTCAGCAATATCAATGAAACAGGAACGACTTATTATGTGGTCATCCCTGCAACAGGGACCGCGCCGTTAACTCCCCTTCAGGTTAAAAACGGACTGGATGGCAATGGAAATCCTGCTTTCAAAGCCGGGTCTTTTCCCAATACACTAAATACAGAAGCCTCAGCAAATCTGACCGGATTAAGTCCGTCTACCGCTTACCAGGTTTATGTGGTCGCGGCTGATGCAGCCAGCACTCCGAATCTGCAAACTACAATAACCACTCTTAATGCGGCAACTATTGGTACGCCAGTAGTCAGCGCCCCGGTTATTATCAGCCAATATTATGAAGGTACATCGGTCAATAAATGGATCGAATTAACAAACCTGAGTAATGTACCTGTAAATACTGCTTCCCCGCAGTTAAAACTGGCATTATATAATATTTCGGGCGATGCAGGAAATATTAATATCACACCTGCCCCATCCCAGACGATGGATCTGAATGTGATTATCCCTGCTCAGGGCTCTGTATTAATAGGAAATACGGGCAATGGAAATGAAGTGCCTTATTTAACTGCCGCCAGTGCAGCACAAACCAATAATTCAGTCATTAATTTCAATGGAAATGATGGTGTAACTTTACTGGATGCTGCCAACAATATTATAGACGCATTTGGACAGGGAGTAAATGCAAAAGACGTTTCTTATGTAAGAAATATCACGGTGACTGCACCCAGCCCAACTTTTATAGTGGATGACTGGACAAGACTACCGCTTGCTATTGTTCAAAATGCGAGTGACGATGATGACCTTAATGGTTTAGGCGTACATTTTCCACCTAATTTATCGCCATGCGTTGCACCAGCCGTCGCTGCAACTGCTTTAACTTTCAATACGGTGACCACAAACAGTATCACCTTAAAGTTTACCGCTTCTGCAGATGCCAATGAATACCTGATTATCCGCAGTACAAGCAGCACTTTAACAGCAATGCCGCAAGACGGAACCGTGTATAATCCAGGCACCGCACTAGGTGGAGGGACAGTTGCAGGCCGTATTGTCAATACCACTTTAGCTGACATCAATTTAACCAGCTCAACCCAATACTATTATTTTATTTTCCCATTAAATAACGTTTCCTGCACAGGAGGGCCAAAATACCTGACCACAGGTTATCTGACAGGAAATCAGACAACCAAAACCTTAGCAGTCTGTGCAACACCTGTAAATCAGCCTTCGAACTTTACAGTAACTTCTTCCAATTATAATTTCATACAAGGTAGTTATCAGCTTGCAAACGGAGCAGACGAATACCTGGTGGTCATGAGTACCAGCAGCACTTTGACCGCTAATCCACTGAATCAAACTGTTTACAATGTTGGTGATCAGCTTGGCGGAGGTACAGTTATCAAAAGAGGCACTGGAAATAGCTTCATCCGAAGCGGACTTGCTCAGAACACAGCTTATTATTTTTACATTTTCGCTTTGAACAGCAGCTGCAGCGGCGGCCCGTTATATTTAACAGCTGCCCCGTTAACTGGCCTGCAAAAGACTGGTGTTTTAGATGCAGACAACCTGAATTTCTATTACGGGAACCTGCACAGTCACAGCAGTTATTCTGATGGAAATAAGGATGACAAGACTAAAAAGCCTGAAGATGACTATGCTTTTGCCAAGAACTCTATGAAAATGGACTTCTTAGGAATATCTGAACATAACCATACCCAGGCAGGAATGTCATTGGCCTATTGGAAACCTGGTATCGAAGCGGCAAAAAATGCAACAACTTCGACCTTCCTTGCGCTGCATGGAATGGAATGGGGCGTAATCAGCGGTGGTGGTCACGTGATTGTTTATGGTATCGACTCTTTAATTGGCTGGGAAGCTGGCGAGAATCAGATCTTTGTGCCAAAGAGTACTTACACCGGAAATAACGGATTATTTAAAGTGATTAACCGTCATGGCCTGAATGCAATTGCAACGCTGGCTCACCCGAATACCACAGATTACAATAATATTTCAGCCACTTATGATCTTAGCGCGGACAGTGCAATTGTAGGAGCTGCTTTAGAAAGCGGGCCTGCATTTTCAACTAACCTGACTTATTCTGATCCGGCGAGTTCAATGAGTTACCTGAGTTATTATAACCGGATGCTTGCCAGAGGTTATCATCTGGGTGCAACGATAGATCATGATAACCATAATATGACCTTTGGTCGTCACACACGCGCAAGACTGGTTGTATTAGCGCCAGCATTAACAGAAAATGATTTGTTTGACGCAATGAAGAAAATGCGTTTTTATGCTTCTGAAGATTCCGCAGCCAAAGTCACTTTCTTATTAAACAAGGAACAGGTAGGTAGTGTATTTACAGGCGCGGGCGCGCCGGAGATTTCTGTAAGCACAGCAACGACCAGTCCTGTTTCCAGTATTAAATTACTTTACGGTACACCAGCCAGCGGCGTTAATCCTGTTCAGGTGACTGCCAGCAGCTCAGGAACTTTAAGCTTCAAACATGAAGCTTTAGCAAACCTGACTACGGGTTATTATTATGCGGATATTGTGGAAGCAGATGGCAGCAGAATCATTACTTCTCCGATCTGGTATAGCCGTGATGATAGTTATGTTAAAAAACCACAGACCATCACTTTTGCTCCTGAAAGAAGTGCAACTTACGGAGATCCTGATTTGGAAATCGGTGCAAGCAGCGATAACCCTGCTATTAAGCTAACGTATACTACAAGCGATCCCAAAAAAGCAACGATCACCGATGGAAAAATACAAATCCTTAGTGCAGGTAAAGTTATCCTTACTGCCAATCAAAAAGGTGATGCCTACTTCAGTGCTGGTACAGCACAGCAAATATTGACTATCATTCCAAAACCAATCCCGGTTAAAGCGCAGGACAAGCAGAAATTAGCAGGTACTGCAGATCCGGTATTTACTTATACTACAACTTCAACTTTACCAGATTCGGTTGCTTTTACCGGAACTCTGACCAGGGCACCGGGAGAAACTCCGGGAAATTATGCAATCCAGCAGGGTACGCTTGCTTTAGACTCGAATTATCTGATCAGTTATACACCTGCGGCATTAAAGATTCTGGGAAGACCAACTGCCCAGATCACAGGCACAAGTAATATATGTATCAATGGCAAAGCCCCAATGGTCACTTTTACAGGGGCTGGCGGAACTGCTCCATACACATTTACTTATACCTTAAACGGAAGCAGCAAAACGATTACAACCAGTTCAGCTGTAGCAACTTTAGAAGCGCCATCCAACTATTCTGGTGTATTTATCTATACGCTGTTAAATGTTTCGGATATATATGGAACACAAACTCAGACCGGAAATGCGGTCATCACGATCAATGATTTACCAACCGTACAAATCATCAGCGATAAAGGGGAAAGTATTTCCAAAGGAGAAGTTTTACAGCTTACTGCAACCGGAGGCATTAAGTATAGCTGGACGGGCAGCGAGATCCTGAGTGGGCAGAATAACGCCACCTTAACGATCAGGCCAAAACAGAGTGGTACTTATAAAGTAACGGTCACTAATGCCAGTGGTTGTACTGCTGGTCAGACGATCTATATCACTGTTGTGGATGATTATAAACTCGAAGCAGGAACTTTAGTTACCCCGAACGGTGATGGTATCAATGATAAGTTCGTGATTAAGAATATTGACTATTATCCGAACAACACCCTTAAATTATTTGATAAAGCAGGCCGTGTATTTTATACTAAAAAGTCTTATGCGAATGATTGGGATGGTACAGTGAATGGTAATCCTTTAGCGGAAGGCACCTATTACTACATCCTGGATCTGGGCCCTGGTTTAGGGACTTTGAAAGGTTATATCAATATTTTAAGAGACTAATTTACGCCAGACACATGAGATTAATTATATATATAAAGCAAGTTAGCCGTATTGCTATCTGCTTATTTGCCGGAACTACGGTTCTGTTTATCCATACTGCCAAGGGTCAGATCTTACCACTTAATGCGCAATATTTCCAAAATAAGTATTTCGCCAATCCATCCATGGCCGGAATTAACAGCGGTCTGAATATCAATGCCAGTTTACGTAAACAATGGTCTAATATCCCAGGTGCTCCTTTAACGCAGGGCATTACCTTAGATCAGCAGCTGGATAAAGTTGGTTTAGGTGTTAATGTATATAATGAGAAGGCCGGAGGTATACAAATCACCAAAGCAGTGGCTACTTTTGCTTATCATTTACCGATCAATGGAGAAGATAAGCAACTGAATTTCGGGGTTTCGTTTGGAACCAGCCGCGAGCGGTTCGATAGAGGCAGCATACAAAATAGTGATGGTAATGATCCGTCTATAGCCCGCTTCAATGACAGAGGGTACTATGCAGATGGTGATTTTGGTGCTTCTTATACTTCTAACGGATTAAATATAGAAGCGACCCTGCCTAATATGAGATCTGTACTGAGAAAAGATGATTCAAATTATGCTGATAAACCGACTTTCTATACAGCCATCAGTTATAAAATGGCTTTTGGCAGCGGTATGGACGGTGTCAACCTGGAACCTAAAGCGGTATACAGAGGGATAAAAAACTATAAAAATTTATGGGATGCCGGGTTAAACGCCAATTTCGCGGATGATAAGTTGTCTGTAATGGGCATGTATCATAGTACGGAAAATGCGACGGTAGGCTTTGGTATCAACTATCTGAAAAGCTTATACATTATGGCCTATTACAATACGGCTACCTCTGCCCTGAAAGGTTATACGGGCGGAGATTTCGAGATTAATCTTCGTTTTAATATCGGAAAGAAATAAGCAGGGATATTGAAATAAGCAGTACTACTGCATTGAACCCGGCCGGACCTGAAGATCTGGCCGGGTTTTTTATTTAACAACATTTATTGTGCGGCAGAAGTCACCTGGTTATAGTCTTTTAGTATCGTATTTAAGAAATCCAGTTCGTGCATCCCGGCGGGTAAGTTCACACCCAGGCGCGCTTTGATTTTATCGGCCATTGCATAAACCAGCTCATAATGTGCGGTCTTATAATAAGTAGTCAGAACTTCATGGATCAGCTCAGCTTCCTGGTCACTCAGCAGGTGAACATTGGTGAAAACAGGAACATATTCTTCTGTTTCCGGTACAAAAGCAATTTGTTCAAGGGTAGTGCGTCCAATCGTTTTGATCACTGTCGTCCCTGCAACCAGGTCCCCTATTCTTTGCTTATGTTCAGATAAGGTTACACAAAGTAAGCCGCCTATTTGCCCTGTCAGCCAAAAATCAACCAGTCTGAATAACCAGCGGATAAAGTACTGGCCTATTCCCGCCTGTCCGCCATCCAGGCTGATCACTTTAATTTTCATTAACTTTTTCCCTGGACTCTGACCGTTGAAGAAAATTTCAAAGATCAGGTGATAAAAGACAAAGACGATCCCGTAAAGGACAAGCAGACCAATAAAAATGAGATTACCCTTTGGCAATGTAGCCACACTAATTACAAAGGCGACTAAAAAAAGTACTGCGATCAGCATACCAAAATCTATCATTCTTGCCGCTATTCGTTCGCCTAAACCAGCAACAGGATAGTCAATATCCACGTGCTGAGTAGTGTTCACCTTTATTGTTTCCATAAAAAACAAATATAATATTGATATTTAATTAATTATTGCAAAATCACTTTTTGTCAGTATTTTAACCGAAAATTAGATTCGCTATGAGGGAGGCCTTGTTCGTTAAACAGAATTCCGAGAAATGGAAGGCCTATGAGCATTCACCTGCTACCCATCCGGATGAAATTGCAGACCGCTTTATTGACATCACCAATGATCTCTCTTATGCTAAAACATTCTATCCCAAGTCTAAAACGACCAGTTATCTGAATGGTTTAGCCTCAACGCTGCACCAATCTATTTATAAAAATAAAAAAGAAGACAGCAACAGGTTTATTAATTTCTGGAAATTTGAACTGCCTGTATTGTTTTATACTTACCGGATGCAGTTGTTATATGCTTTCTTATTTTTCACGATTTCAGCTTCCATAGGCGTACTTTCAGCAAAATATGATGATCAGTTTATCAGGGTGATCCTGGGAGACAGCTATGTAAATATGACCAATGAGAACATTACCAGGGGTGACCCCTTTGGCGTGTATAAACAGACATCGGAATTCCCTATGTTTTTCGCTATTGCAGCAAACAATATCTATGTCTCTTTATTGATGTTTGTAAGCGGTATATTTTTATCCATCGGCCCAATTTTTTACCTGCTGCAAAACGGGGTCATGCTGGGTTCTTTTGAGTATTATTTTTTTAGCAGAGGGCTGGGCCTGGAATCTATCTTAGTGATCTGGATTCATGGAACTTTAGAGATCCCGGCTATCATTATTGCAGGTGCTGCCGGGCTGGTGCTTGGCCACGGCCTGCTTTTCCCAAAAACATTTACACGCTTTCAAGCCTTTAAACAAAGTGCTAAGGATGGTACTAAAATCGCATTAGGTATTGTCCCGATCCTGCTCGTTGCCGCCTTTTTTGAAGGTTTTATTACCAGGCATACAGAAATGCCAATATGGCTCAGTACAGGGATTTTAGGCCTGTCGCTTATTTTTATTATCTGGTACGTCATTTTATATCCATCTATCCTCTCCAAACGTAATCACCCTCACAAAAATGTCTGAAAAAGTAGAATTCAAAAAGCTCCGTGAATTTGGAGATATTATTAACGATACCATCCGGTTCTTCAAAGAGAATTTCAAGCCTTTATTAAAAGTATTCGTCTATTTCTGCGGTGTATTCATTGTGGCCGGAATGATTGCAGCAATTTTCCAGCAGATAGGTATGCAGCGTGCCATCAGAAATACGAATGTGTTTACTACTTATGGCAGATTCGCAGGCCTGTTATCTCTTTCTTATTTTTTCGTCGTGCTGATCGGCATCATCAGTTATACCGCCTTAAATGTTTCTATCCTCAGTTTCATCGCTTTATACATAGAAAAAGGAAATGTAGCCCCAACGGTAGAGGAAGTATGGGGTTATTTCAAGTATTACTTCTTTCGGGTGTTTGGCAGCAGTTTCTTAATCGGGCTCCTTTTGATTGCTGGTTTCTGTTTATGTCTGATTCCCGGTTTCTATTTATTCCCGGCCATATCACTGATGCTTCCAATTATAATTTTCGAAAATGCAAGTCTGGGTTACGCCTTCAGCCAGTCTTTCAGATTATTAAGAGAGCACTGGTGGGTAACCGCAGCCACTATACTTATTCTATGGGTAATTACTTATGCAACATCGTCCTTTGCCTCTTTACCAGCTATTATTTTAACGATGGTCAGTGCATTGACCAATGGACCGAAAGGATTGAGTAATAGTGTAATCATCTTTTCTACGGTTATCCAGTACCTCTGCCAGGTTTTTATGATTATTCCAATTATCGGGCTCTCTCTTTGTTATTTTAATCTTTCTGAGCGCCAGAACAGTACCGGTTTGATGGATCGTATTCAAAAAATGGGAGAACAGGAAAACCCCTTCCCGAATAAAGAAGAATATTAACATGTTGAAATACCTGGTCACTTTACTTTTTTTGATACTCACTGTACAGTTTGCTCCTGTTCAGGCGAAGCAGGCTGTTCGTGCGCAATCTGTCCGGGTAAAAGAAAAACTGCTCAGGATTGATAGCAGCAACGTAAAACTCAGAAGTTTCGATGCGCAAAAACTGAAGGCTTACAGCCAGCAAACAGATTTTAACTATGACCAGATTGCCCCGGTCGATGATAGTTTATGGAACCAGTTCTGGGCATGGTTCTGGAGACAGCTTACGGGAATTACCAGAGTCAACTATTCAGCAAATTTCTTCCGGTATGTTGTGATCTCAGCTTTCATTGCGTTAGTTGTCTTTGTCGTTTTTAAATTAACAGGCGTTGATTTCAAACTCTTTATGGGGAAATCGAAATCGATAGTTATTCCTTATGCGGAGTCCAGTGATAATATCCATGAAATAGATTTTAGTACGGAAATAGACCAGGCGATACAAAGCGCCAATTACAGGCTTGCAGTAAGATTAATGTATTTACTCTCCCTGAAAAAACTGAATAGCAAAGACCTCATTAACTGGCAACCGGAGAAGACCAATCAGACTTATATCAGGGAAATTGCTGATCCGCAGAAAAGAGAGCAGTTCAGCTTGCTGACTACACAGTTTGAGTATATCTGGTATGGGGAGTTTTTTATTGACCAGGAGAATTTTAAGCAGGTAAAAAACAGTTATGACCAATTTAATACAGGCATGTTATGAAAGGGATGAGATTATATCTGATCGGCAGTGCCACGGTATTAATTTTATACCTGCTTGCACAATATTATAAGCCGGCACCAACTGACTGGAGTCCTTCTTACCTCAAAGAAGATAAGATTCCGTACGGACTTTATATTTTAAACCAGGAAAAAGCAAGTATTTTTCCGGGTGCAGCGCTTAAAACAACCCGGCTGCCTGTTTATAATACCTTAAAGGATCAGCAGTATAAAAACACCAGTTATCTTTTCATAGCCGGCAGTCTGAAATTTGATAAGCTCGATTATCAGGAGCTGGTGAAATTTATGCACGCAGGAAACCAGGTATTCATTGCAGCATTTGACTTAGGAAAAGTACTGAATGATACGCTGAAACTGGAAACGAGCACAAATTTATCTGCTACAGCAAGACCTTATGCAATCAACTTTGTGAATCCGGCGCTGAAAGCAAAAGACGGTTATGTTTTTGACAAGGGACTGGGAGATCAATATTTCACCACTGTTGATACTTCACGCTGCACTGTTCTGGGAAGAAATAACAAGGGAGATATTAATTTTGTCAAATATACTTTTGGCAAAGGAGCGTTATATATATTGCCTAACCCACAATTGCTAACCAATTATAATTTACTTCATCCCGCGGGTGCAGCTTATGCCTCCAAAGCGCTGTCTTATCTGCAAACACCCGGAACACTTTTATGGGATGAAAACAGTACACGGGGCAATACAGAAAACGGGTCAGTCTTAAGGGTATTTTTCAAGCATGATCAGCTGCGCTGGGCCTATTGTTTAGCACTGGCAGGCCTGTTGACATTCGTCTTGTTTGAAATGAAACGCAGACAGCGGATTATTCCTGTTTTACTGCCTTTAAAGAATTCCTCTGCCGAGTTTGTAACGGTTGTTGGAAAAGTATACTATCAGCAGCGTGATAATAGTGATATTGCACAAAAGAAGATCAATTATTTTTTAGAATATATCCGGTTAACCTATCGCCTGAAAACATTAAAAACGGATGAAGAGTTTATTTCCGCTTTAGTGCTCATATCGGGTGCGCAGGAGGAAACAATCAGACAATTATTTACAGTGATCAATACCATTCAGTATGGCAGTAAAGTGACCGACGGCCTGCTGATTGAACTGAATAAATTAATAGAGAAATTTTATAATCAAGCGAAATAATAATGGAAGCGGAAACAGCTCATCAAAGAACCGACCTTACACAGCTTAATCTGGCAGTAGAACAAATCAGAGAATCAATTGGCCATATCATTGTAGGTCAAAAAGATACGATTGATTTCCTGATTGCAGGCATCCTGGCCGATGGGCATCTTTTACTCGAAGGTGTTCCCGGAGTCGCTAAAACACTCAGCGCTAAATTGATTGCAAAAAGCATCGACGCTGTCTTTTCAAGAATTCAGTTTACGCCCGATCTGATGCCTTCAGATGTTCTGGGTACTTCTGTATTCGACCCAAGAACAGCATCTTTTGAGTATAGAAAGGGCCCGGTTTTTGGGAACATCATTCTGATTGATGAGATTAACCGTGCACCTGCAAAAACACAATCTGCACTATTTGAGGTGATGGAAGAACGCCAGATCACTGTTGATGGTCATACTTACCCAATGGACGAGCCTTTCATGGTACTTGCTACACAAAACCCGGTGGAACATGAGGGGACTTACAGATTACCGGAAGCACAGTTAGACCGTTTTCTATTTAAAATAGAGATTAAATATCCTACGCTTGAAGAGGAGATCATTATTTTATCCAGACAACATCAGCATAAACTGGAGGATGAGCTGAAAGATATTAAAGCCGTTTTAAGCATAGACCAGATCAAAACTTGCCGCGCGCTGATCAAAGCTTTACATGTAGAGCCCAAATTAATTGAATATGCGGCAAAGATTGTCCATGAAACCAGGAATAATAAATCATTGTACCTGGGCGCGTCACCGCGGGCTTCTTTAGCATTGATCAACGGCGCAAAAGCCATTGCTGCAATGCAGGGCCGCGATTTTGTAACCCCTGAAGATATTATTAAGGTAGCGGCCCCTGTATTGGCACACCGGATTATGCTGAGCCCTGATAAGGAAATGGAAGGTTTAACGCCCGCTGACATTGTTGCCCAGATTATTCAAAAAATAGAGATCCCAAGGTAAACCGCAAAGAGATTGAAACATTTATTCATCAAGTATTACAAAGATCTTTTTCTGGGTAAAAGATTGTTTATTGGTTTAGGCCTATGTATCAGCTTATTCTTATTTGCTTTCTTTTTGCCATGGCTGGGAGATTTGCCTTATATCTGCTTTTGGGCATTGCTGCTGCTGCTCTGTACGGACCTGGTCTTGTTGTTCAGCAGTAAGGGTGTATTTTTACGTCGTGACCTTCCCGAAAGGTTGAGTAATGGAGACGATAATGAGCTTCCTATTTATGTGGAGAGTTTTTTCACCTTTCCGATAACAATTGGGATCATAGAGGAGATTCCCTTTCAATTTCAAAAAAGGGATTTATGGTTCACCAGTAAGTTAAAAGCCGGGGAACATAAAACGATCACTTACAGTTTAAGGCCGGTTAAAAGAGGAGAATATGAGTTTGGGCAGACCCGTTTGTATGTTAAATCACCGCTGGGTTTTATTTCCCGCAGATTTAATTTTGGAACGGCACAGACTGTTCCCGTTTATCCTTCGTTTCTTCAGCTGCGCAAATATGAGCTGATGGCTATTTCAAACAGGCTGACGGAGATCGGTATCAAGAAAATCAGGCGGGTCGGCCATAGTATGGAGTTCGACCAGGTAAAAAACTATGTGCAGGGCGATGATTACCGGACGGTGAACTGGAAAGCAACAGCGAGAAAGGGTGAGCTGATGGTGAATTCATTTGTGGAAGAAAAAGCACAGCATATCTATTGTATCATTGATAAGTCGAGGGTGATGAAAATGCCTTTTGATGGATTAAGTTTAATGGATTACGCGATTAACGCAAGTTTAGTGCTGTCTAATGTGGCCTTATTAAAAGATGACAAAGCAGGATTGATCACGCTCTCGGAAAAGGTAGGCAGCATCATACCTGCAGACCGCAGACCCGGCCAGCTGGGTAAAATAATGGAAGTCTTGTATAAAGAAAAGACCCAGTATCTGGAAAGTAATATTGAGGCGCTGCATCTGGCTATCCGCAGTATAATTAAGCAGCGGAGCCTGATCTTGTTTTTCACGAATTATGAAAGCATGTCTGCTTTACACAGACAGCTTCCATTTTTAAAACATATCGCTAAATTTCATTTGCTGATGATCGTGTTCTTCGAAAATACAGCTGTCAAGTCTATGAGTGATTTACCTGCACTGGATGTGGAAGGAATCTACATTAAAACCATCGCAGAAAAGTTTGTCTACGAAAAACGGCTAATGGTCAAAGAACTGGCAAAACATGGTATTCTCAGCATCCTTACTTCACCAGAAAATTTAACGGTGAATGTGGTTAACCGGTACCTGGCTATTAAAGCACAACAGAAAATCTAACTCACCATTAAACAGAAATCTAGTTCAGTACAAGTTCCATTTGTATATTACAGCGCTCATAAGGAGTAATCCGGCCAGCTACTTTAACAAAACCTAACTTATGGTATAAGTTAATAGCTGGTTTCAGAATTGTATTGCTCTCCAGGTATATTTTATGAGCACCGAGTTCTTTTGCTTTCTGAGCGATTGCACTTCCCAATAACCACCCAATACTTTTTCCCTGTACAGCGGGAGATACCGCCATTTTAGCCAGTTCATAATCATAATCCGGATCATTCATCTTGATCAGGGCACAAACTCCTACAGGCTCTCCTTCATATAACGCAACCAAAATATGGCCGCCTTTAGCTAAAATATAGCCATGAGGATCATCAAGCGCATTATAATCTGCTTGCTCCATTTTAAACCAGTTAGAGATCCATTGCTCATTTAACGCCCGGAATGCCTGCTGATATTCCGGTGCATAATCCACAATCGTAACTTCTTTACTTTCGCGCTCTTTTTTAATCTCCTGCACACGGCGTAAAAGTGTTTTCTGTCCTAATAAAAACTCCCACTCTTCCATGGCTTTCCATAAATCATTTCTGGATTGTGCCGCGATGTCTGCTACAGCCTGATCCAGGTCAGCATATTGATTTTGTATTTTTACTGTGATCTCGTCTCCTTTTGAAGAAAGGCTCACCATGTTTTTTCTGCCGTCGGCTTCGTCTTTTTTCTCATCCACCAAACCCTTTTTTGCCATTTCCCCAATAATCTTACTTACCGAAGGATGGGAATGGCCTATTTCTTTTGCGATCGCAGTAATGGTCATCGCTTCTCCCTGAGAAAGCACATAAAAAACCGGGAACCATTTAGGCTGCATATCAATATCATAGCATTGATAAATCTGGGCCGCATCTTCTGTGATCTTCTCCGTTAACAGCCTTAACCTGCTTCCTATTGCTTTTTTACCTACCTGATTGAAAAATTCCATTATATATACACATTTACGTAACTGATTACGTAAATGTAGTAAGTATTTTTATAATCCAAAATATCCGTTAGAAAATTTGTGATTCCAGTGACGAATATCATTTGATAATATGACGGCGATCACAGCTAAACAACCTGTTTATCACCACTTTTACTTCAGTAAACTCTAAACATCTTCGCTATGAAAACGATAACTGTACTGACCGACTTTTCTGCCAATGCTGAAAATGCTGCACGTTATGCTTTACGCCTTGCACAACATCTTCACGCAAACCTTACCCTTTACAATTCCTTTTTAGTACCGATGGCCGAACCTTTAGGAGGACAGGTTTACTGGTCTATGGAAGATTACAATATTTTACAAAAAGACAGTGAAGAACAATTACGTGCACTGGGGGACAGGCTAGCAGAAGAACTCACTACCCTTCCTATTAATGCTTTCAAGCCTGTCATTGACTTCAAATGTCAGGAAGGCCCTTTATATCGGTATATCAGCAAACTATCAGAAGATAGAGATCTGATGTTATTGGTTATGGGTACGCACCGCAAGGGTTTAGGTTCTTTGATTATGGGTAACCATATGCGGGAAATTATAGGTACTGTGCCCCTGCCGGTACTCATCGTACCAGAAAATCAGTATTTTACAAAGCTGGATAAGTTTGTTTTTGCGACAGATATGGAAGAGAGCGATCTCGAAATCATTCAGGCACTTACAGAATTTGCAAAACCCTCTCATGCAGAGATTACATTAGCACATATACAACATCCGGATACGCCAGAAGCGGACACTAAAAAATTAGTCACCAGTTTTCTGGAAGATGTAGCCAACAAAATAAACTATCCTAAAATTTATTACCGGGCGGTAGAACATGCTCCTGTGAAAGCGGGCTTAAGATGGCTCGCGGAAAATGTGACTTGTAACCTGTTCGTCATGGTACATCGTCACAAAACTTTCCTGGAGCAACTCTTCAACTTAAGCAATACACAAAAGATGGCGGCAAATACTAATTTACCGCTGCTGATCTTCCCTTGTGTGGAAAATATTACTGCGGGATTAAGTGCTACGCTGGAATCAGGTTACCAGGAAAATGTCATCGCTTCTGTGATCGGTTAAACATTAGCACAGGAAACTGCAGCACAAACAAATTTAATTATTCCCTCGAAAAGGCCATTCTAGACTGACCCCAAAAAGTTGGACGAAGTTATGCAATGTTTTTAAGGTAATGAGTTCGGTATTTCACCGGACTCATTCCATTTAAATTAAGCCTTACTCGATCCCTATTATAATATTTAATATACTTTCTAATCTCAGAATGTAATTGCGATACCGAGTTATATTCATTTAGATAAAATAATTCTGATTTAAGCACTCCAAAAAAGTTCTCAATTATAGCGTTATCCAGGCAGTTTCCTTTTCTGGACATACTTTGCATTATCTGTTTATCTTTTAGTTTTTTCTTATACTTCTCTAGCCTGTACTGCCAACCCTGATCAGAATGGAGAATTGGTTTTTCATGGTTTTTGATTTTCCTGAAACCTTTATTGAGCATATCCAAAATCT
>NZ_QLLR01000049.1 GCF_003259615.1 Pedobacter cryoconitis | reverse complement strand
CGTTACGCACCCGTGCGCCACTTTCCTCTCTAGCAAGCTAAAGAGTATCGTTCGACTTGCATGTATTAGGCCTGCCGCTAGCGTTCATCCTGAGCCAGGATCAAACTCTCCATTGTAAAATGTTGTTGTTTGAACGCTGACCATTCTTAACTTGTATTAATAATAGTCTTATTCTTATTTGTCTGTCAGAATAGACTTAAAAAACTCGCGCGGCTCATGTACTTTGAACTTGTACGTGTTTACCTCGCTACGTTTGTAAATGACATCTCTTTAATGAACTTCTCGGCAGTACCTCACGGTTGCCTTTATATGTTGCAATGTTTCGCTTTCTAATTCTCTAAGTCTTAATGTTCTTAAAGTTTTTTCAGGCTAACCATTGTTTCAGTCTTATTGTTATCGCCTTGTCAACATCCGTTGTAAAGCTTCCCGTTTTTGTTGGGACTGCAAAGGTAGAAATCTTTTTCGTTTTGTCAAGCTTTTTCTTTTTTATTTTTAGAAGTTTTTAAATCCTTCCAAGAGCTTAACAACAACCTCTACTTTACATCCTTTCAATCCTCAGCACTTATCCTTTTCTCTGTTTCCCTTCCTCCGAAGCGGGATGCAAAAGTAGGAAAATAAACCCGTCCACCAAACAATAATGCACTAATAATCGTATGCAATCCCTAACTGCATGATTTCCAACGCGAAATACTTCAAACTAAATCCAACCGCAGCACCAACCAACCAGGATTGCAGTTTCAAATCCCTTAAAAACCTTTACAGGTCATAGCTATGGCCACTTTAAACGGTTAAAAAAACATTACAGGCCCTACCAAGCCTGGCTTTAAAACACCACTATTATACTATATAACATCAGTAAAAACCCAAAACATGGCCTCGCCCTCAAGAACAGGTGTTGAGAAGGGGTTGAATAGTGCCTTGGAATGACCTTGGGATGAGGTTGGAATGAGGTTGGAATGACCTTGCAATGACCACAGTCATTCTAACCTCATTCCAAAGTCGTTTCAAGGTCGTTCTAATACACTACAGTGGCACTTCTCTTCTATAACTGTACTGGATTCGCTTGACCTGATCGGTTATTTCACTGATTTACTTTAATCAACCCATATCCCCCCCTGTCACCCCCGCTTCAGACTGCAGCAGAACCTAAGCAAAGACCCTGTTAAACAGCAATTTATACAGCCCACAAACAAGGACAAACAAGATCCGGTCCTTTTCAAAAAAAACAAACTCAACCCAAAACTCCTCTTAAACCCCCGCTCACTCTATTAAACACCCCATTTCCCTATACTATATACTATAAGATAGTACCTGAAAAAATCCCATACCAAAACAAGACCAATCCCAATTTTCGGAGTTGATTCACTAAACAATAAAATTTTAAACTGTGGAATTAAGCAATATCCTGAGAAAGCGGGGCAGCTTTCCCTTCCATGGTTTGCTTGTTGATCATAATAACCGCATCATCTAATTCTTTGGAAGATATGGCAAGAAAGTCAATAAACTCCAGCACATCCTCATTACGGGGAGACTCTTTAATTAAACTGATCAGCGCGAGTATATTACTCAATGGCCTTCTCACCTGGTGAGAGTTCAACCAGGCAATCTCTTTAAGCTGTTCATTCTGGCTTAGCAGCTGCTGCTCATATTTTTTCTGTTTGTCAATATCCTGCATTGCACCTATCATGCGGACAGGCTCTCCACACTGATCAAAAATTGCATAACCCCGATCCCTGATATATTTAAAAGAACCATCGGCACACTTATACCGGTACTCCGCAAAGAAGTATTTCTGTTTATCCAACCGGATCTTTTGAAAGGACTCCATTACAGACAACCGGTCATCCGGATGAATCTTTTGCATTGCCCCGAAAAAATCAGGGCTTGAATCTTTTGCATAGCCATAAGTCTCATTATAACCCTGCATCCATTTCAACTGATCAGACACGAAGTCATAATCCCAGATCACATCATTGGTTGCATGGTTAACCGTTTCATATAAATGCAGCAAATCACTAATCTTCTTTTCATCCTTGATAGACTTATCTATATCGACTACCATGACCAGGTATGCCCCATCCTTCAATAAAGGAACAAGATGAAAAGTCGTCTTCACATAAAAACACTCTCCATTTCTCTTGCGATGCAGCCAGATCTCAGATTCGGGATCAGCTTCTCCACAACGGGTCATAAAAGTTTTAATTCGTTCATGTTCTTCTTCCGGGCGAATATCGAACGTAGTCATCTGCAAAAACTCCTGTGTAGTATAGCCGTATAATTTTTTCATGGCTGTATTCACAGAGAGAATCTTAAAACTGCCTTTAGCCATCACATAAATTGCGATTGGACTCGTATTAAATAACTTTTAATAGTTTAACTCAGTAGTTTCCTGATTTTTTTGATAAAAGCGGATAGAGAAAAAGATAATTATGGCCCCTATTACCATAAATACCAAATCCAGCAGCACATGAAAATTTAAAAGGGTGTTATGTTCTATAACGATGGAAGCCCAATCAATCAAGCCGTGCCCGACAAGGAGCGCCGTCACACCAAGCAATAAATAGAAAACTATTATTTTAAGCAAGGACAAGTTCTTCATTTAGCTGGTATTTCTTCTTAACAGATATGCCATTTATCTAAAATAGTAATCAATTATCAAAGATTTATACTTTTAGCCATTAATCTTTATCAAAAGATATTAGAATGCCCTGCACGGTATTTTTTTTTAATACTGACCAGTAGATAATAAAACCAATGTACAAGCTTCAACGGCTTCAATCTGGTTCTCCTGTAATAATGCTTCTAGTTCATCATTTTCTGTTCCAGGATTAAAAATCACACGTTTAGGTTTTGTTTTAAGGATATAATCAAAATAACCGGCTTGTAAATGTGGCCCGATATATAAAGTGATCGTATCCACATCAGTATGAATTACTGAGGGTTTCTCAATTGGAATACCAGCAACTTCGCCGGTTTTAATGCCTACATTAACAATTGAATGGCCTTTCTCTGTCAGCATTTTCGCCGCCAGGTAAGCATATCTTGCTGGATTAGGGCTTGCGCCTATAATTAATGTATTCTTCATTGTTATCTATTTTACGCTCCGGTATCATTAAATCTCTGGTGATACTATTGATAAAAACAGCACCTCCCTTAAATTGTTTAGCTAAACTTCAGGATCGCGTTTGCGCAATTTACACCATCTATTGCTGCAGAAACGATTCCTCCGGCATAACCAGCCCCTTCAGCACAAGGATATAAGCCTATAACTTCCGGATGTTGAAAGGTTTCCCTGTCTCTTGGAATACGCACTGGCGATGAACTCCTGCTTTCAATCCCTACCAGGATAGCTTCATTGGTATAATATCCTTTCATCTTTTTACCAAAAAGCGGAAGCGCATTTTTTAAACTTGACGCAATAAAATCGGGCAGCATATCTTTTAACATCACGCTTTTTGTACCCGGCAGATAAGAATTCTTTGGTAAATCGACAGAAAGACGGTCTTCTACAAAGTCAATCATCCGCTGTGCGGGAGCTACTAAATTACCTCCACCCATCGCAAAAGCCTTTTCTTCGATTTCAGACTGAAAATTCATCATCCGCAGCGGATCTTCACCAGGCACATCTTCTAATGTAACCTGCACGACTGTCCCTGAATTTGCAAAAGGATTATTCCGCTTGGATGGTGACCAGCCGTTTACGACAATTTCATTCTCATAAGTTGCACAGGGTGCGATAATGCCGCCCGGACACATACAAAACGAGAATACTCCCCTGCTGCCCACTTGTTCAACCAGGCTATAATAAGCTGGTGGTAAAAACTCGCTTCTAACCGGGCAATGGTATTGTGCTTCATCAATAATAGCCTGAGGATGCTCGATCCTTACGCCCATTGCAAAAGGTTTAGCTTCTACCAGAATCCCTTTTTGATGTAATAAAGTATAAATATCACGCGCTGAGTGTCCGGTGGCCAAAATAACTGAGTCAGCGGTTAAAGTATAGAGTTCGTTAACGATCACCCCTTTGATTTTCCCTGATTCAATGATAAAATCTGTGACCTTCTGATCAAAATGAACTTCACCGCCAGCTTTTAAGATAGTTTCCCGGATAGCTGTGATAATATGCGGGAGTTTATTGGTTCCGATATGAGGGCGTGCGTCTACCAGAATATCATCTGTAGCCCCATGCTGAACAAAAATCTGGAGTACTTTGTTGATGTCACCGCGTTTATTGGAACGGGTATATAACTTTCCGTCCGAATAGGTTCCTGCGCCACCTTCACCGTAACAATAGTTTGATTCTGTATTAACGATCCCTTCTTTATTGATCAGTGCAAGATCTCTTCTGCGCTGTTTCACGTCTTTTCCACGTTCCAGCACAATAGGTTTCATCCCATTTTCTATACACTGCAAGGCTGCAAAAAGACCAGCCGGACCAGCACCCACAATGATCACCTCTTTCCGAGCACTTACATCCGGATAATTGACTGTAAATTCTTCTTCTGGGCGGGGTTCATCAATGAATACTTTAACCTGCATCCTGAAGATAACTTTGCGGGAACGTGCGTCTATAGATCTTTTAAGGATTTTATATCCTTTGATATGTATACTATCTATTGATAAAACAGCGGAAAGCTTATTTAAAATATGTTCTTCCTGTCCTGCTTCTTCCGGTGCGATGGTGATTTCTATCTCTTTTTGCATAGTTACGTCAGGTATTTATCCTGAATGGCCGCAAAGATAAGAAAACTGGGGTTAAAATAAAGATAGCTGCCAAAACAGGCTATAAGAGGTATGAACTCATATTTTTACATACAAGTTGTCAGGTTTTTCTCCTTAAATGTAACAAAGGTACGGAAATTGAGTTCTAATGTGTAAATTAACACGTAGAAACCAAAACATGATAAAAATGAAAAAAGCAATATTAGGAGTTATCGCTGCCTTGTTCATCACCACTACATTTAGCAGCTGTGGTTATAATACCATGGTTAAACTGGATGAGGATGTAAAAACTAAATGGAACCAGGTAGAAACACAATACCAGAGACGTTCTGATTTGATCCCTAATTTAGTAAGTACTGTAAAAGGTGCAGCTAAATTCGAGCAAGGTACATTAACTGCTGTAATTGAAGCACGTGCACAAGCCAGCCAGATCAAAGTGAGTGCAGATGATTTAACTCCTGAAAAGCTAGAAAAATTCCAGGCTGCACAGGGTCAGATCGGACAGGCTTTAGGTAAATTAATGGTATTGACCGAAAACTATCCGGAATTGAAAGCGACACAACAGTTCAGCGATCTTTCGGTACAATTGGAAGGTACTGAAAACAGAATTGCTGTAGCCCGCAAGGATTTCAACGATGCTGTTCAATCTTATAATGTTAAAGTAAGATCGTTCCCTAACAATTTAACAGCTGGTATGTTTGGTTTCAAGCAAAGAGCTGGTTTCAAAGCAGATGCAGGAGCACAAAATACGCCTAAAGTAGAATTTTAGTAAACGTTTATAATATTTAAGGGTAATGCGTGTTCTTTTAAGAAGATATGTATTACCCTTATCTGTTTAATTTTGATCATTATGCCATTTCTGACAGAACAAGAACAAGACCTGATTACCAATGCAATTGGTGAAGCTGAAAAGCTGACTTCAGGCGAAATTAGAATTGCTGTAGAAAAACATTGTAAAGGTGAAGCTTTTGAAAGAGCTACTGCCTATTTCTCTAAACTGGGTATGGATAAAACGTCACAACAAAATGGCGTGTTAATCTATCTTGCTCATGGTGACCATAAATTTGCCATTATCGGCGACAGAGGGATTCATAAATTAGTACCGGAAGATTTCTGGGAAACTACGCAAATCGCTATGCAGGCTCATTTTGCCGGCGGAAATATTGCAAACGGCCTGATCGCCGGTATCGGACTGATTGGTGAAAAACTAGCGATACATTTCCCTTACCGCAGCGGGGATATTAATGAATTACCAAATGATATTATTTTTATGGATAAGCAGGAAGCAAATTAGATAAGCCCGGATGAAGAAAATATTAATCGCACTATTTCTTACCGTACTCTGTACAGGTGCATTTGCGCAGGAATACCCTGCAAAACCAAATACACTTGTCAATGACTATACGGGCACGCTGTCTGAATCTCAGAAACAACAGCTTGAAAGTAAACTTGTAGCATTTGACGATTCTACCTCTACACAAATTGCGGTTGCAATTGTAAAAAGTGTGGGTGAATACGATATTAACGAATACGCACTGGGCCTGGGCAGAAGCTGGGGCGTTGGGGGCAAAAAAAACAGCAACGGTGTCATGATCGTTGTCGCTTTAGGTGACCGCAAAATAGCCATGCAGACTGGTTATGGTGTAGAGGGCGTATTACCTGATATTATTACCAAGCGGATTATTGACAACGAAATTAAACCTGCATTTAAAGCTGGCGATTATTATGCCGGACTGGATGCGGGTACAACAGCTATTATCAAATATACCAAAGGAGAATATAAAAATGATAACCCGAGAGCAGCTAAAAAAGGCGGTGGCTCTGGTGGGATATTAGTTATTATTATCATCGTTGTAGTCATCATTATTATTATCAGAAAAGGTGGTGGCGGTGATGGTGGCCAGATTATTGGCGGCCGTGGTGTTGGAGAAGCTTTATTCTGGGGCGCATTATTAGGCAGCGGCAGAAGTTCTGGCGGTGGCTGGGGCGGCGGTGGCGGCAGTAGTGGCGGCGGCGGATTCGGTGGCTTCGGCGGCGGTAGCTTCGGTGGCGGCGGTAGTAGTGGAAGTTGGTAAAAGAAGCTGGTAAATATGTATAAAAGAGATTTAATAACTGCCGAGATTCAAAAACTCGGACAAGCAATAGCAAGAATCCTGGGCTTAAAACAGGAAGGCAGGCTGGAAGAGGCTGACAATGGTTTGAATGAAATGCTGGAAGCTGACTTCGGAATCCTGTTTTCAGACCTGGTGGCTTGTGATGCAACAGATTTCATGGCTTTTCTGACGGAGAAAAATTTTCCTTCAGAAAAGCTGGAAATTCTTTCACAGGTGCTTTACCTCAAATTCAATAATACAGTGCTGACTGAAGAAAATAAGTCTGTTGCAGAAAAATTGCAGCTAACTTATCAGACCTTAGAAGTAAAACATCATGTGGTAAACATGAATAACCTGAGCCGTCAAAAGACAGTCGCAGACTTTTTAAAACAGCACGCCTGATACAATACAAACGAATGGAGATTAAAAAATGGGAAAAGCTTTCCTCCAGGTACCTGGTTCAGGAAAGATGGGCGACGCTGCGTGTAGATACTTGTAAATTACAGAATGGTGCGGTTAAAGATGATTATTTCGTATTGGAATATCCTGATTGGGCCAATGCGGTTGCCTTAACAAAAGATAACAAATTGATTTTGGTACGTCAGTACCGTCATGCGGCAGATATTATTTCACTGGAAATTCCTGGTGGGGTTATTGAACCGGGAGAAGATCCGGAACATGGCGTAAAAAGAGAGTTATTGGAAGAGACTGGCTATTCTTTTGAAAGCTGCGAGCTGATTGCAACACTTTATCCTAATCCGGCGACATCCGATAACAGGACATTTACTTATTTATTGACTGGTGGTATTAAAACACAAGAACAGGATCTGGATGAGCATGAGATCTTAAATGTGGAAGAATATACGATCGAAGAAGTCAAACAATTTCTGGTTGACAATAAAATAGAGCAGTCCTTACATACTGCAGCTTTATTTTATGGCTTAATGAAATTGGAAACGATTAAATAGAGATAGTATCAAATAATAAAACGGGCTGCTTTACTCAAAGCAGCCCGTTTTGCATTGGATTAATTTGTATACTTCTTCTTTAAAAGTATAATATCACCGGCTTTAAGGCCTAATTCTTCCGTCATAAACTGATCTACACTTCCGTATTGTTGCGTAATCGCCTTTACCGTAGCAATCAGGTATTCAGGTTTAACTCCAGCCATATCACGGGCTACCTGCTCCTTAATGCCAAATTGTGTCATCATTTTCACCATCTTCTCATTTTCTGTTTTACGGTATTCATTGGTAGCCAGATAATCCTGTAAAACAGTTTCATCAGGCACGCCTATCGCATGTAAAAACAGTGCTGCACCAATCCCTGTACGATCTTTTCCAGCAGTACAATGAAATAGTAAAGCATCCGTGTCCGGCATTTTTAATAACTCCTGAAAAAAGGGTTTGTACTTATCTTTCAAATGTGCAGTCTGACTATAAAATGAGATCATTAAAGAATCTCCGCTAGTGAGTTTCGGCAATATAGCCATCATATTACCCAGACCTTCACTGCCAGCAGCTAATTGCAGGTAGGAAGCACCAGCAGGCAAGCGGTCTTTCGCTTTCGCTACTTCTTCATCACTGCGAAAATCAACTACAGATTTGATATGCTTTTGGGCCAGCAATTTAAGATCGGCATCTGTCAGTTTACTGATTTCTGCAGAGCGATAAACTTTACCCCATTTCACATGTGTTCCTTCACTGGTCTGGTAACCGCCAAGATCTCTGAAATTTACAGCACCCTGAACAGGAACCAATCTGGTAGTATCATTAACTGCTGCGCCTGAAGCTTGCAGACTGGCCAATGCGGAAAAGAATAAAACGACTATTGCTTTCATATATTTATCAAAGATTATTTAAGTAACCACATTTTTTGATTGACATCATCATTACCGCCATATTGCGCGCTGACAGCTGCTTTATAATTTGCAGTATTGTTGTTTTGCTCGTCCAGCGGATATTGCCAGCGAACTGGAATTACACCTGATGGATTAATTCCCGGGCCATTATTGGCAAACTCAGGAATTCCGGTACGCCGCCAGTTATAGAAGGCTTCCCAGGAAGAGTTTTCAAAAAATGCCACGTATTTTTGCTGAAGGATTTGTTTAAGTCCGTCTGCATTATCTCCTTTATAAACCACATTCGGGTGGTTCAGGAAATCATTGATTTTGATCGTCACCTTACCTAAAGTGATCCCTTTAACATCACCAATATCATAACTCTGTCCTTCTGTTAATCCATAGAAACTGATCGAAGCTTTTATCCCGTTCTGGTACCAGTTTGCCGCAGAACCAGCCGCCCAACCCCTGTTAATCGCTTCGGCAATGTTAAAACACAATTCTGGATACCCGATCATTACCGCTGGATCCGGCCCGGTGAAAGTGGTGAAATAACGCTTATAATTTACATAAGAGTACATGCCTTTCGCATCATTTGCAGAAAGTGTACTCTGTGTCAATGCAGTACTTCCGCCAACGTAAGCGCTGAAATCACTCACTGTTTTTCCCGCTTTAATTTCAGCCGGTGCAGGGGTTGCCGCGATAAAAGTACGCGGGTCCTGATTTGCTGTAGTCAGGTCAAGATAAGTTTTTCCCAGATTTTCAAATACGTTATAAGTTTCATCAGGGTTATAGATAAACTTATTCACTGTTGCATTGTATTTAAAAGCAAGGTTATCACTGTTACCCGTTTGAACAGGATATTTACCCGGGTTGTTCAAAATATCAGCAAATTGCTGTTTAACGTTCAGGTCTGCGTTATCATCTGCGCGTTTGCTTAAGCTGATCAATACTCTTAACCGGTAACTGTTGATCACTTTTTGCCATTGCAGATAGGTTAATCCATAAATATCTCCGCCTACAACTGTGCTGGAATTGTCTACACCAACACTCGGTTTAATTGCAATAGTGATAATAGAGTTGGCTTCATCCAATAACTGGAGACTTCTTTTGTAGACATCTTTTTGGGCTTCAAATTTAGGAGTCAGGTTCTTTGAATCTCCTGCTTCTCCGGCAGGAATATCTCCAACCCGCTGTGTTAACCAGACAAAGCTATAAGCCTTAAAAAATCTGCCAAGCGCGCTATAAACACTATTGGTAGTCCCAAGCTGTACCTGCGCCTGGCTTTCCATTTGTTTTACGTATCTCAGCAAATCGTAAGCAGTAGCTGTATTACTGAAAGCATAAGCATTCGTTGCCCGGTAGTAAGCGTTGGTAGAAACGGTAAATTGATTCCATTTACTCAACTGACCAAATGGTTCCTCTCCTACTGCATTTGAAGTTTTCTCTACCACACCGCCGCCCCGGTACATGCTCCAGGTCAAATGGTTTAATAAAAGAGCTACCGGAATATTTGAGTTCTCATTCGCTACGTTCGGGTTAGATAATAAATCGCCCTTCTGGCAGCTTCCCAGTGTAAGTGCAATGGCGATCACACTGGTTATTTTTATAATATTTAATTTCATCTATTTTTATATTTATGTTTTGTTAGATGGAGCCTTTGATGATTAAAATAATTATTGCCCTTCGGGTTTAATAATTATTTTAATCAAGCCGGGTTCATTTGTTTTAAGATTAAAGGGAGGATTAAAAGCCTATACTGATATTCACACCATAACGGCGGGCTGTAGAACTTTGCAGATCGCTTTGTTTACCGCCATTGGCTTTGCTGGACAGGTTAAATCCTGAAGCATACTGGTCAAGATCGATGTCTTTGCGTTTAGCAAAATAAAGCAGGTTTCTACCGATTAAAGAGATACTCGCTGATCTGATACCGGTTTTGGCCAGCATTTTTTTAGGTATCGTATAACCAATCACTACTTCCCTGAGTTTCACAAAAGAACGGCTGATCATAAATGGTTCATCAAACAATCCATAAACTCCGTTTTGTACATAGTTTCTCAGGGTTACCGCTTTGGTGTTCTGAGCGAAGGTCAGCTGATCATAGTTATCAATTTTTCCGTTCGTATAATGTGGGGTACCCGAAGTAATCACCACTCCATTCCCAACCATTGCACCTGTTGCATTGATGGTTCCTCCGTTAGTACTCTGCCATTCTTTTAAACGTGCGTCTCCGTACTGTCCTTCTACCAAATCAATAGCTGTACCTGCATTTAACATCTGTGCATAAGCATAATCAAATATTTTACCTCCGATACGTCCATCAAACTGGAAGCTGAAACTGAAGTTTTTATACCCGAACCTGTTGTTGAAGCCGAACACGAAGTCTGGATTCGCATAACCTAATAACTGGTTATTGTTTACACCTGCTTGCTGTGCTAACGGTAATCCACTGGCATCATGGATAATTTGTCCATCCGCAGATCTGACATAAGCACGTCCGTAAATCCCGTCCAGACGCTCTCCGACTTTGTAATTGTGGTTATTGATCGCCCAGCCATCTACACCATCATAGATTTTGCTTAGCGTTTCTTTGTAAGTTGATACGTTGGCCATCACATCCCAGGTAAAACCACTTTGAGTTTTAACAGGCGTACCCGTTATAGAAAGCTCCCATCCTTTTTTCTTTGAGGTGATCGCATTTACACTTTCAGTCGCATAACTTGTGGAATTGGCCACTGGCAATTGAAATACCAGCGGGCCATTGATAGAAGTGAAATAAGTAAAATCAACACCTAATCTGTTTTTCAGGAATTTGATTTCCGTTCCTGCTTCATAAGATTTTACATCAAACGGCTTAATTTGATTATTCGCGATATTCTTTGAGAAGTCAACTGATGGCGTGTTATTGTAATAAGTATTCACATTATAGGTATTTTGGTTATCATAAGTAGGGCCGTCATATGAGCTGTATAACTCTGTTCCGTAACCGCCATAAGTACCACCACCTAATAAATTACCAACCGTATTACCTGTTAAGGCATTGTATGCTGTTCCGATCGTCGGGCTTGTCAATGCGCCTCGTACATCTGCGAAAGAGCCGCGCAATTTCCAGAAAGAGATCGCTTCAGGTAATTTAACGTAATCACTCACTACTGAACTTAAGGATACCGAAGGATAAAAGAAAACATCATTGCCTTTTGGCAGGGTAGAAAGTTTATCTACACGACCTGTAGTATTGATGTTCAACCAGTTCTTAATACCAAAGTCAAAAGTATAATACCCACTTGACACCTGCATTTTAGAGCCGAAGTTGTAAGATTTAACCGGGCCTTGTGAGTTAGCGAGGTTATAAACGCCCGGTAAGGTTAAAGCATAAGTTGTTGCCCAGGTAGAGTTATATTCAAATGTTCTTAAGTTCGCACCTGCAGAACCCGAGAACGTGAAGTCATCACTGATTTTTTTGTTATAATTAGCCAGGAAATCGTGGTTATGTTCCACTAAAGTCCGCTGATCTTCTCTGTAGTCTCCGTACCAGATGTTATAAACACCATTGGATTTATTGAAATAGTAATCATTTACGTATTGATTTAAGTTCGTAGATGGCGGAACTTTTTCTGTACGCAGTTGATTCCAGGTGGTGATCTGAGAGCGCAAGCTGAAGTTCAGGTTATCATTTACCTTATAACTTAATTTCGCATATCCGTTGATGTCTGTTTTTTTATGGCTGTGCAACCATTCGTTAGCTGTAAAATAAGGATTGTTATGTCTGCCGTATTCTACGAAATTCTGCACCAGCCCCGGACGGCCACGCGGACCTCCGAAATAATCTTTAACGTCATTCAGGTCCCAGCTGGAAGATCCGTATACTTTAAACTGGTAAACGTAACTGTTAGGACCGTAAGAAACATCTGGAATATTTGGTGTGTACTGGGAGTTTAAATTAAGGTTAGCATCCATTCTCCATTTAGAGCTGAAGTTATAACCGCCGTAAAGATTCAGGTTATCAATATTCAGCTTAGTATTCGGGGCCATCCCCTTTTGATAAGTATGACTTACTGAGGTACGCATATCATATTTTTCGCCCGATGCGCTTACCGAAACATTGTTCGTACTCAGGATACCAGTCTGCATGAAATTCTCAAAGTTTTTAGCTCCTTTAGAAAGCCATGGTGTTTTACTCCGGATTCCGGTGACCGGATCTACCGGACTATCATATTGCGCGACACCTTGTCCGTCAAATTTAGGTCCCCAGATATTTGTTCTTCTATAACTTCCATCCAGATCGTAAAGGTCATTTCCGTAGGCGTATTTGTAGTCATTTCCATAACCATATTCTGTTTGTGCTTTTGGAACAGCAGTAAATCCTTTCTCCAGCATGGTACTGCTGTTGAATTCGACGCTGAAACCACGGTCATCTTTAGTCCCTTTTTTGGTCGTAACCAATATCGCTCCATTTTGTCCTCTGAATCCGTATAGAGCCGCAGCATTAGGGCCTTTCAGCACGGTATAAGTTTCTATATCATCTGCACTGATATTCCAGGTATCCGAGTTAACGGGTACACCGTCTACTACAAATAAAAGGTCCGTACTTCCTCTTAAAACCAATTGAGGGCGGCCAAGAAGTTCAGCACTTCCTCCAACTGTTAATCCTGCAATTTTACCGGTCAACGAGTTAATTGCATTAGGCTCTCTGGCTTTTACCAGTTCACTTCCTTTAATTTCCTGGGTCGCATAACCGATTTTTCTGATGTCTTTTTTGATACCAAGAGCGGTTACAACAACTTCCGTAAGTTGCTGAGAATCATTTTTTAATGCTATCTGTAAGGCAGTTTCCCCATTCACAATGATCTCCTGTGTCAGGTAACCGATAGAGGTGATAACGATGGTCTTACCTTTTGGTACGCTCAATGTAAAAATTCCATTGGCCGAACTTACTGTACCTGTTGAGGTTCCTTTTATTTTTACACTGACACCGGGAACAGGCGCTTTAGTCTCGTCTGTGACTGTTCCTCTGATGGGCACATTTTGTGCAAATAGCTGTACAGCGGTTAATAATACAAATGCAGTTGTCAGCAGCATTCTTACAAAATTGGGTAGTTTTTTTTCCATGAGCTTTTATTAGATTATTACTGCACGAAAATATCTGGTAGGTATTAGGGAATTGTTTGCTCTGGAATATGATAAAATGATTTATCAACTCGTTTTAGGGGACAAGTAGCAGATTTCTGTATTTAATGTTAAGGAATTGAAAATTTCGATGCCAAAGGCCGGAATTCCAGAAAACGGTGTAACTTATTGATTACAATAGCTTGTAATCATTTGATAAAAGCTTTGTGCTTATTTGATATAAATATTCGTGATCAGCTGATAGAAAAATGAGCAGCGTGATCAACTCATTTTGAGTTTCTTCTGAATATCGTGTACATAACCTTTAAACTTCTTATCGGTATCAATCAGATCTTCCACAGTCTGGCAGGCATAAATTACTGTAGAGTGATCGCGGCCACCAAAAAAAGCACCGATAGTTTTCAAAGAAGATTTAGTATGGCTTTTGGACAGGTACATAGAAATCTGCCGTGCCTGTACGATTTCTCTTTTACGGGTGGGTGATTTAACCATATCTACAGGGACTTCAAAGTACTCACATACCAGTTTCTGGATGTATTCCATAGAAATCTCTTTCGTTGTATTTTTGATAAAGTTCTTCAGCATTTGTTTCGCTAAAGAAAGATCAATATCTTTTTTATTCAGGGTAGACTGGGCAAGCAGGGAAACCATTGCTCCTTCCAGCTCTCTGACGTTGTTATCAATATTATTGGCTACGTATTCGACAACTTCCTGCGGAAGCTCAATGCCGTCAGCGTACATTTTCTTTCTCAGAATAGCAATCCTGGTTTCCAGATCAGGAATTTGCAGATCTGCTGAAAGCCCCCATTTGAACCTGCTCAGCAGTCTTTCTTCCAGCCCGGCCAGGTCTTTAGGTGCTTTGTCTGAAGTCAGGATAACTTGTTTGCCTGATTGGTGCAGGTGATTGAAAATATGAAAGAAAATGTCTTGTGTTTTCTCTTTTCCGGCGAAGTTATGTACATCATCCATAATGATCACGTCCATGGCCTGGTAAAAATTCACAAAATCGTTGATGGTATTGTTTTTCAGAGAGTCTACAAATTGCTGGCAGAATTTCTCGCAGGAAACATAGATCACCAGTTTGTCGGGCATTGTCCGTTTAATTTCATTCCCTATGGCCTGGGCCAAATGGGTCTTTCCCAAACCTACTCCGCCATAAATCATTAAAGGATTAAATGAAGTGCCTCCCGGTTTGGCTGCAACAGCATAACCTGCTGAACGGGCAAGGCGGTTACAGTCACCTTCAATATAGTTTTCGAAAGTATAGTTTGAGTTGAGCTGAGGGTCTACATTCAGCTTTTTAAGTCCTGGAATTATAAAAGGGTTCTTAATGTCCTTGTTTATAGAAACAGGTATTGGCATAGATTGCAATTTAGCTTCTGCCCCGTTTCCGCTGGAGGGCATGTTGGTGGTATAGGGTGAACCGCTATTGGAAGATTTGTCTACCACAATGTTGTATTCGAGTCTGCCTTCGTCTCCAAGTTGCTTTTTAACAGTCTTGCGCAGCAGCCCCACATAGTGTTCTTCCAGCCATTCATAGAAAAATAAACTAGGCACCTGTATTGTTAAAACTTTGCCATCAAGTTTAAGGGCAGAAATCGGTTCGAACCAAGTTTTAAAACTTTGGCTCGGGATATTGTCCTTAATAATTTGAAGACAGTTTTTCCATACTTCGGTACAAGTTTTTTCCATAGTGCCCTAAATATATTAATGATTTTCCCGAAGAAAACAGCCTGCGAAAACTGAGGTTCCGAGAGATCGAAGATTCAAAAAATTATCAACAAAAAAAACTAAAATTTCATTTATTTAGTAAACACCTAATCAGCAGAGCAATACCATAGTTAACCTAAATTTATTATGTGGATAACTATTTTTTAACAGTTGATTAATACTCACCAAAAACACCGCGTAATACGTCTGCAATCTCTCCTAAAGTTGCATAAGCTTCTACTGCAGTCAGGATAAGCGGCATCAGGTTTTCTGTTGACTCTGCTCCTTTCTTCAAGTTAGCTAAAGCAATCGCAACATCCTCATTATTTCTTTCTTTTTTTAGTTTATTAATTTTATCCGTCTGGATAGTTCTTATTGATTCATCAATCCTTAAGGTATCGGTAATTCCTTCTTTTTGCTGTGTAAATTTATTCACCCCGACAATCACCCTGGTGGCTTCTTCGACTTCTACCTGGTAGGCGTAAGCTGCATCTGCAATTTCATTCTGAATATACCCGTTTTCTATCGCATTGACAGAGCCTCCCATGGCATCAATCTTATCAATGTATAACTGGGCTGCTGCTTCAATTTCATTGGTCAGGTTTTCTACAAAGAAAGAACCTGCTAATGGGTCTACTGTTTCAGTTACCCCACTTTCAAAAGCAATCACCTGCTGTGTTCGCAAGGCAATTTTAGCTGCCGCTTCTGTGGGAAGTGAGAGTGCCTCATCAAATCCGTTGGTATGCAATGATTGTGTACCGCCAAGGACGGCTGCCATGGCTTGATTAGTTACTCTGACAATATTGTTCATGGGCTGCTGCGCGGTTAGCGTAGAGCCGCCCGTTTGGGTGTGAAACCGCAGCATCTGTGCTTTCTCATCTGTTGCTCCCAAAGTTTTGGTAATATTTGCCCACATTCTTCTTGCTGCGCGGAATTTTGCGATCTCTTCAAAGAAATTGTTGTGGCAATTGAAAAAGAAGGAAAGTCGTTTCGCAAAAATGTTAATGTCGAGCCCTTTTTCCAGTGCGGCATTCAGATAGGCTTTTCCATTGGCCAGTGTAAAGGCTAATTCTTGTACGGCGGTAGAGCCTGCTTCGCGGATGTGATAACCGGAAATAGAAATCGTATTCCATTTGGGTACTTCTTTACTGCAGTATTCGAAAATATCAGTAATGATCCGCATGGAAGATTTGGGTGGATAGATATAGGTTCCTCTTGCGGCATATTCTTTTAAAATATCATTCTGTATGGTCCCTGAAATCTGCTTAATGTCTGCGCCTTGCTTTTTAGCGAGTGCGATATACATCGCCAGTAATATGGAAGCTGTAGCATTGATAGTCATAGAAGTGGTGATTTTCTCCAGTTCAATTCCATCAAACAGCGTTTCAATATCTTTGAGAGAGTCAATGGCTACACCAACTTTACCAACTTCGCCTTCGGCCATTTCATGGTCAGAGTCATAACCGATCTGTGTGGGAAGGTCAAATGCGACTGACAGGCCCATCGTTCCTTGTTGTAACAGGTAGTGGTAACGTTTATTGGATTCTTCGGCTGTACTAAAACCTGCGTATTGTCGCATAGTCCATAGTCTGCCGCGGTACATGTCTTTTTGAATCCCCCTGGTATAGGGAAACTGACCTGGTTTTTCAGCCATCGGCTCAGCGAGGGTGTAAGTCGCCTTTATTTCAATCCCGGAGCTGGTTACGAATTTTTTATCTTCCATATTAAAATAACTGATGAATGTCTTTTTGAATCAATTCCAGGCTAAGGTCGTATGGATTTTCAGGAATTGCGGCCATATGTTCCAATACTTTTCTGCTGAGGTCTATCCCGCTTGCATCCGCTGGTAATCCTGCTACTGCATTATTGAGCATGGCCAGGGTGTCTTCTTTTAGTTTGCGCAATACGTTCCAGCTGACAGGGTTTACGTAGAGTTGCTGGGTTACATTATGCTGATATTCTGTTCTGATTTCATTTAAAATGACTGCTTGCAGTTCTTTTGCAGAGATTCCTGGCTGATATAGTCTGACAAACAAATTTGCGGGGTTAATGCGTTCTATAAAAACAATCATCCTTTCGTGAGCTTGTAACCGTAGTGGCAGTAAATGGCTGCGTTCTTCTTTTCTGGCTTCAAAAGATTTTAAGCTGAAATATTTCTGCACTTCATTCCGGACCAGGTACCAGGCAAAAGCTACGGTAATGCTGCCTCCTGCGGCCAGAACGGCCACTAGTGTCAAAGAGTATTGTATATTCATCTGGTTGTATTTGTCTTCAGCAAAAATGTATTTTTATTTCTATAAATCTCGCAATTTATTCATTTGTGTTTGGGAAGCTTTTTTAGAAGCAGTCTAAATTCTTGACTTCAAATTGACGGTCTTGTCACTTTATGTTATACAGTATAAACCATTTGTTATTATCTTTGTTGCAACAATCCTGATTTTGGACTAAGTACCATAAGGATATATTTGTTATTCCAAATTAGAAATATCATGAGTACAGTAGATACAGCGTTTGCACCAGTTTCTTTTACTGAAACGGCTTTAAAAGAACTTTTGAAATTAAAAGATCAGCAGGAAATTGCTGACGATTTTGGTTTGCGTGTTGGTGTTGAAGGTGGCGGATGTTCAGGTATGAGCTATTTGCTGGGTTTTGACCAGAAAAAAGACGGTGACCAGGAATTTATAATCAATGGAATGAAAATTTTCATGAATAAGGCACATCAGATGTATTTGCTGGGTATGCAGGTAGATTGGCAGGATGGTTTAAACTCACGCGGTTTTACTTTTAGTAATCCGAATGCAGAAAGCACCTGCGGTTGCGGAACCAGCTTTTCAGTATAATTAAAACATTTTCTTTGTAACATTTTAAAAGTCCCGTTGTCCTAACAGCGGGACTTTTTATTTTTTATGCCCGTCCAAATTAGATCTCGAAGAAATGACCTATACAGAAAATATAAGGCTTGCCCTGCAATCTATAAGAAGTAATCGTTTGCGCACGATGCTGACTGCATTGATCATAGCAATTGGTTTATCGGCATTGGTAGGGATCCTAACAACTCTGGACGCGGTAAAAACGAGTATGACTGATGCTTTTTCGAGCATGGGTGCGAATGCTTTCACGATTAGAAATAAGGGTACGGGGATTCGTTTTGGTGGCCCCGGACAGGAGGCAAAGTCTTCTAAGGCTATCCGTTATGAGGATGCGATTGCGTTAAAGAAACAGTTTGTGGGCCCGGCGACGGTGACAGTAAGTGTAATTGCTTCTGGTGCGGCGACTGCCAAGTATGGGCAGGAGAAAACGAATCCGAATATCAACATCAGGGGGATTGATGAGAATGGTTTGAAGTCACTGGGTGCTGATATTTCAAATGGCCGTAATTTCACTCCTGAGGAGTCTGATCAGGGGGCAAATATTTGTATTCTTGGTAGTGAGATTGCGACAACTTTATTTAAGAAGGAGTCTCCTATTGATAAATTTATAAATGCTGGTGGTAACCGGGTGAAGGTGATCGGCGTGTTGGTGTCTAAGGGCTCTGGTATGGGTTTTAGTACGGACAGGGCAATCTTCTTTCCGCTTTACAAGGCAAAAGTAATCAATGCTGCGCCGAATCCTTCGTATACGATCAGTGTGATGGTGTTGAAGCCGGAACAGATGGAGAATGTGATTGGTGAGGCTACGGCTGAGTTCAGAAATATCAGAAAGATAAAGATTAAGGAGTCAAATGATTTCGAGATCACCAAGAGTGATGCGCTTGCACAGACTTTGTTTAAGGATTTGGCAATGATTGCGGTGGGTGGTATTGCGATTGGAATCATTACTTTGATAGGGGCTTCTATTGGTTTAATGAACATCATGCTGGTTTCGGTAACGGAGCGTACGCGCGAGATTGGAATCAGAAAGGCTATTGGTGCGAATCCTTCGGTCATCAGGAAGCAGTTTCTGATTGAAGCGATCATCATTTGTTTGATGGGCGGGGCTATGGGAATTTTGTTCGGCGTGTTATTGGGGAATGCGATTTCGCTGATGATGGGTGGTTCGTTTATTATTCCGTGGTTTTTTATTTTTGGTGGGTTTGCGTTGTGTGTGCTTGTAGGGGTTGCATCAGGGTATTATCCGGCGAAAAAGGCTTCGAAGTTAGATCCTGTAGAGGCTTTACGTTACGAATAGAGTTTCAAAAAAAGCCCTGATACTATATGCTGCCGACGCCCCCTGAAGAGGGGCCAAGGTCAGCATATAGTATCAGGGCTTTTTTTGAAATCCAACGGGCACTCCAATTCTTGGTTGGTGGCTAACTGTTATTGGGATTACATAGTTTGTTAGATGGTAATAATTGTTAGTTGTTAATGTTAGATGCTAATTGTTAGGTGGCAATAATTGTTAGTTGCTGATTGTTAGACGCTAATTGTTAAGTGGCAATAATTGTTAGTTGTTAATGTTAGATACTAATTGTTAGGTGGCAATAATTGTTAGTTGTTAATGTTAGATTGGACTTGCTATATTTGAGTAGACACGGAGTTAAGGGATTTACATACCTTAACAGAAATTATGTCACGAGAGAGAAAAGCATACCCGAAGGAGTTCAAACTGATGAGTGTTGAACTGAGTTACACCCGCCCAGATCTAACGACCCTTGCGAAGGAATTGGATATCAACGTCACGTTATTATATAGATGGCGGAAGGAATTTTCAAGTAAGCAAGGCAGTAGTTTCCCTGGTAATGGGAATGTTATCCTCAGCGCAGCCGAGCAAGAAGTGGCTAATTTGAAAAAAGAACTGCGTGAAACGCAAATGGAGCGTGATATCCTAAAAAAGGCTATCAGCATTTTCTCCAAGGGCG
>NZ_QLLR01000048.1 GCF_003259615.1 Pedobacter cryoconitis | reverse complement strand
CCATGAAAAACCAATTCTCCATTCTGATCAGGGTTGGCAGTACAGGCTAGAGAAGTATAAGAAAAAACTAAAAGATAAACAGATAATGCAAAGTATGTCCAGAAAAGGAAACTGCCTGGATAACGCTATAATTGAGAACTTTTTTGGAGTGCTTAAATCAGAATTATTTTATCTAAATGAATATAACTCGGTATCGCAATTACATTCTGAGATTAGAAAGTATATTAAATATTATAATAGGGATCGAGTAAGGCTTAATTTAAATGGAATGAGTCCGGTGGAATACCGAACTCATTATTTTAAAAACATTGCATAACTTCGTCCAACTTTTTGGGGTCAGTCTAGAACCGGCTTTTTTATTAAGCCTGCGAATGCAGGTACAAATATTATTATTTGTCGCTGTTTTTCTTTTCAGTTACTTCAGTACGGATGTCCTGAGCAAGTGTTTTTAAATCTTGCATTGCTTTACGTACTCTAGTACCAGCTGCGCCGTTACCTGAATTGTAAAACTTGTCAGCATCTGCCTCAACTCCGGCAATTAGTTCTTTTAATTTTGCGAATTTTTCCATGATATTTTGTTAATTAAATTTGATTTCTGGGCTTAAAGTTAATAATTGTTTGTTTTCTTCCAAATCATTAACGAACGATAATTGGGTTTTAATATGTCCGGATGTTTATTTAAAACCATTTCTACAGGGTATTGTTAAGAATACTGTGATTCACCAATCCGTAAAGCCATGAAAAAAGACAAACAACACGAAAAACCTAAAGTAGCTGACTCAGAAGACTTTAACACTAACAAACCCCAAGAACAGACCCTGCCAAGGTACAATAGCACCAGTGAACATCGCGATGGATCTGAGCTTCCTGCCATTGAAAATCTAAATCAACAGGAAGGAATAAAAGATCAGCTAAAAGACGCCAAAAACAATGATTCTGACAATAATATGACACAAAACAGCGACCCATTGTATGGTAAAAACACCAAAACTAACCTTGGCGCAGGACAAAGGGACGAAGATGAAGATGAAAAAGAGAAGATAATCCGTACCTGATCCCCCGCGACTCAGGAGATCAGTATAAACACGTTTTTAATAAGAAGCCGGAGCTGGCTGGTTGGATTTCAGATTAATTTTCGTCCTGTTCAGCTTCGGAAATAAAGCAATAACCAGTAGTACAGCAATCAGCACAATACTAATCAGCAGGTAATAATCCATCATCGCCCTGAGCTGTGCCTGGCTGTCTACTGTTCTGTTCAATAAACCTCTGGCTACTTTGGCTGCCTGATCTGGTGCCATTCCTTTATTTGTTAATGCGCCGGTATATTGTGCCAGTCGTTCAGTGACCACCGTATTCAGCCCGCTCAGGTGTTCCTGAAAACGGTTGATGTGGTTACTTTTCTGTTGCAGCTGAAAGTAATTGATTAAAGCAATACTGGTACAAAATCCGGTAAAACGAAAGAATACCCCGGTTGCAGATGCAGAACTCCCTAAATGCTCAGGTACTGAAGAGATCGCGAAAACAATAATTGGTGTCATGAGCATCCCTGCTCCCATCCCCTGTATAATTAAAGGAAGAACAAAAGTAGAAGGATCAGCCTGGGTGGTAAACAGAAACCACATCCAGACATGAAAAATCAATAATAAAACAAAACCATAGAGCCAAACCAGCCGGATTGGTCTTTTCATAATGATTAAACGTGATGAAATTAAAACGCTCAGCACGATACCGATAATATTTGCTGCCATGATATAACCGATATGTATAGGGTCCATTCCTAAAATAACAGCGAAATAGATAGAGATAATCCCTAAAGTCCCACGAACCAGGTATAAGATGAAAATCATAAACATCCCTACGTTAAAATTCCTGTGCTTAAAGACATCCAGGTTCAGGTAGGGTCGTCTAAGATGAAGCTGACGAATTATATGTAAAGTTATCAATACTAGCGTTCCCGATAAGCTCCAGACTATCCTTGAATCATGAAGCCAGTAATATTGCTGTCCATAGACTAGTGTATAACCTAATAAACAGAGCACCGAAGAATAAATGATAAAACTGTAGAAGTCCAGCTGATAAAGCGGCATCTTTTTGTTCAGCCTGATATTATTCATGATCACCAAAAGCAGAATACCGCCCGGGATATAGGCAAAAATGATAAACTTATATAACACATTATAATCAAAGGCATTTAATATAGGCGCGGTAATGATCGTTGATATGGGCGTGATACAAAGCAGCATCCCATAAAAGATAGAATAGCCAATTTCCCTGGCTCTTTCGTTGTGCAGGCTTCCAAAAATCAGGGTAATACAAATACTGGTTGACATACAGTTAGACATTCCCTGCAGGAACCTAAAGAACAATAAGATATATAGGTTCTGGGTATGAAAACAAACATAAGCTGTGCCCATTTGAATCAGGATGCTGAGTATAAAGTACTCCCTTGTGGCAATGAAGATGAAAAATCTCCTTTCCAGCGCAAAAAACCCAGCTACTGCCGCATAAAAGATGACCATAGAATACTGAACATCTGCTGGTTCAATTCCATAATATCCGGCTGCTCCGGCTCCGCTGGCGGTTGATAAGCCAAATAGCAAAAGCCCCGGAAAGATAACCAGAAAGATAGTCGATCTGATTAACCAGACAGGCACCCACGATTTAAATACTGGCAGCGCTAAACTCATTAGTCTTTACTTATTTTCACATTCACATTCATCCCTGCACGCAGCTGATCTACTACTTCTTTACTTTCTGTCAGTTTAATTTTAACAGGTATTCGCTGAACAATTTTCACAAAGTTACCGGTAGAATTATCCGGAGGAAGTAAGGAAAACCTTGCCCCTGTTGCCGGAGAAAGGGAAACGATAGCGCCTTTAAATGTTTTGCCCGGAAAAGCATCGGCAGTAATCTCTGCTGCGCCGTTCACTCTCATTTTAGCGATCTGTGTTTCTTTGAAGTTCGCAATAACCCATTTACCAGCCTCCTGATCTACGATATAAGCCAGTGTTTGTCCAGTCTGGATTTGTTGTCCTTGCTGAATGGTTCTTCTACCCATTTTACCGTTATAAGGTGCACGTATAATCGTATAACTCACATCGAGTTTACCACGGCTTAACAGCGCTTTGCGGCGTTTGATTTCTGCTTCATAAACTCCCTTCTGTGACCTGATGTCATTTACTTTTGATAAGGATGCCTGATAGTTTTCCTGAGCGGCCTGATATTCTGAAGTAGCCACATCCAGCGCTGCTTTACTATTTTCTAATTGTTGTTGGGTAGCAGATTCTACTTTAAATAATTTGGAATACCGATCATAGTCTTGTTGTTGTTTCACCAATTTTGCTTTTGCAGAAGCAATTTGTGATTGACTGGCCTGTGAAACTTTAGAAGTTGTTAAGACATTGCTTTCTAACACAGAAATCTGTGCCTGTGCGTTAGACAGTGCAGCCTCAGCTTCTTCTTGCTGTAATTGATACTCACTGTTATCAATGATCAGCAAAGTATCCCCTTTTTTCACTTCCTGGTTTTCTTCATATTTGATCTCCCTTATAAAACCGCCCACGCGTGAAGTGATCGGATTGATATATTCTTCGACCTGCGCATCATTGGTATCCTCATAGTTGTAAAGCTCAACCAGGGACATAATTCCCCATACGGCAAGCCCTACAGCAATGATCCCAGCTATCCAGGCCGTTATTTTTGTAATCAGCTGATCTGTATTTGTATAGTTATTCTTTGTTTTCATGTTAGAGGTTACCTATTGCCTTTTGTAATTGATAAAATTGTAGTTGTGCTGCGATTCTGGCCGCAGCGTAATCGAAACGTGTTTGAAGTAATTGGGTATCTGCATCCAGTAAATCTGTCACTAAGGCCAGCTGGTTGAAATAAGTATTGTTCACAATCCTTAGATTCTCTGTCGCCTGGCTGATATTTTCTTTAGCCACATCAATCCTGGTTAGTGATTCTTTATACCTCAAATACGCTTCATTCACTTCCTCCCTGATTTTATCTTCTGTAGCTGAATGCTCAACTTCCTGCTGCTGATATTTCAATTCAGCGGCTCTTGCTTTATGTGTATTGTGGTAAAAGGCTGAAATCGGGAAACTTGCTTTAATCCCGGTCATCCCCAGGCCATAAACCGCTATCGAATAAGGATAAAGCAGAATCTGAGGATAGGAATAAGCGTAATTAGCGAATAAACCCAGTTTAAAAGACACATTTGCTTTTACATTCTTCACTTCCAGTTTACGCAGTTCTTTTTCCTTTTCAGATATTTTATAAGCAAAAGAGTTTGTCATCGCATTCGACAAGTAAGTACTGTAAGGCTTTAATACGGGTAAATCAGCTTTTGTATCTTCTGCTGGCTGAATCACAGTTTCATCTGACAATCCGGTCAGTATATTCAATTTCTGATTGGCTATAGCTAAATCATTGTTCAACTGAACCAGTGCCATTTTTTGTCTGGATAATTTCAAGGTCACCCTGAGTACGTCACTTTTCAGCACGACCCCGTTTTTAAGCAACTGTTTGATTTCTTCCAGTTGTTTTTCCTGATCACTAATATCTTTTAATAACAAGGCTTTAAAAATATTACTTCTTTGCAGATCAAGGAAATAAGCAGTAGCCCTTAACTTCATTTCTGAAGTAGTCAGGTTACGCTGTTCTATAGCGATCTCATTTTCTTTCTTTTCTTCCGCGATCTTGATATTGGTTTTACTCCCGTTATACAAGTTAAGGTAAGCGCTTGCGCCAAATTTATAAGAGGTGTGTACCACTTCAAATTGACTTGGTGTATGAAATAATCCATTTTCATAGATAGGGACATTACTCACTCTTGCATATTCGCCTTCGGCCGAAATTTCAGGAAGACGCTCTGCTTTAGCATCTTTAATCCCTTCCAGAGTTCCTTTGACCCGAAGATCCTGCATTTGTATGGTTTTATTGTTGGCAGCCACTTTTTCCCAGATCTGGTTCAGTGACATTGAAATTTGAGTTGTCTCTTGTGCTTTCAACCTGTTAAACAAGAAAATAGAAAAGAGCAACAAAACGATTTTTTTATTAATGTAGTACATGTCTTTAAGAATGATACAAAATTACAGCTATGAAATACTTGTAATTTTATCTATATTACCAAATATTTGTCCATTCCAGCCAATGCCACTTTTAGACACAGCAGCCTACCTTAAAAACATAGATTTTAAGCCAAAAAGCATATTTATAGTCCATGAGAAGCTAGAACGCAGCCTTCCTAAGCATTCCCATGCCAAAGGCCAGCTTACTTATGTGGAGGGTGGAATTGCTTATATCCATATTCAGAATAAGACCTATATTATTCCGGCAAGACATTATGTGTGGATCCCCGGAGGCATGGAACATTACCTGAATGTCAGAAATGCAGCTACGGTAACGCATAACTTATACTTTTATACACAGGGTGATCATTTAGATCCTTTTTATCAGAAATTAGGGATCTACCCGGTAAACAGCCTGTTATTCGAAATGCTTGTTTTTGCGGAGAACTGGACAGGGACAATTGAAAAGAAAGATCCTGGTTACAACTTCCTGGTCGCGATCAAAGATATTTTACCGCAGTTAAGTACCAGATCATTTCCGATTGCTTTACCTACTACCTCGAATACAAGGTTAAGGCCTATCGTATTATATCTTTCTCAGAATTTTGAACAGCCGCTGACTTTAGAAAACCTGGCCAGCCGTTTTGGAATGGGAGAACGCACGTTATCGCGTTTATTTCAATCTACGATGAGTATCTCTTTTCTTCAGTATCTGAAGTTACTCAGAACTGTAAAAGCGATAGAGTTCATTATGCTGGGTGATAAAACCACGACAGAAATAGCGTATTTAACTGGATATAATAGTCTGGCGGCCTTCAGTAAAGCATTTTTTCAGCTCACGAACATCAGGCCGTCAGATTTTGGCAAGAAGGATTAATCCAGCCTTTTTAAATAAAAATCAGTTGGTATATCAACGATCAAAGGAACCTTTTCTACCGCTACAAAGCTTAAGTCAAGACCAAATCCTCTTTCTTCTGGTACACTAAAAGTCTTAAGGATCGAATAATAAGCCATAGTAAAGCGCTCGATAAAACGTAAACTGTTCGCGTTTGAAAGTACTTTCTCAATCACAACGAACCTGAAATCTCCTGCAATATTATGCTCTTTCAGGGAGGCATATTTACTGGTAATATCAATCTCCCCGTTTTTAACCATTTCTTCTACTACTTTTCTGAACAGTACATTCACGCGCTGCTCAACTCTGAATCCAAGACGGAAATCAATTCTGATCAGCTTTTTATCCACTAACTGCTCTACTTTATATTCCATTGTAAAAGGCTCATCGGTTACATCAACGTGTAACAACCAGTAGACATCAGCTCTTTTTGGATGTTTCTGAATGATAGAATACATGATCGACGATTCAATTTCAAAGTTGAAATTGGCACTGGTCAGGTAAACTAATTGAGAGGCATATTTAGGAATCGTCTCATCTTCACTGATCTTGCTGATAATTGGGAAATACTTCTCAATATCTACAAAACGCATGTACCTGTTTCTGATCCGGCGACCGTTTGACCAGGCCCACATGATAGAGAAAAGAGACATACCCAGGATTAAGGTAAACCATCCCCCGTGAAGTATTTTTACTGTATTACCGGCAAGGAAAGTCAATTCAATCACTCCGTAGATAGTCAGGAAGATCACAATCAGGTACATCGGCACCTTTTTGCGCATTAAAAAGATAGAGACTAAAATAGTAGTCATCAGCATGGCTACGGTAATTGATAAACCGTATGCTGCTTCCATATGTTCTGATTTCTGGAAAATCAATACCACCAGGATACAACCTATAAATAACACCCAGTTCATGGAAGGCACATACAACTGGCCTTTTGAATTACTTGGATAGTTGATTTTAACTTTAGGCCAGAGGTTTAATCTTACAGCCTCTGAAATCAGGGTAAATGAGCCCGAAATCAACGCTTGACTGGCTACAGCTGCTGCTACAGTAGCAATCAGGATTCCGTAAATCAAGAACCAGTCTGGCATAATATGAAAGAATGGGTTAATTTCTCCAAGGTGTTTACCTTGTAATTGCCATAACCACACGCCTTGTCCCATATAACTTAAAATCAAACAGATTTTAACATAAACCCAGCTCACACGGATGTTAGAGCGTCCGCAGTGACCAAGGTCAGAGTAAAGCGCCTCTGCTCCTGTTGTACATAAGAATACTGCCCCAATAATCAGGAAGGCTTCAGGGTTAGTGGTCAGGATATGATAAGCATAATAAGGGTTAACTGCTTTAAGGATTTCTGGAAACTGCATGACATAAGTTGCGCCCAGAACAGCAATCATCGTAAACCAAAGCCACATAATCGGGCCAAATGCTTTACCAATAAATGAAGTTCCGAATTGCTGGATACCAAAAAGGAAAGTAATAATCAGCATCACGATCGGCACAGTTGGCAGATCCTTATAAATAATACCTAATCCTTCAATTGCCGAGGAAACGGTTACCGCTGGTGTCATAATCCCATCCGCGAGCAGTGCTGCTCCGCCGATCATTGCGGGAATGATGAGCCATTTTGCTTTACGTTTAACCAGAGAATATAAAGAGAAAATACCCCCCTCTCCTTTATTGTCCGCCTGGAGCGTAATGATCACGTATTTTATAGTTGTTTGAAGTGTTAACGTCCAGAAGATACAGGATAAACCTCCGAGTATCAGGTCTGCAGTGATTAACCTGTCGCCAATAATTGCCTTGAAAACATAGAGTGGAGAAGTACCTATATCCCCGTAAATAATCCCTAAGCTAATTAGTAAACCTGCCGCGGTTAGCTTATTGACGTCTTTATGATTTGCCATTTTTTTAATTTGAGTGGCGCAAATGTAGGGATTGTTCTACATTGAAGAGTACTATAATTTAAAAAATTAATATTTAATCCAATCTGTTTAAACATCTTACAAATTTATTCAGTTATAGTAAAGGCCTTCTGAAGCCCCAATGTTAAATCTACGTTAACTTAAAATCATCATTAACAGAATGATAATTAAAGATTACCAAACTGTTAATTTACCTTTACACCGTGCCGCTACCCATTTTCATTTTCCACGAACTACTCTTTAGAATTCAGCTGTTTGATCCTACAATCGGATCTTATATCTCCCATAGTTATACTAAATCTGGTGCGGTTATCGTCACCACTACACGGACAATCCGCATCCGCAGGGGTTTATTGAATAAACAATTTAAAGATCCGACATTGATCCCCGAAGCAGCTTTACAGAAATTGATTGCCTGATAACTAATCTCATACTGAGTTGTTGAAGACTTAACATTATCTGTTTATTTTTACAGAAACCCCATTCCGATGAATTCTGTATTCAATTTCTTCAGTCCGAAAGACAAAAAATTCCAGCCGTTGTTTGAGCAGGATGCTAAAAATCTGGTTAAGATCTCTCAAAGTCTTTTACTCACGGTAACGACTGAAGATCCGGAGCAGCGTATTGCGCAATTCAGGGAAACGGAAAGGTTGGAACAAGCAGGAGACGATATTACGCATTCAATTTTCCTGGAACTGAGCAAAAATTTCATCACTCCTTTTGACAGAGAAGATATTCATGCTTTAGTGAGTGCACTGGATGATGTGGCCGATTATATCTATGCGACTTCTTTAAATATCGAGCTGTATAAAGTCAATTTTTTTAGCCAGGAAATTGTTCATTTAGCCAAATTAATCACAGAAATGTCCAAAGATCTGGAATTAGCGATAATGGAACTCCGTAATTTCAAGAATACCAATATTATTGCTGATGTTTGTTTAAGAATTAATAAGGGAGAGAGCCAGGCAGATTTTCTTTGCAACACTGCCATCGCCCGTTTGTTTATCTCAGAAACAGATGCGATCGAGCTCATCAAGCAAAAAGAGATTCTCCAGACCCTGGAGATGGCTACCGATAAATGCGATGATGCAGCGAATGTGCTCGAGGCTATCCTGATTAAAAACGCATAGATAAGCATGTCATCAGAAAATAGAAAAACACCTTTATTTAAATTAAACCAACCAGACGACACCTATAAATTTCAGCCGCTGCCTGCTCCGTTTGGGGAATATCCTTATCGGTTAAACCCGGCATTAACGTTACCTGACCCTCATAAAATGGTCTTCCAGGTTGCTGGTGATACAGGAGGATTAAAGTCTCCTTCTTTTCAAAAACTCATTGCAGAGGAAATGGGCAAGCAGTATCACCAGGCAAAAAGCCCGGCAGACCGACCTCAGTTTCTTTACCATGTGGGTGATATTGTTTATCATTTCGGAGAAGCTGACCAGTATGAGCGCCAGTTTTTCACCCCTTATAAAGATTATCCTGCTTCGATTTATGCGATTGCGGGTAACCATGATAGTGATGTGAACCCGAATGCAAAACCGCCTTATTCCAGTCTTTCTCCGTTTACGAGTGTATTTTGCGGAAAGACACCGAGAGTGGTTCCTTTTGGCACAAAACTAAATCGTATGAGCGGAATACAGCCTCATGTGTACTGGACTTTACAAACGCCATTAGCAAATATTATTGGCCTGCATAGTAATGTCCCTAAATTCGGAGTGATTACTGAGGAACAAAAGCAATGGTTTATTGAGGAGCTGAAACAGGCTGCTACTGAACGTTCAGAAAAAGCAATTATAGTTTGTGTTCACCACGCTCCTTATTCTGCCGATTTCAACCACAGTTCAAGTTTGCCAATGATTAATTTCATGGAAGATTGTTTTGAGGCTGCGGGTGTCACACCAGATCTTGTTTTAAGTGGCCATGTACATAATTATCAGCGCTTTAATAAAACGTATGCAAATGGAAGTGTAGTTCCGTTTATTGTGTGTGGTGCGGGTGGTTTTGACGAATTACATTGGTTAGCGGAGAGTGATGATCTCTTGTATACGGATAAAAGTGACCTTTTTAATACGGTTACCCTGGAAAATGCTTGTACAATGCAGCATGGTTTCTTAAATCTGGAAATTGAGAAAACTGAGCTGGGACATCAGATTAATGGCAAATACTACGCAATTCCGCACGAGGGATTGAAACCTGGAGAGGATGCCAGTCTGTTCGAAGAGTTTACGTATTTTTGTAAGCATGGCGACAAACAGGTTGTTCAATAAATCTTCTCTTCAAAATTCTAAAAAAGACAGTTTAACGCTCAAAGAAAGACTTGCAGCTTTAGGCAACTTACCGGAATTCTTTAAAATGGTCTGGCAGACAAGCCCGCAGATGACCATTTCAAACTTGTTTTTGCGGATAGCACGTTCTGCAACTCCGCTGGCGATGTTATATGTGGGCAAGTTGATTATCGATCAGGTGATCTTATTCAGTAAAACACCGCAGCAGCATGATCTGACTTATTTATGGGAATTAATTGCGCTGGAATTTGCATTAGCGATCTGTTCAGATCTATTGAGCAGAGCGATTTCACTACTGGATAGCTTGCTTGGAGATCTTTTTTCTAAACATACTTCCGTACAGATCATGGAACATGCAGCCACGCTTGATCTGGATCAATTTGAAGATTCTATTTTTTATGATAAGCTGGAACGTGCAAGACAGCAAACTGTAGGACGTACCATTTTACTTTCCCAGGTGATGAGCCAGTTACAGGACCTGATTACCATGGGTTTCCTTGCAGCGGGTTTGATTGTATTTAATCCATGGTTGATTTTGCTTTTGTTCGTAGCTATCCTGCCTTCTTTTTTAGGAGAATCTTATTTTAACGATCAGAGTTATGCGTTAACCAGGGGACAAACGCCTGAAAGAAGAGAGCTGGATTATCTCCGTTTTCTGGGGGCCAGTGATGAAACGGCTAAAGAAATCAAGATCTTTAATCTTTCTGGTTTTGTGATTGATCGTTTCTCACTTCTATCAGACCGGTTTTACAAGGCGAATAAAAAACTGGCTGTACAACGTTCTGCTTGGGGGGTATTTTTCGCCTTATTAGGCACTGCAGGATATTACGGGGCTTATGTTGTGATTATCCTGGACGCGGTTTCCGGAAAAGTAACCATTGGGGAACTTACCTTTTTAGCGGGTTCTTTCCGCCAGCTCAGAACTTTACTGGAAGGAATCCTGACCCGTTTTACAGCGGTATCCCAGGGAGCCATTTATCTGCGCGATTTCTTCGAGTTCTTTGAGATTACGCCAAAAATTACCACTGCTGAAAAGCCTATCCCCTTTCCTAAAGTTATTCAAACTGGTTTTACTTTTGAGGATGTTGGTTTCCGCTATCTGAATTCTGAACGCTGGGCGAACAGGCATTTAAGTTTCACGCTGTTTCCGGGTGAAAAACTGGCATTGGTTGGTGAAAATGGTGCTGGAAAAACTACGTTGGTTAAGTTGCTGGCGCGTTTATATGATCCTACGGAAGGCCGGATTTTACTGGACGGCATAGATTTGAAGGCATATGATCTTGCGGATTTAAGGATGAACCTTGGGATTATCTTTCAGGATTATATCCGGTATCAAATGAGTTTTTCTCAAAATATAGCGGTTGGTAATATCAAAGAGAAAGAAAATGAGACTTTGATTAAAGCTGCTGCACACCAGAGCCTGGCGGATAAGCTTGCAGAAAAATTACCGGGACATTATGACCAGATGCTGGGAAAAAGGTTTTCTGAAGGTGTTGAGCTTTCTGGCGGGGAATGGCAAAAGGTAGCTCTGGCCAGAGCTTATATGAAAGATGCGCAGTTATTAATTCTGGATGAGCCTACGGCTGCGCTTGATGCGAGAGCGGAATATGAGGTTTTTCAACGGTTTTCAGAGCTGACTCATGGAAAATCGGCGGTCCTGATTTCTCACCGCTTTTCTACGGTAAGAATGGCCGACAGAATCCTTGTGCTGGAAAAAGGAGAACTGGTAGAAATAGGGAGCCATCAGCAGTTGCTGGATAAAAACGGACGTTATGCGGAACTGTTTAATCTTCAGGCAATGGGCTACAGGTAGTTAACTGTATTTCAATGGTGTCCAATGGATTAAGTTTCCGCTAAACTCTTCGTTGAAGTAAAGAAAAAAGTCTTCTACGGTTGCAAAGCCATCATTAATAGCCAGACGGACCAAAGTTTCTTTGTCTATCAATTCATAGTTTATAAAAACCGCAGGCCCTTTATCATTGATCAGATTCGAGTAATCAATTTCTATCCGCTGAACAGATTGACATCTGAGGATGGGTGCAAATTGAAATTCATCGGTTGAATTCAGGTGAATAACAAGTTGTATTTCCATTCCTGCGCTCCACTCGTTATCCAGATCTCTGCGGATAGTATGAATTTTTGGTTCCAGGAATTCTCCAAAGGTATCTCCATCCCAGCATTTCCCGAATTTCTCCAGGTGACGGCGCTGGTAATCCTGGTAACTGCCTTCCAGATCGCCGGGCCCCTGCATAAGGCCTTTCCATATTTTCTCCAGAAAATAATTAGGCTGATGATTGACTTCTGTGCCAAATGATAGTTTCATATTATCTGTGTGCTGTATAGTAAGGTGTAGGCAATGCTTTGGTCAACAATTCAATTTCCCAGTTGGAAAGCGGCGGAAAATCTGCTGCCGCAGCAATGTCTTCTAATTGTACCAATGTCCGGATTCCCATCACTGCACTGCCCAGCGCCTGGTTTTGCAAGACAAAACGAATGGCTGTTTGTGAGGATGAACTACTTTCACTGGTAATAGAGCAGATAACTTCTGCCGCCTTTGCAACTTCTGCTTCGGTATAGTTTAGATAAGGTGCTGCGGGTTTGCCTGCTAATAATCCCTGTGCAATGCTTCCGCGTCCGAGTACGCCGATGTTATGTTCATGAAGCAGCTGCAGGCATTCTTCTTCTGGTCTGCGGTCCAGTAAACTATATTGCATCATGACACTCACCATTTTAGAACGCTGAACGTATTCCCGGATCACATTTGGCCGGATAGAGGAAATCCCGTAATACCTGATTTTCCCTTGTTGTTTTAAGATTTCAAAGGCTTCAATGGTTTCATCAATTGGATCTTCAATAGTACCTCCGTGTAATTGATAAAGGTCAATATAATCTGTTTGCAGTCTTTTAAGGCTACCCTCTACCGCAGACAGGATATATTTTTTACCGGGGTTCCAGTCCCATCCGTTTCCGTCGGCCCGGTGCTGGTTCCCAACTTTGGTTGCCAGAATGACCTGATCCCGTTTAGATTTCAGCAATGCGCCTATTTTAGTTTCATTTTCCCCATGCTCATAAAGATCTGCGGTATCAAAATAATTGATTCCCAGATCCAGTGCCCGATCAATAATTAACTGATTTTCGCCAGAATCCCCGGTTAAGGACATACAGCCGAACCCAATTTTACTAACTTCCAGACTGGATCTTCCAAGTTTTGAATATTGCATCTTATTTATTTAGGTATCGATTTATACGTGCTTTGCACACAACCAGTGTTGTTTTTAAGGTTTAACGCAGGCAGACTAAATTAATTGTTTTTTTCAGTTCCGCAACAGATTTACAGGATTGTTTATTAAGCACTGGTTATCAATGTTTTGTTTTAAGTTTTATTCAGTAAATAGTAAAATACCTTAATAAATTACTCCAAAAACGAACAAAATAGCCTATTTTGTTGTTTAGACAATAAATTGAGATGAAAACCCTAATTTAATTAATGGATACTTTTACTACGATTACCATTTTGGTAACCATCAGCGCTCTCATTTCCTACCTCAATCACCGTTACGTTAAATTGCCTGGTACGATCGGGATTATGGTAATTGCGATCAGTCTTTCTGTACTGATCCTGATTACGGGAAAGACCTTCCCGGCAGCTTATAATTTTATTTCCGAACTTACTTCGAGCATAGATTTCACCAAAACGTTATTGGATGTCATGCTGGCATTTTTACTTTTCGCCAGTGCGTTACATTTTGATTTTGAGAAACTTAAAGCACAAAAAAGACCGGTACTTATTTTAAGTACGGTAGGCGTAATCGGGTGTACAACGATCTTTGGTTTTCTTTTTTACTGGGCAGCATCTTTTCTGCACATCGAAATCCCATTGATGTATTGTTTCCTGTTTGGCGCATTAATCTCCCCTACTGACCCTGTGGCTGTATTATCAGTCTTAAAAAAGTCTAAAATCCCGCCTTCGCTGGAAACCATAATTGGTGGTGAATCCCTGTTTAATGATGGTGTGGGTATCCTTTTATTCGTGACCCTGCGAGAACTTACAGAGAATACGGGCATGGCCTTTTCCTGGTCACATTCTTCGCTATTATTTGCGCAGGAAGTATTTGGCGGTATTTTACTAGGTGTGGCATCAGGTTATTTATGCACCAGGCTGGTTAAAAAGGTAGATGAACTGCAAACGATTTTAATGATTACGCTCTCCATGGTGATGGGTATTTCTGTAGTCGGCGGCTTACTGCATGTATCTATTCCTTTGGCAGCGGTTACCGCCGGATTGATGCTGAGCAATATGAAATTAGGTGAAAATGCAAATACTGTACATCTTAAAGATATATTGGATAAGGTTTGGGGATTAATTGATGATTTGTTGAATACGATCCTTTTTGTGATGATCGGACTACAGATCGTGGTGATTCCTTTCTTTAAAAATTACTGGCTGATTAGTTTACTTTCTGTATTCTTCGTATTGATTGCCAGGGGACTGAGTATTGCTGCCCCAACCATTTTGATGAGAAGGTCCTTAAAAACTGATTATAACAGGCTTGGTATTCTGATCTGGGCGGGCTTAAGGGGAGGGATTTCTGTTGCGCTTGCTTTATCTTTACCTGATTCTCCTTATAAAGCTTTGATTGTTTCGGCTAGTTATATCATTGTTATATTTTCGATTATCGTGCAGGGATTAACTTTAAATAAGGTAGTTAACAAATTGGTAAAATAAATTCAATTTATGCACACGAAAATTTTTGATCATATCACCCAGCAGTTTCAGCTTCCTTTTACGAATCCTGTACTGATATTTTCTTTATTACTGTTTATTATTCTGATTGCCCCGATTTTACTGGGCAGAATCAAGATCCCTGGTATTGTAGGGTTTATCATCGCCGGAATTCTAATCGGCCCGAATGGTTTTAATATTCTGAAGAAAAACTCAGCTATAGAGCTTTTTGCGACCATCGGTTTATTGTATATCATGTTTATTGCGGGTATTGAGCTTGACCTGGCAGAGTTTAAGAAGAAAAAGCATAAGAGTTTTATTTTCGGGTTCCTGACTTTTGCTGTTCCTATATTAATTGGTTTTCCGGTCTGTTATTATTTGCTGCATTATTCTTTACTGACTTCGATTTTAACGGCAAGCATGTTCGCTACACATACTTTAGTAGCCTACCCTATTGTAAATAAATTTGGGATTGCTAAAAATGAGGCGGTAGCGGTTACTGTTGGGGGTACAATCCTGACGGATACTGCGGTTCTGATTATCCTGGCTGTAATTATGGGTTCTGTGGAGGGTGAATTGAACAGTTCTTTCTGGATTCAGCTGGCTATATCGCTTACTATTTTCACGGCAACGGTATTTATTGTAATCCCAAAAATTGCGAAATGGTTCTTCACTAAACTGGAAAGTGAAAAAACTTCTCATTATATCTTTGTTTTATCGGTCGTTTTCTTCTCTGCCTTCTTAGCGCAGCTTGCGGGTATCGAACCTATTATCGGAGCTTTCGTAGCCGGACTTGCTTTAAACAGGCTGATTCCGCATTCCTCTATTTTAATGAACAGGATTGAGTTTGTGGGTAACGCACTATTTATTCCCTTTTTCCTGATCAGCGTGGGAATGCTTGTAGATTTGCGTGTCCTTTTCAGAGGGCCTGATGCCTTGATTGTTGCTGGCGCATTAACTGTAGTTGCTATAGTTGGTAAATATTTTTCGGCTACTTTAACACAATGGATTTTCAAGTATACTAAAAACCAGCGGTTACTTATTTTTGGTTTGAGCAGTGCGCATGCGGCAGCTACTTTAGCTATTATATTAGTAGGTTATAAAGCAAAAATCATTGACGATAATATCCTTAACGGAACCATTATCCTGATCCTGGTTACTTGTGTGTTTGCCTCTTTTGCGACAGAAAAAGCCAGCAGGAACATTGTTTCGGAAGAAGAACTTACAGGACCGGAAGTTGTCCAAAACCAGGAAAACATCTTAATTCCTATTGCGGATTTCAATAATATGGATACGATGCTGGATCTTGCAGTATTGTTTAAGGATAAAGGTTCCGACCAGCCTATCAATTTATTATCGGTTGTTCCAGATAGTGATAATGCACAGGCGAATTTACTTATCGCGCGTAAAAAGTTGAATGATTCCGTCAAATATGCTTCTGGAAATGATACAATGGTCAAAGTGATTGCCACTTTAGATCACAATGTTTCGAGTGGTGTACTGCGGATTGCGAAGGAAAAATCTGCCAATATTATCATTACCGGATGGCCGAGGAAGAACACTGTAATTGATAAGTTTTTAGGGGACAAGTCTGCCGCACTGATTGAAAAATCACCAGCAAATTTATTTATCCTGCATCTGCATAAGCCGATTACAGTGCATACGAGCATTCAGCTGGTTTGTCCGCCAGCTTATTTAATGGAGAAAAACATGCAAGTATGGCTGGCCAAGGTTTGTAAGCTGAGTGTTGAGCTGAGTTTATCGGTAGATTGCTTTTGTGATGCGTCTACCAGAAAACATATTGAGCATGCGCTATTAATGATGAAATCGAGTGTTAATTTCAAATTCGATTCTACTGAAATCTGGAAGGACTGGAGGAAATTGAAAGAAAGAATCATGCCTGATGATTTCATGATCGTCGTTCTGGATAGAAAACTGGAAACGACTTATTTACTTTCACTTACTTATACGCAGCGTAAATTGGAACATCTTTTTGAGTCACAGACTAAGCTGCTGATATATCCGCAGCTTTAGCTTATATAATACAAATCCTCTGATTTTATAAAGATCGGGAGGGTTGTAATATATAAGCAGGGCTTTCTAATATATAAACAGGGGTTTCGTACTATAATCAGGAGTTCTTGTGGTCTAAGCTACCAGCCCATTCTTTTGCGCAATGATAAGATCTGTTCCGCATGATGCTTGCCGTGCCAGTTATACAGGCTTGTCATTTGCCATAATGGAACATAAGTATCAGAAGCGGGATGATAGTATTCACGCTTCCATTGCTCCTCTGTAAGTTGTAACAGTAAAGATGTCCAGCGGCGGTGTAAGGCGTGAACCAGGGTGATAGAAACATTTAAAGGCACGTCCGTAACGTCTGGTAACTCTGCCCAAAGTTGTTCTTCATAAGGTTTAATGGTGGGACGATCCTCTGTAAGCGTCAGCTTCAGCCTGATATAAGCGTTCATATGGCTATCTGCTATATGATGAATTACCTGTATGGTATTCCAGCCCCCTTCTCTATAGGGTATATTCAACTGTGCTTCGTCCAGATTTTCAATACAATAATCCAGTAACAAAGGGAGAGATCTGATAGAATTTATCCAGGAGTTAAGTGATTGTGGTGTATAAGTTTCGGCTGGAACATAACGCCCGATCGGGAAAGCATGTTCTTCATTAAAATTCTCCATCATTGGATAGTTATAATTGATTAAAAGATTTTATTATAATGTTCTACAACAGGAAAAGGATCATAAAAATGGTGAAGAAGTTCTTTCCATTTCACGTATCCGGCAGATCCCCGGAACCCGGTAGTATGTGCTTCAAGCGTTTCCCATTTCACCAGTAAAAGATATTGATCAGGATTTTCTATACAGCGCTGAAGTTCATGGCTGATATAACCATCCATTTTGGAGATATATTGCTGTGCTTGCTTAAAAGCGGTTTCAAATTCACTGGTCTTGCCAGGTAAAACATGAAGTATTGCTTGTTCCAGTATCATTTAGTTCAATTAAGAGATTTGATATTCTTCTAGTTTACGATAAAGTGTAGTTAGCCCTATTCCTAGTAAACGGGAGGTTTCAGTTTTATTATTTCCTGTATACTTTAATACTTTAATGATGTGCATTTTCTCTACGGTTTCCATCTTCATGCCGTCACCTTCTGCAGCGCCATGGTGAAATTCATATGGAAGCAAGCTGGCACTCAGATTCTGGCCATCAGATAGAATGACTACTCTTTCAATGACATTTTTTAATTCTCTGATATTCCCCTTCCAAACGTGGTTAAGCAGGTTTTCGCTAAACTGTTCATCCATCGTAAAGTCTGGCTTATTTACTTTTGCAGCAAATTGCTTCAAATAATATTTAGCAATCAGCAGCACATCGCCTTTCCTTTCATTTAAGGAGGGGAGTTCTATAGAGAAAACGGATAACCTGTAAAACAAGTCCAGTCTGAAACGACCTTCTTCTGCTTCAGTTTTCAAATCTCTGTTCGTTGCTGCTATAATCCTGACATTTACTTTAGTGGTTTGCGTATCCCCTACTTTGATGAAAGTCTGATTTTCCAGCACCCTTAAAAGCTTAGCTTGCAAATCGAGGTTCATTTCCCCGATTTCATCCAGAAAGAGTGTGCCTTCATTCGCTTCTTGCAGTAAACCTTTTTTATCTTTCTGAGCACCGGTAAAAGCACCTTGTTTGTATCCAAAAAGCTCACTTTCAAGCAAGTCAGGATTAAAACCGCTGCAGTTTAAAGCGACAAAGGGCTTTACCTTTCGCTGGCTTTCAAAGTGAATTGCCTGGGCAAAAACTTCTTTACCAGTTCCTGTTTCTCCCAGCAATAATACTGTCGTATCTGTTGGTGCAACTCTGCGGGCCAGGTCTATCGCTGCCAGAATAGGCTTCGACTGTCCGAGTATGGAGGTGAAATCGTATTGTTTTTGTATTTTAGATTCTAGTTCAAAGACTCTGTATTGCAGTTTAGCCTTATCCATGGCTTTATATACCAGCGGAATGATTTTATCATTATCATCCCCTTTGGTGATATAATCAAATGCACCGTTACGCATTGCTTTCACGCCGTCCTGAATAGTCCCGAAAGCAGTCAGATTGATCACTTCTGCATAAGGTTTAATTTCTTTAATTTGTTTAACCAGCTCTACCCCATTAACATCCGGTAGTTTCACATCGCTGATCACGACATGGACTTCCTGATTAGCCAGTACTTTAAGCCCTTCTTTACCTGTATTGGCCTGAAACACAGTAAATCCTTCTAATTCTATAATTCTTGCTAAAAGACTGCATATCTTTTTTTCGTCATCAATAATCAGGACACTTTGCTGCATAGTTAAAAATTTCATCAAAAATAGTTATAATAAGACAGATGTAATCAAGCTTGATCCCGTATTTATTGGTAACACGGTCATATTCATTAAAAAATCTTATTTTTGTAGAATAAAAAACCTGCACCATTTTGGCTAAAATCAAAAAGAACTCCCATAAAATCCTTTACAGAAAGTATTCTTCTAATATTAAATATATTATGATGGTGCTCACTGTACTTATCATTACGTTCTTTTTACCTAAACAACCGCGTTTCAGGTATGAATTTCAGAAGGGTAAAGTTTGGCTGAATAAAGACCTGGTGTCTCCATTTAGCTTTGCAATTCTGAAGACTAATCCGCAGGTTACGACCGATAAACAGGATGCACTGGAGAATGTGCTGCCGATATATCGCTACAGTCCTGAGTTATATACGGCAGTAGAAGAGGCTTATAGCAATGAGTTTGATGTAAAATGGCGTGGAAATGCTTTTCCTGAGGAAGAAAAAACACCAAATAAAATTGCCTCACTAAAATTATTAAAAAGTATTTATGAGAAGGGAATTATCGCGGTCAATCCAAAGCACCAGAAGGGCCGGAAATATTATGATATATCTCTGTTAAATAATAATATTTCAAAGACAATCAGTACACAAGATGTATTTACGGTACAGACTGCGCTGGACTATTTCAATACGACCTTCACTTCTACTAAAGTCAAAGAAAAAGAGGTGGTCATGAATTTGGTGGAGGATCATTTACAGCCTAATATTGTCTTTGATGAAAAGTTAACTGCAATTGTACAGAATAACACGATAAACAGCCTTTCTACGACCCGTGGGATGGTTCAAAAAGGAGAACTGATCATCGCTAAAAACAATGTGATTGATGATGAGGTATATCAAAAGCTTCAATCCTTCAAAGAAACCTATGAAGCGCAAACTAAAACAATTGGGGATAGCAAGTTAGTTTACCTCGGACAGATTTTACTGGTAGGGTTCATTCTGAGCTTGCTGATGGTCTTCCTTTCGATGTTCAGAAAAGATATTTTTAGTGATAACAGACAATTATCATTGTTATTACTCATCATTACTATGCTGCTGCTGGCATTGACCTGGTCAATTAAGCTTAACCTGCCTAGTCTTTATTATATTCCATTTTGTATCGTTCCGATCATCATCAGGATCTTATTTGATACACGCCTTGCCTTGTACCTGCATTTGCTTGTAATTTTGATAGCGGGCTTCTTTGTCCCTAATAGTTTTGAATTTGTCTTTTACCAGGTAACTGCGGGTATGGTTGCGATCTATAGTATCAGAAACCTGATCAAAAGAGAGCAATTGTTATTATCTGCGTTATTTATTTTAACGGCCTACTTTATCTGTTTTGTTGGAATTGCCTTATTAAGGGATGGTTCATTCCAGGAAATTGAGTGGATTAACTTTGTTCCTTTTATCATCAGTGTACTTTTATCTTTATTAGCTTATCCGCTGATCTATGCTTTTGAGCGTGTATTCGGTATTACTTCTGATGTTGCATTAATCGAGCTGACGAACACGAATAACAAGTTATTAAGAGAGCTTGCATTTAAAGCTCCGGGAACATTCCAGCATTCTTTACAGGTAGCTAATTTAGCTGAGGCAGCGATCTTTAAAATCGGCGGAAATTCTTTGCTGGTCAGAGCTGGTGCTTTGTATCATGATATTGGTAAAATTGAGAACCCTCAATACTTTATAGAGAATCAGAATACCACGCTGAGTCCGCATGATAAGTTACCTTATGAGCAGAGCGCACAGATTATCATTAAGCACGTCCATAAAGGAATTGAAATCACCAGGAGACATCAATTACCGGAAAGCGTGATCGACTTCATCAGAACGCACCATGGAAATACTCGTGTAGATTATTTTTACCAGTCGTTCCTTAAAAATTCTCCAGAGAAATTTGTGGACGAAAATATTTTCCGTTACCCTGGCCCTATCCCTTTTTCTAAGGAAACAGGGGTGTTAATGCTGGCCGATTCGGTCGAAGCAGCATCAAGAAGTATCAAAAATCCTAACGCGCAAAACATAAATGATCTGGTTGAACGCATCATTAACTACAAATTGGAACAAAATCAATTAGATAATTGCGATTTAACGTTAAAAGATATAGAAACTATAAAGCTGATATTCAAGACGATGCTTATGAGCATCTATCATGTGCGTATAGATTACCTACAAAATGTGTAAAATATTTTTGAATTAATGATTGTATTACTATATTTGCAACCCCGGAAAACGGGTAACAAATTTAAACGGAGGGATGCCTGAGTGGCCGAAAGGAACAGTTTGCTAAACTGTCGTACTGGCAACGGTACCGAGGGTTCGAATCCCTCTTCCTCCGCCAAACATAAATGCTGCTTATCGAAGATAAGTAGCATTTTTTGGTTTAAAGACAGTTCTGCACTCCTTCAGTGCAAGGCTGGTCTTAAAGGATCAATACCAAAACTTGGGATCAATGCCAAAAGTTGTGGAGCAAGGTTTAAAATTATAGCTTTGTGTACTTATAATTGTTTGTATTTATGCCATCTGCTACGCAATCTTTACTGAGGCTATTTCTACCAGAATTTATCCTGGAGAATTTTGAATTTACCAATGTGATCGAAGATCCCGATACTTTTCACATCCAGTTAGAAGAGCTCAATAACCTTCCTATAGAGTGGAATTCGATCAAGGTTCAGTCCAAAGGTTTTTTTTCAGAGATTGTGGTGCAGGATTTCCCTATTCGAGGTCATAAAGTCTTTTATCACATCAAGAGACGGCGCTGGATCAATCTGGAAAGCGGTAAGGTGATCTACCGGGATTGGA
>NZ_QLLR01000047.1 GCF_003259615.1 Pedobacter cryoconitis | reverse complement strand
CAGGAACTATCCTCCATACTTAGCCACTCAAAAGACAGGTTGGTCGCATTTAAGAAACTGGCGATATGGTACAACAGGATAGAAAAAGCGGGGTGCAAGTCATTTAATACAATCGCAAGGACTGTTCAGAACAACTACGAAACGATATTGAATTATTTTGATAACAGATCCACGAATGCTTCTGCAGAATCATTTAACGCAAAGATAAAAGCCTTTAGATCACAGTTTAGAGGGGTGAGAAATGTCAAGTTCTTTCTTTTTAGGCTATCTAAAATATATGCATAGTCACTCCCCAACTTTTTTGCTTGATCCTCATTAACTATCTTTGCAGTCAATGGAAATCAAATCTTATATCGATGAAGGTAACCTGGAACAATATTGTTTCGAGTTAGACAATGCGGAGCTTGGAAACGAGATCAAAGCGTTGCGTCTGGCTCATCCTGAAATCGGACATGAACTTAATGAGATCGAACTCGCTATCGAAAAATTCGCTAAAAGCCAGGCTATAGCGCCCAGACCGCAACTTAAAGACAGGATAATGGGTGCCCTGAACCTTGCTGAAGATAAGATAGATCTGAATGATCTGCCGCCAACCAGTAAATATTCGAATTATGAAAGTTGGCTGAAAGCGGTCGGGCACCTGATCCCGGCTGAGCCTTTTGAAGATTTTTTTGCGCATGTATTACAGCAAAATGAACAGATCGCACAAACCCTGGTGATTACTAAATTGAACGTACCAGAGGAAGTTCATGCGGTTGTAGCTGAAAGTTTCTTTATTCTGAAAGGCACCTGTACTTGTACCGTCGGTGAAGAAACCTTTACGCTGAATGCTGGAGATTATTTAGCTATTCCACTGCATACTAACCACGATATAAGGATAGATTCACCTTATGTAATCGCAATATTGCAGCATCAGTTCGCCTGATCCGTAAAAAAATAGAATGGAATATTATTTCACCGTTATAAAAGACTATCTGTTTCACCAGGCCAATTTACACCAAGTGGATCCGTGGCTGTTTGGCAGCTTGTATTTGCTGAGTAAAGTGTTGTTTCTCCTGTTTCTGGGCTGGGCTATTAAAAAGCTAAGAGCAAAGAAATCCATTTTACTGCCTTTGCTCTTTGCCGCTTTAGGTTATAGCCTGCCTTATCTCTATCTGATCATTGCCGGAAAAAACATTCCGCTATGGATATACCTGGTAATTACCCTGATCTATGCGTTTAGCGGGTGGTCCATTCGTCTAAAGTTAAGGTCAGCCCGTTTGCAACCTGAAACTGGCGATATTCCGGTAACTACAACTGAGCAAAGCAATAGCTAAAGCTTTGCCAGTCTTTATTTTTCCGGATTTTCTGTAGTCTGCTGAAATAGCCGGGTTGTTTCTGTGATCAGTGCCTGCATTAATTCCGATGCCTTTTTATGTTTTAAAGTCACCGTATTCTGACCTGACCAGAAGTTAATCAGATCCGTTTTACCCTGAGCAATTGCTGCTGCTTTTAATGACCCCATCAAACGGGTTTGCAGCGGGAACGGAAGAACTTCAGTCTCCTGTTTAACTTCTTCTGAAATCCGGTTGCGGATCATTCTTCCCATTCTTCCCGTTAGTGATTTAGAAAGTACAGTATAGTTGGATTCCTCAGAAAATAACTTAGCTCTGTGAACTGGAGTCGCATTTGATTCGTCTGTGGCCAGGAATGCTGTACCTAACTGAACGGCATCAGCACCTAAGGTTAAAGCAGCAGCAATACCTTTCGCATCAGCAATACCGCCCGCTGCAATAACAGGAGTTTTTATGCTGGCTTTTAACTGTTGAATAAGCGCAAAGGTTCCCGTTAATGAATCCTGTGCGGGGCGCAGAAATGAAGGACGATGTCCTCCTGCCTCAAATCCGGCAGCAACTATAGCGTCAACTTTTGCTTCTTCCAGTGCTAAAGCTTCATCCAGCGTAGTGGCTGCGCCTACGGTTTTAATACCTATTCTACGGCATTCATCCAGTATTTCTTTGGATGGAATACCAAATATGAAACTAAATACCGCTGGCCTGATCTCAAAGATTGCTTCTACCTGATTCAAAAATCTGGAGGGTATGTTTGTATCGAGATCGGGAAGCGGAATACTGAGTTCATCGAAATAAGGCTTGAATAACTGCTTTGCATTTTCGATCTTTTCTGCAGAATAATCAATTAAAGACACGTCAACATCCGACACCCACAGATTAATATTATAGGGCTTATCTGTTTTGGTTTTTATAATTTGAGCTGCTGCCAGTATTTGATCGGGTTCAAGGGTATAAGCGCCAAAGCTTCCCAGACCGCCTGCATTGGATACTGCGGCTAAAAGTTCCGGTGTAGAGAAACCGCCGCCTATAGGGCCTGAAAGTATAGGGTAATCAATGCCAAATAATTCGCTGATTTGAGTTCTGTGCCACATCGTTTAAATGTTTACATGGGTTAGTAATTGAATGCAAAGATCGGCACATGTACTTTAGCAATCGTTATGGAATTGATAATTTCTATCGCTTCCATGAAAACTATATTCCTATCTTAGGGATTCCTAAATAATTTCTGTAAAAATCAACGTTTAATATGAAAAGATACATTTTATTACTCCTTTTATTCATTTCCTTTTCAGGATATGCTCAGAATACGATTAATAATTATAAGTATGTGCTGGTACCTGAGAAATTCAGTTTTCTCAAAGAGCAGGATCAGTACAGGTTAAATACACTGGCTAAATTTCTGCTGACCGAAAAAGGTTTTGATGCCTATTATGATAATTTTGAATTACCAACAGCCATTGCCAATAACAAGTGTGATGCTCTGCATGTTGAAGTATTAGAGAAAAAAGGCATGTTCACCACTAATCTTACTCTTTTATTAAAAGATTGTAAGGGTAATGTTATTTTTAAAAGCAAGGAAGGCAAGAGCAGAGAGAAAGAATATAAGACTTCTTATAACCTTGCCCTGAGGGATGCGTTTACGTCGTTAGATGAAGTTAAATATGTCTATAACGGAACGGTAAATGCACAAGACCAGCAGGTAGCCCAGGCTACAACAACAGTTACTGCTCCTGCAGCAACTGCAACTGTTCCTGTAACTGCAACAGTTCCTGTTACTGCAGTGATGGTTGCTCCGGCAAAGCCTGTAGCAGTAGAAACAAATCAGCCTGCCGGAACATTATATGCACAGCCAACAGGAAACGGGTATCAATTGATAGACACTACGCCGAAAAAAGTATTAACATTACTCAGAACTTCTGTGCAGGACTATTTTATTGCTGACAATGGAACTGCCAGTGGTATAGCATTCAAAAAGAATGGAGAGTGGTTTTTCGAATACTATAAAGAAGGTAAACTGATGGCTGAAAAATTGCTGATCAAGTTTTAGCTGAACATAAATATTACCTTATTTAAAGGCCTTTCCTAATTGGGAAAGGCCTTTTTTGCTTTTATACTTTCCCCATCCATCCGCGGATGTGTACTTTACCTTTTTTACGTGATCCGCTTCTATAGCATAGGGGTCTTGGGAAATCCTGCGTTTAGGAATCAAATCATCAAAATGATTCACTTTAAAAGAACCTGTTTATTATTTGAGGAGAGCTTTACTCAGCTTTAAACGGCTTGCCTGAATAATTTGAAGAAGAAGAATTAAGGAAATTGAAATGCTGTTGGATGCTTTGATATGTCGTTTCAGTTGCGCTAATTTCCGTCTCAGTTACTTTGTTCTTCAGAAAATTTCAGGCAGGCTTAAATTTGGGTCTTAAAGAAAGTAAAATTAATTAATTTGAGCATGAAAAAATTATTGTTAGCAGCAGGGCTCTTAGTCTCTGTACAATTAGTAAAAGCGCAGGATATTCAGTTAATTCCGAAAGCTGGTTTAAGTTTTTCCAGACAGTCAATTAGTAATGTGGAGGGAGAAAAATCAAAAGCTGGCTTTACAGCAGGACTGGGTGTTAATGTGAATATTAAAAACACAGCATTTTCAATTCAGCCGGAATTAAACTATGTAAGTGCAGGTACTAAAATCAAAAATGATAACAACAAGTATAACCTGAATTACCTGGAACTTCCGGTTTTGGTGAAGTACTCTTTTGGTCCGGTGTACATTAATGCAGGACCATCTATCGGGCTGGCTGTTGGCGGCATGAATAAAATGGAATCCTTTTATCAGGCAAAAGTTCAGCGGTTAAACTTCGGCATCCAGATGGGTGGTGGCCTGGCTATCCCTGTTGGTAAAGGTGCTGTGTTGCTTGATGCCAGGTATGCCCTTGGTTTAACTGACGTAAGTAAAGGCCCGGCGACGGCTAAAAACCGTGGCTTTGTCGCAACAATAGGTTACGCAATACCATTAAAATAGTTTTGCGATTCATACAAACTGCCCGTGATTTGGGTAATGGGCGGTTTGTAATTTGAATTATTGTGTTATCCCAGTCAATTATAGCCTATAGGCTTTATGAAGTTTCTTATTTCAATACTCTTTCTTTTTTTCTTCTTTAGGGCGGAGGCCCAAACAGTACAAGTGAAGGGTCTGATCACAGACAAATCAACAGGGCAGCCATTGCCCGGAGTAACTATAAGTTTTGAAAATTCGACGAGTAAAGCCTCGAGTGATGCGAAAGGATTTTACACTATCATTTCAAAAGAGAAAATCAAAGCTATTCATTTTTATGGTATAGGATACCGAAGGTTAAAACTGGAAATGCCTGCCGGACATAGCCATCATATGAATATTGAATTAGAACCTCAATCTCAGGATTTGTCTGAAGTAAGTATCTCCAGCGCCCATAAACCGAGATATAAAAATAAAGATAATCCGGCAGTTGAACTGATCAGAAGAGTGATCGAACATAAGAACTCCAATGCAGCGAATCTTCAAAACTACCTCTCTTACCAGGAATATGAAAAAATGAATATCTCATTAAGTATGACTACTGAGAAAGCAAAGACCTCGAAGTTGCTTAGAAAGTTATCATTTTTAAAGGATAATTCAGACTCTCTGACCCGGCCGGGGAAATTGCTGACCCCTATTTTTATGAAAGAAAAGATGAGCCATAATCTGGTTTATCAGCACCCTTTTAAACAGGAAACCTCTGTTCTGGCAGAGAATCAATCCCGTATAGATCAATTTATTGATGAAGACGGAATCAATGAATACCTGGACAAAATTTATCAGCGGGTTGACCTCTATCAAAATGATATTGGTATTGGCAATCAGAGTTTTATGAGTCCGATTGCAGAAATGGCCCCTCAGTTTTATAAGTATTTTATTATAGATACCTTAAAAGATGTGTCCCCGGTGCAGATCAAGCTGATGATAGCACCCCGTAATAAGGAAGATGTCCTTTTCCTGGGTTATCTGTATATCTCTCTCGATGGCAAGTATGCTGTACAAAAGGCTACACTTTCTGTCAATTCCAAAATAAATATTAACTGGGTAAAGGAGATGAATATAGAACTTCAATACCACCAGGATAAAACTGGTCATTACTATTTAGGGAAAAGTGTAATGGCAATGGATCTGGGGCTTTTTAAAGAGGGTGCAAGTATCTTTGGAGAACGGACTTTGTTCATCAATGATTTTGTGAGTAGCCCGGCAGCATTAAATATTCCGTTAAAAGCTAAACCTCTTCAGGATTCAGTAAAGCCTGTACCAATGGCGGCGTTGAGGCCAGAAAAGCTCACTCAGATTGAAGAAATGGCCTATAAAAATATAGATAGCCTGAAAAACTCAAAGCCATTTAAGCGGGCAATGGGGGTCGCCTCTTTCCTGCTTTCTGGTTATATAGGCCAGGGTAAAGTAGAAGTTGGCCCATTCAACTCTTTTTATAGTTTTAATCCTGTGGAAGGCCTGAGGCTTAAAGTTGGCGGACGCACCACTGACTTATTCAGTAAACGAATCTTCTTTGATGGACATATTGCCTATGGCAGCCGTGATCAGAAATGGAAATATTCATTAGGGACTGTGCTTTCACTCTCTCCTGGTTCAATCTATGAATTTCCTGTAAAATCATTAACCTTAAGACATAGTTATGAAACTCAGATACCAGGGCAGGATCTCAACTTCCTTGAAGATGATAACTTCCTGTTATCATTTAAAAGAGGGGTAAATGATAAATGGCTGTACAACAGGAAATGGCTTTTGGAATATCTGCATGAAACAAAAAGTCATTTCTCGTTTAAAGTGGCTTATAAGAACCAGATTTTAGATCCAGCAGGAGGGCTTCGGTTTGTTGCATTAACCAATTCCGGGCACGTGGCAGTTCCTGATATTACGACTTCCGAATTTACAGCCGAAATAAGATGGGCACCCCATGAGCAGTTTTACCAGGGAAAGCGTTTCAGAAGACCAATCCGGAATGAATATCCCATTTTCACTTTGCGTGGATCTGTCGGAATTAAGGGATTTCTCCATGGAGACTATAATTATCAGAACCTGACCTTTAATGTATTTAAAAGAGCTTACTTCTCACAGTTTGGCTATTCAGATATTATACTGGAAGCAGGACAGGTGTTTGGGAAAGTTCCATTTCCGTTGCTGACTATACATCGTGCGAATCAAAGTTATGCTTACGAACTACCTTCTTATAACCTGATGAACTTTATGGAATTTATGAGTGACAGATATGCGAGTATTAATCTGGAGCATAATTTCAACGGCTTTATCCTGAACAAAATACCATTGGTGAAGAGGCTTCAATTAAGAGAGATCCTGACTTTAAAAGTTTTAAGTGGTTCTCTTTCCAGTAAGAATGATCCGCGTGAGGGTTCGGGCTTGTATCAGTTCCCAAGGGACCGGCATGGCAATGAAGTATCTCCGGCATTGGGTTCCACTCCTTATGTGGAGGGAAGTGTGGGGCTGTCTAATATTTTCAAAATACTGAGAGTAGACCTGGTTAGAAGGTTTACTTATCTGGATCATCCAAGAATATCCAAATGGGGGATAAGGGCTAAGATTAAAGTCGATTTTTAGCGCGCAGACTCAGCCAATAAAAAAGCCGGTATATTTAATATACTGGCTTTTTTATGTGTTATTAAATCAGGATAAACCTGTTCGGTTAAGCAAAGTTAAACCAAGAACTTTCTGACTTATAATCTTCTATTACCTGTGAACTGTTATCGAAATTAAAAGCACAGATTAAGGTGCGTACTTCCTGTTTAACATTCATAATACAATTATCGATCAGATCTTTTCTGAAACCTTTAAGTTCCAGATCCAATACATAACCTAAAGAAACAATTCTTCCGATTACTTTCCCCAGATCAAATAATTTTCGCTGTGAAAGTGCGCTATTAAGGGTAAAACTAAGTTCATTTTTGAAATAATGACAAGCTTCGGCAGTTTGTTTAAGTGTAGCCAGGAAGTCAAATAAATTCGATTCCTTCTGTTTCTTCATCTGGCGGACAATGATTTCAGAGATTTGTGCATACAGCATTTCATTAGAGCCCTCGAAAATCTGGAAAGGTCTGCTGTCCATAATCCCACGGCCACCAACATGTGAAGTCTGGTATCCTTTAGCACCTGAAACCTGTGTTAGAATCTGTGCAGACTCTTGCATCAGGTCAGTAACTACAGCCTTCATACTATTTGCCTCCAGGCCTTCTGTAGCCAGGTTATGTTCAATACCGCTGATCTTACTGCTTCTTACGCACATTGCTGAACAGATGGTATAAGCGGATTGAATTTTTGAAAGCTGAAACTGGATCTGATCCATAGCTAACAAGTTTGTTGCCCCAACCATCCTGTTTTTACATTGAAGAAGTGCTTCATCCAGCATTCTTTTGATAAAGCCCATTCCCATGCCTGGAAATTGCATCCTGCTGCGGTGCAGAATGTCCAGCATCATTTTAATGCCTGTAGATTCAGGATTTAATTTAAACGTTTTAGGTACTTCTATGTTTAAAATATTGCGGCCGTAAGGGATCATATGAAGCCCTATCGTATCGAAATATTCTTCTACCACTACATGTTGTCTCTCTTTTGTATTGTCACATAAAAAGAAATCAATATCGCGGCTAAGACCTCCATCAGCAAGCTCTGCTCTGGAAGCGATCAGCCAGTAGTCGGCCAGGCCGGTAAGCCCCTGCCAGTGTTTAGTCCCTTTAATACTATAACCATCTGTCAATTCGCTATTCCGCGTTTTCATATTGAGTGCATCACTTCCGTAATCAGGTTCAGTGATCATCAGTCCTCCCATATTCTGTTCGTAAAGAAAACGATCAAAAACTTCTTTTTTAACAGACTCATCTGCATATTTGGCAAGAGGTTCAAGGAAAAGGGCAATGTTAATTCCAAAGGTAAGCGAGAGTGGTAAAGATTCGTAAGATGCTGCTGCCAGCACGCTCAGACATTCTTTTACATCAGCTCCCCGGCCTCCGTATTCTTCCGGAATAGCCGCAGCCAAAGGTTGCTCAGCAAGGATTTCCTTCATTACTAAAGGAGGAAGTTTCGCTGCTAAATTAAATTGATTAATATTTTCTTTTCCCCTGAATAAAAGCTTTAATTTCTCTTCGAAATCCTTAATGTATTCTGAAAACTCTGTCTTTAATTCTATCATCATTAGGGTCGTAAATTACTGTAATATTTTAATATTATATCTCATTGCAAGATACATCACAAATATACCAAAGTAATTTAGAATAGTTCCAGATAATGTATTATTCCCCAAATAACCTTTAATTTATGGCTAAATAAGTGGCTAATACTCTAATACATCATCAATAAGGAATGATTTAGCATTAGGAACAACCTTAATATCCCGATTATATTTTGTTTGATTTGCGGTATCTTCAATGACTGCATTAAAAACAAAACTATCAGGAGTTTTGTTTTTCAGCTCACAATGTATCACTTTGATCAGGCCATAATCTTGCTCAGGAACTAAAAATCCGTATCCAATTCCTGCTAATTTTGTATTATACTTTTCTTTCCACTTCCCAATAAATTCATCTTCAGTCAGGCCATCATCTAACTCCACATTGATTGCGTCAATTTTATAAGCGCTGTACTGAGTTGTATAAATACTTTTTACTTCTTTTTCGGTTTCTTCATTTGAATTTTCGATTTCGCCATTCGCTTTGTTCAAGGAGCTCTCTATATTTAAAATCAGCCACTCTCTGGCTTTGGCAGCTTCAGGAGAAGCTTCGGTTCCGGTAGCAGAAATCTTTTGATGAATAGAATTCTTTGTATCTGCTGAATCTATGACTTTTTTACTGTCATCATGTTTACCCCTACAGGAAAACAGTACTATTGCGGATGATAAGAGAATGATAAATTGCTTCATATTTTCAATTGTCTTTTAATTAGATCAGACATCTGCCGGATACCAGATGTTCATTAGGTTATCAACAATCAGGCCTTTAGTTTTTCAGTTCTTTCCAACCAGATACGTTTATAACCCTCTTTATATTCTTCAGATAAAAAAGAATAATTAATAAGCTCAAAAACCATCTTTGTCTTTGAGGTGTATTTTTTTAATATCCGTTGAAATACAACAGATGAAATCCCGAGCACATTTGCCAATTGTTCGAAATCCCTGCTTTTAATATTTTTTTTTCTCCCATTCAAAAGTAAAGCCATTTCTTCACGGTCTGATGGATTAATTAAACTGCCGTTGATCAGATCGTATGCAGGAGATAGATTAATCGCATTTTCTCCGTGAAGAACCGAAAAGTTCTTCATGTGCATATCGTTGTTACCACTAAGGAATGATTGGTTGTACGCCAGTAATTGAAATCCGCTGGTTTACGGTTTCTTTAGCCAGCTGGTTTAAAAGCTCAGTATTCAGCAGAAGTTCTGGAACAGAATCTACACCAAAGAAGCGTTTACTGCACTTATTGTGATAAATCTGACCATCAGGAACTGGTTGATAACAAAAGTAACAATTAGCCATTTTCTTCCTCCTCTTCTGGATATACCGTAACAGCACCTATAGTGTCTCTGCAAAGATTAATAAGTAATTCAAAGCGGTCATTTTTTTTGAAATTCCACTGTTCTCTGGCAATATGGAGTAACCATCCCTCAGGGATCAGGCCATCAAAAAAGGGAAAAAGAATCCGGCTCAGATAAGGGTAAGGCGATAAAGGTAAGGTTAGACTTATAGGCATAGGCTTTTCCATATTCAGGTAATCCTGGTCGTAAGTAAAACGATAACCACCGTCATATTGTTCCAATATACCAGCTACTAATTCTCTATAATATACCTTTGCTTTTTGCATTATTCAGTGGTGTAATTGTCCGTAATCCCCACTTGCTTGCCAAATAATTCAAGTACTTGATTGACTTTATCTAAACGCAACGTGATTTTTCCGGATTCTAATTCACGAATAAAACGTAAGCCTACACCTGCTTTAAATGCCAGATCTTCTTGGGAAAGCTTTAAGCTTTTTCTTTTTTCTTTAATAAATGATGCAATTGGACTCATTATTCTATACCATAAATGTATATTAATATGTACTATTTTACATAAATATATGAAAATGCTTAATAGTATACCCTATCGGGTACAATAATAGTGAAGTTGGCATGTATTATACCCTATCGGGTACGTTATGTTAAACCTCATTTGCTTAATTGAGTTTCATATCTTTACTCTGCAATCCAGACAAGTCCGGCAAAATGATTAAATCAGACAAAAACTATGAAAAAACTTGGGATGAAGGAAATACTAACCTTTAATCATCCACTATTAAATAACGGTCCACGACTTCAGGAATGTGTGTTATATGAAATCAAATTAATTGTCCCGTAATATTTAGACATTTGTAGTAGTTTACCAATCGGTTATGGAATCTGAACAAGAAAACCATCTTCCTTTAAAATCACTACTATGAAAATTGCTTTACGCCTTACACTCTGCTTTGCCATTCTATTATTCTTTCCAGTAAGAACCTTTTCACAGCAACTGCTGAAAGCAAGTGATAAAGACTTTGCAAAAGTTGATTCTCTGGCTAATCAACAAAAGCCTATAGAAGCACTGGCGCTCATTAACAATATAAATAAACAAGCCAGAGCACATGGCAATACCACCTTGCTGATTAAATCGGCAATGTACCGCATCATGTTTCACGGCTACCTGGAAGAAGATGGGTTTATTAAGGTGCTGACCGATCTGAAAGAAGATGTACGTGTAGCCAGACAACCGGAAAAAAGTGTGCTGCAATCTTTGCTCGCAGAAACTTACTGGAATTTTTATCAGCGAAACAGATATAAGTTTTTTCAACGTACAACCGTACAAAATAACAGCAATGATGACGTTAACACCTGGTCTATTCAGCAAATAACAAAGGAGACAGTAAAGAATCTTCTTTGGTCCCTTTCAGAAAAGCAACAGCTGCAAAATACAAAAGTGGGTCTTTTAAATAACCTGTTACTTGGAGATACTTCTACCAGGTACCTGCGGCCAACCTTGTACGATTTACTGGCGCACCGGGCATTGGATATTTTGATGAATTCAGAAATAGAGCTGACAAAATCCGGCGATGACGGTGTAGACTTCAGTGACCCACGATTATCAGGAGATTATAAAACCTTCGTTTCCCTGAAAATGAAGACAAATGATAGTACTTCGTTCTCCGCCGCCAAGATAAATATACTTCAGAGCCTGCTTCAATATCATGCTGAAAACCATAATGAAGCAGCATTGGCTGATGCAGACCTCCAAAGGCTGAAATTTATATATGATAAAAGTACAGCTGTAAATAAAGAAGCAGACTATCTCAAAGCAATTGATTTATTAGCCTCACAGTCATCCGGCACAGAAATCTATACAGACATTCTATACCAACAAGCACTATTTTATAGTAAAGAGCTGTCCGATAAAAAGAAACCGGATTTAATCAAAGCAGTGGCAATAGCTCAAAAAGCAATTAAGGCATTCCCTAAAAGTAATGGAGCTAAGAATGCTGAAAGCCTGATTAAAGAGATCCGGAGTAAAACACTAGGTCTTCAACTGAAAGAATTCAGTCAGCCAGGCAAGCCATCACAGCTCTTCTTTACCTATAAAAATATAAACACTATACAATTGGAACTTTATAAAGTACCAGCAGCCTGTAATGACTATTACTATACTTTTAATGATAAAGAAAAATATAGCGATTTTATGAAAAGCCATAAGCCGGTAAAAGTATGGTCTGAAGTTTTACCCGAATTTAATGATTACCAGGAACACACCAGGATTGGAAAGATGGACGCACTACCGACCGGTAATTATATTTTGATTGTACGAAATACAAAAGATATTAACCAGATCGGCAATGTTACACAGCAAAGTAACTTTAGAGTCACCTCAATGGCTGTCACACAAAGGCATGTGAATGATCAAAAAGAATATTTTGTTGCCAGCAGCCTTACTGGAATACCATTAAAAGGGGTGGTGATTCAGGAGCTTTTGTCCGATTTCAAAGAAAACCAAAACATGAATGAGAAAAGTCCTGTGTTTAAGACTAATGCAGCAGGATATGCGGTTTTAGCCTCCCAGGAAACCCTGAATGTAAGGCGCGCGATGCTCGTTTATGGTACCGACACACTTTATATGCCAGTAAATAGTTATGGAAATAATATAGAAGGAGATCGGAAACAGGTCATTCTGTTTACCGACAGAGCTATTTATCGCCCGGGACAAACCGTATATTACAAAGGGCTCCTGATGGAATACAAAAATTACAAGAATAGTATTGTAACTGGTCTGAATTTATTTTTGACTTTCAAGGATGCCAATTATAAAGATATAGAAACTGTAACTGTAAAAACTAACGATTACGGAACCTTTCAGGGGTCATTCACTATTCCTACCGGTAAACTCAATGGAATGATGCAGCTCACAACAATGTATGGCAGCATTGGAATCCAGGTAGAAGAATATAAAAGACCTGCTTTTGAAATCGTGTTTGACCCGTCAAATCAACAGTATAAATTAAATGATAGTGTGAAAGTACAAGGAAAGGCATTGTCTTTTTCTGGCTATTCGGTTACCGGCGCTAAAGTGAGTTATAAAGTATTCAGAACAAGGATTCCAAATTATAGCTATGGCCGCTCTTATCAGCGGGAATCGCTCACGCAAATTGCTATAGGGACAACAGAAACTAAAGAAGGAGGGCGTTTTGAAGTTAAATTTCTTGCCGCCGCAGAGCCGATGACCAATGAGAATTATACCTTTAAAGTTACTGCTGACATTACAGATTTGAACGGAGAAACACGGACGGCCACAAAAAGTATTAATGCTGGCCAAAAAGACCTGGTACTGAATGCAGACCTTCCTAAAGAATTATTCTTGAAATCTGAAGCGGACGTGTTGCCTGTTGGTATACAAAACTTAAACGGCGAACCCATTACCGCAAAATTAAATGCAGAATGGACAGCACTTCAATATCCGGGGAGATTGGCTAACAGCAATAAATTTTCTGTTATAGCTGAAAATTATACATTGAGCAAAGAAGAATTTGTTAAAGCCTTTCCGACAGAAGACTATAAAGGAGATACAGACCCTGTAAACTGGCTGCCCTTTAAAAACAGCTTTAACCAGCATATAACAGTAAACAATGGAAAAGGTGAACTGAAGCTCACAGCAAAAAATTTGTCTCCTGGGTATTATAAAGTTAAACTGACGGCTGAAAACAAAGATAATGACACAGTTTCAATAACTAAAATTGTCCGCATTTATAACACTGAAGTCACTACCATACAAAGTATCAATGAATGGCTGGTAGCAGAAAAAACTACTATAACACCTTCAGAGAGTGCTATCTTCAGAATTGCCGGGATTCTGCCAGATGCAAAAGCCTATTATGAAGTATATTACAAAGATAGTATAGCTGAAAAAGTGTGGGTTAAAATATCTCCCGAACAGACCATTGTTAAAATTAAGCCCGGGCAAGGTTTTGAAGATGCTTTTGCAGTTCAGTTTACCATGGTTCAAAACGGGGTAGTTTACAACGCTTTAAAACATATTAATATAGTTGATGTTTCCAAAGAACTGGACATCAACTTTCTAACCTTCCGGAATAAACTTCAGCCTGGAGAAAAAGAAACCTGGAAATTAAAAATCAGCAATAAAAAAGGAGAACAGCAGATGGCAGAAATGGTGGCAACTTTATATGATGCCTCATTAGATGAATTGAAAAAGATGGACTGGCAAAATATCAATGCCCCATCTTATCATTATACAGCCTATGAATGGAAATTTGAGGGCAACAAATTAAATAATACAAGTCAGCTTGGTTTTGTAAGGTACTACTCAAATTATTATCAGCCTCATTACCGCAATTACGAACAGCTCAGCATAACCGGATCTAATATGGAGATAGGATCTTCATATCCCTACCAGGATTATATTCAGAAGCTGGCTATAGCAGCAAGAAAAGTAAACACAGAAATTGCCGTTAAAAAATTGGCAGCATTACAAAAAGGTGCACTGGTATATGGTGTAATTACTGATCGTCAGGGGTATGCAATACCAGGGGCAAGTATAGTATCAGGCAAATTCAGAATCACTGCTGATGCTTACGGTATATATAGTATAAAGGCAAAATCAGGTGATCAATTCAGCGTTAGTGCTATCGGTTTTGTCTCTTCTAAAATAAATTTAAACCAGCTCAGACGTGTAGATATTGTATTGGAGAATGATGGGAGAAATTTAAATGAAATTGTAGTTTCCGCAAGGCCGATGCAAAAAAAGAATGCAATGTCAAGTACAACAATTATGTTAAGAGGAGCGTCAACCGTACAATATAATAGCGTTGCTGCTCCGCAGGTAACCATGGAAGATAGCAAAGTTTATGACTTCATTTCTATTGACACTTATGATGCGAAAAATGATCTTTATATTGTTAATGGAAGACCAGTAAGAGGGACTTCGAAGGTTGTCCCAAGAGTTAATTTCAATGAAACAGCTTTCTTTTATCCACAGCTGAAAACTAACGAAACTGGTGAAATTAATATAGAGTTTACTATTCCTCAATCCTTAACCCGCTATAAAATGATGGGTTTTGCGCATACCAAAGACTTGAAAACTGCTACAGTTGTCAAGGAGTTAATTACGCAAAAACAATTGGCTATTTCAGTTAATGCACCACGGTTCTTTCGGGAAGGCGATACCATTTTACTGAGTGCGAAGCTGAATAATCTGTCAGGTAAGCTGCTGAAAGGAGAAGCCTCTTTAGAACTCAGGGATGCTTTAACCGGTAAGCTTATCCAGATTCTTTCACCACAAGGAAAACTGCTGCAGAAGTTTGATGTGGCCGATAAAGGCAATGAAGTCTTAAAATGGCCGTTAATCATTCCATCGGCCATCAGTGCAATTACCTATAAAGTTGTTGCACAATCCGGGGAATACAGTGACGGAGAAGAAATGACCGTTCCGGTTTTACCAAATTCAATGCTGGTTACCGAAACTATGCCACTGAATGTACGCGGAAATACGACAAAGACATTTACGCTTGATAAACTATTACAATCAGGAACATCGAAAACACTAAAAAATCAGGCATTAACATTTGAATTTACAGCAAATCCAATCTGGTATGCTATACAATCTCTGCCTTATTTAATGGAATACCCATACGAATGCGCAGAACAAACCTTTAGCCGGTTTTATGCGAATAGTTTTGCGACAGGCATTATTAATAGTTCTCCTAAAATAAAACAGGTATTTAACCAATGGCAGCAAACCAACAGCGGAGAGGCCTTACTCTCTAACTTAGAAAAGAATCCTGAACTGAAGTCGATTCTGTTAGAAGAAACGCCATGGGTGGGGGCGGCTGCTTCGGATGCAGAACAGAAAAAAAGACTGGCCGTTTTATTTGACCTGAACCGGATGAGTTATGAATTGAAAAATAACTTTGAGAAGCTGGCGAAGATGCAAAAGCCTAATGGTTCTTTTGCCTGGTTTACCGGAATGAGTGACGACCGCTATATTACCCAGCATATTGTATTAGGGATGGGACAACTTCAACATCTTAAGCTGATCGATGAGAAAACAGCTCCGGGTTCCGGGCAGCTCTTAAATAAAGCGATTATTTATCTGGACAATCAATTGCAGGATGATTTTAAAAAAGAAGTCTCCGGAAAAGGGGTTGCTTATCTGCCATTACATTATTTATACGGACGTAGTTATACCGCTCAGCAAAACAATGACCCAGGCTTCAGGAAGGCTGTCGCTTATTACCTGAAAAAAGTAGCAGATAACTGGAAAACAATGGAACCTTATCAGCAGGCTCAGGCGGCCTTGGTTTTGAACAGGAGCGGGAACAAAACAGAAGCAGTAAAAATCATTAACCTGTTAAAAGAAAGCGCACAGCAAAGTGATGAAATGGGAATGTATTGGGCCAGCAACCGCAATGGATGGTGGTGGTATCAAAATCCAATAGAAACACAAGCACTGTTGATTGAAGCCTTTGATGAAATTGCTGCGGATACAAAAGCTGTGGAAGAAATGAAGATATGGCTTTTGAAAAATAAGCAGACTAACGATTGGAAAACTACCAAAGCTACAGCAGCAGCCTGTTACGCTTTACTGCTGAAAGGTTATAATTTGCTGGCAGAATCGGCTAAGCCGGAGATTTTAATCGGTAATCAAACATTTGGTGCGCTTGGTATTGCCGAAGCTCCAAAAGAAGCAGGCACAGGTTATCAGAAAGTAAGTATAGCCGGGCCGCAGGTCAAACCGGAAATGGCAACCATTAAAATCAAAAACAACAATAAAACAATGGCCTGGGGAGGAGTTTACTGGCAGTACTTTGAGCAGCTGGATAAAATCACTTCTTCAGCAACAGGGGTTAAAATTAAGAAGCAATTGTTTATACAAAAACAGACCGCTAAAGGAGATGTTCTTACGCCACTTACCCCTTCAAATATGCTGATGACAGGCGATTTGTTAAAAGTGAGGATAGAGATTTACGCTGACCGCGATATGGAGTATGTCCATCTGAAAGATATGAGGGCCGCAGGATTTGAACCCGTCAACGTGATTTCCAGTTACAAATATCAGGATGGCCTGGGCTATTATGAAAGTACAAAAGATGCTTCCACAAATTTCTTTATCAGTTATTTACGTAAAGGCGTATATGTGTTTGAATATGCGTTAAGAGTGACCCATACGGGGAATTTCTCCAATGGAATTACCACTTTACAATGTATGTATGCCCCGGAATTTACAACCCATTCACCAGGCGTGAGAGTAACCGTAAAACAGTAAAAAACCTGGCTTTAAATCGATATTTATAGTTATTTTTAGGAGCCTGTTTGAATTTCAAACAGGCTCCATGATTTTATAAGCTCAATTTAATTGAAGAACAAAAATTATATTGTACTACTGTACGTAACTATAGGCTGTGTCTGGGTGGTGTTAAGCGATCAGTTGATTGCTTTTTTGGTAGCTGGTATGCCAGTGAAGGACCGTGCGCTAGTTAATAGTCTGAAAGGCTTTTTCTTTATCGCATTCAGTGCAGTCTTGCTGCATTACCTTGTCAACCTTTATAATAGAGGAAAGAAGCGTGAATTAGCTTATTTGAAGCTTGCACTGGAAAACAGCAGGAAAGATCAGCAGCAATGGTATTATGCGCAGAAAATGGCTAAGATTGCTACCTGGGAATACTTGCTGCAAACAGATCAGGTCATCTGGTCTGATAACCTGTATTCGTTATTTGGCTTAAAACCTGATGCGGCCATTACCACTGTTTCATTCTTTCTGGAACAAATACATCCTGATGATTTAGCTGGATTTCTTGCCGCACATGAAAAAACAATAATTACCGGTGAAATGGACCATGTACACCGCTTAAAAATTGACGGCGAATGGCATCACGTACGTGAAGCAGGAAAAGTAATTTATCAGGATGGAAAGCCCTATAAAATCAGTGGTGTGCTTAAAGATATTACAGACACCTTTAACCGTGAATTGTTATTAAATAATGCTTTAGAAAGGCATGAATTAGTCAATAAAGCTACCCATGATGCCATATGGGACTGGGATCTGACAACTAGCCAGGTAACCTGGAATTCAGGTTTAAAACAGCTGTTTGGTTATGACCATAAACAAGGTGTTTTCAAGCCGGACTGGTGGATAGGAAAAATGCACCCATCAGATAGCAAAAGAGTGCTCGACAGCCTGAATTCTTTCGTTAAACAAGCTAAAAAACGCTGGGAAGCTTCTTATCGACTGCTTTGTGCTGATGGAAGTTATAAATATGTTTTTGATCAGGCCTATTTGGTGACAGATGAAGATGGAGCACCACGCCGGATTATCGGAGCCGTTAAAGATGTGGATGAACTAAGACGTAAAGATGAAGAAAACAAGCAACTTGCAGATGTGGTTAGTAAAGTTAAAAGCGGCGTAGTCATTAAAGATATAGCAGGAAAGATCAGTTGGGTCAATCCTTCATTTGAACAGCTGACAGGTTACCCATTAAACGAACTGAAAGGGAAGACCCCCGGAGAAATGTTATATGGCCCTGAAACCAGCATGGTGACCAGTAATGCGATTACAGCCTCACTCCGGGCGAATGACTTTTTTAATATTGAAATTATAAACTATTCAAAAAAAGGAGATCCTTATTGGGTAGAAGTAAATAGCACTTCAATTGTTGATTCAGATGGTCAGCATTCAGGATATATCGATATTGTCACTGAGATCACTGAACGAAAAAAGCGTGAAGTAGAAATTAGTGAGCAGAACCATACTTTAAAAGAGATAGCCTGGATCAATTCTCATGAGATCAGAAAGCCTGTTGCTTCTATATTAGGACTGTCAGCACTCGCAAACATGGCATCAAACACAGAAGAGAAAGAAGAATATTATAAAAGGATCAATAACTGTGTGAAGGAAATGGATGAAATTATTCATCAAACATCAGCAAAGGTCAATGAGCTGATGGGGAAAGATCACGGCTTTTGAGCAAATTCTAAAGCAGCCCTGTCCCAGTTTCCGGTAATTGCTGCCGCTTCATAAGTTGACTGCAGAAATTCCATCAGGAATCCTTCCGGATCAGCAGCATTTTTAACTTCCTCATAATGAAGGATAAATTCGCCTAAATCCGGACTATAAAAAGCTTTTTCAGGTTTTACAGGCTGATCTTTAAATGTTTCCGGAGCCGGATAACAATAAGCATAGAAAATCGGATATGGGAAGTTATCATTGCCCGCCCAGAAACCACAACTGCTTACTTCATGGGAATAGGCCTCTTGCATTACATCCAGGGGCATATTGGGTACTCCTCCGGCATGTTTAGGTGCCTTTCTGCCAGAAAAACGGGTTACAGCCAGATCGAACCCTCCCCAGAAGAAATGAACAGGGCTGCATTTTCCACTGAACTTTGCTCTGAACCTGCTGAAAACAGCCTCCATTTTGATCAGTGCCTGCCAGAATGCAGTGATTTGATTTTCATCATAATGACAATGGATGGTATCTTCCTGAAATGGGATCGCATCCTCTATCTCATTTGGCTTAGCATATATTTCTGCGTCAATTTCCAGAAGTCCGAGCTTTTCAAAAAGCTCGTGATAGAAACTGGATACAGTATGTGGCGATAAATTGAATTGCTGTTGTCCGTTTGCGCTGGATGTGATGATCAGCTGATGGGAAAGAAAGTCAAAGTCTATCTGGAAAAGGCCATTTTGATAGGGAATGCTTCCGGTAGTCAAACCTTTTCCGGATACATATAAAGTTACATGCCAGGAATGATTGAGCCAGGGTGATTTGACCAGTCTGATCTTACCAACAATCTGAGTCCATAATTGTACTGTTGCTATGGTCTGTTTCAGATTTTCATATTTTAATTCCGGCCAGCTCGTCTTAGTCATATCTTATGGATTTGATTTATTTAAAGATACGAAACTCATTCTGAATGTTATAAATCAATTGTTTAAGTGCGGACAATATGCGTCGGATTGTATCCGAATTGTTTTTTGAAAGCGAAAGAAAAGTGAGAAAGATTTTCAAAACCTGCCTCAAAGTAAACAGCAGAAGGTTTTTGTTTGCCCTCAGCTATTTGATAATGCGCAAGCTCCAGTCGCTTTTTTGTCAGCCATTTTTGAGGAGTAGTGCTGAACACTTTTTTAAAATCCTTTTTGAAAGTTGTCAGGCTTCTTCCCGTTAAATATCCAAACTTCTCTGCAGACATATTGAACATGTAATTTTTCTCCATAAAATCTTCGAGATCAATTTTTCCAGGTTCTTCAAAATGACCAAGAATACGATCAATGCCCGGATCAATAGTCCGTAAAATAGCGATTGCTTCCTGTACTTTTCCCGCCGCTATTGCAGCAGGCAGTTCATCAGCTAAATTGAAGTAAGGCAATAAGGAACTAAATAAACTGTCCAATAAAGGGTGCGGATCAAATAATTTGATTTTAGGAATATCCTGGCTGTTATGGTCAATCTTTTGGGAAGTATAATATTTGCGTAGAAAGTCCAGTGTGAAATAAACAGAGACGGCCCGGTATGGCTGGCCGTCTGCCGGATATTTGGTCACCCTGGCCAATTGATTCCGGGGAATTAAAAATGTGTCACCACTACGAAAAATATAAGAATGACCGGCCTGAATGATCTTCATTTCACCAGATATTACGCTGACGAGTGCATGCTGATTAATGCTCATCCTTTTGCTGAAGTATTTTTGCTCTATACAGTTGAAAAACACATCCCCCTTCGCACTTAAACTCTCCTTGTCCATACCCTAAAAATAAAGAAATCTATTGAATAGTAACGCCTGTAAGCTGTTCGCTCAAATCCCAGAGTTGTGAAGCAGCTTCAGCATCAACAGCATGCGGCATTACCCCAAAATTTCCTTTCGCATCTGCTCCGGTTATTGGGTCCATCGGAACCAGGTTTGTCAATACCGAAGCAATATCATTGTTCTCACAATATACACCTCCTAAACCATCAAGTTGTGGACTGGTTGCACACCAAACACTCGTTGAAGCGCCTTGTTCTATAGTTTTAAGCTGTCTTAACGGATCAAAGATTGGATTTCCCTTTTCATCAATAACTCCCGCTTTTAACAGCTCTTCTTTAGCAGCATAACGGCTGAGGTTCGTATTGACAATCGTGCCCGGATGAACAGAAAAAGCACGGATTCCATTGGCTTGTCCGCGTTTATCCAATTCCAATGCGAAAAGAACATTAGCTGTTTTTGATTGTCCATAAGCAGTATAGGGAGTATATTCCCGGTTTTCAAAGTTGACATCTTCCAGTATTACCGGAGAATAACGATGTCCGCGGGAAGAAACCGAAACTACTCTTGCACCAACTGCCTTACGCAGTGCCGGCCAAAGACGTAACGTGAGTTGGAAATGGCCTAAATGATTGGTGGAAAATTGTGATTCATAACCTCTGGAATCCCGCATAAGCGGAGTTGCCATAATGCCAGCACTATTGACCAGGATATGAAGTGCGCGACCAGAGGCCAGAAACTTATGCGCAAAGGCATCAACTGAAGCTGGTTTCATCAGTTCCATTTCTTCAATCTCAATATGATCGATCCCGGTTAGTGCCTGCGCAGCTCTGTCATGATCACGTGCAGGAACGATAACCCTGGCACCAGCGGCGCTCAAAATCCGGACAGTTTCCAAACCAATTCCAGAATACCCGCCAGTTACAATGGCTGTTTTTCCAGTGAGATCTATACCTTTAATTACTTCCTGCGCAGTGGTAGCTGCACTAAAACCGGAATGAATAGGGTTTTGAGCAGTAGATGGTTTATTATTTGGTTCCATGTCTTCCTAATATTTAATTGGTAAAGCAAAGATAGCCAGGTGAAAAATACAACGTTTTGTTTAAAAGGCGCAATTCACTTTGTTCAAAAGACGGTTAGTAATTTAATCAGTCATCAAGCGTTATCCCGTTATAATCTTATCTGAAATGGAAAACCAAATTTTATCTGAATTAGCTGAAAAGACACAGGGGCTGTTTTATTTTAGTGAATCTGAAGCCCCGCTGACTATTGTAAACCTGGGGCAGGTTCCAAAAGATCAATTAAATGCAAAGCTTGTGCAGCTTAACAGCGAAAGTCCGGGTACTTTGACAACAATCGATCAGGATGCTTTCTTTGGGAAAATAGTAACCACTGCCGATCCCGGTGATCAGGTAATGGTGGCAAATGCTCAGAAATTTACAGTGCTTTATACTTACCTGAAAGATAATTTTTCTGCTATACAGGTAACCCGTATAGAAGCAGGAGTGAATATACCCATTCTCATTACAGCTTATTTACCAGATGGTACTTGTATCCTGTTGGCTACTTATGCGATTGAAACTTAGCGGAGAATTCATTTATAATTAAAAAGGCCCGCAGAAATATTTCTGCAGGCCTTTTATATGAATACCAAACCTAGATATTTGGAAACATTGACTGAGCTCTTTGACCAATCAGAGGAATTTCTCTTTTAGTTCCCTGGATAGCACCGATCAAACCAATAATCCATAAGATGAATATCACAAGAGATAAAATACTGAAAATTGTAAATATAAATCCCGAAGGAGCTATGCTAAGAATGATACGTTGTACAATTTGTAAGATAAAAGCTACAATATAAAGTAATAGCGTTTGTCTTAAATGAAAGCTGCCCAGTTCAGTTCTTTTGTCCTTGTGCATACCGAAATAAGCGATAAGCCAGCCAATGATGGTGATGTAACTGACAATAGCTACCGATTTTCCATCTTCTGTTTTTGTTACGTTGAAGTTATTTTCCATATGTTGTTTTTGTTAATTTAGCTTGTTTAGAGTGATTTATCTCAGCATTTTCTATCCTGCAGGAGAGTTGCACAGTTGTATAAAATAGTTGAATATCGTTGCTGTGATTAAGGCGGCAGGAAGAAAATTTGTCTTTAGAAACAGAAATTCTTTCTTAGCAAACCGCCGTTCAATAATACATTTTCGATAATTCTTAAATAATATAAACACCCTAATGGACTTGCTATATTTGAGTAGACACGGAGTTAAGGGATTTACATACCTTAACAGAAATTATGTCACGAGAGAGAAAAGCATACCCGAAGGAGTTCAAACTGATGAGTGTTGAACTGAGTTACACCCGCCCAGATCTAACGACCCTTGCGAAGGAATTGGATATCAACGTCACGTTATTATATAGATGGCGGAAGGAATTTTCAAGTAAGCAAGGCAGTAGTTTCCCTGGTAATGGGAATGTTATCCTCAGCGCAGCCGAGCAAGAAGTGGCTAATTTGAAAAAAGAACTGCGTGAAACGCAAATGGAGCGTGATATCCTAAAAAAGGCTATCAGC
>NZ_QLLR01000046.1 GCF_003259615.1 Pedobacter cryoconitis | reverse complement strand
CTCATCATTCAACCGCCGTTTTGAACGGTTGGCACTATTGTAAACTGAACCTGTCCGTAGATATTGGTTCAACAAAGAAGAGGGTTTATCCTGATCACTTAAGGGAGAAGACTTGAACAACTCATATTCTGCCAGTCGCTCCCGCACGGTTCTACGGTGAATATGGAGTTGCTTTGCTATTTTCCGCTGGCTGAGCCCTTCTCGATAATAGAGTAATATAATCTTATGATTTGTCTCCACTTCTAACATGAATTATGGTTCCTTTAGTTCATTCTAAAGGGACGATTTAATCCTTGCTAACTGGTACACTTTTCAACTGGATATTGGTACACTTTTCAATCGGTATATACACTATATGGGATAACTATGCTTTTCTCTCCTGCTAGTCCATCAGAAGAGCGAATCAACAGCTATATTAAGAGGTCAGATAGTCTGTATCTAAAAATTGATAGGTTAGTAATATTTGATATTGGGGATGGAAAAAAGCGAGTGGATAATTTTATGCCTTATTTTACCAATTTCCGGGGGAATAGGTATAAGAATTATGTTGGGTTCTATTCATCTACCTATAATAAATATTTTGTGGCCGAGAATTATACTAAAACACAATCCTTAGGAATTGTAAGTGATGCGTACCATATTTCTGGAATGATTAATTTAGATGAGTTAAAAGATTCTTCGTTTGGTTCTCGTGAAAAGCCCGTTCCGATATTATGGTTAAGAGGTGGAACTAACTTTTATGAGTCTGATTATAGATTCAATGTAAATGAATACTTAAGGTTTTTCAAGGATCGAAAACCGTTTAATAAAGAGCGGTGTATGGTTTGTATCTTTTAATTTTCTTTAATAATTTATAAGCTTAAGAATTGACGATATATGTTTGGTATAAAAGCAATTGAGATATTCCGGATCTGGCCAGATATTTTTATCAAATTAATATAAGATGAATAAAATACTCTATGGCTTGTTTTGTGTTGGTTGTGTTCTCTTAATCTATAAGTATAGCTATGCTCATAAAAATGATTCAGATAGATATTTGGACTCTTATAAGCTAGGTATAAAACCGATCAGGGTATTGGTTCCTAAAGGTATTCTTTCTTCAAATATCGATAATGATTATATAAATTATAGAAACTATAAAAAAGGAATAAGTTTAATTGGATTTAAAGGACTTTCCGGGCATATATATTCTTATGATTTTCTGGACTCTGCAAGCAAAAAAAACTTCCGGATATACTTATTTGATGTCCCTTATTCTAAAACCACTAATTTGCGTTCTTTATTGCCAGAAAAACCACTGATTGTATATGCGAATCAAGATGAGTTGAAAATGGAGGGTTACGGAGTTAAGGAGAATCCAATACCAGTTTTTAGTTTTCAAGGTGTTGCAGAACCTGTTCACATTACATCACAAGCGCCCGAGGCAATAGATGGTTATGAAAGTCTGGAGCCAACTAATGCGGAATATTTACACAATGTAGAAACTTATCTCAAATATATTATGCCCGGTGATGAGTTTAAAAGACGATTCTATGGTATTTAATTGTTGGAGGAATGATAAAGGTCTTTTTTTTGGCTATTTCTTACTATTTATGACTACTAGTATTGCACTTGGCAATACTATATATGCTTATTTTAATCTTCAGGAAGTGAGAGGGACAGTTGCGGCTGTAAGGGTTAATAAGGAGAAATTCACTTATTTTGAGATGAAGTTAAATTCCGATAAGCGCATATTCTACCAGGTTTATCATTCCAGATTAAAAGAGCCCGCAATATTAACTTTGAAAGCTAATGACAGTGTGAAATTTTATACATTCAATTATTCAGTTAAGAAAAACCCAGCTATTATGAGCGTTGGAAATCAATCGACCTTTGATTATTACCCTCCTTTTTATATCAATAGCGATAAAGGAATATTTCAAGTATTATATTTTTATATATATAAAGGTTTCCTTGGTATTATATTTCTGTTTTCATCCATTTTAATCCTTTATAACGGGTTTCCTATCATCTTAGGCAAACAATGGAAGCCGAAAATTCCTTTTTATATTTTTGGTGCAATACTTATATGGATACTATTTTAGATTTAAAGAACGATTTGAGAAAGGAAAGTGAGCTGGTTAAAGAACATGGGTGGGTACATAGGTTACATTATTGGGGTTGTAATTATTTTGCCGTTATTATTAATAGCATATAATCATTTTTTAATTAACAAAAATGACGCAAAAAAGGTTATGGATCATTATATGAAAAATAGTGAGGACATTACTTTAACAGTACCTGACCGAAATATAGATTTGGACCCTGTTGTTAAATCCGAAAGTATAACAATAGCTCTGGCTACTAAAAACATGGGGAGAGATGGTAGCTCTAATACTTCAATTCAAAGTAGGTTCGTTTATGACACCATTAATAAGAAATATTTTAAGATTGTTATGTTTGATTTATATAATGATGTATGGATAGCTATAAATAAAAAAACTATTCTGGCTAGGGTCAACAAGCAAGATCTAGCGAATCCCAAGATGGGATCAAAGGAAAAACCTATTTTAGTTTTTAGTGTGAGGGGAGTTGTAGATCCTTTAATGATGCAGAATCTTAAAGGAGTAATGACAAATTATAATACTACTCAAGAACAATACGAATATAATGTCTTTATGTATCTTACATATGTAATGTCTAAAAAAGAATTTAAAGACCGATTTGAGAAAGGAAAGTGAGCTGGTTTAAAAATATGGGTGGATTTATTGGTTACACTATTGGGGCTGTAATCTTACTACCATTGTTATTAGTTGGATACAATTATTTTTTTCTTCATAAGAATAATGTTAATAAATATATTAAGGAATATAGTCATAACACTACTGATGTTGTTTTAAATGTCCCTTATTTTAATAAAAGTGCATTACCTGGAGATGATTTAGTGAAACATAAGATATACACTACTAGCCTGGCATCCAAAAATATGGGCAGAGATGGTAGCCAAAAGACTGTAATGCGCTATAGAATTGTTTTTGATCGGGAGAGTAAAAAGTATTTTCAAGTTACCATGTTTGATTTGTTTAATGATTTTTGGGGAACATTAGATGATAATAAAGTTTATGGTAAAGTAAATAAGGAAGATTTAAATGATCCAAATTTAGGAAATAAAGAAAAACCTATTTTAGTTTTTAGCGTAAAAGGATTCGACAAACCAATGGTAGGAATTAATATGAATAGAGACTCTGTTGATTATACTACTAGTCAAAAACAGTATGAATATAACGTATTGATGTACTTGACTTATGCAATGTCTAAAGAAGAATTTAAAGAACGATTTGAGAAAGGAAAGTGAGTTGGTTAAAGAACATGGGTGGGTACATAGGTTACATTATTGGGGTTGTAATTATTTTGCCGTTATTATTACTAGCATATAATCATTTTTTAATTAACAAAAATGACGGGCAGAGATTTATGAATAATTATATTGAGAGCTCTATCGAAATGAAAATTTTTGTGCCCGATTATCATAAAGAAGCGGCTCCTCATAATAAGTTAAATGAGATAAAAAAGATTACCCGATCTGTCAAATCAAAAAATATGGGTAGAGATGGAAGCGACCGGAGTGAGATGCAGTACAGGATATTTTTTGATCAGAAAAGCAAAAGATATTATCAGATAACAATGTTTGATATTCAGTATGTTGGACAGGGAGTTGAATGTCCTAGTTGGGCTTTTTTTTACTCTATTAGCAATAAAGATGTTTTAATAACAATAAATAAAAAAGATATTGATGATCCATCTTACGGAACGAAAGAACAGCCTATCCAAGTTTTAAGCGTCAGAGGAGTAGATGCTCCCTTACCAGCTTTAGATACTATCAGATGTAATTTAAGTTATAATACTCCTAATGAACAATATAAATACAATGTTCAGATGTATCTTACATACGTAATGTCTAAAGAGGAATTTAAAAAACGATTTGAGAAAGGGAAGTGAGCTGGTTTAAAAATATGGGTGGAGCAATTGGCTATATAATTGGAGCAGTGATTTTTCTGCCGTTAATATTATTAGGAATCAATTATTATTTCATAAATAAGAATGATGCTGAAAAATATATTAAGAATTATATGGATGATTATTCAGAATTAATTATAAAAACTCCTGATGCTTTTAGCAAAGAAAATATTCTAAATTCAAAGTTATATGAATTTGAAACTTATACAACTTCACTTGCTACCAAAAATATGGGTAGGGATGGAAGTAGCAAAGTTGATAAGAACTATAAGACTATTTTCGATTATACTTTAAACAAATATTTCCAGATAACAATGTTTAATGTTTATGGGGATTTTTGGGGATGTATTAATAATAATTTATTAACGATTAGAGTCAACAAACAGGATTTAAATAATCCTAACCTGGGAACAAAAGAAAAGCCAATCTTAGTTTTTAGTGTTAAAGGGGCTCAATCACCTTTAATGATGAAAAATGTTAAAGGAATTCTTAAAAATTATGATGTCTCACAAAAGCAGTACGAGTTTAATGTATACATGTTTCTTACTTATGCAATGTCTAAAGAAGAATTTAAAGAGCGATTTGAGAAAGGGAAATGAGTTGGTTTAAAAATATGGGTGGTGCGATTGGTTATATAATTGGAGCTGTAATACTATTACCATTGTTATTAGTTGGACACAATTATTTTTTTCATTTATAAGAATGAAGTTAATGAATTTAGTCATGTATGAAAAAAATACTACAGATCTCCAGCGTTAGCCTCCTCGCTGTGGGACTAATTTTTGGTAAGTATATTGGCCGTTGGTTAGTGAATATCTTTGATAATCCTGATACTAGTATAAATGATGGACGCTTATATATTAACCAATATTTATCAAAATGTGACACGATCACGTTAAATGTGAAAAACTTTGCTGATTCGGTAGATTATTTTGAAGTGAAGGCTAAATTCAACCCTTCATCAGCAGATAACATGGCCATTGTTTATAAGCACGAGATTAAATTTTATAGTGATTCTCTCCATAAATATTTTTCTATTTTCTATTTTTTCAGATACTCATCTATAGATGAGGCTTTTGGGATGTATTTGGTTAGGGCTATTAAAGATCCTGGAGCAGAAATTATTGCGACCGTGAATAAACAGGAACTTGCAGATAATACTTATGGTACTAAAGACAAACCTATACCAATAGTTTATTTTCGTCTGTTAAAAGATGAATCTAATACGTTTTATAGCTTAATTAAGGGTGAGGGTAAAGGGGAGTTTCGTGGAAGCGAGAACGATTTTAAGAAATACATGCTAAACTACAATATAGATCATTATTTGTCATATGTAAAAAGCAAACAAGATTTTGAAAAGATGTTCGGAAAAGAAAAGAAGGTTGAATAATTTTGGAATTCTTATCGTATCTAAAGTTGAATTTAATGATAATTTTGAAATGGCTATGGATTTTCATATTCTGTTATTAGACGTGTAATTATCTGTTATTAAAATTAACAGTGGAAAGAAAGAATGACTAAAAATAATCGTAACTTATATTCGGGTGCCTGGGGTTTATCTTGGATTAATTCTTGCAGTTTAATGTATGAAATCATCATTGTCCAATAAAAAAAAATCTCTCACTATACTCACGGGTTCCTTCTCAGCATCATACCCGACCTCTTCCTGTAAATATATATCATAAAGCCTACGGCTATAACAGTTCCTAACATAGAAGGCAAAAACTGGCTGTATGGCTGATATTGTGGAAAAACTGTACCTGTAAATGCAGATAGTATGCCACTAAAGGCACTCATCATTTTTAATATATGCTCATACATCCATAAATTCCCATATTTATTTACCGGGATCAGGTAACGAATAAAATCATAAACAATTATTAATAATAGGTAGCCCACGGTACTGTAAATTATTACGGGAGACCAGATCAGTCCAATTGATTTAAAGTAATAAATAAAATAGCAGACAGTCAGCAATGTAATCACAGCAACAGCAATATCCATCACATATAGCTTATTTGATTTGAATTTTAATATCCGATAACCAGAAAATCCGAGATATCCGCTTAACATGGTGATAACCAAAAGGAAGGTATTCCGGCCAAAGATGAAAACACCAATCAGGCCGGTAGCGATTACGATAGCGAGAAAAAAAAGAAATACAAGGCCACTTTTTCGATGATTTCGCCCGCCCTTTATCGTTAAGATAGCAATCAGCCCTAATATAAGGGCGATTGATCCGGCAACAATATGTACGATGATATTCGTCTGATGTAGAAATGAGTAATCTTCCATTGTCAAAATGATAATTCAAGAATAATGGGTAGAAATTACGAAAAATAATCAAATGACTTAACAGCCTCTGTTATGTATCTCGGATCGGTAAAATTTTCAAGTGCCATAATACCTTTAAACTAAGTGAGTTGATTTTTCAGAAAAGGGGACATGCGTCTGATACGGGAGAGATTTATCACAGGATCAGGTTGTGAAATTTGAGTGATAAAAGTTAAATGACCCTTTTGTTGTATTGATTCTTTTTTTTAGAATAGTTTATCTCTTTTAATAACTCTGCAATATGTCTATAAGTATTGCTCTCTTTATTCATAATATCACTATGAAAAGTACTATATACGAGCCATAGGAAAGAAAAAAATACAATACATAAACCTGTATTAATGCTGTAAGTTAGAATCTCTTCTTTTCGAACAGCAATTATTATTCCTATAAATGAGCCACCTGTAGTTAATAAAACGCCGAAATAGGCGATAAAAGCAAGCTTTTTTGCTTTTATATTTCCTTTTTTCTCACAGTCTTCAATTAACTTCTGAATACCAGTGTAATCAAGCAATAATATATTTTTACAGTATAAAATAAGTTTTTCGCTTCTGCTATACTCCAGTGTTTTTCCGTTTAGCAATTCAGCTCTTTTAAATAGATCGGTGAATCTTCGACCTGTCATGGCTAACATGAGGAGTAAAATGAATAATGTTATAAAGGGTATATAACTAAAATTCACTCTGATTGTAATAACAATCATGCAGATAACAGAGGGTACTGGTAAAAAAAGTAAAATTTTCATTAAGTACTTGTATTCCTTTAAAAGACCTGGATTACCAGGATGATCCATGAACTCATAGACTGTTTTTTTTGTTAATATTGTACTTTCGTAAAATTCCTTAATTTCTTTTATTGTCATTTTTTTCATGGCGGGCCTGATAGATAATTTAAATGTATAGTTACGATATTTTTCTTTGTATGTCAGTGAAAATAGATTTTGTGTGTAATATTTATTTTAAAAGAAAAATACGGCATCTGAGTGTAATATACCGTACAACTTGTTTGGTAAAATAGCGCACAATTCACTGGGCCACCCTTTATTCTGTAACTGGTATATTTAGTATCCCTGCCATTACGCTAATTTTGCAGCAACATAAAAACCTTGTAAATCATTAAGATATGAAAACGCGAATTAACATAGAAAAACTAGTGCCAGCTGGTTACAGCGCAATTCTTGGACTGGAAAAATTTATTGAAAGCACGCCCTTAACAAGAATTCATAAAGACCTGATTAAAATCAGAGCTTCACAAATAAATGGATGTGCTTTTTGTATTAATATGCACACTAAGGATGCCCGTAAAACTGGTGAAACCGAACAGCGTATTTATGCGTTGAATGCCTGGCGCGATACTCCGTTTTTTTCGGAGGAAGAGCGCGCAATATTAGCGCTGACTGAAGAGGTAACCTTAATTAGTAATCATGTTAAAGATGAAACCTATGAACAAGCAGCTAAAGTATTGGATGAAACTTACCTTGCACAAGTGATATTAGCAATTATTACTATCAACGCATGGAATAGAATAGGTATTTCTACTAACCTAATTCCAGCCTGATTTTGAGATAGGAAATTAAATAATGTAATACAGAATTCTATTGGAATTTTAAAATTTTTAGTTCTACAAAAGCCTTCCTATTGAAGGCTTTTGTTATTTATAAACACCTTGAAAATAACGGATAACTATTAAAAAGATCGCTTTGTTTAGCAAAATAAATTGTGTTATTTCGCCACTAATTAGATTTAGTATAAATAAACAGTATATGAAAACACCTTTACACCCTAATAATTTATTCCATACCCTGCAAAAAGAAAAACTACCAGTCGGGTTAAGAGCTTTCTGGACCTTAACCTGTTTAACCCTGGTTTTCCTATTCTCTTTTTCACAAAATGTACAGGCTCAAAAAATAAAGTCGTTAACCGGGGAAATAACTGGCATCATTAAGACTAATGAAGGAACTGAAGCTCAAGGGGTGACTGTAAAGCTAAAGGAGCTTAAAAAAACTACAAAAACTAATTCTGCAGGTAGTTTTGAATTTACAAAGGTTCCTTTGGGAAATTACACCATAGAGGTTGTGATGATTGGGTATAAAACTTACAGTACCAAGGTCGACCTTACAGACAGTAAACAATCTGATACTGTTGAGATCAAGCTAAACTCTTCAACTCAGAATCTCGAAGAAGTAATTATTCAAACAGGCGGTAATCGCTTTGCTAAAAAGGAAAGCGATGACGTTTCTAAGATGCCACTGAAAAACATTGAAAATCCACAAGTTTATACTATAGTAAGTAAAGAACTTATGAAAGAGCAGATTGTAACAGATTACAATAGTGCCTTTAAGAATGTTCCTGGAGCTGGTATTGCTGAAGTAAGAAATCAAGGGAGAACGACTTCGATTTCAAGAGGTTTCCCTACGCCCCAGGTGGTCCGCAATGGAGTAGGTAGTTTTACTTATGCAACTGTTGATCCTGCCAATCTGGAACGTATTGAAGTTATCAAAGGCCCTTCTGCAACCTTATTCGGAAGCACTTTGTCTTCATTTGGCGGATTATTCAACAGAGTAACCAAAAAACCTTTCGATACTTTCAAAGGTGAAATTTCTTATTCGGCAGCAAGCTGGGATTTGAACCGTTTAACAGCCGATATTAATACACCTTTAAATGCCGATAAAACTGCTTTATTAAGGATTAATACTTCTTTACACAGTGAAAGAAGTTTTCAGGATGCGGGATTCAATAAGAACTTTTTATTTGCACCAAGCTTTTCTTATGCTGTCAATGACAGGCTGACTATTTTAGTCGATGTGGAATGGGGAGGATTTAAAGGAACTTCGCCTACGCGTTTAACACCTTATATAAATCCAAAAGCAAAAGCGAGAAGTATTACAGAAATGGGTATTCCCTACAACCTTTCTTTTGCTAACAATACAGTCAATTATACCGGTCAGCAGTATAATATTTTCACACAGTTGAAGTATAAGATTTCTGATCAATGGAATTCGCAGACAGTAATCTCGCGTACAAGATCTTCATCCGAAGGTTATGTGGTATCGCTTGCTGCGGTAAGTGATTCAACATTAAGGCAATCAGTTACCAATCAGGAATATCCATATTATGGAACTAATATTCAACAGAATTTTACGGGTAATTTTAAAATAGGGAGGCTTAGAAACAGAGTTGTTGCTGGTCTGGATTTTTACAGTTTACGGGCAACAAGAAACGATGCTATTGTAAATATGCCCGATCTGAACTATAAGAAACCGGGGCTTGCATACAACAACTTCAATTATTCGAAAATATCACCTTTATTCTCAGCAATTGATGTGAAAAAAATTACCAATTTTGTGACTAATAATGAGAACACCTATAGTGCTTATGTGTCTGATGTGCTGAATGTTACTGACAGGTTATTGGCAATGGCCAGTTTACGTGTTGACAGGTATTTCAATAAAGGAAGTTATTATGCAAATGTAGATTCTACGGCTGGTAAGTTTAATCAGACAGCTTTATCCCCAAAATTTGGGCTTGTTTACCAGATTGTGAAGGATAAAGTATCTTTGTTTGGTAATTACATGAATGGTTTTAACAATGTGAGTGGTTCGGATTTTAATGGGAACACTTTTAAACCTAACCAGGCCAATCAAATGGAAGGTGGTTTAAAACTAGATTTGAGTAAGATCACAGCTACATTTAGTTACTATAATATCAAAGTAACGAATATGCTTATAGATGATCTTAACCACCCTAATTTCTCAATTCAGGATGGAACGCAATTGAGCAAAGGATTTGAGGCTGAAATTATTACCAATCCTTTTCCTGGTTTGAATATCGTAGCTGGGTATACTTATAATGATAGCAAATTCGCAAATGCTAATGCCGCTATCCAAGGTTTGCGCCCTACAACTGCAGGTTCTCCCAGAACGGCGAACTTCTGGGCGAGTTACCGTGTAATCAGAGGTCCTGTTCAAGGTCTGGGTTTAGGGATTGGTGGAATTTATGGTAGTGAATATTATCAAACGAATACGGCAACGTTCAAATTCAGCATTCCCTCTTATACTGTACTGGATGCTTCTGTTTTTTACGACAGGCCAACGTTTAGAATTGGTGTAAAAGTAGATAATCTGACCAATGAGAAATACTGGTCTTATAGACTGGCAGCTCAGAACCCTACAAGAGTTACCGGAAATATAACATTGAAATTTTAATCTTTAACAGATACCTTCATTGATCAGAGCAAAAATGATCAATGAAGGTATCTTAATTGTTTTAATTTATAAGTGGTTGTATTAAGTTATCAATGCTCCAATTGTAAATTGGAATTGTTGCAAGCAGCAAGCTGCCTGTACAAGTTGAAAATACCGCAAAGTTAATTGGTGCTTTTATTCCCAGGAATAAAGTCATTGCTATTGCAAAAGTAAGTGTCAGTAAACAACTACCAATTGCAGCTAGTCTTGTTTTATATCCAATAAGCAGCAGAATCCCTAGTATAGCTTCAGCTAAAGTGGCAATGCTACCCATCACGTTTACTGCTGGTTTATCCAGAAAAGGCAATAGCGTTGCTGTATATTTTATAAAGTTATCCCAGTTACCCCATTCGATATTGTTAGTTCCCATCGGGCCTAAAAAACCTGATCTGTCTGATACGGTTGTAAGGAAGCCTATGCCTAGTGCAATACGTAAAAGAAGCTGAGGTACTTTAAATGAATTTTTCATGCGTAATATGTTTATTGTTAATGATTTATAGTGCAAATTTAGCTAAGGTCAGGGCTGCTTTTACAGGCCAGTTTTGAGAAAGATACCAGCCCAGATTAGCTGTTTAAGGTAGTTATGGTAATTTATGTGAGAATATAAAGGGATTGGGGTAGATTTGCACGTCTATTTTCAAGTAAACCACAGCCCAGATGTTACCTTACAAATCATTAATTCAGGTTGATCGAAAAGCCTCTGTAACACTATATATCCAGGTGTGCAATACGTTTATATCACTGATCACGAATGGCACGCTTAAACCATCTGATATATTACCAAGCTCCCGTGTACTTGCAGAATTGATAGGTATTAATAGAAACACGGTGAAATTGGCTTATGAGGAATTGATTAGCCAGGGCTGGGCTGAATCCATTGAGCGCCAGGGAGTGTTTGTCCTTTCTAAATTACCTGTGCTTTCCAAAACCGAAAAACCCGAAGTCAATAAAAGTAATGGTTCGCAGGAATCTTTTATCTGGACCAATCATTTTGAAAAAGCAATGCCGGGTGATAATTTTCAGAAAAGCATGCTAACTATTGATGATGGTTTTCCTGATGTGCGTTTAGCTCCGGTAGATAATCTGATGCGTGAATACCGTAGTCTTTCCAGAAAATTCTTCGGTAAAAACTTTCTGAAATATGGCAGCTCTAAAGGATCAGAGCATCTTCGTGAATCTATTGCTCATTACCTTTCCAACACCAGGGGATTAGTTGTTCCTTCTGAAAATATAATGATTACAAAGGGTAGCCAGATGGGTATCTATTTAGCAGCTCAATTGTTGCTTGGACCTTCTGATCATATCGCAGTCGGAGTTTCAAATTACCGCTCTGCTGATGATACTTTCATTTATGCTGGTGCTAATCTTATACGGGTTCCTGTAGATGAAAATGGGATGGACATTGATTATCTGGAAGAAGTTTTGAAGACGAAGAGTTTAAAAGCGGTATATATTATACCGCATCATCATTTTCCTACGACTGTGACAATGAGCATGGAAAGAAGGTTAAAATTGTTAAATCTGGCTAAAGAATACCGTTTTGCGATTATCGAAGATGACTATGATTTTGATTTTCATTATGATAATAAGCCTTATGTACCGTTGGCAAGTATTGATCACAATCATAACGTAATTTATATCGGCTCGATTACGAAAACTTTTGCTCCTGGGTTGAGAACCGGCTTTATGATTGGGCCTTTAGCATTTGTAGATGCCGCATCTTCATTGAGACAACTGATAGATAAGCAAGGCGATACATTGTTGGAAGAAGCATTTGCTGTATTGTTTGACAATGGGGAAATGGAAAGGCATTTCAGGAAGTCGTTGAAGATTTATAAGCAGCGGAGAAATCTTTTCTGCGAGCTACTCAAATCTGATTTTAGTGAGGAAATAACATTTAAAGTTCCGGAAGGAGGGCTGGCGGTATGGACGGACTTTGATAAAAAGATAAACCTGATCAAAATGTCTGAAGAAGCATTGAAAAAGGGGTTATATATTGGTAATGGGGGGTTCTATAAAAACGAGTCATTTATTACCAATGGGCTGAGGATGGGCTTTGCTTCGCTGGAGGAAAATGAAATGGTCAAAGCAATGGCGATTCTGAAACAAATTTTGCATTAAGCTGCTGGTGAATAGGACTGAAGGGCCATGAAATTTTAAAATATCTATATTTTTTGGTCTGTAAATTGATACATATTATTATCTGCTATCCTGGTAAGTATTAAATAATTTATTGTTTATGAAAAACGCAAAGATAATGAATCAAAAAATCGGAAAGGATTATGGGAAAATCATACTGGCCTTTGTCATTGTTTTCGTCCCAATATGTTACGCAATTATATATTTATATTTCTTCTATTAATTGCACCAGATTTTTTCATTTAAAATATTCATGAGCTTGATATAAGGCATCAACTTTTCAGTTGCTGAATTCCCCTGGTTACAGAGTTGATCTGTTATCATTATACGACTTTTGGAAAGTTGCTGCAATATAACAACCCCAGGCAGCCACGCTTAAGCGTAAACTCAACGGTTTTCCCTTTTACAAAATAATTCAGATATATGGAAAGAATGCTATTGATATTGAATATGCCATCTTCAGTTTCGCGAATGTGGATGTAATAGGCTACTGATTTATAACCACTTTCTAGCTTTGGAGCAAGGATTTTTCTTCTTACTAAAAATTCCTCTTTAGTATATAACATGTTAATCAGTCGATATATCGGATTAGTAATAACAGACCTTGTAATAATAAAAGCAAAGCCAAGGAACACGATACTGGTATAAATGAAATTGATTATGCCTTCCTTACCAGTGGAATAGGTAGGGATTATATAGAAGATTAATACGAGTACACAAGCACCTATACTTGGTAAGTGCTGAATGATTTTCCAGAACAACGGTTTTTTAGGATTGGCATCCCAGCCAAGAACTTTAAACATAAATAACCCTAACAGAGAAAAAAAAAGGCCTGGTATAGATAAATAAAGCGATTCAGAATTCAGCACAAGATAAATCAGGAAAGGCGTTAGAATACCAGAGAAAACGTTTAAACTTCCACTGGAGATACATATTAAGAAAATAATTATAGTACAGCTTATTACGATCATTCACTAAATTTAAATTATTTATTTAAGATCTTGGTTAATTAATGATTTAAAAGATTTTTAAAGCACTTTAATCCTCAGTTTAACCAATCATTCTTTGGTTGATGAATTAGATTTTTAGCTAAAGAGGATGCTTTTTCAGGCATCCCCTTTTACCTAATTCTTAGTCCTATATTTTTAATTATGAAATTGTTATCTCTTCCGTGTAAACTGTGCCAAAACGGTCAGTAGCTACTACTTTAAACTGACGGGTTCCCGGAGCAGGGGTAGCGAAAAACAGATGATCTGTTAAGGTCGGTTCCACCCATTTATGTTTTTTAGGAACTAAAGGGCCACCGTATAGCTTGTAAGCGATTGGGTCCATTGCAGTTCTTTGTTTCATTGCTCCTTTATTTACGCCGTCTTCGAAGTACTCAACTTTCCATTTTGGGTCCCAGTTCCAGATGTTCACACCGATTTCTGTTGCGGGGGTGGTTTCTTGTAGATTATCTGAAGGAGTCACTGAGGCAATTGCTGAGAAAGAACCTTTAGGATAAATCCTAAGCTGATGATCTTTGGCTTTTCCGGTAGCCTTGTAATACCATTTGATTTCACTGCCGGTTACTTCGTAAACTCCGTAACCGTTAGGGCAGCCATCACTGCAAACCGGGCCAGTCCACCATGCGCCACATACCGTACCATGCACATGTTCGATCATGTTGCGGTCTTCCCATTTCTCGTTCATATGCGTATGTCCGGATAAGATATGAACCTGATAACCTTCCAGTAATTTGTATAAACGTTCTCTGTTTGACAATACGCCACCCAGTTCATCATCTTTCAGTTTATTCCTTCTGGAAGTACCTGTATTGGTCGGGATATGTACAGAAACTACCACTGTGCTTCCTGGTTTTACCGTCTTTAAATCTTGTTCAACCCATTGTAACTGAGTTTCTGTTAAATAACCGATATACTTTTTAGCAACTCCTAAAAAGAACACATTATCTAATGATATATAATGAATCTCACCCCGGCTATAAGAATAATAAGTTGGGCCGAATTCATCTTTAAAAGTGCGGGTTGATAATTCATCAGATCTTGCATCCAAATCCATATCATGGTTACCCGGCAGATTGAAAAAAGGGATACCCGTTTCTGCCACTGCATCTTTATAATCTGCAATCAGTTCAAAATGATCCCAAACCAAATCACCACAGCCAATTCCATGAAACAACGTTCCCTGAGGGTAAGATTTTACTAACTCCTGAACATCAGGAACAGTCTGGGCTTTTAGCAAAGCCGCGTCTTTTTTAGAGATAATCTGCGGATCGGCCCAGACCAAAAAATTATGTTTCTGATCAGGTACATTCAGTTTTTCCAATACAAAATCAGCTTTGAAACTAGTACTGTCTTTTGGGATAGCCTTATAAAAAGAGGTAATTCCTCTCTTTTGATTAAACTGATAACCAGCCGGAGAACTGATATAAACATAGTCGGCAGTGTGGTTACTCAGCAGTTCGTAATTACCACGTTTATCAGTCAGCGTGATATTAATTCCATCTGTTACCGCAACACCTGCAATCGGGTTGCCGCCAGCACTAATATTCCCTTTTAAAGTAACCGTAGTCAGGTCAGTTGGTTTTGCCGGGAGTGGCAACGTTGCCGCCTCAATCAAAGCTGTAGGGGCCACTATCAGCGTACCTGATAACCCTAAGTTTCTTAAAAAATGTCTTCTGTTTAACATGAGTATATTATTTTAAAGAGCGGGTTTTTAACCCGCTTAAATGTTTTGTGCGGTGAATTTTTTAAGGACAAACCTTTAGCTCAGAAACCAGAGCGCTTAATTCGCGTAAATAGCAAAGTCTTCAATACTCAGCCTTCCGTTATTAATGGTTGTATTATTTGTTGTTCCCAAGCCTAGTTTTTTAACTCTGAACCGTACAGGCCCCGTAATGTCCATCAGGAAAGTTGCTGTTTTGGCAACGGCCGACGCATTATTAATTACATTTCCGGTTTGGAGCCATGTTAAACCGTCATCCTTAGAATATTCCAGTACAAAAGAACTGGTCGCATCATTGTAGTAAGCACCATACAAAAGCGATACTTTTGATGCCCCGTTTGGCACATTAAAGTTCATTTGCACATAACCTGGAACAGCCAGATTTTGCTGCATCCGGATACACTGTAAACCAGCAGGATTAAAACGGTCACGGCCAGAAGTATTCGCTAAAATAGCTTGATCCAACAACCAGTTTCCTGTTTTTAAACCAGCAACTGCCGCTGCGTAAGAAGCCTTTAAACTCTGATCCGGGAACTCAAAAGTTTCAGGGAAACCCGTATAAACAGGCCCGCTTGCATCCAGCATATCGAGTAGGTTACGTGGCCATAAAACAGGCACAGCATCGCCTTTTCCATCAACCTGGTACATTAGTGGAATACCTGTAAAAGTAGCGCTCGCTGGTAAACCCTTACCCGCAAAAGAAGCACTCTTTTCTGTATGCAAAACCATTGTTCCACCATTGTCTGCTAACTTTTTATCGCCCGCATATAACTCTCCTGCAACAGGAACAGGAGTGATGCTTCCAGAAAATAATCTGACCAGGCAGCCTTCATAATCATCTGGTTTAGCTTTAAATAAAGCCGTAGTTACGGTAATCGGGTTTCTTACATTTCCACTCGAAACCTTGTTCACTGAAGCCGCGTTTAAACCTGTAACCTTTAAACTTCCATTCACTTTTGTAAGCGTTGTCCCGTTCAGGTCTACGACAATAGAATCTCCAGTTTTCAAAGCTGCCGCATTTTCTACCGCCAGTAAAATTCCCCTTGTTTTATTCCTTCTGTTATTCTGCATGGCTACAGTTCCGGCAGGCATATTTCCAGACTGGACATCAGAAACCACGATTCCTATAATCTGGTGTGCACCAGCTAAATTACCTGTATTTAAGCTTACCCCTGTACCCTGATAAATTGCGCGCAAATCTTCTATGGCGATAATCGGACTTGGATCGCCCAAAGCAGCATCATGCTTTTTACATCCGGCCAGGCCGGTTAATAGCAACCAGCAACTAAAAAATTGAAATAAATATTTGTTCATGATTATTGAGCGATTAAGGTTTTTGCCACCATACTTTAGTGTATAAATCATCTGCACCCTGTATAGCTACAGCCGCAGAATAATTTGCACCATTGGTAGATTGCAGATAGACAGGATAATTTAAGCGGGAAGGCATCAGGCCGCCATTTGGCAAACCAAGACCTTTTGGTAACTGAGGATGACCTGTACGGCGATATTCAAACCATTGCTCCAGATCAGTCATAAACAGGCTGTAATATTTCTGCAAATGGATCAGCTCGAGTTTATCCTCCAAAGCTAAATTGTCAGCCCATTTCACATCTGCACCCTGCAAGTAGTTTTCAGGAACCGCATAGCCCCAGTAAGTAATCCCGCTGGTTACCCCGTTTTCATAATAACCTTTAGCCGTTCCGGTAGTAATCCAGCCTTTTGAAGCAGCTTCGGCCAATAGGAACTGGAGCTCCGCGTAGTTCAGGATATTACCCAGTAAAGGCTCAGACTGTAAGGCAACGGGTAAAGTAGATTTTCCTTCGGGCGCTTGTCCTACAGGATAGCCACTTGAAATGCCTTCATATTTTCCATTGTAAATGGTAGCCCACTTTGCAATTCGCGGATCGCCCCATTCCTTTAAGTTGTTGACAAAGAAATCAGCCAGTTTGGGCGTGTACCAATCGGCAGGCCGCCAGGTGGCAAAAGGCGAAACATAAGGCGCAGTACCTGACCACCTCAAAGCTGCCGACTCTGCATTACTGCTTATAATCGGGTAATCAGCACTGTTTACCTCTACAATATCCTTAATTTTTGCTACTGCTAAAGTTGGCGATTTAGCAGAAACCCGCATCAGCAATCTCAAATAAAGCGTATTGCCAAACTTGCGCCAGTTAGCTGCATTTCCTGCATATAGCGGATCACTTGAAGAAGGGATATTGGTGCCTGTTTTTAACAGCTCGTTAGCCATTTCCAGCTTTTTAAAAAGCTCCGGATAAATTACTTCCTGACGATCAAACTCAGGCATAAAAACACCTTCTTTAGCTTTAGTCGCATTGAAATAGGGGATGTCACCATAAGTATCAGTCAGTAATGAAAACACATAAGCCTGGCAGATCAGCGAGATCCCTTTGAAACTATTGCTGCCCAATTGTTCGCCACCTTTGTATATATCATTGAAATTCGAAAGTTCCAGATACCAGCTGTTCCAAAGATAATCACCCTCAGATTTACGGATGTCGTAACGGAAAACTTTCCCGTCTGTATCACCCATATCTACCGTTACCTGCATCAATTCGTTAGTGAGCCTTTGGCTGCGGCTCATATTTGCTTTTACAATATTTGCAATAGCAGGAGCAAGCAAAGCCTGCGGTAAAGCCTTTTCACTCGTATTAGGATTTACATTCAGCTCCTGAAAACCTTTTTTACAAGAGGTCACCGCTAAACATAAAATCAAACAGATTGTATAATTTTTGAGTCTCATATTCTTTAAATACCTATGTTTAAATTGATTCCAAAAGTTCGGGTAGCAGGGAACTGACCCAGTTCAAAGCCCTGGTTAATGGTACCATCGTTTAGTGTCCCAAACTCAGGATCAAAGCCCGGCCATTTCGTGATTGTCATCAAATCACGGCCGTAAATACCAATTGTAGCCCTTTGTAAACCGAATCTTCTCAATGTTTTTGGTTTAAAAGTATAGTCAAATCTGGCTTCACGGAGTTTGATAAAATCAGTAGAATAGGTAGCTCCCTCAATATTATCCCGGCCATAATGGGTAGTATAATAAGTAGTCATATCTTGTGCGATTACCGTGTTCGGGCTATAACTGCCATCTGGATTTTGCACTACACCTTTACCGATAATCCCGTTGTATCGTCCCGGAAGCGTGTTTGTCGTCTTTCCTTGTTCAGCTAAAACAGCTGCGGTAAGTGAATAACCTACTGCACCATATTGTGCATCTACCAGGAAACTCATTCCGAAATTCTTATAACGAAACTGGTTGCCTAAACTCGCTTTCCATTTAGGGGTGGTATTGCCGAGATAAAGCTGATCATCAGGGATGACCGGGTAACCATTGTTATAGACAATTTGTCCATCTGGCGACCGTTTGTAACCACGGCCATACAGATCACCCATGCTGCCTCCAATTTTAGCTACTATTGCACCGCGGCTGGCTGGCCCGGATTGTAAAATCAGGTTATCCAGACTATCTGTTAAAGCGATAATCTTGTTTCTGTTAGCGGTGAAAGTTCCGAAGATTGTCCATTTGAACCCATCTTTCTGATCTACCGGTGTACCATTCAACTCTACTTCTATCCCTTTGTTACGTACTTTTCCAGCATTTACATAAGCGTAGCTTACGCCCGAAGAACGATCTACGGTAGTTTTCAGGATCTGATCTTTGGTGTCACTTTTATATAGGGCGATGTTGATGCCCAGGCGGTTGTTTAAAAACCTCACATCAGTACCGACTTCGTAACTTGTGGTATATAAAGGTTTCAGATTGGTGTTGGTCAATACGGTTGGATTTTGGAGTCCACCGGGATAATTATCGGCTACATCATAAGTGAAAGAAGTGATATAAGGAGTTTGCTGACCACTGCCCACACCTGCTACCGAAGCCCTTAATTTGGCATAGGAAATGAATTTTGGCAATTTAAACATTTCAGAAACGATGCCACTCAGGTTTACTGAAGGATAGAAAAAGGAAACATTATCAGTAGATTTTGCGGTTGCCAGTACGCTGTTCCAGTCGTTACGGCCTGTAACATCTATAAATAAGTAATCTTTATAACTTGCTGTCGCAACTCCATAAAAACTGTTGATCCCATATTTACCCCGGTAAGGTTTTGGCGTTAACACACCTGCACTGTTAGCCAGGCTATAAATACCGGGATAGGTAAGCGAATCTGCACGAAGTTCGTCTTTGTTATAAGTGTTTTTTAACATGCTCCCTCCGGCAGAAACCGAGATTTTAAGATCCTTGTTCAGGTCTTTGTTGTAGCGGATTAAAAAATCGTTGGAAATCTCCTGGGAGAAGATGTTTTGTGTCCTGAACATTCCTTTTTTGAACTTCTCGGTATCAAATGGGCGTTGCTGAGAACGGGCATCATAAGAGAAGTCCATCGCACTGCGGATCATCAGGCTTAAATTCTTGGAGAAATTATACGTGGCCTGTACATTTCCGGTTAGTGCATTCCGGTTAGATTTGTTGAGCATTTCATGGGCAATCAGGTAAGGATTGTCAGGATAACTGCTAAAAGGATAGCTCTGTGCTACATTTTCTTTTCCGGGGGCCCAATAGTCTTTTAACCATCCGGCATCTGCGCTAGGTAACCAGAACATGTTCCAGTACATGATAGACTGGTTGTTGTAACCGGTAGAGGGGAGGTTATCGCTAAACTTGTTCGTATAGTTAACTTTGGTTGCGACCTGAAGTTTCTCGTTTACTTTATGAGTGGCAGACAGCGCGACGGTGTTACGGCCGTAACCTGTATTGGGGATGATCCATTTGTTGTCTACATTGGTTAGCGAAAGACGAAAAGTGGTCTGGTCATTTCCACCATCCAGGGTTACGCTGTTCGTGAAAGTACGGCCGCTCTGAAAGAAATCTTTTCTTGAGTTTTTATAGGGAATCCATGGGGTTCTCTCTTTTCCTGCGGTTTTAGTGATCGGGTCATACTGGAAAAAGGATTGTCCGTTAAACTTGGGCCCCCAGGCAGAACTTGTACTTCTGGTACTTGGGCCATCTTCTGTAACGCCAAAGGAGTAAAAGTTGGCACCATCGTTTCCTTGTCCGTATTCGTACTGGTAATCGGGCCAGCGGGAAATCGTTTCCATAGCGGTATTCGAGTTGACAGTTACCCCGATCCCATTTCTTTTTTTACCGGATTTAGTGGTAATGATGATCGCACCATTTGCACCGCGCTGTCCGTATAAAGCGGCGGCTCCCGGACCTTTTAATACGGTTACATTTTCTATATCGTCTGGGTTGATGTCGTTTAACCCACTGCCAAAGTCAATAGGCGATTCGCCTTGTAAATAGGCAGAGCTGCCACTTCCTGTAGTCCGGCCGCTGCCATGGTTGATTACCACACCATCTACTACAATTAAGGCATCGTTTTCGCCGGTCAGGTTACTTTCTCCCCGCAGGATGATTTTGTTTGACCCCGCCGGGCCACCGTTTGATCTGATCAGGTTCAGGCCGGCAACTTTACCGGACAACGCGTCTGTCCAGTTGTTGGACATGGCATCGGTCAACTGTTCGGTTTTTAAGACTTTGGTTGAATAACCAAGGGCCTTTTCTTCTCTTTTGATGCCGAGCGCTGTGACTACCACTTCATTTAAGGCGTTGGCAGATTCCTGCAGATGAAGGTTTAATAAGGTGTTATGGTTAGCTGTGATCTTGACCTTTTCGGTACGGGTATCATCAAAAGAGATGTATTTAGTGATGATGGTATAAGTTCCCGGATCAAGGTTGATACTATAGTTTCCGTCGTTGTTGGACTGGATAGTTTGTGCAGTTTCGAGTATCTTGATGGATACACCGGGAACTGGTTCAGCGTTTTGATCGGTTACTTTTCCTGTTAGTTTTCCTTTTACACTGTTGACGAGCAGGATGTTTTTAGCATCTGTTTGTTTGATGGTTAAGGATTGGTTGCGAAGTAACAGGCGCAATGTTTCTGCTACTGTTCTTTCAGCTTTTGGCAGGTTAACCTTTTGCTGATCATCTAACTGGCTGTTGTTATAGCTGATGGTCATGCCACTCAGCTTTTCGAGCTCATTAAAGGCTTTTTTAAAGGTGATACTGTTTGCGCCAAAGGTAATCATCTGGCTTGTTTGCGCGTTTGCTGTACTGATAAACAGGCTTAACCACAATAAAATTGCTGTACAGCCGAGCCATCGAATAGTATTATTCATATCTTTACTAAGTTTTGTACTTTTTTAATCGGGAGTTTAAAACATCATTTAAGGGCCGGGAACGTTACAGCGTTTTCCGGCTTCTTTGTTTTTTATGGGAGCGTAAATTTTAGTTCATCGTGTTTTCCTTTCTCATTTATAAAATATAATGGTGTTGTTTGATTTGGTGTAATGTGATCCGGTCAGGATAGCCAGTGTTTTGAGCATCTGGTCTACAGGTGTTTTATTGAATGACGTGGTTACTTTAATGGCCGCCATTGCAGGGTCTTCAAGTTCTATGTCAAGTTTATAGGTTCTTGCTATGGTAGAGGTGATTTCTTTGAGAGAGGCATTGTAGAAAACCATTCTGTAGTTTCTCCAATCGCAAATAGCTTCTGCATTGATCTCGTTTTTATTTGTTTTCCCGGTTTTGGTATCGATCTGGAGTTGCTGATCGGGCAAAAGGAAGTTGGTAACAGCAGGGTGGTTCTTTTCTTTGAATACGACACCTACTTTTCCTGTTTTTACGGTTACCGCTATGTGGCTTTCTTTAGGGAAGGCTTTGACATTGAAGGATGTGCCGAGAACAGTTGTACTTACTTTTCCAGTTTGGATAATGAAGGGCTGGGTGGTTTTGTGTTTGACATCGAAAAAGGCTTCTCCTTCCAGGATTACCAGTCTTTTGTGAGCAGCAAAATGTTTCGGGTATTTCAGTTTACTGCCTGCATTGAGGTAAACGATAGAACTGTCAGGCAGGATGAAGCTGCTTTGCTGGCCGTATGGATTGGTAATTTCGTTCAGCTGGTTTTGAGGGTTGGATTTATGGGTTTTGTACTGATTGATTCCAAAACCAATGATGAGTATCAGCGAGGCTGCCATGGCCAGTTTGGCGAATGGAAATTTACGCTTGACCGGTTGTTTGTTCTGGTTGATGTAGGCGGTGATTTTAGCCCAGTTGTTTTCCTGATTGACTGGACTTTTGTAATAGAGTTTTGACGCGTCCAGGATCAGGATAACTTCTCTGAACTCTGTTTCGTGTGCAGGGTTGCTGGCTACCCATTCTTGCAGGATAGTCAGATCTCTTTCTGTAATCGTTTGATGATAGTATTCAGTAATCAGCTGATAGTATAGTTCTTCCATTTCGTTCTTATCTGTAAGACAAGATTGACAGGGTGATTTACGTAGTGGAAAAGGTTAAGCTTATGTTATGAGTGTGTTAACTATTTTTTCTTTTCTGAAGTGGACAGCAGGGTGCGCAGAGACTTTATGGCCTGGTAAAGGGTAGTTTCTACGGTACGGACAGTAATGCCCAGGAGCGGGGCGATATTGGTTTTATCGATTTGCTCGATACGGCTCATTAAAAGGACTTCGCGCTGTCTTTCAGGGAGCAGGTTAATGAGGGACAGAATGCGTTGTTGCGATTCGCGGTTGGTCAGTATTTCAAATGGGGTAAGGTGCCCGGAAAGGAGTGTTTCATGATTTTCAAGGGGTTCGAGCAAGGGTTTGTGTTTTTTTAGATGGTTTAAGGACAGGTTTTTAGCAGCTTGGAACAGGTAGGGTTTTAGTAAGCGGATTTGCAGCTGCTTGCGGTTGTCCCAGAGGTTCATGAACAGGTCTGAGATCAGGACTTCGCTGATGGTGTTGTCTTTGGTGAATATGGTTGAGAATTGAGTTAATGGGGCGTAGTAACGGGAAAAGATAATTTGCAAGGAAAGGGTGTCGTCCTGGTGGAGCAAGGCAAGGAGTTCTTCGTCCGAAAAAACGTTGTAGTTGTGGGTTTTCATTGCCAGGTAAAGGTACGGGTCTAGTGTTACGGGGATGTTAAGTTTGAAGGGGGGCAATTTATATCCGGAGCTAGTCTCAGCGAACCGGTGATTTTGTGTTTTTGAAATTGTAATGTTTTTAATAAATTTCTGATTAATAATAATTTAAATTGCATTATTGTTTAATTTGCATTACAGTGTATAAACTTAGTAATGTCAATATGAAAAAACTATTAATCGCAAGTTGCCTTTTATCCTTAGTTTGTCTGGGAAATAATGTTTCTGCCCAGCTCAAAGTGGGAAGAACTAAAGAACAAATTAATGAAGACAAAAAAAGCATAACACCCCAGCTAATTGGATCGAATAATCCTATAACGCCAACATTTCAGTTATATCGCTTAGGAAAGACAGTTGAAATTCTGGCATTTACTGATGATATAAATGGAACCCGAAAAGTTGCATTTGCTTCTGTTAAAGATGAAAAAGATTTTTATGATTATGTATTAGGGCTTTTTGATGATTTCAAAAACAATGAATTTTCGATTGGAAAAACACGTATCGTTCCATTAAAAATGGGCAAAATATTGGGTACAAAAAATTTAGCATTTGATTTTTATATAGACGGTGATTCCCACGCTTACAAATCATTGGTTATCGGAAAATCAGGTTGGGAAAGACTGTTTAAAAAATCAATAATTAACGAGAAATAAAACACCAGCTTATATAAATTTTAAAGGTGTAAGGAATTAGGTTTTTAACCTTTTACCTTACACCTTTTTTATTATTTCGTAAGGTTTTTTCAGAACCAGACATTATCCGGAGGCACCGCTTTTGTCAGATTTTGGACTTAAGTGTTTGATTAATCTGGATGCTTATTTAAGGGGGATTGTTATCTGTTTAAACAATTATTTGGTCTGTATGTTGGATTAGTATTTGACCTTATAATCAGCTTTATGAAATCTATCAGTGCGGGAATATTGTTATATCGTATTAATGCTGAGCTGACTGAGGTATTTTTGGTTCATCCTGGTGGCCCTTTTTTTCGGCATAAGGATAAAGGCTACTGGACAATCCCTAAGGGGGAGCCTGTTGCGCAAGAGGAATTGCTATCCACTGCTTTGCGTGAGTTTTATGAGGAAACTGGTTATTCACCGGCAGGTGATTTTAAGGAATTGAAGTCTATTGTACAGAAAGCTGGAAAAGTAGTGTATTGCTGGGCGGTAGCTGGAGATTTAAATCCTTCAAGTATGGTTTGTAATACTTTCGCTTTGGAGTGGCCACCCCGGTCTGGGAAAGTTGTGGATTTTCCAGAGGTTGATAAAGGAAATTGGTTTTGTATGGATCAGGCGAGACTGCTTATTAATTCGAGGCAAATCAGCTTTTTGGATGAACTGGAAGAAATGCTGAAAATTGGCTGATGGGATAAGTCAGTATGTTTTAAAACATTATTTCCTGGAGTGTGTTTAGTAGAAATTAACCAATTTTATAGAGGATGAATAGGAAAGATTTTAATTTAAATGCAGAGCATTCTGATGTTGTTCGGAAAGATGATCTTACCCGGGGAATTAAAGACGTTGATGTTGATCAAATTCCCGGACCGGCTGGAACTGACGTTAATTTAGATGGTGTTCAACAAACTTCTAACTTGTATCCGCTTGAACAGGAGCTGGATAGGGAAGGGGCTACTGGTCATGAGGATGAAGATTTAGGCATCAATTCTGATGGAACCAATCCTGGTACTGAATATTTCCCACCGTTGAATGAGTCTTGATCGGATTGATGTTGGTGTGTTAAATTAATGTTGGTATGGTAATGGTCTGAGTTATGAGCCTTGGCTTTGGTCGTTTTTGCCATGAAGCAGGTTTTCTGTCTGCTTTTTAAGCTCCTGGAGTTTTTCATTAACTTTTACAGTTTTCACTTTTAGCTCGGCAGATTTTTCTAAAAGCGCTTCAGTGAATTTTTTATTTTGGATTGAAGCTGAATTGTCTTGTTGATTTTCCATGTTATTAGCTTTTAGTGTGGTATAATTAATAACGTCTTTATCTGTTAATTATTGGGATGGTCTATTTTAGTATTTGCTGTTATGGGAAAAAATAATGTTCCTGCTTACTATTCAGGTACCAGTGGTTTGCTGTTACCTGTGCGTAATAAGCTTTTTTATCCGGAGGAATTTAAAGAAAAAAGCAGGTTGTGTTTTTACTCTTCGATGATGAACAGTATTGAGATCAATAGTTCTTTTTATAAAATACCAATGGCATCAACTGTTGCGAAATGGGCTATGGATGTTCCGGAAAATTTTAGATTTACCTTTAAGCTTCCTAAGATAATCACACACAATAAGGGGCTTGCTTTTGATCCTGAATCTGTAAAAAAATTTATGGAGGTTATTTCTTTGGCAGGTGATAAGAAGGGTTGTTTGCTAGTGCAGTTTCCCCCTGCTGTACGTATTGGAAATTTAAATCAGCTGACTTTATTAATGGCTTGTCTGCGTGAATGCGATAAAGCTGGTGAATGGAATATTGCGCTGGAGTTTCGCCATGTATCTTTGTATTGCGATCAGGTTTATCGCTTACTTGATGAATATGGTTTGGGAATGGTGATACAGGATAAACCACCTGCCAATACACCAATGCTGGATACAGATCTCAACTTTGTATACTTGCGTTTCCACGGGCCTGGAGGAAGTTACAGGGGAAGTTATCAGGATGATTTAATGTCTGAATACGCCGCTTATATCCGGGAATGGATGGCCGAAGGAAAAACCGTGTATGCTTATTTCAATAATACTATGGGTGAGGCAATTGCTAATTTATTTACATTGAAAGATTTGGTTCTTGGGACTATAAGAGATGATACCTCAATGCGAAAATGAGGGGGCGGAAGAATCAGCTGCTAATTTACTGAACGGAGAACCAGTTAATTTAATTGAAAACATTCAAATTTGAAGGTTGTTATTTAGGCATTCAATAATAAATCATTTATACTTATGGATCCTTTTAATATCGTAATTAAGGTTGAAGACAGGCAGATTGACTTGAATATTCATCCCCAATTGGGTGATAATTTTAAAGTGATTTATCATGGCGGCTTAATCGGTGAAATGTTCCTGCATAATGGCTTTTGGCAGGCGGTTTCCGCTGATGATTTGAATTCAGATGGCTATATTAATTATGAGTATAATGAGGACTCCGGACATGCGGATATTTTATTCGATCAGACTGTAATTGCGCAAATCGGAAGGGAAATTGATGCGGTGCTGGGTAGAGCGTCTAGTTGATTGTTTCCTTTAATTACTCAAACGAAACGTGCTTAATTTTGAATAATCTTCTGTTTTCGTAATATCAATTTTTCTGATGCTAAAAATACCTTATTTGGATTATCCAGCTCAACTTGCATAAGCAAAAGCTGTGCTGTCTTCTAAAATAAAGAGTTTCCCCCAATCTGGTTTGAGTCCTGGTAAACTTCCATCTGTTGATTTAGCTTTCTCTATATTATACATCCGGGTACTGCCTGAGTACTGCCCGAGTACTCGTTAGGGTAAGAGCAATGCTAAAGTAACGTGAGAGCATGGCAAGTCCAATTAAAAACAACTAGTTGAAAAGACTTGGAGTACCTATGGTTAAAGGCTGTTTAAAGCTTGGTCTTACATCGAGCACTACTTAGGCACAAATAAAGCATGACTAGTTGAAGACTGAAGAACTTTTTAATTTTTCCTTTGACCAGAACATGGACAACTACGGACAATTGCAGACAGCCGCGGACAATTATGGACATTGCCTGCTTAGGATGATACTCTTTAGCACAAATGCTTTACATTAATAAAAAAGCAAATATGTATGGCAATTTTCGACGGTAAATTTTTAAAGGGAATCCTGGGGGATTTCATTTTTAAAGTGATAGATGGGGTACAGGTTGTTTCAAAAAGACCTGTGCCAGGCACAATGAAACAATCAGTGGAAACCAAAAAGGCATCAGAGAATTTTCGTAAAAGTAGCATGCTTGGAAAACATATCAGAGGCATATTTCATAATACGCTCGGTGGAATGAACGAAACAAGTTATGCTTTTCGATTCACCAGTGCGCTGACTACAGCCCTTACAGCATGTGATAATCCTACAAAAACGGCATACCTTTTTAAGCGAAACAGTTTTGGTAATTTAGCCGGTTTTGAATTTAATATTAAATCTCCTGTAAAAAAGATTTTGAATTTAAAACCGAAAATCGAACTCAATCAGGGAATTATGAAGATTGTTTATTATGAGTCAGGTAACGCGCCAAAATTGCGTTTTCCAAAGCATGCAACTCAATGCAAACTAACATTCGTAGTCGGATTAATCCGGCTGAAAGACGGTAAAAGAATTCTTAATCCGGAAAAACATAGCATTACCCTTAAAAAGAACGAAGAATTAATAAATCGGATTGATTTTTCTTTTAAAATTCCAGACGGTTGTCTAAGCATCGCTGTAATGTTTTTGAGTTTCTATAATGGTGTTACCTTGTTAAATAGTAAATCATTTAATCCCGCAGTCATATGTGATGCAATCTTAAGTCCCGGCACTTTTACCAATCAGGATAATCGTTCATGGATAGAAATGCCAGGTTTGAACTTCGATTAATTTTGCAGCAGCTATGATCAAAGGCTCTCCTTAACCGGGGGGCCTTTCTTGTTTTAATCCTGTTTTTAATAAATAAAGCTTTTTCAGTGCTTGACAATTGCGGTCAAATCCGGTCAATTGCGGACAATAACGGACTATTGCGGTCAATTTATTTTTCAGCTAATTTATTGATATACTTTCGTTTAACAAGTTTAAGCGGCCGGCATGCTATTGACTTGAATTAATAGAATAATTCATTGTTTAAAATTAAAGAAAATGGGAAAGATCAGAACAGGAATCCTTGGTGGATTCTCAGGAAAAGTAGGAACAGTAATCGGTGCCAGGTGGCGTACGCTGGATGTAATGAAAAGTTTGCCAAAAAAAACCAGTAAGCTACCAGTCAGATCACAAATTGATCAACGTAATAAATTTGGCTTAATAACAAGGTTTTTAGGTGCTGTTAGTGAGGTTGTGAGTAAAGGATACCAATCTGGCAACAAACTGTCTGGCCCGATGAATGAAGCGGTTAAATTCAATCTGAAGGAAGCTATCTCAGGTGTGTCTCCATTATTTACGATCAATTATGCTACGTTACAACTGACTCTTGGAAAGTTGGATAGTCCACAAGACCTTTTAGCAGTGCCAGTTTTAGGCCGTAAAGTAGCAATCAGCTGGGCCTATGATCCTTTGGACTTTAACACAGAAGATGAACGTTTGCAGCGTTCTACGGATAGAGCCAGTATAATAATTTACGATGAAACGAAGGATTATTTTCTAATTCCATCAACCGTGGTAAGAACAGCTGGTAAATTAGAAGCACGTATGCTGTCTAAAACTATCGTCGGTAACACTTTACATTGCTGGTTTTACCTTTCTTCGTCAGATGGTAAAAAGGTAAGTACTAGTGTTTATCTGGGATCTGTCAAAGCTATTGCTTAGGATTTGAATAAACCGGCAAGCTGACGAGTTTGCCGGTTTATATAATAAGACTGCTAATAACTAATAAATTCTTAAAATTTAAAATGTGATGAAAATAAAAACTATAGAATTGCCGGGTATAATTAAATTATCGCCGGTTGTCAATACCTCCTTAAAAAGATCGGAACCCAGAATGATATTCGCAGTTTTGCTGTTAATGTGGTGCTTTGCGCCCAGGTTTCTCAACTTGTTTGATGAAAGGGTAGGTAGCATAGATCAAAGTATCTGGCTATTGATTTTATTGAGCATGATTAGCTTTCTTTTAATAACCGCTTTATCGTGGTGGTTATTACAATGGTTTTGGCTACTTATGAAATTACCCGCTCTAACATTTATGGTTTCACAATTTAATTTTTTACCGTCATGGCAACAATTAGGCTTTTACTGGGCATCCTTTGCTTTGTTATTATTAGCGGCTTCGGCTTGCTTGATCGCAGTCTGTTAAATAACAAATTTAGCTTCAACGCTCTGGAGTGTCACAAAAGAGAGCTTCTTGTTCGTATTGCGGAAAAAGAAATAGGGGTGAGGGAAATAACCGGAAATAATGACGGCTTTCGTGTAGAGACTTATTTGACCAGTGTAAGTTTAAAAAAAGGGCAGCCCTGGTGCGCAGGTTTTGTAAGCTGGGTATTTGCACAGGCTGGATATGATAAACCACGATCAGGATGGACACCAGATCTTTTCCCTTTATCCCGTTTAGCTCGTTCTGCTTTACCAGGTAATTTGCTGGGTATATACTTTGTTAAATTAAAAAGGATAGCTCATGTTGGGTTGATAGTTAATCAAAAAGGAGATTGGGTAAATAGTGTAGAAGGTAACACGAATATTCAGGGCAGCAGGGAAGGTGATGGGGTTTATAGAAAAAAGAGACATATCAAGACTATTTATAGAATTTCTGATTGGGTAAAAGTTGATTAATATTAACTTTTGTCAATTACACTTAATTGTGTAATTATATAATTATTATTAAATAAGATATTGTGTTTTCTTTTTGATAAATAATATTTATTATATTACTATGCTATTAAACCTGTTTCTTTTGAAAAACGTAAAATTATTTTGCAAAAGAGTTGTAAATACTTTTTTGATTATTCCTCCCTAATGTGACTATTTAACAATCGTTAAATAATTCAGATAGTTTAAAATTTAATCATGCGAATATGGAAATGAACGATAAAGTGAATTTGTTGATAAATGTCCTGGCTGAAATGATGAATGTGAAAAAGCAGGAGAAATTTGTTGCCCATGAAAGAAATTTGTTAGATACCAATGATGTGAAATCTATGTTCCGTATTAGCGACCGTACTTTAAGAAGATGGCGAAATAAAAAGTTATTGAAGTCAGTGATTATTGTCGGCTGCCTTTATTACAGAAGAGAAGATGTGATGAGCTTAATGGTAAGTAAATTCAGGGATGAGATAAAATGAAGATTAGATTTCCACCAACAAAGGATCTTAGTAAATTAAACAAATTATAGTCGATGTTATATCACGTAGCATCGACTATAATTAACAGGAATATTAATTAAGCTTCTTTCAGGACGAGACAAGTTTTGTCAAAAGCTTTGCAAAGCTCATGTACAAATGGAAAATATCACTAATTTTATTCATAAGATCAATCGAACTCGGGTTAAAATTAGATAAAATCATTATCATTCTGATCAAAACCAGCTATTTACAAGTGAAATTTATTATATATTTGTGTAATTATAGCTATATGTTAATGCAATCGACTCAAAAGAAAATAGCAAGTCTTATTTTTATAATTGTGGGTATATTACTTATTGTCGCTGACTTAGTAATGGCAAATAGTAATCTGGAATTTATCCGAAAAGGTGTCGTGACTGAAGGTGTTGTGATTCTTACTAAATATGGGAGATTTCATCCGGACATTAGGTTTAATACCACTAATAGTGAAATGATTACTTTCCCACAGAATGGCTTTAATAAGGGGTATAGGGTGCATGATACGATGTCAGTATTATATGACCCTAATCACCCGAATAATGCTTGTATCAATAGTTTTGGCCCTTTATGGGGTGGTTATCTTGCTTTTCTGGTTATAGGTCTTTTATTTGTCGTATCAGGTACCATTAAACTGCTGTATCCAAATACGAGATGGTTGTATTTTAATTTTGAAAAATAAGATTAAGTAATGGTTCTGTTTGCCCATGAAATTTGGTGGTGTTAAATAGGTAAGTTAACACTACAGCACAGGTTGAGTTTCCTGTATTTCTTTCCATCGGTGGGGTAAAGGTTCTTGAATCTACGCTGCCCAGAAATACCCTCTATGTGTAGTACACATAGAGGGTAAATCACTAAAACCGACTACAGAAGCCCAAAAGAAACAGCGTTTGAAGTTTCGTTTAAAGGGTTCATTTGTTGCACGTTTAAATGATCTGGTCGGTATTGGAAATTTTTCAGGAAGAGAAAAGATGGACCTACGCCAGGCATATTATTGCCAAAGCGATTTTAAATGAGGGATTGTTTTATTGGGGAGTACCCTGATCTCAGGGTTGATTATGAAAGTGTAACGTTGAGCATGGGAAAATTGGGGGTTGTCGAATTACAGGACTCTTATAAAGCCTGGAGTAACCAATAACAATACATGGCATAGCAATTCATGCTGATTTGGTCATCGGTCAAGACATATTACAGACATCGTAGAAATTCCAGGTGTGATCGAAGGTTAAATATCTGGATAAGAATTTAAGCAAATTCTTGCGTAATTCCTTTAACTGTAGGTTTTGGTAAAGACTTTTACAGGCTTGTCTGGTAGCAAATAAGTTAATTAGTTTGTATATTAGGTAATGTAAAAAAGAATGAGCAACCCAATTATGTCACTATTCAACGACCTGTTCAAAGCAGGAATAATTAAAGAACAAGAAGTTGTAGAATTAAATAAGGCCCTGGAACACAGTACATCTGAGCCTAATGAAATTTTGGAGGTCTTATATAGGTTTTATCAGGAGAAAATATCAGCTGACAAGCATAATACGGGCACTGTTTGGACGAGCAGTCTGCCACAGGAAGGCCATAAGGATTATTTTCCAGATGAACCCATGTTTCTGAAGTTTGTCGAGATTCTTTATCGGAATGAAGTATTATCTGAGATTGCTTATCAGAAGATAAAAAGAGCGCCTCTGAAAGGAGATCAATTCAGCTATTGCTCCGTGCTGTATTTATCCATTGAATTCATGTCCTTTTCCAGATTTTTCAGCTTGGAGGAGCAATTGGCATTTGCTGAGTTGCTCAGCGCGGAAAGCCCTAATGGTTCTGGCCGATTGATTAATGACCAGGAGAAAGAAAAATTATTCTTAGATATAAAGACTGGTAAGCTTAAAACCAATCTCGATTTTTTCAGCTATTGCCATGGATGCAGGTTTATTGAACTCTCCGCTTATAAGAATAAGGAACAGGATCTATTAAAAAACCTGGTTAAAATATTAAACGAATTGATTGATGACGCATTCTCTATCATAGAAATAACAACTTATAAGGAAGACTTTAAGGGAGCGCGTGATGATTGCAATAAACAGAGGACAGTGATTATTGATACTGGGAACAGAAAGCATCAGTATCACTCCATATTTTTTGAGAAAGAAAGCCGTACCGAGTATAATCCCAAGATGTTCATATATGATATTTTGCGTTGTGTAAATCAGATGCTAGCTGATTACAACCGGAATTACAGGTTGACCGGAATCTCCAATAATTTACATGAACAACTATTTCAAGATAGCAAATCTCCATTTGCCATTTGTCGTTTCCGAGAGGAAAACAATAATGTCCTGGATTTTTATGATATGCACCAAAGATTTTTAATCCATAATTTTTCTCCGCTATTATACAGATCCCCTCTATCTTACACGCATATACAATATGCTTTCTATCACATCAAAAATTGTGGTTTATTATTCCACTTAGGGGATGAACAGCTTGATACGATCATGAGTGATGTTTATAAAAATACTTATAATACTATAAGAGATCTGTTTGATGTTTTTCCGGATATGACCGCATTTGCCAGTCACATGATAAATGCCGGGCAGAAACCATATCGCGATTTTCTATTGGCACTAAACCGCATTTCACATGGTATACTAAACTTCACAGAAATTAGCGATGGAATTCCTGGACAGTTTAATTTTGGAACATCAGCAACTTTCAGGATTTCTTTCAACTGTAATGGTAATTATTATGAATTGGATTACGATTTAATTGGTAAAGAATTTAATAACAAAATAATTTACTATGTCATTAATGAGATTATCCAAAAGCAGTACAACGAATATCAGCTCATTCAATTAGCTAATAACAGCCATCAATCTAATGCTTATTTATTTGTAACAAAACAGCAAAGGGAATATTTGGAAAGTAAGAAAATCATAGAGATTGAACACTGTGGGTTTCACGGTCCTGCTTCAATTTTGGTTTAACTTTTTGAATTATACAGACAAGAAATGGCAGTAAAACGTATAAAAGGAAATATTTTCAATACAAAGTGTCAAACCATTGTGAACACCGTGAATTGTGTTGGCGTAATGGGCAAAGGAATTGCCTTTGTGCATAGACTTCGTTATCCAAAAATGTATGAAGAATACAAAGAGCATTGTAAAAATAAACTCATCAAAACAGGTTCATTGTGGCTTTATACGAAACAAGAAAATGCACCCTGGATTTTAAGTTTTCCCACAAAGGTTCATTGGAAATATCCAAGCAAAATAGAATGGATTGAACAAGGCTTACAAAAATTCGCAGGAACCTACCAGAAGAAAGGAATTACCTCGATCGCCTTTCCTTTACTAGGCACGCACAACGGAGGATTAGACACAAACGAAGTAAAAAGACTTATAGACGAGTATTTAGGAAAATGTGCCATAGACATCGAAATATACGATTATGACCCAAATGAAACAGACGATTTATTTGCATTGTTCAAAACAAAATGGTCATCATTAGATGAGAAAATAATCAAAGCAGAAACAGGTATACAACCACAATACGCAAGAAAAATTTCAGAGATAATTCAAAACGGAGAAATAAACTCAATGATTACATTAGCTAATTATGACGGTATTGGAGAAAAGACATTAGAAAAAGCATTTGGATATGTACTTAATACAAACACGCTCACCCCGGGCTTTTAATTGTATAATACATCTTTGTTTGATCTTAGTTGGTGTACTCACCCTTTGGAATAATCCCCTCGAAGTCTTTATAATCAAAAGGATGATCTTCCACCATCATGGCCAGTCGCTTGGTCTTAGGGTCCGTAGATGGTCCCTTTAGAACAGAATTACAAATTGGAGTTTACCAATGGGCTTTGGTTTGCCAGATTTAGGTTCAGCGGTCTTGTTAAAATCACGTTTTTAGTTGTATTTTTTTAGACTTATACTCTTAAAGATTAGCAACTATTCTAACATCTTTACAACTATAAAGTTTGGAAAATCCAAGTAAATCTCGATCTATGAGGCTGATTTACACGGATTACAGTTCATCTAGCAATATCCAGACGGGTGCGTGATCGCTGGAATGTGGCCATCCACGGACTTCCTTATCGACACCTGCCGCCTTTAAACGTGAGGAAAGCGAATCGTTTAATAAGAAATGGTCTAAACGTAACCCAGCGTTCCTATCAAAGGCATGACGAAAGTAGTCCCAAAAGGTATAGATTCTTTGGTCGGGATATAATTTGCGGAGCGCGTCTACCCAGCCCGTTTTTTGTAGTGATGCGAACTGCTTGCGTACTTCTGGACTAAAAAGTGCATTTTCAACATATTTTTCGGGCTTGTGTATATACCGATTGAAAAGTGTACCAATATCCAGTTGAAAAGTGTACCAGTTAGCAAGGATTAAATCGTCCCTTTAGAATGAACTAAAGGAACCATAATTCATGTTAGAAGTGGAGACAAATCATAAGATTATATTACTCTATTATCGAGAAGGGCTCAGCCAGCGGAAAATAGCAAAGCAACTCCATATTCACCGTAGAACCGTGCGGGAGCGACTGGCAGAATATGAGTTGTTCAAGTCTTCTCCCTTAAGTGATCAGGATAAACCCTCTTCTTTGTTGAACCAATATCTACGGACAGGTTCAGTTTACAATAGTGCCAACCGT
>NZ_QLLR01000045.1 GCF_003259615.1 Pedobacter cryoconitis | reverse complement strand
GCGGAGTTCAGTACGCTTGCAACGAATTCAGATGCTTACTGGAAAAAAATCCTTTGATCATCAGAAGCATGAGCAGAAAAGGAAATTGCTGGGACAACGCAGTAGCGGAGAGCTTCTTCAAGACGCTCAAAGCTGAATGTGTGTATCAGCATAAGTTCACAGACAAAGAGCAGGCAGCACTCATCGTTTTTGAATATATAGAGACTTGGTATAACCGTAAAAGATTACATTCTACACTGGGGTACTTGTCCCCAGAAGAATTTGGTAGAAACTTAAATAAACAAAATATTGCCGCTTAACTAAATGTCAACTTTAATGTTGCAATTCCAGCAAAGGATAATCCTAGTTTAAATCTCACAATTTTCCTTTGCCGTATTTAACCTTAAAATATCCTTTCCTAAAGAATTAAACACACCTCTGAGTAAAAAACGGAGAGTATATTCTAAGGTATTTAGTGCTAAAATCTAATCAGATAAGCATTAACTAATAAATTGCTTTCCTATTATACTTTAACTAATAATCAATAAAATAAATTTTAAGCCCGGCAACTTAATTTTCAAATATATTAATTACGTCAAAAATAATATTAAGGTTTATTAACCTGAAATGTATTATCTGTAACCCAAAGGAAGCTTGCTGAAACTACATATTTTACTGCTCAACCCGATTTTATTCCTTAATAAAATGTTACTTTCGTATTAACTACCCCCAAAAAGATAAGCTACCATGTATAATTGTATAATAATTGAGGATGAACTTCATACCATTGAATTATTAAAAACATATATTGATTCTATTCCTAATCTAAATCTGGTTGAGTCTTATTCAAACCCGGTCGTTGCTTTAAACAATATTACGAACAAGGTTCCTATTGATCTCATTATAATGGACATTGAAATGCCCGTTATTTCTGGATTAGAATTATCAAAAGAATTAGTTGGAAAAACGAAAAAACTGATTTTCATAACCGGGCATATGCAATACGCTTACGAGGCATTTCAGGTACATGCCGATGGCTTTTTATTAAAACCTTTTACAATACTAAAATTCACCTCATTAATTAAGAGACTTTTTCCAGATGAAGAACCGGTAAATGAGGAAAAATCAAAAAATGACCACGACTTCTTCTTTGTAAAAAACAAAAGCGAAGACCTGAACACAACAAAAATAAACTTTAATGAAGTTATCGCGATTGAAAGTCTCCACAACTACATTAAAATTTATACTGAAAAAGCCGAAATCGTCGCTTATTTAAAGCTAAGTGATATGAAAACCCTATTAGAAGATAATAATAACTTCATCCAGGTACATCGCAGTTTTATTATTTCCATGAGGCACATTAAGACAATTAGTGGCCCAAATTTAAAGATGGAAGGTGATTTGTTTATTAAAATTGGAGAATCTTATGGTGAAAAGTTCATTTCTTTTGTAAAAAACAGGACGTTGACAGTGAGTAAGAAAAAATAAAGCTTTACACCTGCGAATAAGCGGCTGGCAATAACAAAGTTGATGTGATTTTATTTACCAATAACGCATCTGAGTAACCATCAACAGTACTTATTTTTTTCCATTGTGCATCATCGACAAAAGACTTCCAGTGAAGTGCTTTACTATCAAGATCGTCAAAAGTTACCATATACGTCAAATTTGGTCTTGACGGCCCAATCACCGTTTCCCCCCAAAATACAGGCTTAAAACCTAAGCGCTTAAAAATATCAATTTCACCCTGATCATTGAACATTTCGATTTTCTTCTTTCCCGCTGCCTCACTTGCACTCTGATACTGACGTAATTCAAAAATACGGGACTTATTTGGTGGCACTATCATTTTAGGAGAATGTGCAAATGCTTTCATGATCGAGTTTTCAATACGTACATAAGCAGGAGCTGTTGCCGGAGCAGTCAAATAAAGAGCACCCTTTTGCTGGAATACTTTATCCTTCTCCAGTTTGACAATAACTTCATTGAAATCAACGAGACTACGATAAGGAATCAATACGAATAACCTGGTCTGACCTTCTGGCTTTAACTCGGTAAAAACACCTACATGTTCTACCCCTGCTTTGTTAAACGCCGGTATAGCTGCCTGACTGTAAAAATCTTCCACCAATTTTTGCTGAATATCATCTTTCAAAGTATAAACCCTTAGCTCATAAAATTCAGCAGGTTCATGTTGATCATCTTTAACCATAGCGTTACTTATTACAGGAGAAATAATTGCAGCCGTACTGGTCATCAGGGAGGCTTTTACAAACGAACGTCTTTTCATAAAATGAGGTCAATAACAAATACAATAATGATATAACTTATGTAAATGTAATTTTTTCAAGTTCAATATCATACTTCTCAGGCAAATAACCTAAATCAACTAAATCATTTAACCCTTCGATCTTTTTCACCGCACCATCATGCAACATAATCACCCGCGATGAAATAGCCAAAATATTAGCATAATCATGATCGGTAACGATAAAGCCCTTTTTCACAGCATGTTCTTGAATCAGGAGCTTAATTTTCTCTATATAAATTGGTGCTATTCCATTAAAAGGTTCATCAAATAATAAATAGCTGGCTGTTGAATAAATCATGATTAAAACTTCTATCATTCTTCTTTCACCACCAGATAATTCACGGCTTTTTTTTCCAAGAAACGGTTTCACCAGATCATGATCAAATAATATAGCTGCCTGATTCCTGTCACAATACAATGATACTATACTTTTTATCTTAATATGTCCTGGCAAGAAACTCTCCTGAGGCAGGTAACCTATTAAGCCCCTACTCTCAAACAAGCCATTTTTCGGAATGTCATCGATAGCTATGAATCTATTTTCCGCAGCTAATGATCCAAAAATAATCTTTAACAAAGTTGATTTACCAGATCCATTTCTTCCTAATAGCCCGATCACCTCCCCTTTCTTACAAGAAATGAAAACATCACTCAGCACTTGTCTGAATCTGAAATGCTTTCTTACACTATCAACGTGTAAACCACTCATAAACATAAAAATGCAAAACCAACCATTAGACTCATAACTATAGTATTAACCCACAGAGACACTTTACTGAGCCCAAGGTTATGGTAGAAATAATATTCATTGGTATTGTTTACCTCATAAATGAAATAATGAATAACAGGTGTGAGAATAATGTAGGAAATTCCTATTCCAGTGGTAATCCTGACCAGAGATGTTCCAAAAAAACCCAGCAGAACTGATAATGCCAATGAAGGGATAACAAGCTTTTTATAAAAAATCCATAAACTTTTTATGATGCGCATACATTATATTTCTACTTTTAGTTTAACAATAATAAGGATTTACAACATATTTACATCATGATTAAAGCAACCATCAAAGACAAACCATTAACTATTCAAATTCTAACAGGAAATTAATTTGGGTTACAGCTTATATATGATGAAATCTTTCAAAAAATCAGAAAGTTAATTTTGTTTTTATATATTTGAAATTATGATTTTGTAACAAGTACATCGCTTAGCCTTTATCCGACGGCAAATATATCTATCCCTGAATTCAGAGGGAGATGATTTCTTGTATACCTTAAAAAATGAAATTTATCTACTGTCAAAATACAATAGCGAGATCATAGGCCAAAAAATCACTTACACTTTTCTGAATTCATCAAACCATGCCCGCAGCATAGCTAAACGATATGTTTACAATAATGAGGCTACATTATTAAATAAAAACAGACAAGAAACAGAACATCACCATTTCGGCAGTCATCCTGACATTGATTCTCTGCCGAAATTAGCCAAACCAGGAAATGGTAACTACAAAAAGATTAATTATTAAGCCCTTAACTCTCCAACAACTTCAAAAATACACCCTAACTGACGGATCTTTAGAGGAAGAATTTCAAACACATTATATTCCAAGAACAATTACATATGAACTTCAGGAAGCAGTTGAACAAACTATAATTCCTAAAATAAATGACAGTAAAACTAACTACCTCTACACTACATTATGGGTAATCATAGCGGCAGATTCAAATCACCTGATCGGTGACCTTTGTTTTATAGGAGAACCGAACGCAGCAGAAGAAATTGAAATCGGATATGGTATCTATGAATCCTTCCGAAAAAAAGGATACATGAAAGAAGCAATAAACGGGATGATTCAATGGGCATCGGCACAGCACCAGGTAAAATCGATAGTTGCACATACCACTAAAATTGACCAGGCATCCTTTATACTGCTGCAAAAGAATAATTTCGTCAAAATAGACGAATTAGAATTTCTATACAAATGGCAACTTATTCTGGAAAAACAAACATAAAATAAATTGGTCATCCTGCTAAGAACTACAACAGGATGACCAATATATTTCAAGATCAAAATTGTTTTTGCTGCATTGCTTCGTACACCAATTGATCAAGATCATAAATATCCTTACCAAACCGGACTCCCCCTTTATCATTGAGCCAGGCTGTATAATAAAATAACCGGACTGGAATCTGCTGAGGTAAACCCATAAACTTTGCCCGCGGATAACCACTTTCCATCCCCTTCTTCAGCTGATCATACTTTTCACCTTTCCCGAATAACGTAAAAGCCAGGTCAAGAGGCTTTTCTACCCGAACACAGCCATGACTGATTGCCCGCATCCCTCGCTTAAACACACTTCTTACCGGGGTATCATGCAGATAAATACTGCTTCCATTTTTAAAAAGAAATTTGATTTTGCCCAACGAATTTTTCGTTCCCGGTTGTTGTTGAAAAGAATAATCGCGAACATCAATAACCGACCAGTCAATAGATTCCGGATCTCTGATCAGTTTACCTTTTTTAAAAACTTTGATATTATTATTAGAAAGATAATATTTATCATCTGAAGCATACCTGGAAATCTCATTCCGTGCAATACTTTGAGGGATATTCCATACCGGATTAATCTGGACGCTGTGGATCATACTTCCAATCTGAGGCGTTTGCTTATCTCCAGGTTCTCCCACACAAACCTTCATATGTAATATTGATTTGTCCTTATCCATTACATCCAAACTAAAATCAGCAATATTTACCGCTACAAATTTTTGTTCAGCAGGCTTATTCTTCCACCTTAGCCTCTCCATATTCACAACCACTTTCTGCCGTATGATAATCTTAACACTATCTTTTCCTTTATCAGTGGTATCCGCATCCAGCCGTTTTAATACTTTTTGTAAAGCCAGGTAAGTTTTTTCTTTTGGTTGTATACTATCCAGGTAAGTTTTAAGGTTTACTACTTCAAAGATACTGGTCACTGAATTGCTATCAGGAATTAAAGTTGGCATCGCGTAATTTTTATAAACCTTAGCCGGATCCGTCACCCCATACTGCATTGCCATACTATACCGGATTAATGAATTAACAACCGCTAATTCCAGCTTAGCTAAACTGCGCTGGATTCTTACAGTATCCGATGATTTTTGGTGGATTACTTCATCCAGCTGATATTTTAACCCCGTAACAAAGAATTGTTCAGGATTTAATCCATGCGCTATAGAATTATCCAGATAATCAGAAAGCGTTTGCAATTGCTGATCAGAAAAGAACTTTTGAACCAGCATCGGCTGATAACCCTTTTTTTCGTAAATACGATTGATCAGATCAGAAAAAGGTAAATCGGCCGACCGTGCTTCCAGAACATCAATAAACGCTGCGCGAAGTGCTTTCTCTTTTCTGGTTAGTTCAGGAAGATTTTTCAAAGGCTCCGGCTGAATATCAGGCCGTGCATTTATAGAACTTTGGGTAGGATAATTTGCAGCAACTTGTGATGTATTAACCGTAGTCCGTCTAACCCCACAAGAACTTAACAACAACAGGCAGACTGTTATTCTAATAATAAGATAGTTACCTAAGAAATCACGCTCAAAAACCCTCATCTTATTCTTACTGAAAATCAGTCATTTAAGTAACAAATCTATATCAGATTTTGTTTGAGCAGTCTTTTAAACGAATGTCAGGAAAACAATTTCTGACACCTTTCACAGAAAAAAGTGCTTCTCTTGGTTTTACCAAGATATTCCTTTTCCACAGGATGACCCATAGGGCAAACCTTACGTGAATACACTAACCATTTCTTTTTAAGGATAAAAGCCTTTTTCCATTCCAAAAAATCAAAACTATATAAACGTGCCTCTTTGACCAATTCTTTCAATTTACCAGGAGGCAGACCAGCCACTGTACTTAAAGGGTGTACACCTATTCTGTACAATACTTCATTTTTAATAATATTTCCAACGCCAGAAAATATATTTTGATCTAATAGTATATCACAAACCAAGCTATCTCCGTTTTCCTTAAGCTTTTTTATAGCCAACTTCGGGTCCCATTGATCTGACATCACATCACCAGACCAATCATAAGTCAGATTTATATCTCCCTCAATGAATTTCAAAGCGCAGGTATAAAAATTGAGCTCATCATTTTCAAAAACCAACCCCAATCTTACAGGTCTGTCTTTTCGCTCATTAATCCTGTAGCTCCCGAACATGAGGAAATGAATACGTAAACTAAATCCCTTAAAACAGATCAAAAAATGTTTGCCCCAGCTTTTAAAGGAAATAACTTCCTGATCCAGCATCCGGTCCTTATCAATAGTCGTATCACCTACCACATTGGTAATGGAAGTACCTTCTAAATGAAGTTCTTGTACAAGTTCTCTTAATATGACGATTGACGGGCCTTCGGGCATAACATTTTTTGATTAATACACAGATCTATTTTGGCAGACGCTGATGATAAGTTTCGATTTCTCTAAGGGCTTCCAGAATACCAGTACGTTGTTTTTGCAGTAATCCGATATGATCAGCATGAGAAGCATAGTCTTCCAGGCACTTATCAAATTTCTCTATTGCAGCTTTTTCACCAGTTTCAATTGCGCCAAGGATAGCGGCATCTTCTTTACTGCTTAAAGCTTGTTTAATATCAATCCAGGTACGGTGTAAACTTCCCAGTAACCCGCCATCTTCATTATCAGAATCTCCCCCATGCTGAGCAATATGCTCTTTAAGTTCCATCGCATAACCTGCACGCTGAGCCGAGTATTTTAAGAATAATCCTTTCAGTTCAATACTATCGGTAGTTTCACTTGCAGACTCATACCCTTCTTTTCCATCGTTAACAATGTTGACCAATCCTTTCAGATCATCAATGATTTCTTTGTTGCTTTCCATATGTTCTAGATTTTTTCCATGTAAGAACCCAGAAGAATAGAAATAGTTTTAGTTGTTTTTAAGAATAGTATCTCCTTATTTATTAAGCTAACCCTAAGCTTTGCTAAATATTTTTCTTAATTCAATCCTAGCAAAAAAAACACAATTATCGCCTGTGTTAAGCCCTCAGCATATCATGAAGGTGGTAACATCATATTAACGTTTCATGAAAACAATACAACAAAACAGCCAAATAAATATTTATTATATTTTTTTTGTGTTATTTAAATTAACCTGTATATTGTGATATGAAAAACAAATAATAAACCATTCCCCAGTGCGATTTAAAACACAGGGGAATTCATTATAGTTTTTCAAAAAACATCTAACCAAATTAAAATCGAAAGATTTGAACTTTTTCTAATTAAAAGATAAAGATTGAGGACCTATGAATAAACCTGAGTTTGCAATTGCCTTACCTTTTGTTGATTTAAAAGATGGTTCATCTATCGGTAGTAACGAAGAAAACCTAATGAAAATCAAGTTTACAGCCCTCCTATCCCTTTGTTTATGTCTTGTCAGCATTTCGAAAGTATATGCTCAACAAATTAACATATCAGGAATAGTTCAGGATAGCGATAAACAACCCTTAGAATATTCAGAAATCGCACTCTATAAAAAAGCTGACAGTATCCTGGTAAAAAGAGCCCTAAGCGACGTTTCAGGAAAATTCACAGTTACTGCAGCACCAGGTGAATACACACTAAAAATAAATTATCCTGGAAAAGTTTTTTTCTATAAAAACATATCCGTTTCACAAAACATTAATCTTGGGATCATACAAATTGAAAACAAATCAAAAGAACTGAGGGAAGTAGTTGTAAGTGGAAAGAAAAAACTGATAGAACGTAAAATTGACCGCCTTGTTTTTAACGTAGAAAACAGCATTGCCTCACAGGGCATGGACGCTACAGAAGCGCTGAACAATACGCCGATGGTAAGAGTTGACAAGAATAATGGCATTTCTATTGTTGGGAAAAGTGGTGTGTCGGTCATGGTAAATGAGCGAATGATTAACCTTTCCGGCAGCGAACTCGTGAACTACCTGCAATCTCTGCGTTCTGATAATATATCCAAAATTGAAGTTATCACTACCCCACCGGCAAAATATGAAGCACAAGGTAATAGTGGTATAATTAATATCGTGTTAAAGAAAAACCCGAATCTGGGATGGAGCGGAAACCTATCTTCTACCTATGTCCGGAAATCATTAAATGGCTATCTGAACAATGCCGTCTTTAACTATCAATCTTCCAGATTAAGTGCTTCTTTAAAATTAAGACATTACGACAGGGAGAAAAAATCCATTGAAAGGACCAGTGTCGAAAGTCAGAATTCTATTTTTAGTGTTGACAACAGAGTTGACATGAATGACGGGCTTGGGGCAAATTTCAGTTTGGATTATAAACTTACCGATAAATCAAAAATTGGGGTCATTTATGATTTCGGCAGAGGCCATGTTAATATGGATATTAACAATTCCTCCATTTATAAAACCGGGCAAACACCAGACTCGCTGTTAACTACCTATGCCGAGCACCGGTATAAAATCCCTGCTAATACGCTAAACTTGTATTACGACCTGAAGCTTGACAGCACAGGAAAAACATTAAGTATAAGCGGTAATTATTTCTCAAATATTCAGGAGAATGGAATAAATTTCAAAACATTAAATACAAATTCTTTACAATCTACGACCATTAGGAATTATAGTAAAATAGATTATAATATATGGTCCGGACAAGCAGATCTTACTTTGCCATATAAATGGGCAAAATTAGAAACAGGAGCAAAATATACCCTATTCAAAAACAGTTCTGACATTCAATATTTCAATTTTTTGAATAACGATTATGTTATCAATCCTGCCAACAGTAACCTATTCGATTATAAAGAACAAAATCTTGCAGGATATATTAGTTTGGAAAAAGACTTTAATGAAAAATGGTCTGCTAAAGCAGGTTTAAGATATGAATATTCAATCATTGAAGGAATATTGCCAGCAACTCAGACTAAAACAAAAAATAATTACGGAAAATTATTCCCTTCAATGTATGTATCCTATACGCCCGATAAAGACAATGTATTTTCTGCAAATTATTCCAGACGTATCAACAGACCATTTTTCAGAGCGCTTAACCCATACCGATGGTATTCAAACACCTATACTTATGCAGAAGGAAACCCTCTATTACAGCCCTCCTATAATGACAATGTTGAACTGGGATATTCCTATAAAAACACATTATCCTTTACCCTTTACAATCAATATGGCAGGAATAATTATGGGCAGGTTGTCGAATTTGATAATGGATATAAGATTACAAGTTATCAGAATTATTATAATGAAAACAACACAGGCCTGACTATAAATTATTTTGATACTTTCTTTAAAATATGGGAAACATCTATAAATGTAAACGCCTATTACACTAAAACAAAAGGGCTGTTACCACAAATTGTCGGACAGGAATCTTTTTCCGTTTATTATACCACCAATAATACCATTTCATTAAATAAAAGTAAGACACTCTACTTATTGATGAATTTTTGGCAAACCTTCCCATACAACAAAGGAAACTCGCTGATTAAAGGATCATATGAATTTGCCCCGGGAGTAAAGATGTCTTTTCTTGATAAAAAACTACAATTCAGTGCTATTGCGAATGATGTTTTTAAATCAGACAGAGGCCGTGGCTATACAACCTACAGTAATTCAATAACAACATTTGATAACTATTACGATGCCAGAACACTTACGCTAAGCTTAACCTACAATTTTGGAAATAATAAAGTAAAAGGTGCGAATAAGAGTATAAGATTTGACGAGAAAAACAGAGCAAATTAATTATGACAGCTAAAATTGAATCAGTCCTGACTTCTATTTACGATTCCGTATCTACAAATGATATTTTGTACGATTACAATGCGTCGAAGTTATATATAGAGCTTTCCAGAAATGAAGCCAGGGGTATTTTAAATAACCATGATTTATTTGAACGGGCATTTGATTTAGCGACCAATATTAATAATCTGTCAGGAGTAATCAATGAGAAGCGAAGTTCTTATGAAGAAATTGAGCAGCAACTCTTAACCTATAGCTTACAAATAGCGGAATTTGATGATGTACTGTATAGAAAATATATTGAACAATGGCTTTTTCCAGTTGAAGCCCTTCTCCTATACCGTTCTGGTGAACTTCTAAAAGCCGAATCTTTAATTATTGAAGCTATATCCAGAATTGATGAATTGATAACTGTACATCATTTAGATTCTTTTCTTTTTAGAATGATCTTACAACATTCCAACCTGGCAACCCTGTATATTAACGCTGATCAGCATGAAAAAGCTCAGCAGATATTAAGCGGTATACTAGATTATCTATTCAACGGAAATGTATCAAAGCATCTTCATGGCAATGCCTTTAATAACGAGAGTTTGTGGGGGGAAATGGAATTCTTACGGGAATATAACGCCTATTATTATTTTAAATCCAGCATTGATAAAATCTCCAGAAATAAAAACAAAGATCTTGAAGGTTACAAAGAATCCTTTTTCAGCTTATTAAAACCACTTTTTTCAATGGAAGTGTTTACTGAAGAACGTTATCTGATCAATGCCTGGATAAAAACAGAAATGAACCTGGTAAAAGATGATTATAGCGTTTTTATTGAAGAGGTAAACACCTTCTTTAAAGATGATGTAGATGAGTCCTTTGACTTTCTTAAAGTTCATTTGCTGGATAGCTTAATAATAGCCTTTCAAAAATTAAATTTCAATGATGATCAGGCACATTACGAAGAAATTTTAAAACTAAAAATAAAACTAGGTGAAAACAGGAATCTTGATGTGATTAACACAAGTACCAGGAATCCTTAAAAATATACGCGCGGGTATAGGAGGAACTCGAAAATCCTAAAAAGAGTAGAGATAAAACTTAAAATTTAGAACCATGAAAAGAGAATTTAGCCCACTAAAATTAGACAAAAAAACAATCGCAAAATTAAACGACGATCAATTGAAAGCCGTTAAAGGTGGTAAAAAAGAAGTAATTGTACAACCAGGTACAACTGCTGACATGTCAAATTGTACAGTTTCTTGTAACTAATAAGAATTTGTAATAATTACTTAGGAAGGAGCAGATCTTTTGCTCCTTCCTATTTTATAATAATCTTGAATTGCATTAAAAAAATTTGAATGAATCAATTGACAACCGCAGATTTTTATTTGATAAGAACCCCTTCATTTTCAATTGACAGTTTATACGCACTAAACAAATATTTACAAGACCAGGATATTAATGCCGTAAAACAAACCTTCTCTAACGATTTTTTTTTAAAAGCAATCTATTTTTCCTCCCGGGATTTTTATAAAATAGCAAAATTCTGGATCGATGATGATGCTGTTATATTTAACAGTGAAGATCGCGTTCTGATCACACTGTATAAGTATTACAATAGAATATGCTCCAGAAGCACACCCTATGGTCTTTTTGCAGGCTTTGCATTAGGAAAAACAAGCAAACAACCTTCTAAGATCTCCTTTTGCAAGGAGAATTTTTTTGACTCCATTTTTCGTACCGATATGTTATTTCTTAACCGGCTCAAAAAGGAAATATTGAAGCAGGAAGAAAACACAAAAATTCTTTTTTATCCCAATAATACAATTTATCAATTTGGAGATAAATTGCGGTTTATAGAGTGGGATGACGATAACAATTACAAAATATCTGAAATTACCAATAACTCTCTGATTGCTGAAATTATAGATTCCTCAAAAAAAGGAATTAATAAATCTGATATATGTGCAATTATTAACAAACAATATGAAGAGCTGGAGCACCCGGAGATAGCGGATTATATTGACACTATCATTAGTAGTAAAATATTGGTAGATCAATTACCCCCCTATATTACAAGTAATAAAAACCCGGTTGATGAATTATATCATAAGCTTACAGAAAGCAATATTGAATCCACCTTATTAAAAGAGATCAGCTCTTTTGTAGAATCCCAACGGAATACTATAAATATTGATGAAATAGAAAATTTCTCAAAAACATACAGCGATTACCTCAATCCAGAACATCACCCCTTTCAAGTAGACCTGAAGGTCAATTTTCAAGAAAACAATCTTAATACTAAAATAGTAGATGGGATTATAAACAGCGCCCTTGAATTGATGGGGACTGTAAAAAAAGAAGAATCAACAAGGATCTCTTCTTTTAAGAATAAGTTTAATAGAAAATTTGAGAACAAAGAAGTTCTGCTGGCCCATGCCCTGGACCCACAACTGGGAATAGGATATGATTTCCATGTGAGTGGTAATGTAGAAGAAATGCCTCTGATACAAAATATAGATTTTTCATATGAAACAAATGAAACTGAGGTAAAGATCCCCCCTATTATTAATATTATACTCAAAAAATATTTAAGGCACCTTGATCACTTCACTCAGCAACCTATTATATTAACAGAAGAAGATATTAAAAGTATCTCAAATACAACCTCATCTTATAAATGGAATACTGATTATTATCTAATTGGAGATTTATTGTCTGCTAATTTTGAAGAGCTGGATAATGATAAGTACAAGTTTTTGTGTAAATCCTCCATTCCTTCACCCTACCTGTCAAACTTATTTTCAAGGTTTGCCTATCATGATAAAGAGCTGGAAGACAAGCTGAAAACATATGCCAAAAACGACGAGGATTCAAATTACATAAACGCTGAGATTATACATCATCCCGGCGGCAGAGTAGGTAACATATTACTCAGGCCCAGACTTTATAATTATGAAATTCCTTATGTCACCAACACTAACGCTGCCCATGATAAGATAGACATCAGTGATATTATAGTCAGCATCAGAAATAACGAGATTTTTCTACAATCTAAAACGTTAAATAAAGAAATCAGGCCCCGCCTGTCCTCAGCTCATAATTTCAGCAGAGAGCAACTGCCGATATTCAGGTTTTTATGTGACCTGCAGTACCAAAATACAAATCCCGGCCTTAGATGGGACTGGTCCTTTTTATCTACCCAGACTTTTCTTCCCAGGGTAGAGTATAAAAAACTCGTTTTATCGGAAGCAAGATGGAAAATATCAAAAAACAAGAATATCAATTTAAACCTGCTAAGAGAACAGATTGCAGAATTAAAAATACCTAAAGATTGTAAAATCAAAGAAGGAGATAATGTTATTTTGATTGATACAACTCATATAGTTTGTTTGAATATTTTACTCAATAAGATTAGAAAAGGTGACTTTAACATCTATGAGAATATAAATAACAGCAGTTTTATTTCAAAAGAAGACAAAAAATACTGTTCAGAATTTATCTTCCCTATAGTGAATAATCAGCATGTTCAAAATATAAATGGACAAGCCTATAAAGAAAAATCAGAAAAAAGAGACTTCTATCCTGGCAGTGAATGGATATATTTTAAAATATACTGCAGCCATATGGTGGGAGACAGAATTATTACCTCGGTCATAAAAAACACCATAGCCTTTATAAATGAAAGAGATCATATTCAATTAAACTGGTTTTTTATCCGTTATGAAGATCCCGACCATCACTTAAGATTTCGGATTAAAGCAACAGATATAAATGACTTCTTAGCCGTTCTGGACAGGTTCTTAAAACCATTAATCGATGAAGAACTTGTTTTCTCATTGCAGATCGACACCTATAAGAGAGAAATAGAAAGATATGGTGAAGATAATATAGAGTTATCAGAACTGTTGTTTTGTAATGATAGTAGCGCTATCATGCAATTTTTAGATTTAACAACAAACTATGAGGAAGATGAAGCTATCAGGTGGAAAACAGCGATAGCATCAATCGATATATTACTTGACGATTTCGGTCTTTCTTTACACCAGAAAAAACTACTATTTGAAAAAGCCTATCATGGTTTTTTACCCGAATTTGTAGATATATCAGATAGCGATTGCAAAAAACAATTCAAATCCTCGATTGACTTGAAATTAAGAGACAGCAAGAAATTCCTGGACGATGTGCTTAGAATAAAAGACTATACTGATATAAACGATTTTATTGTCCCATTTAAAAACAGGTCTGTTGATAATGGACCTATCGTATCCTCCATAAAAAACAACGTAGAAAATGAGGAAAAATTAATCAGTTTATTACAAAGTTATGTGCACATGACCCTGAACAGATTCTTTTATACTAAAGCGAGGATGCACGAGCTTGTTATTTATTATTTCATGTTTAAAACCTACAATTCTATTTTAAACAGAGATGAGAAATAGTGGATATTTTAAAAAAGTATTACTGGAGATAGATTCAGAAGTAAATGCAAAAAGCAAATACCTGGACAATGTAACCTTAGAAGGAGGTAAATCAGGTTTAGTACTGTACAACTTGTTTTGTCATCAGTTTTATAAAGATGAAAGCTACAGAGATCAGGCAGAACAGCAAATTGATGAGTCCATTGAAATTTTATCTGAGATCTCAACTTTAAAAAAGTTTAAACCTGATTTCAAAACTGATTCCCTATCAAATCACATTGCTGGTTTTGGTAAAACACTTTTATTTGCACAATATAAATTTGATTACGACTACGATTTTACCGGACTATACGAATCTATAAGTGAAATTTTATCGGACCTGACTGAGCGCAGTCTTGAAGCCGGAGATTTTGATATTAATAGCGGAGCTTTTTCTGCCGGATATTTTTTTCTCAACAGATATTACCATGAAAAAGATGAATCCTCAAAAAATGTGCTGCTTGGTATAATTTCAGCGCTGGAAAAATGCGCGGTCTATCCTAAAGAAAATGAAGTTTACTGGAGCTCACCCTCATTGGAAAACCAGGTTTACCTTGGCCTTTCACACGGCTCTGCAATGATCATTAACTTCATAACCAAGCTATTTGAACTAAAAGTCCTTGACGAGGATAATCACAATACCCTTAATCTTCTGGAAAAAGCAGTAACCTTTGTAATCAATCAAAAAAGAGATCTTGAAAGCGGCTATTTTCCTTCCAAATACCCCGACGAAGGTATAAAAGAAGCTCAGTTCACCATATGTTATGGAGACTTGGGAGTTCTTTATTCCTTATACAATGCCTCGGCAATCCTGAAAAATGACGAGCTGAGACAAGAGACTTTCGAGTTGCTCATTGCCTGCACCAGGAGAAAAGAGGATATTAGATATACTTTCGACGGTGGCATTACTTACGGTGCCTCAGGAGTAGCCTGTGTTTTTAAGAAGCTTTATGAAATAACGAATGATGCTCATTTCAAACTAGCCTATGAATACTGGTATGATCAAATATTAAAATATCGGACCCCGGAAGTTAAAGACTTTGCAGGATTCAGGAATAGATTTGAAAGACTTCAAGATGATAAAGTTTTTAATTTAACATTTGGCTGGGGAATAATGGGTATAGGTATTTGTCTGATGTCAGCCCTGAAACCTGAATTGCCCGGTATAAGTGAATTATTGATAATAGGTATATAATGAGAATAAAGTTTGTACCCCAACACGATCAAATGGACTGCGGCCCAGCTTGCCTGGCTATGGTTGCCTCTCACTATGGAAAAGAATTTGGCCTGCAATATCTGCGTGACCAAAGTTTTATTACCCGTGAAGGAGTTTCTTTATTAGGGATTGGGGAGGCAGCAGATAAAATCGGGTTTGCGACTATGGCAGGCAGCTTAACAGCAGAAGATTTTCATTCAGGAATAATGCCTTGTATCCTTCATTGGGACCAGGCCCATTTTGTTGTCCTTTGTGAAATTTCCAAAGATCTATTTACCAGGGAGCCAATTTATAAGATTGCAGACCCTGCACATGGCTTAATCTCTCTGTCTGAAGAAAAGTTCAAAAAATCATGGCTTTCGGATAACGGAAATGGGATTGCTATGTTTTTAGAGCCTACAGAAGATTTTTATGCACAAACCCCACCCCAAGAAGACAAATTAGACCTAAAGTCCCTACTCAAATACGTTAAACCACACAGTAAGCAAATAGGCCTGATGTTTATGCTTTTGCTCTTTGGTACATTAACTATGCTCGTTTTTCCTATTTTAACGCAAAAACTAATTGATGAAGGAGTAACCAAGAAGAACCTTAATGTTATTACTTATATACTTCTTGCCCAATTGGCATTTTTTATAGGAGATATTATCTTTGGCATCTTTCGGAACAGGATTGTGCTGACCGTTGGAACAAAAATTAATATTCATATCATTTCAGATTTCCTGAAAAAACTATTAAAACTTCCTATTAAATTTTTCGATACTAAATTAATGGGTGATTTTAATCAGCGTATGCAAGATCATGAACGTATAGAACAATTTCTAACCTCACAAAGCTTACTCACCCTGTTTTCCATTATTACCTTTTCCGTTTTTTTCGGCGTTTTATTCTATTATGATTATCGGATACTTTTAGTTTACGTTACGCTTACCATCCTGTCTGTTGGCTGGTCCTTATTCTGGATGAGAAAAAGAAAGATATTAGATTACTTCCGCTTCCAGCAAAAAAGTGCAAACCAAGAATCTATCTATGAGATTATTAACGGTGTCTCAGAAATGAAGCTAAACCAGTTTGAAGACTTTAAACGCAGAGAATGGGAAAATATACAGCAAAAATTATTCAAAATAAATATCAGGGTAATTAAACTTGATCAGTGGCAGCTTTCTGGCTTTGAATTTATTAATCAGATCAAGAATATCTTAGTCACATTTTTAGCCGCTTCTTTTGTCGTAAAGGGTGATATGACATTAGGTTCATTATTGAGCGTTTCTTACATCATCGGACAGATGAATTCGCCCATCAATCAGTTGATCACCTTCTTCCGCTCCTTCCAGGATGCAAAGCTGAGTCTTTTACGTCTTAACGAAGTGCAGAACCACCCCGAAGAAGAACAAGAAAACCAGGTTTTACTGCAAAGCGAGGATGTTCTGAGCCAGAATAATGGAATTGAAAGAGGTATTCACTTGCGCAATGTTTCTTTCCAATATGAAGGCCCACATTCCTCATACGTTCTTAAAGACATTAATCTTTTCATTCCAAAAGGAAAAGTTACCGCTATTGTTGGTGCTAGTGGCAGCGGGAAAACTACCTTAATGAAATTGTTGTTAAAATTCTACGATCCCGTACAGGGAGATATTACATTTGATGAACTAAGTATAAAAGATATATCACCACTGGATCTGCGAAAAAACTGTGGCGTAGTGATGCAGGATGGTTATATATTTTCTGATAGTATTCAAAAAAACATTACAACGGGCGATGAAAATATTGATACTAAAAAACTTGAAAATGTATTAAAAATCGCTAACATAGAATCATTTATAAATGAACTGGCATTAGGTTTAAATACTAAAGTCGGTGCCGGAGGAAATGGAATTTCAGGAGGCCAGAAACAGCGTATTCTAATTGCACGTGCGGTCTATAAAGACCCCCACTTTATTTTCTTTGATGAGGCTACATCTGCTTTAGATGCAGAAAACGAGAAGATCATTCATGACAACCTGCAGAAATTTTTCAAAGGAAAGACCGTTGTGATCATTGCTCACCGACTTTCTACCGTAAAAAACGCAGATCAGATTATTGTTCTAAAACACGGAAAAACTGTGGAGTGTGGAAGTCATCAGGAACTTGTTCAAATGAAAAATGAATATTATAACCTGGTAAAGAATCAACTGGAGTTAGGCAATTAAGGCCTTTCCGTCCTGATTAATTCACAATTTAAATTAATATTTACTATAAAAGATATGATGATTATTCTAATAAAAATTAACTATATTACAGGTTAATCATGGCAATATTATGGCTATAAGTTCTTTTACAGCTTAAATCATATTAAGGTTGCCCTAAACGTAACCTGATATGAAAACACTCATTGAAAAGCTGAGCAGCTTCAAAAATTCAACCCCTAAATCCATTCGGTTGTTTGAAGAATTATGTTTACCTGTTTCCTTCAAAAAAAACGAAGTCTTACCAACATTCCCCAATCATATTGATAAGCTTTATTATATAAAGACAGGAATTGTCCAGGGAATCTTCATCAATGAGTTGGAAGAAATGACAGCCTATCTCACAACTGATGGATTTGTTATTCCTTATTATGTATTCTCCAAACAAGTCTCTCCTATAAAATATATCAGGTTTTTAGCTGATACGGATGGCTGGGTTATAAATTTAGCCCAAGCCTGTCTCAATGATCCACCTTTGTCTTTAATCCTCCTTGAAATTTATGAAGAGTGTATCAGTGCAGGATATGAACGCGAAAAAATTATCAGAATAAAAAACGCAAATGATAGATATATCTACTTCTTAAAAGATCACAAACATTTGATTAATAAAATCAGTAATAAAATTATTGCCTCATTTTTGAATATACATCCTAAACATCTTTCGGAGATCAAGAAAAGAAACTAACACTGGACCACAACCCCTCGTGTCAAGTTGATATTCATGAGGAAATTTAAACACTTAAGCTTTTGATATTTGTAACCAGGATAAGATTTTTCAACAGCTAATAGCAATTACTTATTAGCTTCATACGTTGCAATATCCTTTTTTCGTTGAATTAATAGCTGTAAGAAAAGCATTATTCCCCCAATTACAGATAATGGGATTGATTTCTGTTTATAAGCAATTTGAAAAATGAGGAGACAAATCCAGCCTATTACCAATAAAATAATGATGTAAGTACCAATATTTGTGGCAAATAAACTTTTTTTTAATGAGATCTTGTTTTCCGGATAACTAATTTCATTATAGCCCATTATTCGTTTGACAATAATGCTAAGAAGAGAATCTCCTTCCCCGTAATTTTCCTCAACAAAAATATAATTCACACTGCCTCCTTCTCTTGGCCATATTTTCAGTTGAGAAGAACGTTCAGTAGTGGATTCAAAAGTTCTATAAGAATTAATTTCATTGTAAAAATACTTATGGGTGCTCACTACCTCATCTTTTTTCGAATCAAAAACATTAACCTCGAAGTAGCTATCACTACATTCTACGCTGACCTTTTTCACAAAAGGTCTTCTATAATACTTCTTAAATATTATCGGGCAAATACCAAAAATTAAGAAGCCGACTAACAATATACCTGGGTTGTGCAATTGCCAGGCCACAAATGCCGATAAAAACGTTCCCCCTAAAAAGTAAGTAAGAATTAAAAATGAATATTTTTTGGCTTCAACAATCTTAGCATACTGCACCCCTATTTCACTCATATTATTTTTCTAAACGAATTATTTATAAGACCCGGATTTTACGTAGTAAAGATCCAATCTTTTTTTAACAAATTTCTATTGATTATAATTACCGGTCATTTGCTGTATCTATCTTTAACGATAGATACAGCAGTAACAATCGCCAATCCTGCTCCTTCCTGTACTGCTACCTCTGGTTGTGCAATAAAGGAATAGGCAATCCCGAACACTTGAGGACCTCTGCACCATCTGATGGCTGGATGCAATACATTTATGATAAAAAGGGAAGAAATCTTACCACCGATGGTAAGATTTCTTCCCTTTAATTCTTAAAAATCGTCCGAACTTAGTATAACCAAATACAAACGGACATGAAAAATCTAAGTGCAAATAGCCTACAAATAATCGCAGCTGTACTCCTGATATTACTGTTCGGGTATACAGCAGTTTCCAAGATCCTGGAATACGACAAATTTGTATTTCAGCTAAAATTGGTTCAAATGCAAGCTGTTGCTTTGTTAGCTCCATTATTAGGTATTTTAATACCCGCTATAGAGCTTGTTATTGTCTGGATGTTATGCAAAGATAACTTAAGGATTAAAGGGTTATACGCTTCATTCCTGTTACTGCTGGTATTTGAAATATACATCACAACAATGCTGCTAACAGGAGAAAAACTTCCCTGCACCTGCGGAGGAATTATCTCACAAATGGGCTGGAAAACACATCTTGTTTTTAACGCAGTATTTATGATTATCTCTATACTGCCAACTATTTATAAACCAAAATCTCGAATATTCCCAGGGTCCCACGAATAGATTACAATTAACAGAATTTCTCAATAAAATCTTAAAATTATGTTAGTCTTAAAAAACACCATGCTGGCCATTGCACTAGTGGCCGGCATAAGCGGAGCATTCGCTACAAAAGTTGCAAACAATCCAAGAGTAGATGAGCCAAAATATGACTGGAATGGTTCAGGTCCTCTTCATTCAGGCACATTGGATAATAAAACCGTTATGGAAGCACAGGATTATTTCGGTTGTAATGGTAATGCAGTAATATGTGCAAGAGGTGAACTTTCTTCGGGACAAGGGGCACCTGTAGCCAGCATTAAACTCAACAACTAATCATTGGCTCTATATCATTACCACAATTTGATTTATACTCAATGCAGCAATTGCTGCATTGAGTATTTAGAAATTATTAAGCTAGGGATGGCTTAAATCCTCAAGCACTAAAATCGGATAAGACCGTTTCTTTTCTATTTTAATGATTCCAAACTCGCTTAATTTAGCCCATATATCCGATAAATTTAAAGAGCCAGTTTTACTAATTATTTCGAAACTTAGTCCCCCATTATACCCCGTTTCATTTATGTAAGGAACATTATCAGTAAATGCTTCCAGGATATAATTCAACATATTATCTATTGTTACATTTTTTACTTTAAAAATTTCATTGTTTGACCTGATACTTGGTTTCTCACCTTTTGATATCGGTAGATTCTTCAATTTTGATCTATCTAAAAAAACCACATTAGTCATTATCCTCTTTTTTCTTATCGATGCCTTCACATTAAAGAACTTTTCCAGATCCGGGAACATATATTCAACAGATTTAATGACAGGAGCTTTTTTAGACAGGATTAATTCATAACAGTAAAGATTATCGTTGTTCCATCTTCGTTCTCTCGTAATGAAATCTTCTCCAGTATTGTATCTTGATCTCTCAAATAAAGGTCTGTCTAATCGTGGCTGAATAAACCTGGTCGAGTCAGAAGATTTCAGTTCAATGAGGTTCCAGTTCATTCGGTCATTAGTCTGATGTGTATAAGCCAACCAAAAAAATTGTGTAATTGGTCTGTTCCAAGCAAACAAACGCTTAAATTCTCCCTTTTTGTCCCCACCAAAATTCGTCCCACTAGTTATTCTTTCGTTAAAACCCGAAATGTAACTACGGAAAAGTATCATACTATCAGGAACATGATATGTTTTTTTAAAATCAAAGTCAAGGTCATCACTCTTAACGGCCAATTTATCCGTACTGCCATCCAAAAAAGCCTTTACATTCTTTTCGGTGATTTCGTCTCCACCCGTAATTGCTTTAATTATCCCGGATTTGTCAATCCATATATTATGCGGGATTACCCGATGTTTAAAGGCATCATGAAAAACCGTATCATTTGTAGTAAGTATCATTGATTTGGATTTCGGTAATCCAACTTTATCAAAATGCTGCCTAACTGCTACAGAATCCTCATAAGTGACCGATAAAACAGATAAATCAGGATAAATCTGTATTAAAGAATCGAGAAGCTTTTGTTCCTTTATACAAGGCGCACACCATGTTGCCCAAAAATTGATAATTAATCCGCCCTTCTTGTATAAATCAGCCACGGAAGATTTCTGGTTACCAATAATGAATGGCCCCTTGATTTTTAAGTCTTGAAGCTTGCTTCCTATTACCTGTCCATTAACAGACTGGACTAAACCAGTTCCACAACCAGCTATCACTAAAAAGCTGACAGCTATTATTCTAAATAATCTATTATTCATTTGTTTATGTTCTAAAAAATTAAGACTTAATACCCTGGGTTCTGAATCAAACTTCGATTATAGGTAATTTCATTTTTGGGGATAGGGAATAACGGGCTGATGCCATTTTGCCAGCCAGTTTTGTAACTCCCCATCACTATATTCAGCAGATCATTACGTTTCAGATCAAAAAACCTGTGTCCATTTTCAATAAACAGCTCTGCCCTTCTCTCCTTAATAATTGCATTCAGGCAATTCTCTGCGCTTAAAGAAACAGGTAATGGACTTAATGCAGCTCTTTGTCTTATTTTATTAAGATCCTCAATAGCACCGGGAATATTACCAGTCATTGCACGGGCTTCCGCTCTGATCAAAAACTGTTCAGCAACCCGCAATACTACTAAGTATTCAGGACTGCTTGTATTTGCAGTTCTGTTTTTATACTTAGCTCCATAATAGTAGCTTTTGCTAACTCCATCAGTAATTACATTTCTGGTGCCTATCCAATTGATTTTGCGTAAATCACCAGGTTCAAAAGCATTGTATAAATCTGAAGTTATTAAGTATTGAGGTATTCCCGTAGATGATGGAATACTGCTACCGTTACTTATATTACCATTCTGATTCCAAAGCTGTAAAATGGCTTCCTTGCTATTTGCTTTAAAAACATTAGCAGGTGTTTCTAACGGCGTATAAAAACCAGATCCAATTACTGCATTAGCTTCCTTTTCTGCCAGAGCCCAATTCTTTTGATAAAGATATATGCGTGCTAACAATGCTGATGCTGCCAATTGATTAGCACGTACTTTGCCAGCCCCCATATAAGAAGATGAGAGCCCCTTCTTCGACTCTGTCAGGTCATCCATCATTTGACTATAAACTAAGCTCTGAGCACGCCTTGGGGCCTTTACTGTAACCGCAATATCCGTTTGTAATACTAAAGGGACGTCGCCATACAAATTCACCAGATAATAGTAGGCAAACGCCCTTAAGAATCTGGCTTCACTTGTTAATTGGATTATTAATGATTTAGATAATGCGTTATTATGCTGCAATTGCGATATGATATCATTACATTGATAAACAATAGTGTATAAACGTGACCAGATATTTTCATTGGTCGTATTAATTGCAGTTAACCGGCCTTCATAGTATTCAGCATTAGTTATATCTGTGCCTACATAGCCTATATCATCTGTATACAAGCTTATATAAGTAGTGTAGCCAGGATCAAACTGCTTTTCAAAATTTGCATACACGCCTAATAATGCAGCCGATGCCGATGTAGAATCAGCAAAAACTTTATCGGTTGTTAATTGATTTTTTGGAGATTCGACCATGATCATCTTCTTGCAGCCGTAAATCAAAATTACAGGTACAAACAGCAGCATAGCCATATTTATATTTCTCATATTTCTTTGATTAAAGAGTTAATTGTAAACCGATCACAAAAGACTTTACAGGTGGAATATTATTCTGAACATTATTAAAAGCACCAGATTCAGGGTCGAGAATAGCGGCATTCTTATCCCAATAAGTCAATAAGTTTTGTCCTTGAACATATACTCTTAACTGTTGCATATTGATACGCTCCAGAAGCCTTTTAGGAAAACTGTAAGAAAGCCCTACGTTTTTAAGCCTCAAATACGAAGTATCGAAATAATTGGCCTGACTATATTGGAATTTGGAATCATTACCAGTTGATGCTTTGGGAATATCGGTGACCTGTCCTGAATATTGCCACCTTTCCAAAACTGCTATATAGTTATTGGTCAATCTCCCTGGTGAATTACGCAACCCACCCCTTCCCATCTGCTTTGCAAACTGGAAGAAAACATCCATGCTCCAATTCCCATACTGGAAAGTGTTCCCTAACCCACCATAAAAATCAGGCGTCTGCTTCCCTATCGTGAAATACTCATAAACACTAGCAGAACCCGGAGCAGTACCATACACCGCTTTCCCCGTAGCCGGATCAACCGTCAACTGCGTCCCGTAAACCCTTGAAATATCATAACCCAACTGCAAAGTCTGCGCATAACTAGAACTCTCAAACCCCTCAAAACTCTTCAACAACGTCTTTGGCACCGTGATATTAAAAGAACTCGTCCAGTTGAAAAGTTTCCCCTCCACATTCCTTGTATTCAACTCAAACTCCCAGCCCGTATTCCTAATCACAGCAGGTAAATTCGCCTGATAACTTGCAAAACCAGTCATTCGCGGAATCGCATAATTCACCAGCTGGTCATCACTACTATTCCTATAATGATTCACATTCAGCAAAATCCTGTTCTTCAGGAACCCCAGCTCAACAGCAAACTCCAGCTTCCTTGTCGTTTCCCAATGAAAATTAGCATTCGAAATCCGTGAAGGCACTAAACCAATCACCCCCTGATACGGACTTCCCCCATTCCCATAAGTAGACAAATACTGATAATCCGTAATCTGATCATTCCCCGTCAACCCATAACTGCTCCTTAACTTCCCGTAGCTTAAAAAACTCAGCTTGTTTTTAACCCAGGGCTCATCAGCAAATAACCACGCAGCACCTACAGAACCGAAATTGCCAAACTGATTTCCATCCGCAAACCTCGATGAACCGTCCCTTCTCATTGTCGCATTCACGATATATCTGTCCTTCCACGCATAATTAATCCGGCCAAAAACAGAAACATACTTGTACTGCGTATAAGAATTTGTTCGTGCAGTAATCGTTCCCGCAGAAGCCATATTTTCCATCAACCCCTCATTGCTAAAACCAGTCCCACTAATCAGCTGTCCCTCAGTAACCTTATTCTGATACGTTCCACCAAGCAACAGCGAAACCCTGCTATCCTTAAAAGACCTTACATAATCAACCTGAGGTTCAAAAATCACAGAACGATTACTATTTATCCCAAAAATCGAGTAGCTATCAGTTCCCGGATAAAGAGATCTTGCCGGATAAAGCTGCACCTGGTTTAGGTTATTCTTATTATAACCCGCACTTACCCTGAATGCTAAATCAGGTAAAACCGTATACCTCATCAATACATTGCTAATTGTATTATCCGTCCTTGTCTTTGAACGTGCATTAATCTCAGCGGTAGGATTTGTACCCGCATACCAGTTAAATACACCCGGAGATTCATAAACAGGATAATTTGGAGGCAATAATAAACCCGCAGAAAAACTCAGGCTTGGATTATACAAACTATGAGCATCCAGATTTAAAGAATTCGCAAACTGGAGATAGAACTTTTTATTCTTTGAAGTATGCTGGAATGTTGCCCGTAAACCACCACGTTTATAATTGCTGTTCCCCGGCAAAATAGTGCCCTCGGTACGGTAATTACCACCAAAGTTGAAATTAGTACTTTCATCCCCGCCCGATATGCTTAACTGCATATTACTCATCTGGCCCGTATTTCCTAAAAAGTGTTTGGCCCAATCCGTAGATTCCGTTTGGCTCCATACCGTTAAATCGGGAGCATAGTTTGCAGAATTGGGGTCACTCGAAGGAATCTTGCCATCGTTAGCAAAAGCCTCTCTTCTAATTTGTAAATATTGATCCAGATTAAGCAACCGCGGATAATTGGCAACCTGATTAATCCCCTGCGAAACATTGAGTTCAATTTGGGTTTTACCAGATTTTCCTTTTTTAGTAGTAATTAAAACGACACCATTTGTTGCCCTGCTCCCATATATTGCGGTTGCATCTGCATCTTTTAAAACCGTGATACTTTCAATATCAGCAGGGTTTAAACTGTTTAAAGGACTGAGCGCTCCGGCAATATTTGAAGCGCCTATAGCAGCACTTAATCCCGCAGCGTTTGCATCCATAGGTACGCCATCAATAATGTATAAAGGATTTGTGCCCGCAGCAATAGATCCTTTACCCCTAATCTGGACATTGATATTACCACCCGGCAGGCCATTTGTAGTTTGCACAAATACCCCTGGCATTCTACCAGATAAAGCAGACAGGATATTTGCTACTGGCTGTTTTTCAATTTGTACAGCAGTAATGGCAGATATGCTTCCTGTATTGAGCCTTTTAGTGGTTTGCCCGTAACCTATTACCTGGACTTCGTTTAAAGTAGATTCATTGGTTTCCAGGATGATTTTTAAAGGGTATTTGATGGAAGGATTAAACGGGATTTCGCTGGTTTTGAAGGAAATGAAAGTTATGGTTAAGATGCCGGATTGGGTAGCAGTTTTAATGGTAAAACGTCCTTCCTTGTCTGTTAAAGTTGAGGTATTCGTATTGGTTATTCTTACAGTTGCTCCCGGTAATGGTTTACCGTAGGTGTCGGTTACGGTTCCAGTAATGAGCTGTACGCTTGTTTGTGCGAACAGGTTGTATTGGGGTGAACTGAGCAAGGTTATTACCAGCAAAAGAAAGGTTCTGATCTGGTAAGGATTCCTGAATTTTAGCCAAAGCGCGGCCATAGCGATTATTGAGATCGTTTTTTTCATGTGAATTGGTTTTGTGAATCCTGCATTGATTTTAAGCAGGTATCAAGTTGTCAGTGATAGTTTTACGCGTGTTTCATAGGGCTTTTGAGATATTGGTTTTATTGGTTAGCATTATTGATGTACTGATATCTTGGTATCAAGACAAAGTGATGGTATTGGTGTTAGCTCTGATCAGAGGCTGGTATTGGAAATAGTTTCTACTCGTTAAACAAAGCAGGCGGCACTACCAAAACCTCTGTTTATTAGGCCGCCCGCTTTGTAGATTTTAATTCTTTGGGTGGTTTACTGGTTTTGGTAAATAACCGTCCTTCACCCCTTTTACATAAGAGACTTCCATGAATTCAATAAGCTGCTCCTGGAAAAGTAACATGGAAGAAATGTCAGAAGGTTCCGCATACACATTAACCTGGCGTAACCATGCCCGAAGTAACAAATGAAGCTTCTGTCTAACCTCTGTTAATGGATGAAAACTGAAAAAGGTATTAAGACCTCTGTTCGGGTCAGCAATAAATTCCTTGGAAACCGTATGAGGCTGATAATTTAATATTCTAATATAATCCTTCATTTTATTGTTTTTTTTAGTGAGCTGGTCAAAGATTTATAATTATTCATATCCACTTTCATGTGCATATTTCCAATGTTATCATTGCTTAAAAAGTGATCGATATTTTCTACTGTGAGTTGTTCGGTGGTTGTCGTTGCTACGACTTTACCAGTTTGATCCAACCATACATAATGCGGAAGATTGATATGAGGAAATAATTGGTACAATGCTGAATCATTGGTAACTACAGGAATAGTTGATGGATCTGTTTTATGGAGTTTTTCCAGAAAAGATAATACTTCTTTTCTTGGCTGATTGGTCACTTTAATAAACTGAACCTCTCCTCCATATTTCTTTTGTAGCTCTTCTGTTTTTGTAAAATTAGCCAGACAAGATGTACACGAGGTTGCCCAGAAATCAAGAATGATCAGTTTAGCTTTAAAATCAGAAAGATTGGTTTTCTTACTTTCATAATTGTAGACATTTGTTATTGTTACATCGGGGATTCTACCTCCAATTTTGACGGGTTTAAATGTAGAGGCTACAGTTTGAGCTTGGGATGGTGCGCTGAAAAATAGGCAAAGCGTGGCCATGGCGATTATTGAGATCGTTTTTTTCATGTTGTTAAGTTGAAATGATGATACCTGTGAATTGTTTATGCGGGTATCATGGTTGAATTGGTAAAGAAAATTATTGCGATGCCGTTTGCTGGATGAAATGGCCTTGCATGGTTATACTGTTCTGGAAAATTGGAAAGTGATAGTAGTAGTCATCAAGAATCATTTCAATAGTTAGCCTAGTTCGATAATTTGTGAAATTTATCCAGTTAAGCAGATCATGAAGGCTCTTTGTTGCCTGAAAATCATTTCCTTTTTTTGGAGTTATCTTGCGGACTTCGGCAGTGTTCTTGGCAATCTGTGCTTTGTATTGGCTTTTTACACTGTCTGATATTTTCTCAGCATCAAGCAAACGAATTATTGTAAGAGCAAAGTATTCAATACTCTTTAATTCAGTTACTTTTAGGCCTGAGACATCACTGTTTCCAAGGATGTGCAGAATGGTTTCATGAAATACACAGACATGGTTGTAAGTGTGTTTAGCATTCATAGAATCAATTGATTCTTGCTCTGTTGGAGGGATGGCTTTGGATTGTTTTGCAAAATTCGGTTTCATATTTTTAGTGTTAATTACTAATAAATATGAAGAGTCCTATATTTTTACCATTTTGATAAAAATACGGGTGGGACTCACCTACCACCGCTCCTAGTTGACACCCAAGATTGTGGATTTACGGCAAGCCCCACCCCTATAATAAAACGCTAAAATAGCATTTTATTTAGACATGGGTATTTTAACTTACCGCCTCGCATTCTTGGGTGTCAGCTTTGAGCGACGAGACTCTTCAAGTTTTATACCTCTTCTAAATGAAGTACGATTGTTTTAAACTACATCATATGGTTAATTATATTTTCTACAAATCAAATATATAACAAATATCTTAAAGTGTCAAGGAATTACATGACGTTTTTATTTTTCATTTATTTGACCTTGGTTTCTCATTTTATTACGATGATTAGCGATAACGAGAGAGATATTTTAAAGGAGTTTGGTAAGCACTTAAAAGGATTAAGAGAAGAACGAAAACTGAGTTTTCGTGAATTTTCAAAATTAAGTGGAGTAAACACGGGTGATATAGTTAAGTATGAAAATGGCGAAAGTGGGCCTAACATACTGACACTGAAAAAGCTTGCAGTTGGCCTAAAGATTCATCCAACAAAACTTCTAGATTTTAATTTCAACATTGACTTTAATGCTGGTCTTGAGTAATTAATGGAAATTCACAAATAAAATGCAAGTGATTAGCTAAAGTTTGTTTATGTTAAATTATGTTCATAAATCCTTAAGACTATAAAGCAAAATCAATTAACTATTTATGGAAAAAGACAATCAAAAGATTGTTAGTGATCTGTCAGGAATAGCTCCATATAGGTTAATTTAAAGATTTTCGGTGAAAAGGTATTTGATGGAGCCAGTAATTTTTAAGAAGACTTTGCCAACCTGCTGCCGAAGAATTAGGATTTATGTTAAAAGATAAAATTAGACTTTCAGATTAAATAGCTTAATTAAGATAATTAACAAAGAAAAAACAGAATTGATGTCTCTAATAACTGAATCGAGCCTATCCTTTTGAATAAATTTTCGTATACTAAAAAGTAACCTAATACTACAGCTCCTATAGCATTTTTGCAGATTTTTCAATCGGTATGATAAAAGAATCCTGCATTTCTGCTCAGTAATCCTGTTGATTTTCTCACAGCATCGATCATCTCCGCATCATAACTTAAAATTACAAGAAAAAAAATTTGATATACAAATCCATTATATTGTCTGATCAACTAATATATTGTAAACGTAGTTCGTATCTTTGATGCAATGATTAATAAAACGGGCATATTTTCTTTTTTTGCAGGTGCAGGATTTTTAGATTTGGGATTTGAAATGACAGGCTCTTTTGAGACCTTATTTGTTAACGAATATCATAAAGCATTTATGGATATTTACAAAGGGGCAAGAAAAAGCTTAAATACTCCAATTCCAAAGTATGGGTATGATGTTAAAGACATAACAAAGTATTTAGAACCAGATGAGTTCGCTCAATTAAATAACCACTTAGAGGACTCTAAAAAAATCTATAACGTAACAGGTTTCATTGGCGGCCCACCTTGCCCTGACTTTTCTGTTGGTGGAAAAAACAAGGGCAAACATGGTGAAAACGGTAAGTTATCAGGAACATATATAGATTTAGTTTGTAGAACTAAGCCTGATTTTTTCTTGTTTGAAAATGTGAAGGGTCTATACCGTACAGCAAAACACAGAGAATTCTTTGAATCTTTGAAATTAAAATTAAAAGAAAATGGCTATTACCTTACTGAGAACTTAATTAATGCAATTGAATATGGTGCACCTCAAGACCGTCAAAGGATCATCCTTATTGGATTTCATAAAAATTTCTTATCTAGATATACTAAAATTGGAAATTACCAGTCAACTATTGACAAATTTAACTGGGCTTCAAATACTCTATATGATCAAAAAGAAATTTTCGCAAAAGACTGGCCATCACAAGACTTATTTGCTGAAAATGGTGAGCGATCAATCCCAGAGAATATAATTAAAGAACTCACTGTCGATCATTGGTTTAAAAAAAATGATGTACAAAATCATCCTAACGCAAAACATTACTTTACTCCAAGGGCTGGGCTAGTAAAATTCCAAACTATTTCAGAAGGTGATGATTTAAAAAAATCTTATAAAAGGCTACATAGATGGAGATACTCCCCCACTGCAGCATATGGAAATAATGAAGTACATCTTCATCCATATTTACCTAGGCGGCTCTCGGCTGCAGAGTCTTTAGCTATTCAATCACTACCAGCCGAATTCGTGATACCAGAAAACATATCACTGACAGATATGTTCAAAACCATTGGTAACGGTGTACCTTATATTGCGGCAAAGGGATTAGCAAATACTATTGCCGATTTTATTTCTGACCTGACTCCTAAAACTAAAGCTCCATTGTATGCAGAGACTATCAGCCGCTAATATAGTTTCATTTATCAATCAACTTGATAAATCTATAACTTACAATTATATAGACGCGAGAAACAAAGGTCTTATTGAAATTATTAATGCAGATCTTCCTGAAGGACCCATCCGTATTAAAAGATGGAATCCTTCAAAAGGTGAAAGTTCAGTTGGTAAAAAGATAGAACCTATATCATCTGAGCTAATTTGGAGAATAGCAAACGCTTTTATTCCAGACCAGCCTATTAATTTTGATCGTGTACTTGCCGGTAGTTATAATACTAGAAGCGTATTAGAAGCTTTACTTGCTTATACCCCTCAATTTCATTTCGCTTATCCCGGAAGAATAGAAACTAATGGAGGAAAAGCTGTCATTAAGCAAGGTCATAAGCATCTAATATGGACACCTGATGAACCTCATACTGCTGGAAAAATTAAAGAAATAAAAACTCAGGTTGTTATTTCTGAACTCCCAGCACAGGAAGCCACTTATGATGCGCTAGTATTATCTTCAGAACCTACAATAGAGCCAATGATAGATATTGCAATTAAGCGGAGACATGCTCAAATACAGATTGCTTTATACTTTATTGGAAAACAGCTCAACTTCAGAACTTGGATAGCCCAAAATGATAAGGGCATTATGTACCAAAATAAAAAAATAGGAGAATTCGAAGGTGTTATTTCCCGATTACAAGACGAAAAATTATTAACAGCCTATCAGGATGCTGCTAAAGCGGCATTATTAATTGACTGTATTTGGTTCAAAAATGGTAAACTAATGCCAGCTGTAATGGAGGTTGAGCACTCTACAGGTGTAACCAGCGGACTAACCAGAATGAAAAAATTTAAAGATCTTTTTATAGGATTAGAAGATCTTCGTTATGTAATTGTCGCATCGGATGAAGACAGAGCAAAGGTTATTAAAGAAGCAAACCATCCTCAGTTTCGTGATCTTAACATCAGATTCTTTCCTTACTCAGCAGTCGAAGAATTATATTCCTTATGTCAACGTAGAAAAATTAAGGGCGTAACAGAATCATTTCTGGATTGCTATATGGAACCTGTTTTAGTTGATCAAAACTAATTTTTATATTTTCACTCCGATACCGGAATTTTTCCATTCTTGGCTGCTTCAAGATAAAGCATAATTTGATTTATACATGCATCTAATCTCTTTTTTACATCATGATCCCAAAATCTCATAACAGTATATCCTTTAGATTTTAAGATTTCATTATAACTATTATCACGCTGCATATTGCGTTCTATTTTAGGTATCCAAAAATCTTTATTATCTTTTATACTGAGTCTTTTCTTATCCCACTGATACCCATGCCAAAAACTACCATCAATAAATATAACCAAATGATATTTCTTTATTACAAGATCAGGCTTACCTATTAGTTGATTGACGTGAACTCTATACCGGATTCCCTTGGCCCAAAGCGCTTTTCTTAATAACATTTCGGCCGCACTATTTTTAGCCTTTATTTTAGACATATTAATACTCCGATGCTCATTAGTATGAAAGCCAGAGTCACTTGTAAAGCGGGGAACTTTTATGATTTCATCATGATTTTTATACTCTTTGCTATCCATATTGCAATAACAATATATATTTACAGGTGTTTTAACTTAACATAACAAAAGTAATCTTGTAACCTGTAACCCCTCCTAAAAATCGAACTGTAAAAGAAGCGAAAATTCATATGACTTCTCCCCACAAAACCGGACTTTTATAAAGTAGAGATTTTCGGACTTAAAAACTGCTTGAAAAAGTCCTTTGGTAATCCTAAGTTGGTATCTGGATATTCCGCTGTATAGTACGCCACGATTCCGCTACAAAGTACACCACCTATTCCGGAGCAAAGTCCACCAGTATTCCGCTGGAAAGGTTACCAATTATTCCGCTGCAAAGTACACCACTTTGCTAAAGGAGTAATACTTGTAGCGGGCTGACATTCCGACACAAAGTACACCACTTATTCCGCGCCAAAGTACGCCACTAAGCAGAGTTTAACCGCCAATTACTATATGTTTGGTTTGTAACCAACCCCAATGTAGTATGGCAAATAAGCTACTTAGTATGCATAAGATAAGACAGATACTTATATTTCTTGAACGCGGTGTTTCCCAACGGGCTATAGAAAAGGAAGTAAAGATTACCAGGAAAACTATTGCCCTCTACTTGGGAAAGTTCATCCAGACAGGCATCGATTTCAGTGAGTTGTTAAAGCGATCTGATGAACAGCTGGAACAGACTCTAGGATTGATAAAGCCTATTGTACCGGAGGATACTGACCCCCGTAAAATTCACTTTAACAGTCTTATTGAATACTTCAATAAAGAACTTAGCCGTACTGGAGTAACCCGCCTATTACTTTGGGAGGAGTATATCAAAGACTATCCCGCTGGCTTCCAGTATTCACGGTTCTGTGAATTACTGCAGGATCAGATGAAATTGAATAATGCTGTGATGCACTTCGTTCACCATCCAGGTAGGCTACTGGAGGTAGACTTTGCAGGTGATATGTTGCACTTTGTTGATCCTTCAACAGGGGAACTAGTCGCCTGCCCGGTTTATGTGGCTGTACTTCCTTTCAGTGGCTTCGGTTATGTAGAAGCTTTACCGGATGCGAAACTTCCACAGGTGGTAAAAGCTTTAAACCATACGCTGGATTACTTTGGCGGAGTTCCGCTAAGCGTCAAATCAGATAATATGAGACAATGGGTATCTAAAAGCTGTAAATACGAACCTGCTTTTACTGATATGCTCGAAAGCTGGGCAAACCATAATCACATTGGCTTACTTGCAGCCAGGCCATACAAGCCCAAAGACAAGCCATCCGTAGAGAATAATGTGAAGATCACCTACAGACGTATTTATGCGGCACTTCGCAACCAAACTTTTCACAGCTTGAATGAACTCAACAGCGCCATCAGGGAAAAACTGAACCAGCACCATCAGATCAACTTTCAGAAGAAGATATTTAGCAGACAGGAGTTATTTGACAACCAGGAGAAAGCAGTGCTTCAGAGACTCCCTGAATCGCCATACAGTATCCGTCATTATACCAAAGCAAAAGTACAAAAGCATTATCATGTGCTGGTGGGTGAAGACTGGCACTTTTATTCTGTGCCCTATCGCTACATAGGAAAAGAGGTACGTATTGCCTATTGTTCAGACCATGTTGAGATCTACCATGATGGCCAGCGAATCGCTCTTCACAGCAGGAACTATACACCTCATGGTTACACCAGTATCAAAGAACATATGCCTGAAAGGCATCAGGCGATCAGCCGACAACGTGGATGGAGTCCTGAGTATTACCTCAGTAAAGCAGAAGATAACGGACCTTATACACTGGATTTCTTTAAAAAGGTAATGGATAGCAAACTAGTGATTGACCAATCCTATACCGCTTGCCTTGGCTTACTAAGGCTGATGGATGCCTTTGGCCGGGTACGTATGGAAGCCGCCTGTAAACGAGGCTTAAGGGGACACAAGTTCAGCTATACTGCGATCAAGAATATCCTTGACAATAACATGGATCTGCTGGAGGAGGAAAGCAATCCGGAGTTTCGTATCCCCACCCATAATAATCTTAGAGGCCCTGAAGCCTATAACTAACCTGATATAATCAATAAAAATGAATACACAAAACACAGTAGAACAACTCAAGACCCTTAAACTGACGGGCATGGCTAAACGTTATGAAGCCTCCTTATCTCTTCCTGTCCATGAACTACAAGACGTCCATGCTTTGATCGCGATGATCACACAGGCAGAAGTGGAATACCGCGATCACGCACGCACCCAAAAGTATCTCAAGGCAAGTAAACTACGCTATCATGCTTTGCCAGAAGATATACTCTGTACGGCAGACAGAGGCATTACAAGGGAGCAGGTACTAAGGCTTTCTGATGGTATGTTCATAGAGAAAGGCGAGAATGTACTGATCACAGGTGCCACCGGATGTGGTAAATCTTTTCTGGCCTGTGCACTGGGGCGTAGCTCTTGTCTGCTCGGTTATCGCACACAATACTTTAGTATGAATAAGTTTCTGGAGGCACTTGCTCAGGCCAGACTTGATGGATCTTATCTTAAATGGATTAGGGGTATCTCCGCTAATAAGCTACTGATCCTGGATGATTTCGGCCTCAAGGCGCTGAATAATGATGCAAGGATTGCTCTGCTGGATATTCTGGAAGACAGGTATGGAAATGGTGCTACCATGATTACCTCACAGCTACCAGTGGACAGCTGGTACAACTTTATTGATGAACCAACACTCGCCGATGCTATTATGGACAGACTGGCAGCTTCTGCACATAGAATCGCCCTTACGGGCAAATCTTTGAGAAAGAAAAAGAATCACTAACTTTGGAAAATATCACTCTTGCTTAGTGATGTTACGGCCGGTCTGGCTGGCGTGTTTTGCCCCGGAATAAATGGGGTACTTTAGTGCGGAATACTGGTGTCATTTCATCGGAATATCTAC
>NZ_QLLR01000044.1 GCF_003259615.1 Pedobacter cryoconitis | reverse complement strand
AGATTCATCTTTTAACAGACGAAAATAAACTATTGGTATAGGTTTGTCTTTAGTACCATAAGTATTATCTGCAAGTTCCTGTTTATTCACGGTCGCAATAATTTCTGCTCCAGGATCTTTAATAGCCCTAACTAAATACATCCCAAAATCCTCATCCATAGATGAGTATCCGAAAAAATAGAAAATAGAAAAATATTTACGGAGAGAATCACTATAAAATTTAATCTCGTGCTTATAAATAATGGCCATGTTATCTGCTGATGAAGGGTTGAATTTAGCCTTCACTTCAAAATAATCTGCCGAATCAGCAAAGTTTTTCACATTTAACTTGATCGTGTCACATTTTGATAAATATTGGTCAATATATAAGCGTCCATCATTTATACTAGTATCAGGATTATCAAAGATATTCACTAACCAACGGCCAATATACCTACCAAAAATTAGTCCTAAAGCGATAATACATATACTTGCAGTTTGCAGAACCCTTTTCATTTATAAATTTATTAGCAATTCCTCAAAATAAATCTCAATAAGTTATTGTTATAATAAGAAAAAATGATCAAAGCTGATGTGTAAGCTTAAAAAAAATTAGCAGCCAAAACCCCTATTTATTTAACCTTCTTTTCTTTTCCAAACATCTTTTCGAAGTCATGTTTACTCTTCACATAAGACAAATAATATCCAGCATTAGAATTAAGCATATACTTTTTAAAATCAGCTTCAGATCCATTGAAATCACCTTTTTTATTGCCTTTCACTAAACTATAAAAAGTATAAGATTCTCCTATTTTCGGTTCGAAATATACTATTGGTATCGGTTTTTCTTTGGTTCCGTAAGAAACATCTGCAAAGTCTACTTTATTTACAGTCGCAATAATATCTTCACCTGAATCTTCGAGAGATCTTGTAAGATACATTCCGAATGTTTGATGTAAACCAGCATTACTGAAAAAATAAAAAATAGAAAAATATTTATGCAGAGCATCACTATAAAACGTAATCTCATGTTTATAAGCGAAGGCCGTATTGTCAGATGACGATGGATTAAACTTAGCTTTAACTTCGAAAAAACTTCTGGATTCCTTAAAATCCTTCATATTTAGAGTAATAGTATCACATTTTGATAAATAACTGGCAAGATTTGAATAACCATCATTTATACTCGTGTCAGGGTTATCAAATACATTTATTAACCAACGACCTAAATATCTTCCAAAAATTAATCCAACAGCAAGAAGGCTGATACTTGAAATTTGTAATATCCTTTTCATATTTATTTTTTAGAATTACTAGCTATTACATTACCTGTATTTTTACGATCTTCCTTACTCATAGTGTCTAAATTGAACAATGTATCTTCTATTAATTTCAATTTATTTTCTTTATAACTTTTAGCAATATAATGATTGGCAACTGAACCAGCCAAACCAACGCCTAATCCAACACCTAATCCTGCGCCAAGTTTTGAGAACTCCCCTTTAAAAGTTTTTTCGCCAAACCTGGCAAATGCCGAAGCTTGATCATATGTTGCTCCCTGTTGCATCAGCTCACTTATGATAGTTCGATTCTGTAAACTTATATCCTTAAAAACTTCCTTAGTTCCTTTTCCTGCACCAGCTAATGTACCTACACCATTATCGAAAAGACCATTATCTAAATCTGTTTGATAATCTTTTTCAGCAGTACTACCTTCGTTTGCCAATGTATCAATATCATTACCCTCAAAATATTCGGCCCCTGCAAAAGCAACACCTATACCTGTACCTAACGGATCACCCAAACCGCTCAAGCCACTTACAAATCCCATCCAGGCCTGTTGTTTAAGATGTTGATCAACTTCTTCTTTGTTGTTCGATGAAAATTTTGCCGCTGCCTTATGTGCTACAATGGGACTTAAAAAAGGTTGTATCATCCCACCCTTTATACATTTTAGATAGGAACTTTGAAGAAGCGCATTTTTTTTATTGAATGTAACCTTACTATGAGGAAGTTTCCATTCAGACCCTCCCTCCAAAGTACAATCACATTCATGTTTCTCTTTATATTCCCCTATCGCAATGGATACAGCACCAGCAATTGCAACTATACCAGCAATCGCCGTAGTAGCACCAGTTACAGATGCAGCCAACCCTGCCAAAATAACCCCAGCAACTCCACCAGTACCTACAATGGCTGCAACCACTACTACAGCAACAGCAATACAAATAATCCCTACGGCAATTCCAACTAACATTGCTCCCAAACCTCCCCAGAATTTAGCCGGAGACTTACAGACAAAACTTACACTGACTTTTTTATCATCTATATTAAGCCATGCTGCACGTTTAGTGTTAACCACAGTTTTACTGGACCTGACAACTCCAAGATTCTGAGGCTTAGTTACAGTCATTAATGTGCAATTAATCATTACACCAGATGGTAAATATGAGCTTCCCATTATTCTATTCTTTGTAATTTATAATCAACAAATAATTCAATATTATTCTTCACCTCCTCAGTGATTACCATATTCGCGTCACTCAGCATATTTTCGTTCAAATCGTATATGACCCTTGTCTCGTGATTATAATCATAGCCAGAAAACTTATAACCTATACTTGGCTTATACCTTAAATCATAAATCTTTTCAAAGTCAACAAGATGAGGATTTCCTTCTACTAATCTTCCAGCTTTTAAAATGCTAATTGAAGAAGGAGTTTCATCAAAAATCTCCTCTGTGACCTTAAAGTCAACAGGCAGACGATCAAATAGCTGAGAATAATAAAGTTTAGTAAACGGCTTCATTATAAATTGATCATTTACAAGATATTTATCAAAAAACAGGTCAAAAAATGGACGAACCTGAAAATCAAGGAGAATATTATCTTCGGTCATCTGCTGCTCCACATTAACAAGAAAAGTATCAATGTTGGCTCTCATTTCTGGTGACTTCACAAACGATGTACTAGACATTACTTCATTTTTAAAAGCCAGCCAGTTCGCTTTAATCTCATCCATATTATCAATCCGTAATATCTTTCCTGTTTTTGGATTTACAACTACTAACGCATTACTTTTAATCACATCAATTTTGCTCATCAGATCCAAGTTTTCCTGCAAATAAGAAGGCTGGATAGCAACAATCTGATCTGCAAGAGTAACCCTCACCATCAACTGACCATTGTTAATATATTTTTTGACGTGGTACTCCAGTTTAGTTTCTACATGGTTTTCAATAATGCCATTCATTTTAATTACCGCAAGCTGCACGCTTCTGTACTTTGCTTCACCCTCTTTAAAAAGTATATTATTATTAAGTGGTTGAACATCGATAGCTTCAACCTTCTCTGGGATATTCGTATTTTCTGTACCGAAAAAAGTAAATCTGCTCATGATTAATTTATATTAACGGGTCCACCTTCAATTTTTTGTTCACCTTTAGCGGTACTGGCAATTTTACCACTTGCTTGTGTAGCTTTGTCACTTGCATTAATTTCTATAGTAGTATTCCCTAAAGACCCAATACTCACCTTCGCCCCTTTCAACGGATCAGCATTCGCATTAATAGCATCTGTACCCTGAATATTGATAATCTTTCCAATCAAATCAATTGTACCATCAGAATTGAGCGTAATACTACTTTCCCCAGATCTGATAATAACCTTCTCACCCGCTACTATCTCAACTAACTTATCCCCATTCTTAATATCAATAAAATTAGAACCATCAGTTCCCAAATGAAGCGCATGATTTAAATCGTCAAAAGTCAACCTGCTCCCCAACCTCGAACTCAACCCTTTCACATTACTATTCTTGAACCCTTTACTATCGCCATTTTTGCCATGATAAACACTCCCTAACACAACTGGCCTTGCAATATTCCCCTCTTCAAAAGCGATCATGACCTGGTCGCCCTTTTCAGGGATCACATGAAAACCACGGTTCGAACCCGTATCTCCGCTACCCGCATTCGGGCTCATCACCCTTAACCACTCACTCGGATCATTGGTCTGGCAAGCCCACTTAAACTTCACCTTCACTCTACCTTGTCCTTGCGGATCATCATTATCCAAAACATCAGCAAGCTGCATATCCGGATCAGGCCTTTTATAGTTTTTAACAACCAGACGCTCTGTCGTAGAGACTAATCCTTCAAAAGTATTGATATAACGTCCCCTATCGTCAATCGTATGATTTACCGAGGTGATTAGAAATTTACCCAGACTTTCCGTTATAAAGGACACTTCTTGCCTTAAACTCATGGTAATATCTACAATTGCCCCCAATGCAACTTCCGGATTATCACCACCCGCACTTATCTTCAACAGCTGACTGATATTCGCTTTTTCTTCGTTATCTACCAGATTCTTAATGTCGCTGCCATTGTCAACACGAACTAAAGAAGGCTGATTAAAAGTCTTGCTATAAGTCGTATTTGAAGCATTAATCGCATGAACCAGATCTGGTCTGCCATCAGCTTTACCAGAACTTTCGCTTTGCAGCATTTCATCCTGCTTTGGGTTATAAGCAAACCTTTTATTCTTTATCGGCGCAACTTCCATCGCATACTGTAAGCTATTTACATCCCGCCCATAAAACAAACTCACTTCCTTCTGCGTATCCGGTTTACCGAAATTAAGGCTCATACCATCGTAGAAAAACCACTCATGATACTCACCACTCAGGCGGTTCAAAAATTCAAAATCGCTCTCACGATATTGAATCACATAATCTATAGGGGTTTTTCTGGTTGCGTTCGTAACTATCCGCAAATCATTAGCAGGAGTATCATGTGTAGCCAACTGTACAATGGTGCTTAAATCCTTATCCAGATAAGAACCTAAATCAGGCCCGCGGTCAATCAGTATAGTCGGGCTATACCCGCTTACAACCAGTACGCCATGGTAACCATTACTTTGTGTCAACTCAACCTTGGTCACTAAACCAGCAAAAACCTGTTGTTTGCCAAGCACATAGCCAAAAGATGCACTTAATGTCTTACCCACGAAATCCCGGCTGTTGTCCAGATTGATTAACCCTGGTGCACCCATTTCATCATGATTAAACCTGAGTTCAAAATAATGGTGTGCGTTAAACTGTTGTTGAAGAGTGAAAGAGCTAAAATGAGAAATAGTCTTATCACCTATACTGATCTCCTTGATTAAATTATTTTCCATGTTCCGAGCGCTGCCTCTCAGCAGATTAAAATATTTGGTTATCCACACAAACCAAATATCGTTCCAAAACAGAAATAAATTACTATATTAATTAACTACACATTAATAGAACCTTAAAACAATTGATATAAAAATCAATGATATTACAACGAAGGCCGTAATGTCAAATAAAACGGGGCTTCCTGATCCTGCCTGTTCTGACTCTTAATGATCTCTGCAGCAATCGTTCCCATCATCTTAAAATCAGTGGAAATGGTGGTAATCCCATTCAGTAAAAACTTCTTCAGCGGTGTTTCATTATAGGAAATCACCCCCACATCTTTCCCCATCTGCAAATCCATAGACAAGATCCTTTCAATCAAAACTACCAGGTCATCTTCCATTAAATTGATATAAGCCTCACCAGATTGGATAACCTCATTTTCCACATCACTAACCACTAAATGATTAAAAGCATATTGCTGACAAAACCTTCTGAACCCGTCAATAATCTCATTCGGAAAATAGCTCTTCTGAGGAAAGATTAGCTTTAAGGTATGATACTTTTCAAGTTGTTCCTTCGCCTGGACCAGTGCCCGGTAAATATCCTTTTCAAAATTCTCATAAACCGCAGAATAATTACCAACCACGCCTGGTACCTTTTTATCCAGTAAAATCAACTTTTCAGAAGGAATCGTATTGATAATCTGATGCGCGTCTTCCCCTCCCTCCATAAAATGCGGAATGATCACATAATGAGAATACTCAGTCCTTTTATTCAGGATCAGCTTTTTAAAGATCGAAAAATCATTGTTATAAATGTAAAAATCAATCAAAGCATCATCCCCCAGTGCAGCTACAAAAGAATCATAAATGATCTTTTTATGCACGGACAACTTATTAAACAATAAGAATATTTTTATCTTTTTCTTGAATTCCGTATTATCGATATAAAAACCCTTTCCAGGAACAGATAAGATTACCCCCTGTTTCTTCAGATATTTATACCCTTTCTCTGCCGTGTCCCGGGATATTTCCAGCACACAGCTCAACTCATTAATAGAAGGCAGAATATCATTCTTATTCAAGATACCATCCTCAATTGCTTCAATAATAGAATCACTAAGCTGTAAATACTTAGGCGTTGCAGAATATTCATCTACGTGTATAAACTTGAAAAAATCGGCTGTTTTCATTGTTGTAAAAAATAAATATAAAACCTTTTAGTGATAATAAGCACTTATCTGATTACCCTGACCTCTTTAGGCGCATCAATCTCCGTCTTAACCTCTCCACTGCTCATCTTGGTATGCTTAATCTTTACCACCCCATAAGGAGTTGGAAAAGTACCCTCCACAAATTTCAAATCTCCCAGATGCGGTTCTATTTTAATCACCTTACAGCCCGGAGCAATGACCTGTACCCCCAAAACATGCTCAGTTAGCCATGACGTAGGCCCCGAAGCCCACCCATGAGCCAGACTATGACGTAATTTTTTATAACTATAAGCTCCATAACTTGCATGAACATCAACCTTGCCTGCTGGCACAAGCTCATCAATACGGCCTGCATTTTTCATCCAGCTCAAATCAAAATCCTCCCAGAAAGTAGTTGCACCCAGTTCAAGCATTCCACCCCAATAAGCTCTGATATTATCAATAGCGCCCTGATAATCTCCTGCTTTAGCTTTCGCCTGCAACATATAATATCCATAAAAAGTAGAGAAGTTATCAGTACCGCCTATAGCAATAATATCTTCATTTGCTTTTTCTGCAGGCATTAAACCGGCCAAAGCTAAAAGCGCAGCTGCCTGTTTGTTATTGCCGGCATCAGGCACACTCTTTCTCAGCCGTTTCACAACCGAATCACATTTCCCTGCCGTAACCTCTTCTCCAAGAATGCGGCAAAGCTCTGCACCATCACTCAATGTCATCACCATCATAGCCTGTAACCCTGCATGCACTGCAGGTTTATTCGCATAAGAAGGCCAATCCATAAAACGCATGCCGTCCAGATTTTCTTCATTGCTTTTTACTTTGGTTATCAAATGATTTAACAAACCAACTAAATAATTACGCTGCTGCTTTAAATATTCCAGGTTTCCCTGGTACTGATACCAGTCTCTTTGAATACGCACCCACCACATCGAATATGAACTTATTCCGTTCATCCATTCCGGTAACGGCGTTACTTTTTTAATCAGGTCCAGACTTTGAGGTACAACCTCATTATAGCCAAAAACCGTATTGATAGTCATCACTTCAGGGTGCATATCTCCAACCCAGACTAACCTGTCTCTTTTAATCCCGTCCCACAGATATTGCTGCATATTTAAATGAACTGTATACGCACCTGTAGCCCAAATCTTGTTTAAACGTTCATCACTGCTGTGAAAAGAGCCCACATAAGGAATATCGCGATAAACAGAAACTGCCCTGGCTTCTTTCAAAATCAGTTCAGAACCAGGCTCCACAAGATCTATCCGCACAAAGCGAAAGCCTGTATTACCATACTCAAAACCACCAAGCCAGGGCAATTCAACGATAAGATCACGAATCGCATGATCATTCGTTGCCCCTTTTAAAGTATCCAGATCAGCCATTGCTTCACTCGCCGATTCGCCAAAACGGATACGCACCTTTACAGGGCCATGTTTTTCCATGATCCCCGTTACCAGCTGTATACCGCCATGCAGCTCCTTCCCATAGTCCAATAATACCCCGGGTAAATGGTCAGCGGAACTTTTCAAAACAAGCATATCCTTGTTGATCAGTTCGGCCTGCCCATTGCCCTGTTTCAGTAAACAAGCTGCATTATTTACGCATTTTCCGGTCTGATCTGATTGCCATAAAACCCGTTTTGGTGAAAGATACTCCCGAACCCGGGGATCTTTCTGCGCATGAACAACCGTAGTCATCAATAGCAAAGCGGCAACTATAAAGGTCTGCTTCATCTTAAAATAAAAACTAGTTATAATTTTACTGCGTATTCAAACTGATAAGTTCCTGACCCAGCATTGAACTGCACATCATTACCCTGATTAGCAACTTTAACAATCCCCTTCACTTCCTTCAAAGCAGTTCCACTTTCGGTAACCGCAGCATTTGCAGCACCAGGCAACCTGATCAGTGCAGTCGCATTTGGAGGGATAACTACTTTTAACTTAAACAGGCCACCCTCAATTTTCCAGTCACTCACCGTCAAACCGTACAGAGTTTCCAGCTTTGCAGCAGCTTGTGTAATCTTTCCACCAGGCTGTGGAGCAATAATTATCTTTTTATAACCAGGCTCAGACTCGTCCGTATCCAAACCAGCCATTACCCGGTACATCCAGTCTCCAATTGCACCATAAGCATAATGGTTAAATGAATTCATGCCTGTAGTTTGAAAACTGCCATCAGGTTTAATCCCATCCCAGCGCTCCCAAATCGTAGTTGCACCCATTTTTACCGGATATAACCAGGAAGGATAAGTTTCTTGCAACAGCAGCTGATAAGCTACATCTGTACGGCCAAAGCGTGTGAGTACATGGCACAGATATGGCGTACCTAAAAATCCTGTTGTTAAGTGATTACCATAGCTCTCAATATTTTTCACCAGAAAATCTACCGCCTGCTGCCTTAAATCTTCTGGCAGCATATCAAAATTCAACGCCAGCACATAAGCCGTTTGAGATCCTGAAACCAATCTGCCACTTGGCGTAATATATTCCTTAAGGAATGCCTTTTTAATATGGTCCAGCAATGCTGTATATTTCTCTTCGTCATCTTTCTTGCCTAATACCTTTGCCGTATTGATCAGCAATTGCGTAGAATGGGCATAAAAGGCCTGTGCAATTAAATACTTATCAGTTATTGCCGCGCGGCCATCATTGTCATCTTCCGGATGATAAAACAACCAGTCGCCAAAATGGAAACCTGTGTTCCAAAGATCATTTTTACTCTTGCTTGTCATAAAATCAACCCAACCTTTCATACTAGGATACTGCGTAGCCAAAACCTGTTTATCACCGTAAGCGACATACATATTCCAGGGTATGATCGTAGCCACATCACCCCAGCCCGTTGAACCCGCATCATTTTGAGTTAACACATTAGGTACTACAAAAGGTATACTTCCATTTGCCAGCTGATCTGAAGCTACATCTTTCATCCATTTCGTAAAAAACCCGGCTACATCCATATTAAAAGCTGCAGTACGGAAAAATACCTGTGCATCCCCAGTCCAGCCTAAACGCTCATCACGTTGCGGGCAATCTGTAGGAACATCCATAAAATTACCCTTCTGCCCCCACTGTATGTTATGCTGCAATTGATTTAACAGCGGATTCGAACTGGTAAACGTCCCTGTAGGGTCCATATCTGAATAAACAGCTATCGCTTTAAAAGCCGAAGGATTAATATTTGCCGTATTCCCGGTTAATTTCACATAGCGGAAACCCTGGTAAGTAAAATGAGGCTCATAACTCTCCACACCGGTCCCTTTAAAAATATACTTTACATGCTGTTTAGCCTTCCTTAGATTAGCGTCATAAAAATTACCTGCCTTATCCAGTACTTCTCCATGTTCCAGCTTGATAAATGATCCCGCTTTGCCGCTTAATTTAAAAGATACCCAGCCTACCACATTCTGGCCAAAATCAAGCACAGTTTCACCCTTTGGCGTTTTAATCACTTTAACCACACTAAACTGCTCATGCTTACTTGCAAGCGGGCTGATGCTACTCTCTAAAACCTCTTTACCGGGCGCAATAATTTGTACATTTTTCCAGCCTGCATCCTTATAATTCACAGTTGACCAACCCGGTTTTTCAAACTTCGCGTCATAGATCTCTCCATTATACAAATCTGAAAAACGAACAGGCCCTGTACTGTATTTCCAGCTGCCGTCACTATTGATTATTTTCTTCGTACCATCAGTATATTCGACAACCAATTGTACCAAACCGCTTAAATGTTTACCATAAAACCCGCGTTTACCATCAAAAGCAAGATACCCGCGGTACCAGCCATCACCCAGCGTAAAACCGATTGCATTCTGGCCATCCTTCAGCAAATTAGTCACCTCATAACTTTGATATAACAAACGCTTATGATAACTCGTCCAACCCGGGGCCAGATGATCCTGGCTCACCCTTTTTCCATTGATCTGCGCCTCATATAAGCCATGTGCAGAAATATAAAGTACGGCAGATTTTACTTTGCCTTGTGTCGCAAATACCTTTCTGAAAATAGGACTTGGCCCTTCAACTGTATCCGCAAGCGAACTTGTGATCCACTGCGCAGACCAGTCATCCGGATTCAGCAAGCCCGTATGCCAGGAACTAATAGCACTCCATGCCGACTCATTTCCCTGGTTATCCTTGATTTTAACCTGCCAATAATAACGTGTATCAGATTTTAACTGTTTACCCGCATAGCGTAAAAAAACAGACGCGTCACTTTTCTGATTTCCACTATCCCATACTGATGACTGGCCATTTAATAAGCCAGCAGAATCAGTTCCTACCCTGATCTGATAAGCACTCTGCATCACATTGCGCTGTGCAGAATTCATCTTCCAGCTTAAACGCGGTGCAGCCGCTTCAATTCCCATTGGGTTTTTCAGATATTCCGTTCTTAAATCGGTAACGCCTAATTTTTGAGCAGCTGCTGATAAGTCAAGCAGACAGCAACCTATTGCAATTCCTATATAGTAATTTCTCATGGCAGATTATTGAGGGTTTTGAGTAAGATTATCCAGATTCACCTCTCTTTGAGGGATCGGTAACAAGAGTTTATTCGCATTTAAAATATATGAACCAGAAGGGATATTAGGTTTATGCGCAATTTCATATTGTCCATGCGCCGCCATCACCTCTACCGCTTTTCCCGAGCGTACCAGATCATACCACCGCTGATTCTCAAAAGCCAGCTCCACCCTTCTTTCTTGTAAAATAGCATCCCTGAAAGCTTGCTGACTGTCCACACTTAAAGCCGCAACAGCATTCCCGGTAGTCTTTGCAGGTAAACCCGCCCTGGTGCGAATCTGGTTTAACAAAGTAAACTGCTCTCCGCCTGCTGCGAACCCCTGTTCATTCAAACATTCGGCAATCATCAGCAGTACATCTGCATACCTGATTACAGGAAAGTTATCATTCGTACGGCCTCTGTCTATAATCCCGTGGTTGTATTTTTTTACGTAAGGAATGTTTACAAACTTGCCACCCAGATCCGTAAAACCTACAGCTAAAGAAGCATCTTTTCGTAAATCACCAGTTTCATAAGCATCAATCATATCCTGCGTAGGAATATTCCAGCCACTGCTCCCATTCAAGGAAGTCGCCGGATCTCCTGTGATGATACTGCCAGAATTCCATGGTGCAAACTGATACAGAAAATCACTCGACAACCCCGGCTGTGCTCCAAGATACTGAATCTCAAAAACAGACTCACTGTTATTTTTATTCGAAGGAAGGAAAACATCTTTATAAACAGGAATAAGACTATAGCCCAGTTGCTGTACTTTTCTCAAAGGAACCAGTGCTTCAGCAAATTTCTTTTGCGTCATGTATAATTTGGCCAGTAAAGATAAAGCCGCACCCTGTGTTGCTCTTCCAACCTCCAGGCCCGTATATTTAGCAGGCAGTTTTTCTGCCGCAGCTGTCAGATCAGTGAAAATCTGTGTATATACCTCGTCTATGGAAGCTCTTCCTTTAGACCTTGCATCTGCCGGAGACTGACTTGGGATTAACCTTAAAGGCACTCCTCCAAACTGTCTCACCAGGTTAAAATAATGGAAAGCCCTTAAAAACAAAGCTTCTCCCGTAAACTGGTTTTTTATTTCAGCAGACATGGTTACCCCATCTATTCTGGCCAGGATTTCATTGCAACGTAAAATGCCGGTATAATTTTGCTGCCAATAGCCCTGCAAAGGTTCTGCCGTTGCCCCTATCAGGAACTGATCCATAAACTCCCGCTGTTCAGAACCGCGGTCTGCCGGATTATATTGATAAGTCGTATTATCAGATCTCATTTCACCAAATAGCCAGTAATTGACCCTGCCCATATCACTGATAGAAGAATAGGCCCCACTCACTGCCTGTTTAAAATCTGCTTCTGTTTTGTAAAAATTAACGCCTGGTAAAGAAGCTTCCGGAGTTTGATCAAGAAAAGCCTTCTTACAACCTGATACCGATAAACTGATCAGCAGCACGCCCGTTATTATATATTTTGTATAATTCCTCATGATTGACAAAGATTAAAATGTTAAGTTCAGTCCCAGTGTGAACGTTCTTGGCAGCGGATAATTCGTAAAATCCTCTCCGGGAACCAATGCACTGCTCACTGCATTTCCTGAAATCGTATTTCGGCTAACTTCCGGATTAGCACCGCTATACTTGGTGAAAGTTGCCAGGTTCTGGATGCTTGAATAAATTCTTGCGCCCTTGATCACTTTAGAAGCCCGCAGCATTCTTTCACCGAAACGGTAACCGAAAGTTATATTTTGAATACGCATATAACTCGCGCTCTCTACCCACGAAGAATTTACATCGCGATAAATTACCCGCGATCCATTTGTAGTTGGCGTAAATCCATCACCAGGATTTTCTGGTGAACGGTATCTGTTCAGCACCTTTCTGTCTACATTGAAAATACCGTCAATATTCAGCAAATACTGGTTCGCTGTTTTTAAAATCTGTCCGCCCTGAGAACCAACAAGCAGTATATTTAAGTCAAATCCTTTATACCCAAACGTATTGGTTAAACCCCAGGTAAAATTCGGCTGAGGTGATCCGATCACAGCAAAATCTTTTACAGGCTCAATAATCCCATTGCCATCTACATCTTTATATTTTACAGAGCCCACTACAGAAGTTACATGTTTAGGCGAGTTGTTCAAGTCTGCCTGATCCTTGTAAATACCTTCCAGGATATACCCATAAAACTCACCCACAGGACGGCCAACTTGTGTAATATGCTGATAGGAACCTTCCCCGCTTCTGCCGCTATAAATAGGGTCATTATTTTCATTTAAGGCGAGTACCTTATTTCTGTTAAAGGCAATGTTTGCACTTGTGCTCCACGTCAATGTTCCTTCCAGGTTTTTAGACGTTAAACCAAATTCAAAACCTTGATTCTGAATCTTACCAGAGTTGATAATTGCATTAGAATAACCAGATGATAAAGGAATTTCACTGTTATATAACATCCCTTTAGTTATCCTTTTATAGTAATCTATATTAAATGATAATCGGTTCTTTAAAATCCCAAGATCAATACCCGCATCCAGCTGAGAAGACTCTTCCCACGTTAGGTTTGGATTATTCAGCGAAGTAGGAACACGGCCGCTGGAAAGCTGACCACCAAACACATAGTTCGAAGAACCGATATTGGTGATATAAGTATAATTTCCAATATTATAATTACCCGACAGCCCGTAAGTTGCCCTCAACTTCAAATCACTGATCCAGGTTGCTTTTTTCATGAATTCCTCTTCTGATGCTCTCCATGCAAAAGCAGCCGAAGGGAATGTTCCATATCTGTTATTGCTCCCAAAACGAGACGAACCATCCGTACGTACTGTAGCCGTAAACAAATACCTGTCTTTATAAGAATAATTGGCACGCGCCAGGTAAGAAATAATAGACCATTTTTGCACATCAGCATTAAACCCGCTGATAATAGCCGCCGCATTGATGGTCTGTATTTTATCATCCGGGTAGTTATCCGCGAACAGGTATAAACTTTCCGCGCGTTCCTTTTGCGCACTATAACCTACTACTACATTCAGGCGGTGATCTTTACCGAATGACTTATCGTAAGTCAATACCGCCTCAGACAACCAGTTGAAACTAGTTGATTTATTGGTCGTGGAATTTGGCACTGATGGCGGAGGTGAATTTACACCTCCAACAAATGAAGGATTAAATACAAAAGAAGAGCTGTTTGTATAATCGACATTAAAACTATACCTCAACTTCAGGCCATTCAGAATTTGATATTCAGCGAAAGCAGTTCCAAGACCCCTGAAATCCTTCGATCTTGTGCCTCCATATTCCAGACTATTCAATGGATTAGGGCCAGCATACATACCCGGAGAACTCACATAAGGAGTACGGTTCCCATTTCCGTCCGTTAAAGGAACCAGTGGACTTAACCATAAACTTCTGCTCAATACATCCACAAACTCATTTTCAAAATTATTCAGATCACGCACACTGTTTGTAGGTGCCAGGTTGAGTCCTATTTTCAATTTCTTACCCAACTTAGTTTCCGTATTCAACCGGACCGCGTAGCGCTGGAATCCAGTATAACGGATCGTACCCGCCTGATTCAGATACCCAAGGGAGAAATTATACTTTGTATTTTCAGAACCTCCGCTAATACTTGCATCCAGATTGCTCATTGGCGCGTCATGGATTATTTCATTGTACCAGTTTGTACCAGCACCATATTGTGAAGGATTACGAAAAGCTTCTGGAATATCTGCATCAGTAGCGACCAGACCTCTTGAAGCAAAATCATCGACAATCATATCCTTTCTGAATTGAGCAAACTCAGTTCCGTTCAGCATTTGCGGCCTTCCTTTCTGAGGGACCTGCTGAATACCTGTATACGCACTGATGTTCACTACCGGAGTTCCTTTCAGCCCTTGTTTAGTCGTAATTACAATCACCCCATTTGAACCCCTTGACCCATAAATAGCAGTTGAAGAGGCATCTTTTAACACCGTAATTGATTCAATATCATTCGGATTAATCACATTCAGGGGATTAGAAACCTGCCCTGAAGTGTTTGAAATCGGGTAGCCGTCTACTACAAATAAAGGATTGTCACCCGCGCCAATAGAACCTGATCCCCTGATTTTAATGGACGTACCACCACCCGGAGTTCCTGTGGTCGTATTAATTTGTACCCCGGGAATCTGGCCTTTCAATTTCTGATCTACAGAACTTACCGGCAAATCTTTGATCTGAGCTGCAGAAACCGTGGCCACAGCCCCTGTAGCATCTTTTTTCGTCGTTGTTCCATAGCCGATAACCACTACTTCATCCAGTTTTTGATTATTGGAAACAAGCTGTGCATTCAGGTTAGGAGTACCTGTAAAAGTCAGTCTGGCTTCTGTATAGCCGATATAGCTAAAAACAAGCACAGCATTCTCCGCAGCTTTTAAAGCATATTCTCCATTTGAATTGGTGGTGGTTCCGGCAGCCGAACCTTGTACCTTGATCGTTACTCCCGGCAAAGGGCTGCCATCACTTTTATCTGTAACCTTACCCGTCACAGTTTTCTGCTGGGAAAAGCCATTTGTACTATTGTAAAGCGTAAACAAGAGTACACAGAACAGCGCAGAAAAGAACTTTTGTAAATTTCTCTCAATTGTCATATGTGTTTATATTTGGTTGCTCTAAAATAAATCAACCCCGGTTGATCGGCAACCTGCTCTATCCTGTAAAACGGCTTTTATTTACATTTAAAAGGTTTTATTAAAAAAGGGAAGACCAATTTAATGACCTTCCCCTTTGGTGATATTTAAAATTAAAGAATTGGTTCAAAATCCGGTTTATTGGATTCTGAACTTGTGTTACCGGATTTCGAACTGATATTTGCCTGATTCGATTTTATAAATCCGGCTAATCTTTTTACCCTGAAAATAAACAGAAGAATTTCCGGCTATCGGGAAATAAATTGTCGAACTGCTATTGGCAGGAATGGTCACGTCATAAATAACTGCTTCCCCTTTTCTTTTCCACGAGGAAACGATTTTCCCAAACGGGCCATCGTGACCCGCTTCAAAATGAGTTAACCCCGTAACAAAATTCGGAGCCAGGATTACATTTTTGAAGCCGGGTTGTTGTTCATCTACTTTAATTCCTCCCAATCCTTTGAAAAACCAACCACCAATCTCTCCAAACATCATATGGTTTAAAGAAATGTCGCGTTCTGCCTGAATATTCCAATTCTCATAAAGCGTGGTTGCTCCATTGACAATCCACCAGCCCCACGAAGGATAAGTATCTTGTGCAGCAAGTTTATAAGCGGTTTCCGCCTGACCATGGTCACTTAATGCGTTCAAAATCGCTTTCGCGCCGAGTACACCAACATCAAGGTGCATCCCATCTGCGGCCACTCTTTTTGCCAGGTTGGAAGCTACTTTATCTTGAAGTTCTGCAGGAACAATGCCCCATTGTAACGCTACACTTAACTCCGTTTGTAAGCCACTGCCATAAATCCCGGTCGATGGGTTCAGATATTTATCATTGATTGCTTTTTTAATTTTCGAGGCCAGCTCACTATAAGTTTTAGCATCTTCAGTTCTGCCAAACAACTTTGCGGTTTTTGCCAGAATATTAGCGTCTACATAATAATAAACAGAAGAAGTATATTCCAATGGTGACGAAGACTTTACAGGGACCCAGTCGCCTCTGCCATAACTGGTTAAACCAGAAGGGCTAATTTGCGTCACATAATTTACATAGCTTTTTATATTGTCATAACAAGCCTCTAATAACTTGGAATCCCCATAAAACTGGTAAATATCCCAGGGAATAATAGCGATGGTACTCGTCCAGTCCGTTCCGTTTGCAGTACCATAACCCCAGCCACCAGTAGGAATAATATCAGGCAATACGCCATTAGGCTGCTGCTCATCCCGATGGTCAGCAAGCCACTTCTCATAAATTGTAATGCCGTCAAAATTGTACAAACCCGTTTCCACAGCAAAATGTCCGTCTCCGGTCCAGCCATTCTTTTCCCGCTGCGGACAGTCCGTAGGATAACCATATAAATTTGATAAGTAAGAATTATTTGTCGCCCACCATAACTTATCAATCAGCGGATTTGAGGAACTGATCTGGCCTGCTACCGGAACGTCACTGTGCATAAAATATCCGGTAATACTTTCCTTTTTTAACTCCACAGGCTTACTGCTCACCACCTCTATATACTGAAACCCTTTATAGTTAAACCGGGCCATAAACTCTTCCTCACCTTTACCATTCAATATTAAAATATCCGTTTGAAAAGGATCTTTTTTATCTGCCGGACGATGGTAAACATCAATATTAGAAAGATCAAGACGGCCGTCCGGATAAAGTCTTTCTCCGTGTTTAATTTGTAAAACCGTTCCGCTTTCGCCCTTTACTTTCAGCTTGCTGACCCCTGCAATATTTCTGCCCAGGTCAAAAACATAAGTCGTATCGTTAAACTTCTTCACTGATACCGAAGGAATAGTTTCAATACTTCGGATAGGGTGCATCGCCTGGCTGACAATATTTTCTGAAGGTGCTGCGCGCAGGGTAACATCCCCCCACTTGCTGGCATCAAAATCAACTTTATTCCATCCCGGCTGTTCCAGACGGGCATCATAATGTTCAGCGGTATAAATGCTGTTAAAAACCAGCGGCCCGCTATGTGTTTTCCAGCTGCCATCAGAAGTCACGGTTTCTTCAGAGCCATCCTGATAAGTAATCCGCAAATCCAGGCAAAATGCTGGCCTTGCCCTCCACGGTGCTTTATCGAAGTTCCAGACCGCTAAAGATTGGTGATTATACCAACCATTTCCGAGTAAAACACCAATGGCATTTTTACCTGCTTGTAAATTAGCTGTCACATCATAACTTACATATAAATTCCTTCTGTCAAACCGGGTATACATCGGATCAAGACGATGATTACCGACCTTTTTACCGTTCAGATAAAGTTCGTATAAACCTGCTGCTGCAATATAAGCCCTGGCAGATTTTATCTTTTTCGGACTTTCAAATACCTTTCTGAAATATGGCGCGGGTAATATATTCACATCATTCCGGTCGCTGATCCAGGTACCCTTCCAATTGGACATTTTTACCATCCCGGTTTCAAAAGCCGCGATCTTGGCCGTCCCGGGTTTTCCATCTTTATCCCAAACCTCTACCTGCCAGAAATATTTAGTAAATGGTTTTAACAAAGACCCATTATAAAGAAGCAATGCAGCAGAAGAGTTAACCTTTCCTGTGTTCCATAAAACTTTTTTCTGCTGAAGCAGTGCGGAGGAATCTGTACCGACCGTAACCCGGTAAGCGGTTTGTTTAGCTCCTTGCCGCGTATCAGAAAGCAACCAGGAAAGTCTGGGTTTTGGTACATCAATGCCTATCGGATTTACTAAATGTTCACACTGTAAACCACCCGGCGATACAATTTCGTTATTCAAAGCATGAGTTGAGATAACCTTAATATTTCCAAAAGCAACAGGGCTCCAGCCAAAAATTAAAAACAGGGAATAGCTAATACTTATTTTCTGATAAAGCTTCATAATTCTTGGTTCGTATGCGTTGTATAATATTTTAATTCAATCAAATCATTCGGAACTGGTTTTCTGTTCCAGCATTGATGTATGGCCAGTGCAGTTCCAATCGCTGTAGCCTGCGCCATAGAAGCTGCAAAAACTTCCAGCTCAGGAAACAACAGCGCTAACATATTCATATAAATTGTATTCTTGCTAAAACCACCATCCACGAAAATCCTTTTCACCTTTTCCTTGTCCATCACTAAGCTCGAAGATGCCTTTTGCTGTAAAGTAAGATCCAGGATAAACTGGTGATAAGCAACCGTATCTGATGGAAAAGAAGATAGCTCACGCGTAGAAAAAGCAGACTCCCTGCCTAAAGGAAGATCCAGTTCCTTTCTTTCTCTCATCCCCTTTAACAACTCTTGCGTAATGTTGCCTTCATATTTCATATGCCGGTAACGGCCAATATTCTGTTTAAAATAAGCAGCAATACGTTTCACTTGTTGTTCATGCTCGTAACCTGCAAAAATCCGGGAAGCTTTGACGGGTTTCCCCTTATACTGTAAATAACAAAGACAATCCTGTGCCAGCTCAGCCGGGGTAAGTGCCGAGTCATTAAATGGATTCATGGTAATACACCAGGTTCCGGTAGAAATCAGCACAAAAGGCTCATGAAAATTAATTAAATAAGGGATCAGTGCTGCAGAACTATCATGCAAACCAATCCCCACCTGATACTGATTGCCAGGAAACTCGGAAGGAAATACCTGGTCAGCTGCAACTACAGGTGCTAATTTCTGGTCGAGCCCTTCCTTTTTAACCCACTCATGATAATCGTTTTGCTTAAAATCCCAGAGCTGCGTATGACAACCGATACTCGTTAAGTCTGAATATTCCACACCAGAAACCAGGTAGCTCAGATATTGAGGAAGGTGTAACGCATACCTGATTTGCTGATACAAAGGCGGCTTTTCTTTTTTGATCCGGTATAACTGCATCCCTGAATTAAGGCTGCCTAAAACAGGGGATGCTGTAGCCGCAGAGATCGTCTCCCGGCCACCATAAGTTTTATAAAAATCAGCTTCCAGTTCCTGAGGATAAGCTTTCAGATAATTATACAAAGGTGCCAGCGGTTTCCCATATTCATCAATGTAGACAAAACTGGCCCCATAAGTAGAGAAGTTTATCGCTTTAATCTCAAACTCTTTGCGCTTCAATATTTCGCGTAAAGAATCAAAAACAGAAAGCCTTAAACTCTCCAGATTTTCACACAAATCGCCATCCTCGTCATACATTTCTATAAAACGGGCCGAGCGTTCAAAAACTATTTTATAGTCTTCATCGAAGAGGAAAATCTTTTTATTAGTCTTTCCTACATCAAAAACGACAATAACCGGAATTGCACTCATTATAAACCTGTTGCTATGGTTTTCGCCCCCCTTGCTGCAATCAGTTTTTCTCTGACTTTCAGCTGGCGGTATAATGCCAAAGGTTTCCCGGCCCCGCCACTTCTTAACCTTGCTTCCTGTACTATTGCCCGCGCATCTGTACGGAAAGCATGTTGCAAAATCTCCTGACACCTCACGGTATCATTTTCATGCTGTGCAATAGACAATGCTTCTTTATCGACCAATAATGCCTGTGTGTAGGCGAGCATAATTGCTTCCACAGATTGCAGCAAATCTTCTAAGGGATCTTTCACATTGTGCGAAGCATCGATCATCCAGCCTAAACCAGTAGCGTGATCTATACCTTTTGCGTCCATACCTTCTATCAATTCATTAAAAATAAGAAACAACTGATAAGGTTTCATACTTCCGGCCGTTAAATCATCGTCTCCATATTTAGAATCGTTAAAGTGAAAACCACCCAATTTGCCTTCCATCAGTAAAAGTGAGACGATCTGCTCAATGTTTGCATTCGGCAAATGATGGCCTAAATCAACAAGCGTGTAAGCTTTAGGCCCTAATTTATTGGCGAATAACAAAGACTGCCCCCAATCTCCAACTGTAGTTGAATAAAAATTAGGCTCAAAAGCTTTATACTCTACAAATAGCTTCCATTTTTCGGGTAAAGCCGCATAAATCTCCTCCAGACTTTCCAAGGTGTTCTGAAAAGCTTTTCTGAAGTTCAGCTGTCCGGGGAAACAAGAACCATCAGCCAGCCAAACCGTTAACGCATCTGATCCAAAGGCTGCCCCCTGGCGGATTACTTCAATATTATGGGCAATTGCCTGTTTGCGTACCGCTTTATTGACATGCTGCAAAGAACCGAATTTATAACTATGTGCCTGGCCCGGCTGATCTTGAAAAGTATTAGAATTCATGGCATCAAAACGAAGTCCGTGATGATGCGCTAATTTCTTAACCCCTTCATAGTCATCAGTTTTATCCCATGGGATATGCAGCGACACTGCCCCGCTCGATTGGTTTAGTCGATGGATCAACCCAATATCCTCTATTTTCTCTTCCAGACTGCGTGGCTCCCCGCCACCAGAAAAGCGGCCGAAACGTGTTCCGCCAGTACCCAGTGCCCAGCTTGGGATCCCGATCTGGAACTGAATTAATTTAGAAATTATACTTTCAACCTGCGGATGCTCTGCTGCTGCAAAATCGAATCTCCGTTGGTGCTCATTTTCCAGTTCCTGGTTGTGCGCGTCTATCTGATATTTTTCTATTTCCATGTTCTTGAATTTATCTGACGAAAGCCATAGCCACGCCACCATCTACATTTAATACATTCCCGGTAGATTTATTTAAAAGTCCACCTACAAAAACTAAACAGGCATTTGCAATATCCTCTGGAAGGATAATTTTATCAAGCAGTGTTCTTTTCGCATAAAAAGCAGGTAATTCTTCTACCTTGACCCCATAAGCTTTTGCACGGCCCGCAGCCCAGTCCCCTTCCCATATTTTACTATCTGAAATTACGGCATCCGGGTTAACCACATTCACCCTGATCTGGTCTTTTCCTAATTCCGCAGCATTTAATCTGCTCAGGTGAAGTTGTGCAGCTTTAGCCGATCCATATCCTGCATTATTAGGCCCTGAAACTAACGCATTTTTGCTGACAATATTCAAAATATCACCTCCTATTGCTTGCTTACGCATCATTATTACAGCTGTTTGTGTGATCTTAAACTGCCCTTTCACTAGTACATCATATAACAAATCCCAATCTTTATCTGTATGTTCCTCAATTGGTTTTGAAATAGATAAGCCCGCACAATTGACGACAATATCTACCCCGCCAAAAGCAAGCGCAGCTGTATCAAATGCTTCCTGAATAGCTTCGTTCCGGGTCACATCGAGCAAGACAGTTGTATAAGCATCTTTGCCATATAACTGATCAAATTCCTGAGCCGCTTGTTCCAAACGGCTGTTGTCATTATCATTGATAATTACCACAGCTCCTTCTTCTATAAACTTCCTGGAAATCGCTTTACCAATTCCTCCCGCGCTGCCAGTAACCAGCGCAATTTTACCCGTTAGCGCTTTTGGCTTAGGCATCCGCTGCAATTTCGCCTCTTCCAGCAACCAGTATTCGATATTAAAAGCTTCCTGCCTAGGCAATGAAGTATAGGAAGAAATTGCTTCTGCACCCTTCATGACGTTGATTGCATTGATATAAAACTCTGCCGCCACACGAGCAGTCTGTTTATCTTTTGAAAAAGAGAATAACCCAACTCCCGGATAAAGAATAATAACCGGGTTCGCGTCACGCATCGCCGGGCTGTTATCATGTTTATATGTTTGATAATACTCCGCATACATTTCCCGGTAAGTTACAAAAACCGGGGCAAGCAGAGTTTTAAGACGCTCTGTATCTGAAAGATCTTCTTCCGCATCCAAAGTTAAAACCAGCGGGCTGATCTTGGTGCGTAAAAAGTGGTCCGGACAGCTTGTGCCCAGTGGAGCAAGTCTTCCCAGATCATTCGAATTGATAAATTCCAGTACTCTTGCATCATCGGTGAAATGTCCGATCATATGGCGCTCAGCAGAACAAAAACCACGTAAGACAGGCGATAACAATGCGGCCTGCTTTTCCCTTACCGACCGCTCTGGAGCAGTGATTTTCTGACCACCGAATACTGGCCCTTTTTTACCATAATTCTCTTCCAGATAGGCCGCACAAATTTCAACGACTTCCAGCGTATTGAGATAACTCTCATAAGCGGTATCTCCCCAGGTAAATAATCCATGAGAGCCGAGCATGATCCCGCGGATCCCAGGGTTTTCATCCAGACATTGCTTTAACTGCAGCCCCAGATCAAATCCTGGTTTCTGCCAGTCTACCCAACCAATTTTCCCTTTAAATAAATCGTGCGTAATCTGCTTTCCATCCTTCGCTGCCGCGATTGCAATTGCCGCATCCGGGTGCAAATGATCAATATGTTTAAAAGGGAGAAACCCGTGTAAAGGTGTATCTATCGAAGGCGCTTTAGAGTTCAGGTCATAAATACAATGGTTAAACAGTTCTACCATTTCATCTTCCTGATCCAGACCTTTATAGATATTTTTTAAAGCCCTGAGCCGTTCTACATATAAAGCAGCCAGCCCGTTGCGTTTTAACGTCCCAATATCTCCGCCCGAACCTTTGATCCACATGATCTCGGTCGTTTCACCAGTTAGCGGATCAATTGCATTTGCTTTACAGGAGGTATTTCCGCCACCATAATTTGTGAGGCGTAAATCTGCTCCTAATAAATTTGAACGGTAAAGTAATAAAGCCACCTCATCTGTTGCTAATTTAGCAGCTTCTGTTTCATCCCATAAATAACTTACGCGTTTAAAACGGTTTCTTTCGTCGAACATAGTATAGAATATTTTTGTTTACTGTTTAGAATATTTTTTGTTACTATTTAATTGAATTTCCATACCCCACAATCAGGATAGAAGCGATAATAAAGACAATCCCAGCCAGCACGGTCCTGAATGTTTTCTGCGATACAGCTTTCCATTCATTCAGTACCAATCCCCAGACATTGGCGACCAGGATAATAAAGGCCATATGTAAAATCCATGAACTTGCGCCATTGCCTAATTTACTTTCTCCCATTCCGTAAAAGAAGAATTGTAAAAACCAGGTGATCCCTGCGAGTGCAGAAAAAATATAGTTTTTTAGCAACGGAGTTTCTTTATTTGTATAATCACTGAAGGTTTTATTTTTGGCGTTCAGCAGCATACACCAGATAAAATTAGTGGTTAAGCCGCCCCATAAAATCACGATGTAGGTTACATTATTTTGGAAAAGAAACTCCCCTTGTCCCGGATGCAGCGCTTTCCATAAGTTATTAGCCTCATGGGCCATATCTTTCCCTGCGTCAATACCAAAGGCGAAACAAGAACTCAGTATTCCTGAAATCACAGCGACTGTCAGGCCCAGTCCTATTTTAAATTCCGCACTTTCTTTAGTCTGTTTCTGACCAGCAAGATCTTTCTCTTTCATCATCCCGGCTTTCCCGCAAATGATAATACCTACTATACAAACTATCAGACCTACAATGACCAGTTGCCCCCATGGACTTGTTATAATTTCGGTAAAAGTATCTTTGCCTGCTTTAGGATAAAAGTCATAATAAACCGAGGGCATTAATGCACCAAATACCGAGCTCATCCCCAGGATGATAGAACTGCCTAGAGATACCCCCAGATACCGCACACCAAGGCCGAAGGTCAGCCCTCCTATTCCCCAGAGTACGCCAAAGAAATAAGTCAGTCCTATAATTGCAGCACTCGTATGTTTGATAATTTCAGCGAAATCCGGAATCGTTAGATAAGCTGCCAGAGGTGGTACAATCAGCCAGGAAAAGATCCCGCCAACGATCCAATAGCTCTCCCAGGCCCAACCCTTAACTTTTTTATAGGGGATGTAAAAGCTGCCAGAGGCGAAGCCCCCGATAAAATGGAATATAACTCCAAAGATGATCTGCATAAATTTATATATCTGGTTAGAATAATAAGCGATAATACCGCTTTAAAATCAGCTAACTGTTATTAACTGTCCTGCTCTACCTTACAATAATGTATTAAATTCGTTATTATATGGATAACAAACCAATTTTTATTGTACAAGACTAATTAACCTCCTATATAATTTACCGGATCAACCCAGACTACCCTCCATTATCAAACTGTAACTCTTTCTTCTTCTTAACGACGCCAAAACTATAGCTAAATCCTAAATAGAAGATTCTAGAATTGCTAGTGGTTTTAACATGCTGAATTAAATAAGGGCCTTGTAAATCAGCTTCTTGCCGCTGTGTCTTAAACACATCTGAAACCGTTACATAAATACTCCCCTTTTTATGCAGCACCTCTCTTTTAGCCCCCAGATTCATTACAAAAGATGGCAAAAATTTTCCCTGAGGTGTTAATCTTGCAGATTTATACGTAGAATTGAGCTGCAATGCAGTCAAAGTCCCCAAACTATAACTTGCATTTAAATTTGCACTCCAGGTAATTGTAGACTTCTTATTTCCATACCCCAGGTTAGTCGCATCAATCTTGTTATAAAAAATGTTAGGTATAAAATTGAGAACCAGCTTATCCTGTAAATTTACACCAACCACTACATCTGCACCAAATGCCTTGTCATTAGCCAGATTCTGCTGACGCGTCACTAATACAGAATCATTTAAAGCCGCTGTAATCGAAGTAAACCTGTTCATTGTATACCGGTAATAAATTCCTGGCATTAAACTGATCCCGTTTTTCTTCCAATGATAACCTGCTTCTACAGAATTGATAAGCTCTGGTAAAAGATACGGATTACCCACCCTGATATTGGTCGGGTCCGCGTACTCAGCAAAAGGATTCAATTCATCTGCTTCAGGCCTTCTTATCCTGCGGCTATAATTCAATTGCAACTCTTTATTGTCCTGTAATTTATAGCTCAGATGCAAAGTCGGATATACTTTAAAATAATGATTTGGAATAGATACCCCCGTGGTAATCAAATGAGAATTAACTGCGCTATACTCTCCCCTCAATCCTGCCATAAGTGTCATTTTCTGAAACCCCTGTGTATAAGTTCCATAAACAGCCTGTACATTTTCATTGTATATAAAATGATTAGTCTTTTGAATATCCGGAACAAAAGACTGAAGAACCGCGTTAAATGCTTCACCAGAAAAATCAAGATCATGCCGGTTAAATTGTCCATCATAGCCTGCCTCGAGCTTAATTTGTGCAGATAGCGGGTTCTCATAAGCTAAAGTCACCTGCCTGGTATCCGCAGTTTGTAAAATCAAGGTACGATCCTGCTGATCAGCTATTGCAGGTTTACTGTAAACATTCGTATACTGATTATCTTCTGTTTCGGGTGAATATGCAACGTTAACCTCTAAACGGATCTTATGATCCTCCTTTTGAAATCCATGTTCAAAATAAAATGCACCACTGGTTGACTTTTCCTGTTCAAAATTTTCCCTGATCCTGTTGTAATCCTGATCATCCGCAGCAGAACTGCTGGTCACTAATTTATGCGTTAAATCGTTCTTATGTAAATCCCGCAGGTAAAAATTACCTGATAAACCAAAATTATTCTTTGGATCAATCGTATAGTCAAACCCAAGATTGGCGATCTGCGAAAAAGGTCTTGTTTTGGCCACCAAATCATCCTGGTACGTACTGGCCAAATGCGTAACCTGATCCGTCTGCAATCGCTGATTTGTGGTTGTTCTTACCCGGTCGTCCTGTTTAACACTATAAGAACCAAATAAATTAAGCATACCTGTATTATAATTTAAAGAAGTACCCGCATTATAACGCTCCCTGTTGCCTACATTTCCAGTCACCGTACCATTCAAACCACGTTTAACATCTTTTTTTAAGACGATATTGATAATTCCCCCAGTGCCGTCAGGTTTATATTTTGCTGAAGGATTAGTGATTACTTCTATCTTTTCAATACTATTTGCAGGCAATTGCTGCAAAACTGCCGCCGCATTCTTTCCCATTAAAGGAGATACCTTTCCATTGATCAAAATAGTGACTGCCGAATTTCTCAAGCTTACATTTCCATCAATGTCTACTTGTACCAAAGGAACATTTTGAAGAACTTCACTGGCTGAACCTGATTTGGCCATAATATCCTGATCCACATTGTAAACCTTTTTATCAATTGAATTGATCAAAACTGCCCTCCTGGATTTGATATTTATTTGCTGAAGTGTACGCTTGCTATCATCAAGAATCAAATGCTGTTGAACAGCCTCACCACTTACAGAAAAAACAGGCGTTTTGCTGGTCTCATATCCAATATAACTGGCCTGAATATAATAATGCCCTTCAGGAACTGCTTTGAAAGTATATCCACCTTTAGCACTGGTCACTTCATGCCCTTTTACACTTTGATCGGATTGACTTCTCAAAACAACATTTACAAATTCCAAAGGCATTTTGGATTTAAGCGCTGTGACCGTACCAGAAACAGAGCCACTGCGCTGTGCACAAACCATCAAAGGGAGAGAAAAAAATAATAGAAAACTGAATACGTAAAGTTTCTGCATATATATAATTATAGATGCCACATAGTTACCATCGAATTCTGAATACAATTTGTAGTTCAACACCAAAATAAATAGATCCAGTTTTAAAAAGCCGAAAATCAAGTACCCCGAAAACCAGCGAAAATAACAAGGATTGTCATCGCAATATTAACTCAGCATTACCATTACGTTACTGATTTTCCATCAGTTACACAACACAGATTTCCTTCAGATTTCAAGCGCTCTCTTTGCATAAATTTTAAACACACCTTCATGAGACAACCTTACTTATTCTACAAATTATTATTATTTCTATTTGTGGGATTACTGTTTACCACCAGTTTGAACGCACAAAGCCTGGACGTAAAAGTTAAAGATTCTAAATCTGGCGAACCCCTTGCGGGTGCTACAATCAGGCTCGCCCAGGGAAAATCATTCCGATCGGTATCGACCAACTTACAAGGCAGGTTCTTATTTGAAAATGTAAGAGCAGGAGCTTATAAAATAAGTGTGGATTTTGTAGGGTACAGACCTTCAGTACCAGTTGAAGGTACACTTAACCTAAACCAGACCAAAATTGTAAACATTAATTTACAAGATGCCAGCATTGAAATGAATGAAACAAACATTGTTGGGCATGCCAGTAAAGAAACTGATCATTCTGCACGCGGACTGGAAAAAAATGCGCCTATGATACAAAATATCCTTTCCGCAAATACCATTCAGCTCTTACCGGATGTTACGGTGGCCAATGCGCTGCAAAGAGTAAGTGGTGTAACGATTCAGCGTTCTTCGAGTGGAGAAGGCAGATATGCAATTATCCGCGGGATGGATCAGCGTTACAATACTACCCTGGTCAACGGGATTAAAATCTCAAGTCCCGATAATCAATACAGATTTGTCCCGATGGATATTTTCCCGTCAGAAATGCTGGAGAGATTAGAAGTGATCAAAGCACTGACTCCTGCAATGGAAGGCGATGCCATTGGCGGAGCCATGAACCTGGTGATGAAAAGCGCACCAGATCGTTTTATACTGAGTGCCAATATCTCTGGAGGTCTCTCTACTCTGTTTTCGAATTCCAGACCTTTCTTCCATTTTAACCCTTCACCAAACCAGAACTCTCCGGCAGCAATAAATGGCAACAGCTACGCAGCAACCTATGCCGACTTTAACAATAAAGTGCTGACCAGTCAAAAAGACTTGTCCAGTCCTTTTAGTTCCACTGCAGGATTAACCATTGGAGACCGCTTTTTAAAAGGTAAACTTGGTGTAATTGTCTCAGCAAGTTATCAGAATATCTACCGTGGATCAGACTCGAAACAATTAACCCCTAATGCGCAGCCAAATCCTGACCCCTTACCTAATTCACCACAATTCTCAGATGCTTATGATAGAACTTATTCTACGCAGACTCAGCGTTTGGGCATACATAACAAGATTGATTATGTGATTGATAGAAACAATAAATTATCATTGTATAACTTATACATTCATCAAAATGAATTTGAATCCAGAACCGGTTCCGACACGCTTGGCTTAGGCTTAAACTCTACTGCTTTCAGTAAGCAGATTACCATGTCTACCCGGAATACCCTGATCAAACAGGACATTTATAATGCGACACTTCATGGCGATCACAAATTAAGCGACAAATTACGTTTCAACTGGGATGGAGCCTATTCCATAGCCAGCAGACATATGCCCGACCGGACCGAATTTAGTTATGATGCCAATCAGGCGTTGAATGCTAACCATGAAGTCATCAGTGAAGTCGATAACAATACCAAGCTTACCCATCACTGGGAAAACAACACAGACAAGGATATTGCTGGTTACGGAAATTTAATTTTTAATCAAAACATAGCCGGACGTGATGTAGAATTTTCCATTGGAGGTTTATATCGTCATAAAAACCGTAAAGCAGACTATATCACTTACAGCCTTTCTGCTGGCAAGTCTACTTTATTCAATGGTAACTTCAATGCTTTGCCATTTGCATTTAATGTGGCTACCGATGGTATTGGCAGTAACAATCAGGACTTACAGAACAATTATCAGGTCACCGAAGATGATAATGCTGAATATCTTCAATTCAGATTTAACCTGATTCCAAAACTACAGGTTTTAGGTGGCGTGAGAATTGAAAACACCAATATGTCGTATACTACTGAATCTCCATTAACTGTAACTGAGAGATCCGGGACTGTAAAATATACAGATGTATTGCCAAGTCTTCATTTAAAATATACTTTAGCCGATAACCAGAATTTACGCGCTTCTTATTTTGCATCCATCAGCAGGCCAGGGTTTGGAGAGCTGGTTCCTTATAAAATAGATGGGGAATATTACAATCAGGTGGGTAATCCGCACTTAAAACATATCACTGCTGACAACGCAGATATTAGATATGAACTCTTTCCCGGAGGTTCAGATCAGTTTTTAATAGGTTCATTTTATAAAAAGATATACAATCCTATTGAATACTTTGTAGTAAGAGATGGAGGGCCAAGTGCACAAGTTATTCAACCGCAAAACAATGCCAGTACCGCTAAAAACTTTGGGTTTGAAGCCTTAGCCACTAAATTCTTCGGAGAAATCGGTTTCTCTCTGAATTATACCTATACTCATTCCAGGATTACAACAGATAAAATACTTTACTCAGATAACAATGGCCTGCATAAAGATGTGGTCCAGGAAATCCGTCCCTTACAAGGTCAGGCGAATAACGTTGGAAATGCTTCTGTTTTGTTCAAAAGTGGCACACTGGGCTTGGATATGCAGCTTGCTTTCGTTTATACAGGTGAGCGCCTGGCACAGGTTTCCCCATACTATAACCTTGATTTCTATCAGCACGCTTACAATCAGCTTGATTTTTCATTTGAGAAAACGCTGGTTAAAAAGTTATCCTTTTATGGAAAGATCAATAACATCACGAATGCAGCAAGTAAACTATATCTGAAATTCCCACACGGGAGCCTTGACCCTAAACAGCAGGAATTCTTAGCAAAGCAAGATACAGACGGTCAGACCATGGTACAAAGCGATTATTATAAAACAATGTTCCTGGGCGGGTTCAGGTATAAATTCTAAAAAGATGATTTCAAAAAACAGGAAAATGAAAAGAATATTAAATATAATACTGCTATTCAGCATGGCTATATCATTTGCAGGCTGTCAGAAATGGAAACAAGAACACACTGATATCTATTCTTATGCGCCACCAGCTGCCGACCACCCGGTCAGTGACAAAGAACCTTTATCCTGTAATGGTGGCAGTACTGTTGTACCCGTGAAAGGAACCATGCTGACTGGAAAAACTTATACCGTTTCTGATGGCTGCGACCTGGTGATCAATGCCGGGGACACTTTATTCCTGCAACCTGGAGTAAAATTAAACATGGGGATCGGGAGTAGTTTGATTGCGCTTGGTACGCTGGTTAGTAATGGTTCCAAAGATCAGCCAAATTTTATTACCATTCCAGATATTACTAAAAACGATCAGCCGGGAGGCTTGTTACCAGCAAATGATCCCGCATATGCTGGAAAATGGAAAGGTATTATTGGCGGGCCAACTTGTAACCTGATGGTATTACGCTGGACACATGTAGAATATGCAGGGTTGACTGAGGGTAAGGCTACTTCAACCATAGCAGGATCTGGTTTAGGCAATCAATTCAGTATCCTGTTTGCCAACTATAATGGAAACTTCATCATGGAAGACTCCTGGTTATACGGCGGTGTTGATGACCCGGTACGGATTTCGGCAGGCAAGGTTGCCATCTTCCGCAATACTTTTGAAAAGAATGGCATTAGCGGTGGTGATTGTATCAATATGAAAGGTGGTACAGTAGGTACATTGGCCTATAACCTATTTTTAGGCACTGCAACCAACGGTCAGAAAGCGTCGAATAAAGGGCAGGCAACTGGGGCCCCGCAAACCAATATTGTGATGTACAACAACACTTTTGTGAGTGGTGGTTACCGCCAGGTTCAAAGTGGCCGGGGGGGAGCAATCAACTTCGAGGAAGGTGCAATGGGTATGTATTACAACAACGTAGCTGTCAATTGCAAATATGGATACAGAGTAGTTGGCAATCCGGCGGCAGATATTCCGCACTTGTCTTATGGTAGTAATTATCAATGGGCAGATTCTATTGCTGTGGCTAATCAATTTTATCCTGTAGGTTATAGTACTAAACCACAGCCAACAGATATTCCGGCAATTACAACTTCTGCGAATTACCTGCCTGCAAATTATACTCCGGGCGCTATTTATAACGGCAGCGATGTGGTACAAAAAAACAATCCGATGTTCCTGAATTTCCCTCTACCTACCAGCGGACATCCGCTTGCACAATACAGCGCAGCCGGAACTTACAACTTCAGAATTCAGGCGGGTTCGCCACTCATTGGAAAAGGAAATACGACCATCAAACCTTTAATTGTAGTCCCGGTAAACAGTATTTATGGTATAGCAGAAGTCACAAAGCCGGGAACAGATCTTGGATGTTATCAGCTTAGTGGCTTAGGAAATCAACATTAAAAACATAAATTATAAATGAAAAAGACAATTAACTTTGCTATTATCCTTTCAGGCCTTGTGCTTTCGGTATATGCTGCCAGTGCCCAATCCAATGATTTAAAGATTGTATTTATACGTCATGGCGAAAAACCAGTTAAAGGTGATAACCTGAATTGCCAGGGACTGAACAGAGCAATGAAATTACCAGCAGTACTTTTTGCGAAATTTGGAATACCGGCTTTTACTTATATTCCTGCTATAGGATTAGGAGAATCCACCAAGCATTCCAGAATGTTTCAAACCATCATGCCAATGGCCGCGAAATATAACCTGACGATTAATAGCAGCCATCAGGAACGCGACTCATTAGCCATTGCAGCCGACCTTAAAAGCAGGACTGGTACCGTATTAATTTTATGGGAACATAAAGGCATTGCCCCTATTGTAAAGAGTTTAGGAATTAAAGATGATAACTTGAAATGGCCGGACAACGATTATGACAGCATCTGGATTGTCATTTTTAAAGACGGAATAGCCAGATTAACAAAAGATAGAGAAGCTATCAATCCAGCCGAAGGCTGTGAATTTTAAATAATTCAATTAGCGTCAGTAACCCCTGACGCTAATTTATAATAGATTCATCAAATAATTATACGTCATTGCTTTCATCAACTGAATTTCCTCAGCTAGTACTGGTTTATCTGCATCTTTTCCCAAATCATCCCACTTCCGTATTTTAACATACAACGGCAACAACGGATCTTTCTCAAATTCAGCGGCCTCTTCAGCAGTCATTTTTCCACCCTGAAATTCGAGCGTGATCTTACTCACTTCAGAAAGTTCATCATAATAAGCCGGCTCCGCATAAACCAGGTATTTCTTCGCAGCGACATGACTGGACACTAAATCGGCCATCCTTTGCGGAAAACCCAGATCCAGTAAAAACCGGCCACCCAAATCATCATGTTTCTGTGTTCCGTAAATATCCATCTTTTCATCACCTTCCAGAAAATGGCCGATATCATGTAAAAAAGCGGCGAGTACCACTTCATCAGCTTCACCAGCTTGTTGTGCGAGTTGCGCACATTGCATCATATGCATGGTCATACTTACGCTTTCACCGTATTCCTCCCCACCAAGGGCCTTATATAGGCTGAATATTTGCTCTATTATATATTGTACTTGCTGTTGTTCCATATTAGCCAGCCTATTTGACTGATAAGCGCGCTAAAATTCAGCATCTCATATGAATAGAAATTAAACATTATGTTATCAATAAGCTGTATACAAAGCCAGGATAAGAAAACAGCTACATAATTTGTATCCATATAGATTATATAATTTCATTACAAGAAGGAGAAATACACTTTTCTTCTTTCTAGAAAAAGGAAAATATAGCTTGCAGTAGCCAGCTATATTTGTTTTATTATTTTTCAATGGCTCATGAAAACTTAGCCGCCCATATTAAGCTTCTGTTAAATCATTCCCCAACCCTAAAAATTCTTAATACGGCTCTTATCTTTGCACCGAAGTACAAGTGCTACTCTCAAAAGCAGGGGGCTGAATAATGGCAGCACCAGAAGGTTCGATTCCTTCCTCTGCATCTGATCTAAAATTTTGACGCTCCTAAAAACTCAAAACGCAGCCTTATGAAAATAAGGCTGCGTTTGTTTTCGTCAGGCTGATCCTGAATTATTTAATTATAAAGCTATTGCTGATCGTCTATAAGCTATTTACGACTGCTCTTCTTCACTGTTTTCTTTTCCTTTAACCGGAATGCGGAACCAAAATTCAGAACCTTCATGCTCTACACTATTAACCCCGATTTCACCACCATGCCTATGGATGATTTCCGAACAAATATAAAGTCCTAGTCCTAAACCGGAAAACATGGCCGAGGCAGCATCAACCCTGAAAAAGCGGTCAAATACATTTTCAATATTTTCCTGCGGAATACCAATTCCAAAATCTTTGACCGTAAACATTAAATCATCCCCTATCAATTCTGTATATACGATGGCAGTTCTTCGTTTAGGAGAATACTTAATCGCATTGGACAAGAAATTGTTTACGACCTGTTCTATTCTATGCTGATCGCCATAAACCTGTATATCATCAATATGGTTTATGATAATCTCGTAATCTTCAGTATGCCTTATATCATCAATACATTCTTCTAAAGCAGTTTTAATATTAAAATGCGCATAATTAAACTGCATTTTTCCTGCCTGTATTTTAGTCACATCCAGCAGATCATTGACCAATGAAGTTAAATTACCAATCTGCTTTTCTGCCTTCCCAAGCAAAGTCAGCATTTGATTGCTTTGCTGAGACTTCTCCGCAAACCTCAGCGCAAGCTGTAAAAATCCTTTGATACTGGTAATCGGAGTTTTCAATTCATGACTCGCAATACTCATGAATTCATCCTTTTTGTGCATCAAGTTTTTTGTAGTCTGTTGTGCTTTAAGTAAATCTGTTACATCAAAACCAAAGAACGCAATACCATCAACTAAACCGTTCGCCGTATAAACAGGAATAAAAGTAAAGTCAAACCAGTGTTCAGCCACCCCATAACCAGAGTGTTTATATTTGATATTAAAAGACTTGGCAATATGAGTCTCCCCTGTTCTTAGCACCTGCTGCTCAATTTCAGCTATTGGCGAGCCTACATATTTAGGGTGGGCAATTGCCGAAGCTTGCCCGATAAAATCTTCAGCCCCTACAAACTCGTTAAACTTATTGTTTGTAAATTCATAGACCAGGTCTTTACCTCTGCGGATAGTAATTAATGCCGGGGCATTTTTGAAAATTCTATAAAATTCTTCCTGCTGATCTTTAACCTGCCGCTGAAGCTTTGCCCTTTTCTGTTCGGCAACCTTCTGTTCGGTGATGTCAATAATATAGGTAACTGTTTCCGCATCCTTGCCTAATAAGGCAGATCCGATCATCACAAAAATCCGGCTTCCATCTTTACAGATGTATTCTTTTTCATATGGCGGACAAACTCCATCGGTTCTCAATCTTGACATCGCGTCCTGCGTAATCTGGTGATATTCAACAGGAGTAATTGTAGTCCAGTCCAGCCCGTTGACCAAATCCTCCTTAAAGTAACCAATCATCCGCAGAAATACATCATTTGCATCTGCGATCAGGCCAGTATCAATATTGAAGAACATCATTCCGATCATATTCGAATGGAACACTTTTTCAAATTTCTCTTCACTTGAAGTCAGTTTTGCCTCGGTTTCAATTAACCTGGTTATATCAACCATTGACCCGACCATACGGTAAGGGGTATCAAAATCATCGTGCATAATTGATCCGCGATCCAGGATCACAGCATAACTTCCATCCACTTTTCTTACCCGGTATTGAGCAGACCACTGCTTTTTATTCGTATTAATGGCCTCATAAACACTATCCTGCACAGCTTTTCTATCTTCAGGATGTATTTTCTCAAACCAGAATCCGATATTACCATTCTCTGCCGTAGATTCATACCCAAACATGGAATTAAAATTATCACTCCTCCACATGGTATTCTGAACAAGGCTCCAATCCCAGATTGTATCATTTGTTGCTCTGGAAACCTGGTTAAACCGCTCCTCACTTTCAGAAAGCTCCCTGGTACGTTCGGCAACTTTAATTTCCAGTTCTGTATTCAGGCTTTTTAAACTTTCCCTGGAAATAATCAGTTCATTGTAATTCTTCTTTAACCTGTCTTCCGCAGCTTTCTGCTCCGTTATATCTGATAAAGTAGCCACAAAACCATCCGACATTTTTACAGCGACAATCTTGAACCACCTGCCTGTAGCATCCTGAAATTCTGTTTCTATATTTTTACCCTTTTCTACCAGGTTTACATATTTAGTAAATAAACTTCCCTGAATTAATTCCGGAAGCTGCTTCACTAACATTGCATTTTCCAGTTCAACCTTATCCTTGCGAAGCAGCTTTAAAGCCGAATCATTAAATGATGTGCATTTAAAATCAATGATAATCCCCTCTTTATTACGGATGGTTGTAAAAGCAAGGATACCGTTTAAACTTGCATTAAAAACACCAGAAATGATATTATTCAATTCCGTAATCATTACCGTCCGGTAAAAAAGCAGCCAACTTAATGGCTGCCTAATAAAATCGTAATTTCGCTTTGCAAAACTAAAAATACGATGAGTAAAAGT
>NZ_QLLR01000043.1:37496-37814 GCF_003259615.1 Pedobacter cryoconitis | reverse complement strand
TACCTGTGATCGTAAACTTGCCCGTTGCAGGATCATAAACCCCGCGCAGCTCTGCTGGTAAACCGGTTACGGTCGCAGTATTTCCATGGGTGACCTGGTATTCAATTGGGCTAATCGCATGGTTGATACATGGCTGCTGCTGATCTGTGTTTACCGCTGATGTTAAAGCAATCGTGACATCTGGTTTAACATTGATTGTACCATGGATAATTGCAGGTTCACAATCACCACTTGCTGTAACTGTGTAAGAAATCAGACCAGCCGTTAATGGTATACCTGTAATTGTAAACTTACCCGTTGCAGGATCATAAACCCCGC
>NZ_QLLR01000043.1:0-35694 GCF_003259615.1 Pedobacter cryoconitis | reverse complement strand
GGTAAACCAGTTACCGTCGCAGTATTTCCATGGGTGACCTGGTATTCAATTGGGGTAATCGCATGGTTGATACATGGCTGCTGCTGATCTGTGTTTACCGCTGATGTTAAAGCAATCGTGACATCCGGTTTAACATTAATTGTACCATGAGTGATGGCAGGCTCACAATCACCGCTCGCTGTAACCGTGTAAGAAATCAGGCCAGCCGTTAATGGTGTACCTGTAATCGTAAACTTGCCCGTGGCAGGATCATAAATCCCGCTAAGCTCTGCCGGCAATCCTGTAGCAATAGCCGTCTTACCATTAGTCACTAAGTACTCGATCTTATTAATAGGAGTATTAATACATGGCTGCTGCTGAGCTGTGTTTACCGCCGATGTTAAAGCAATCGTGATATCCGGTTTAACATTGATTGTACCGTGAATGATGGCAGGCTCACAATCACCGCTCGCTGTAACTGTATAAGAAATCAGACCAGCGGTTAGTGGTGTACCTGTAATCGTAAACTTGCCCGTTGCATTATCGTAAAACGGCACCAACTCTGCCGGCAATCCTGTAGCAACAGCCCCTTTACCATTAGTCACTAAGTACTCGATCTTGGTAATAGGAGTATTAATACAGGGCTGCTGCTGATCTGTGTTTACCGCTGAGTTTAAAGCGATCGTAGTATTTGGTAAGATATTAATCTCTCCAGTTGTGGTTAATGGAGAACAACCACCCAGTATATTTACAGTAAAAGGAAATTTTCCGACAAAGGTCGAAGGAACTCCGCTAATTGTTATTGTTTTTTTATCAATATCATAAAAAAACTTTATTTCTGGATTAGGTGTATTCAGGGTCATGGTTGCTTTAATAGCATCTTTCACCTGGTAAACAATTGGCTTCATTGTCATACCTACACAAAGGCTCTGTATAACATCCCCCGATAACGGAACCAATTCAACCGAAGGATTAGGTTTTATAGTAATCTCACTCCACTCCGACTGCACATTACTACAAGTGGAATTCGAAACGTTTACAATCTCATATGTAAAAACCCCCGCTACATTCGTAGGATGATTTATTGTAATACTTTTACTCGAATTTGATGTAGTAAGCGTCTTAATTGCGCTCGTTACCGTTCCATCGCTAATAGTGTAAGAGAAAGTGTATGGCCCAACTCCATTCTCTCCGGAGAATGTAATCGGAATATCAGGGCTGCCTATACAAACACCTTGTTGATATGGTGAAATTTTTGAAGTTGGCAGTTGATTAACCGTCAATTTTATAATATCCGATATAACAATACATCCGCCAGGAGAACTAACCTTAACCCTATATTGATTACCGCTATAAGTAAATGGCGCATTAGTAATATGAAGCGTACTTGTTTGTGCCCCCAATTTCCCATCAGGATCCGGTAAGCTAATCCAATCACCATTTGAATTCGGATATTCCCATTGATAAGAAAGATTAGATCCTCCTGTAGCAGTTACAGTGGCCGTAAAATTAGAATTTTCACAAATAGTTCCACTTACAGGCTGTACGGTTATTATTGGAGAACTGATATTAAATGTAGCTGTTCCTACTGTTGACTTAGCTCCGTAAACATCCATAAAAGTGAACTGTATAGCTGCAGAACTACCACTATAACCTGGCGCAGGGGTATATAAAAGTTTTTTAGTATTAATATTATCAAATTCAAAAGTACCTGCCGGTGTTATCACTTTTCGATCAATCTCCGGAGTTAAAGGATTCAGATCTACATTATCCGGATTTGGCTCCCCACCTGCATTTGGTCTGGTAGCCCCGGTTAATATATCCAAAACACCATTCTCACGCTGACAAATATTCATCGAAGGACTCGGAGCCTCAGGTTGACTCAATACATTTTCATCAACCGTCAACTTTAATCCCCTAATTTCATGATAATTAACATTATCACCTGTTGAAGAAGCAATTCCGTATTTCAAGCCTTTTGCAGGAATAGGGGTTGTATAAGGAAATTTCACAATAACAGGAGTAACTACACTCCCATGTTTAACACTCACACTGATTAACAATCCTCCCCCTGTTCTGGGTACCAGATTAATAAGTACTTTACGGTATTTCGGATCTCCATCAGTTGCAGTTCTGGAGCCACCACCAATATCAAAAGCATCAGTTTTAAGTGATGAGGTTTTAACAGTTTCAATTAACGGGTAATTCGACGGATCATTTGCCGACCCGTCACCCGCACCGCGTATCGTTACACTATTAGGAATCTGATCTTTATCACCCTGCCTGTTTTCATTATGGTTAGAGAAATTCCCGAATTCATCCAGACCAATTCCTAAATAACCTTTACTGACCCCGCTAAAAAAGGTTTTATCTTTATATAATTGTGCGTATCCCAATGAGCCACCAAATCCACCGATGTTAAAACCAGCATCAGGTACCGCAGCATCAAAGAGAAAAAAACAAAGGCCATCAGCACCATCAGTATCACCTTTATAAGTGAAATACTCAAATTCGATATTTAAACCATAAGTACCTAAAAACACATTATTTGAATAGACATATCCTTTTTGCTTTTTTGTATTATTAGTCAGCCGCAAATACCCTTCGCCTTCTTTATCAGTAACTGAACCTGTAATTGGCCTAAGTGCTGTAAGAAATGCCGTAGGCTCCCCACCAAATTTCACATCAGGCTTATTGGTAGTTGAGTTTTTAAAAGTCTCCTCGTAAGGAAACTGCGCACGCGAAGAAAAAGGATTTAGTATAAATAGAATAAACAAACCGACACTCACTATAGGTACGAACCATTTTCTTGCCGGAATCCCTCTGCGATTCACCTGAGCTGTTAACGAGTGAATCAGCGAAGTAAACTTTGTCAAGAGTTTAAAACGGAGAGGTTTATTCATAGGAGGCGATAGCGTAGATAGTTATCAAAAATTGCCAATCACCAATGCGAAAAATATTTCAAAGTTTATCGTTAATATGACACAAACTCTGAAAGTTAAAAATCCTAATTATCTAAGAATCAATATTTCACATTAGTTAATTATACAATTTATACCCACAAAATAGGCACAATTAATACTATTATCCAAATTTTTACTCCACAAAATTCCCTTTTAATAATTTTTGTGCCAAAAAACACAATTAAAGGCATATATGATAAAATAAACACTCCTTCAAGGAATCATTATTGAATAATTACATTATTAAATCGTATTAAACAACACACAGAGACGTATTAATAGGCACACACTTTCATACAAATAATAGCGATATAATCAAAAGTGAGAAGGTTAAACAAACAAGAACAAAACGTCAAACGAGTAACAACTCCCCAATACGGGGAATATAATACACATATTAATAATGATACTCAATCTGAAAAAATTAACCGTAAAAGGAAATATGTAATCCAAATAATTATTAATTACCTAACAACAATATTAAATAAGATTTAAAAGAATACTATTCTCTTTTTTATAATTACGCTTTATATTAATCCTGCTACACTAAAGAAATATCACACAATACTATTACTCCTTAAAAGAATAATTCCCCATATCCCATAGACAGTTCAAGGAATCTTACGCAAACAGATCAATACATATTCAGCTTCGGCTTTTGTAAATAAATTATTTTGTGTATATTTGCGTAGAACGGAGTATAAACTCAAACTCTCTTAATACTTACTTGCTAATCAATCCATTTGATTAGATTCAATTTCTCCTGGCTCCCCTACCGTTGTTGCCCGGGAATTTAAGTTTTATTCGGGCTAGATCGATCCAGTACTATATTGTTTATGGAACGCCTTAACAAGTAACAGCAGAGAAGAGTTATTTTTTAACTAAATACGGAAATTTATGGCTAAGTCTCAGGCGACCTTCATGAAGAAGCAACTAGAAAAAAACAGGCAGAAGAAAAAAGAAGATAAAGAGCAACGCAAAGAAGAACGCAAGCAAAATTCAACAGGCGGCGATTTGGAAAGTATGATGGCATACGTAAATGAATACGGTGAAATTGTATCTACACCTCCAGAAAAAGCACCTGAAAAGAAATAAATAAAAAAGCCTGATTTATTATATAATAAATCAGGCTTTTTTATTTTAAAGACCAATCTTAAATTAAATTTAAGATTGGTCAATCAAGAATATGTTATCAAACAGATACCGGTGTAAACCTAGTTTTTAGGTTGAACCCTACCCGATTTTCTATCTTGTCCACGACCGATCAAATAACCGGCACCAGCACCCGCTACACCACCGATAATAGCACCTCTGCCTTTTTTCTTATCGATAAGCGCACCACCTAATCCACCTGCACCAGCACCAATAACAGTTCCTAACGCTGCACTGCTCCAACCTTTCTTTTTAGTTGTTGTAGTTGTTTGGTGATCAACAGAGTGACTGCGTGGCGAAGCCATCGTAGCAGCAGGAGCATTTTCAGCAGCTTTGGCAGAAGCCAGCATTAAAACTCTTTTTTCCTCTTGTATCTTAGCTGCCTGTTGTTTTTCGGCAACATCTGCTTTTCTGAAGCTATCTAATCTCATACTGTCTTTCACAGCCTTGATCGTAGCTACTTTAATTGCTTCTTCTTTTTTGGCATTAGTACATGCTGTAAAAGCAAGTGCTATACCTAATATTGCGAACGTATTTTTCATCTTGTGTTTTTTTTAGTTGTATTAGATATTAAAGTCTATTAACTATTTGCTAAAATGATGCCAAGATTAATATTCCTGTTACAATAACTCTTAAAACTTATTTAAACATGCCTTATTTATCCATTAAAGGAGAATTGCCGGGTGATTCTCTTGTATCATGGCTATCATCCTCTCCATCCGGATTATGAGAGATCCGGTCATTATCATTGTTATAATTAGTTCTTCCAGGATTCACAGAAGAACCATCTGCATCCAACCCTAAATTGTCTGCTTCCCGGTACTTTTCCAAATCTTCGGGTGTGTCTGCTGCTTTAACCTTATTTACCTGACCGGTTTTAGTTTTGTCTGCTTTTGATCCTGAATTTATCATAATATTAATCTTTTATATTTCTAACAACAAAAACAATACACACCGGTTTTATTCAATTCATGTAAAATGAATACAATAAGCAATTAAGATTTTGGATATTAGTATTCAATTGATTATTTTCACAGCGAAATTTATAACATTAATATGCGTACAACAGGAAAAGTTAAATGGTTTAATTCTGCAAAAGGGTTTGGTTTTATAACTCCAGAAGATGGAGGAAAAGATATTTTCGTACATTTTTCTGCGATTGCAGGAGATTCATTCAGAGAATTGAATGAAGGTGACAATGTAGAATTCGAATTGAATGACGGTAAAAAAGGCCCTGAGGCTTCAAATGTAACTGTTCTTTAAGAAATTCGTTAAAATTTAAAAAGGGGTGATGCTTTGCATTACCCCTTTTTTTTTATAATTATCACTTATACTAATACAAAACCTGCCGACTATAAAAATTAGTATCAATGTATTCATTAAATAACAAAATCAGCATATTGGGATGTGGTTGGTACGGACTCGAACTTGCCAAAGAATTGATAAAAAACGGTTATATCGTAAAAGGTTCGACAACTACTCCAGATAAATTAGAAAGTTTACAACAAGCTGGAATCCTCCCCTATCTTATAAATTTCACCGAAGAAGAAAACAGAGTTGATCATGAATTTTTCGACTGTGAGCTATTAATTATAAGCATTCCTCCAAAGAGAAGTACAGCGGAACAACATACCTTTTTATCAAAGATCCAAAAAATAGCAGCGGCAGCAATAATTGGCAATGTTAAGCAGGTTATTTTTATCAGCGCAACTTCTGTATATGGTGATGATAACCAGCAGGTCGATGAACATACTATTCCAAACCCCGAAACAGAATCTGGCAAAGCAATTTTAGCAGCAGAACAAACTTTAACAGCAAGTGCTGATTATACAACTACCATACTCAGGTTTGGCGGATTAATAGGCCCCGGCAGAGATCCGGGAAGATTCTTTGCAGGTAAATCAGCTATACCGAATGGAAATGCCCCCGTAAATCTGATTCATCTTACAGATTGTATCGGTTTAACGCTGAGCATCATTCAAAAGCAAGCTTTTGGTTATACTTTCAATGCGTGTGCTGCAGATCATCCAACCCGGTCAATATTCTATACTGCCGCAGCTGAGAGGTCAGGTTTAGCAATTCCTCAGTTCAAAGACGAACTGCTCAACTGGAAATCAGTACATAGTATATATATAGCTGAAAAGCTCAATTATGAATTTAAAATCACACTCCATAGTCTGGTTTGAGCAAATATATAATGTAACATACAGTTCTCTAAATCAAAACAATAAGATCTTATCAACTTGATGAGACGAAAAATTGATGGTGTTTACCTTTTAAAATGATATATTGCTAATCTTTTTATTCTTTTTAAGCTGAAAGAATCCGGGCTTTTGCAATTAAAATTGTTTATCTTCTATTATAGATGTTTTAAACAAGCCCTAAGATTGCGGGAAAATATATACGAACATGAAATTAACGATTTGGGGAGCAGCGAAACAGGTAACAGGCAGTATGCACCTGCTTCAATCACACAATTATAGTATACTTATAGATTGCGGACTTGATTATGAAAAAGAAACTTATCAGGAAGAAAATCAGTATTTCCCCTTTGATCCGGCTTCAATAGATGTCGTTATTTTAACGCATGCCCATATTGACCATTCCGGAAATTTACCCACGCTATTAAGAATGGGCTTTAATGGTCAGATTTTATGTACACCGCCTACAGCAGATTTAACAGAACTCCTGTTAATGGACTCTGTAAATATATTTTTAAGTAAACAGACTAAAAGGGGAAGAGGCAAAAGGGCAGCATCAGGCCCTAAACCACTTTATCTGCACAAACATGTGATGGATACTGTAGATCGGTTTGTAACGATTGCCTTCGATAAAGATTTTACCATTAAAGAAGGTATTACCCTGCGCTTTATTCCTGTAGGCCATTTGTTAGGTGCAGCGGCCGTTGTATTAAACATTCTGGAAGACGGGCAGGAAAAGAGAATCGCATTTACCGGAGACATCGGCCGTAAGAATTATCCGGTATTGGTTGATCCGCAGCCGATTCCCGAGGTTGATTATTTAGTATCTGAATCTACTTATGGTGGCAGACTTCACAGTAAAGACACCACAATTGAACAGAAACTGGTAGAAACGATCAATGAAACCTGTGTTAAATTTCCAGGTCGTTTAATCATTCCGGCTTTTAGCATAGGCAGAACGCAGGCACTGGTTTATTCACTCAATAAAATATTCAGCGAAGGCCTGCTTCCACCTGTAAAGATATTTGTAGATAGCCCGCTGGCCAGTTTTGCGACAGATGTTTACCGCAAGCACCATCATTTACTCAATGAAGAATCTCAGGATTTTTACAAACGTAAAGGTGACGAGTTTGAATTTGAGGAACTTTCCTATGTACAGGACAAAAGAGAGAGTATTTCGATCTCGAATTACCATGAACCTTGTATTATTATCTCTTCGGCAGGGATGCTGGAAGGCGGAAGGATACAGGATCATTTATACCACAATATCCAAAATTACTATTGCACGATCCTGTTTATAGGCTATTGTGCTAAAGGAACTTTAGGAAACAGACTGTTAAGAGGAGATCCTATTGTCCGTTTACGCCACCGTGAGCTATCTGTTTTTGCAACAATCAAACAAACAGATTTACTGAGCGGACATGGAGATCACGAGGATCTGTTAAATACAGTGAAACAACAACATCCAGAAAAACTCAAAAAAGTATTTCTTGTTCATGGTGAAAGTAAAAGTCTGGAGAGTTTAGCTGCTGCAATAACAGACACTGGATATACTGTGGCCATACCAGAAAAAGGTGAAGTATTTGAACTATAATTTATAGAAAACAACCGTTTTGTAGCAAATACTATACAGTTTATTGAACTTCAACAGAGAATAGTCAGTATTAACTCAGAAAACAAATTCCCTTGTAAATTACTCATTATCAATTTATTCTATATTTCTAATCCCAATTAAATCTCAATTGGCAGGATTATTACGTGTTGGCTAATTATTCAGTAGAGTACTGATGATTTAATATCTAACTATAAATAAAGATGAACTCAAGAATTACAAAATCAGCGTTGATACTATCCTTGGTAGGACTATCAACCTCGTTGTTTGCTCAGGACGTTAATCCTGATTCAACAAAACGCTTTGACAAAAAAGATTTCCGCACCTGGTCAATTGGTCTGAATGGCGGTATGTTAACGCACTACACTCCTTTCAATAATAGAGCTAATGGTGACTTTAGTACTCCTCAAGAAAGCTGGGGTTACGGAGGTTACATTAAGAAACAAATTCTTCCTGGATTTGGTATCCAGGCTGACTTCCTTGCTGGTAAAGTAAAAGGTCTGAGAGCTAATAACCCAGATGGTACTACACAAGCTGGTACTAGTTTTGAAACCCGTATTGACTGGTCGGCAGCTGTTAGTGGTAACTTTACTATTGCTAACATGAGCTTAAACCACAAACGTACTATACTTTCACCTTACTTAACAGCTGGTGCTGGTTACATGTCTTCAAGTGCAAATACTAATGTAGTTGGAACAACTGCTACTCCTGCTGGAAGCACAGGTTATGGTGAGCACTGGTTTATCCCGGTTGGAGCAGGTTTTAAAGTTGGTTTATCAAAAGGTGTTAACCTTGATTTAGGTTACACAGTTAACTTCATGAAAACTAACAACTTTGACGGTGTACAAAGTGCTGCTAACGACAAATTCACTTATGCGCATGCTGGTGTTGAGATTGCCCTTGGTAAAAGAGGAACTTCTCAATTACAAAACTTCAGTGCAATTGCAGCAGTTCGTGAAGAAAGTGCAGCAGAAAGTGCTGAGTTAAGAAGAGCATTATCTACTTCTGAGCAAAACAGACTGAGAGATCAGGAACAATATGCTAAAGATATGGGTGATGAAGATGGTGATGGTGTAGCTAACAAATTTGACAAGTGCCCTGGAACTCCAGCAAACACAACTGTTGATGGTGCTGGTTGTCCTTTAAAAACACCAAAACAAATTATCAAAGAAAAAGTAATCGTTACTGCTGAAGATCGTAGAGTTGTTGATGAAGCTATCAGAAACTTAGAATTTGATTTAAGTAAAGCGACTATCCGTCCTACTTCTTACAACACTTTAAATAGAGTTGCAGCTTTATTAGTAGAGAAAAACTTTAGCTTGAAATTAGCTGGTCACACTGATAACACAGGTTCAATGGCTTTAAACTTACGTCTATCTAAAGACAGAGCTGAAGCGATCAAAACTTACTTAGTTTCACAAGGTGCTAACGCATCCCGTATTGAAGCAACAGGTTACGGTCCAAACCAACCAATTGCATCTAACAAAACTGCTGCTGGTCGTCAGAAAAACAGAAGAGTTGAATTCTCTTTATTTTAATCAGAACAGTTAAATCAATAAAAAAAGCAGGTGTCTCCAATGGACACCTGCTTTTTTTATACTATTATTTTAGTAACGACTAATCAGAATCCCGTTCAGGCCAATACTCCCCTATGAGCTCCAGCGCTCTTGACTTTTCATCCAGATGAACTGTTACCGTCATCTTTTCCTGCGCTAAAGTATCAATCGCACTACAAGCACTAAATTCTTCCAGTGTATACTGAAGCTGCACTGTTATTAGTTTAAGCTTGCTGGAAAAACTACCAGGGAAGACAGTTACCCTGCTAACCTTTTCACGCGCATGATAAGCCTGCAGCATGTAAGCAACCTGATCTGCATGTTCCTTAATCGTTTGAAGCAGCAGTTGTTCTAATGCAGAATCCGCCTGACCTGAAACTTCCAGGTCAGACGAAATATTTAATTTTACAGCCGATTGCATCTGCCGATTAAACCAGTTCAGCAAGTGCCGAAGCAGTAAATCCTTTTAATTCATTTTCACGATGGTCACGAATTTTTTGTACCCATTCAGGATCCGCTAAAAGAGGTCTTCCAACAGCTAGCAAGTCGAAATCACCTCTATCTAATCTTCTAACCAGCTCATCCAGAGAACTAGGCTGTGAAGACTCGCCAGCAAAAGCAGCAGTGAAATCGCCATTCAAACCAACTGACCCTACAGTAATTGTAGCCGCACCAGTAATTTTCTTAGCCCATCCTGCAAAGTTCAGATCTGATCCTTCAAATTCAGGTTCCCAGAAACGACGTTGTGAACAGTGCAGAATATCAACACCAGCATCCACAATAGGATTTAACCAGCTATCCATTTCTGTTGGGTTGGCAGCAAGTTTATAATTATAATCTTGTGGTTTCCACTGCGATAAACGAAGGATAACCGCGAAATCATTACCAACCTGTCTGCGCACTTCTTTAACTACTTCGACTGCAAAACGGCTTCTTTCAGCGATTGTTTTACCGCCATAATTATCCGTGCGATGGTTCAGCTGATCCCAGAAAAACTGATCAATCAGATAACCATGCGCTCCGTGTATTTCTACCGTATCAAAACCCAACTTCTTAACATCTGCTGCTGCACGACCGTAGGATAAAATTGCATCTGCAATATCACTTTCAGTCATCGCCTTTCCTTTTTGCTGCCCAGGGCTAACAAATCCTGACGGCCCTTCAAATTCTACAGAGGGAGTCCAGCCAGATTTATGGTCAGGTTGTATCCCCATATGCCAGATCTGTGGCCCCATCAATCCACCTGCTGTATGGACATCTTTAATTACTTTATCCCATCCTGCCAATGCTTGTTCTCCATAAAAATGAGGGATGCTTGGATCATTTGCCGAAGAAAGACGGTCAATCACTGTGCCTTCAGACAAGATCAGTCCAACATCACCAGCTGCTCTTTTACGGTAATAATCAGCAACATCTGCTGTGGGTATGCCATTTGGTGAAAATGCCCGTGTCATTGGTGCCATCACCAATCTATTTTTCATGTTCAATGTTTTCAGCTTAAAGGGCTGGAACAAACTGTCTGTATTCATAGCTATTTAATTATATTGAAGTTTCTATTAATTGTTTAAGTTCAAGGCATGCAGCCTCATTTCTTTTGTAATAGGTCCACTGTCCTATCCGGGTAGATTCAATCAGTCCGGTTCTTTGAAGAACGGATAAGTATTCAGAAATTGTAGATTGCGTCAATTGTGCTTTACACTGTATCTGACCTACGCAAACGCCAACCTCTTTCATATCCCGGTCTTGTGGGGGAAAATTTAATTCAGGCTCTTTCAGCCATTGCAAAATCATTAATCTTGTCTTGTTCGACAATGCCTTAAATACCTCTACCTGATCCATGACACAAATGTATATCGGAATTTCCCGATATGCCTATGAAATAATAAAATGTGACCTAAACCTGATTCTCAGACAAAAAACAGACAATAAAAAAGGCTTAACTACCCTAATCAGAGTAATTAAGCCTTTAAAGCTTTTTAAAAAACAGGAGTTACATTAAATTATACGCACTGCCAAACTGTATCTACAAACCATTTCTTATGGTCATAGAAATGCGTTACCGTTTTAAATCCAGATACTTTAGCAATATTTTCCGTCTCCTGAATACTGTATTTTTGAGAAATCTCCATATAGATGACTTCATTCTCATAAAATTGGAAAGTCTGATCAGCAATATTCACTTTCTGGTTTTTCTTACTGACCAGGTAACTTTTGCAGGCACCAGTGATAGGATCATAGTTTGGATAATGCTGAAACTGACCCACATTAAAATCACCACCTAATTCATCATTTATCCTATGCAGCAGGTTCAGGTTAAAATCACGCGTAAAACCTGCAGCATCGTTATAAGCAGCAAGAATAGTATGCGGATTCTTTTTCAAATCAAAACCAATTAACACTAAATCCCCTTCTTGTAACGCAGCGCGGATCTTACGGCAAAACTCAATCGCATTCTCAGGAGTCTCATTTCCGATATTTCCCCCAAGCAACATCACTACCTTCTTCCTGGAAGAGATAGCATTTGCCTTTTCCAGCATATCAAAATACTCTCCATTCAAGCCCTGTACCTTAAGGCCCTTGATTTTCTCAGGTAACGACTGCTCTAAATGGGCAATCATTGTAGAAGAAATATCAATTGGCATATAAGTAAAGTCTACCTTCGTATCCACCAGTTCTTTGAGCAGATAACTTGACTTGGTGGCATCCCCTGCGCCCATTTCGACCAGATCGAAAGTATTAAATCCGTTTTTCAGGGCAACTGCCAAATCTTTAAACCGCTCTGTGAAGATTTCTTTTTCACAGTTGGTCGGATAATATTCAGGACAATTCATAATCTCCTGAAAAAGTTTATCACCCTTTCCGTCGTAAAAATACTTCGAATTTAAAGTTTTCTGTGGTTGACTAAGGTCATGTAGAACCTCTTTTAAAAATTGATTCATATCATTATTTTGAAAGCCTGATACCACTGAACATCCAGCGCATATCAGGGTGAAAGAAGTTTCTATAAGTGTTTCTGCTGTGGTTTACCGGGGTAGCAATAGATCCACCGCGCAATACTTTCTGATTCACCATAAATTTACCATTATATTCCCCTAAGGCACCCGCAGCTTTGGAGAAGCCCGGATATGGCAGGTATGCACTTTCCGTCCATTCCCATAATTTACCCCATTCAAATAAAGAAGAGGCTACTTCCCATTCAAATTCTGTGGGTAAACGCATACCTTTCCACTGTGCATAAGCCGATGCTTCGTAATAACTGATATTGGAAACGGGGGAGTTCATTTTTAAGATTTCGAGTCCGGATAAGCTGTACCGATGCCATTGTCCGTCAATTTCATACCAGTACAGGGGTGCATTGATGTGTTTTTCCTTTACCCAGTCCCAACCCTGTGCATGCCATAAACTGAAATCCTCGTATCCTCCTGCCTTTATAAATTCAAGGTACTCTGCATTACTGACCAAACGGGTTGAAATACTGAAATTCTGGATATATACTTTATGTCTGCCCAGCTCATTATCAAAATGAAAAGAGTCTCCCTGGTATCCAATCTCGTGGACACCTTCTTTGAAATCCACCCAGCCCTGCTCAGCCAGCGTCAATCCCTTTTCTATAGTATCAGCAGCATAAGCAGGAAATAACGGATTATGGCCAAGTATATATTTAATATCATACCATAACAACTCCTGATGTTGCTGTTCATGGTTTAAACCTAATATCATGAGCTCTTCTATCTCGCTGCTGACTCCGCATAACAGGAATTTCTCCATCGCCTCATCTACATAAGCACGGTAATGGAAAATCTCATCTACCGTTGGACGGCTCAGGTTACCTCTGTCTGTTCGGATCACCCTTGCTCCTATACTTTCATAATAACTATTGAAAACATAGTTATAATCCGGATTAAAAGGCTGATAGGCAATAGCATGAGGGATCAAAATAAAAGTCTCAAAAAACCAGGTGGTGTGACCAAGATGCCATTTAGGCGGACTAACTTCTTCCGCCGGCTGTACCACGTAGTCTTCTTTTTGCAGTTTATCGCACACCAATACGCTATGCGACCTCACTGCGGAGTATTGCTCCAAAAGTGACATATTAATTTTGGTTTAGATGGTTGGTTAAGTTTGTTATACTTTTAATATGCAAACTTTGTGCCTGTTCTCTTCTCATCATCAGTGCATAGGCATTATTAAAGCCTATTGGCTTAAGCCACTTTATATTGAACTGATTTTTAAATTCATCACTGACATACCGATATACGCCATCCACATCTCCTGTCAGCTTATTTATAGTTTTTGCGTCTGGTTTAAGCAGCACTAAAAAACCTGTCCCTGTATACTCCGGGTAAAAATCGATCTGATTATTAGTCAGTGCATCAAAACATATTTTTGTTCCTCCAAGCCCTGTTTTAGTCACAACTTCCAAATCGGTATTTCCTTTAATCAATATTTTGTAGATCTGGGCAAGGATATACTGCTCACCAAATATTTTTGATCCTATTCTTATGGTACTCTTTCCAGCAGTTCTGGCTGGCTTGTATAAATGATGTGCTTTGGTAAAATCCAAGGCCACCTTTTCAGGAGTTTCTTTCAGCTGATCTACTTTATAGTTCATCGCGATCATTGTGGAATCATTAATAAACCCTGACAACTGATTCAAAACAGCTTCAAGCCCGGGGTGCTGATCCAATACCTCCTGCCTCACAACCGGAGCAGCATAATAAGGAGGAAAGATATGTTTGTCATCCTCCAGGATAACCAGATCATAAGCTTTCAGCCTGCCATCGGTACTATAACCACTAATGACATCTAATTTTTTCTCGAAAGCCGCCTTATACATCACAGCATCACTAATTACTACAGTTTCAATTCCCAATTTATAGATTTTTTTCAGTCCTAAATACCCATCTTCCCTGCCCATAAATTCGGGTGTAAAACCACCTAACATTTTTCCGCCAATCTGCGTTGGCAATAAATAGAAAGAGCTCAGCGTAATCAAAGCAAAAGGAAGCACCAGGTAAGAGATACGAATACTTTTGAGATTCAGTTTTTGAACGAGAGATAATAAGAAATCCAGTACAATTGCCAGTAAAGCAGCAGGAATAGCACCTGCCAGAATCATATTTGAGTTATTTAAAGCGATACCGCCGAAGATAAACTCTCCTAAACCACCCGCAGCAATATAGGCCGCTAAAGTCGCAACCCCTACATTAATTACCGTAGCGGTCCGGATACCGGCCATTAATACAGGAAAAGCTAAAGGCAGTTCTACTTTCATCAGAATCTGCCACCTGCTCATTCCCATTCCTTTAGCTGCCTCGACAACTGCAGGGTTTACCTCCATAATACCAGTATAGGTATTTCTGATGATCGGCAGTAAAGCGTACAAAAAGAGGGCAAGAATAGCTGGTTTAGGCCCAATACCCAGGAAAGGGATCAGCACACCCAACAGGGCAATACTTGGGATTGTTTGTAAAATGCCTGCAAACCCAAGTACAAGACCAGATAATTTTTGCTTCCTGGTAATCAGGATGCCTACAGGAACAGCAATCAGGATCGCAATGACCAGTGAAATTAAAGTCAATCCTATATGTGCCCAGGTCTGACTCCATAATTTATCGGACTGCTGGCCAACAAATTCCCAGAAACTTTGTGCCTGTTCCATATTATTGTTTTTTATAAGCTGAAAAGGCCCGCATCAGCTCTTCTATATGGATAGCATCAGGGGAATTACTTGAATTATCAGACAGGTTTTCAGGACTATCCGCAGCTTGATCAACATTCAGGAGCTGTTCCATCCTTTCCCAAACCGTTATCTTTTGATCCGGATAACCGGGCAATAGTTCAGCGATCGGCACAGATTTCAATTCCAGCTGTAAACGCTGCTCTTTAAAGAAATTTGCTACAAAATCATTGGCAGGATGAAAAAGTAAGTCCTCAGGTGTTCCGATTTGCTTAATTTCACCTTTATCCATCAGGCAAATCCGGTCGCCCATTTCAAAAGCCTCCTGCACATCATGTGTAACCATGACCACCGTCTTTTTAACCAGCTCATCGAGCGCTCTGAACTCTTTACGGATACTAATTCTTGTTAAATTATCTAAAGCGCCAAAAGGCTCATCCATTAATAATACCGGAGGATTAACCATTAATGATCTGGCTAAACCTACCCTTTGTTGCTGTCCGCCGCTCAAAGCTGCCGGATATTTATCTGCTAAAGCAGGATCAAGGTTTAGTTTATGAAATAGCTCATCCGCTCTTTTACGAATATCCTCGTTTTTCCATTTTAGCAATCTTGGTACAATAGCGATATTTTCAGCAACTGTATAATGCGGAAAAAGACCGTGACTTTGCAATACATAGCCAATTCCGCGCCTTAATTCTTCTGGCTGACGCGTACTGATGTCAACCCCATCCAGAAAAATGGTTCCTGAATCTGGTGCAATCAGCCTATTGATCATACGCAGCGTAGTCGTTTTACCACAACCGCTCGTCCCTAGTAAAATCAGGTTTTCGCCTTCTTTTACCTCAAAACTGATATTATTAACGGCTAACGAAGTGCCAAATTTCCTGACCAGGTTCTCTGCTTTAATCATTTAAGCGATAGACATAAATAAGTTATTGAGGGATTCAGCATATAAAGGATGCGCGAAAATGGTGAACCTTATTTCTTCATAAGTGATCTTACCCATCATTGCCATTTGCAAAATGGACATAATTTCACCTCCTTGTTCACCAATAATGGTTGCACCCAGGATCTGTTTTGTCTTTTTATCAACCACAGCTTTCATAAAACCCCTGGTTTCTGCATTTTCAATCGCCCTGGCTACATTACGCATTGGAATTTTAGCAACCAGGTAATCAATTCCCTGTGCTGCAGCCTGCGTTTCAGTGATGCCAATACGGCCTAACTGAGGATCAGTAAACATACAATAGGGCACCATACGGTCTTTAATACTCATTTTACTTCCTTCCAAAAGATTTTTGGTGACTACAATATAATCATTATATGAAATATGTGTAAATGCCGGCCCCCCTTTTACATCCCCCAGTGCATATATATTAGCGGCTTTGGTTTCCAGAAACTCATTCACCTTAACGAATCCATGCGGATCACATTCTACAGTTGTATTTTCCAGTCCTAAAGCTGTTGTTTGGGGGCTTCTTCCTGAGGCAAGCAATACATGTGAGCAGGTAATAGTCGTTTTTTCACCTTTTAGATCTATAGTGGCTTTGATTTTATCATGAGCTAATGTTTCAAATTTCACAACTTTAGCTTCTGTTAAAACCTCCATTCCTTCTTCCTTGAAGATTTCGCTCATGACCTCACAAACATCATTATCTTCTTTTGGCATGAGCTGTACGCTTTGTTCCATAATTGTAATTCTGGAGCCAAAACGCTTAAACATCTGCCCAAATTCCAGTCCGATATAACCTCCTCCAACAATAAGCAGGTGTTCAGGAACTTCTTTCAGTTCAAGAATAGTGGTCGAAGTGAGGTATTTAATGGCTTTAACCCCTTCTATATCCGGGATTCGCGGACTTGCCCCCGTATTAATGAAGATATGTTTGGCGGTATAATTTTCAAAATTACCATCCCTTTCATTCACATACACGGTATGATCATCCTGAAACTTAGCCTCTCCATAAATTAAGGTCAGGTTCTTTGTCTTTTCGATCCCTTTAATTGAGCCCTCACGGAATTGAGTTACAATAGCTGATTTACGGGCCATAATTGCCTTGAAATCTATCTCATAAGCAGGTATATCAATCCCGAGATCTTTACTTCTGCCAGCCTGGTAAGCTAGCCTGGCAGAAGCAACCATAGCTTTAGTTGGCGTACATCCATCGTTAATGCAAGTACCACCAACCATTCTTTTCTCTATCAATGCAGTTTTCCAGCCTGCATTTGCTAATTTCTTAGCCAGGGGCACGCCAGCCTGACCTGCACCGATTACTATTGCGTCAAATTCCTTCATTAAACCAACAACAATTAAAAATCCAAAATGGCGACAACTTTTTCCAATTCTTCAGCAGTATTGAAATAATGAGGCGAAAGACGGATTGCACTTTTTATGTTTTTCTTTGGAAAATCAATCATAGCGGAGCCTGCAAAGGCTATAGAGAAGTAAACATCATTTTCACGCAGGTGCTGTGCAATTTCATCAGTAGTATGATGATCCATAGTAAAAGTCAGGATACTACTCACTTTTGATCCCCAATCTTGTAGATTCAGCCCTTTTACTTCCTTCAGCTGACTTCTGAACTGAGCCATTAAAACTGCATTGTATTTTTCAATATTCGCCATTCCAACCTGATTGGCATATTTGATGGCTTCCTTAAATGCCAGTCTGCTCGGAATTGAAGATTCCCAGAACTCAAAGCGCTTAGCAGTAGGCTGTAATGTATAATCGTTTACTGAAGTCCATTCCGCACCAATCATATCAATAATCAGCGGAGCCAAACCAGCTTCCAGTGCACGATCAGATACATAAAGAAAGCCGGTACCACGTGGTCCGCGCAAGAATTTCCTTCCGGTAGCGGCCAGAAAATCACATCCGATTTCCTGTACATCAACAACCAGTTGCCCTACAGACTGACAGGCATCAACAAGGTACCAGCAGTTATATTTCCTGCAAATGGCCCCTACTTCTGCGACTGCCTGTATCAGACCTGAACTGGTTGGAATATGCGTTAACGCAACCAATTTTGGCTGATGCAACTTAACCAGTTCCTCAAACGCGGCCAGATCAAGGTCCCCGTTAGCCAGGTTGGCTGCTCTGACAATGTTGATTCCAACCCGTTTTTTTAAAGAAATGAAAGATATTTGATTGGAAATATAATCGTCATCCGTTGTTAAAATAACGTCTCCGGCTTTAAATTCAATGGAAGAGATCGCTTTTGCATAGGCATCTGTAGCACTGTTTTGAAAAGATATATTCTCAGCATTGCAGTTGAGCAGCTGAGCAGTTTCTGTATAGAATTCATCTACCCCTTGCTGGTTTAAATTGGCAAGGGCATATCCTCCGATCTGAGCTTCTTCAGTCAGACTGTCTATCATTTGATCAAATACAGTATCGGTTACTAATGACGAGCCTGCACTGTTCAGGAAAATTTTGTTCGTACACCCCCTGGTTTCTTTTCTGATTACGTTTAAGTCCATTCTTTTATGAAATTGATTGATAGCTATTAACAATATTTATAGGGGTAAAAGGTAATAAAAAACCTTTAAACCTAACCTACATCATCCTGTATTTTGACCAGGATCACACATTATTCCAGCTTAATTGTTCTAATTGCAGAATAATAGAACAGCTTATGAGTCAACCAAAATATAGTAGCGCAGCAGATGCAGTCAAGTACATTCAATCCGGTCAGCGCGTATTCCTTCATGGCAGTGCAGCGACCCCGGTATTATTGATTCAAGCTCTTCAGCAGCGGCATGCAGAGCTTAAAAATGTAGAATTGGTTAGTATTTCAACCTTGGGTGATGTTGATTTTAACAACCCGGAATGGCGTGGAAGTTTCTTTTTCAATTCCTTATTTACCTCAGCAAACACGCGTGCTGTTGTCAATAGCGCCAATGGTGATTATGTTCCTGTCTTTTTAAGTCAGATACCGAAACTCTTCAGAGAAGGATTTCTGCCCCTTGATGTAGCTATAGTGCAGGTCTCTCCGCCTGATGTACATGGTTATTGTTCCTTAGGAACTTCTGTAGACATTGCGAGAGCTGCTGTAGATACCGCTAAACACGTCATCGCCCAGGTTAACCCAAACATGCCCCGTACTCATGGTGACGGTTACCTGCACAGCAGTAAAATCAACACTTTTGTATGGCATGAATCTGTTTTACCAGAGGTCGATTATTCAGCTAAAGTGAGTAGTGCCATGGTTACTATAGGTCAGCATATTGCCTCTTTAGTAGAAGATGGGGCGACACTGCAACTTGGAATAGGGGGTATCCCGGACCAGGTTTTAAAGAATTTAGGTAACCATAAAAATCTGGGCCTGCATACAGAAATGCTGTCGGACGGTGTGATTCCACTCATACAAAACGGGGTCATCAACAACAGCATGAATAAGATTAACCGCGGTAAATCGATCACTTCATTTATGATTGGAACACGCAAATTGTATGACTTTGTAAACGATAATCCGAGCATCAGGGTGATGGATATTTCCTATGCAAATGACACCAGTGTGATCCGTCAAAACCCAAAAGTCACCGCTATAAACTCTGCGATTGAACTGGATTTAACGGGTCAGATCTGCGCTGATTCGATGGGGACTTTTCAGTATTCCGGCATCGGCGGACAGATGGATTTTATCCATGGAGCGTCTCTGTCTCCGGGAGGAAAACCGATCATTGCCCTGCCTTCAATTACCTCAAAAGGGATCTCCAGAATTGTACCCTTTTTAAAAGAAGGAGCAGGTGTAGTAACCACCCGCGGACATGTACACTGGGTGGTTACTGAGTATGGAAAAGTTAACCTTTTCGGCAAAAGTTTAAAGCAGCGTGCCAAAGCATTAATTGAGCTTGCACACCCCGATCACCGCGAAAATCTGGAAAGAAAATGCTTTGAAAGATTCGAAACTTCTTTCGAATAACAACAAATCAATATATAGAACTTATTAATATTCAGCTATTCATACAAATCAACTAATCTAAAGATTAAGTGTTAACTTAAAATCCAAAGATTAGTTGATTTGATCTAAAGGTTTACGGTCACCCATTGGCTGAGCCTTATATTTACTCGGCGTTACCCCGGTTACAGCCTTGAATTGCGTAGACAAATGTGCGCTGCTGCTATAGCCCATCTGGTAGGCAATTTCGTTCAGATTCAGCTCCCCGTACTCTAACAATTCCTTTACCCTGGTTACCTTTTGCTGAATGATATATTTCTCAATAGTGATCCCTTCCACATCAGAAAACAACCTGCTGAGATAAACATATTCCTTGTTCAATTTCTCTGCAATCACGCTCATCAGGCTCTGCTTCAATTCAAACAGATTTGAATAATGAACGAGCTCGATCACCTGTGTTTTCACCTGCTCCACGAGCTGGTCTTTATCTTTGTCGATCAACTCAAAACCCAGCACCTGGAAGGCCGCTGAAATGTCCTGTAGTTTCGCCGGATCAGGCTCCGGCGAAACAGTCACTCTTCCCAATGAAATCTCATCCACAGACAGGCCGAGATTTTCCAGCTGCTGTTTGACGATGAGAATACACCGGTCACAAACCATATTTTTAACGTGCAGCTGCATATTAAATTAATTCTGCCTGGAAGCCGGCTTTCTTTACAGTCTCCTGAATTTTTTCCTGCAGGTTTTCACCGTCACCTGTTACGGTCAGAACTTTATCAGCTACATCGGTATCTACGTTCCACTCAAGACCAGTCATTGCATTTAAGTGAGGAGTTACCGTAGCCACACATCCACCACATTTAATATTCGTTTTAAATTTCAGAGTTTCCATAATACTTGTTTTTATTAGCGCCCCTTTATAATCAGGGCATCGTGTTTTAAATTAATTCAATTTAGTCAATTTCAACCTGAGGCTGTTCCCTACTACAGAGACTGAGCTTAATGCCATTGCTGCTCCTGCGATCATTGGATTCAGCAGGAAACCATTCAACGGATATAATATCCCCGCAGCCAAAGGAATCCCAATCAGGTTGTATATAAACGCCCAGAATAAATTCTGACGTATTGTTCTCACCGTAGCCTTCGATAGCTTCAGCGCTTTAGAAACCTGCCTTAAATCGGACGAGATCAGCGTGAGCTTGGCTACATCAATTGCAATATCAGATCCCCTGCCCATGGCAATCGAGAGATCCGCCTGGGCCAGCGCCTGGCTATCGTTAATTCCGTCGCCTATCATCGCCACGATTTTGCCCTCCTGCTGCAGGCTTTTAACGAAATCTGCCTTCTCTGCCGGAAGTACGTCTGCCTTGTAGTTCAAAATCCCTGCCTGTTTCGCAATTGCAGCCGCTGTAAAGGCATTATCTCCAGTCAACATGTAAACTGTTATCCCTTGCGCCTGCAACTCTTCTACGGCTTGTTTTGAGCCCGCCTTAATCTGATCAGCAATTGCGACCACTGCCAGCACCTGCCTGGTACTGGTAAAAAAGATCACTGTTTTAGCTTCCTGCTGAAACTGATGAACGACCTCTTCGATTTTCACGGGCAGCTCTCCATGAGCTTCAGTTAAAATTTTATGACTTCCTGCAAAATAGGTTTCCCCATTAAAAACAGCTTCCACCCCTTTCCCGGTCAGACTTTTAAAATCCGTAATTGAAGCTGCCCTGACACCGGCATCTTTGATATAACTCACAACAGCTTCAGCCAGCGGATGTTCAGACTGCTGCTCCATAGCCAGGAAAACGCTCAGCATTTCATCCTGACTTGAAACCTCATTCTCAACCCATTCAATACCCGTAACTAAAGGCTTACCTTCAGTAATCGTACCAGTTTTATCTAAAATAACCGTATCCACCTTATAACCCGACTCTAGTGCTTCCGCATCTTTAATCAATATCCCATGCTCAGCACCCTTACCAATCCCGACCATAATTGCCGTTGGTGTAGCCAGACCTAAAGCACAGGGACAAGCAATCACCAGCACCGTAACCATGGCCATCAGTCCCTGGCTCAGCTTATACTCTCCGCCAAACAGCAGCCATATCCCTAAAGTACAGACCGCAATAAAAAGAACTATCGGAACAAATATCCCAGCGATCTTATCCACTAATTTCTGAACCGGGGCTTTCGATCCCTGCGCATCCTGAACCAGCTTAATGATCTGTGCCAGCAAAGTTTCCGCGCCTACTTTCTCTGCCCGGAACTTAAAACTCCCTTTCTGATTGATTGTACCTGCAAAAACCTGTGCACCCGCCTCTTTCAGTACCGCGACCGGCTCTCCGCTGATCATACTTTCATCCACATAAGAATGTCCCTCATCCAGCACACCATCCACCGGAATTTTATCCCCCGGTTTCACCAATAACCGATCCCCCGCCTTAACAGCCGACACCGCTATTTCCTGCTCCCCATGCTCAGTAACCAGCATCACCGTTTTTGGCTGCAACCCGATCAGCTTCTTAATTGCCGAAGAAGTATTTGATTTCGCATTCTCCTCCAGGAGCTTACCCAGCATAATAAAAACAATCACTACAGCTGCCGCCTCATAATACACATGAGGATGAATCCCTTTAGCATGCCAAAAATCAGCAAAAAACGTATTAAACACACTAAACAAATAAGAAATACCCGTACTCAATGCCACCAGGCTATCCATATTAGCCCTCCCATGCTGCGCCTGCTTATAAGCATTGATGAAGAAATTCTTCCCAAACACAAACAAGACCGGCGTTGTTAAAGCCAGCATATAATAGTTCGCATAAGGAATATCCATTAAAAACATTCCGATAACCACTACCGGCAACGTCAGTAACCCAGCCAGCAGAGTCTTTCTTTTCAAAGCACTATAATTCTGCTGCTGTACCTCCTCCTGCTTTTCCTTTCCATTCAGCGTATCCAGAATCAGATCATATCCCACGGATTGTACTGCTGCCTGAAACTGTTCCGGAGTAATTTTACCCGGCTCATAACTGACCTTTACCTGTTGTGTGGCATAATTTACTTCCGCACTCCGAACACCATCCTGGGCCTCAATCATGGACTGCACACTAGAGGCACAACCCGCACAGGTCATACCTAATACAGGAAGGGAAATGGTTTGTATGTTCTTTAAATCTGACATCTTTCTTAAATATGGTACAAAGATAGGCCCTACCCTACCCAAAGACTTACATCATTTTGTTATAAAATTTCATAATTCGGCATCCTCAGACTTTGCGGGCCCTGATTTACCCTTCCTTTTAAACCCAATTTCCTCCCGCGGCTTATCCTCTTTTTCAATAAACTTATTCAGATAAGTAAACAACACCTCTATTTTCTGATCCTGCTTCAGCAATTTCTTTTCCACCTGCTCAACCAGTAACGAAACATCCTTATGCAACAATAGCATCCCACGTATCCGTGTATATATCCTGATGATCTGTATATTCACATGAATAGCCCTTTCGCTGCTCAGCACACAAGACAACATTGTTACCCCCTGCTCCGTAAAACAAAATGGCATGTAACGCAATCCCTGACGATCACCATTGGAGGTCACAAACTGTGACCTCCAATTTTCCAGTTCCTCTTTATTCATTTCAAACATAAAATCTTCAGGAAAACGGGTAATATTACGCCTTACCGCCTGCTTCAGTACTTTAGTCTCCACCCCATACAACTCTGCCAGATCCCTATCCAGCATAATCTTCTGATCACGAACTACATAAATCTTGTTCATCACCACCTCATCAGGTATAACTATCGTGCTTAATATCCCCATAAACAAATGTACTCCGGTATATATCCAACCTGGTTATTTATTTATCAACCAAACTTGAGGTCACAGATTGTGACCTCAAACCAAACAATAATCATCCTTCATAAACCAGCTGACCCACTAACTAACTAACCAACTAACCAACTAATACGCCAACTAACAACCCACACACAAACAAACATGTCCCATTACCCAGGAGGATACAAATCTGGAATACTAAATAAAAAAGACATTGCTAATTTCCGGGCCTTGGCCATCCCTTCAGATGGGCGTCGACCGGAAATAGCAATGTCTTTTTTATTTACCCCCCCCGTAAGGGTAAACCCTTACTACGTTGTCCCTAGATTAAACAACAACAATATGAACATAAAACCATACCCACTCATCATCCTGTTAACAACCCTTTTAACAACCACCCTATCCGCACAAACCAAGAACATCGGCTTAATTTACCCCCTAAGCAGTAACGGCAAACACGCCCCACTAGACAGCAACACCTTTTCCCTGAACCTGATTGCCGGTGTATCCGCAGCAGAAGACGGCTTTACAATTGCCGGAGTAACCAACCTCATCCACCACACCTCAAAAGGCGTTCAAATTGCAGGCTTCTCAAACCACATCGGTCAAAAAGCAACAGGCCTGAGAATAGCCGGGTTTATGAATCTTTCCGAAGAAAGCAAAGGCACATCAGTTGCCGGCTTCCTCAACAAATCAACCAATATGGAAGGCCTGCAAGTTGCCGGTTTTGGAAACTTTGCACACGACGTTAAAAACATACAAATTGCCGGATTTATGAACAAAGCCAAAAACACCTCCTCACAAATCGCAGGCTTTATGAACATCGCGAAAAAAGTCAAAGGCGTACAAATAGCCGCCTTCCTGAACATAGCCGACAGCTCCGACTACCCGATCGGCTTCATTAACATCATTAAAAACGGAGAAAAAAGTCTCGCTATAACTACAGACGACAACCTTACCACCCTGCTCACTTTCAGATCAGGAGGGAGAATACTATACGGAATCCTTGGAATAGGCTATAACCTGAAAAACAAAAAAGAAATATATGCAGCCGAAGCAGGTCTGGGCGCACACGTCTACACCTCACAAGCCTTTCGCTTAAACCTTGAACTCTCCGGCCTTACCCTGAAAGACTTTAAAGCCGGAGAATACTTTAAATCTTCCATCAAAATTCTGCCCGCCTTTAAAATCAGTCCCCATCTGGAAATATTCGGAGGCCCAACCTTCAACTATGTCAATACCAATACAGAAGAAGGCAGAAACCTGACAGAAAAATTTATCTCTAAATGGGAAAGTAAAAACGGCAATAAAATACAGGGAATCTATGCAGGTTATACAGCCGGCGTACAATACATATTCTAAACAAAGCAAACTATGACCACACTCAGCAAAACTATTAACCTCTTATTACTGGTTCTGCTGGCGATGGTCAATCCCCTAAGCGCACAACCAGGCCACCCCCGCATAGACAACCTTTTATTCTTTATCCAGAAAAACCCCGATGCCAATACAGTGATCTACGAACTCAACCTCAATCAGGACGGCACCATCTGTACACAAGCACCAGTTAAAGTATCCTGGATCAAATACGCAGAAGATGGAAAACGAGAAGAACTCAGCAATATAGAAAGAAAACACATCTATGGCCTGCAAAGCAAAGACCTGGGAAATGACGAATATGAAATTCACTTAATGGCCTACACCAAATTATCTTTATACCTGAAACGTTCCCAAACCGACAATAAATACAAAATTTATATCAAGGACGAAGACATACACTATTTACTAAAAAGAGCATTTATCAAACTCGACAGATGCTCCTTTTGGTATCCTAAAGTACAATACATTGACCTCGTTGCTGTAGATACAGCAAATGGGAGAGAGATTTTACAAAGAATTAATATATCATCACAAGCAGAATTCTAATATATTTGAAAAGCCATAAAACGTGGAATTAACATATCCTGTGAGCCAAGCCGCCCCTATAATTTACGACGATACCGCTTTTGAACACTTGTTTAAAGCGCACTACAAGGCATTACATGTCTATGTGAATACGATGATCCGTGACCCGGAAATAGCAGAAGAAATAGTACAAAACAGATTTATGAAATTCTGGGAAAAACGAGAACTCCTGAATATACAAACTTCCGTTAAAGCCTATTTATATAAATGCGTTCACAATGACACCCTGAACTTTCTGAAGCACGAAAAAGTAAAAATGCGCCACCAGAATTTTACGATGCACTCCGTACAGGAAAGTGAACCCGCCTCACACCGGGTAGAATTAAATGAACTAGCCTCCAAAATACATGGAGCTATGGAAGATTTACCCGAACAATGCCGGCTTATATTTCATATGAGCAGGTTTGAAGAGTTAAAATACAGAGAAATCGCAGACCAGCTGGGGCTCTCTATTAAAACCGTAGAATCCCAGATGGGAAAAGCATTAAGGATATTGCGCTTAAAACTGGTCGATTTTTTAGCTCTCCTTTTATTAGGAGTATTGTTTTACAAAGATTTTTTGAATTAAGATGAGCGATAGAGATGAACTTTTAATAAAACACTTATTAAACGAAACCAGTACGGAGGAAAACACCGAAGTATTGCAATGGATAGCAGAAGATCCGGCTAATAAGGTATACTACAACCAATTTAAACAGATTTGGGAAACCAGTAAAGCGCTCGAACCAACAAGTAACATAGACGAAGAACAAGCCTGGAAGAAATTTAAAGCTAAAGTAGCCCCATCAAATGAACAGGAAGCTAAAGTTGTTCCATTACGTTATAAATACGGATGGCTTAAAATTGCTGCTATATTTCTGATTGCCGCAGGTCTGTGGAGTACCTACCGCGTTTTTAGCGCTGCTGATTACATATCGGTTGGTGCCGGAAAAGAAGTCATGGTCAAAACACTACCAGACGGATCAGTAATTACAATGAATAAAAACTCTTTGCTAAGTTTTGCCAGTAACTTCACGGACAACCGGGCAATTCGTTTACAAAAAGGAGAAATATTTTTCAAAGTAACCCCAAACAAGGAGAAACCATTTATTATTGATGTAGAAAAAGTAAAAATAAAAGTAGTCGGCACTTCTTTTAATGTGAAATACCTCAACGAGCAAACAGAAGTTATCGTAGAAACAGGAATCGTTAAGGTGAGTATCAGCGGTGCTGATGTCGAACTGCACAAAGGAGAGAAAGTGATCGTTAAAAATGGCACAACTGCATTAAAAAAAGAAATCAATACCGATCAGCTTTACACCTACTACCGGAACAAAATCTTTATTCTGAACAACACTCCGCTTTCAAAAGTTATAGAAACACTAAATGAAGCCTACCAGGTAAATATTGTTATTGAAGATCCGCGAATCAAAAATCTGCTCTTGACTACTACTTTTCCAGAAGATTCACTAGATCATATTTTACAGACGATTTGTGAAACCTTTAATATTAAACAAGTACACAGCGAGGGAAAAATCCTGTTGGTAAACCAATCATAATGAACAGGAAATTACTTTTACTATGTTTTTTATCCCTTATTGCCTGCAAAATCTACGCACAAGACGCTGAAAATTTATCCAGGCGTGTTACCATTAAGGTCAAACATCAAAAAATTGCCGAAGTACTCACTCAGATCAGTACTTCAGGCAATTTCTATTTTTCCTATCAGGGAAATTTATTCAATACCGACAGCCTGATTAATCTTTCCGTTCAGAATACCCAGGTAAGAAACATTCTTGACCAGTTGTTCAGAGGAAAAATAGATTACAAAGAAAATGGACAGCATATTATTCTGCGCTCTGCAAACCTGCACCTCACTATAGAACCCGACAACATTACCACTGCCGAACGTTTATACCTGATCAGCGGTTATGTGACCGACACTAAAACAGGGGCCAGAATTAAACAAGCCAGTGTTTATGAAAAAAGACTGCTGCAATCTACCTTAACCAATAACGATGGCTATTTTAAACTTCGTTTCAAAGGTGATTACAATGAAGTGATTCTCACGGCCAGTAAAGAGGCCTACCGGGACACCACGCTCATCTTTCTCTCTAACATCACCATTAAACCCGAAAGTTATGAAGACACATCCTCGGCACACAAAAGCAAAGTAAGCAATCTGGTAGAAAACATGGGCATCGGAAGGTTTTTTGTATCTTCCAAACAAAGGTTCCAGAGCTTAAACCTGTCAGGTTTTTTAGCGAACAGTCCATTTCAAGCCTCTCTTACTCCCGGTTTAAGCTCACACGGGATGATGAGTTCACAAGTGATCAATAAAGCATCCTTTAATATTTTAGGAGGATATTCTGCAGGACTGGATGGATTTGAAATGGCAGGCCTATTCAATATGGATAAAACAGATGTAGGCGTTATGCAGGTGGCAGGTCTGTTTAATATTGTTGGCGGTTCTGTAAAAGGCTTACAAATTGCCGGAGCTGTGAACTCAGTTATCGGAAATGTTGATGCCCTGCAAGCAGGAGGTTTAGTCAATTATGTGCGTGGCAACGCTACTGGCCTGCAAATGGCTGGAGTGATGAATTTTGTCAAAGGATACGTGCATGGATTTCAGGCTGCCGGTTTATATAACAATACCCGTAAAGATTTTCAGGGATTACAATTGGCCGGTGCTGTGAACAGGAACAGCGGAACTTTGAAAGGTGTACAGATTGCCGGACTATTTAATTCCACAAAAACACTTAAGGGCGTGCAAATTGGTTTAGTCAATGTCACGGATAGTTCTTCAGGATATAGCATTGGTTTGATCAACATCGTTAAAAAAAATGGCTATCATAAAATCAGTTTGTCCAGTAATGAGCTCATTAATACTAATTTTAGCCTTAAAACAGGTACTAAAAAATTCTACACTATCCTGATGGCCGGGCGGAATATCTCAGCTACTGAAAGAATTTCTGCTTTGGGTTTTGGAGCGGGGCATGAAATACAGCTGAATGAGAAGTTAGCCATAAACGCTGAATATCTGTCTCAATTTATTTCTACGGGGAAATGGTCTGAGTCTTCCAATCTCAAAAAACTACAACTGAACTTACAGTTTAAGATTGCGAATGGACTGTCAATTTTCGGTGGGCCATCTTACTCCATTTATACTACAGACTATCCACAAGGATCAGGCATAAAAGGCTTCAAACAGCAAGTATCACCCAGTTATGCCCACTCATTCAATAATAAAACCAGTGGCTGGTTAGGTTGGAATATCGGAATTACTTTATTTTAAAAACCCCCTTTACTCTCACAGTAAAAGGGGGTAACAACACACACACAAGATTTTATGCTTATTGATGGGCTACAATTACCGAAGGGAAATAATAACCGCTATAAGAAACTGTCTTTTTAACTGCAGCCGTTATCGGATCATAGAAATATAAGTTATTCACTTTGAAATTTTCTCCGAAGCCTGACTGTACAGTACTTACCAATAACTGATCCAACTTTGCATTATAGCTTAAACCAGCACCATAAAGTATCTTACCTGTAGGTAACGTTAAAAACGGAGCCTGCAGGGAAGCATCACTTCCAGGGATATATTTATAGATCGTTGTACCACCACTAAAAGATGCGTTCTTAGCAATAAAAACTGCATTCTCTTTGGTGGAAGCTGTAATAGATCCAGGATGCCATGCACCCCATGAACCAAAAACTGTAAAAGGAACTGTAGTTATTTCAACATCCAGTGAATTAATCTTAAACAGCCTGGTACCGCCTGCCGCCCAGATACTACCATCAATAGTACGGGTAAAACCAACAGAAACGCCAGCAATCTTTTTCACGACCGTGTTATCAGCAGCTCTCAGGATCACTACACCATCAGTTGAAGAAAGTACATAGATATAATCACCTTGTTTGATCATATCGCCTACCTGTCCACCTACACCGTCAATAGTACGGCCGATAGCTAAAGTATTTAAATCAACAGGGAACACCCCTTTACCAGAACTCAGCAAGCCTTTAGTTTCAGTAATACCCACAAATGAACGCCAGTCATTTCCACCCTGACTTGGTATACGGGCCAATTCTTTCATACTGTATTCATCAGTCACTACCATCGGGCCCCCTACTTTTGAAACCAGGTAGAATTTGTTTTTAAAAACAACACCAGACTGTAGTGTAGAAGATACGGGGTTCAGATCTTTGTTCGGATTTTCTTTCACAAAGATGCTGTCTTCCATTTTATTGGTATTGTAACGGTAAAAACTTACCGTTCCTGTTCCATGTCCGAACCAGCCTTCATTCACGATGTAAAAACCATTCTCATATTTATCCCAAACATGGATCTGGTAATCAACATTAACTTCACCACCAGGAGTGGCCGCTTTAAAACTGATTTTAAAGTCTCCTTTATTTACCGCTTTAAAAGTAAATACAGAATCAGATCCGGTACGTGCACCATTCACCGTCCAGCTGTAAATTGCATTTTTAGTATTGGCAAGCTTCGGATGCAGCAACAGGGTATCACTTACTGTAATAGAATCCTTTCCATTATTCTTTAACGGTTCCGTAGTCTGAGGCTGAAGCAAAAGCTCTTTTTCATTATCTTTTTTACAAGAAGCAATAGCCAGCATGGATAATCCGGCAAACAAATAGGGTATTGATTTTTTAAAATTCATTGGTTTTATTAATTGTTAATTTAAATCTGCGGCACCTCTGACCTCGGTAGAGATCTCGCCTAACATCGTATTGCCTTTTTCATTCTGTCCCGTGTACACCTTTACGAAGTCAATTTTCGCTAAAGTAACTGGCTGACCAGCACTATTTACAGCCCATGAAATATCGAATGAGTTGTATTGATTAGTTTCAAAATTATCACCAGTTGACCAGCTGTCTGTATAACCATAACTGAAAGCGCGGTTTACATAAATATCACCCTGCATACCCCAGGTAGAAACTAACTTTGTTCCGGTGAAGGTTGTGCTGGTCTGATTTGGCGCAAATAATGGGTAATAATTATGCCTGTGGAACTGGTTAACCTCTACCTGCCCAGACCCACCCTGGTTATCTGTCCAGTTTACATTCGCTGTCGCATTCGGATTGGTATAAGTAATCTGGTAGTTTTTGATCGTTCCTGCAGCATTATATTCACTGCCCGCAAGTTCATACCAGGCATCGTCTGGTAAACCATTACCATTTACATCCTGACTTACCATGACAATTCCAGGCTCCGACCATTGCAATACAGGGCCTAAAGGATTACCATAAATAGCCAGGTCATAACCTTGCTTGTTGACAATAGGGTGGTCAAATCCGAAAACGATATAGCCCCCATAGCCACCTAAAGAAATCATACCCGTCTGGCTTACATCACCGATAATACGTTGTGCACCAGCCAGACTACCCAGGCTTTCATTGATAAACTGTCCTGGTGCAGGTAAATATTCAAATACTTTGGAAATGAATTTGCTATTTACAGCAGTAGTTTCTTTTCCCGGGGTTAATCCATTTGTTTCACTCCCATCCTTTTTACATCCCGTAAATACAACTGCACCGATGAGTGCAATTAAAAGGGGTTTTAAATTTGTGTTCATAGTTATCTGGTTGATTGGTTAATAAACAAAAGCAAAATGTGCAGGAATATCACCTGTGGTTACCTGAAATTTCTTGATGCCCGCAGGATTAAAGCAATATAAAGTACCAGGAGAAACATAATCCTTCGCGTCAGTTACAAATACATCTTTAGTAATCGGATTAACCGCAATTCCATAAGGAACTGTTATTTTTTCATTTGTACCATCGGTGATGAAACTCTTGGTCAATGGAATCTCCGTTTTCACATTAATCATTCCATAGGTAATTGTATTATCACCCGTTATTTTACTATATTCAGTACTATAGTAATAAGCAAGATCACCATCTATTACGATTTCACTAACCCCTATATCAAATGATTTTTTCACCTTTTCAGTCTGGGTATCAATCACGAAAAGTTTCGAAGGTATATCAAAGTAATCCCCTCTTGAACTCACATACAAATCACCATACTGATCAGCCTTGAGGCGATGAAGATTAATAGCCACATCAATCTTATTGGTTACCTGAAAGCTATTCAGATCAATCACAGAGACAGTTCTCTCATAATTTTTGGAACTGTAACCACCAGAATTAGCAACAAATAATTTACCTCTCACTACAGCCAGTTCTTCTGGCTGACGGCCGACTTGAACACGTCTTTTTTCGGTAAGTGTTGCTGTATCAATCTCAATAACAACACCATTACCGGCTGTAGGATCACCTAAAGTACCCAAGTAAGCACTCGCATAAGCCTTGCCCTTATAAAAAGTGATATATCTGCTATTAGCCAAAGGAATCTGACCGAGTTTCTTACCCGTTTTGGCATTTAAAACTTCTATTTTATTAGAAAGATTCACAACTACATATACTTTAGAGCCATATACGCCTATATCATTACCTACATCACCCAACCCCTTAACAATTTCAGGATTGGCTTGATTATAGATATTACGGCGATATACACCAGTTGCTAAATCCAGATAATCCAATGAGGCTTTATTCATATTCATATTGCCTTCATTGAGCAGATAAAGACCTTTTACAGGACCAGATGGTGTTGGTTCCAGTATTTCTACTTGTTCAGGAGCTGGCTGAGGATCCTTCCTGCACGAAAACAGGGATGCTGACACCATAACGGCCAGTGATAAACGATAAAGGAGCTGTTTTTTCATGTTTGATTATTTAAGGTTATATTTTAATAAGAATAGGCTATGGTGAAACGGTATGAACGGCCAGGCATTGGAAAATTGGCAATTACATCATAATATTGATTCAGAAAATTGTTCACTTCCGCAGAAATACGAAAACGATCATGCTTTAATACTTTGGTATAATGAAAGGCAATATCATGAGTATACCAGGCTGGCACATAATTATATACATTATTAGCACCTTGATTAAACCGCTGACCAACATAGATATAACTATAATTCATAGCCAGATTTTTCCAATCAGCGCCCAAAATAAAGGAACCGCTGTTTACAGGTGTATATACAATCTGGTTTCTATAATTCAGATTTTTATCGGTTACGTTCAGTGCCTGTTGATAGGTGTAAGTTAAACCGGTAGTCAAGGAAAGATCTGTAACGATGTTCCAGACTGTCTGTACATTCACATCTAATCCTTTAATTTCTACTCTGCCCAGGTTTTGCATGCTCCAACGGAACAAGTTTGCACTTGGCACAGCAACAATTTTGTTTCTAACTTTATTGTAATAAGCGTCAGTCTGAATTGATATTTGCTGTAATTTATGCCCTTTAAATGCCCTGATATAGGTCAATCCCAGATCATATTGTTTGGTATACTCTGGTTTGAGCAATGTATTGCCAATAGAGGTATAATACAAATCGTTAAAAGTAGGCATACGGAAAATGCTTTTGTAAAAACTGCGCACCCGGAATTCCTTCAGATTGTCGAATGGCTGCCATGAGACCATCACTGTAGGGGTGAGCTCGTTTTTATTTCCCGCAGAAAAAAACTGCTTTACTTTATCATTGACGTAAGTGCTCAACAAATTTGCCTGCACATCTATTCTTTCAAAATGGATTTGAGTAGCTAGTGCCGTCAAAAAGGTATTTCTGGCAGGATAAGCAAAGTAATCAAGATTTGCATCCAGCGTGTTATACTGATAATCACTAGATAAAACTACATCCCAGAATGAATTGATTTTATAGCGGTTGGTCAGCGATAAATAAAGTTCCCGCTGTTTGAATCTGTTATCCAGAAAACCATCGTCTTTTACAAAATCAGGATCCAGGTACCTTACGTAATCACTTGCGTATTTTGCCGAGGCCATCAAGTTATATCTACCCGCCTCTTTTTTATAGCTGGACTGAACAAAAAAGTTCTCATTCCATAAGCGCTGAGTGAAGTCATATCTATTGCTGACAATTGCACCAGGCAATCCCTGATGATCTTTATAGTAATATACTTTGGCTGCCCAAACACTACTGTCTTGCAATTTGCCATTCAATCCTGCCTCTAAACGCATCGTTTCGATGTCGGCATTCTTTCTTACAAATGTGCTGTCATAAACTCCATTAGTATACCGGAACTTATAGCGCCCATTGGCATTTTTATATTCTGTACTCAAAGAAGCCGAAATGGCATCGCTGACTTTATGTTGCCACAACACGCTTGGATTAATCAGCCCAAATGAGCCTCCTTTAACAGAAGCTTTAACATGATCGGTTTGTCCATTTTCAAATTCAGGTTGTTTAGCGTTCAGGTATAAAGAACTTCCGGAGGCGAAACCTCTTGCAGATTGGAAAATGGTACTCTTCTGCCCATTATAAAGTTCTATTTCTTCAATATTGTCTAAGGAGAATTTCCCCAGATCAACTTGTCCGTTTTGTGCATTTCCTAATTGTACACCGTCATAAAATACCGCAGTGTGGTTAGTGCCCATACTTCTGACGTTGATCGTCTTTAAGCCTCCTATCCCTCCGTAATCTTTTAATTGTACACCAGAGAAAAAACGGATGGCATCAGCAACCGATAAACTGTTTAATCTTTCGAGATCTTTACCAGATAGAATTTGTAATGGGGAAGCAGAAAGCTGGCGTTTGCTGAGCTTTATAGCACGAATAGAAACTTCTTTCAGCTCGTTCGCTTTTTTAACAGAGTCGGTTTGCGCAGAAGAATTATAAGGCACAAAAACACCTAGCCATACTATAGCAGAAAAGCCGAAAAAAGAATTACAGATGCCATCAAAGGCAAATTTTCTTTTAGTCATTTTGTTGTGAGGGTTACCCACAGCAAACAGCAGATTAAGGAAATGATTACGTCAATAAAAAGCACTCACCCCTAGCTTCAATCCCCGAAAGCTATGAAATTATAAAGCTAGAGGCAGGTCTTCTGACTTACTCCCGGAGATTCATGCCTTCCCCATGTCAAACATGAGTGGCTGGATACGAATTACGTTAAGGAGCTTACAGCTGCGGGACAGTTATGGATTTACACCATATTCCCTTTTAATCTTGATCGGTGAGATCAGGAACCAAAAGCGACGCAAAGTTATTAAAATAAGCGACATAGAATTAAAGAAACTGTATAATTTTGAATAACACATATTTATTATAAAATTAATTTTCAAAATAATGACATTTTAAAGAATTTAAAGAATTTTATTATCTATTAATGAATAATAAACTTCTTATTGAATTATTTTTTGTTAATATTGCATCTTAATAATCAACACATATATCCTTATAATTAAAAAAAATGAAAAACAACATCTACATGATCCTTATTTTATTAATGATCACTTCATGCAAAAAAAATCAGGATCATCAGTCCATCGAAACAAACGGAGACTCAAAAGATATTTTGCTCCAGGACAGAGATCCAAACTCCCCTCTCATTTTAACAAATAAGAAAAATGAAAAAAACGGCAAAACTTCAGTTAATTCAATACCTGATGAGATTTTAGATTTAAGATATTATTTAGGTCGGTCTTATTTATTGAATACTAATTTGGATGGGAATGCTGAAAGTGTAAGATTTAAAGTAATAGATATTGAGAGATTTTTAAATGAAAATCCAGGATACTACCTACCAGTAGACATAGGAACTGGTAAAGCCAATAGTTTCTCTTACACTTCTTTTGACAGATATGAAAATAAAAGTAACTATACTAAAAAAATAAGCGGTGGCTTCAATCTTAATTTGGGACTATTTTCAATTGGTGCCAAACGTAGTGTATATACCGATTGAAAAGTGTACCAATATCCAGTTGAAAAGTGTACCAGTTAGCAAGGATTAAATCGTCCCTTTAGAATGAACTAAAGGA
>NZ_QLLR01000042.1 GCF_003259615.1 Pedobacter cryoconitis | reverse complement strand
CCGTTCCATCTGCGTTTCACGCAGTTCTTTTTTCAAATTAGCCACCTCTTGCTCAGCTGCGCTGAGGATAACCTTTCCATTCCCAGGAAAACTGCTGCCTTGCTTGCTGGTGAATTCCTTACGCCATCTATATAATAAAGTCACATTGATATCCAGTTCTTTCGCAAGTGCAATTAGATCTGTACGGGTGTTACTCAGTTCAACGCTCATCAGCTTGAACTCCTTCGGGTATGCTTTTCTCTCTCGTGACATAATATTCTGTTAAGATATGTAAATCCTCTTAACTCTGTGTCTACTCAAATATAGCAACTCCATTCTGCTAAAAGTCCCGTCTAAAAGTATAAGAAAAGGTATATTTGAATCTTATCCTAAGGGTTCTGCTAAAAGTCCTGTCTAAAAGTATAAGAAAAGGTATATCTGAATCTTATCCTAAGGGCTCTGCTAAAAGTCCCGTCTAAAAATATAAGAAAAGGTATATCTGAATCTTATCCTAAGGGCTCTGCTAAAAGTCCCGTCTAAAAGTTTCTCCTAAAACCTCAGTCAAGTTATCCGCCCTATTTCCCATGACGCAGAAGGAGGGCATGAGTACTATGAGTTTCTCCTCTTAATCATGAGTTTTAATAAAAAAGTCAGCCCTGTATTTTGACAATGTTTCTCTCTTCAGAGAAATCCGTCAAAATACAGGGCTGCTTTTTTTTAAAACCCTGGTGGAGAAACCCCTTACAAATCCCCCTTAGAAGGAACCTTCGTCAGGCTTACTATCCTGCTGCTCCACCTTCTTACCCTTTTTCATAAAACTAGTTTTCCCGAACCTGTAAGAAAACGTCAAATTCCCCATTGGCCCCTGCTGATACCTTTGGAAATCAACAATAGAATTCGCATCCTGCGTTAACATCCCGAACTTTCTCGTATTAAAAATATCCCTCACATTGAAACTAAGAGAAGCCTTTTTCCCTTTAAAATCATACTTCGCGCCCCCATCAACACCATACATCGCCTTTCTCGTACCCTGCGCTAACACCTGCGAAGAATTATAATCCGCCCTTACCTGCAACGTAATACTATGCGGTAAAATAATATTATTCGTCAAATTCGCATTCCAGCTGAACCCGGAATTCCCCTGGATCCCAAAAGCCGGGACCCCGTCAATCTTGCTATGGTAAACATTTAAATTCCCTGTAAAATTCCACACCTTCAACGCATCCACCTTTGCAATAAACTCCAAACCACTCGAAAGATCCCTCGTTAAATTCTCAGGCGTAGTGATAATTACCCCATCCGCATCAGGCACAGACCTTACCCTTTGAATTAAATCATTCGTCTGTCTCAGATAAACACTTGAAATCAAAGTCACCTTAGGCCAGAACTTGCTATACCCCAGCTCAAAAGAATGCACATCCTCCGGCAATAAATTCGGATTACCCTTGCGCCAGTTCAGCGGGTCAGAATAATCAATAAACGGGTTCGTATCCCACGGTCTTGGCCTGTTTACTCTTCTGGTATAACTCAGCTGGACCTGCTGCTCACCAGTAAACTTCTGCGTTAAATAAACACTCGGATATAACCGCTTATAAGCAATCCTTGCAGGCGCAGTTCCGAACACACCCGACTGATCATACCCACCCGAATTTGTATTCAGCAGCGCATCCTCAGCCCTTAACCCAAACTGATAACCAAAATTCTTAATCTGGTTCTGATAATTTAAATAAATCGCATGAACCTGATCCTTGCTATCAAAATCATTCGACAAAGGAAGATTATCCACATAAGAACCCGAAGCATTATCAAACCTTTTCGCCACTGTATTTGCATCAGAATACCTGATCTGGCTTCTATAACCAGTTTCAATCTTTCCTAATTTCCCTAAAGGCATGGTATAATCCAGCTGAATATTATAATTCTTGTTCGTTCCATCATTCGTATTGTTCAGTATATCTGCAGCTGACGAGGCAGGAACCCCATTCACACTATAAACCGAAGTATTATAAACCTGGAAATTATCATTCGTACCCGTTGAATACCCAAAATTGAAAGTCAGCTCCTGGTTCGGCTTAAACTTATGGCTATAATCTAAATTCAGATCATAACTATGGCCACTCCCATTGTTCGTATTTACCCTTTTGCTGAACTCCAAAGGAACCCTTCCCGCCGCATACTTGTTAATATCCAAAAACTCCGTGCGGTCATTAATCCTGCTATTGAACCCGCCCGAAAAGCTTAAAATATCTTTATCGGTCAGATAATAATCTAATCCCGTCTTTAAATTATGCGTTTTATCAACAGACTCCCACTTGCTCAGCTGATCCGCATAAGCCAGAGAATCCTTACGACTCAGATACTGGATATTATTATAACCACCACCAGGGCGGGTACCATAACGATACCCATAATTTCCGTAAATATTGATCTTCTTGTTCTGGAAACTTAAACTTACATTTCCATTGTAATTATCCCTGTTTCCAGCTGTTAAAGCTACATTTCCATTGAAACCTAACTTCGTGTTTTTCTTCAGGACAATATTAATAATACCAGACTGTCCCTCCGCATCATACTTTGAAGACGGATTTGTGATTACCTCTACCGTCTCAATTGAACTGGCCGGGATCGAAGCCAATACCTGCGCAATATCTCCACCCGCAATCAAAGACGGTTTGCCATCAATTAATACCTTTACCCCCGTAGAACCCCTCAAACTCACATTTCCATCCACATCAATCTGTACAGAAGGTACATTTTGCAATAAATCACTCGCAGAACCACCCTCACTGACCAGACTTTGCTCTACCGAGAAAACCTTTTTATCAATACCCAGCTGAATAGGGCTTTTCTGTCCCGTAATCGTAACCTCACTCAGCACATTTCCCTTTGCGGCTTTCATTTTTATGGTGCCCAGGTTAATTATCCGCTGATTTTTAGTGATGGCTACAGAATCCCTCACCATCGTCTGGTAACCAATATAGCTGATTTTGAAAGTGAAAACCCCTGCAGGGATGTCGTTCATCAGCAGAGAACCATCTGCATCAGTTTGTGCCACCTTTACAGTGGCTTTTGTTTTTCTGTTAATTAATATTGCCGTAGCAAAAGGAACTGTTTCATTATTTTGGATGTCTACTACTTTTCCAGTAAGTTTACCAGTAGCAGGAGTTTGTGCATTTAGTTGAAAGATTGTGGTACAAATAGTGAAAGTTACGAATAGAAACTTTGCGCAATAGTTCTTCATTTAGAATAGTCTGTGTTTAGATTTTTTTTATAGCGGCAAAGTAACGGCCTGAGAGTGAGAAAAAACGGGGGTAACTATTTTATTACAACGCGATTATGAGTAATTACAGTAATATTTTTGTGAATGAAGGATTAACTTATTCCGAGTACAGGAATTTGATAGATTCTCTTCTTAAAAGCAATAAAACAACGGGCGACGATCACAGCGAAGCCATGCTGCATTACAGCAAAATGAATGTACAGCGAATGAGCAGAGTCGATAAGACCGGCGTGCTCAATGAAGCTTTTATACAAGCCATTAACAAGCTGGATAAAAGCTATCAGCTATTGGTGATTTCCGAAGGATGGTGTGGCGACGCTGCACAGATCGTTCCCTTATTTCAGAAAATGGTGGAGTTTGCACCAGAGAAATTCGCCTTGCGTTTTGTGCTCAGAGACACAAATCTGCCACTGATTGATGCACACCTTACACACGGGGGCCGCGCTATCCCGGTTTTACTGATATTGGATGCGAACGGTGAACTGATTTCCAAATGGGGGCCACGACCAGAAGTTCTGCAGCATTTATTAGGAGAATGGAAGACTGAAATCTCTGATATGTTTGAATTAGCAGAGCGTTTGCACCTATGGTATGCCAAAGATAAAACACAAACGACCCAGCTGGAACTTACCGCATTGATCGGCGATCTGGAAAATTAGTCTACAGTTACCGTTAATCCTTCCTGCTGAAGGATTTTACGGTAGACTTCCATTTCAGTGAAAGAGCCTTCAAGTACAGCGCACTTACCTTTATTATGCACTTCCCAGGCAATTTTCTCTGCCTGCGAATCTGTATAATCAAGGTATTTTGTCATACAATAGATTACGTGATAAAAAGTATTTACATCATCATTCCATAAAATGAGCCGATGCGAGGTTTTAAGGGAGGTTAAAATCTCTTCCAGTGTAAACGTTTCTTCTTTTGTTTCTGTTGACATGATACAAAAATAAACTATTATTAAAATAAGAGCGTGTTTAATTTATAATTTTAAACACGCCCTTATAGACTTTAAACGATTTTATGCAGAACAAGCCCTGTTAACTGCCTTTAGCTGATCTTGTCATTTGCTCAAACGCATCCCACATTTCACCAGGGATGGCTTCCAGTCCATTAAATTGTCCGGCACCCTGCAGCCATTCCCCGCCATCTATACTGATCACTTCCCCGTTAATATAACCTGAGAAATCACTGACCAGGAATGCAGCAAGGTTTGCCAGTTCCTGATGTTCCCCCACACGTTTCAGCGGAACCCGGTTCTTGAAATCAAACTTCTCTGCCAGATCTCCCGGAAGCAAACGTTCCCAGGCTCCTTTAGTTGGAAAAGGACCAGGCGCAATAGCATTTGTCCGGATCCCATATTTTCCCCACTCCACCGCAAGAGAACGCGTCATGGCCAGTACGCCACCTTTAGCACAAGCCGAAGGCACAACGAATGCTGAACCCGTAAAAGCGTAAGTGGTCACAATATTTAAAATACTTGCTGCCTGTTTCTCTTTGATCCAGTGTTTACCAAAAGCAAGCGTACAATTGACCGATCCTTTTAAAACAATATCTATAACCGTAGAGAAGGCATTGGCCGATAAACGCTCCGTAGGGGAGATAAAATTTCCTGCCGCATTGTTCAGCAGGCTATCTACACGTCCAAAAGTTTTAAGCGTTTCTGCCAGTACATTTTCTACCTGCTCATAATCGCGTACATCGCAAGTGACTGCCAGGACTTTGCCGCCGGTTTCTTTTTCCAGTTCATCTGCCGTTTTCTGCAGCACATCAGCTTTGCGGCTGGTAATGACCAGATTAGCGCCAAGCTTTAGGAAATAGGTACCCATTGCTTTACCCAGCCCCGTACCGCCGCCTGTAACTACAATTGTTTTGCCTTTTAAAGCATCGTCTCTTAACATCGGTTGATTGTACATAACTTATTTCTTTTGAAGGTTGTCAATAATCATTTTCAAAATATTCCGCGTAGCCGGTGACCACCACTGTGCCAGCATAATTTTCAATGCCTCAGACTGATCTGCAGAAGTTGCTGCAATCAGCTCTTTTCTGATGTTCAGTTTACTCTGCTGCCAGGTATTAGGCTCCAGCGCCATATATTTTCTGATCTTGCGTTCCGAAGCGGTCATGATGCTGTCCTGATTGACCAGTTCATCTACCAGGCCAATCGCTAAAGCCTCTTCCGGGCTGAATAATTTACCTTCCAATAAACTTCTGGTGGCATGGCCTTTACCTAACCAAAAAGAATACAAGCTGAAAATACTTTCAGGTACGATAATTCCCACAGGAACCTCATTCAAACCAATAATGAACTTGCCCTCAGCCATTACCCTTGCATCACAAGCTAAAGCAATCACACATCCTCCGGCTGGAGAATGACCATTAATTGCAGCAACCATCGGTTTTTTAAAAGCTGTGATTTTAGCAATGAACGCCAGGAATAAGTGCCAGAAAGACTCGGCCTCTTCTTCATTGTAACCATATAGCTCGATTAAGTCCAGTCCTGCAGAAAAAAAGTTATCACGGCCTGCAATGATTACTCCGCCAATATTGTCATCATTTGCAATGTTATGGAGTATATCGGTCAGCTCAGTGATCATTTCCCTGTTCAGGGCATTGGATTTACCGCGGTTAAGCGTAATCAGTGCTAAACGGTCTTTTATTGTCACATTGATTGTGTTCATAGCTTTTTTATTTTACTTCGTAAGTATATACTTTTCTAGCCATGCGGCCATCCAGGTTCATCCCTTCTATAACAACTCTATAAGTTCCGGATTCGTCTGTATTATAGAAATTAAATTTAGCGGTTCCCGTTTCATTGGTCACCACATTAGGGTTCCAGTAAACAGTCGTCCGCTTATCTGCTGCTCTTATATTTTGGGAAGCATTGTATTTTGGAGAATAAAACTCACGTACTGCATAATAACCTTCAGCAGTAATGTTAATAATCCCCGGTGCATAAGTAGAATAACCTGTATCGCCTCCTCTTCTTGTAGTGATGATTAATACCCCTCCAGCACCTCTTGATCCGTAAATTGCAGTCGTACCCCCACTTTTTAACACTTCTACACTTTCTATATCCTGAGGCTGTACGTTGTCCAGAAAATCTGACCCTACACTTGTCCCATCCAGAATAATTTGCATCGGTACCCCATTGTTACGGGCCAGGAAAGCCTCTGATCCCCGGATTGTCAGGCCGGGAACCCTACCTTGCAGACATTGCGCCAAAGTTGTGCAATAACTTAAATCGGAGCCTTTGATCACCAGATCTGCACGGCCGGCACCATTTAGATTTGCAGAGTTCTTCGCCTTTAATTTCTGCTGAACAATATTGACCTGGTTAAGCGTGTAAGATCTTTCCAGCAGTCCGCGTTTAGTCAGGTCATCAAAATAGCCCTCACTCTTGATAATATAACTCTGTATCGCTTCATTCACATTGATTTCAATATCTCCTGTGTTTTTATTTGATGTCACTATTTGTCCGGGAACCTTGTCTATTTTGATTTCAACAGACTTTTTGTCCTTGGCATTTCTGGCCTGAACAACAAACTTTGTACTGTCCCCAAACCTGAGGTTATCAAAATTAAAATGTCCGGAAGCATCCGTTAAAGTATCCAGCATAAAGAAACCTCCTGTATTGGAAAATAGCGTAACCTTTCCTTTAGCGATTGGTTTTCCGCCTGGCGTAGTCACTATACCACTTACTTTTAAAGACTTTTCAACTGCAAAAACAGGTTTAACAACCGTATTCCCGATCACGTCTTTCCATAACAACCTGCTCCATCCCTGGGTGAGCATCAGCTGGTCCAGGTTCTCCCTGGTTTGCGGACTGTTATCCCTGAAATACTGATTAGGTTTCTCAATGTACCCCTTCAGATCGGAGCTCAGCAGCAAAGAAGTCATGATATTACTTTCGTTGTCCACATCAGGCTCTACAATACTTGCATTGGTTACAGCAACAGAAAAACTGCCATAAGTAGGTTTTCCTTCAGCTGTAGCCGAGAACTCAATCGGTACATTTTCCCTGATCTTATAGGAGTTTTTTAAATTCAGTACATTCAGATTGATATGATCGGCCGGATTGTTAATAAAAATCAGCCTTTCAGCAACCGGAATATTTTCAGGAGAAAACAACGTGAAATGAAGAATGCCCGACGGAAGTTCCTTCTTATTCAGGGAAAGCGCATTAATTTGTTTCTGTGTACTTGCCTTCAATACCGCAATGACCAGGTTGTTATGTTGGATTACCAATCTCATTTCCCCTTTATTCAACAGCGACTGACTCACTAATAACTTAGCACTTACTTTATTGCTGTCTGCATTGTTCACCGCGAGCACATAACCTGCAGCCAGCACTTTAGGAAAAGGAACCTGCTGCACCGAACCGTCTTTCAATTTAATATTCGCTGTATAGGCTTTTCCTGGCTGCGGATTTAGGATGAAACTACCCATTCCCTGGTGTGTAGTTTTAAAAGGAAGAACTTCTGTTCCTTCATTGTCCACCACCATACCCGTAACATCCTCTCCAAGACCTGAAGATCCAACTGCTTTGATCCCAATTCTCGAAGGAAGGTCTTCTACAAGATTTCCGCTTTCAGGAAATAGCTGTACGGCGACCGCTTCAGCAACTGCCTTAATCGGAATGGTTTTAACGATTTTCTCTTTATTGCCCAGTGTAAGGGTGGCGGTGATTCTTCCGGAAGTCAGCACCTCAGCTTGTTTGCTGCTGAAACCGAGCGAGATTTCTCCCTGTGCATTCGTTACTGCTTTTCCTTTTTCTACAGTTTTATCCCTCAGCCTTACTGTGTAGGTCACCGGGATTTCTGCATAAGGATCATTTTTTTTGTCTGTGAACTTAATGATTGCGTTCACCTTATTTTCATTGTCTTTTTTACTGTAGGTGTATTTGGTATTGGTCAGGACTTTATTGGCCCAGGCGTTTCCAATTTTAATCGTTTTGTCGAAAAAGAAATCAGGCCCGGCATTTCTCATCCATTGCGTATAAGCCCTGATCCTGTAATTTCCTTCGGGCAGCGTATCCGTTAATTTGAAATCGCCCCAGGTCAGTCCGGAAACCAGCTGCAGTTTTACCTGACTCTTTACTGAATCATTCTCATTGATCAGGTCTACATATAAAACCTGGCTGATTTTGGAAAGCTGATCGGTACTGTTATCCGTCACATAGGCTTTGAACCAGATGTTGTCCCCAATCGCATAATAAGGTTTGTCCAGATGTAAATGAACTTTTTCCTGTGGATTTTCCTGCGTATAATCAGCAAGTTTCTTTAACAGGGTTTCGAAAGGGTCATCTGCTATTCTGAATGCTAAAGAGAAAGCGCAGACCAGCAGGAAAAGGCAGGCATAGAGGTATTTGGTTTTCATAATATAGTAAAAAAATAGAGCCTCAATATAGGGATATTGAGGCTCAAATACTATAAATTAATAGGAAGTTTAAAAGCTATTCTTCCACATCATACTTTCTACTGGCTTGGTAGTCTTGTTACTATACTTTGCATCGTCCTTCGCGTTGTATAAAGTTTCAATATCACCCTCCACAGCAAAGTAGATCAGCTGGCCAATCGGCATCCCTGCATAAATCCTTACGGGTTGTGCACAGGAAATTTCCAGTGTCCAGGTGTTGCAGAAACCTACATCACCTTTTCCGGCAGTCGCATGAATATCTATTCCTAAACGTCCGGTACTTGATTTTCCTTCCAGAAAAGGAACATGTGCATGGGTCTCCGTATATTCAAGGGTTACCCCCAGGTATAAAGTTCCGGGTTGTAAAACAAACCCATCTTTTGGAATCTCAAAATGCTGAATTTTATTGTGTGCTTTGGCATCAAGCACTCTGTCGGTATAAGTAGCCAGGTATTTTCCAAGATGAACATCATAGGAATTTGTGCCCAGACAGTCTGGTTTAAAGGGCTCAATAATTATTGTCCCTCTGTCAATCTCTTCTAGAATACGCTTATCGGAAAGTATCATTTGTAAAGTCTTTGGGCGAAATTATGATTAATTTAAGATACTTTTGCATTGATTTTTTAAATACGATGCCTGTAATCTATAATAAAGATGTTGACGATCATACCATACTTGCTGTATGGAAAATCCAGGAACGCGAAGAAGACCTGATTTCCGGCCTGCAATTAAAGGCGCATGAACTCGATTTTCTGGCTACTTTGAACAATGGCAAGCGCCTGTTGCACTGGTTAAGTACACGTTTACTTTTACGCACGATGCTGAATACTGCAGACTATATTGACTGCCGGATTGATGCCCATGGAAAGCCATACCTGGTGAACTCTGCTTCAACCATTTCCTTAAGTCATTCTTTTGATTATGCGGCGGTCATGATCGGGAAAGAAAAAGGTGTTGGCGTGGATATTGAAAGGATAGAGCCTAAGATCCACCGGATTCAGCAGAAATTTCTGTCTCCAGAAGAACTGCTGCATGTCAAAGACAATACCGACGGACTTTATGTTTGCTGGTGTGTTAAAGAAGCCATCTACAAATGGTATGGCAAAAAAGGACTGGAATTTAAAAAACACATTCATATACAACCCTTCGGGCTGCAGCAGGAGGGGACACTGACCGCTATAGTTGATTTGCCGGAAGGAACGAGAACGCTGACCGCGAATTATTTCAAAACCGCAGATGGCTATATGCTGGGATACGTGGTCGCTTAATTTTAACAGACATGAATAAAAAGGTAAAATTTATTGATTGGGGGCTTTTGGATTATCAGGAAGCCTGGGACAATCAGGAAGTTATTTTTAAAGATACTATAGCCGTTAAAACAAATAACCGTATACAAGAGACTACTGTCGAAACCCCTAATTTCCTGGTATTTTGTGAGCATCCTCATGTTTATACCTTGGGAAAAAGCGGACATGCAGAGTATTTGCTGCTGGATGAAGAAGGGCTGAAAGAGAAGAACGCCACCTATTATAAGACGAATCGCGGCGGTGACATTACTTATCACGGGCCGGGTCAGATTGTAGGTTATCCTATTCTGGACCTGGATAATTTCTTTACTGATATTCATTTATATCTCAGAACACTGGAAGAAGCGGTTATCCTGACTTTGGCCGAATATGGGATTACTGCTGGCAGATATACCGGATTTACCGGGGTATGGCTGGATGCTGACAATGAGAAAGCAAGAAAAATTTGTGCGCTTGGTGTGCGTTGCAGCCGCTGGGTGACCATGCATGGTTTTGCTTTTAACGTAAATGCAGATCTGGATTATTTCAAGAATATAATTCCCTGTGGAATAGATGATAAGGATGTAACCTCGATGCAAAGAGAGCTTGGTTACGAATTAAATTTAGCTGAGGTGAAAGCCATACTTAAAAAGCACATTTCTAATTTGTTCCACATGGAACTATATTAATTCTTTGTTATTTGTCAGGCTTTAGTAAAACATTTATTTATTTTTTTTCTTACCTTACGGGGATAAAATTAAATAAACTATGGATTATAACGCTTCAACTTCACCAATGTCTACAGGAGTAGGCCTTTTTGGAGGATTTACTTACCTCGCTATTCTTGTCCTGGTAGTCTACTCAATGTGGAGAGTTTTCGAAAAAGCAGGAAAACCAGGATGGGCAGCAATCGTTCCCATCTACAACATTATTGTATTGCTGGAAATTATAGGCAAACCACCAATCTGGATTTTATGGATGCTATTGCCATGTACTAACATTATTTTTGGTATCTGGGCATTGAACCTGCTGGCTAAAAGCTTTGGTAAATCTGAAGGTTTCACCATTGGTTTGATTCTGCTTCCTTTTATCTTTTTCCCTTTACTTGGACTAACAGATGCTAAATATCTGGGCCCGTCAGCTAAAGAAGCGAATGGATTTGGTGGTAACAATCAATTTGGTGCAAACAACCCATTCAATGGAAATACTCCTTTTGGAGCAAACAATCCATTTAACCAACCTCCGGTTACCCCGCCAACTACACCAACTACACCACCAGCGGCACCGAACCCACCAACACCGCCAACAACACCAGAGGCTTAATTTAAATGCCTGAAATATTTCTTTTATCCGCTTTCTCTTTTTTACTGGAGAAAGCGGGTAATTATATGCTGCCATGTCCCGTTAAATATCTGACTGGATATGATTGTCCCGGCTGCGGATTCCAGCGCTCCTTACTCGCATTGCTCAAAGGTGATTTTGCGCAGAGCTTTCAGCTGTATCCGGCTACGGTTCCCATCCTGCTGACCTTTGTGATAGGCCTGGGTGCCAATTACTTTTGTGGGGCGAAAAGCAAGACACTCGTTAATGTATTGTTTGTGCTTACCGGATCAATCATTACGATCAGTTATCTTTTGAAGATTTTCATGCCCCATGTTCATTAATAAATACCTGTAAATTATTACCTTCAACATCTGATTCCTGGCATCTTTCGTAGATTTTAAAATGAAGTTAACGACAATAGCTATCCTGATGATTTGTATGTCAGGATGTGGGAAAAACCCGACAAACGGTATGAATAAAATTGATACAACTCCAATTGATCCACCCACAGATCAGCTGACTTATCTCGCACTAGGAGATTCTTATACCATTGGTGAAGCCGTGAAACAGGCAGAAAGCTTTCCTTATCAGCTCAGAGAAAACCTGAACAAGCAGTCACTTCATTTTTCAGCGCCTAAAATTGTGGCCACAACCGGATGGACTGCCGGAGAACTGATTGCAGGAATTAAAGCAGAAACCTTTTTGCCGAAATATGACCTCGTGACTTTGCTGATTGGCGTAAATGATCAATACCGGGGATATTCCATAGCAGCCTACCGTAAAGAGTTTATTGCGCTGCTAAAAACAGCCGTTACTTTTGCCGGTGGAAATGCAGCCCATGTATTTGTAGTCTCTATACCTGATTGGGGAGTGACCCCTTACGGTGTGCAAAGCGGCAGGGATATGAAAATTGTTGCGAAAGAAATAGATGCTTTTAATGCGGTGAATAAAGAAGAAAGCCTCAAAGCAGGGATCAGCTATACTGATATTACGCCAGCTTCAAGAAATGCGGCAACTGATGCTGCACTGGTCGCTTCAGACGGTTTGCATCCTTCGGGAAAAATGTATAAAGAATGGGCAGATCAACTCAGCCCATCCGTTAATAAAGCTTTTAAATAAATACCGTTAACATTCAGGTAAACTGATTGGGATGTTGGTCGCTAAACCGCCATCCGAAGTTTCTTTGTATTTTGAGTTCATATCCAGGGCAGTTTCCCACATCGTTTTGACAACTGCACCTAAACTTACTTTTGCCTTATCCGGGTTGCTCTGTAAAGCCAGCTGACTTGCAGTGATGGCCTTAATTGCGCCCATTGTATTCCGTTCGATGCAAGGGATCTGCACCAGGCCGCCTATCGGGTCACAGGTTAAGCCCAAATGATGTTCCATGGCAATTTCTGCCGCCATCATCACCTGGCGTTGAGAACCGCCCATACATTCTGTTAATGCAGCCGCGGCCATTGCTGAAGAAACACCGATCTCTGCCTGACAGCCGCCCATTGCCGCTGATATGGTTGCTCCTTTTTTGAAAATACTTCCGATTTCAGAAGCACAGGCAATGAATTGTGTGATTTTCTCTTCGTCGAAGCCATCACAAAAAGCAATATAATATTGTAATACTGCCGGGATTACACCTGCAGCACCGTTGGTTGGTGCAGTGACTACACGGCCAAATGATGCGTTTTCTTCATTGACAGCCAGTGCAAAGCAACTTACCCAGTCTAAGGTGTAATTAAAGCTGTTTCCGCCAGCTCTGATCGCTTGAATCCAGCTTTCGTAATCTATATACGGCCTGTTGCCGATCAGCCTTTTATTTAAAGCTGCTGCTCTGCGGCCCACATTTAATCCTCCGGGTAAAAATCCACCAGTATGACAACCGCGGAAAGTACACTCCTTCATGACTTTAAAATGCTGAAGCATGCCCTTTTTGGTTTCCGCTTCGGTACGCCACATCAGCTCATTTTCCATCACGACTTCAGAAACTTTTAAGCCTGTAGTTAAACACCAGTGCAATAGATCTCCGGCTATTTCAACGGGGAAAGGAAGTTCTACCTGCTCTTTATCGCCGCCTGTTTCACCTTCTTTCACGACAAAACCACCTCCAATGGAGTAATACGTTTCAGAAAACGCGCTGCCATTGGTTAGAAAAGCCTGTAAAGTAACTGCATTCGGGTGAAAAGGTAAACTCTCTTTGTACAGGAAAATTAAATCATCCGCATAATCAAAAGCGATCTGATGACTGCCTCCCAATACCAATTGCTTGTCGGCTTTAATAGCAGCTACGGTAGAATCAATAGCGTTTACATCAAAAGTTACCGGATCTGCGCCAATCATTCCCAATAAAATGGCAATGTCAGTACCGTGGCCATGACCTGTTTTTGCAAGAGAACCATAAAGCAATATTTTTACTTGTTCCACACCATTCAAAAGGTCTTTGTTCGCTAACGAAGCTGTAAACTGCTGGGCAGCCCTCCAGGGGCCAAGGGTGTGTGAACTCGACGGGCCTATCCCGATCTTAAAAATATCAAATACGGAGATCTGTTCTCTATTCATACTGCAAAGCTAAATAGTTTAAGATGAATAATAGGGGGTTAGAACTGAAATTCAAGAATTTTTTCATCTTGTAACATATGATCGACAAATAGCTTGTGGTTTTTTGGTGACCCTACCGCAGTCCATGTTCCGCTGATAATTCCTTCGGACATGCGCTGCTGACCACGGTTTAACCTTAAACCCGCAATCTTGAAATGCTCTTCATAGCTATCCAGTCCTTCGTTTTCATATTGTTTGACAATCTTATATTCTCTGGAAGAAGAACGGCTTTGCACGAATTCTTCCACATAAGGGAAGAAAATCAGCGCGAGTAAAACAACGATGGTTACACCAATAGATTGTTCTGAATAACCAGCACCTACAGCCATACCTATGGCAGCCACAATCCAGATTACACATGCCGTGGTTAACCCTCTCACCCGGTTTTCTTCTTTGAAAATTACACCCGCACCCAGAAAACCGATTCCGGTCACAATGTTCGAAGCGATACGGTCCTGGCTTCCTGTACCAATTTTAATAGATAAAATAGTAAAAAGGGTAGAGCCCAGACCTATCATGATCATGGTTTTTAAGCCGGCTTGTTTAGCTCTTAATTCGCGTTCAATACCAATAAGCCCGCACAGGAGTATGGTCAGTAAAAACTTATATACTTCGCTTTGGGTAAGAAAGTGGTTACCTTCAATAAATTCTTCCATGGTATCAAAAAGATAAAAAAATGCTTAAAGTTTTAACTTTTATAAAGATAAGTAAAGAACGCTGAAAAGATAGGTTTAGTAGAAGTCATAACACCGCAACCCATTAAATTTATTAAAGCTGGAACTATTGGGGAAATACTTTTGATACCCGACACTCGCCTCGGTGGTGCCGTTGGTATTGGTATAGTTTATTTTGGAAGTGGTCGCATCATGGCTGATGCCCAGTCTTAATTTTTCCCCGTTCTGCCGTCCGGTAAAAATATCGAAGATCAGCGAAACGACAATTGCATCCGGCCCGCCTTCACCTGCTGTGCGATACCAGAGGCCAGAGTTAAGCCCCTTGTGTTTAAACTGCGCACCTGCACTCATAGAGGATACATTTCCCTGTTTATAATACACAACTGAAGGAATGACGTAAGAAGCTTCATCCACTCCATAAGTGTAATTCTGGGTCAGCGCGATCCGGTAACTCGCATAACCGGTAAGCAGCATGGGGAGCTTCGCCTGCGCGCCACTAAAAGATTCATCTGGCTGGTTGATATGATGTGAAGCCACACCCGCCATAAAATTCCCGTACACCAGGTTGGCTCCCGCCGCAGGATCAAAGAAAAATTTAGTGGCCTGGTTGGGTGGTTGCGCCGCACTGATACTTCCCGGGATATAACCAAGCCGGTTGTCAATCTGATCAGAGAATACCAGTTTATTCCAGTCAATCTGCCTGCTGGTAAACCCAGCCTGGATACCAAAAGATAAAATGAAATCATCCGTGCCTACGCTATAAGAATAAGTCGCTGCTATATTGTTTTTCACCAGGAAGGCTGTCCCTTCAGAGCTGCGGTTGAATTGTAAGCCAACTCCGCCGCCAAACCGGGGGATATTCAAATCGGCCGATGCGTTGATATAGGAAAGCGTACCATTCAATCCCGTCCACTGGTTCCGGTAAATCATATTCATCCTGATGTCACCCTCAAACTGCCCGGTCAGTGAAGGGTTGAGATATAATGGGGCATTAAAAAACTGGGAGTAAATATGATCCTGAGCCAATGCAGCAATTGACCTGGCGAACAAGCAGAACAGCAAAATATAGGTTGATCTCAGTTTCATATTCCGGTTATCTGATTAAGTGGATAATTCCTGTTCTTTTTGGTGCTGAAGAATCGTAAGTCATTCCTTTCCACTCCATGCCGTTAATGAATTCTACATCAATCTTCCAAAAGTATACGCCTTGGGGGGCGGGGCTGCCCTTGAATAACCCGTCCCATCCTTCAGCAGGCCGGCCATCGTCGAGCAGGGTTGTTTCCCATAAGTCTTGTCCCCATTTATTGAAAATGCTCATCCGCCAGTTTTTGATTCCCGATCCTTTGGCTTTATAAATCCGCAGTTCGGGTGTTTCACTACCGGGCATAAAGGAATTGGGCAGGAACAAATAGCCCGGCACACCAACCACAGAAACTTTCTTGAAGGTGGTGGCAAAGCAGCCCTGCTGATTGGTTACTCTTAAGGTAACTACATATGTTCCTGTATCCAGATAGGTATGAGAAGGACTCTTCAGGATCGAAGTTTGTTTATCTCCGAAATCCCAGAACCACACTGCCGGGCTTCCGGTACTTTCGTCTTCAAACCGGAACGTATAATCCGGGATACTGATAACCGTTGAAGGAGAGACGTTGAACTGCGAAACTGGAGGGGGTACAATATGGATATAATCGGTTAGCGCCGAAACATTGGAACAACCTAAAGAATTGGTCGCCTTTAAGGTAACCGTGTAAAATTCCTTGCTGCCGCCGAAGGTATGTTCTGGCTGAAATTCGGAGGATGTTGTCCCATCCCCGAAATCCCATAAATAACTGATCCCGCCACTGCTGGTATTTTTAAACTGTACAGCCAGTCCCGGACAGCCTGAAAGTATATCCCCGTTAAAGGCAACAGCGGGCTGTGGAAGCACTTTGATAGTTTCGGTAGTTGTGGTGTCAGAACACCCGTTTGAAGCGGTCAGTTTCACGGTAAAGGTTCCTGAAGACGTAAAAGTATGCGCCACAACTTCGGGTGCAGACCGGGTAATTAAGGTAGTTCCATCCCCAAAATCATATTGAAAACTGCTTGCGCCTTTGCTATTGTTATAAAAATTAACTTTCAAAGGTGCACACCCTTCTTTTTCATCTGCATTGACAACTAATTCCGGTAAAATGGTATTCGGAGAAACCCGGATCGTATAAGAAGTTTCTTCTCTTCCGCACTCATTCTGCGCAGCCATTTTTACAACATATTCTTTAACAGCTCCTGTGGTATAGGTATGTGTTACGGGTGATTTATCAGTTTTGGTCAGCAACGTGCCATCCCCGAAATCAAAGTAATAGGTATTGGTCCCCCCGGGAGAAGTATTGCTGAAAGTTACTTTCATCGGCGAACAGCCAACGGTTTGATCAGGAGAGAATAAAGAAATGGGTCTGGCTTTTACAAAAACTCCTGATACCACGGTAACCTTTCCACAAGAGGTTGTGGCAGTCAGTGCAACTTTATAAGTGGTGTCCTTACCGAGCGGATCTGGCTGGAAAGTAACCTGTCCGGGCATAACCTGTGTGGTAGTTACGCCATTCCCAAAATCCCAGAAGAAAGTTGCGTTGGTCAAAGAGGTAGAGGTATTGATGAAATTGACTTTCAGCGGGCCGCAACCTTCTTTGGCACTTTGTGTAAAAGCAGGGACGACATTCTCAATCGTACTAAAGGTGTGGCTGAATTCATCTTGCGTACAGCCCAGGCTGCTGGTGACCACCAGTTTAATCACAACTGTACTATTGCTGAGTTTCATCGTATAACCCGGGAAATTGCTGCCAGTTCCAATTTGTAAATCGTCAGCATACCAGGTGTAGCTAGCATTGCGATCGGGATAAGTAATGGCTGTTATATTTAAAACAAAAGGAATACAGCCGTTATCTGCGGTAAAAGTATATTCAGCTTTCGCATTGGGTTTGACGGTAATCTTTACGGAAGGACTGATACTCTGTAAAGCTCCATTACAAGCCTGTGTACTCACCACACGTCTGTAAAAAGTAGTGGCAGTTAACGCTTGTGGTATATAGCCTGAAAATACAGCTGCGCTAATGTCCGTCCAAACCGTATTATCCGGACTGGATTGCCACTGATAATTAAAATGACCGTCAGATCCGGTGGGCGTACTGCCAGTCAAAGCTGCGGGAATTAAGCCTGTACAGATTGTTTGGTCAGCAGTGATAGTGTTATTGCCGATTGGAGGCTGGGCAATTATCTGAATCACATTACTCAGCATAGGGCAGGGGCCACTGGTTACTGTTCTGCGGAAACTTAAAGTAGATAAAAGTTTGAAATTCAGGTCTTTTGAGGTTTGTCCGCTAATCACATTCCATGTAGCCCCATTGTCGGTGCTGCTTTCCCAGAGGTAAGTATAGGTCCCGTTTCCTCCGGTTGGCGTATCACCTGTGATGTCAATTGTTTGTCCATAACATACCTCAGCGCTGCTGCTGCTAATCGTATTGCTGACAGCAGGGAGGTTGGTAATGGTTACCTCAGCCGTTGTTGGTGTACAGTTTGCAGCGCCTGCGATTGTCCATTTTAACACATAAGTCTGGCCTGGGGTAAGTCCGGTAATCTGCGTTAGCGGGTTGGAAGGATCAGCAATGACCAGTGTCCCGGATACCACAGACCATTGTCCTGTTTCTCCTGTTTTAGGCGTGTTCCCGGCCATTGATGTACTTAATTTTGCGCATAAAATCTGTGCTGGCCCGGCGCTGGCAATCGTAATCGCCGCATCCACTTTGACAGTAATGGTAACTGGTGTTCCCTGGCAACTGGTTGTGGAAACCGGGGTAATCGTATAAGTTACCGTTCCCTGTGTGGCACCGCTGTTCACTAAAATATCCTGAATTGCAGTGACTGCAATTGGAATGGCTTGATTTGTATTCCCGGTGATGCCTGCAGTGGCAGTACTTGTCCAGGTATATTTAGTATTGGCTATCGTGGAATTCAGTGTAATTCCAGCAGCTTCATTTCCGCAGATTGTGGGTTGGGCTGCGGTGGCTGTAACTACTGGTATGGGTGTAATCGTTACAGTAAAAGTATAAGGTACGCCATCACATCCGTTACTTTTAGGGGTAACCGTATAAATGACTACAGCATTAGCTGTTGCATTTGTATTGGTGATGACCTGATTAACCGGGCCAGACCCCGTTGCTGAAAACCCGGTAGCCATTCCGTCGGCATTTGCAGCTGTCCACGTAAAAGTACTGCCTGTTACAATGGATGCAGGCGTATGAAAAGCAGCCTGACCGGAACAAATATTCTGCGTCGTATTTGTTCCGGTATTGTTAGGGTAAATCTGTACGGAAATATTTGCCTCAACGCTTGCACAAGGTGCGGGAAGACCAGTTTTGACTCTGAGAATAACCATTGCAGCTCCGGCATTGCGTTCAGCAGCAGTAGGGGTGTAAGTTGTAATTAGATTATCTGGTGCGGAAAATACACCTCCATTACTTACCCATTCAAAAGTGGTATTTGGATTATTGTCAATAATATTCCCGGTCAGACTGATCGCTGAATTATAACAAACCGGGTTGGCAGCGGCAGTTATTTCAGGTTTTGGTGATTTGGAAAGTGTGATTTTCTGCGCTTTTGTTATAGTCCCGCAATTGTTAGTATGCGTCAGCGTTACCGTATAAACAGCGTAATCAGCAAAATTAAGTGTTGGATATTTAGTATTTGGGCCATCAGGTGATATAAAAGTGTAATTACCCGTACTGGTCACTGTCCATGTATAAGTTCCGCTGGGTTCTTCTGCTGTTCCATTCAGTGTGGTTTGCGTAGGGCCTGCGGTAGGATTAAAAGTGTAATTTCCAGTAGCACACAGCGTAACATCTGGCGATAAAGTAGCTTCGGGCTGTGTATTGACCACAATTTTCTGCGGAGCACTGGTCACTGTACAGGTTCCGGACTGAACAGCCAGCGTTAGATTATACACCCCGGTCTGCGTAAACTTAAATTGCGGAGTAGCGGTATTTGCATCAAAGGTAACCCCGGTTGCCGGAGTAACTGCCCACGTATAAACAGGGCCGGCATTCGGGCAGGTATTGTCCAGTACAGAAGTATTGACAGGAGTTAACGTGCCCGGAGTTAAACAAATCACCGGATTCCCCAAGGTGAAGGAAGGTTTTGGAGGATCTTGTACACAAATAGTTTTCTCCGCGTCATCAGCCTGGCAATTGCCGTTACTTTTTGAAGTCATGCGGATCACGTGCGGGCCTTTGGTTGTGAAAACAGGGCTTGGCGGCGGAGTAGCAAACGAAACATCAGTTAATACTCTGACCCCATCCACATACCACGTATAAAGTACATTGTTATCACTACAACCCGTAGAGCTGGAATTTGGATTTTGTCCGGCGGTAGATTGGTTGCTCATGATTACCCGGTCACCCACACAAACTACAGAAGGTGCATCAAACTTATTGACGGGCCTGGAAACTACCCTGGCTGTTGTTGAAATAGGCGTTCCAATAGCCCCGCAATACGGACTATAAACGCCGACATTAATTCCAAAAGCATTGTAATTCGTTTGATTGCCTGTTGTATATGTAAATCCGCAAGATGATTTCGTAAACGTATGCTGTACCTTGTTGTTGTTCGCCTTGATGTCACAAATCGTATACTCATCTGTTTTCCCGTCCCCCCAATCTATTTTATAAGTATTTCCCGGAAAATTGGCCGCGATACCCGTAATTTTATTTACTTCGACCCCATATTCAAAAGAACCAACCGGAAAGCAGACGGTATTGCTGCTGGTTGTCGTAAAGGCAGTGACTGCAAGATTGTTGATTAAAAAATAGGATTGCGTACCTATTATCCCATCGGGGGAAGCTGCTTTCACAAAAACGGTATAGTGCGCCTGATCTGCTGTGAAAGTATTAAGTTTAGTTGCGGCTGAATAGGTTAACGTAACCGGAGTTCCCGGATTTAATTCATTGCTAACTGTGGCTGTGGCTATATCGGTCGTGGACTCATTCGTGAAGTTGAATTCCGTGCCTGCTGCGCTGTTACAGGAACCAAAAGTCAACGGATTCGTATTTATTGTAGAGGCTACACTGCTGAGTGCAGCTGTAACCGGCATTCCGGCCTTGATCTCAAAAGGAGCTGACAAATCAGTACTCAATACAGGGTTTGAAGATTTAACCCTTACTTTATAACCTGTGCCGGCTGGTGTATTTGCTGGTATCGTTCCGTTGACAAAAGTGGTATAGAACCCATTGTAAGTGCCGAGTGTAATTTCGTTGCCTGCATTGTTGACTAAAACCAGGCTAAACGTATTACCTATCCGGATACAGCTGCTTTCTCCAATACTAAAAGTGGCACTAAGGCTCGATCCGGGCGCATAAGGTCCTCCATCCACCATTCCAAGGGTAAGTTGAGCACTGGAATGAAAGGATATAATATTAAGGAAGAGAGCGAGAAAGACAGTTAGAATTTTCCTCATATTGTATCGGTATATCAATTTAGAAAATAGAATCTATTTTTCCAAGCACCTGCCTTACAAAGAGTTGAAATTTCTTAGACGTAAAAAAGCCTCCAGTTTTAAGACTGGAGGCTTTAATCAGCAATTAACAGAATTGACTTACATCATTCCGCCCATTCCACCGCCACCCATAGGAGGCATAGCAGAACCTGCTGCATTATCTTCAGGATCATCAGCTAATACACACTCTGTTGTTAACAACATCGCTGCAATAGAAGCTGCGTTTTCTAAAGCTACACGACCAACTTTAGTTGGATCGATAACACCTGCACTGATTAAGTTTTCATAAACATCAGTACGGGCATTGTAACCGAAATCACCTTTACCTTCTTTAACTTTTTGAACTACGATAGAACCTTCAATACCTGCATTCTGGCAGATTTGACGTAATGGCTCTTCGATAGCACGTTTAACGATTGCGATACCAGTAGTTTCGTCTTCGTTAGATCCTTTCATTCCTTCTAAAGCTTCGATAGCACGGATGAAAGCAACACCACCACCAGCAACGATACCTTCTTCAACAGCCGCACGGGTTGCATGTAAAGCATCATCAACACGGTCTTTTTTCTCTTTCATTTCAACCTCAGAAGCTGCACCTACGTAAAGAACTGCAACACCGCCAGCTAATTTAGCCAAACGCTCTTGTAATTTTTCTTTATCGTAATCAGAAGTTGTAGTTTCGATCTGAGCTTTGATCTGGTTAACGCGGGCTTTGATATCATCAGATGAACCAGCACCGTTAATGATCGTTGTATTGTCTTTGTCTACAACGATTTTCTCAGCAGTACCTAAATAAGTAAGGTCAGCATTCTCTAATTTGTAACCTCTTTCTTCAGAAATTACAGTACCACCTGTTAAGATAGCAAGATCTTCTAACATTGCTTTTCTACGGTCACCAAAACCTGGAGCTTTAACAGCAACAACTTTCAGAGAACCTCGGATTTTATTCACTACTAAAGTAGCTAAAGCTTCACCATCTAAATCTTCAGCGATGATCAATAATGGTTTACCAGTCTGAACTTGTTTCTCTAAAATCGGCAACAATTCTTTCATGTTGCTGATCTTTTTGTCATAGATCAAAATATAAGCGTTTTCTAATTCCGCTTCCATTTTATCAGCATTAGTTACAAAGTATGGAGATAAGTAACCACGGTCAAATTGCATACCTTCTACTGTTTTTACTTCAGTTTCAGTACCTTTTGCTTCTTCAACAGTAATTACACCATCTTTACCTACTTTACCCATTGCCTCAGCGATCAGTGCGCCAATAACTTCGTCATTGTTTGCAGAGATAGATGCAACCTGTTTGATTTTGTTATTGTCTTCACCAACAGTTTGAGACTGAGATTTTAAGTTTGCTACAATTGCTGTAACAGCTTTATCGATACCACGTTTCAAATCCATTGGATTTGCACCAGCAGCAACGTTTTTGATACCCGCTGTAACGATCGCCTGAGCCAATACAGTTGCAGTAGTTGTTCCGTCTCCTGCAATGTCAGCAGTTTTAGAAGCAACCTCTTTAACCATTTGAGCACCCATGTTTTCGATAGGGTCTTTTAATTCAATTTCTTTTGCAACAGTAACACCATCTTTCGTAATTGCTGGTGAACCGAATTTTTTATCAATAATTACATTACGTCCTTTTGGACCTAAAGTTACTTTTACTGCATTAGCCAAAGTATCAACACCTCTTTTCAGTGCGTCACGGGCTTCTACGTTATATTTTACTTGCTTTGCCATTTTTAACTTTTTTTTAATATTTGGTGAGATTTGCCGGGTTAAACCAACAACTAAAGAACTGCGTAAAGATCAGTTTCACGCATAATAAGATACTCTTTACCTTCAAAAGTAATTTCAGTACCTCCGTATTTGCCATATAAAACTACATCACCAATTTTAACGCTCAATGGTACTAAGTTTCCTGTTAACTCGGCATATTTACCCGGGCCAACTGCAACTACTGTTCCTTGCTGAGGTTTTTCTTTAGCTGTATCCGGGATATAAATACCCGAAGCAGTTTTTTCTTCGGCAGGAGCAGCTTCAACAACTACTCTATCTGCAATGGGTTTAATGTTTAAAGCCATAACTTAATTATTGTTTTAATTTAAAGGTTAACGTATAAATTGTATAATAACGCTAAAGGCACAACAGTTTTTATGCCAAGGAGCTTTCGGTTGCCAAATTTACACAGGCTTGTCAGCTAATAGATTAAGCGCCTATTTTTTTGTGTCAGACTGGCAGGGATAAACGAAAGAAGCCCGTCAGAATTGTTTTCTGACGGGCTTCTTTAATACTGTAGTTAAGCTTATTTTTTTGGTGCTTCCGGCGTAGCTGCAGGAGCAGGAGTTGTAGCTGGTTTAATACCACCGCCAATTGGAGAAGGCGTAGGTGTTTTATCCAATTGCTGTTGAATTTTAGAATCGCCGCCGCCAGTAGCTCCGGTTGATCCTGTTTTTCCAATCGCAGTAATTGCCAGTGAAATTACAACAACTAAAGTTAAAAGAACCCAGGTGCCTTTTTCAAGTACATCACCTGTACGTTGTACACCGAACATATTGCTTCCCGACCCGCCTGTTGCCAGACCACCGCCTTTAGGATTTTGTATTAAAACAAACAGGCCTAATGCAACACAAATAATGATCAATAAAATAATTAAAAAAAGCATAGTATGTTAAATGGTTAAATTTTCTTTTCTATAGATTGGATAAGGTCGGCAAAGTAACGTCTTTTTTCTGGAAACTTCAAACTTAATTTTTCATAAGTATCTATCGCCTTGTCGTAAAGCATTTGCTCGATGTAAATATTGGCCAGTGTTTCAGATACGAGGTCATTCTGATCCTCTGCACTTTTCTTTGCCTTGTTTTCATTGTCGATCTGCTCAGGTTTAGGGGGCAGGATCTGCGGATCATTTTTGATAAAGCTTTCGATGATCTCTGCATCTTTGGTGACAGGCCTTGGCTGTTCTTCGGTACCCAGCAAGGCTTCACTTCCGGTCAGATGGCTCTGAATATGAAAAATATGTTCCACATACTGCTGCTGTAATTCCTGGGCGTTATTTGTTTTGGGTAGAGCATAAGGCTGAAATATGCTCTGATGCTCTTTGCGGGTCTTGGCAAGCCACCATAAAAAGGTGTAAGGCAGATTTTCGTCATGGTAATTGCTGACCTGACTGGTTTCTACTTCGGCCGCCGCCTGTGATTCATGCTCTTCAATAACCGGAGCTTCTTCAACCTTTTGCTGATGCTGTGGTTCAGCAACCTCTGTGGTACTGAAGTTCTGTTCAAAGGCGAAGAAATCTGAAGAGGCAATACTTTCAAAAACGAAATCATCTTCCAGAGAATTCTTGCGTTCTGTAGTTTCGTGCGTAGTTATTGTTTCAGCACCGGACTCTGAATTTCTGAATGGGCGGTAATTGGTATGGTCAACCTCTGCGATCTCCTCAAACACTTCTTCCAGCTCATCGAAACTTTCCTGTTCATTCTCTTCTCTGATCCCTGCACACCCGTTGACGATCAAAAAGGTAGTTGGTGTATTTTCTTTTTTGAACAGAAACTGGTGTAAAATTGAACCGTTGGTATATAGAGAAGCCTGAACAAGCTGGTTCGTACTTTTTGCACGTTGCAGATCGGCTTTGGCTAATAACAAATGCAATGGCTGATAATATGGGTAAGTCTGCAACAAATCGCTCAACATAGCCGTATGCTGCGGAGAAACCTTTTGAGGGTCCGCAATTAATTCAGCAAGTTGTTGTTGTATGTCTTTATCCAGCATTATGAGGCTAAGTTAACAATTGAAATTCATTTAATATACCGGTTTTTTCAGCTCTTTTACCATTGCGCAAAGGCCCTGTTGAATATATCTTCAGTAAGCTGTGCGTTAATATCTTTATTTAACTGGAGCTGAACAGATTCCAGGCTCTGGCCTCTCATGTCAAAATCTTTAAACCGCTCAAATGATTCTTCAAAACTTTGTTTAGGATTCAGGTTGTTCGTGTATTTTACACTTACTTTAATGGTCAGCCTGTTTCCACCTGCACTTGGTGCATTGTTATTCTGAAGGGCAATAGGGCGGATGTCATAACCTGTAATCCGGCCTTCAAAAATAGCATCCGCGTTACTCTGGGTAACTATCAGGCGGGTTTGATTCCGGATACGCAGTTTTAATGCCTCCGTAAAGTCTGCACTCAATGTAGGGATAACCAGTGGCGCATTATTTTCAAAATACGACACAGCTACCGTTTTCATTTCCGCAGGAATAGAGGCTCCGCTTAACTTTACTGAACACGAATTCACTAAAGTTGCCAGCGGAAGCAATAGCAATAAACAGATTCTTTTCATGACCTAATTTAAATTGAGTTCTTTGATTTTTCTATACAGCGTACGTTCTGAAATCCCCAGTTCCTGAGCTGCGAACTTACGCTTGCCTTTATGCTTTTTAAGCGCCTTTTTGATTAAATCAGACTCCTTGTCAATCAAAGAAAGTGATTCTTCCACCTCTTCCGCATCATGCGTGTAGTTATAGTCTACAGGGGCATTCTGAGGAGATTTTTTAATCATGAAAGTGGAATCATTGCTCACGGTCTGATCTACTTCCTGGTAAAGCTGGTTGATGTAATGCGGGTTTTCCTCCATGATATGTGAAGTATTGCCACCACTCTGAATAATTTCAGCAACGAGTTTCTTCAGGTCCATCATGTCCTTTTTCATGTCGAAAAGAACTTTATACAGGATGTCCCGTTCGGAAAAATCTTCTTTATTACTTCCGTTATTCAATGCCATTGGCAAATTGCTGCCTCCTTCATTCGGAATATAATTCAATAAAGCACCGGCAGTTACATTCCGGTCTTTTTCCAGTACACAAATTTGTTCTGCAATGTTTTTAAGCTGTCTGACGTTTCCCGGCCAGCTGTAATTACTCAGCATCTGTATCGCATCCGGTTCTAAATGAATACCCGGGCTACGGTATTTATCGCTGAAATCGGCAGAAAACTTTCTGAACAGCAGGAAAATATCTTCTTTTCTTTCGTGTAGAGCAGGAATGCGCAAAGGCACGGTGTTTAAACGGTAATATAAATCCTCACGGAATTTACCTGATTTTACCCGGTTATACACATCTACGTTGGTTGCTGCAATAATACGGACATCAGTTTTCTGTACTTTGGAAGAACCTACACGCAGGTATTCCCCGCTTTCCAGTATTCTTAATAAACGGGCCTGCGTACCTAAAGGTAATTCCGCAACCTCATCCAGGAAGATCGTTCCTCCGTTTGCTACTTCAAAATACCCTTTACGTGCTTCATGAGCACCAGTAAAAGAGCCTTTCTCGTGTCCGAATAATTCTGAATCTATTGTGCCTTCGGGAATCGCACCACAGTTTACGGCAATAAAAGCACCATGTTTACGGGTGCTCATCTGGTGGATAATGTGTGAAAACACTTCTTTTCCACTACCACTTTCCCCAGTAATTAATACTGACATATCCGTTGGCGCTACCTGCCTGGCAATATCTATAGCACGGTTTAAAAGTGGAGAACCACCAATAATCCCAAATCGGTTTTTAATATCTTGTACGTCCAAAATAATTATATTTAAATGCTCACTGGAGTATATTTTTTAAGCTGTAATCCTGCCCAGTAAAGTCGCTGATGTACAACGCTCAATAATCACATTTACGTATTGTCCTGGCTTCACATTTTCTACTGCCGGGAATACGATCATGGCGTTCTGGTCATTTCTTCCGCAAAGGTCCTTGTCAGACTTTTTAGAGAAACCTTCTACTAAGATCCGGACTGTTTTTCCTACAGATTTCTGTAACCTGTAATGAGAAGTAGTCTGTTGTTTCAATAAGATTTCCTGTAAACGGCGTTTTTTAACGTCTTCCGGAATATCATCTTCCAGTTTTCTTGCAGCCATTGTTCCTGGTCTTTCAGAATAGCTGAAACAGAAAGCGAAATCATAACCCACATAATCCATCATGGATAAGGTTTCCTGATGCTCTTCTTCCGTTTCTGTACAGAAACCAGCGATAATATCTGTAGAGATTGCACAATCAGGAATAATATTTCTGATCGCATCAATCCGGTTGATATACCATTCGCGGGTATAAGTACGGTTCATCAGGTCCAATACCCTGCTGCTTCCCGATTGTACCGGTAAGTGGATATTGTTACAGATGTTATCATATTTCTGAATAGTATGCAGTACTTCGTCTGTAATATCTTTTGGATGAGAAGTCGAGAAACGAACACGTAGTTCAGAGCTGATCAGTGCTACTTTTTCCAGTAACTGGGCAAAGTTGACCATAATCTCAGCGCCATCTTCGGCTTCTGCGGTACCTTTCCACTTGTACGAATCTACATTCTGTCCAAGCAGGGTAACTTCTTTATAACCGCGGTCGTGTAAATCCTGCGCTTCAGCAAGAATAGAATGCGGATCACGGCTGCGTTCACGCCCTCTTGTAAAAGGAACTACACAGAAAGAACACATATTATCACAACCACGCATGATGGAAATGAAAGCAGTAATCCCGTTTCCGTTTAAGCGGACAGGACTAATATCTGCGTAGGTTTCTTCTCTGGATAGCAAAACGTTGATTGCTTTCTGACCATCACCCACCTGTTCTATCAGTTGTGGTAAATCGCGGTAAGCATCAGGGCCAACAACCAGATCCACTAATTTCTCTTCTTCAAGGAATTTAGATTTCAAACGTTCTGCCATGCAGCCTAAAACCCCGACAATCAGTTTAGGGTTTTTACGTTTTTCTATACCAAACTGTGATAACCGGTTACGGACACGCTGTTCGGCATTTTCCCTGATCGAGCAGGTGTTGATAAAAATTGCGTCTGCTTCCTGATAATTACCTGTCGTCTCAAAACCCTGATCTAACAGGATAGAGGCAACAATTTCACTATCAGCGAAGTTCATCTGGCAACCATAACTTTCAATGTATAGCTTCCTCGCATTAAGCAGTTTTGGGGCATCAACAAGCAGAGCTTCGCCCTGGCGGCCTTCATCATGTGTTTTGTCTGTTAGCTGTAAATCGATCATAAAGGAGTAACATTCTTAAAGGGACAAAAATACTAAATTTAATTTGTAAATGACAAATTGGCAGCATTTAAAAATCAGGTTTAACCTCATAACTTGCCCTTTTAGACGCTATACTGACATTGAACGTTGTAAATATCAAAAACATTATAAGGCATTATCTGTAATATTAGTTAAATACAGAAATATGACAGACCGTAGATCAGGGAAAAATAAAATATGGAAATGGCTCGCTGGAGTACTTTTAACCCTGATTATCGCTGTTGGCTGCGCATCACTTTATTTGAGTATGCAGTGGAAACCTGTGCTGACTAAAAAGATTAAAGAGGTGGTTTCCAAAGGATCAGCTGATCTTTATGAAATTGACTTTAAGGATATTCACCTGAACCTGCTCTCCGGAAGTGTGACCGTTGACAGTATTTTGCTGGCACCGGATACTGCAGTTTTTAACGCAAGAAAGAAATTAGGAACAGCACCTACACACTTGTTCCAGGTAAAGTTAGCACGTTTAAGATTGCGTCATATCGGGATATTTGAAGTCTGGCGGCATAAAAAAATACTGATGAATGATATTATTCTGGAGAACCCTTCGATTAATATGATTTACAATAAAATTGATAAAAAGCCTGATACCGTTAAAAAAGATAAACGCAGTCTTTATGAACTGATTTCAAAAACGCTTGCAGCTGTTCATATCGGAGGAATTAAGATTGCAGATGCTGATTTTGACTATATCAACGGATCAGATGGCCGCCTACTGAATTCAGTCAGACATTTGAACGTACAGATCCGTGATTTTAAGCTGGATGCGGCTACCGAACAAGATACAACGCGGTTTTATTATGCAAAAGATGTATCATTTGAACTGGCAGGTTATCATTCTTTAACGAAGGATAAGCTTTATACGATGAAAGTAGATACGATAACCGGATCTGCAACTGGTCAGACGATCAGGATCAAAGGATTTAAAATGATCCCGATGTATCCTGACCTGGCTTTCAGCAGGAAGCTTAAAGTTCAGAAAGATCGGTATGACCTGGTTTTTGGTGAAATTGCTTTTACAGGGATTAATTTTGTGAAATTTAATACAGACCGGGTAATCCATGCGCAGAGCCTGAAGGTCAGTAAAACTGTCGCTAAGGTTTTTATGAACCGGGAAATGCCGCCGGGCGCAGCAAATAAAGGGAATAACTTTCCGCATATGGCCTTGCAACGCTTACCGGTACCAGTTACGATTGATACGTTAAAATTGAATAAGGTAAGTGTGGCCTATACTGAGTATAATCCGATGTCCCGGCAGCGTGGAACGGTGAATATTGACCAGCTGACCGGTCACGTACTGAATGTAACGAATGATCCTTCTTCACTGGCCAGAAATCACTTTGCCGTGGCCGATTTAAATGCACTGATGATTAAGGCTGCACAGCTGAGCATCATGATTAAGTTCAATTTACTGGCAAAAAATGGTGCTTTTTCTTTTAAAGGACATATTGGAAAGCTGGACATGGTGAAATTGAATCCGCTCGCTCAGCCTTTGGGTATGGTGGAAATTGAAACCGGGCAGATACAGAAAATAGACTTTGATGTTCAGGCGAATGAAAAGGGTTCTGACGGGACTATGCAGCTGTATTATAATCAGTTGAAAGTGAAATTATTAAAAGAAGGGGAGAATGGGAAACCTGTTCAGAAAAAGGGCCTGCTTTCTTTCTTAGCGAATACATTGATTATTAAGGATGAAAACCCGTCTAAGGGCGGAGATTTGAGGACGGCGAAGATTCATTTTGAACGGCCTCCGGGAGCTTCATTTTTCAACTTATTATGGAAGAGCGTTTTTGTTGGTATGAGAGAAACGATAGGGTTGGGGATCATCCCGATGCAGAGTCCGGAAAAAAGCCGGAAAGAGGTGGTGAATAAATTAAAGGAGCGCCAGGTAAAAAAGGCGGAAAGAATTAACGGGAAGAGGTAAAATGACTGGTTTTTATTTTCCTAAAAACGTATATTGTAATTTTTAGACGCTGGTTAGGCATGAGGAGAAAAACCCGAAAAACATTTACGGTAATTAAATGGGTTGCGGCTGTCATGTTTTTGCTGTTTGCAGCGGCAGACGCGATGTCATGGTATCTTAGCGTGAAGCTAAGGCCTGTTATTATGAAGGAACTGAAGGATTTGGTGCTGAATTCTACGGATAGCCTGTATCGTATTGAGTTTTCTACTGTAAATACCAACTTCCTGTTGGGGAATGCGTCTGTGAGTGATGTGAAAATTATCCCTGATACTATTATTTTTAATAAGCTGATTAAGCTCAAACGGGCACCGAATAATATTTATGAGGTTAGCCTGAAGAAACTGACCATCCGGAATTTTCATCCTTTCAGTATTTACAGGAATAAAGAGCTGAGTGTGGAGCAGTTGTTATTTGAGCATCCTAAGGTGGTGATGATTAACAGGCAGTTTGATTTCAATGAAAACAAGCCTCCAAGACCTAATAAATCTCCTTACGAATATATTTCTAAGTTTTTGAAGCTGGTGAGTGTCAACACGATCAGTTTAAAGGATGTGAGTTTCAAGTATATCAATAAAAATGTACCTGTGCCAGAGGTAGATTCTCTGGATAAGCTGGATATTACGTTGAAAGACTGGCTGATTGATGCGAAGTCGGCTACAGATCCGACCCGGATTTACCTGTTAAAAGATGTATTGATCAATTTGAATGATTATCAGTTCGCTACGCCGGATAGTTTATATCATATACAGTTAAATGAGTTTTCTTTTGCGGCTTCGACGGGGAAATTGAATGTGAAGAAGTTTGCGGTAGTGCCCCGGTATTCGGAAATGGATTTTGGACGTAAGGTTGGTTTTTCTAAAGAAAGATTTAGTATTCAGCTCAGTGATATTAGTTTGAGCGGGATCGATCTGCCGCTATATATCAAGAAGCAGGAACTTGCGGCTGAAGAAATGAATATCACGAATGGTTTTGTATCAGTTTTCAATAATAATGAGCTGCCTTCGCAGGGGGTAGAGCGGATGGGGAAATTTCCGCATCAGTTGTTACAGCTGGTTAAGGCACAGTTAACCGTGAAGAAGTTGAATTTGAGTGACGTGGATATTAGTTATGCGGAGTTTGACAGTGATAGTAAACAGAAGGGCAGGATTACTTTTGAAAAGACTTCAGGAACGATTTTAAATGTCACGAATGAGGCGAAGGTAAAGGCTAAGAACCCTTTTATGCTGGCTAATCTGAATACCTACATGATGGGGCAGGGGAAGTTAATGGTCAATTTTAAGTTTGATCTTAATGCTAAGAACGGGGCATTTTCTTATCAAGGTGAGCTTGGAGATATGGATGGGGGCTTTTTAAACAGAATTACGAAGCCTTTGGGTATGTTGCAGGTAAATAGCGGCATGGTGAAGAAGTTGAGTTTTAATGTGGTGGCAGATCAGGCAAAGGCTAGTGGTGATTTGAGTTTCCGCTATAAGGATTTGTCGATTGGTTTAATGAAGAAGGTCGAGGGCAAAAACAGATTAGTGAAGCTTGGGTTGTTTTCGATGCTGGCAAACTCATTGGTCATCAGGCCGGATAACCCGGATGAGAAGGGTAAGATGGTTGGGGCTTCCATTTATTTTCAGCGCGATCCGAGGATTTCCTTTTTTAGTTTCGTTTGGAAGACCTTGTTGCAGGGCATCAAATATACGGTTGGCTTAACACCGGAAAAACAGGCAGAGATTGATGCGCAGATTGCGAAGTTTGAGAAGATGAAGAGTGATCGGGAGCAGCGGAGAGAGGCGCGGCGGAAAAGAAAAAAATAAGGCTGAACAACCATATAGTCATTCAGCCTTTACTGTTTTAAAGCGCTTATTGTTATTGCAAAACCTCTGCAGGTGCTGGTTTTTCTAACAGGTTCATATAATAAAAACGGGCACGCTCTGAAAAATCATGCTTGCTTTTCACACCTTTCCAACCATGTCTGCCACCCGGATAGATCATCAGTTCGAAATGTTTATTCTCGTCCTCTAACTTATTGATCAGTTGAATCGTGTTTTGCATGTGAACATTATCATCCATGTCACCGTGCATAATTCGCAGCAAACCTTTGTATTTTTCTGTATAGGTCAATACCGAAGCATTTTTGTAGCCCTGAGGATTTTCCTTCGGCGTATCCATAAAGCGCTCTGCATATACGCTGTCATAAAGTTCCCAGCTCGTAACCGGAGCTCCTGCATAACCAAAATCAAAGTAGTCAGCACCATAAGTCAAAGCCATCGTAGTGATATAACCACCATAGCTATGGCCAGTAATCAACAGCTTTTTGTTATTAACCCATGGCTTTGCTTTTAACCATTTTGCAGCCGTAATATAATCCTTCATTTCCCATTTACTCAGGTTTCTGTGCATTAACGCGACACCCTGTTTACCGAATTTACCAGAAGCACGGTGATCCACCTCTATCTGTATAATCCCTTCATTTGCCCACCACTGTAAATCAGTTTTTTTCCACGTATTCTTTACTGTTCCAGCATCAGGGCCCCCATAGATACTGAATATTACAGGATACTGTTTAGTCTGGTCAAAATCTACAGGATAAGTGATCACTGCTGGCAGGTTATAGCCATCATCAGTTGGAATGGTAATCATTTCTGTTTTTCCGATAGTGTAACTGGCAAAATCAGCAGATTTGCTGTCCGCGATTTCTTTGATGATTTTTCCATTGTTATCCACTAAAGCCTGTTTAGTGGGTGTGGAAACATTGGAATAGGTCGTAATAAATTTATCGCCCGAAGGAGACATTTCTACTTCATGCGTATAAGCACCGAAAGTCAATCTTTTCAAGTCTTTCCCATTGTAATTTACACGGTATAAATCGGCTGTCGTATTTGCTTCTTTATTCGCCATGAAATAAACTACTTTGTTTTTCTCATCAACTTTAACAATGTTTTTCACCTGCCATTTACCACTGGTCAGCACATTGACCAGTTTGCCGTCAAGTGTGTACAGGTAATAATGTGCCCAGCCTGTTTTATCGCTTTTTAAGATGTAATGTTTTTTATCCTCTAAATAGGTAATCCGGCCATCGTAATCCAGATCTACCCATGAAGATTGTTTCTCATTATAGATTTCTTTTTTAGCGCCGGTTTCTGGTTTAACCGCATAAAATTTCAGGTTGTCCTGTCCGCGGTTCATCCACTGCACCATCATATTGCTGCCATCATAGCTCCAGTATGGCGTACCGAAATACTGATCGTCTTTTTCATTGAAATCAGCCCATACAATCTTACCGCCTGCCGAAGGAACAAATCCTATTTTAACTTCAGGGTTAGGATCTCCAGCTTTTGGATAACGGGTTTTCTCCACGTAACCATGTTGTCCTGTTGAACCATTGATCGGGAACATCGGTACATTGGTATCATCGAAACGCATAAAAGCAAGGTGCTTGCTATCCGGGGCCCACCAGAATGCCTTATATTTTGTTGGACGGCCCAGTATTTCCTCGAAATAAACCCACGAAGAATAACCGTTGTAAATCACATCCGTAGCATCAGTCGTATACCTGATTTCCTTACCTGTATTCACATCAACAGCGTAAAGATCACTCTTACGGGTGAATGCTACATATTTACCATCCGGGGAAAGCGTTGGGTTTAACTCTTCTTCAGGAGTATTGGTTAAGCGTTTAGGCGCTGATTTACCATATTGAATATAAATATCATTGTCTTTTACTGTGACCTCCACATCGCTTTCAGGTGGTGGGGTATAAGCCGTTTTTTTACCCGAATTTATATCTACCGCATATAAATGGTGTGTTTTATCGTCTTTTTCTATGTAATGATTTTCGTCACTCCATCCTGTAACTTTATTCAGGCTTTTCGTTAACGAAGGAAAGTTACCCTGCGTTTGAGCAAAATTAAGTCTGTGCTCCTGGGCTTGCAGATTGAAACTGAAACAAAGCCCGGCTGCCAGACTGAATAGTAAAGAATTCTTCATGTGTGAATTTTAGTCACACAAAACTAAGAAAGTGGCGGCGCATTATCTGTATTGTGTAATAGATGTTACCTGATAAAAAGAAAGCATGCTGCGTTTAATGCACCATGCTTTCCTGAAGATATGTTTTTGAATTTATTATTGCGTACCGGTTTCCAGATCAGTCATGCCAAACATCGCGACCAGTTTATTGCCCAGATAAAAGTTTAAAGTCTGATCAGCAATGTCGTATCTGAAGGTTTTATCATTCAGTAGGTTTACAAAATCATTTTCCAGTTTCATTTTCTCTTCTGAACAGGCCATCATCGTACTTCCGATTTGTTTAAACGTAATGGCACCCTTACTGAACTCGTAACTTCCGAAAATATTATTGCAGCCCGCAGAGCCATTAAAACGCTGGTCTTCGCGGTGAAAGATCAAATAAGCAGGTGATTGTTCCTGTGTAATACCGTTTAGCTGAATTAAGTTCCACCTATGGTTAAAGACGAAATTAGCCTCGGCAGTATTTGTTAAGGTGCTTTCGATACCGCGCGATATTTTCTGGCGCTTTAAAACCCTTTTCACTTTGTAGATATAGCTGGAAGCATCTGCTGGAACATTTGCCCGTTTAGTACGGGAAACCAGCAAGGTATAGCGGTAACCCGGCTGATAAGTGAAACCTACAATACCGCCATAAAAGAATTCCCAATCTTTACTGGTTGTATATTTAACAAGGTAACAGGTTTGAGGGCCCATGCCTGTACAGTTTGCACGTTCTTCCTTAACGACCATCCGGATATCTTCCGCTTTGCTATAGCTGGAAAGACCCGCTATGAAAGCCAGGGTCAGAATTAATTTTGTGCTGAAGTTTTTTAATTGTGTTTTCATTTTGTGTGCTGTGTTACCCCAACAGGATGCCGGAATGGCTACCTTTCCATAAATATAAAAAAAGGGATGCTCATAAACTATGAACATCCCCATTTTTTTAAATTATTTTATTTTGAATTAAACCGACCAGTTCCAGCCGAACTCATCAGCCGTAACTCCGTAACGTATATCGTTTAATTTTTTAGCAATTGCAGTAGAGACTGTACGTGTAGCAGGATCTGTCAGCTGGTAAGTTTTACCCTCATAAGTGATCTCGCTGATCTGCGTAACTGTTGCAGCCGTACCTACAGCAAAAGCTTCTGTTAAGCTTCCGTTTTCGATATTATCCAGCACTTCCTGAATCAGTACTCTTCTTTCTTCTACTTCAGTACCCATGCTTTTTGCCAGCAGGATAATCGTGTCCCTGGTAACTCCGTCCAGAATCGTTTCACGAACTTCAGGGGTTACAATTTTACCATTAATGACAAACATCAGGTTAGCTGCACCAGATTCTTCCAGGTATTTATGCTCTTTAGCGTCAGTCCAGATCAGCTGATCAAAACCTTCAGCCTGCGCTTCCACAGTTGGCAGCATTGCTCTTGAATAGTTTCCTGCAGTTTTTGCTGCACCAACACCACCTTCAGCAGAACGCGTATAATGCGTCTCAATTTTAACTTTTAAAGGTTTACTGTAATAAGGAGCACTTGGATTGGCAAGGATTACAAACTTGTAAGTTGCGGACGGTCTTACGCCTAAAACAGGATCTGTAGCGAACATCACTGGTCTGAGGTACAAAGAATAATTTTCTTCAGCCGGAACCCATGCTTTATCAATGTCGATCAGCGCTGCAATACCCTGCATGAAAACTTCCTCAGGAATATTTGCCATCGCCATACGGGTTGCAGATTTATTAAAACGTGCAAAGTTTTTATCAGCTCTGAACACACTTACGCCACCGTCTGCCTGTTTGTAAGCTTTCAGCCCTTCGAAAATTGCCTGTCCATAATGTAAAGCAGAAATAGCAGGGCTCATCGGAATCGGGCCATAAGGAAGGATTTCAAAATTCTTCCATTCACCGTCTTCGTAATCAGCCACGAACATATGGTCTGTAAAAACTTTTCCAAAAGGCAAGTCAGTATAATCTGTTTCAGCCAGTCTGGAATGACCAGCTTTTGTGGTTTTTATAGTTAATGTATCTATCACGGTTTCTCTTATTTGTCAGTACAAAATTACGAAATATTCGTCTTATATAATATTTTATTTCTCTTTATGACATTTGTCCGGTGCCGGGCACTGTGTTGTCATTAAAGAGCGGTTTATAGTCATTGACTTATTTTTTGATACTTTTCAGTACACCCAGCACCCACGACTTACCCCATTCTTCCAATTGTTCTTCCGTCCATAAAAATGGGTAAAAGATTCTTTTCTGGAAACGCGGAGGCAGGTATTTCTGCCAATTCGTTCCTCCGGTGGCAGCGATGTCTACCGGGTCACGCTCTAAATATCTGACTGCCGATTTATAGTGTGACAACGGCCACTCCACATTCACGAACAGATCCAGTTTTCTTAACTCTTCAGCCAATAAACTCACATTCTGACCTTCCTTTTCAAAGCGCGTATACAAAGCAGAAAAATTGTTGAACTCCCGGTCTTTAACCAACTGCAAAAACTGTGCAGCATATTTGGTAATGAACTGTTTTAAAGTGAGTGTTTGTTTTCCGCTCGATAATTCAGTAGCCCCGAATTTCCAGTAGATATTTTCAAATTTCTCCTCTAAACTGGCATTGACAAGCTCTTCTCTTTTACTCTTATCGACCAGCCTGGTAAAATCAGTTGCACAAATTTCGATCATTCTGTACTGCGCAGATTGAAAACCACTGGCTGGTAACAGAGACATTCTGAATTTAAGGAACTGTTCCTTTTCCATCCCGTCTACCATCACGTCGAAAGAGCTGGTTAGTGCATTGAAATAGGCATTGATACGTTTCACGCGCGCCGTGAAAAACTCAACGGTCAGCGCAGGATGTTCTGCAATTTGTTTACACTCATGCAGGCAAAGCTTAAAATAAAGCTCTGTAATCTGATGGTACATAATGAAAATCTCTTCGTCCGGAAAGGGTGTTTTAGGACTCTGAAGACTCAGTAAGGTGTCAAGATGGATATAATCCCAATAAGTTAAGAAGTCGGCATAAAGCAACCCATCCAGATAGGCGGCCATATCCTGGCCCATAGCTTCATACTTTTCCTGTAATTTATCCAGCTTGCTTTTTATTTCTGGTGTAAGCTCCATTTTAATAAAGTACTCTGAATTTTATAGTTTGTTCAATTTTCTTTAAAGACTTAAAAAGGTCTTTATCATATTCTGCATTGATGTCTGTAATTGCATAACCAATCAGTGGATTGGTCATCAGGAACTGGCCTACAATATTGATATTATGTTTCGCAAAAACTGTGTTAATCTGAGCCATAATCCCCGGAACGTTATGGTGGACGTGAATTAACCGGTGTGAAGCATCAATTCTCGGCAACTGTAAATTCGGAAAGTTAACACTCAGATAAGTAGTCCCTTTGTTCATGAAATCCAACATCCTTTTAGGGATGAAATTGGCGTTTCTCGGGTTATTCTTCGGATCTTCAAAAACTACGATACCCATAGCTGTACATGCCTGCAAATCCAGTTTGCTGGTGGTACTGCCCAGGTAACCAATCGTTTTTAACTTCAGTGCAAGCCTTAATTTCTCCGGGTCCATTTTCTCACCTTTTCCCAGCAGAACCATATGGACATCTTTGACATATTTGTCTTCAAAAGACGTTTTGTGACGGATAGAAAGACCGTCTTTCTTTAAAAGTGCCAGGCTTTCTTCCGGAATATCTCCAATTGCCAGGCATAAAATCCTGTTTTTCGGATAAGAAATCGCCCGCGGCAAGTTATTAACGTATAAGAATTCGTCAAAACTTGGGGTCACATGGTCAGCCCTGCTCACGATACTTTCTCTGGAAATATTCTCTGTAAAGGCGAAGAATTTTTTAATCATTCCGCTCTCACGAAGCTGAAAATCCGAATAACCATCACCGATGCCGTATAAATCGCCTTCAAGGTTCAGGTGCTGCATTAATTTTACTTTGCCACCTTCTTCACTTAATGGATTGGCATGATCATAATCAATGATTTTGCCATCACCTGTAGTCACAAAAGTATTCGCGTAAATATTTTCTTTTTTGATATGGTACTGGCTCACTACCGGGGTAATAAACTCTTTAAAGCCACCCGATACGATCAATACCTGGTCTGCATGTTTTTTAAAGAACTCCGCATTGCGGGAAAAAGATTTTGATACTTTTTTCTTTAACCGGGTGATCAATTGTTTCAGGTGATCTTCTGAGGCTTCCAGTAATTTTACTCTTTGCGCCAGACTCTCACCAAATGATAGTTTTCCTTCCATTGCCAGGTTAGTCAGGTCTTCAATTTTCTTGAAGATGGCTTCTTTATCGGGATGTTTTTTGAGGGAAATGCGGGCAAGCTCATCCAGAGCCTCTACCTGTGTGAAAGTGCTGTCGAAATCAATGATGTAAATATTCTTTTGCTTCATTTTAAAGTTTTTTTAAACCTGCACATACTTCCTGAATGCTTTGATGCAGGGGCTTAAAGGTGATACCCGTACTATTCCTGATTTTATCGTTACTGTATAAACTGATATTTAAACTGCTTTTAGCGGCATCGCTGGTCAGTGCGGCTGCTTTTCCTGTGAATAAGGAGGCTAGTTTTGCTGCCCGCCATGCAAGACCAAGCATCCACGGTTTAGCTTCTTTGGATGGGGCTTTAACACCCATTCCTTTAGCAATCTCTGAAAAAAACTGCTTATAATGGTAATTCTCAGCTGATATTGTAAATCTTTCACCTGTGATCTCACTTTCCATCAACAGGATCATGCTTTTTGCTACATCTTCGACATCCACAATTCCGGTTGCTCCTTTGGTATAATAGCCTAAACCGTCTTTAACGAGTTTGAAGATCGCGCCACTGCCTGTATATCCGGCATTAGGGCCAATGATGACCGATGGATTCACAATCACTGCGTCCAGGCCTTCCGCCATACTGCGCCATACTTCCATTTCTCCTTCGTATTTGGAAATGGCATAGGAGTGGACATTGGCATCGTATTCCCAAAAGTCTTTTTCGGTAATCTGCATACCTTTTTTAGGTTCCCCCAATGCGGCAACAGAACTGACGTGAAGGAGCCTCGCGTTATGGTGTACACATAAATTAGCCACATTACTGGTTCCTTCAATGTTAACTTTCAGCAGGGTTGCTTTATCCTTCGGATCAAATGATACTTTAGCTGCGCAGTGGTATACTTTTGTGATATTTTCAAAAGCATCGTCAAGCGTAGAGAGGTCATTAATGTCGGCTACTACCCATTCAATCAATGTATTGCCGGTTAGTATTGCAGGTATTACGGAGTCTTCTCTTTTCAGGGCACGTAATTTCTTTCCTTGCCCGGTAAGCTGGTCAATGAGTTCAGCTCCTAAAAATCCTGTGGCACCGGTAACTAAAATCATTTCATTTTTTTTAGGATGTTCATTAATATATGATCTCAAAAATAGATATTTGACAGCATAGATACCATTAATTATGTCCTTATCCGATTTTTTCTCCCCTTTAGCTCTCGAAAAATTCACGCCTAAACAGGGCTTTTATACCAGTCAGCTGGGAATGAAGGCTAGTTTTTACACGGAAAAATTTCCTGAACTGGGTGATAAAACGTTCGATATTGCGATTCTGGGGGTAAAGGATGACCGTGCTGCGGTAAACAATAATGGTTGTTCTTTAGGTCCTGATTACTTCAGGGAGCAGTTTTATTTGCTGCATGAAGGTGCATTTGACAGCAGGATTGTTGATTTGGGGAACATTATAGCCGGAGCGACGATTTCTGATACTTATGTCGCGCTTAAAATGGTTGTGACTGAGTTGATGAGACTGGATATTGTGCCGGTTATTATTGGTGGTGGCCAGGATCTGACTTATGCGCAATACATGGCTTACGAAGCGCTGGAGCAGAAAGTAGATCTGGTGGTGGTTGATAGTAAATTTGATCTGGATGAGGATGAAAATGAGCAGGGTAGTATTGCGACCAGATCGGATACTTATCTGAATAAAATCTTTATGCACCAGCCTAATTACCTGTTTAATTTTAGCAATATCGGTTATCAGACCTACCTGGTGAATCAAGATAGTCTAAAAGTGATGAATAAGCTATATTTCGATGTTCACCGTTTGGGCGAGTTTCTGACTGATGTGAGTTCTGCTGAACCTGTCATTAGAAATGCAAACATGATGAGCTTTGACTTTTCGTGCATCCGATCTTCAGATTCTTCTGGAAACGGGAATGCCGGCCCTAATGGTTTTTATGGAGAGCAGGCTTGCAAGATTGCCCATTATGCGGGATTAAACGATAAGTTAACCTCTATTGGCTTTTATGAATTTAACCCCACGTTTGATCATGGCAGCCAGTCAGCAATGTTGCTGGGCCAGATGGTTTGGTATTTTGTAGATGGTTTTTATAACCGTAAAAAAGATTTTCCATTAAACCCTAAGTCTCAATATTTAATTTATCGTGCAAGCTTAAACGATGGTTCAGGTGAAATGCTTTTTGTGAAAAGCAAGAAATCTGACCGTTGGTGGATGCAGGTTCCCTATCCTTCGGGAGTGTCTAAAAATGAGCGTTTCCATTTGGTGCCTTGCCGTTATGAAGATTATACCATGGCTGTTAACGGGGAAGTGCCTGATTTATGGTGGCGTACTTATCAAAAGCTGCTTTAGACTAATTGGATGAAGTCCATTTGTCTTGTTTTTGATGAACAAAAGTTCCGCGGTGACCACAGCTTACAACTAAAATGTGGTCTTAATTTATTGTACTCAACATTTCCATCGCAGTCACCTTTCCAGGCTTGCTACTTTTACGAAAGTTCTCTGATGCCTTTGGGTTTCCATTGATTGTTTCATT
>NZ_QLLR01000041.1 GCF_003259615.1 Pedobacter cryoconitis | reverse complement strand
TTAGAGCGAAAGACGAGATTCGAACTCGCGACCCCGACCTTGGCAAGGTCGTGCTCTACCAACTGAGCTACTTTCGCATTGGTTTTATCAACATCATCCGATGTTTCCGTCACATTGGCAAGGCTTAAAACTGTATACCTTGTTTCCGTTTGGGATTGCAAATATAAGGACTTTTATATTACTGTCAAGTTATTTTTAATAAAAAAAACAGGTATTAGCTTAAGTTATTGTCCTTCAGTACTTCAGAAATCAAATTATTTTCAAAGCCCTTCCCCATAAGGTAAGTAATCAGCTTGTATTTCCTTTTATAGGCATCTTTCTCTATTAATACTGCTGATTTTTTTTCAGCAGCAGCGAGAATAGTTTTTAAATAATCATCATAATCAATAGCATTTAATGCTTTTAAAATCATTTTTTCCGGAATCTTTTTCAATTTAAGCCCTTGTTTGATCTTAATCTTACCCCATTTCTTGATATTGAACTTGCCGGACACATACGCCATTGCAAACCTTTCCTCATTCAGAAAATTATTCAGGATAAGTTCTGTGATCACTTCTTCGACCTCATCATGCCTCAATCCCCAATCATAAAGCTTATTTCTGACTTCCTGTTGTGCACGCTCCTGATAGGCGCAGTAACTTTCTGCTTTAACTAAAGCAGTCCTTTTATCCAGTGCGGGTTTTGAATATTCTTTTTCCAATACGAATTACAGTTTTAAATAGCTGATACTGCAAATATCCGCATTATTATTACAGCCTGTCTACAAATAAGCGATAAACCAGGCCAAACAGATTCTTAGAAAAGTTTAACTTTATCCCATTCTAGTATTCGGATCAATGAGTGAAATAAACTATACCATTCAGCAGTTGGCTGAACTTTTAAATATAAAATCCTTCGAATTAAATCATCCCGCTTTAATTAATAGCCTGCTTATAGACAGCCGTGTGGTGATCAGCCCGGAAACCTCTTTGTTCTTTGCCCTTTCAGCAGCCAGAGACGGACATGAATTTATTGCGGAAGCCTATGCCAACGGCATTAAAAACTTTGTCGTTAGCAAAACCGGGTATCAAGAGAAATTTCCTGACGCTAATTTTCTTTTAGTGGCCGACGTGCAGGCAGCCCTGCAAATTATCGCGGCAAATCATCGCAGCGCATTTGAGCTTGAAGTAATCGCAATTACAGGTAGCAACGGAAAAACTATCGTTAAAGAATGGTTATATCAATTGCTGTCAGCAGACTTCCATATTGTCAGGAGCCCAAAAAGCTTTAACTCGCAGTTGGGCGTACCACTTTCTGTCTGGCAAATTCAAAAAGAACATACGCTTGGAATCTTTGAAGCAGGTATTTCTAAAAATGGAGAAATGCAGCAGCTTGCTGAAATTATACAGCCAACAATTGGTATCCTGACGAATATAGGGGAGGCCCATGCCGAAGGATTTAACTCTTCAGAGGAAAAACTAAAAGAGAAACTAAAACTCTTTAAAGACGTTAAACTTTTTATTTACAGCCCTGATTATACCGGAAATATAGCTGCAGATGAACTGCCAGGTGAGAAAAAATTCTCCTGGAGTACAAAAACTGAAGCAGACTTGTCCATCTTGTTTGTGGAACCCATCAATGGCAAAAGCTATATCAAGGCACTTTATAAAGAAGAAGAAATCGAATGTTTGCTTCCTTTTGGGGACCGGGCATCGGTAGAAAACGGAATTATCTGCTGGGCTGCTTTATTAGCTCTCGGATATACTCCAGAGCAGGCTGATATTCGTTTAGAGCGTCTGACGGCGGTAAATATGCGTCTGGAATTAAAAAATGGGATCAATCAATGTTCCATCATTGATGATTCTTATAGCGCTGACATTTCTTCATTGGCTATAGCCCTTGATTTTCTGAATCAACAAAATCAGCATCCATTAAAAACGCTGATTCTATCAGACTTACCAGAAACCGGAAAAACAGATCCGGAACTCTACACTGAAATTGCAGCCTTACTTAAACAAAAACAAGTAAACAGGCTGATCGGTATTGGGCCACATATCAGTAAATCCGCCTCACTTTTTGACTTATCAACTTCTTTCTATGAAAGTACCGAAGAATTCATCCGGAAATTTGCTGAAATAACTTTTAACAGTGAAACAATCCTGGTTAAAGGAGCAAGGAAATTTGAATTTGAACGGATCAGCAAACTCCTGACACAAAAAGTTCATGGAACAGTGATGGAGATTGATTTAAACGCATTAGCCAGCAACCTTAAATTCTATAAAGCAAAATTAGCACCCGGCGTGAAAGTGATGGCGATGGTAAAAGCCTTCTCTTACGGCAGCGGAAGCTTCGAAATTGCCAACTTACTGCAATATCATAAAGTAGATTACCTTGCTGTAGCCTATACCGATGAAGGAATTGCATTAAGAAAGGCAGGAATTACCTTACCTATCATGGTGATGAGCCCTGAGCCATTTGCTTTTGAGGCGATCTTGAAATATAAACTGGAACCTGAACTTTATAACCTTGATATTCTGAAAGCATTTATCGCTTTTTTACCGGATACGCAAACCGCTTATCCAGTGCATATTAAAATCGATACCGGGATGCACAGACTAGGATTTGAGGAACCAGACCTGCCCGGATTATTGCCGCTGCTAAACCAGACCAAAAAGCTCAAAGTAGTTTCTGCATTTTCTCATCTTGCAGCAAGTGAGGACCCGCAGCACGATGAATTTACAGGTTATCAGCTGAAAACCTATCTGCACCTTAGCGGAGCACTGCACAAAGGATTGGGTTATGATTTTATACAGCATATTTCCAATACCTCGGCGATCACCAGGCATCCGGAAGCACAATTGGACATGGTCAGAATAGGTATAGGTTTATATGGCTTTGATAGTGGGCTGGAAGATAAAAGCGGACTCCGTACTGTGGCGGTTTTAAAAACCACGATCACTCAAATTAAAACAGTGGGGCCGAAGGATACTATCGGTTATGGCCGCTGGGGAGTTTTGCCTGAAGGGGGGACTACAGCAACTGTTAAAATAGGTTATGCAGATGGCTACCGCAGATCGTTTGGCAATGGGGTAGGGAAGATGCTCGTGAACGGTAAATTTGCTCCTGTAATCGGTACTATCGCCATGGACATGTGTATGCTCGATGTAACCGGACTTGACGCTAAAACCGGCGATGAAGTCATTATTTTCAATAATGAGCTAACGGTTGACGATTTAGCGAAGCAAATTGATACTATTCCCTATGAGATTTTAACAAATATCTCTCAAAGGGTAAAACGCATCTATTTTTATGAGTAGTTTTGTGTTATGAATAGGATTGGGAAGGCGCTGTTAAATTACCTGATTAAAGGGTTATTGATTGTATTGCCTATAGCTTTAAGTATTTACATTGTGATATGGGCAGTGACTACAGTAGATAGCTGGCTGAATGTCAATAATATCCTGGGAGTTGACCCAAGAACAGGAGAAAGCAGGAATATTCCTGGCTTAGGGCTTGCGCTGGTTATTGCGCTGATCCTGACTGCAGGGATATTTGTAACCAATTTTGTAACCGAACCAATGTATAACTGGTTCAACCGCTGGATGAACAGGTTACCCGGACTGAATTTTATTTATTCTTCCATTAAAGATCTTACTGAAGCATTTGTTGGGGATGAAAAGAAATTTAATCATCCTGTTCTGGTAGAAATGACCGCAGATATTAAGAGAATTGGTTTTATGACACAGAGTGATCTGTCTTCAATTGGCTTACCCGGAGATTGTGTTGTTTATTTTCCTTTCTCTTACTCCTTTGCCGGACAAGTTTGTGTCGTATCTAAAGATAAGATCAAAGAATTGAAAATGAATGCTGCCGATGCGATGAAATTAGTTGTATCAGGAGGGGTTAGTCATATCTAACCCCTGCTAAATATCAGCCTAGAAATTAGGTTTCAGAACGTATTTGTCATAGAATCTGAAGATATGTTCTGTTGCTTCCTCAGCAGTATCCGCTAATCTGAACAGGTTTAAATCTTCTGCATGGATATTATGCTCTTTCTCTAACATCGTGTTTTTGATCCAGTCGATTAATCCACCCCAATAATCCTTACCTAACAATACAATAGGGAAACGGGCAATTTTACCGGTTTGGATTAACGTAATCGCTTCAAACAACTCATCCATTGTTCCCATTCCACCAGGTAATACGATAAATCCCTGTGAGTATTTCATGAACATTACTTTTCTTACAAAGAAGTAATCGAATTGCAGTAATTTGTTGTGGTCAACATATTTATTGTGGAACTGCTCAAAAGGCAGGTCAATATTCAATCCTACAGATTTTCCGCCATTGGTATGGGCACCTTTATTACCGGCTTCCATGATACCAGGGCCACCACCTGTAATTACACCATAACCGCGATCTGTCAGTAACTTACCGCAATCCACTGCCATTTGGTAGTATTTATTCGTTTCAGCAGTTCTTGCAGAACCAAAAATTGATACACAGGGGCCGATTTTAGCCAGCTTCTCAAAGCCATCTACAAATTCAGCCATTATTTTAAAGATCTGCCACGAATCAGTTACTTTGATCTCCTGCCAGTTTTTGTTTTCAAACGCGCTTCTTATTTTCTCTTCACTCGTCATTATTATGCTTATTTATATTTTAAAATTTAGTTTGGTCAGCCGTATTTCTTCCGGTAACCCAAAGTAGTAAAAATGTAATCAAACCGTTTAGCACAATCAGCTCAAAGCTCATTGCATAGCCAAACCATTTTATACTGTGTGTATTGATCACAAAACACAACACAGGGGATGCAATACACAGATAAGGTACTAATTTATCTGCAACTGCTTTCTTTGTCAGCATCCCGAAAGCAAATAAACCTAACAGCGGGCCATAAGTATAACCTGCTGCGGTAAATATCGAATTGACCACAGAATCATCATTAATCGCTTTAAACACCAGGATAACAGCAACCATAACGACCGAAAACCCGATATGTACCCAGTGTCGCTGCGTCACCAGTTTAGGGTCGTTCTGATCTTCTTTTTTATCAAAATGCAGGAAGTCCATGCAAAAGGAAGTCGTAAGGGCAGTCAGTGCAGAATCCGTAGTCGCAAAAGTCGCAGCCGTTAAACCCAGCATGAAAATAATCCCTGGAATGATATTTAAATGATTTAAAGCAATTTCAGGATAAAGATGATCCGGCGTTTTTAAGTCAGCAACAGCTATGCCATTTTTTGCCGCATACAGGTATAACAATGCGCCCACACTCAGAAAAAAGATATTCATTACTACAAATACCCCTGTAAAAGTGAACATGTTTTTTTGTGCTTCTCCAATACTTTTCATGCTCAGGTTCTTTTGCATCAAATCCTGATCCAGCCCTACCATTGCTACAGTAACAAAAATACCTCCTAAAAACTGTTTCAGGAAGTGAGACTTGCTGCCCAGGAAATCTTCCCAGAAGAATATTTTGGAGTAACTGCTATTTTTTACCGCTTCAAAAGTTCCCGCTATATCCAGATGCAGTGATTTTGCAATAAATATAATAGAGAGAACAACTGATAACAATAGAAACACCGTTTGCAAAGTATCTGTGATGATAATAGTTTTAAGGCCGCCTTTATGCGTGTAAACCCAGATTAATACTAAACATAGTACGATAGTTAACCAGAATGGGATATTCCAGGCATCAAAAATGAATTTTTGTAATACGATGGCCACCAAATATAACCTGAATGAAGATCCTATAGTTCTGGAAATCAGGAAAATAACTGCTCCGGTTTTATAACTGTAAGCACCTAATCTTTTTTCCAGGTACGTATAAATGGAGATCAGGTTCATCCGGTAATAAAGGGGCAAAAGGACGGTGGCTACAATGATAAAGCCTACGGCGTTCCCCAGTACAAACTGGAAATATCCGAATTCACCTTTGCCAACTGCGCCGGGCACAGAGATAAAAGTTACCCCGGAAAGGGCAGTTCCAATCATTCCAAAAGCTACCAGGTACCATTTTGAATTGCGGTTCGCAATAAAAAAGGAGGCATTGTCAGATGAGTTCCTGGAGGTGAAATAGGCTACTCCTATTAAAAGGGCAAAATATCCTAACAGAAAGGATAAAAGTATGGCGGGAGTCATATATAATTATACTTTAGGAGCTAAATGTAAGAAAATCATCTTCTAAAAATATAAATTTGTAAGATGAATTTTTCTTCCAAGCTACTCGAAGACGCTGTTAACGAATTTTCTAAACTACCTGGTGTAGGACAAAAGACCGCATTGCGCTTGGTACTGCACTTATTGAACAAGGAACAAGAGGAAGTAGATACTTTCGGAAACTCCATCATCAGGTTGAGAAAAGATATTAAGCACTGTAGCATCTGTCATAATATATCAGACCTGCCAATTTGCGGGATTTGCGCTTCCCCTAAACGGGAAAAAGAAATAATTTGTGTGGTAGAAGACACGCGTGATGTCATGGCTGTAGAAAATACCTCTCAATATTTTGGCGTTTACCACGTATTAGGCGGTTTAATTTCTCCAATGGATGGAATCGGGCCATCCGACCTGTTTATTGACTCTCTGGTTCAGCGTGTTGCGACAACACCCGTTAAAGAAGTTATTTTAGCCTTAAGCGCAACCATGGAAGGAGATACAACGCTCTTTTATCTTTACAAAAGACTCAAAGACTTTCAAATACCAATTACCACTATTGCCCGGGGAATCGCTTTTGGCGGTGAACTGGAGTATGCAGATGAAATCACTTTAGGCCGCTCAATTGTTACCAGGGTGCCCTATGTCAATTCAATAACCAAATAAATCACGATGGATTTTAAGAATAAAGTAGTCATTATTACCGGTGCTTCATCAGGTATAGGAAAATCATGTGCGGAAGAATTTGCTAAACGCGGTGCAAACCTGGTATTGGCAGCCAGACAATTTGTGACTTTATGCGAGGTTACTGCCGATCTGGAAAAAAGATATGGAATTAAAGCGCTGGCCGTACAAGCCGATGTCAGCAAAGAAACAGACTGTAAAGAACTGATCAATCAAGCCCTGTTAACCTTTAATCAGGTCGATATTCTAGTGAACAACGCAGGTTTATCCATGCGTGCGCTCTTTAATGAACTGGATTTATCAGTCCTTAAAAACCTGATGGATGTCAATTTCTGGGGTACAGTTTACTGCACTAAATACGCATTACCTGAAATCCTGAAGACTAAAGGGAGTATAATTGGCGTTTCTTCTATTGCAGGCTATCGTGGTTTACCCGGCAGAACAGGTTATTCAGCATCCAAATTCGCGATGAATGGATTTATGGAAGCACTGAGAACAGAGATTCTGCATACCGGGGTACATGTGATGGTCGCTTGTCCGGGTTTTACCACTTCGAATATCCGGGTGGCAGCACTGGCAAAAGATGGTACCTCACATGGAGAAACCAGTATGGAAGAAGGCAAAATGATGTCCTCAGCAGAAGTTGCAGTGAATATAGTGAATGGAATTGCTGCGCGTAAACGTACACTGATCATGACCGGGCAAGGTAAATTAACCGTATGGCTCAATAAACTGTTTCCGGCACTGGCCGATAAACTGGTGTTTAATCACTTTACAAAAGAGAAGAATGCCTTAATTAAATAAGGAATGACCCACGTAAAAAAGCTACTGATGTTATTTGCCTTTCTGGGACAGTTCTTCGCTTTAACGGCTAAAGTAAAAGTAGAGAAGAATATTAATTACACTGCAGTAAATGATAAGTTCAGACAACTCGATGTCTTTTATCAGAAAGATATAACAAAGGCTAAAGATGTCGTAGTTTTTATCCATGGGGGTTCATGGAGCAGTGGGAAAAAAGATATATACTGGTGGCTGGGAAGAAACCTGGCCCGTAAAGGGGTCGTGACAGTAAATATCAATTACGGACTGTCGCCGGCTTACAAGTTTGAGCGCATGGCTGAAGATTGTGCACAAGCCGTGAAATGGGTAAAAGAACATGTGAATGAATACGGAGGGAACCCGGAAAGGATCTTTCTGATGGGGCATTCTGCCGGAGGACACCTTGCAGAGCTGATTAATGTGGATCCGGTTTACTTTAAACAGGCCGGTATAACCAATCCTGTGAAAGGAGTAATTTTGAATGATGCCTTTGGTCTGGATATGAAAGAATACATCACCAATGCGGAAAAAGATAACAGTTACTATGATTTTCTGCGAACCTTTTCTAAAGACCCTGTAGTATGGGAAAAAGGTTCTCCTTTGCACTATGTTGAAAATAGTAAAAATGCGCATCTGATCTTTTACGGTGCGAAAACTTATCCCGCAATACAAATCCAGTCCGAAAGACTGAATAAATTGCTTGTAAATGCTCACGTATCTTCTGAATTACACGTGATCCCTAAAAAGAAGCACGTAGGGATGATTTCGCAAATGGTATTTGGCAGCAATCAGCTTTATGGCTTCATACTGGATTTTTTAAAACGCAATTAATAATTTACTACCTATCTATTGAAATTTATTTATGTTTACAATTCACAAATTTTAACCTTTAATAAGAAACAAACACAAAAATGAGATTTCAAAAAACACACTTACTATTAGCCAGTATCGGATTATTCGCATTTTCTCTTCAAGCTTGTAAAACGAAGAAAATTGTTGCGAAGCCGAATCCGCCAGTAGCAGTTGAAAAACCAGTAGAAAAGCCAGTTGAAAAAGCACCTGTAGAAGAAAAAGCAGAAACTCCTGTACCAGAGAAACCGGATTTCAATTTCTCTAATGTTCAGTTTGAATTTAACTCTGACGTATTGAAAACTGCTTCTTTCCAGATTTTGGATAATGCAGCTAAAGAAATGAAAAAAGATCCTTCAGTTAAATTTGTTCTGAACGGAAACTCTTCAGCTGAAGGTACGCCTGAGCACAATATGTCATTATCAGTAGACAGAGCAAACTCAGTAAAATCTTATTTAGTGAATGCAGGTGTCAGTGGTAATAACTTATCAGTAAAAGGATTTGGTGCAACCAAACCAATTGACAATAACACCACTGAAGCTGGTAAAGAATTAAACCGTAGAGTAGAAATTAAAGTAGCGCAATAACCATCGCTTTAACTATTTCATAGCTGGCTGAAGGTTCTTGTTTAACAAGAGCCTTCAGCCATTTTTTTTATAATGCCGAATAAATAACGGAACTTACCAACTCGATAACCCAGAGACATGAGTATCCTTGAATTTATAAAGCAACCGTGGCCATGGTACGTTGCCGGCCCGCTGATCGGAATGACCGTACCTGTATTGTTGCTGCTCGGTAACAAAGCATTTGGCATCAGTTCTTCTTTACGTCATATCTGTGCAGCCTGTATTCCGGCTAAAATCCCTTTCTTCCAATACGACTGGAAAAAAGAAGCCTGGAACCTGTTTTTTGTCGCCGGTATATTTTTAGGTGGTTTTATTGCAGCATCCTTACTCTGGAATCCTTCAAATATCCTGTTGAACCCTAAATTGATAACTGAATTATCAGGCTATGGTATCACAGATTATCATTCCATGGTTCCTGCGCAACTCTTCAACTGGTCATCACTTTTCACATTGCGCGGGCTTATCATGATGGTTGGTGGTGGTTTTTTGGTTGGTTTTGGCACACGCTATGCCGGCGGATGTACAAGCGGACACGCTATTATGGGCATTTCAACCTTACAATGGCCTTCTCTGGTCGCTACCTGCTGCTTTATGGCCGGTGGTTTTATCATGGCTAACTATATCCTTCCATATATTCTTTTACTCGGCTAATGATGAAGAACAATCTAAAATATCTGATAGTAGGGATTGCATTTGGTGTTGTTTTCGTCAAGGCCGAAGTGATCAGCTGGTTCCGTATCCAGGAAATGTTCCGCTTGCAATCTTTCCATATGTTTGGCGTAATTGGCAGTGCAATCGCAGTGGGGATGCTCTCTGTCTGGCTCATTAAAAAGTTTAATATCAAAACGATTCATGGGGAAACGATTACCTTTACACCGAAAACTTTCAACAAAGGCCAGATTTACGGAGGGCTCATTTTCGGATTTGGCTGGGCGATTACAGGTGCTTGTCCGGGGCCTTTATTTGCACAAATAGGCACAGGCGCAACCGTTATCAGTATTACCCTGATCAGTGCGATCGGGGGGACCTGGGTGTACGGAAGATTCAAAGACCATTTACCACATTAAACAGCAGTATAACCCTCCGGACTTTCCGTTAATTGACCCGGAGTTGTGTTTGCTCCTATAAATTATAGTTTTTGTTACTAAGCGAATGTAATTGTAAATAAGTAATTTGTCTTCTCAAAAAAATATTTCAACAAATAGTTGTTCTTTTCCAAAAACAATTCCATATTTGTTTTACAATGATACAAACAAACGGACTTAACATTTGGTGGTGGCACAACGCGATAGCGTAGTGTAACCCTATTTTGTACGTTTTATTTTATATACAATATTTTGAGGGTTGCTTTTTAAGCAGCCCTTTTTTTTGACCCCCCATGAAGAAAATACTCAACCACTTATTCGAAAACAAGTCTTTTAGCAGGGAAGAAGCCCAGCGGATTTTGATAGCAATTGCCTCAGGGGAATTTAATACTTCGCAGATTGCAGCGTTTATTACGGCCTTCGGGATGCGTAATATAACTGTCGCAGAGCTGCAGGGATTCCGGGATGCAATGCTTGATCTTTGTGTAAAAGTAGATCTTTCAAATTACGAACTTGTCGATCTTTGTGGTACCGGCGGTGATGGAAAAGACACTTTTAATATTTCAACGCTGGCTTCTTTTGTAGTAGCAGGAGCAGGGTATAAAGTAGCCAAACACGGTAATTACGGAGTATCCTCAGGCTGCGGTTCTTCAAATGTAATGGAATACCTGGGTTATACTTTCACAGCAGATCAGGATGAATTGAAAAGAAGCCTGGACCGGGCAGGAATTTGTTTTATTCACGCTCCATTATTCAACCCTGCAATGAAAATTGTAGCCCCTATTCGCAAGGACTTAGGTGTTAAAACCTTTTTCAATATGCTGGGGCCAATGGTTAATCCGGCGCAGCCGAAAAACCAGATTGTAGGGGTATTCAGTCTTGAACTTGCCCGCTTATATGCTTATTTGTATCAGGATACCGATAAAAACTATACTATTATACATGCGGTGGATGGCTTTGATGAAGTGTCGCTCACTTGTGATTTTAAAACATTCAGTAAAAACGGAGAAGCTTTAGTTAAAGTGAGTGATCTTGGTTTTGAGGAATTTGATGTACATGAAATCGTTGGCGGTGACACGATCAAATCATCAGCTCATATCTTTACCAGTGTATTACAAGGCACAGGTACTGATCCGCAAAATAATGTAGTGTTATGTAATGCGGCAATTGCAATTCAGACCATCAAGCCAGAACAATCTTTTGCAGATTGTTTTTATGAAGCAGAATCTTCACTGGTTGGTGGAATGGCCCTGAAAAGTTTCCAAAACTTAATCGGATGAAATACAAACTGAAAATCTGCGGAATGAAAATACCAGCTAATGTAGCAGAGGTAGTTGCTTTACAGCCCGGCTATATTGGCTTTATCTTTTATCCCGGTTCTAAAAGATTTATTGGTGACCTTGATCCTTCGCTGATTAAAAATATACCTGCAACTATAAAAGCTACAGGTGTATTTGTGAACGAGGAATTGGAAACTGTGAAAAGTGCGATCGTAACTTATCGCCTGAAAGCTGTTCAGTTACACGGTCAGGAAAGTGCAGCTTATTGCGAAGTGCTGAAGGGACATGCAGAAGTAATCAAAGCTTTCGGAATTGATGAAAACTTTGATTTTGATACTTTGGATGAATACCAGGCGGCTGTAGACTACTTCCTTTTTGATACACAAACTCCGGATCATGGGGGCTCAGGCAAAACTTTTAGCTGGCAACTCCTGGGAAATTATAAAAAAGAGAAACCCTATTTCCTGAGCGGTGGAATAGGAATTGATCAGCTTGCTGAACTGGAAATGATCAAAGACGAAAGGTTATATGCAGTAGATGTCAACAGCAAATTTGAACTTTCACCAGGATTAAAGGATACCGTGTTGTTAAGTACCTTTAAACAGGCGCTTGATAAAATTTAAAATTACAGAGTTGTTATTGCAACTTATAAAAAGATAAGACTATGAATTATTTTGTAAATGAAAAAGGTTATTACGGAGATTTTGGAGGAGCTTATATTCCCGAAATGCTTTATCCGAATGTAGAAGAACTGAGACAAAATTACCTCAAAATTATTGGGGATGCAGAATTTCAGAAAGAGTTTCATGCACTGCTGAAAGATTACGTAGGCAGGCCTTCTCCGCTTTACCTTGCAAAACGGCTATCAGAAAAATACAATGCGAATATCTTTCTTAAAAGAGAAGATCTGAACCATACCGGGGCGCATAAAATAAACAATACCATTGGCCAGATCTTACTGGCTGAGAAATTAGGTAAAAAGCGGATTATCGCTGAAACTGGTGCCGGGCAGCATGGCGTGGCTACAGCAACAGTATGTGCATTGCGTGGTCTGGAATGCGTTGTTTATATGGGAGAGATTGATATTCAGCGTCAGGCTCCCAATGTAGCCAGGATGAAAATGCTGGGTGCTAAAGTAGTTTCCGCAGTATCAGGAAGTAAAACGCTGAAAGATGCCACCAATGAAGCTATGCGTGACTGGATCAACAATCCTGTAGATACACATTATATTATAGGATCTGTAGTGGGCCCGCATCCTTACCCGGATATGGTCTCTATCTTTCAGTCTATCATTTCTGAAGAAACTAAAAAGCAATTGATAGAACAGACCGGAAATGACCAGCCTGATTATGTACTGGCTTGTGTAGGCGGTGGAAGTAATGCAATGGGTATGTTCTATCATTTTATCAATGATGAAAATGTAAGGTTGATTGCCATTGAAGCAGGAGGTAAAGGAGTAGATACGGGATTCTCGGCAGCAACTACCTTTTTGGGTAAAGAAGGTGTATTGCATGGTAGCAGAAGTATCCTGATGCAAACCGCAGATGGACAGGTGGTAGAACCACACTCCGTTTCTGCGGGATTGGACTATCCTGGAATAGGTCCGCAACATGCACATCTTTTCAAAACTACCAGGGCAGAATATGTTTCGATCACAGATGACGAAGCATTGGATGCGGGGTTGCTTTGCACCCAGCTGGAAGGAATTATTCCTGCTATTGAAAGTGCACATGCGCTGGCCCATTTAGAGAAAATGAAATTTAAAGGTGGACAGAATGTCGTGGTTTGTTTGTCCGGCAGGGGAGATAAAGACATGGATACCTACATGAAGCATTTCGGTTTTTAATAGTCCTTTATATATATTATAGCATACAAATCAAATGAACAGGATTAATAAAATATTCAAAGAGAAAAAGAACAACATACTATCTATATACTATACAGCAGGTTATCCGGGTTTAGGTGATACGGTTGCTATTGCAGCTGCACTGGAAAAAGCAGGAGCCGATATGCTGGAAATAGGATTTCCATATTCAGATCCGGTAGCAGACGGCCCGGTGATTCAAGCCAGCAGTAAGCTATCATTAGACCAGGGAATGGATTTAAACCTATTGTTTGAACAGTTGAAAGAACTGCGCAAAACAGTCACTATTCCGGTGCTGCTGATGGGTTATGTGAACCCGGTATTACAATATGGTGTAGAGCGTTTTTGTAAAGCCTGCGCTGAGGTAGGGGTGGACGGTTGTATCGTGCCTGATTTGCCGATGGTAGAATATGAAGAATTCTACAAAGATGTTTTCCTGCAATATGGACTGAGTAACATATTTTTAGTTACGCCACAAACTTCAGTAGAGCGTATCCATAAAATTGATTCCTTAAGCAATGGATTTATCTATTTACTATCTTCTTCAGCAACAACAGGACAGAATTTGCAAGTGTCAGATACTACAGAAGCTTATTTTTCAAGGATTGCAGACCTGAAACTGAATAACCCAACAATGATTGGATTTGGAATCAGCAGTAAAGAAACCTTTGATAAAGCCTGTAAATATGCAAACGGGGGGATTATCGGTACTGCCTTTGTGAAGTCGATTGCAGCAGGTAACCTGGAGGAGAATATTGAAGCGTTTATGACGAAATTTACATCATAAACGCTTTTTAAACAAGTAATGACAATCTATAAAGCGAATACTGGTGAACGGATTATAAATAGTTTTCCAGTATTCCTTTTCCCTGACGGATAATTTCAAAGTCGCCCTGTGTGCAATCTACTACTGTAGAAGCTTCGTTATCGCCATAGCCGCCATCAATTACCGCATCAACCAATGCTTCATATTTCTCATAGATCAGCTCAGGATCTGTAGAATATTCTACCAGTTCATCATCATCCTTAATGGACGTTGACAAAATCGGGTTGCCTAACATTTCAACAATTGCTCTTGCAATGCTGTTATCCGGTACCCTGATCCCCACAGTTTTCTTATTGGAGCTCAGTAATTTCGGAACGTTGTTGTTCGCATTAAAGATGAAAGTAAAAGGGCCGGGAAGGGCTTTCTTTAACAATCTGAAAACAGTAGTGTCAATTGGTTTGACAAAATCAGAGATATGTCTGAGGTCAGAACAGATAAAAGAAAAGTTCGCTTTTTCGGGTTTTATGCCCCTGATCTGACAAATTCGCTCAATCGCCTTCTGGTTGGTGATGTCGCACCCTAATCCATACACGGTATCAGTGGGATATATGATAATACCGCCCTTTTTGAGGACTTCAACCACTTGTTCAATCGCTTTCGGATTCGGATTTTCCGGGTATATTTTGATTAACATATGTAAATTTACAGATAATTTGGTTGAGTCGTTGATAAATGTTCGTACTATTGCCCCTGATTTAGTAATTACAACAATATGAGAAAAGCATTTATTGCGATTGCCGCATTTTTAGTCACGGCAACTTTGATGATTAGCCTGGCTTGGCCACCGTTTTATTGGGCCTTTATTTTTATAGGTCCCATTATTTTATTGGGCATTTATGACCTTTACCAGCCAAAACATAGTATTGTTCGAAACTACCCGGTTTTAGGCCGCTTAAGGTATCTTGCTGAAGATCTGCGCCCTAAAGTATACCAGTATTTCGTAGAAAGTGACACGAATGGGAAACCTTTCAGCAGATTAAACCGTTCGTTGATTTATCAGCGTGCGAAAAAAGAAAATGATACTATTCCATTTGGTACACAGCTTGACGTTTATGAAAACGGATATGAATGGTTAAGCCATAGTATTGCAGCGATCAGTCACCATGAGCTGAATGAAGATCCAAGAGTATTGGTCGGTGGCCCTGATTGTGCACAGCCTTATTCTGCGAGTATATTAAATATTTCTGCCATGAGTTTTGGTTCCCTGAGCCAGAATGCTATCCTTTCTTTAAACGGAGGTGCTTTTATGGGCAATTTTGCGCATAACACCGGCGAAGGAGGGATCAGTGATTACCATGCCGCTCCAAAAGGTGATTTAATCTGGCAGATCGGAACCGGATATTTCGGTTGCCGTAACGATGATGGCTCATTTAACTATGATGCTTTTGGTGTGCGTTCAAAAACTGAGCAGGTTAAAATGATTGAGATTAAACTTTCACAAGGTGCTAAACCGGGTCATGGTGGTATCCTTCCCGCAAAAAAGGTAACGCCTGAAATTGCAAGGATCAGGTTGGTGAAAGAAGGGTTTGACGTAATTTCCCCACCAGCACACTCGGCGTTTTCAACGCCTTTAGAGTTGCTTGCTTTTGTGAAAAAACTGAGAGAATTATCAGGTGGAAAACCAATTGGGTTTAAACTGTGTATTGGCCGTAAAAGTGAATTCTTTGCGATTTGCAAGGCGATGGTAGAAACAGGCACTTATGTAGATTTTATTACCGTTGACGGTGGTGAAGGTGGTACAGGTGCTTCGCCACAGGAGTTTTCAAACGCAGTAGGTATGCCTTTAAGAGAAGGGGTTGCTTTTGTATATGATGTACTTTCAGGTTTCGATTTAAAGAAACACATTAAGATTATTGCTTCAGGTAAAGTCTCTTCAGGATTTGATTTAGTGAAAAATATCGCATTAGGAGCAGATTTATGTAATTCTGCCAGGGCGATGATGTTTGCTTTAGGGTGTATCCAGGCTTTGGAATGTAACAGTAATACTTGCCCGACAGGGGTTGCTACACAAGATCCAAGTTTGATGAAAGGATTAGTGGTAGAAGATAAAAAGGTACGTGTATTTAACTATCACCGTTTAACGGTAGCGAGCGCGGTTGAGCTTTTAGGTGCTGCAGGTTTACGCCATACTTATCAATTGAGCAGGGCTTATATCAACAGGAGGATTGCGCCGAACGTGATGCAGTCTTATATGGAGACTTTCCCTTATATTCCGGAAGGAAGCTTGTTAAATACCCCTTATCCATTAAGATTTGAACTGGGCATGGCTTTGAGTACTTCTTCCAGCTTTGCACCTACAGATTACAGGGTAACTGCAATTGATTATGCACATGCGAACTCATTTACAGATACGCAGCAATCAAACAACTAATTTAATCATAACTAAAAAAGGGGATGTGCCTTTACAGATACATCCCCTTTTTACTATCAAAATATATGGTTTACCAAACACCTACACGGTTAGCAGGCGCAACATACATCTTTGCAGTTGCCGGTATATTAAAAGCCTTGTAGAAAGCTTCCAGGCTGTAAACAGCGCCGTTAACTCTGAACATTTCAGGAGAGTGCGGATCAGTTTTTAAACGAACACGCATAGACTCGTCTCTGCTCTTAATACGCCAAACCTGTGCAAAGCTCAAAAAGAAACGCTGATCAGGAGTGAAACCATCAATCTTTTTATCGCTTTTGCCATACGGCGTTAACTTGAATGCCTGGTAAGCGATCGCTAAACCACCAATATCTGCCAGGTTTTCGCCTAAAGTCAGCTCCCCGTTTACATGCTGGTTATCAAGTAGCGTAAAACCATTGTACAAGTCTACGACCTTTTTGGCCTTCTCTTTGAATTTGGTCGCATCTGCTGCTGTCCACCAGTCTTTAAGGTTACCATCTTTATCATATTGTTTACCCTGATCATCAAAACCATGTGTCATTTCGTGGCCAATAACAGCACCGATAGCACCATAGTTGATCGCGTCATCCGCATTCACATCAAAGAAAGGGAACTGAAGAATTCCAGCAGGGAAAACAATCTCATTAATAGATGGATTGTAATAAGCGTTTACTGTTGGTGGTGTCATTCCCCATTCTGTTTTGTCTACAGGTTTGCCCATTTTTTCTATCATTTCTTTGTAAGCATGTTTATCAGCCGACTGAAGGTTTGCGAAATAGGTGTTTTTAGAGATCTCTACGTCATCATATTTTTTCCATTTATCAGGATAACCGATCTTTTTAATGAACGCATTTAATTTCTCCAGTGCTTTTTGTTTCGTAGCCGGAGTCATCCAGTCCAGTTTCTCAATTCTTGATTTGTAAACTTTTTGAAGGTTATCTACCAGCTCCAGCATTCTTTTCTTCGATTCTGGCGTAAAATGTTCCTTTACATACAATTGTCCAAGCAATTCACCAATATTTCCGTCTGTGCTGCTTACAATAGCTTTCCAGCGTTCTTTTGGTTCTTTTAGTCCTTGTATAGTTTTACCGAAGAAATCAAATCTGGCGGTACGGAAATCTTTGCTCAGCGCGCTTGTTGCATTGTTGATCGCATCAAACTTTAATTTTTCTTTCCAGACTGCAATTGGCTCTGATTTTAATAAATTATTCAGCGCCTGGTAGTATTTTGGCTGACCTACGATGATCGTGTCAGTTTTAAGCTCTAATTTACCGAGTACAGATTTCCAGTCGATGTCCGGAGTCAGTTTCTGAAAATCGGCCAGGTAATACTTGTTGTAGTTTTTCGGAATATCACGTAATTCAACAGGAGTAGAGTGTGAATTTGCAAGACTGGTTTCCAACTTAAGAATATGGTCAGCAGATTTTGCTGCATCTTCTTTTTTTGAACCCGTTAGTACAAAAAGCTGTGTGATGTAATTCAGAAAACCTGCTCTGATTTTTTTGGTTTCAGCATCGTTATTGAAGTAATAACTGCGTTCTGGTAAGGTGATGCCAGACTGACCGAAGTTAACTGCATTTTTATTGCTTATTTTATCATCAGGCCCTACATGGAAGTCTAATAAATCTCCGTTGCCATTTTTATAACCATCGGCAATGAAATTGATCACTTCCTTATAATCTTTCAATCCATCAATCTGGGTAAGTAATGGCTTCAATGGCGTGTAACCTAATTTCTCAATAGTCACAGTGTCCATTCCGCTTGCGTAGAAATCACCTACCTTCTGTTCCAGACTACCTTTGCTGTGTTCTGTTTTAGCAGCCTCAGTAAGGATCTGTTCGAGATTTTTTATATTATCATTATATAACGTATAAAAAGAACCCCAGCCAGTTTCTGTCTTTGGGATCTCTGTGTTTTTCATCCATTTACCATTGGCATACTGGAAGAAATTATCTCCCGGTGTAACTGTGGTATCCATACCAGATTTATCAAAGAATTCTGTCCTGGCTTCTTTATTTGCGCTACTGCCTTTGTCTTTGTTCTGACAAGCAGCCAGCAGTGCCAATCCTGCTAATGGTAAAATTATTTTTGCTTTCATATTTGAAATTTATGCCTAAAACTAAGAAATAGCCATGATAATGCGCAAAAAAAAAAGGATGTCGTTTCTGACATCCTTTTTTTAAATAATTTATAGCATTTAAAACTCTGCATTTTTCGGGAAACGAGGGAAAGCAATCACGTCTCTGATATTCGTCATACCGGTAACGAACAAAACTAAACGTTCAAAACCTAATCCAAAACCAGCATGAGGAGCAGAACCGAATCTTCTGGTGTCTAAATACCACCACAACTCTTCCTGAGGAATATTCATTTCGTCCATACGTTGTGTCAGTTTATCCATTCTTTCTTCGCGCTGTGCACCACCGATCATTTCGCCAATACCAGGGAATAAAACATCCATAGCGGCAACTGTTCTTCTGCCTTCAGCATCCGGCTCATTCTGACGCATATAGAAAGCTTTAATATCTGCCGGGTAATCGGTTAAGATTACAGGTTTTTTAAAGTGTTTCTCTACTAAAAAGCGTTCATGCTCAGATTGTAAATCAGCACCCCACTCATTGATCAGGTATTTAAACTGTTTCTTCTGATTTGGCTTAGAAGAACGCAGAATAGCAATCGCTTCCGTATACGTTAAACGTACAAAGTCATTGTTTACACAGAAATTCAGCTTTTCGATCAATGATAATTCACTGCGTTCTTGCTGAGGTTTAGTTTTTTCGTCTTCTAATAAACGGTTATTTAAGAATTCAATCTCTTCTTTACAGTTATCAAGCGCATAAGTGATGATATATTTCATCATATCTTCTGCAAGCTGCATGTTATCTTCCAGATCAGCAAAAGCAATTTCTGGTTCAACCATCCAGAATTCTGCAAGGTGACGTGTTGTATTTGAGTTTTCTGCCCTGAAAGTAGGGCCGAAGGTATAGATCTGACCAAAAGCCATCGCTGCTAATTCACCTTCCAGCTGACCAGATACCGTTAAGTTCGTAGCGCGGCCAAAGAAATCTTCTGAAAAATCTACTTTTCCATCCTCAGTTCTTGGTGTTTTATCAAAATCAAGCGTAGTTACCTTAAACATTTCTCCCGCGCCTTCAGCATCAGAAGCCGTGATTACAGGAGTGTGCATATAAACGAACCCTCTTTCATTATAGAATTGGTGTATCGCAAATGCCAGCGCATGACGCACTTTAAAAACGGCATTAAAAGTATTGGTACGGAAACGCAGATGCGCAATTTCTCTTAAAAATTCAAGACTATGTTTTTTTGGCTGCAAAGGGAATTTTTCTGCATCACTATCACCAAGGATTTCAATAGAAGCTGCTTTTACATCAACACGCTGACCTTTACCCAAAGATTCTACCAATTGTCCAGTTACAGCGATTGCTGCGCCTGTGGTGATCCTTTTCAATAATTCCTCCGCTGTATTTTCAAAATCAACAACTATCTGGATATTTCCCATGCAGGAACCATCATTGATGGCAATAAACTGGTTGTTACGGAACGTTCTTACCCAACCCATTACGGTCACTTCTCTGTTAAAATCAGTCGTTTCTAACAGGCTTTTTATTTTTTCTCTTTTAATCATGATTTTCTTGTGGAGCGCTCAAAAATAATGATTTCCATTTAGAAATAACAGGGTTCAGCCTGAAGATTTGAGTTTTTAGTGGGGGGGGATGAAATTGCAGGTTATCTGATCAGGGCTTAAAATAAGTTAAGCGCATTAATTTTTGTGATATTTGGCTATTTTAGATCAAAAAAATGCTTTAAAATTTTATTTATCATCATATTTTGTAGTTTTTAGCTATTTTTTATCATAAAATAACGGTTATATCTAATTTTATTATGATTTTATGGTTTAATTAATGTGTTTATTTTATGTTTTTTATAATTTAGTATAAATTATAACTAATTTATGTATGTTTTTATATCTATTAATCAGTTAATTATGATTTAATTGTTAATTATTGTGATTATAAACGTTTAAATATTTTGTTTTACCGTAAAAGTCCCTATATTTGTATTGCTCGTTTAAATTATATTTGGTTAAAAACCTCTGGCGTAATTGCTGGAGGTTTTTTTGTTTCAGACAATTGGTAGAGCAGGCCTGACCGGAAGACGGCCTCTTTAAAACAGCAGGCAAAAAAAAATGCCAACTGTTTTTACACAATTGGCATTTCTTATATAGTAAGCATCTGTTTGAGAACAGAGCCGAAGAACTTCTTCTTTCTGTATAGACTAAGCTAAAACCTGGGTAACTAAGGCAGCAGCATCTTTCAATGCAATTGCAGAGAAAACTTTCAAGCCAGACTCATCAATTAGTTTTTTCGCTTCTACAGCATTTGTACCTTGTAAACGACAGATAATTGGAACAGGAATATCTCCGATTTCTTTATAAGCGTCAATTACACCCTGAGCAACACGGTCACAACGAACGATACCACCAAAGATGTTGATTAAGATAGCTTTAACATTAGGATCTTTTAAGATGATGTTAAAACCAGCTTTTACAGTTTGTGCGTTAGCTGTTCCACCTACGTCAAGGAAGTTAGCCGGCTCACCACCTGCAATTTTGATAATATCCATAGTTGCCATAGCTAAACCAGCACCGTTAACCATGCAACCAACGTTTCCGTCTAATTTTACATAGTTTAAGTTTGATTCACTTGCTTCAACGTCAGTTGGATCTTCTTCCAGTTTATCACGCATTGCTGCATAATCAGGATGACGGAACAAAGCATTCTCGTCTAAATCTACTTTCGCATCAACAGCAATAATTTTATCGTCTGATGTTTTCAAAACAGGGTTGATTTCAAACATTGCAGAATCAGTGTTGTCATAAGCTTTGTAAAGCGCAGTAACAAATTTCACCATTTCTTTAAAAGCAGCACCGCTTAATCCAAGGTTGAAAGCAATTTTACGTGCCTGGAATCCCTGAAGACCAACTTTAGGATCGATCTCTTCTTTGAAGATTAAGTGAGGAGTGTGTTCTGCAACTTCTTCAATATCCATACCACCTTCGGTAGAATACATGATGATGTTTCTTCCGCTTGCACGGTTTAATAAAACACTCACATAGAATTCTTTTGTTTCAGAAGCTCCTGGATAGTAAACATCCTGAGCAACAAGAATTTTATGTACTTTTTTACCTTCTGCACTAGTTTGAGGTGTGATCAATTGCATACCTAAAATATCGGTAGCTCTTTGTTTAACCTCGTCAAGGTTTTTAGCTAACTTAACACCACCACCTTTTCCTCTTCCACCAGCATGTACTTGTGCTTTAATTACTACCCAGTCAGAGTTGTAGTCTGCTTTCATTTTTTTAGCAGCTTCTACAGCCTGCTCAACAGTTTCGGCAACTATGCCTTCTTGTAAGGCAACACCAAAACTTTTAAGTATTTCTTTACCTTGATATTCGTGTATATTCATTTGCTGAAAAAATTTGATCCAAATCTACAATTTCATATTGGTTTTAAAAACTTAGAGTCAGTTTAAATTTATAAAATAACCTTGTTTATTGCTTATTTTTCAGTGAAAGCAGGCAAATGTTGAAACCTTAACATTTTCTATACACTCTCAGCCATGGTTTTACCGGGATATAAAAACCTCAGATCTTCTGCTAATTGAATTTAATCTCAAATTTTGTAAGTTTGTTGCATGCTAAAAGCCACGGGTATCAGAAAAGCTTATGGAAGTCTGCCTATTCTAAAAGGAGTAGATTTTGAAGTTGCCAAAGGAGAAATTGTCAGTATCATCGGGGCTTCAGGTGCAGGTAAAAGTACTTTACTGCATATTTTAGGTACGCTGGATAAACCGGACGAAGGAACTGTTGAATTAAACGGAACCAAACTGGCACAGCTTTCTGACGAATCTATGAGTGTTTTCAGAAATCAGAATATCGGTTTTGTATTCCAGTTTCACCATTTACTGCCGGAATTCAGTGCGCTTGAAAATATTTGTATCCCTGCCTTTATCGCTAAAAAGAGCAAAAGAGAAGCTGAAACCCGTGCTTTGGAACTTTTAGCACTGCTGGGTTTAAAAGATCGTGCGTCCCATAAGCCAAACCAACTTTCCGGTGGGGAGCAGCAGCGTATTGCTGTTGCCAGGGCTTTAATTAATAATCCTGCCATTATATTGGCCGATGAGCCATCGGGAAACCTTGATTCAGCAAATGCTGAGTCTTTACATCAGTTTTTTATCACGCTGCGTGATAACTTCCAACAGACATTCGTAATTGTTACCCATAATAAAGACCTTGCCTCAATTAGCGACAGGGTTGTCACCATGAAAGATGGTTTAATTGTATAAAATTTGAAAACACTCATTACCGGGGGCAAATCTGCCCAGGCACAAAAAATATTAAAGGCATTTACCGGCGACCAAATCTTATTAGGGGATTATGGCGACATGCCTTCTTTTGTATCCGCTCAATACCAGTTTGTAAGTTTAGGCGAACGTAATGACGATACGATAGCGCATACCCTGTTGAACGCCTGTTTAGATCAGCAGGCAGACCGCCTATTGCCACTTTACAGTTTTGAACTGGAGGCTGTGATGAGGTCGGCTGTTTTATTTGAAGAGTTCAATATCCACGTTTTATTACCTGATTTGCTTCATTTCCCGCTTTATTTGTCTGAAAGGATTACGGATAAAAATAATTGGGCTGTATTTGATAAAGGAGAATTGCTTTATGCAGCTGTTCCGGCAGATCAACTGGCTGTACTGGGAAAAGAAAAAACATTAAACGGTGTTTTCTATATGAATGAAGCGCCGCAGGAACAAGCATTATTTACAATTGCGTAATGAAATACCAAGCTCATATTAATCCAAGGCAAGCTTTTGTTTTTGGTCTGGATGATGTTTTATATCCTGTAAAGGATTATCAATTGCAGGTATATTATCTTTTTGCACAGTTTATAGAGTACGGCGAGCAAATAGATGCACAGGAAATTGTGCAGTTTATGAATGATACCTACCTGAAAGACGGTGCAGCAGATATATTTAATAAAACAGCTGTGAAGTTTAATCTGCCCCAGAAATACATCATTAACTTTGATTTACTGCAACAGAATGCAAAGCTTCCTTTAAAGTTATTGCTTTTTGCACCCGTTCTTGATTTTCTGAAAGAGATTCATGCAGCCGGAAAACCTATCTTTTTATTGGTAGATGGTGACCCGGTACAGCAGTTAAATAAAATCAGGCAAATGGAATGGAACGGTTTAGAGCAGTCTCTGATTGTTTACTTTAGTGCAGAAACCGGAACTTTTGAACAGACTTTGGACATGATTATTTTGAAGCATGATTTAAAGAAGAAAGAAGTTTTAGTGATTGGTAAAAGTCTGTGTGTCAGTGAAGATAAAATTGAATTTTTAGCTGTAGATCAACTTTGATAATTATTCTTTATTTACCTTAACTGCATATTTCATATCACCTATTTATGAGGATAAATTTATCAAACAATCGTTTAGCGATTTTAACGCTGTTTCTTTTAATCGTGATTTCAAGTTCATGTAAAAAGAGTCCTAAGCCAGATATTACAGATAACCCTTCAACCGGACCAGCCACGGGTACTCGTACCCAATTAACGCTGGATTCTTTGTTTTTATATGCTAAACAGATTTACTATTGGAGTGATGCGCTTCCTGCTTACGAAGCTTTTAATCCAAGACAGTTTTCCAGTAAATCGAAGCCGATTGATAATTATGATGACGAATTATTTGCGATCAGTAATCTGAAAATCAACCCTGCTACGGGTAAACCTTATGAGTACAATGGTTATGGCTACCCTAAGTATTCAAGGATTGATGACCTGACCCAGGCGAATCCAAATGCCACCTCTGCCATAAAAACTGCAAATGTGGATGTAGATAATAATGGTTATGATGTAGGGATCAGACCTATTTTCTATACTTTCAGAAATTCAGATAAATATGAATTATTTGTTACTGCTGTTTATCCGGGTTCTCCGGCCGAAACTGCAGGGGTGAAAAGGGGCTGGTTAATTACAAAGGTAAATGGCAAGACTGTAGGTGCTAGTTATACGAATGAGAATGAAACTGTATTTAATTCATTTTCGGCAGCTTCGGTCACTATCGAAGGTTATAATTCAATTGATAAAGTTCCTTTTAGTTTAACATTGAGCAGAGCTTCTTATAAAAGCAATCCAGTATATACTTCTAAAGTTATTGCCAGGTCAGGTAAAAAAATAGGCTATTTAGCTTATGCAAGATTCGCACGGTTGTCTAGCAGTACCGGAGCGAGTGATGCAAGTCTGGACCCGGTATTTGCAGATTTTAGTGCGCAGGGAGTAACAGATCTGATTGTTGATTTAAGGTACAACGGAGGGGGCTATGTAAATACGGCTTCCTATCTGACCAACCTGATTGCGCCATCAGGTACTTCTGGTAAAACCATGTTTACTGAAATTTATAATCCATTGATGCAGGCTGGTAACGCGACTATCCTGGCGAATCAGCCGCTTCTTGATGGAGACGGAAAGATTTTACGCCAAAATGGAAAAATACTGACTGCAGCGGATGACAATTATTCTGTAGCTGCCAACACCGTTACCTTCAGTAAAAAAGGAAGTTTGAGCGGAATCAATAATATTGTATTTATTGTGACCCGCAATACGGCTTCTGCAAGTGAGATTGTGATTAACAGTCTTAAGCCTTATATGAATGTGAAACTGGTAGGGGATACAACCTATGGTAAGCCTGTTGGGTTTTTTCCTATCGTTCTGGAAAACAGGTACCAGGTTTATATGCCAATATTTGAAACCAGAAATTCAAGAAATGAAGGCGGATATTATACTGGTATGGTACCTGACGTATTGGATGAATATGATGATCCTGAATATGTTTTTGGTGATGTAAGAGAGAATTACCTGGCTAAAGCACTGAATGTATTAGCGCCTGCAGTTACCGCTACACAAGGCGTTGCCAATACCGAAACCAGAAGAGCAAACTCCGTAGATTTCAAAAGTCAGCAGATGAAAAAGGTTAATCCAAACAGTGAATTTGTGGGAATGATTGAAACCAGGCACTCCCTGAAAAAATAAGCAGCAGCTTTATAAATATAAACTGGTTTAATTACCAGTCATGGCCGGAAGAAATTCCGGCCTTTTTTATGCCTTAAAAACTCATTTTGTCATTTTGCGCCTGCTGCGGGACACTTTGGTTGAACCAGGTTGATGGAAGCTTTTTAATCGAAAGAAGGAACTATAAAGTTTGTCTATCTTCTTTTAGATTGTAACCTGTCACGCAGTATCTTTTCTACAGTACGCTCCTTATCAAAGTTATCAGTGATCTCTAAAATACCATTTGCAGCATCGATAAAAAATGCCTGGTTGATATTTTCAAACTTATCTGAGGATTTGTGGTAATCTTTATGATCTTCCACGCCAAAGTAAATAAACGGGATGTTTTTAGCATTAAAAGCAGACTGGTCACTTTGATCGGTCCAGTCGTCTGCTGCTAATTTTGCATTATCGTGTCCGAAAAGGATTTTCAAATCGGGAATAGTTGTCGCAATATAATTTTTGAGCTGTGGATATTTATAAGTCCCGGCAGCATAAAGCTCTCCTTTGTCATTATGACTGATCATATCAAGATTAAGGTTTAGTGTGATCTTTTTCAAGTCAACCGGAGGATGGTTTACAAAGTATTCAGAGCCCTTTCTGCCAAATTCTTCTGCATCAAATGCTACGAAAATCATCGTATACATGGGTTTATTCCTGGCATAGTGTGTCGCTATTTTTAAGAGCCCGGCTACGCCTGAAGCGTTATCGTCCGCACCATTATAGATAGTTCCGTTAATCACCCCTAAGTGGTCGTAATGAGCAGAAATAACGATCACTTTACTGGTTGTTCCTTTGATGTAACCAATCATGTTTTTTCCAGTGATTTTCGGATCATCAATGCCCGAAAAAGTGAAGGATTGCTGGTAACCATTACAGACTTTATAAGCTTTCAAACCTATTTCTTTAAAGCGCCTGGCAATATATGTCCTTGCTAATTCGGCACCTTTAGTTCCTGTTTTTCTGCCCTCATAGGCATCTGAAGACAGAACTTTAACGTCATTGATTAATTGATCAGCGTGAGCAGGCTGATTGGATGTTTTTACGGCATTGCAACCCAGAGAAAATGCCAGGGGTAATAGCAGATATAATTTCATAGCGCCAGGATTTTATTAATAGGTTGTTATGTTGATATCCCTAATATATTACAAATTAGTGACACATCAATGGGCTATCGTAAAAACTTAAGCAAACGGCTCCTGTTCTTATTTTATACATTTAGCTTATTAATCAGGGGGAAATTCGGTAATCCCATGATCAGGGTGCTACTGATCAAAACTCTGATTTTAAAATGGCTGACAATTAAAATTCATATAAAAATGGAATACAGACGTTTAGGGAAATCAGGATTACAGTTGAGTGCGCTTTCTTTGGGAAGCTGGCTAACATTTGGAAATCAGATCAGCGATAAAGTTGCGGATGAATTGATGGGGATTGCTTACGATTCGGGTGTAAACTTTTTTGATAATGCAGAGGGTTATGCTGCAGGAAAGTCGGAAGAAGTGATGGGCAAGATCATTAAAGCACACCAGTGGGAGCGTGAATCGTACGTAGTTTCCAGCAAAGTTTTCTTTGGAACTGAAAATAAAGGGCCCAACAGAACTGGCTTATCGAGGAAGCACGTGATCGAAGCTTGTCATGGCGCACTGAAGAGGTTACAGGTAGATTACCTGGATTTATATTTTTGTCACCGCCCGGATAAGAACACGCCTGTTGAGGAGACTGTCTGGGCAATGAATACCTTGTTGCAGCAAGGTAAAATCTTATACTGGGGAACTTCAGAATGGAGTGCAGCAGAAATTATGGAAGCTATCCGCGTGACACGTCAGTATAACCTGATCGGGCCTACTATGGAACAGCCGCAGTACAATCTGATTGAGCGAAATAAATTAGAGCGCGAATATTTATTGCTGTTTAAAGAGTACGGATTGGGAACTACGGTCTGGTCACCTTTAGCTTCAGGATTGCTTTCTGGTAAATACACATCGGGGGATGCGAAAAATACACGTTTGGATATGAAAGGGATGGAATGGCTGAAAGAAGCTTCTCTGGCAGAAGAAAAACTGGCGAAGGTTAAGAAATTACAAACATTAGCTGATGCTATGAATGTACCTCTGGCTAAGTTTTCATTAGCATGGTGCTTGAAGAATCCGAATGTAAGTACAGTTATTTTAGGGGCTTCAAAAACCGAGCAGTTAAAAGAAAACCTGACTACTTTAAATGTACTGCCTTTATTGACGGAGGAAGTAATGGGAGAGATCGAGGGAATAATGGAAACTAAACCTGTATTGTCTGAGTTCTAGGTAATGATTTTCTAAAATCAAAAAGGCAGTTCAATTTGAACTGCCTTTTTGATTTGATTTTAAATGAGTCTAGTAATAAGTTAAGCGCACCACACCAGCTAGTTTTTTAGCCAGGCGGATCACTTGTCTTGTATAGCCGTATTCATTGTCATACCAGGTGTAAATTACGACAGACTTATTGTCTTTTGCCATAATCGTAGCCGGACCATCAATAATAGAAGCATGGCTGTTTCCGATTAAATCAGAACTTACCAGTTCATTAGAAATAGAGAATTCTATTTGTTCAGACAGATCCCCGAAAAGAGAAGCCTGTTTGATCATATCAATAACCTCGTCTCTGGAAGTCACTTTATTCAATGATAAGTTAAGAATAGCCAATGAAACGTTTGGTGTAGGAACACGCACTGCATTGCCTGTCAGTTTTCCACCCAGATGAGGGATTACTTTAGCCACTGCTTTATCAGCTCCGGTTTCAGTGATGACCATATTTAAAGCTGCAGACCTGCCGCGGCGATATTTTTTATGATAGTTATCTAATAAATTCTGATCGTTTGTGTAAGAATGGATTGTTTCTATGTGTCCTTTTTCTATACCAAAAGCCTCATCGATAACTTTCAGTACCGGAACAATAGCATTGGTGGTACAAGAAGCATTGGATACAATAGTTTCTTTGGTGAAATCGAAATCTGCATCATTAATTCCAGCCACAATATTCGGAATGTCTCCCTTGGCCGGAGCGGTCAGTAATACTTTAGCAATACCTTTTGCTGCAAGATGACGGCTAAGGCCTTCACGGTCACGGAATACGCCTGTATTATCAATTAATAAAGCGTCTGCAATGCCGTAAGTTGTATAATCTACGTCCTCTGGATTGTTAGCTACAATAAAATAGATGGTTTGTCCATTGATGATCAGTGCTTTATTGATGAAATCTTCAATAATAATTCCGTTAAAAGTTCCGTGAACAGAGTCTGTGCGTAATAATTCTGCGCGTTTGATTAATTCCTCATCACTATAAGTCCTGGTAACGATCGCACGCAGTCTGAGCTGTTCACCTTTACCTGCCTGCAGGATCAGTTCTCTAGCTGCCAGTCTGCCAATTCTTCCGAAACCAAACAGCACGACATCCTTTGGTAAAAGACTGATTTTGTCTTTGCCGATGTGACGGCTGAGTTTGCTGATCACAAAATCGTGCATGGTTGCAAAATCATTGTTCTCATCCAGCCACTCTGCTGCAAGTCTTCCTATGTCAACACGGGAAGGAGCAAGGTTACATTTGGCAATTTCATTTGCGAGCTCCAGTGTCTCATAAATGTTAATGTCCTGGCCTGAAATTTCTTTAGCGTACTGGTGGTGAGCAAGGATTTCGCTACTGCCTACGTCGAATAATGGTTTACGAAAAAGCACAAGTTCAATAGATCTGTCGAACCATAACTGGCCTACAACATTCAGTAATTCAACTGCTTTTTTCTCTTTTTCAATCCAGTTCTGAAATTCGGATTGGTATTTATTAAACATATCGGGATTATTTGGTTAGAGTGCCACAAAAGTAAAAAAGATTGGGGGAAACCCAATCTTTTTCTATCCGATATTTAACCTGATTGTCTATTTAAATTTTAAACGGCAATTCAATTGTTAACCTAAGTATGATTTTAATATTTTGCTACGTGAAGTATGACGTAAACGTTGTAGCGCTTTGTCTTTGATCTGACGGACACGCTCACGGGTTAAGTTAAATTTCTCACCGATTTCTTCCAGAGAAAGCGGATGATTTGTGCTTAAGCCAAAGAAAAGAACGATAATTTCGCGTTCACGTTCTGTTAGGGTAGATAAAGAACGTTTGATCTCTTCAGAAAGTGATTCGTTAATTAAACTACTGTCTGTATTAGGTTCATGATTTTCTAAAACATCCAGTAATGTGTTTTCTTCACCTTGTACGAAAGGGGCATCCATTGATACATGTCTTCCTGAGTTACTTAAAGTATCAGAAATTTTATCAACAGTAGTTTCCAGAATATCAGCTAATTCTTCCGGAGAAGGTTCGCGTTCAAATTCCTGCTCCAATTTAGAGAATGCCTTACTGATCTTACTCAATGAACCAACCTGGTTTAATGGAAGACGTACAATACGGCTTTGTTCAGCAATAGCCTGTAAAATTGACTGACGAATCCACCATACTGCATATGAAATGAATTTGAAACCTTTAGTTTCATCAAAACGTTTCGCTGCTTTGATTAGTCCAAGGTTACCCTCATTAATTAAATCACCTAAAGTCAATCCCTGATTTTGATACTGCTTAGCTACCGAAACAACGAAACGTAAGTTTGTTTTTGTCAGACGCTCTAATGCGGCCTGATCACCTTCACGTATCTTTCTTGCCAGGATTACTTCTTCTTCTGCGGTGATTAAATCTACTTTACCAATCTCATGAAGATATTTGTCTAGAGATTGACTCTCGCGATTGGTTATGGATTGGGTGATTTTGAGTTGTCTCATTTATGTGCTTTGGTGCTCTTTATGTGTTAGAACGTGCAAAAGTAAGGATTAAAAGGCAATTTAAAAACATAAATTCCTGAAAATGTTACACTTTACACTGGTTATTTGTACGATAATTTAATAGCAATAATTATTCCAAAGTACATTTGACAGTCTGCGTGCCTTATATTGATAAATGTACATTATTTATTGCATATCGATGATAAATGCTTGTTATTTAATAATTCATCTTTTAGATAGTTCTATTATTTTTATAAAATTCATGGCATTTTATTGATTTAATATGATAATTTAATTAAAAAAATGTTTCTCAGTTAACATATGTCTGTCAGTATTGTTTGATATTGTCACGCTGATTTTTATGATTTTTTCTTAAAATCCTATCATTTTACAAAAGATGTCTGCAAAAGCCGACAATTTTACCGATTTTTATCAATATAAATTCAACAACCATTTGCTTATGCCCATAGTTATTAATTTAGATGTAATGCTCGCGAAACGCAAAGTGTCTCTTACTGAATTGAGCTTAAAGGTGGGAATTACCTTATCTAATCTTTCGATCCTGAAAACAGGAAAGGCAAAAGCGATCCGTCTGGAAACTCTGGAAGCTATTTGTAAGGCACTGGACTGTCAGCCGGGAGATATTCTGGAATATAATCCAATGCCTGTTTAATCTTTATATTTAAATTTGATTCAAAAACAGGTTATAAATCTGCCAGTTTCAAAGTATCTTTTAATCTGATCCCTTTTTCAGTCTGTTGTACGGTGCAGCATTCATTCATGGAATCATGCTCTAAATAAAGAATGTAGTTTTTTTCAGCTGCTTCTTCTAAAAATGCTTTCTTCTCTTTTAAGGTCTGTAAGGGAAACATATCATAGGACATGACATAGGGCAGGGGAATATGCCCGGTAGAAGGCAGCAAATCTGCTGTATAAATAATAGTATGGTCTTTGTAAGTCAGTTCAGGCAGCATCATGGCATCGGTATGGCCGAATGCGAAACGTACTTTAAAGCCAGACTGAAACTCAATTCCTTCCTGATCGTCAATAAATTTCAACTGACCGCTTTCTTGAAGTGGCAGGATATTATCCTTTAGAAAAGAAGCTTTTTCCCTGTCATTGGGATGAACTGCCCAGTCCCAGTGTTTTTCATTACTCCAGTAGGTAGCTTGTTTAAAGGCAGGAACCAGTTTTTCACCTTCGCGCACAATTGCCCCGCCGCAGTGGTCAAAGTGTAAATGTGTGAGGAATACGTCCGTAATATCAGCCGGACTGAACCCTTTTGCTGCGAGTGACTTCTCCATGGTATCATCACCATGCAGGTAATAATGGCTCAGAAATTTTTCATTTTGTTTATTACCGATCCCAGTATCTATTAATATCAGGCGGTTGCCGTCTTCTACTAATAAACAGCGCATTGCCCAGGTACACATATTATTTGCATCTGCAGGATTACTTTTTTGCCAGATAGATTTTGGAACAACGCCAAACATCGCACCGCCGTCCAGTTTAAATAATCCGGTATCTATAGTATGTAAGTTCATCTGAATAAAATTTGGTATGCTGTAAAAATAAGAAACCCGCTGAGTTATCAGCGGGTTTACATGGTAATATATATAGTGATGTTTTACAAGTGAATTACTTCTCCGTAAGCATCAGCAGTAGCTTCCATGATCGCTTCACTCATTGTTGGGTGAGGGTGGACAGCTTTTAACATTTCGTGACCAGTAGTTTCTAATTTACGGGCAACAACGATTTCTGCGATTAATTCAGTTACGTTAGCACCAATCATGTGCGCGCCTAAAAGTTCACCGTATTTAGCGTCATAAATCATTTTGATGAAACCATCTTTCGCGCCAGCTGCACTAGCTTTACCTGAAGCTGAGAATGGGAATTTACCAATTTTCAGTTCGTAACCAGCTGCTTTCGCTGCCTTTTCTGTATAACCTACAGAAGCAATTTCAGGTGAACAGTACGTACAGCCCGGAATATTGTTATAATCTAATGGCTCAGGAGACTGTCCAGCGATTTTTTCTACACAGATAATTCCTTCAGCAGAGGCTACATGCGCTAAGGCTTGTCCGCCAACAATATCACCAATTGCATAATATCCTTTTACAGAAGTATTATAGAATTCGTCTACGACTACTTTACCTTTTTCAGTTTTGATACCTGTTTCTTCCAGACCTATGTTTTCAAGGTTTGCCACTACACCAGCAGCAGAAAGAACAATGTCACATTCAATAGTCTGCATACCAGCAGCAGTTTTAACCTGAACTTTACAGCCTGCGCCAGTTGTATCAACTGATTCAACGCTTGATGAAGTCATTACTTCGATGCCAACTTTTTTGAAGCTGCGCAGTAATTGTTTCGAAACGTCTTCGTCTTCTACAGGAACAATGTTCTCCATGAATTCAACAACAGTCACTTTTGTTCCCATAGTTGCATAGAAATAAGCAAATTCTACTCCGATAGCTCCAGAACCAACGATAACCATTGATTTAGGCATTTCAGGTAAAACCATTGCTTGTCTGTAGCCGATGATTTTTTTACCATCTTGTTTTACACTTGGCAATTCTTTTGAACGTCCGCCTGTAGCAAGGATAATATTTTTTGCAGTTAATTCTGAAGTAGAACCGTCCGCACCTTTAACTTCAACCTTATTACCCGGTTTAACTTTACCGGTACCCATTACCACGTCAATTTTGTTTTTTTTCATTAAAAACTGAACGCCTTTGCTCATTCCTTCAGCTACACCACGGCTGCGTTTGATCACAGCTGCGAAATCAGCTTCAGCTTCGGCAGTTTTGATACCGTATTCTGCTGCATGATTGATATATTCAAATACCTGTGCACTTTTTAATAAAGCTTTGGTTGGGATACAGCCCCAGTTAAGGCAGATTCCACCTAAGGATTCACGTTCTACAATTGCAGTTTTTAAACCTAATTGTGACGCTCTGATTGCAGCAACGTATCCGCCGGGACCGCTACCTATTATAATTACATCGTAGTTCATATCTTTTAATAGGGGACTTTACTTAGTAAAGCCCAAAATTAAAAAAAATTGTTCGTTAAACAGCGTATTTGATTTTTGTGACGTGAATTTGTAAGTAGCATTGACCGGAATCGCGTTTTCAGGAAATAGCGTCATTTCCGGTTATTCCAAATAATGAACTGATAAACTGTGGGTTAAGCATGTATTATAAATGTTAAATGTGGATAAAAAACATATATAATTAATGATTTATTAACATTGAAAGCTAAAACGTTGTATTTTTTATCTATACTTTTGTGGCTGTAAACTATTATGTACCTAAACGCATTGCGTTTAAAACAAAACAAAATTCATTAACAAAGAAAGTATGAAGAAATCTTTACTATTTAAAATTGTAGTAATCATGTTGGCTGTTGTGGGAACCATCTTCTCCGCGAATGCTCAGGTAACTACCTCAGCGATGACGGGTGTCGTTAAAGACGCTAAAGGACCGTTACCTGGTGCGAGCGTTAAAGCTATCCACGTGCCAACGGGTTCAGTTTATACGACAACTACTAACGGCGATGGTCGTTTTACAATCGCTAACATGCGTGTTGGTGGTCCTTACTCAGTAACCATTACTTTTATTGGATTTCAGGCTGCTAAATATGACAACCTTAATCTAAAATTAGGTGGTTCTTATCCATTGAATGTTGTTTTGTCAGACGGAGCGCAGCAATTAAGCGACGTTGTAATTACAGCGAACAAAAGTAAGATCATTAACAGTTCAAGAACCGGTGCTGCGACCAACGTGTCACAAAAACAAATTGAACAGCTTCCGGCAGTTTCCAGAAGTATTACTGATTTAACGAAATTAACTCCTCAGGCTAATACTAAAGGTGATGGTTTCTCTTTTGCGGGCAGAAACAGTTTGTTTAACTCACTGACATTAGATGGTGCGCAAATGAACAACGTTTTCGGTTTATCATCATTACCTGGTGGTGGAACGGGAGCTCAGCCTTTCTCTTTAGATGCCCTGGAAGAATTACAGGTCAATCTTGCTCCTTATGATGTAAAACAAAGTGGTTTTACTGGTGCTGGTGTGAATGCCATTACTAAAGCAGGTACAAATAAATTTTCAGGTTCGGTTTATACATATTACAAAGATCAGAACTTACAAGGTTATGATGTTGGTGATACAAAACTTGATAAAAAAACACAAACGTTTTTAAATAAGCAGTTTGGTTTCAGATTAGGCGGAGCAATCGTTCAGAATAAATTATTCTTCTTTGTGAATGGTGAGATTTCAAGACGTACTTCTCCAGCGACCAGTCTTATTGCTAATCCAAATGCAGTAGCAAATAAAGCGACAGACCCTAAAAATATGTCGAGAGTATTAACCAGCGATTTAGACCTGGTAAAAAATACTGTGCTTAATAAATTCGGTTATGATCCGGGTGTATATTCAGGATACAGCAATCAGCAAAATGCAGATAACGTTACTGCACGTTTAGACTGGAATATCAATGATGCCAACAGATTAACTGTACGTTATAATTATCTTAAATCTTTCAAAGATGCTGGTGTAAGTACTTCGAACTCTAACACAGGACGCGGACCATCACTAACTTCGATGGTTTATGATAATATGACTTACACACAGTATAACAATATTAATTCGGTAACTGCAGAATTAAACACGCGTTTCAGTGATAAGTTAGCAAACAACCTGCAATTGGTTTATACTGGCTTCCGTGATTACCGTAAAGCAAAAGGGAATCCTTTCCCTGTAGTGGATATTGAAGACGGAAATGGTTCAAACTATATTTCATTAGGAACTGAACCTTTCAGTGGTTTGAATACTTTAAACCAGGATATATATACTTTAAATGAAAACTTTAACATTTTTGCTGGTAACCATACCATCACTATTGGTGGTTCTGTAGGATACCAGAAATTTCAAAATGCCTTTGCTCAGTTCTTATACGGACAGTTCAGATACAAAAGCGTATCAGACTTTGTTGCAGCAGCAAATGGTAGTACTTCAGTTAATCCCCTTTTGTACCAGTTAACTTATTCGACTGATAAAAATAACCCAATACCGGCAGCAGCTACTTTCAGCCAGATGCCGGTTGCAGTTTATGCACAGGATGAGTGGTATATCAAACCTAACTTTAAACTGACTTATGGTTTAAGATTAGATATGCCAATTTATACTTCAACAATCCAATCTAATCCACTGATAACTGCGGCTACTTTCCGTGATGGTGAGAAACTGGATGTTGGAAAATTACCTAAAACACAGATTTTATTCTCCCCTCGTGTTGGTTTCAACTGGGATGTTAAAGGTGATGGTACTGTTCAGGTACGTGGTGGTTCTGGTATCTTTACTGGTGCTGTTCCTGCAGTATGGTTAACTAATCAGGCTGGGAATACAGGTCTGGGAACTGGTAATGATTTCTTAACTAATCCAAAAAACCGTCCTTTTAGTCCAAATCCAGCAGAGTATATTCCTGCTAATCCAGGAAACCCTGCAACTTTTGCAATTAACCAGGCTTCTAATAACTTTAAAGTTCCACAAATCTGGAGATCAAGTTTAGCGGTTGATTATAAATTGCCAGGCGGTTTAGTAGCTACTGTTGATGGTTTGTATACTAAATCATTAAACGAGGTATTCCACAGAGATGCGAATTTAGTTAACCCAACGGCTAACCTTACAGGTTCTGGCGATACACGTCCTTACTTCCCTGGTGGTAACTTAAACAGAATTAATCCTTTCTTAACGAATGCGATTGTATTTGATAACACAAACAAAGGTTATGCGTGGAGTTTAACTGGTCAGATTCAAAAAAGATTCGGATCATTCGCTGATATTATGATAGCTTATACCAGAAGTGATGCGCGTGATATTACTTCAACTCCAGGTTCACAGGCTGCGTCTGCTTTCAATGGTAACCAGGTTGCTGGTGATCCAAATAAACCAGTACTGGCTTATAGCAGTTTCTTAGTTAAAAACAGAATCATTGCAGCTGTTAATTTCAACTTCTCGATTATCCCTAAATTACCTACCTCTATTGGTGTAGTTTATGAAGGTTCTCCTTATGGTGATTCTTTTGGTAACACCAGGTTCTCTTATGTTACTGCAGGAAACGTGAACAATGACAACTCTACATTTAACGATTTAATGTACATTCCTAAAGATCGTAATGATATTCGCTTATTAGATATTCCTGCTGTTGCTGGTAAATCTTATGCAGAGACAGCTGATCAGCAATGGGCGAGATTAGATGCTTATATCAATCAGGATAAATATCTGAGCAAACACAGAGGTCAGATTGCGGAAAGAAACGGTGGTGAATACCCTTGGGCAAATCGTTTTGACATCAGAATTTTACAACAGATTAAAACTGTATTTGGTTCAAATTCTAATAGCAGATTCGAAATCTCTGTTGATATTATCAACTTTGGTAACTTGCTGAACAAGAAATGGGGTGCAACACAAATCCCTTCTTTAACAAACTTTATGTCTTATAAAGGAGTGGTTAGTCCTACAAACCTGATCCCTACTTATACAGTAAGTCAGGATTTGCCAAACTCTACTTTCAGAGTGAATACAGATCTTCCTTCAAGATACCAGATTCAAGTTGGCGCAAGATATAGCTTCAACTAAATTTTTAAATTTTTGATTAAGCCCTGTTCTGATTCTTCAGAACAGGGCTTTTTTGTTTATCCCCATTTATAGTGATCTGGATCACTTTTCTGTCATATTAGGTTAAACAATAAATTGGTATATTTAATTTGTGTTTATTTGTAACCGAATGAACGTTCAATTAGAAGATATTTCCGGAAAACGTGTTGCTGTCCTAAACAGTACACTCGCTCTGATTAAAGAGCATGGATTTCATGGCGCTCCCATGAGTTTAATTGCTAAACACGCTGGTGTTGCTGCAGGTACTATATATCACTATTTCGATTCCAAAGAAACCCTCATTTTAGAGCTCTATGTTCATGTGAAGGATAAGCTGGCATTGGCAATATCTGCGGGTGATGACCCTGAAAAGTCTTATAAAGACCGGTTTTTCAATTTTATGATCAATCAGTTCCATTTTTACGTGGAAAATGAGAACTCTCTTTTTTTCCTGGAACAGTATATGAGTTCTCCTTTCGCCAAGAATTTCCCGGAGCGTGATAGTCAACTATTTGCAGACAAGGTGATTACATTATTTCAATATGGCATAGAAAATGCTCACTTCAGGAATATTGACTCGAGGCTGCTCGCCCCGACGATCAAAGGGACGCTTGTTGCCGCTGCGACTTTCCAGTTATCGGAACAAATTGTGTTTTCGAAGGAAGATATTCTGGAAGTAGTAAACATCATATGGGACGGAATTAAAAGGCAATAACATGAATAATAGTAAAACAAATACCCTTAATATATATATGAAACCTCACAAATTAATTTTAATGATGCTCGTCTGCATATCAGCTCTTCTGCCAGGACTGGTATTCGCCCAGACGACAGTTAGAGAGCAGCCGACGCTGAGCAATGCAACCTTGCAGGAATGTATTGATTACGCTTTGAGCAATAAGCCTGGGGTACAACAAGCACTGATTGACGAAGAGATAGGAGAGCGGGATATAAAATCAGCGTTATCTGGTTGGTTACCTCAAATTAATGGTAATGGAACAATTAACCATAATTTTAAGCAGCAGTCTCAGATCCTGACTACAAACGGACAGTCTTCTTTACTAACTTTCGGGGGTAAGAATACTTCATCTTTTGTATTGCAGGCTGATCAGCAGTTCTTAAATGCAGGATTAATCCAGGCCTCTAAATCTGCTAAGTTCTACAGACAGCAGTATAAACAAAGTACAGAAAATACAAAGATCAGTACGATTGTTGATGTCAGTAAAGCCTTTTATGATGTGCTGACCAGCAAGGAGCAGCTGAATATCATTGCGGAGAATATCGCCAGACAGGAAAAACAATTGAAAGATGCCAAGGCCCAGTATGATGCTGGTCTGGTTGATAAAACAGATTTCCAAAGAGCACAGATTAGTTTAAGCAATTCTCAAGCCGACAGAAAAAGAACCGATGAGCTGCTGAAATATAAATATGCTTATTTAAGAGAGTTAATTGGTTATGGCGCTGAAAAGCCTTTCGGTTTATCTTTTACTTCAAGAGATATGGAGAATGATGTCATGATTGATACTACTCAATTGTTAAATTATCAAAACCGGGTGGAATATCGTTTGCTGGAAACACAGAGAAGCCTGCAGAAAATTACGACCAGTTATAATAAGTGGGCTTATTCTCCTACACTTTCTGGTTTTATCAATTACGGATTTAATTATCAGAATAATGCGCTGAGCAATTTATATGATCAGAACTTCCCAAGTTCGGTTGTTGGATTGAAATTATCGGTACCAATCTTCCTTGGAGGAAAGCGTACGCAGGAAATTAGAAAGTCGCAGTTACAGGAACGTAAGATTGATCTTGATTTAGTGAATACGAAAAACAAAATCAATACGCAATATGAGCAGGCTATTGCCACTTATAAGGCTAATCTTAACGATCTGAATACGAACAAGGCGAATGTTGAAATTTCAAAACAGGTCTACAACACGATCAAACTTCAGTATGATGAAGGGATTAAAACCTACCTGGACCTGACAACATCAGAAACTGACCTTCGTACTGCACAAATTAATTATCTGAATTCATTATATAACCTCCTTTCGTCAAAACTAGACGTAAAACAAGCATTAGGTATAATCACCGTAAACCAATAAAAGACATGGACATTAAATACATAAAATTAGGCATCTTAATCCTTGGTTCAGTAACATTAGCATCTTGCGGTGGTCAACCTGCTCCGCAACAAGGACCTCCTCCGGCTACCCCGGTAACAACATATACGGTTGATGAACAACCGGTAACTACTGTGGATACTTACCCTGGGGTAGTGATCGCCTTAAACGAGGTTGAGCTTCGTGCACAGGTTGGTGGTTATATTACTGCGATCTATGTAAAAGATGGTCAGCGTGTAACTAAAGGACAGAAGTTATATGAAATTGACCGTACTAAATATCAGGCGGCTTATAATTCAGCTCAGGCTAATGTAGCGGTAGCGAAAGCAAACCGTGATAAAGCAAAAAAAGATGCGGATCGTTATACTAAGTTAGCGCAACAGGAAGCAATTGCTAAACAACGTGTTGATTATGCTTTAACTGACTTAGCGAATGCTGAATCACAAATTGCTGCGGCAAAGGCAAATCTTGCTTCGGCTGCAAATGATTTACAGCGTTCTATTATTGTTTCTCCTTTAAACGGAACAATCGGTATTTCACAGGTAAAACTGGGTGCTTTAGCTTCCCCAGGTACTACATTGTTAAATACAGTATCTACAAATGATCCGATTGCGGTTGATATTCCTGTTAATCAGGGTGAAATTCCTCGTTTTATTCAGTTGGAGAAAAACGTAGCTGCGGTTAAAGATTCACTTTTCAGTATTCAGCTTCAGGATAACAGCATTTACAAACGTCAGGGCAGAATTATTGCGATTGACCGTGCGGTTGATCCTCAGACAGGTACTATCAAAGTAAGAATCAGCTATCCCAATGAAGGCGGCAGACTTATTTCTGGTATGAACGTGAATTTACAAGTGCTGAATAAAGCGGCTGGTAATCAATTGGTGATTCCTTATAAAGCAGTTACGGAACAATTGGGTGAATTCAACGTATTTGTGGTTGGTGACAGCAGTAAAGCAGCGCCAAGGGTAATTAAAGTTGGTACACAGGTAGGTCAGAGCATCGTAGTAAAAAGTGGTCTGAAAAAGGGTGAAGTTATTGTTGTAGATGGTGTTCAGAACGTAAGACCAGGTGCTGTAGTACATGCAGGCTCAGTAGCAGAAGCAAATGGACAGCAACCGGCAGCGGCTGCACCAAAGAAATAGTTATTATAAGAATTTCAAGAATATGATTTCAGATGTATTTATAAAACGACCGGTCACGGCGATCGTCATTTCCATATTAATTGTACTGATAGGGGCGATTGTGATTACCACATTGCCGATCAGTCAATATCCGAGTATTGCTCCGCCTACGGTTACCGTTACTGGTACCTATACAGGAGCTGATGCGCAAACGGTAGAACAAACGGTAACTACACAGATAGAAAGCCAGATTAACGGTACGCCGGGCATGAAGTATCTTTCTTCAAACAGTACATCAGATGGTCGTTCGGCGATTACTGTAACTTTTGATGTGGGTACGAATATCGACATTGCTGCACTTGATGTGCAGAACAGGGTAGGTATTGCGCAGCCGGGGTTACCTGAAGCGGTTCAGCGTTTGGGTATTACCACTAAAAAAGCAAATAATGATATTTTGATGGTTATTGGTCTGTATTCTCCAAATGGAACGTACGACCAGAAATTCATTTCAAACTATGTCAATTTATACGTAAAGGATGCTTTATTGCGTATCAAGGGTGTGGGTGATGTCCAGGTATTCAGTCAGCCGTTTAGTATGCGGGTTTGGTTGGATGCTGGTAAATTAGCGAGATTAGGTTTAACGCCTGCACAGGTTTCGGCTGCAATTGCAGAACAGAATACGCGTGCTCCGGGTGGTAGTGTTGGTGGTCCGCCTCAGCAGAATTCACAGACTTTTGAATTCTCTGTGGTTATGGATGGTGATTTAAACTCGGAAGAGCAGTTTAGAAATATCGTGGTTAAAACTGGCCAGGATGGTTCTCCGGTTTATCTTAAGGATGTTGCGCGTGTGGAGCTAGGTGAGTTTGCTTATTCTACAACTGCAAAAGTAAATGGTAAAGTAGCTTCATTGATGGCTGTTAACCAGACTCCGGGCGGAAATGCGGTTCAAACTGCTGCGGGTATTGATGAAACGATGGCTGAGTTAAAGAAATCTTTCCCTAAGGATTTGGATTTCAAGATCAGTTATGAAACGGTATCCATTATTAAAGTATCGATCAGTGAAGTAATTCACACTTTGGTTGAAGCACTTATCTTAGTAACGATTGTAGTATTCTTCTTCTTACAGAGCTGGAGAGCAACCTTGATTCCTGTATTGGCAATCCCGGTTTCTATTATTGGTACTTTCATCTTCTTTACGTTATTAGGATTCTCGATCAACGTATTAACGATGTTTGGATTCGTCCTCGCCATCGGTATTGTGGTGGATGATGCGATTGTGGTGGTGGAAGCGGTCCAGCATTATATGGACCATGAGGGACTTTCTGCGCCTGATGCTACACGTAAAGCGATGAAGGATATTACAGCTCCGGTAATTGCGATTGCATTAATTCTTGCGGCAGTATTTATACCGGTAGGGTTTATCCCGGGTATGGTTGGTCAATTGTATCAGCAGTTTGCGATTACGATTGCTGTATCGGTATTGATTTCGGCGTTTATCGCTTTATCATTAACTCCGGCATTGTGTTCGTTGTTATTAACACCAATGAACCTGACTAAAGATTCTAAAGGATTGAACAAGTTCTTCTTTAAATTCAATAGCTGGTTTGCAAGAGTAACTAATAAATATTCAAATGGGGTAAGATGGGCTTTGAAAAAGGCTCCTTTGGTAATGATTATCCTGGCTTGTATTTATGTAGGTACAGTTGGTTTATTCATCAAAAAACCTTCAGGATTTATTCCGAATGAGGATGCAGGTATCTTTATTATGGGGGTAACCTTACCAGAAGGTGCTTCAGCAGTTCGTACCAATGCGTTTATCAAAAGGATTACTGATTCTATACAAACAAACATTCCTGAGGTTAAAAATATCACTTCGATTAGCGGTATCAACATTCTGAACAGATCATTCAAGTCTAATGCGGGTACGTTCTTCGTACAGTTGAAAAACTGGGATGACCGTAAAAGAGACGTAGCTACAGTTTTAGGCGAGGTTTCTAAAACATTTGCTGGTGATAAGGACGGAAGTGTGCTTGCGGTTACACCGCCACCAATTCCTGGTTTGGGTATCAGTGGTGGTTTCTCGATGCAGATTCAGGAAAAACAAGCTGGTGATATTAAGAAGTTTGAGGGTGTGGTAGGTAAGTTTCTGGCTGCTGCGAATCAGCGTCCTGAAATTGGATTTGCTTATACGCTGTTTAATGCAAGAACGCCAAATTATCAGCTTCATGTTGATCGTGATAAGGTGAAAAGAATGGGCGTTTCTATTGGAGCGGTATATAGTACAATTTCTTCTTATCTGGGTAGTAGTTATATCAATGACTTCACGAAATACGGACGTAGTTTCCGGGTAGTTTCCCAGGCAGATACGAATTTCCGTAGCAGTATTGAAAACTTAAATCAGATTTATGTGAACAATAGTGTTGGAACACCGGTGCCATTAAGTGCTTTTGTTTCTTACAAGATGACTGAAAATGCGTCGATTATTAATCACTATAATATGTTCAGGTCGATTGAAATTGGTGGAGCTGCAAAACCTGGAAGAAGTTCTGGTGATGCGTTACAGGCTTTAAGAGAGGTTGCTGCACAGACTTTACCACAGGGTTATACTTATAATTTCTCTGGTTTGAGTTTGGAGGAAACTGAGGCTGGTAACAGTACAACACTTATTTTCGGTTTGATCGTAGTCTTTGTATTCTTATTATTGGCTGCATTATATGAAAGCTGGTCGGTTCCTTTCTCTATTTTATTAGCGGTTCCACTTGGTTTATTCGGGGCAATTCTTGCTTTGATATTCCTGCCGAAACTGGATAATAATATTTATGCGCAGGTTGGTCTGATTACATTGATTGGTTTATCTGCGAAGAATGCGATTCTGATTGTAGAGTTTGCGAAGGAACGTGTGGATTGGGGTATGGAATTAATTGCGGCAACTATTGAGGCTGTTAAGTTAAGGTTACGTCCGATTATCATGACTTCACTGGCATTTATTTTAGGGGTTATTCCTTTGATTATCTCTTCGGGGGCTGGTGCAGTATCTCGTATGACTATTGGGTGGACGGTAGCTGCGGGTATGCTTTCGGCAACGATTCTTGCTTTGTTTATTGTTCCTGTACTATTTGTATTGATCACTAAGCTGGCTTATGGTAAAAAGAAATTGGCTGAATTAGAGGCGAATTATAAACCAGAAGAACATGCTGATGTGCTGCATGCGGATTAAGTTTTAATTTTTTATAGGAAAAGCCTTCTCACGAGTAATTGTGAGAAGGCTTTTTTGTGAAGTATTTTGCTGTATAAAACTGTTTATTGATAATAGCGATATTTATTACCTTTTAAATATAAAACAGAGGTAGCTTGCTTTAAATCATTAAGAATTATGTCAGCTAGTACAAATAAATACATTGATCCATTATCAGATTTTGGATTCAAACATCTTTTTGGCGGTGAACCTAACAAAGAGATCATGATTGCTTTTTTAAACGCACTGTTTGAGGGAGAAAAACACATTACCGATATTGTCTACAATCCAACTGAACTTGCCGGGGAGGATAAGGCGCATAAAAAAGTCTTCTTCGATTTGTTATGTACCGGGGACCAGGGCGAGCAGTTCATTGTAGAAATGCAGCGGGCAGACCACGATAATTTTGAGGACCGCTGCATTTTTTATCTGAGCCGCCTGATTCATCAGCAAAAGCTAAAGGGTAACCGTCAATGGGATGTTAAACTGAAAGAGGTTTTCCTGGTTGCAATACTGGATTTTAATATGAGGAATTGCCTGAGTGACCATTATTTGCAAAGCATTTCACTGATGAATACAGGTACTGGTAAAGTATTCCACAATGGACTGGGATTTAAGTTCCTGGAACTGCCTAAGTTTGAGAAGAAAGAAGATGAACTGGAAAATGAGCTGGACAAATGGGTTTATCTGCTTAAACACATGCACAGCCTGAATCAGATTCCTAAGTATCTGGATAAACGTGTTTTTGAAAAAATCTTTAATATCGCTGAAATGAAAAAACTATCACCAGAACAACAATTTATACATGACTCGATTTTACAGCGGGAAGAAGATGATTACGGCCGGATTAAATTTGCAGAACGCATAGGAACGGAAAAAGGAAGAGAAGAAGGATTGGAACAAGGGATGGAAAAAGGTTTAGCGCAGGGAATGGAAAAAGGGAAGTATGAAACTGCACTGGCCATCGCAAGGAAAATGAAAGAAGAGAACTTTGATATTGATAAAATTGCCGGGTTTACTGCGCTGTCCATGGAAGAAATAGAAGCTCTTTAAATACAAAAGAAGTATTAGTATCAATCAAAAGCTGGTTTAACTTTAATTGATACTAATACCTCTTTTTGAGGGAGTGTAAAGTGAACTGTGTCAACATCACTTCTTCTTAGGTGGAGGCTCCTTCAGCCTCCACCTAAGAAGAAGTCGCCGAAGGCTTTCAATCTATCACCAAATTTAATATGTAGTTGTGACATTGTCAAGCCCCAGTTCCACATAGGCATAGTCCACTTTTTAGAGAAGTCTCTGTAGGCTAGGTATACGAGCTTTAGCAGTGACTGATCTGAAGTGAAGGCACCCTTTGTTTTAGTTATTTTGCGGATTTGGCGATGCATTCCTTCAATTGCATTAGTGGTATAAATGACCTTTCTGATTTCTGCAGAATATTCAAAATATGTAGAAAGATTCGTCCAATTATCTAACCAGCTCTTTACTGATAGCGGATATTTTTTACCCCATTTATCTTCAAATTCCAGTAACTTTTCATACCCCTGTTCTTGATTGATAGCCTTATAAACAGGCTTAAGATCAGCAACGACA
>NZ_QLLR01000040.1 GCF_003259615.1 Pedobacter cryoconitis | reverse complement strand
CTGGATGACTTTGGATTGAAGGCTTTGAATAATGATGCCAGGATTGCCGTGCTGGATATCCTGGAGGATAGATACGGGAATGGGGCTACAATCATTACTTCACAGCTTCCGGTGGATACATGGTATGCTTTTATTGATGAACCAACATTGGCCGACGCAATTATGGACAGGCTGTCAGCTTCTGCGCACAGAATAGCCCTTACGGGAAAATCTTTACGAAATAAAAAAAATCATTAAGTTTGAAAAATACCACTCTTGTTTAGTGGGTATAATGCATAGTTAGTGTATTTTATGCCGCTCAAAGAAGTGGTGTACTTTGCCGTGGAACACTGGTGTACTTTGTTCGGAATATCCACTTCTAAATTAATAGGATACCACCTGTTAAATTAATAAGAGCGTACCTGTTAAGTTTAGTAGGAAACCACCTGTTTCAAATGATGCTCTAAATGTTGCACGTAATCATCAAATAAGAAAGCTAGGGTTACGCTTTGTTCGCCCCCGGTAAGACATTCTCTGTGTAACGCTGCTTCTGGTATCAATTTAATCAATGCTAAAATCTGTTTATTGTAGGCTGTCCAGAAGGAAATGACCTGCTCGCGATCAATCTGCTGGTAATAACTAAAGATATTGCAGTTATTCTGATCATAGGTGATTTTAGGAATGTCTTCAAACTGAGCCCTTACAAAACGCTGATGATTTGCCGCAGCACTATCAATAAGATGACCAATGATTTCTTTTTTACTCCATTGAGCAGCAGCAGGCTTTAAGGAAAATATATGATCGTCAATCTCATTCAAAAGCGGAGGTATTGTATTACATAGATATTGGAGCCTTTGAATGGATTGTACGATCATATATATTTTCTTGTTTTAATTTCCAGGGGTATCTTTCTGTGCCCCTTTTATTTTTATTCTTTTTGCGCTTTTAAGGCTATTATTCAGCATCCACTCAATCTGACCATTAACGCTACGAAATTCATCAGCAGCCCATTTCTCTATAGCCTTCATCGTTTCTGAATCTATCCTTAACGCAAATGATTTTTTTTCTGACATATTTATTGATTTAATGTCCCGGTATTGATAACGGGTTTTGTCTCGCTATCACCACAAAGGACAACCATTAAATTACTGACCATAGTTGCTTTTCTGTCATTATCAAACTCAATTATTTTCTTGTCAGCCAAGAGTTTAAGTGCACTTTCAACCATCCCAACAGCGCCTTCCACGATTTTATGGCGTGCTGCAACTACAGCAGAAGCCTGTTGTCTTCTCAGCATAGAATGTGCAATTTCAGGAGCATAAGCAAGGTAGCCGATCCTTGATTCTATAACTTCTATCCCTGCAATGTCCAGTCTTTCTGCTAATTCTTTTTCCAGCGCAATATTTACATCATCAAAATTTGTACTTAAAGTAATAGTAGCTGTTTCGTCTTCGAAATGATCATAAGGAAAAGAGCCTGCAAGTTTCCTGACTGCTGAATCTGTTTGTATTTTGATAAACGTAGTATAATTGTCTACTTCAAAAGCTACTTTAAAAGTATCTTTTACTCTCCAGACCAGGATTACACTGATCAGGATCGGGTTTCCCATTTTATCATTTACTTTGATTTTTTCACTTTCAAAGTTTCTGGCACGCAGCGAATAAGAAAACCTGGTATACAATGGATTAATCCAGAACATTCCATTATGTTTAATGCTTCCTTTATACTTTCCAAACAGCAGCAGTACTTTCGAACTATTTGGGCTGACAATGATTAAACCTTTAGCCAGAATAATAAATATAGGGATACAGGCGATAATCAGAACAATTTGCTGGTCACTTACCGCATAAGCCAGTAAGCCCGCAGTAAGCGCTAAAAGGAAGATAACAAGGTAACCATTAAAGGGCGTAACAATCTTTTCTGCTTTCATATGTATAGTATTTAAATGATATTAAAATGATATTATAAATCTAAGTATTAACTTCCCATAATTCCAAATATTCTGATGGCTATTTATATCAAAATCAGTTTGTTGTTTATGCTAATTATTCCAATCCTGTTTTTTGATTACTTTTAAATCGTCCAGTGCATTGATTGCAATATTAACCCCGGCCTTCTTGAAATCTTCCTTTTTATCTTCGGTCTGTATACAGTTAGCAAAATAATAAACATTATCATTTGTGGTGATGTAACCTACATACCAGGAAACATAGAGATTTCCCTGCTTACCATTTCCGGTTTTAGCTCTGATCGTAAAGTCTTTTGTGGTTTTGACGATCATAATGTTTTTCACTATATCCATTGAACGTGCGGAGAAGGAAAGTTTACTTTGCTGTAAATCTTTAATAAAATCTATCTGCTGAGCAGGAGTGATGCGCAAACCTCCCCATAACCAGAATCCATCTATCCCGCCGGCAATATCACCATTGCCATAATTTGCTTTTTTCAGCCAGAACTTCATTTTCTCTTCACCTACGCGTTTAGCCAGTTCCTGGTAGAACCAGACTGTTGAGTTCTTAAACGCATTTCTCATATCTGTATCTGCATTCCAGGCGGCTACAGGCCGTTCCTTTTGGTCCCATTTGGATACTGTATTTTCATCTTTAACCGCACCTGTTTCCAGGGCAATCAGCGAATTGCAAATTTTAAATGTTGATGCAGGGGTAAAGGGGGTATTTTTCTGTTCTTGATTGTAATAAGTGTATTTATCATTTTTCTGATCATACAGGATAAAAGAACCTTGTACATGGTATTCTTCGTAGAATTTCTTAAGGTCATCCCCGGAATTTTTTTTAGGATCAGATTGAAAGGAAACCAGTCCAAATGTTGCCAATAGCAGCAGCAATATGTGTTTGTGCATTTTAATAAAGAAAAATTAAGCGTTAAAGTCCATTACATTATCCAAACCTCTTTTTAAACCGGTAAAAGTACCGACTTTACGGATGGCTAATAAAGCACCCTGAACGTATGGTTTTGCACTGGCCCCGGCTTCATGTTTGATAGTTAGTTTTTCATCTTCCATTCCAAAAATAGTTTCCAGCGCAATCACAAATCCAGGCAGCCTGACCGAATGTACCTGCATTCCGTTAATATTTGCCCCTCTTGTTTCTTTAATCCCTTTGGTATCAGCAATTGGAATGGTTTTATGCGCTTCTCTGACCTTTGATAACTTGTTTGCGAGCTCTAATGTACTTCCACTTGGCGAATCAATTTTGCGATCACTTGCATAATCAATAATTTCCCAGTTCGGCATATACTTCGCGGCCATTTCAGCGAACTTGTTTAACAGTACAACACTGATTGCGAAATTTCCAACTGCAAGTACAGCTCGTTTATTTTGATCGGCAATACTACTGATCTCCTCATAATCTGAATCTGAAAGTCCTGAGGTACCGACCACAACGTTCACTCCCTGAGCAAGAGCAGTAATTACCTGGTGTTTCGCAATAGCTGGCTTTGTATAATCTACTAAAACATCGCAGGGAATAGCTAAAGCCTCTTCTATAGTTCCGAAAACCGGAATGTCTGGCGTATGGGATAGGCTTAGTAAATCATTCAGCGCCTTACCTGCATTTTTACGGGAAACCGCTGAAACCAATTCCAGATCTTCCGTTAAAACAATTCCTTTGCAAAGCTCCGATCCGGCCCAGCCAGTAGCTCCTGCAACACATACACGTATTTTTTTCTTTGTCGTCATATGTTTTTATTTTAAATGATAAATGGACGTAATAAAATCAATTAATAGGGAAAATTAACTTACGCTAAGCTACTTGATTTTTTCACGAAGAGCGTGATATTTAAGTCAAAAATATGTTAGCTTTGATTTTAAAGCCATATCAATTACATGAAGAAAATTACGCTGCTAATCTTTGCATTGCTGTTCTCAACCTTGTCATTTTCACAAGATATTATTAAACTGTTTAACCGCTCAACAGATTTTTTTGAGCTGATGAACCAGAAGAAATTCACTGAAGCACAGGCGTATTTCGATCCGGGTGTCTCGGCAAATATTTCTGCTGCAGATCTGCAGAAACTTTGGGATGTTTTTAATGAGAAACTAGGGAAGTTTGAATCGGCAAGCGGTGTTGAAAGTAAAGTTAATGGCGATTTTTTTATTGTTATTGTGGATGGGAAGTTTGCCAATACCACACAAAGTTTCAGACTTATTTATAATAAAGCCGGGAATATGATCGGTTTTACTCCTGCACCCATTAAATCGGAAGCAAAATACCTGAATCCTGCGTATGCAGATACCACCTTATATACAGAAAAAGAAATTTATGTGAAGACTCCCGGGCATAGCCTGGTTGGGGTATTAACTACACCAAAAAATACAAAAAACTTTCCAATTGTAGTCCTTGTGCATGGTTCGGGGCCTGGGGATATGGACGAAACAGTAGGTCCAAACAAGCCTTTCAAAGATCTTGCTGCTGGTTTTGCCGCTAAAGGAATAGCCAGTATACGGTATGTAAAAAGAACAAGGATTTATAGTGGTGAATTTGGAGGTGCCTTTACTGTGAAAGAAGAAGTTACTGATGATGCGGTTGCAGCTGTAGCTTTGGCTGCGACTGTCCCTGATATTGATAAAAAACAAATTTACCTGATGGGACATAGCCTTGGAGGGATGTTAGCTCCAAAAATAGCTGCCCTGACACCTGAATTGAGCGGATTAATATTAGCTGCTGCCCCGGCAAGAAGTTTTACTGATGTAATCGTTGAACAGGAGAAAGATGTATTTGCTGCAGCAAAAGATACTACAAAGGCTACACAATTGAAGTTTGCTGAGCTCAATAAAGAACTGGAAAGAACCAGGCTGGTTGCTTTAGGCAACATGAAAGCAGACTCTGCAATTTTAGGTTTGCCAGTGTCTTACTGGATTGATCTGAATAAATATAATCAGGTAGAGACTGCAAAAAAAATAAACAAACAGCGTATACTAATTGTACAAGGAGGGAACGATTTCCAGGTTTCAACCCGTGATTATGAATTGTGGGATGCTGCATTAAATAAAAAGAAGAATGTAACCTTGAAGTTATATCCTGATTTGAACCATTTATTGAGTTCTCAGGTAGAAAAAGGGGACACGCGTCAATATGCTGTGGCATCAAGCGTATCTGAAACATTAATAAATGACCTTGTGGCCTGGATAAAATTGAATAGTAAAAAATAACCACATTGATGACGAAATTTAAAGCACTGCTTTTTGATTTAGACGGTACACTTGTAGATTCAGAACATTTTCATTACCAGGTATGGAACGAAATACTGGCAGAATCTGATGTTCAGCTTGAATATTCTGATTTCCTTAAAAACTTTGCAGGCATCCCTTTACCGGGAAATGCTAAAAGGTTAAAAGAATTATATGAGATAGCATCTCCTTTAGAGATATTGATTACAAAAAAAGAGAAGTTAACTAATGAACGCTTAATCACGAGTACGATTGAACTGATGCCTTATGTAGAGGAGACTATGGAATTCTTTTTAACAAAAGGTGTCGCTATGGCGCTTGTTACAGCGAGTAAGCGGCCTGATGTAGACGAATTGTTCAGGAAAAATGGACTTGGAAAATATTTTAAACTGTTAGTGACCAGGAGTGATGTAATGAAAAGTAAACCTGATCCTGAGTCGTATAATCTTGCTGTTCAGAGAATTGGTTTTCCTAAAAATGAATGCCTGGTATTTGAAGATACTGTAAACGGTTTGCTGGCTGCTAAAAATGCTGATTTAACTTGTTTTGCTATTCAGGGCGATGAAGAAAGTCATGAGAAGCTTGCGGGTGCTGACCGGATATTTAAAGATTTCAGAGAAGCCAGAGCTTATATTACAGCAAATGAACTGATCTGATCCTGGATTAAGGAGCCAGATAATGCGCTGTAATTAAATCAAGGAGATCTTCATTGATTCCAGTGCCATTATCAGCCTTCCACTTGTTTTCTTTAGTCATTTTGATTTCGAAATTTTCATGGTCATCGATAGAAACAATATGATTTGTTTCTTCACCATCGGTTACTGAATGTACCGATACGGGAACGGGTTTACCTTCAAAACTAACTTCAAACTTGGTTACTTTATAACTCATTAAGCAAAGATATAAAAATGTGCGCACGCTATACCCTTACTAAAGCCCAAAAGGAATTATTAGTCCGTTATCAGGTTAAATTTCCTGCTGATTACAAAGCCAATTATAACCTTGCGCCTACACAAAAAGGATTGGTGATTACTGCCGATGAACCTGATACTGCGCAGCTCATGCACTTCGGACTGGTTCCATACTGGGCTCAAAGTACGAAACTTGATTTTTCTACATTGAATGCCCGTAGTGAAGAAATCATGAGTAAGAAAACGTTCGCCCCGCTGATTACGCATCGTAAAACCTGTTTGGTGCTGGCAGATGGCTTTTATGAATGGGATAAAAAAACCGGAGAAACTCTGCCTTACCGTTTTGTGTTGAAAGACAGAGATTTATTTGCTTTTGCAGGGCTTTGGAGTCAATGGAAAGATCAGTTTTCTGGAGAGGTCTACCGCTCTTTTACTATTATGACTACTCAGGCTAATGAAACCGTTGGTAAAGTCCATGCCCCTAAATTCAGGATGCCGGTTATATTAAGCAGGGAAGAAGAGGCCCTGTGGCTGAGTAAAGATCTGGGAACTCCTGATTTGCTGAATTTATGTAAAGCCTATCCGGACGAGTTGATGGATTGCTACAGAGTCGATAAAGCTGTAAATGCAACCATGGTCAAAGGGGTTATTAATAACAGGCCGGAACTGATGCAGGCGATCAATTGATAGTTATAAAAGTCGGTTGATCATTATAAAAGTCAGTTGATAGAAGTATAAACGAAAACGTTTATACTTCTATACTATATTTTCTAACCTTTTTTTGCGTTGTTTTCCAGGTAAACTGTTAAAACACTTTTCAAGTATAATTCTGGCTTAGGCATCGTAATAATTGTTCCAGGTTCTTTATCCTGTGACTGTTTGATGTAATTTGCTTTGATCTTTCCCCAGTCTTTTGAATAAAGCTGGATGAAAGTTTCTACAAACTGCTCATCCGTGTAGTCTTTTGGAAGCTTACTTAGCACAACTTCTATTTTCTCTTCTTTTCTATGTAATACTGCCATAATGAATTTTAAATCTCTGCAAAGCTATGGAACTAAAAGTGATTTACGTAAACTTTTCTGAGTTCTGATTGTTTTAATCTTGTTAATCCTTATAGGATCATTCCTAAAAGAAATTAAATCATTGCCTTATGGTAGATCAACTCAGAGCGCAAGGCTTGCAGGATTTCTTTATTCAGTGTTTGCAAGACCTGTATATAGCGGAAAAGAAACTGATTAATTGTGCTGCTGCACTATCTATAGCTGCATTTACTGAAGAACTGCAACGCGCATTACTCGCACAATCGGAAGAGGCCGGCCTGCATACTCAGCGGCTGGACATGGTATTTGATATGATGAATCAGCAACCAGGTGAAGGTAAATGCAATATTATTGAAATTCTAAGTGATAAGGCAGCTTCTATAGTGAAAACAGTAGAAACCGGAACAGCATTGAGAGACGCAGCAATAATTTATGCTGTTCAGCTGATTGCGCATTATAAAATAGCAAGTTATGGAAGCTTAATCTCCTTGCTCGCGGAACTGGATTATCCTAAAGCTAAAATGATCCTGAAAGAATGTCTGGATGAGGAGAAGGCCGCTGATGCTTACCTGACGAAAATTGCAGTGGATTTTATCAATCCTGCAGCGCAAAGTGAATCTGCATAATCGATTTACTATAAATCACCAAAGTTTTCTTTCGTAAGCTTATCAAGTACTCTATCTGCTAAAGCATGATACTTATCACGCCAGTAGTCTCTTTCCTTTTCCATGTCTTCGAATGAGATAATTTCTTTAGCATCGCTTGCTTTAGCTGCTTTCTCCTCAGGGTATTCCTCAGAGAAATCATGTTTAAGTGCTTTTCCGTATCTTAAAATTATTTTATAGGGTAATTTATCTTCTTTAATATGATTATAAAAGGTGCTTCTGTCATATCCGGCAGCTTTAGCTACTGCCGTTATAGTCATTCCGGAATTACGGACAGTGCTATCTAATAGTTGACCTTTATGGTTCTTAATATGCTCCTTTTTCACTAAAAACAAGGTAAACCAATAATGTTTAAGAATATTCTACATTTTATTAGTATAATTCTACAATTATGTAGATATTAGTGTATATAATGTAGAATTGTACTTTAATCTGTATAATTAATCTACATATTTGTTTACTTATTTAAAATTAGACTATGCGATAGAATATAGATTGATACAATTTTATAATTTTGCAGTTCTTCACATTGATATGAAGGACTGCTTGACGAGCCTCGTAACAGAAATCTGGTAAATTTCATACAATACCCTACGAGATAAGTCAAGCAGCCTGAGCCTATAAATATAGGGTCGGTTGCTTGCTTAAGTTTATTGTAGGGTATATTTTGCAAAAAATATATAGGTTTACCAGAACCTCTGTTACATTAAACGGGCAAGTAGCCGACCCTGTTCTTTTTTCAGATTTTGTCTATTTGCAACCGTAGCTCCGTATAAACACGAATACCTTGATTAAGAAAATGGTATGTGCGGCTGGTAAATTTCTCCTGGTTCAACGCGTAAAGCTGGCCGCCATACCTTTTCTATTCTTTTTTATTTCTTAATTAAAACGCGCTTATGAATAATTATTCAGGATCTAAAACAGTGAAATGGGACATCCATCTTCCAGAAAAGGTTTTCCATATTAAAGGAACAGTAACAGTTTCCAATGAACTTACCTTACCCCTTAAAACTACCAGGAGGTTATGGGTAAATCATTTAGAAGTATTTCCGGAAACGGCAACTGCACTTCGTTCATTCTATGATTGCAGCTTTGAATGGGGAGAGCTCGGACAAAATGCCTCTTATACCGCAGCATTGTCAATTTGTATAGCTATTTTTAACAGTGAACGGTTAGCTGAAAACCTGTTTATCTGTTTCAAAGAAGAGTTTGTTGATAATTTCCCTGATGGCAACTTTGAACTGGTCCTCGAAGTGACCAGGTTTTTAAATAAATATAACTTTAGGCTGCATCCTCATTTATACAGCCGCTTTTGTTTTTCTGCAATCACCAATTCCAGGGAAATTCTGTTGTATAAAGACCCTGAAACCGGATTAATCACAACCGATCTTGCGGAGAACTATGCCTTGCACAGAGAATATATGCCTGATGTAAAAGTCAAAGCACTGAATGAACGAAAACAAAGACTTTTATTCAGGCTATTTGCGAAGGAAAATTACATTATCAGTGGTTATGAGTTTCCCGAAGTGATGCGCAGGGTAGAAGATATGATGGCCAGATTTTACTGGAGATCTGTAGAAAAGATTATTACCAGGAAGATAACAGAGCACTATGAGGATTAAATTATGATTTATCCCTCATCCAGTTCAAGGTATACTCCAAACCTTTTTGTACATCATATAAAGGAGCGTAACCCAGGTCTTCTTTGATCCTGTTTATATTGGCCAGTGAATCATGAATATCTCCTGCCCTGGATGGACCGTAAGTCTGTCCGGGGTCAGTGCCATGGAGCCGCTTTATACTCGTCCACAGCTGATTTAAGGAAATACGCTCGCTGTAGGCAACATTGTAAATGGCATGTGGGATGTCACCAGTAAACAGCATCGCTTTGATGTTCGCCTGTACTACATTTTCAATAAAAGTAAAATCCCTGGTCTGGCTGCCATCCCCGTTAATCACAGGTGCAGTACCAGTTAAAACGGCTTTCATCAACAGTGGAATCACTGCGGCATAAGCACCTTCGGGATCTTGATTTGGCCCGAAAACATTAAAATATCTTAAACCAACACTATCTGTTTCATAAGTTTTTCTAAAAACGTCCGCATACAGTTCGTTGACTAATTTAGTGACTGCATAAGGAGAAAGGGGGGCCCCGATACGGTCTTCTGTTTTAGGTAATTCCTTGCTGTCCCCATAAGTAGAAGAAGAAGCGGCATAAATCATTCTGCCCACCTTTTGCTCTTTAACTGCCATCAGCATGTTTAAAAAGCCTTCTATATTCACCTGGCTGGTCGTTATAGGGTCTTGAATAGAGCGCGGTACAGAACCCAGTGCCGCTTGGTGGGAAACATAATCAATTCCTTCGCAGGCCGATAAACAGGTCGCAGGATCACGAATATCACCCTTTATAAATTCAAAAGCGGGATTCGATTCAAACTCCTGCAGGTTCTTCAAGAATCCGGTTGATAAATTATCCAGCACACGGACTTTTCCGGCACCGTATTTCAATAGATATTTCACCAGATTTGAGCCAATAAAACCAGCACCGCCAGTAATCAGGAAAGCTGACTGACTGAGATCCTGTTGATGGTACGGGGTAGTATAGAGTTGATTGTTAAAGTCTTCCATGAGTAAGTTCTGCAGGTAACATGCCTTTTATATCATATACAACAGTATTTTCTTTACAAAGTTGTCTGACATCAAGTTCTTCAAATTCAGTATGGGCAACCGCAGCAATTACCGCATCAAACTGGCGATCCGTAATCGCTTCATTCTGACAAGTAATGCCGTACTCCTGGTAAACATGTACAGGATCTGCCCAGGGATCAAGAATACACACATTCACATGGTATTCCTTTAAGCGGGTAACAATATCTATTACTCTTGTATTGCGTACATCCGGGCAATTCTCTTTGAAAGTGAAACCCAGGATCAGCACTTCGCTGCCGGTAACCTGTATTTGTTTGCGGACCATTAATTTAATGACTTCATCGGCAATATATTGTCCCATGCCATCATTCAAACGTCTGCCGGCCAGGATGATTTCCGGATGATAACCAGCTTCCTGCGCCTTTTGGGCCAGGTAATAAGGGTCTACACCAATACAATGCCCGCCTACAAGACCCGGTTTGAAATTCAGAAAATTCCATTTAGTACCCGCGGCTTCCAATATGTCGAGCGTATTCAGGCCGATCAGGTTAAATATCTTCGCCAGTTCATTGACAAAGGCAATATTAATATCGCGCTGTGCATTTTCGATTACTTTGGCTGCTTCCGCAACTTTAATGCTCGGGGCCCTGTAAGTACCCGCTGTAATAATTTTACGGTACAATTCATCTACCCGGTCAGCTGCTTCCGGCGAGGAACCAGAAGTAATTTTTAAAATCTGGGTCAGTGTATGTTCTTTATCTCCGGGATTAATCCTTTCGGGAGAATAACCACAATAGAAATCAACATTGAACTTAAGCCCCGAAATCCGTTCCAGTACAGGCGCGCATTCATCTTCGGTAACCCCGGGATAAACGGTCGACTCATAAATTACTATATCTCCCTTTTTTAAAAAGCGGCCAACCGTCTCACTTGCTTTATATAAAGCAGATAAATCAGGATGATTAAACTTATCAATAGGAGTAGGTACGGTAATGATATAAATACGGGCATCCTTCAAATCATTGCTATCACTGCTGAAGGCTAAATTTGGCTTGATGGCAAGCAGTTGGTCCTCAGTAATTTCCAGCGTGCTGTCGTGTCCTGTATGGAGTTCTTCTATGCGTTTTTGTTTAGTATCGAAGCCTGTCACTTTGAAATACCGGGCAAAAGCTACTGCCAGCGGTAAACCAACGTAACCCAGGCCAATAACAGCTATAGGTGTGTCTTTGTCAATCCTTGTCATCTATAATCTTCTATTTTGCTTGTTTTTCAACAAACAGGGCGCAATTTATTGAAATAAAACTGAATCTTAAGCATTAATAAAGCGGTCAAAGCTCAGATCATAAAGAATTATAATTAGATGCAAATTAAGAAATGGTTTCTTAGTAGATTTGATTAAACTAACTGATAACAGATGAATAATTTAAAACTCTCTTTGGGTGTACCCCTCATCGCTGGCTCCCTGCTGGCTTTGGCGGCATTTCACTCCTTTCATTCCACTGGTGATCCTAAGTCGGGAATTGTCCTTGAAAATATGGATAAACAAGTTCGTCCGGGAAATAACTTCATGGAATATGTGAATGGGACCTGGATTAAAAAAACTGAAATTCCTGCAGATAAACCAGCTGCAAGTGTAAGTTCCCTGATCAACGATAAAGCTCAGGAAGATGTCAAAGAAATTATAGAAAAGGCAGCATCCGGAAAATTTGCCGATGGTTCTGAAGAACAGAAAATAGGTGACCTTTATGGCTCCTATATGAATATGACTGCAAGAGACGCAGTTGGGGTAAAACCTTTGGCTGCTGATTTCAAAAAGATTGATGGCATTAAAAACCAAAAAGAACTGGCAGCTTATTTTGCTTATGCAAATAAAATAGGAAACATGGCACCATTCAGTGTCGCTGTTACAGAAGATTTTAAAAATCCTAAAAACTATATGCTGCTAACCTGGCAAGGTGGATTGGGCCTTCCGGACAGAGAATATTACTTCACGGATAACGCTAAATCTAAAGAGATCAGAACTAAGTATGTGGCGCATATTGAGAAAATGCTGACACTTGCAGGAGTTACTGAAGCTAAACCAAAAGCGTCAGAGATTATGGCTTTGGAAACTTTGATGGCTTCTAAACAAATGAAGAAAGAAGAAACCAGGAATATGGCTGGTTTATATAACAAATACGCAGTGAGTCAGCTGAATACCTTAATGCCTGATTTTGACTGGAAGGGTATGCTCACTGAAGCAGGCGTGAAAAATCCTGACAGTATTGTCGTTGCACAGGTCGCTTATACCAAAGACCTGAATGCGATTATTAAGGATACACCTCTTTCTATCTGGAAAACTTACCTGAAATGGAGCCTGGTTAAAGGTGGTGCTACTGCTTTAAACTCCGCGCTTGATGAAGAGAATTTCAGCTTCAACGGAACGATCTTGAATGGGGTGCCAAAACAACGTCCGCAATGGCGCAGAGGTGTTGGTATTGTCAATAGCTCATTAGGAGAAATGGTAGGTAAATTATATGTAGAGAAACATTTCTCTCCTGAAGCTAAAGCGCGTATGCTGGTTTTGGTTGGTAACCTGCTTAAAGCTTATGAAACCAGTATCAAGGAATTAGACTGGATGAGTCCTGAAACTAAAGTTGAGGCACTTAAAAAGATCAGTAAGTTTACCCCTAAAATCGGTTACCCTGATAAATGGAGAGATTATTCAAGCCTGAAAATCGTTAAAAATGACCTTTATGGAAACCTTACCCGTTCTACAGCCTTTGAATACAACAGGATGATGAAAAAACTGGGAACTCCGGTTGACCGTACAGAGTGGGGGATGACTCCTCAGACAGTAAATGCGTATTATAACCCGCCGCTGAATGAAATCGTATTCCCGGCAGCTATTCTGCAGCCACCATTTTTTGATATGAACGCTGAGGATGCTGTAAACTATGGCGGTATCGGCGCGGTTATCGGTCATGAAATTGGTCATGGATTTGATGATCAGGGCAGTACTTTTGACGGAGACGGCGTGATGCGTGATTGGTGGACCAAGAACGATTTAAGTGAATTTAAGAAAAGAACGAATGCTTTGGTAGCACAATACAGTGGCTTTAAAGTATTGAGTGATCTGAATGTAAATGGTGAATTTACTTTAGGAGAGAATATCGGAGATCTTGGCGGATTAACGATTGCCCTTAAAGCTTACCATGCTAGTTTGAACGGCAAAACTGCTCCGGTTCTGGATGGCTTTAATGGCGATCAGCGTGTTTTTATTGGATGGGGACAGGTTTGGTTAAACAAATCAAGAGAACAAGCTTTAAGAAAACAAGTAGGTACAGACCCGCATTCTCCTGCCAGGTTCCGTGTAAATGGAATTGTAAGGAACATTCCTGAGTTTTATACTGCATTTAATGTAAAACCTGGAGACTCCTTATACCTTGCACCAGATAAAAGAGTTAAAATATGGTAAACAGGTTTATTGCTTAGAAACCAAAAAGCCGCTGCTCCATCAGGAAACAGCGGCTTTTTCTAGTTAGATCCGGCCTGTTGGCTAAACCCGGTTGAAATTAGTTTTTAACGAATTCAGTATTTGCGTTCAGTGTAATTTCATCGCTTAACATTGCATTTGGATATTTTGAACCTAAAGCGAAATCAGCTCTTTTGATTGTTCCTGTTACTTTGAAACCAGCAGTAGCTTTTTTAGACATTGGGTTAGTAGTTACACCTCTTAAAGTTGCATCTAAAGTAACTGGTTTAGTTACACCATGTAATGATAATAAACCGCTTACTTTGAATTTGTTACCAGCTAATTTTTTAACTGAAGTACTTTTGAAAGTTAATTTAGGGAATTTCTCAGCATCAAAGAAATCAGCAGTTTTCAAGTGTCCGTCTCTTTTTTCATCTTCTGTATTTACTGAATTAATATCAGCACTTAAAGTCACAACTGCATCAGAGAAATCGTCTTTTGAAGCTGTAATTGTTGATTCAAAGTTCTTAAATGAACCTTCAACATCAGTGATCATTAAGTGAGTAACAACGAATCCTAATTTTGAATGCGCTTTATCTGCAGTCCAGGTATTAGGCCCGACAGGTTTAAAAGCAAATAGTGCAGCTGATGCCGCTAATAATAATACAACTAATTTTTTCATGTCTGTAATTTTTTATACGACAAATATGGTATTATTAAATTGTTGTTGTATTGATGTATGGTAAGAAAAATGTCAGGAGTAAAAAATATTAAACGATTAAAGGTCTTACAGTCTTAAAATAGGTAGTTGACTACATGTTTTCGGGTGTTTATACTGGTGTTTAATTGAATAATCCTGTTAGATTTGAGGTTATTAATCTCTCTCTAAATAATACGAAATTATTTGTAGATATGGCTCCGAAAAATTTACTTTGCTTTTCACACCTTCGATGGGATTTTCTATTACAGCGGCCTCAACAATTGTTATTGCGATTTGCTGAGGATACCAATATTTACTACGTTGAAAACCCCGTTTTTGATGCAAATGAGGAGCCTTACTTTTCTTTTGGAACCAGATCAGAAACTTTATGGAAGATGGTTCCGCATCTAAGACCAGGGCTCACTTCCAGCCAGATCATCAGGTGTATGAGGCAATTAATAGATGCGTTTCTGGAAAAAGCTAATCTTGAAGATTGGACATTCTGGTATTATACTGCTGCTGCATTATCCTTTACCAAAAAATATAAACCAGGATTAACCGTATACGATTGCATGGATGAAGTCTCTATGTTCAGACGTTGTCCTGAAGATATGGGGATGCTGGAGAAGAAATTAGTAGAAAAGGCCGATCTTATCTTTACACAAGGTTATACGCTCACGACCAGCAAAAAGGTGTTTCATCCCCATGTTCATCCATTCCCTTTTACATGTTCGTTAAAGGCTACTGTTCAAAACTTATCGTGGAATGACACCTTTACCGGCATGTCCCGTTTGATCAGAGAGGCATCGGCAGGGAAAAAGAGCAGGCTCAAATCCTTCAAAACTAAAACATACACAGGTCAGGCATTCAACATCTTTTAGCAGGACTTTCTTAGGTTATCAGTCCCTTTATTCCTTAATTGTTCTATATGTCAATATTCATAATAATAACGATTTAGCTCTTAATTTAGTTGGGATTGTTTAATTATTTATCTTTTAAAATATTTTTGTAACCAGAAACTACCAACTTAATTTTAACTTTATAAGCTCTATGAATTGAAATAATGACCCTACAAGCATCCAGATCCAAAAAAACAGAACACACTAATACCTCTTTCCCTATTATAGGTATAGGAGGATCAGCGGGATCTTTTCATGCCTTTGAAAAGTTCTTTTTACACGTGCCAGTCAAAAGCGGGATGGCATTTGTAATCATTATGCACCTTGATAATTCGCATCATATTAACGTGGCCGCTATGCTGCAGCCAGTGTCTGCTATGCCTATTGCTGAGGCAACAGATGGTATGTTGATTGAGCCTGACTGTATTTACGTGATCCCGCCAGGAAAAGATATGGGTATACACAACGGACGGCTTTTATTAATGGAAGCTTCCCGTTATAAAGGGGCCCATATGTCTATTGATTATTTTCTGCAAAGCCTGGCCCAGGACCAATGGGGGAATGCAGTTTCCATTATCTTTTCTGGTATGGGCGCTGATGGAGAAACCGGGGTCAGAATGATCAAGGAAAAACTGGGAATGGCGATGGTACAGGATCCTGCTACAGCAGAATATCCGAGTATGCCTAATGCAGCTATCAAATCGAATATGGCAGATTTTATACTTTCTCCGGAAGATATGCCGAAAAAATTGATTCAATATCTTAATCATCCAGTATTGGCTGAACCTGGTGCTATTGAAGATGCTTACCTGAATAATACGAACCAAACACATCTGCAAAAGATATTAATGCTTTTGAGATCACATACCGGTCATGACTTTACCCTCTATAAAAAGAATACTATTGTCAGAAGAATTGAAAGGCGCATCGCGATCAATCAATTACATGATTATATTGAATATATCAATTACCTTCGGGAAAATACAAACGAAATAGTGTTGTTGTTCAATGAGTTATTGATTGGAGTGACTAAGTTTTTCAGAGATCAGCAGGCATTTGATATTCTGAAGGAAAAACTATATCCCTATTTAATCACTAAAGATGAAAATGATCCTATCCGTATCTGGGTAGCGGGCTGTTCTACAGGGGAGGAAGCTTATTCCATTGCCATATTACTCATCGAATTTTTGGAACAGGTTAAATCAGAACGAAGACCAAGATTGCAAATCTTTGCGACTGACCTTGATCCCAATGCCATTGACCACGCCCGCTCAGGAAATTATTTCTCTAATATCTCTTCAGAAGTGTCTCCGGAAAGACTGGAACGCTTTTTTATTAAAGTGAACGACGGTTATATTGTTAAAAAAGAGGTGCGTGAAATGATTGTATTTGCACAACATAACCTGATTAAAGACGCTCCATTTACCCGTCTAGACCTGTTATGCTGTCGTAACGTCATGATTTACCTGACTACAGAATTACAGAAAAAGATTATTCCTGTTTTTCATTACTCTTTGAATCCTAAGGGATTGTTATTTCTGGGGCCAGCAGAATCTGTAGGAACCTTTCAGGACAGCTTTACCAATCTGGATACAAAATGGAAGCTTTTTCAGCGTAAAGAAGGAGCATCATTAGGCAATATGCTTGATTTCCCTTTTCATGTGGCCAGTCAGCACAATAAAAATGTAAAAATGCATCTTCCTACAAAAAACTTAAAGAACCCTTTGGTAGAGACTTTTCATAAAATATTATTGGAAAGTTTTACCCCTACTTCTCTATTGTTAAACGAGCGTGGTGATATTCTGTACATCAATGGAAAAACAGCAAAATTTATGCAGATTAATTCTGGAGAAGCTGTATTTAATATCCATAGACTGGCCAGAGAAGAACTTAAATACGCCTTAGGTAATGCACTTCATCAGGCATGGGAGCAAAAGAGTAAAGTAGAAGTTTCTGATCTGAAAATCAAAGACGGTGACCAGGTTTACCTGGTAGCCTTTAAGATTGATTATATGACAGAAATACCTATACAGGATTTACTGCTGGTTACTTTTTATGACCTGGGCTTAATTAAAAAGAGGAAAACTTCAAAAGGAATAAATATAGGTTCTGCCAAAGCAGGAGAGGTCGAAGAGCTGGAAAAAGAGCTGATTTATACCAAGCAGCAATTGCATAGTACCATTGAGCAAATGGAAACCTCTATGGAAGAACTGAAGTCTGCAAACGAAGAATTGCAAAGTACGAATGAAGAACTTCAAAGTACCAATGAGGAGGCATTAACTACAAAAGAGGAAATGCAGTCCTTAAACGAAGAACTGATGACTATTAACCTTCAGTATCAGAATAAAGCAGAGGAACTGACCCAGCTGAATAATGATATGAAAAACCTGCTGGACAATACTGAAATCGGGACTATATTTCTAGACAATCAGCTGAATATTGTTCGTTTTACGCCACAGGTCACTAAATTGTTTAATGTTATACCGAGTGATGTTGGCAGATCTATTACGCATATTGTTTCTAATTTTGACTATCCTTCTTTAGAAGATTCTATTAAAGAGGTCATTGAAAAACTTGCGGGTAAAGAACTGGAAGTAACCACCAAGAAAGATGAATGGTATAATCTGCGGATTATGCCTTACCGTACTATGGACAATTTTATTAGCGGTGCAGTCGTTACTTTTACTAAAATTACACCTGTTAAAGCAATGGAAAGCAGGCTGTTGTCGTTAATGGCCTATGTAAAAGGAACTGTTAACCTGGTACCTGATGCAGCAGTTATTCTGGACAAAGACAGAAAAGTACTGACTGCTAATGATTTGTTTTTACAACAATTTAACTTCAAAGAAGAAGAAATTACAGAACAATCCTTCATGGAGATTGTTCACAACAAATGGAAAACTGAAAAGCTTGACACTTTGCTATTGCAAACAGGTCCTGCTGATGTGTTTATACAGCATACCTTTCAGGGAGCAGGGCTTAAAGATGTTTTTGTAAAAACTCAGCCTGTAAATAAGGTTGAAGAGGGGATAGGTTTAGTATCATTAATAACTTTTAGAAATCAAAACAGTGGATAGAAGTCAAAGTTCAGCGAGAGAAAATAATACATTATTAATTGGCCGTTTATCAGAAAAACTGAAGTATAAAAATGAGAATTTTTCTTCAAAGATAAGTCTGACCCTTGACGATGTTAATGTTTTGCTCAATGAACTTCAGGTATACCAGCTGGAGCTGGAAATGCAAAATGATGAACTGAAAACTTCTTATCTGACGCTCGACAGGGAGCGGGCTAAATTTGTAGGCTTATTTGACCTGGCACCCGTAGGTTATTTTATCCTGGATTATCTGGGTATTGTTGAAGAAGCAAACCAGAACGGTGTAGACCTGCTTAGTATAGCCAGGCAAACCATTCTTCATCAAAGATTTCAGAGTTTTATTTCGCCTCAGTCCTGGGAGGATTTTTATAATTTCCTTCACAGGATGCAATACAATGACACCAAACAAACCGCAGAAATTAAACTGAAATTACCCGGTGATCAGGTGATATATACCCGCATGGAAGGACGGGCAATTTCAAGCATCATTATTACAGATATTAAATATTATATTACTGTGATTGATGTTACAGAAAGCCGTAATGCTCAACACGTTTTAAAAGAGACTAAAGAACGGCTGGAAATGACACTCAGGGCTTCTGCAACCGGAACCTGGACTATATGCGGTGAAACCAGTTCTGTGTTTCTGGACCCGCACAGCTTTAATATTATGGGCATTAAAAGCTGGGCCTTTAACGGGACGATTCCGGGGTTGATTGCATTAGTTCATCCCGATGATCAGCAACAGGTGAGTGATCAGCTTCTGGGCACTATAAATGGCGTGAAAGATATAGACCTGGAATTCAGGATCATCACAGATGATGACGACTTCAAATATATTGCTGCCAAGGGGCATGAAATTAAAATGCAGGAAGAATCCAGCTATTTTGCTGGTATATTAACAGACATTACAGAAAGGAAGAGATTAGAGCGCGAAGCGGAATTGTTGAAAAATGATCAGCAAAAGCTGATTCTTTCCGCAACACTCACTGCACAGGAAAAAGAGCGGAATATCATCAGCAGTGCGCTGCATGACAGCGTTTGTCAGCTGCTTTATGGAATTAAGTTAAATCTGGAAAGTGTAGAAAGGAAAAATTACCTGAAAGGCGAATTTAAGAATGTAAATGCCTTACTGGATCAGGTAATTAAAGAGACGAGACAAATTTCTTACGAACTCACACCCACTGTACTTAAAGATTTTGGCTTTGTTGCAGGAATTAAAGAAATGGCGCAGCGTACCAGTACAGACCATTTTCAAATTGATACTTATATTGATAGTGCAGCAGATTTTCTTTCCAAAGATGTGCAGCTTTATATTTTCAGGATGATACAGGAACTGATCAATAACTGTATCAAACATGCAAAAGCAACTAAAGCAGAGATTAAGGTCCGTTTACATTTTAACCGGGTTTCTATTAGTGTTGCAGACAATGGTATAGGTTTTAACCACTGTGCAGAACAGGCTGGTCATATCGGGTCAGGTTTAAGCGGAATTAAAAACAGAGTATATCTGTTAAACGGGCAGGTTAAATTTCATAATTCCAAACAAGGTATGGTAGTTACGATTACATTTGATAACACAGCTGAGCTTTCAGTGTAATATGCAATTCAATGAATATGAAAGCAGAAGCAATAAAAAATATCATTACGATCGGTACTTCGGCAGGCGGCTTTTCTGCCATTGCAAAATTGGTAGCAAGCTTTAAACAGGATCTTGATGCAGCGGTATTTATCGTGATTCATTTGTCGGGTAATTCAAATTCAGAAATAGTTTTAAAGGGGATTCAGAAACATACCCAGTTAAAATGCAGGGTGGCCGAAGATCAGCAGGAAATACAAAACAGAACAATTTATCTGGCCAAAGCAGATCATCACCTGTTGTTAACCAAAGGCAGAATTCTTGTGACCAAAGGTGCCTTTGAAAATCACTGGCGACCAGCTATAGATGTACTTTTCAGGTCTGCAGCTGCTGCCTATGGAAGTTGTGTAACAGGAATTATTTTAACAGGACTATTGGATGATGGCGTATCGGGAATGTTTGCGATAAAAAGGAGCGGAGGGTTGTGTATTGTTCAGGACCCTGCAGAAGCTGAATTTCCAGATATGCCAAACAGTGTATTAAATGCGATGGAAGTCGATTACAAAGTAGCTGTAAATGAGATCGGACATATTTTAACAGATAGATTTTCTCATACAGTCTGTGTGAAAAAAGAAGTCCCTGCAGACGTGAAACTCGAAGCAGAGATTACCAGGAGAATGACCACAAGTATGAAAGATTTGACTAAATTGGGTGAATTCAGCCACCTGACTTGTCCGGAATGTGGTGGTACAATGGTTAAAATAGCTAATGATGCGGTACCACGTTACCGCTGTTATACAGGACATTCATTTACAGAGCGAATTTTTGAAGATCAACAATTAAAGGGCATAGAAGATTCAGTCTGGGTAGCGATAAGAATGATGGAAGAGCGAAAAAACCTGTTGATGAATATGAGCAGGCCTGATCCGGCTGACCGGAATTCACGTGCCCATGCCATCTGAAATGAAAGAGCTGAAGGGATTCAGCTGCATATTGACAGGCTCAGGAAGATGTTGGTGGATTTGGGAAAATTGCCAGAAACAGAGGAATAGGGCAATTGGAACATAAGAAGCAATTGGAGAATAAGAGATTGTTTGGACTATAAAGAAAACTAAAGAACATTTATGTTAAGCTTAATATTAGCAGAAGATCATAACATTGTACGCAACGGGATTCGTATGCTGCTGGAAGCTGACAAGGAAATCAGTATTGCCGGAGAGGCTACGAATGGTCTGGAAGTACTGGAGATCATCAGCAGCGGTGTTAAAGTGGACATCGTACTTGCGGATATTAACATGCCTGAAATGGACGGGATAGCCTTAATTAAAGAGCTGAAAATAAAGAGCCCGGCTACGCAGATCGTTATGCTTTCTATGCTGGATAATGAGAAATATGTTTCTCAGGCCTTTTCTGAAGGTGCATCAGGCTATCTGCTTAAAAGTGTGAGTGCTGATGAGCTTATATTTTCCCTGAAGCATGTGCATGCCGGAGGTCGGTATTTATGTGCTGAATTAGCTATGCGTTTATTGAATAAATCAATTTATACCTTACCATTAAACCGGATCAATGATAATGTAGAATATTCTATGCGGGAAATTGAGATTCTGGATCTGATTGCCGAAGGGTTGACAAATAATGAAATGTCTGCCAAACTGTTTATCAGTAAACGTACTATAGAAGGGCACAGGCAAAGCCTGATAGAGAAAACCGGGGCAAAAAATACTGCCGCTCTGATTAGATATGCTGTACTAAGCGGGATTATTCAATAGGTTTTATGGGATTAATCAAGAGATTTTGATTAATCAATAGCTTATATAAAAAGCCCAGCAATTTATACGCTAGTTTCTGGGTTTCAAAATTAACCTGTGCTTTTCCCTGCTGGTCAAAATAAAACATGCCCTTTTCTGAAAGATTCTGAACTTCTTTATTTTCAAGACTGATCTGGAAAGGGTATTTTCCTGACTGATCCTGAATTGCTGATATAAATGAAATGGTTCCGGAAATACTAAAAACTTCCTCATTTCTTGCTACACTGATCACTACTTTGTTTCCAATTGCTAACCTGGAAATATTACGTTTATCGGCCGATGCTGTGCAATATACCTCACCTTTACTCTTAATATCCGGCATGATATAAAAAAGTGTATCGTTTTTGCTCACATAGGTTTTGCTTCTGAATTCAATCTTATTGGGCAGATAATAACCAGATTCCTTAGCATATACAGCTGTTTCTTTTTGTTCCGATAAATCATAGATGCTAAACAGAAAAGTATTTGCGGAAATCACATCATTAGTATCAAACACATCTTTTTTGATAATACCATTGTAAGGGCTGATTACAGGGACAATTTTGTGTTGTGTATGAAACTGAGCGTTAAAAGACAGGCTATCCTGGTAAGGGATCATAAGTGCAGCCAGGGCAATCAACAGTAAGGAGCCGCATGTTACCACCACATCCCAGTTTAAAAACCATTTCCATGGTTTGCCGGCTGTACTATTGTCTGTCTTTTTCGGATTCATCAATTTGCCATTTCAGTTAAGCCAGCCAGCATAGAAAACAAGCCAGAGAGCTAGACCTCCCTGACTTGTTCTTTTCATAGGTAGAAAAGTTATATTTTAATCAAATTATTGATATAGTCCGGTATCCTGAAATAATTTGGGTTAAAACAAGTATTTAGAAGGTGAAAGTAATTTTTAAGAGGGTTAAAAAAATCTTAAATCAATTATTTAATCAGCACTTTATATAGTACATTCATTTTCTGAATACCGACCTGTGACTAATTTAAATTAACCGATGAATATAACCTGCTATATTGTTGACGATGAGTATCATGTAATTAGTACTTTGAGAGAGTATATTAGTGAAGTCCCTTATCTTGAACTGGTTGGATTTAACAGTAATCCTGAAAAAGGACTGGTTGAAGTGAACAGGCTTGCACCAGATCTGGTTTTTCTGGACATTAATATGCCGATGCTTGACGGGATGGACTTTTGCCAGCTGATTACTACATCAACTAAAGTCGTATTTGTAAGCGGTTACCGGGATTATGCTTTTGACGCATTCAGCCATAATGCAGTGGATTATTTATTAAAGCCTGTATCCCACAAACGGTTTATGCAGGCTATTCATAAAGTGATCAGTTTTGTACCTATGCTGAGCGGGAAACCATCAGTTCAGCATATACCATCAGAAGTCTCTTACATTTACATTAAGCATGGCGTTAAAGGGAGGCTGATCAAGATAGAATTTGATGATATTTATTATGTAGAATCAAATGATAACCAGGTAGTTTTTAACCTGGAAAAAGAAAACTACATTGCCTATGTCCCTTTAAAAAATGTCCTTCCGCAACTACCAGAAACCAGTTTTCTGCGTATCCATAAATCTTTTGTAGTGAACCATAAAAAGATTAGCCATATCGAAGGAAATATGGTCATCCTAAAAAATAAAACTATACTGCAACTGGGCAATACCTATAAAGATTCCTTCTTTAAATACGTGGGTTTAAGTGTCTTAAAGACGAATAAATAAATCTTATTTTTTATATCCCTGCTGTATTTCTACTGAATTCATTATCAGTCGATTGCATACTATTTTCATTTTAATTTGTAATTAGTCTAAATAACTACTTATACTTGCAGAGTTATTTAAAATAATTCTAAATAGGTTTTTGAATGAGAATTGGTTACCTCCTTGTTATAATATTTATATATACTGCAACTTCTTATGCGCAGAACAAAACTGCTGTTAGTCAGCAGAAAAAAGAAACTGTCGGTCATAACCTGAAAGAAGTAGTGGTTACTGGTGAGTATCAGCCTCAATCCTTAAAAAATTCTGTTTACAGAACGCGTATAATTAACGCAGAGCGGATACGTCTTAAAGCGGCAACCAGTATTCAGCAGGTTTTAAATACTGAACTCGGATTCAGGTTTACCAGTGATCCTGCTTTGGGTGTCAGTGACGTGCAAATGATGGGAATGAGTGGACGCAATATCAAAATCCTGCTGGATGGTGTGCCTGTGATCGATAGAAATGACGAACGTGAAAGCTTAAACCAAATTGATATTAATACAGTAGAACGGATTGAAATTGTTGAAGGCCCGCTTTCAGTTTCCTACGGTTCTGATGCGCTGGTAGGGGTCATCAATATAATTACTAAAAAACCAGGTAAAGAAACGCTGCACATTAATGCAAGAATACAAGAAGAAACTGCCGGAAACGAATATTCCCCATTTGGTAAATCAGGATCTCACATGCAGCATGTTGGGGGAGAATGGCAAAATAAAGGATGGAGTGTCCTTGCGGGGCTTACACGTGATGATTTCAACGGATTTAATGTGCCGGGATCGCTAACCACCACTACCGAGGTTGCTTTAGACCGAAACCGCTGGAAGCCAAAATTAAAATGGATGGCCAATGGAAGACTGGGTTATCAGCATGCTAATTTTAATATCTGGTACAGGCTGAACTATCTGGACGAAAGTATTGATAGCAGAGGCGGTTATATTGTGAATGCGAATAAAGCAATCAACCAGGTATTTACGGTTAAACGTTATATCCATCAATTACAAAGTGATTACCGTTTCAACGAAAAGTTATCATTGAGTGGTTCTGTAGCCTATAATATTTTGAATCGTGCCACAAAAACCACTGAACATGATTATGCTACAGGTACGGATCAGCTGACCACGGGTCAGGGGCAACAGGATTTAGCGAAATTAAGTTCTGGTGCTTTCAGGACTACATTAGTTTATAAAATGTCAGCTCAGGTTTCTTTTCAACCGGGTATAGAAATCAACACCGATCATGCAGAAGGAGCAAGAATTAAAGGTGAACCGACTATTAACGATTACGCATTTTTCGTCTCTTCAGAACTTCGTGTAATCAATGGAGTAACGATTCGTCCGGGGCTAAGATTTATTAAAAACTCTGTTTATGATGCGCCGCCGGTTATTCCATCGCTGAATACTAAAATAGTTTTAACCGATAAACTTGATTTACGTTTAGGTTACGCTACAGGTTTCCGTGCCCCGGCACTTCGTGAGCTCTATTTTGACTTCATAGATGCGAATCATACTATTCTGGGGAATTTGAACTTAAAAGCTGAGCAATCAAACAGCCTGAATGCTTCTCTTTCTTTAGCTACAGTTGAACAAGAGGGGGTTAACGTGAAAACGGTGCTGAGTGGATATTATAACTACATTAAAAACAGAATTGATTACCTGACCTCAGAAACTGATCCTACGCTTTCTGAGCTGGTGAATCTTGCAAAATATAAGACCACAGGTGGTACTTTGGAAAATACTTTAGCGTGGAAACACTTACAGGTATCACTAGGGTTAGGTATGATTGGTACTTATAACCAATACAGTGCAGATTCAAAAACATACGGAGAATCACCAGCATTTGTCTGGTCACCAGAAATTAATACCAGTCTTACTTACAGCCTGCCTCAATATGGTGCAACGGTTAACTTATCAGCCAAATTTAATGGGACAAGGAGACAATATGAAACTTTTACCGGGGACAATGGGCAGGGTATCAGATTGACAAAAATCGGCTCTTCAACTATTGCAGACCTCATGATTACAAAAAAACTGTTTAAATCATTCGCGCTGAATGCAGGTGTAAATAACCTGTTCAATATCACTACACTCAGTAATTCTTCTTTAGGTACCGCAGGTGCGCATGGTACAGGAGGGCAGTCTATCCCTACTAGCTATGGCCGCTCTTATGTAGTCGGGCTAAGCTTTAACTGGACAAAAAATTAAATAATTTATTAACAAACCAGAACATACACAACATGAAAAAAATTACTCCATTCATCACTTTACTTTGCCTGGCAACTGCCTTCACAGCCTGCAAAAAAGATAGTGACCCAATTATTGTAACTCCTGCCTCTTCAGGAAGCACATTGACTTTAAATGGGCTGATTGGCTCTGAAGCAGGTTCAGCAGCCGGAAACAGTGTTTTCGTTGACTTTAGTACCGATAAACAAACTGCTGTAGCCCGTACTTCATGGGACCTTGGATTTTATTCAGGTGATGATTTTAAAGTAATCCTGAACCATTCTGTAGGTGCAACTGCCATTGCATTAGCTAAAACTGATTTAAACCTGGTTACTGAAGCGGATACTACAGCATTAGCAATCTCAGGTGATTTGAACCTGGGTCAGGGTGCAGGTGGTTTTGGTTATATCGATCCTGTTGATGGGGACGCTGCAACTTATTTAGCTGGTACAGTGATTAAAACAATTTCAGCGACCGATGCAGACAATAAAGTTTATATCGTAAATCGTGGTGGTACTACGGGATGGCAAAAAATCCGTGTAATCCGTGCAGGCGCTGGTTATACTTTGCAATATGCTAAAATCACTGATAAAACTTTCAAGACGCTGAATGTTGCTAAAGACGGGGCTTTCAACTTTAAATATGTATCCTTCAAAACAGGGGTAACAGAGGTAGAGCCGGCAAAAGCAAACTGGGATATTCAGTGGACATTGGCGACTTATAAAGCAAATGCAACTACACCCTATACTTTCTCTGATTTCGTACTGATCAATTTTGTGGGTGGGGTAACTGCGGCAGAAGTGATTGTAGCAGATAGCAAAGTAACTTTTGCAGATTTCGCAGAAGCTAACTTAACAGGAAAAGTATTTGTGGGTAAAAGAGAAGTTATCGCTGGTAACTGGAGAATTACTTCAGGTACGCCAGTAGGGGTGAAAACAGATCGTTTCTACCTGGTTAAAGATGGCGCAGGTAATATCTATAAATTGAAATTTGTGAGCTTCCATGAAAAGGATGCAGGAGTTCGCGGTAAATCAGTAATCGAATACAAACTGGTTAAAAAGGCATAAACTTGGTTAGTTTAGGTTGCGAAGGCGGGCTTTCATGGATATGAAAGCCGCCTTTAGTTAGTTAAACCTCAAATCATTATTCAAATAAAAATTATGAACCCGACATGATTAAAATAATCATTAAACCCACAGGGCAATAATTATTTTAATCATCAAAGGCTACATCTAACAAAAACTTAAAATAAATAAACAGATGAAACTTACTTTAATAGCAGCGGCGATGGCAGCCCTTAGTTTGGGAGCCTGCAATGCGAACAAACAAGAAGCTGCGGCAGGTTTTGCTGACAGTATTAAAATTGTATCCCTCAGCGGATCAATCAGCGAAGTATTAGCTGGTGCAGGTTTAGAAAAGAATATTGCGGGTACAGATATTACCAGTAACTATCCGGAAGGCCTGAAAGCAAAACCAAAGGTAGGACATAACAAGAATATCAATGCCGAAGGGATTTTGGCCTTACAGCCCGGCCTGGTTATCGGGATTAAAAAAGACTTTAGCCCGGCACTGGAAGCACAATTTAAAACAGCAGGTGTGAAACTTTTATTAGTAGATCAGGAGTTTTCTGTTAAAGGAACAAAAGACCTGATCCATACCCTGACAGATAGCCTGCATGTGAAAACCAAAGGCGATTCACTGATCAAAGTATTAGATCAGGATCTGGCAAAAGTTAAGCCTGCTGCCAGTAAACCAAAAGTGTTATTCATTTACGCACGTGGTACAGGAACAATGATGGTTGGCGGTACAGGTACGCAGGTGGAGAAAGCAATTGTTCTGGCAGGCGGTCAGAATGCAGTGACCGAATTTGCGGATTACAAGCCTTTAACAGCTGAGGCTTTAGTGAAAGCTAATCCAGATGTGATCTTGCTTTTTGATTCAGGTTTGAAAAGTTTAGGCGGAGCAGAAGGGGTGTCAAAAATTCAGGGGATTAAAGAAACGAATGCGGGTAAAAACAAGAAAATTATCAGTATGGACGGTGAACTGTTAGGCAGCTTTGGGCCGCGTTTAGGCGTTGCAATTCAAGAACTAGCTACTAAAATCAATTGAGTAAAAAGATAAAATTAATTCTGTTATTGCTGCTGATCTTATTATTGGTGGTCGTAGTTATCTCCTCCTGTGTAGGGGCGGTAGCAATTACGGTACCTGAGTTTTTATCTATCATAGCCAATAAAACCGGGATTTCCCAGACTATGGGTTTTAAACCACAGCAGGCAGCGGTACTAATGAATATAAGATTACCAAGGGTGGTTTTAGGAGTGTTAATTGGCGCGGGGCTTGGTATATCGGGAGCAGCAATACAAGGCCTGTTCAGGAACCCACTTGCAGAACCCGGATTAATAGGTATTTCAGCTGGTGCTACCTTATGCGCTGTATTAGTTATTGTATTAGAAGTCGGTTTTTTTACTAAACTGGGTGGTGTAATCGGTTTTTATGCCATTTCTCTGGCTGCTTTTACCGGTGCTTGTGTAACCACATTTATCGTTTACCGGATGTCTACCAGGCATGGTAAAACGGAGATTACGACCCTGTTATTATCTGGTATTGCCATTAATTCCCTGGCACTCGGATTTGTTGGATTGTTGACTTATATGGCGACAAATGAGCAGTTACCAGTCATTACTTTCTGGAGTTTGGGAAGTCTGGGCGGAGCAAGCTGGGAAACAGTAAGCGGACTTTTACCATTTATCATGATACCCGTAGTGATTCTTCCATTTTTAGCGAAGTCACTCAATGCGTTAACCCTGGGGGATGCGCAAGCATTCCATATGGGAATTAACGTAGTCAATATGAAAAGAATCATTATTGTATTGGCGACGATGGCGGTGGGTGCGTCTGTTGCAGTTGCAGGAGTTATCGGGTTTATCGGGCTAATTATCCCACATATTCTGAGGATGACTTTTACTGCCGATAACCGGCTGGTTGTTCCGGGATCGGCGATTCTGGGTGCAGCTTTGTTAACCGCTGCCGATATGGTTGCCAGAACGATTGTTGCGCCTGCAGAACTGCCTATTGGTATTTTAACTGCATTGATCGGAACCCCTGTATTTATGTATATCATCGTTACCGAACGCAATAAAAATAAATTATAAGCTATGATCCAGGTAAAAAATATCACTTATCAGATTGGGAAGAAGGAATTAATAAAAGAACTGAGTTTTGACGTGAAATCCGGGGAGTTATTAGCTGTTCTTGGTGCTAATGGCGCAGGAAAAAGTACTTTAATGAAGCTGTTGTGCAGAGAGATTTCACCAAATTATGGAGATATTATGCTTGGCGGGCAGTACTTGAAGAAATATAGTTTACCTGAACTGGCCAGACGACGCGCTGTACTTTCTCAACAAAATACGATCTCCATTTCTTTTATTGTAAATGAACTGGTCATGATGGGCAGGTACCCTCATTTTGAACATCAGCCGGGCCCGAAAGACTACGAAATCGTCAGACAGGTGATGGAGGAAACAGGTATTACGCATCTTTCAGCGAGGGATTACAATACCCTCTCAGGAGGTGAACAGCAAAGAGTTCAGCTTTCGCGTGTATTGGCACAAATCTACGATTGTCCGGATGCCTGTTTGTTTTTAGATGAACCCACGAATGGTCTGGATCTGCTTTATCAGCAGCAAGTTATGGAGCTTGCCCGCCGGCTTGCAGACCGTGGCTATTGTGTGATCTGTATTCTGCATGATATTAATTTTGCCTCTCGTTTCGCTGATAAAATATTGATGCTGAAGAACGGGCGGAGCGTAGCGCTTGGAACACCGCTGGAAGTAATTAATTGCGAAAATATACATGAAACCTTTAATATTAACGTTAAGTTAATGGCTTGTGAGGGATATAATTGTCCGCTGGTTATTCCGGCAACTATACAAACATAAAATTTATAACAATGGAAAAAGTAATAGAATTAAAGAGTCAATGGGAGACTTTCAAAGCAGAAAACCCTAAAGTACGTATAAGAGATGCCGCTAAAAAATTAGCCACTACAGAAGCTGAATTATTAGCGACTTCCATCGGTGGAGCGGTTACCCGTTTAACCAATGCTTTCCAGGACATTCTGAAAGCAGTAGAGTCACTGGGTAAAGTAATGGCTTTGACCCGTAACGACTATTGCGTTCATGAACGTAAAGGGATTTATAAAAATGTCTCATTTTCTGGCCCTATGGGGCTTTTGGTAAACCCTGATATTGATTTAAGGTTATTTATGATGCAATGGTCTTCTGCTTTCGCAGTGGATGAGAATGGCAGAAAAAGCTTGCAGTTTTTTGGTAAAGACGGCGCAGCGATTCATAAAATCTACCTGGTAGAAACAAGTGATGTACAGGCCTATGATGCTTTAGTGGCCGCATTTACTGCGCCCGATCAGCAGGAAGCTCTTTTGATCAATACAGATAAAAAGGTTGTGGTGGAAAAACCAGACTCAGAAATTGAGGTGGCAGCTTTTCAAGAAACCTGGCTTGGCTTACAAGATACACATGATTTCCATGGTATGTTAAGGAAATTCGGTGTCACCAGAACACAAGGATTGCGTTTGGCTCCAGAAGGCCATGCAGTGCTTATTACTAAAGAATCTTTGAAAGCGGTGATAGAAAAAGCTTCAGAGACCGATTTGGAAATCATGGTATTTACCGGAAGTGCAGGTTGTATCCAGATCCATACAGGTCTGGTGAAAAATCTATTGCAGACCGGCCCGTGGTTTAATGTTTTAGATCCTGATTTTAATATGCACTTGCGTGAAGACGCAATTGATAAAGTATGGTTAGTTAAAAAACCTACTTCAGATGGTATTGTAACCAGCATTGAAGTCTTTGATGAGGCTGGTGAGATTATCGTTCAGTTTTTCGGTAAACGTAAGCCAGGTATTCCTGAGAACGAGCATTGGAGGCTGATGGTGAATGAAGTAGCCGTTATTTCTTAGTTTTTGTTGCTATTAATTAAGTTTATACCAGTAAGCCCGGCCGTTATGGCCGGGCTTTTCTGATTTGCGGCCTTCTGTTTTTTTTCCTAGTTTTAGCAGCAGCTAACGCCACTCCATTAGCAGATGAAACCTTAAAAATTATTATTTAATCCTTATATTTTGGACAAGCAATCAATTGATAAAAAAGATCTTGAAAAACAGCTCGCAGCCAAAGCAGCCGTTAAATTTATTCAGCAAAATGATATTGTTGGATTAGGTACTGGTTCTACCGCTTTTTTTGCGATTCAGGAAATAGCCCTGTTATTGAAAAACGGGCTGAAAATCAAAGGTGTACCCACTTCTGAGCATACCGCGGCAATGGCATTATCCTTAGGAATTGAATTACTGCCGATGGAAGAAGTTAAATCAATTGATATTACTATAGATGGAGCAGATGAATTTGATACGCAGTTAAATTTAGTCAAAGGGGGCGGAGGTGCGTTATTCAGAGAGAAAATCGTAGCATCACTCACTAAAAATGAAATTATTATTGCCGATTCAGGTAAACTGGTCACTCAGCTGGGAAAATTCAAAGTTCCTATTGAAGTGGTACCACTGGCACTTAATTATGTGGTACAGCAGCTTGGCAAATTAAATGGTAAAGGAGAGGTCCGGATGAAAGATAACTCACCGTTTATTACAGATAATCATAATATCATTGTAGATGCAGACTTCGGACTGATCAGTGATCCTGCTGCTTTATCAGAAAGCTTAAACAGGATAGAAGGAATTCTGGCACATGGCTTATTTGTGCAGCTCACGTCAAAGATTATCATGGGAAAAGGAACAGAAACTATTATATATGCTGGAAATTAATTTTAATCCCTTTCCAGTGTTGGAATCGGAGCGTTTAGTACTCAGAAAAATTACTGATGCGGATGTTGATGAAGTATTTGCCATCAGATCGGATGCGCAGACGATGAAATATATTCCCCGCCCGCTGGCAAAAACGAAAGAAGATGCACTGGAGCATATCAATGTAGTTAATAAAGCTGTTGAAGATAATGTAGCTATCAACTGGGGAATTTCATTTAAGGATGATCCTAAGCTGTTAGGCATGATTTGCCTGATCAGAATGCAGCCAGAAAACTACCGGACAGAAACCGGGTATATTCTTCATCCTGATTATCACCGGAAAGGAATTATCAGTGAAGCATTTGCTACAGTGATTGACTATGCCTTTAATGTGCTTAAATTTCACTCACTTGAAGCTGTAATTGACCCTGATAACCTGGCTTCTGAACAGCTATTGATTAAACATAATTTTGTGAAAGAAGGGCATTTTAAGGAAAATTGTTTTTATGAAGGCAAGTTTCTGGACTCGGTTATTTATTCGCGGATTAATCGGTAGAAGATTTCTTCGCCAAACTGATTTTACGGCCTTGTTATGGAGCAGATCTGGTATATTACTGCAACACAACCTCTGCAAAACCCAGTCACAAACTCCATACTGCTCCTTCTATTATTATGATATAAATCGTATATTTGTATCATATTCATGATACTATGGTAAATCTCGAATGGTACCGCACCTTTAAAGCTATTTATGAAACCGGCACTTTGACCGGGGCGGCAGAAGCGCTTTTTGTTTCTCAGCCGGGGGTAAGTCTGCACCTGAGTTCTTTAGAGTCTTATGTAGGCTATAAACTTTTTGACAGAACCTCCAGAAAGATGGTTCCTACAGAAAGGGGTAAAGTGATGTATAACTTTGTACTGGAAGCCTTATTGAAATTAGAAGAAGCTGAAAAACACTTTCACCGGAGTACTGAAAAGGAAAAACCGACGCTAAGCTTGGGGATGTGTTTTGAAACCTTTCAACTGATGCTTGAACCTTATTTATCAAGTTTATCCTTTAATGTGATTGTTAAATTCGGGGATTATCCGCAAATGCTGAACGATCTGGACAACGGAATTCTCGACATGGTCATTACTCCCCATATGGATAATACCATGAAAAACATCGCCTATAAGGCATTCTCAAAAGAACGGATTGTATTGGTAGGGGGATCGAAAAATGACCTGACAGATTTTGAGCTGATGCGTCAGGACGGAAACCTGAAAGGTATGCAGGAGTGGCTGAAACATCAAACCTGGTATGGCACTTCTGGTGATATGGAACATCTGATGAGGTTCTGGCATTTCAATTTTAATAAAAGGCTGGATTTTAAACCTAATTATATTGTCCCGAATATGAGCTCTATTGTGCGCTGTATTAAAGGAATGAAAGGATTTGCAGTAGTACCAGACTTTTTATGCCGTCATGAAATACTGGATGGCAGCGTTAAGTTAGTGTGGGAAGGCAATAAAGTCATGGAAAACACCCTTCATTTCGCTATGCGGAAAAAAACAATCTATGCTGCGGAAATTAAAACGATCCAGGATATTTTTGAAAAGGAGATGGTTCCGCTGGAATATGAAATATGAACAGGGACATTTGCCCCATTTTTGAATTTATTTCCGGAATTGCAGCATAAAAACCTACCTTTGTCTCCAAGAAATCACCTTGTAAGTGATTCGGCACCATTAATTCATTAAATTCACATATAAATCATAGTTGTAGATGATTAACATTACACTTCCGGATGGCTCAGTACGTCCATATGAAAAGGGGACAAGTGCCCACCAGATTGCTTTATCAATATCTGAAGGTCTTGCCCGTAACGTTTTAGCAGCCGAAGTTAACGGCGAAGTCTGGGATTCTTCCAGACCTATTGAAAAAGATTCAGCAGTTAAATTATTAACCTGGAATGATACCGCTGGTAAAGCTACCTTCTGGCACTCTTCTGCCCACATTATGGCTGAAGCACTGGAAGCGTTATATCCGGGTACTAAATTCGGTATCGGCCCTGCTATTGAAACAGGTTTCTATTATGATGTTGATTTTGGAGATCAGGAATTTTCTTCAGATCACTTTAAAGCAATAGAAACCAAATTCATGGAACTGGCCAAACAAAAAGAAGTTTTTGTAAGGGAAAATGTTTCCAAAGCAGATGCAGTTGCCTATTTCACTGAAAAAGGTGATGAGTATAAATTAGACCTTATACAGGGACTGGAAGATGGTAAGATCACTTTTTATAAACAAGGTGAATTTACTGATTTATGCCGTGGCCCGCATCTTCCGAATACAGGATTTATCAAAGCAGTAAAGTTAACAAACGTTGCTGGTGCGTACTGGAGAGGTGATGAGACTAAAAAACAGTTAACCCGTATTTATGGTGTTACTTTCCCTAAAGCAAGTGAATTAACAGAATACCTGTTGATGATCGAGGAAGCTAAAAGACGCGACCACAGGAAATTAGGAAAAGAACTTGAACTATTTGCTTTCTCTGAGAAAGTAGGGATGGGCTTACCGTTATGGTTACCTAAAGGAGCAGCTTTGCGCGAACGTTTAGTGAACTTCTTAACCAAAGCACAGGGAAAAGCAGGATACGAACAAGTAATTACGCCGCATATCGGTCATAAAAATCTGTATGTAACTTCAGGTCACTGGGATAAATATGGTGCCGATTCTTTTCAGGGGATTAAAACACCTCAGGAAGGGGAGGAGTTCATGTTAAAACCAATGAACTGCCCGCATCACTGTGAAATATATAAAGTTAAACCACGGTCTTATAAAGACCTTCCACTGCGTTTAGCAGAATTCGGAACAGTTTACCGTTACGAGCAAAGCGGTGAGTTACATGGCTTAACAAGGGTTCGCGGGTTTACTCAGGATGATGCACACTTATTCTGTCGTCCGGACCAGGTGAAAGACGAGTTCATGAAGGTGATTGACCTGGTATTGTATGTATTTAAATCTTTAGGATTTGAAAGTTACACTGCACAGATTTCCTTAAGGGATCCGGAAAATAAGTCAAAGTATATCGGTACTGATGAAAACTGGAAACTTGCTGAAGATGCAATTATCGAAGCTTCGGCAGAGAAAGGTTTGAATACAGTAATTGAATATGGTGAAGCTGCATTTTACGGACCGAAACTGGATTTCATGGTGAAAGATGCGCTAGGTAGAAAATGGCAGTTAGGAACTATCCAGGTAGATTATAATTTACCGGAAAGATTTGAACTGGAATATACTGGCAGCGACAACCTGAAACACAGACCGGTAATGATCCATCGTGCCCCATTCGGTTCCCTGGAACGTTTTATAGCAGTTTTGATTGAACATTGTGCAGGAAATTTCCCATTATGGCTTTCTCCTGAGCAATTTATAATCCTTCCTATTTCAGAAAAGTATGAAGAATATGCCAAAAAAGTTTCAGATGAACTAAATAATTCCGATATTCGCGGTTTGATTGACTTTCGCGATGAGAAAATCGGAAGGAAAATCAGGGACGCTGAGGTGAAAAAAACTCCTTATATGCTGATTATCGGGGAAAAGGAAATGGCAGAAGGAAAATTATCAGTAAGGAAGCACGGAGAAGGAGATTTAGGAGAAATGACTATCCAGGCGTTCAGCGAATTATTAATTAAAGAAATAACAGTTTAAACAGTATATAAATTTGGCATTAGGCAGACCAGGATTTAATAGGGGACCACGTCCTCCTTTTAAGAAAAAAGAAGCAGAACATAATATTAATCAGTTTATCAGAGCCCAGGAGGTTAGATTAGCTGGCGATAATGTTGAACCGGGGATTTATCCTTTGGCAAAAGCTTTAGCCCTTGCCGATGAACTGGAGTTGGACCTGGTAGAAATATCACCAAACGCAGTTCCACCGGTTTGTAGAATAATCGATTACAGCAAGTTTGTTTACGAACAAAAGAAAAAGCAGAAAGAGATTAAGGCGAATGCTAAACAAACCATCATTAAGGAGATCCGTTTCGGACCTAACACTAATGATCATGATTTTCAGTTCAAACTGAAACATGCAGTTAGTTTCCTTGAGAATGGGGAGAAAGTTAGAGCATATGTGCATTTCAAAGGTAGGGCGATCGTTTACAAAGAGCAGGGAGAGATCTTATTGCTTAAGTTCGCACAAGCTTTGGAAGATATAGGAAAGGTTGAACTTTTACCTAAGTTAGAAGGTAAACGTATGTTCCTTACCCTTGCTCCAAAAGTTGCAAAAAAATAAATAAATTACATAAATAAGAACAGGTTATGCCAAAAATGAAAACCAATTCCAGTGCTAAAAAGCGTTTTTCGCTTACTGGAACCGGTAAAATCGCAAGAAAAAACGCATACAAAAGTCACATTTTAACAAAAATGTCTACTAAACGTAAGCGTAATTTGGGTCACACCTCAATGGTGTCAGCTGCTGATATGGGCAACGTTAAGCGTATGCTTGCTATCGGTAAATAATTAGAATTTTAAACCAGGTACCCGGTAGTAAGTTTGCTGAAATACGCAACACCGTTTATCAAAAAACAACAACACTATGCCACGTTCGGTAAACGCAGTAGCTTCGAGAAGAAGACGGAAAAAAGTCCTTAATATGGCCAAAGGCTATTGGGGATCAAGAAGTAAAGTATTCACTGTAGCAAAAAATACGGTTGAGAAAGGTTTGCAATACGCATACCGTGACCGTAAAGTTAAGAAAAGAGAATTCCGCGGTTTGTGGATTCAACGTATTAACGCTGGTGCGCGTCAATATGGAATTTCTTACTCTCAATTCATTGGTAAATTAGCGGCTAAAAACATTGGTTTAAACCGTAAGGTTTTAGCTGATTTAGCTATGAATCATCCAGAAGCTTTCAAAGCAGTAATTGATACAGTTAAATAGAAATATATAACATCAACGAAAAAGGGGGTAGCAATTTGCTACCCCTTTTTTTTGTCTTAAATTTTATATGCCGCTCCCTATTGTACAAGGATCTACGGTTTGGTTAACTGGTTGTGAACTCTCTTTTGTGACTGTCTGCCACGCAATCATTTGCAATTGGGTCGCTATTGAACCTGGTATGCCTAAACTGTTAGCAGCTTTTTCCTGTGCACCAAGGGTACGTACATCAACTCCTGTAATCTGCTGAAACAGCACAAGGCCGCTCAGGTAAGCACCATAAGTATTAGGGTGATGGTAATCAGGTTTACTGATCTGAGGATCATTCACCTTGTTCAGGCCATACCATAAAATTGGGAGATTTGAATTACCCAGATAAGGATCTGCATTGGCTATCTTTGCTGCCCACGCATTCACCCATGCCTCACCAACAGGAGCAACACCTGCAATGTTTCCATCGTGACTGGCGGCGCTGTAATAAGCGTTGTGATTCGCATTAGCCAGTGTAGTAAGGTTGGCGGTATAGTTTGCGCTGAAGCCTGAAGCATTAGGGTTTCCCCCGCTCATGGTTTCAGCAAGATCTGCCGATGGCCATGGCTCATAGAGATATACTTTGGCTGCCGATGATGCGCCGTGAACAGCTTTTTCGATGGTTTGTACACTTGAACAGAAATTAGCAGGATTACTAATATCACTATTGGTTAACGAGTAGGGAATAGGTTTTACACTGATTTCCTGCAATACTACAGCATTCCATTTTGCTTGTGCGATTACATCAGGGGCAGCCGCATAATTTTTCGCCAGACTGGTTGCGGAAATAGCCTCGATATGGACATCGTAGTTTAAGCCTGACTCATAAGCAAACTCAGCAAAAATTCCGGGAATACCTCCCCATGGCCCATTTTCCAGTTCTTGTCTTGCTCCGGTCTGGCCAAAGTTTTCATCCACAACAAGCATTGAGCCGCTGGCCGCATTTGCAAGGCCTCCAGAATTATATTGACGTACCGGCGCATATCTTCCGTGAGTAAAGCTATCTCCTACAAACAGGATTCTTTGTAGATTGGTGTTGTTAGGTGCGGCATTGGACACCGTGTTGGGCTGCATAACAGCATTGCTGTCTTTGGTACAACTGTAAGTTAATGCGGAAATACCAACCAGCATCCCTGCTATTAAAATCTGGCGCTTTTTGTTTTGTGTTTTCATGATCATGTTTCTGAATTGATCAGCTGTTTAGCTATATATTTCACAAATGAACAATACATTATCGTCAGTATTGCAACAACTCCAGACAATTGAAACAGCGATGACAAGTGGATTAAATTGACATTAATTCAGTAGCTATATCGTATTATATATTATGGAATCCACAAAAAAAGCCCCCGGATCTTATGAGTTCCGGAGGCTTGTAGAATAGGTGTGATCCTATATCTTAATCTTGTAATCTATTCTTGTACTTTATCCGCAGGTCTAGATCCTTTGTGATGGTCTTTTTTGTCTTGCATCCTGGCTTTCTTTGCTGTGCGCAGATCATCCAGTTTTTTCTTCTGATCAGCAGTTAAAACCTGGTCGATTTTAGCATCTGTTTCTTTTTTAGAAGTCATGTGCTGATCTCTCTTCGCTTTTCTGTCTGCACTGGTTTGTTTATGCCATGCTTCAGTTTGTTTGTACTTGTCAAGCTCTACTGCATAAATCTTTTGTTTCTGATCGGCAGTCAATGTGAGTTCTTTCTCCAGTTTAGCAGTACTTTTTTCTGCTCTTTGTTCCGCAGTCATTTTCTGCTTACCTGTACTTTGCGCAAACGTGGCAGTTAATCCAGCGAATACTATGGCTAATGTTAAAACGATTGTTTTCATTTGTATGTGGTTTTAAAGCATAGAGTGAAAAACAGCGAAAGGGTTTAAAAGCGATTTAGTTTTTATTCATCTGGGAGATTGACTTCTGCATCTGGGACATCATATTGGTCAGGGTTTCCATCGTTGGTTCAGGGGTTGCATCAGGCAGTGTAGAGCTGATGTAAGCCTTTGCTTTCCAGATCTCCAGTATATCTTCAGCAGGAACATTATAAGGGTCGTACAGCTTGTTATCAGAAACCAGTTTCAATTCCTTGTTCTCTTTGAAGCGGTTTCCTGCACGTTTATAAACTACTCCTTCATTTTTGCTGACGATTACATAGGTTTCACCTGTTTTTACGTCATTCCAGTTATCCATGTACTCGCCAATGATAATACTGCCTGGCTGAATGGGCAGCATAGAGTCTCCGACAATTTCAAAAGCTCTGAAAGTGCCTTGCTTTAATGACGGCAGGGGCAGCTGGAATTTAGGCAGGTCTTTGATGTATTCAGGGTCGGAAAAGCCGTTCAGGTAACCCGCACTTGCTTTTACAGGGACCATTTCTATGTTTTCATTATCACTCTGATCCACAGAGATACTCAGTATCCTTAAATTTGAACCCTGACTTTTTAATTTAGGCTTCCAGTTATCGTTGATGATTTCGTTGATAAACTCGTCCATCGTCAATTCATAATGTTCTGCTATTTTTTTTAGCAAATCATATTTGGGTTCTGCACGGTCTTCTTCGTAAGCTCCAACCAACGATCTTTTAATTCCCATCAAATCAGCAAATTGCTGTTGTGTGTGGCCTTTTTTCTTTCTTAAGTATTTGAGGTTTATGGAAATATTCGACATAAAATAAAAGATTAAAAATAATTTGTTTTTACTAAAATTGTTAGTATTATTGTACCAATAAAGTTAGTAATATTTATTCGCACTGCAAATATATATACTAATTTAATTAGTGGTAATAATTTAAACTACAAGCAATGAGAAAATTTGTCTACATCGTGACCGATAGAAACCGTACCAGTTTACATGTTGGAATGAGCGCTGATTTAATTAAGACGCTTGATTTTTATAAAAAAATGCCAAGTCTGTTCTTCGACAGCGGCCAGCAGCTTACGCGCCTGGTTTACTTTGAAGAACTTAAAACTGAATCACAGGCGCTGAACCGTTTCAAGCTGATCAGCAGATTTACCAGGATGCAGAAGGAACGTCTGGTCCGTGCCTGTAATCCGGATTGGATTGATCTGACTATCGGCCTTGACTTTGAACATATCACCATGAGCAGGCCGTTATCCACGCAGGTGAAAATACCATTGACTATTATGTCTTAATTCAAATCCTGTATGGACTGAACCGAAAGATGTTTGTGAAATAAATCCGGTAACCAATATGCAGCATAAAGATAGAAAAGAGGATGGGGTCACTGATGAAATGATCATGAACCATATCTACGTACTCAGAGGGCAGAAGGTAATGATTGATCTTGATTTAGTGAAGCTTTATCAATTAGAAAACAGCGGGGTCAGAACAATAGTTAACCGGAATACCTCCCGTTTCCCGGCAGATTTTATGTTTAAACTGAATGAGGAAGATGAACTTTCTTTAGTCAGGCAGGATAGTGAAATCAGCGCAGGCCACAGGATCATGGTTACTCCGATTGCTTTTACAGAGCAGGGGCTTGCCATGCTGGCCGGTTTAATGAAAAGTAAACGTGCTATAGCTGTAAGCATCAGGATCATTCGTATTTTCACGCTGATCAGACAAATAGTCCCTGATTTTCCTGAATTATACAGAGAAATGGAGCAATTTAAAAATAACCTGCTCCGCTCTGATACTTAAAAAGGTCAGCCAGGAAATATCCTGCTGACCTTTTTAAGTGAATTGCCGCAAATTTAAGCAGACATTCTTTGTTGATTATTTGGCTTTACCCTCATTCTTTTTCTTCTCTTCGTCCTTTTTCTTATCCTCTTCTTTTTTCTTGTCTTTCTCTTCCTGACGTTTCTTTCTTTTCAGTTCGCGTTCTTCTTTTCTCGTCAACGGTACAGTTGCTGGTGTTAACTGTTTTACAGGAGCTTCCGGAGTTTCGCTTTTAACTTCATCCGGCTTCTCTGCAGGTTTATCACCCTCTGCAGGTACAGCTACATGTAATGAATCTGTAACTACGCTATCAGTTTTAGCCGTATCTACAGCGTAAACAGGAGTGGGGCAGTTGTAATTTCTTGTAATCGGTACTGTTGCTTTCGGAAATGGCCCATAAGTGTAGCCTGTACTCTTATCATGGTAAACCTTTTCCATAAACTTAGCGAAAATAGGTAAAGCGGTACGTGACCCCTCACCAGTTTCACCATTCTTGAAGTGAGCTGAACGTTCATCACAACCCACCCAGACACCTGTTACCAGGTCTTTGGTAATTCCCATATACCAGGCATCTACATAATCTGAAGAAGTTCCTGTTTTACCACCAATCTGGTTATTCTCTTTCCAAAGATCCCATTCCCATAACGCTCTTGAAGTTCCTCCTGGTTCTTCCATACCACCTCTGAACATATAAAGCATTAACCAGGCAATCTCCTCAGAAATTACTCTTTTGGTTTTAGCCACGAAATCTTCCAGTGAATTACCATCCTGATCTGTGATTCTTTCTACTAAAATAGGGTCCGTTCTCACCCCTTTATTCAGGAATGTTCCATAAGCTCTCACCATTTCAAATACAGAAACATCATTGGGGCCTAAACTTACTGAAGGCACAGATTCCAGGTGACTGTCAATACCGCACTCATGCGCCCATTTAACTACGTTTTCCCAGCCTACTTTTTCTGTAACCTGAGCCGTAATTGTATTGATTGAACGGCCCATTGCAGCACGCAGGGAAGTTTCACGGTAACTATTCTGCCAGTTGGCATTTCTAGGCTCCCAATATTCTGTTTTACCTTTTTCTTCGTATTTGATTTTAACCGGTTTGTCAATGAAAGTATCGCAAGGGCTCATGCCGCTTTCAAAAGCAGCCAGGTAAGCAAATGGTTTAAAAGTTGAACCCGCCTGACGTTTAGATTGGTTCACATGGTCATATTTAAAGAACTTATGATCTAAACCGCCTACCCATACTTTAATTTTACCATTAAAAGGATCTAAAGTCATCATCCCGGTATTCATGATCTTTCCATAGTAACGGATAGAATCCAGCGTAGAGAAGAGCGTATCACGGTCACCTTTATAGGTGAAGATTTTCATCTTTTTCTTCTTATTGAAATAAGCAGTTACCGAATCAGGATTGTTTGGATATTTTTTCTCCAGCATCGCATAAATAGGAAGATTCTTCATCGCACGGCCAGGGTAATCCACTTTTTTCTTTTCTGAATCCTGCCATGGATCTTCTTTTCCCCAAACACTGTAAAATCTGCGCTGAACCACTTTCATTTGTTCTGCTACAGCTTCCTCCGCATATTTTTGAAGTTTAGAGTCGATGGTAGTATATATCTTAAGTCCATCTTCATAAAGATCATATCCGTTTTTATCACACCAGGCTTCCAGATATTTCGCTACTGCAGCTCTCAGGTAAGAATCACCATCACTGCCTTCGTCTTCTCTGCCTTCTTTAAGTTTAACTGGTGTATTTTTATATTGTGTAAGTTCAGCAGCGGTGATATAGCCATACTTATTCATTTGCGATAAAGAAACATTTCTTCTTTCCAATGCCCTTTCAGGATTTCTGATCGGGTTATAAGTAGTCGTTCCTTTGAGCATGCCCACTAACATAGCAGATTCAGGGATACTGAGTGAATCAGTTTGTTTATCAAAATAAACCCTCGCTGCTGTTTTTATACCGTAAGTATTGTTCCCGAATGAAACGGTGTTCAGGTACATGGTAATGATCTCGTTCTTAGAATAATTGCCTTCCAGTTTTACGGCTGTCATCCATTCTTTTAACTTAGAAACTATAGTTCTGATGACCGGGATGTGCTTGATTAAGCCTTGCGACTTGTTATACCTGGTCCGGTACATGTTTTTTGCCAGCTGCTGGGTAATGGTACTTGCACCTCTTTTATCACCAGTTGCTGTAGAAAGTCCGCTGGACAGTAAAGACCTGAAGTCAATCCCCATATGTTTGTAGAAACGAACATCCTCTGTTGCAACCAGGGCATTAATCACGCTTGGTGAGATCTGTTTAAAAATAACAGGAGTACGGTTTTCTTTGTAATATCTTCCTATTAACTTCCCGTCTGATGTGTAAAGCTCTGAACCCACACTTTGAGTAGGTAGTTTAATGTCCTTATAGGAAGGAGAGTAGCCAAACAGCCACAGAAAATTCAGTTGAAGTGCACAGAAGAAAATGATGATACAGAAAATAAATACGGAGAAATAACGCAGGTATTTATTATGGATCTCTTTAAACATATAGTATGGTCAAAAAATTAGTAAAACTTGTAAGATTGCCGGGCCTATATCCAAATCAAACCCTTTAAACGAAATGGTTGGATTCTTAAGTATATTATACTGGAAATATAGCTCAATTATGAAGGCAAAGAAAGACAATTTAAACCAAATTCAGAACTTTATAAACAAGAAATAGGTGCAGGGAGTATTTGATATGGCTTGATTTTTGGTAAATTCAAATCCCGTCTGTTCAGGCGTGATTTAAATAATACGATTCATGAGTAAAGAAACCAACCGCTTTTTAGCGCCAGCAGGTCAAAAGATAAAGTTAAAAGACTATAGTACGCATTACAATGGAGAGCTGGGGAAGAAAGTGGGTAAGGCGACACTCGCATCTATCAAGGAGAAGTTAAGCAATCATCAGGAAACATTATATGCTGAAAATTCGCATTCAGTACTGATCATTTTTCAGGCGATGGATGCCGCAGGTAAAGATAGTGCAATTTCACATGTGATGTCTGGTTTAAACCCCCAGGGCTGCCAGGTATTTAGTTTTAAAACCCCCAACTCTAATGAATATGCGCATGACTTTTTATGGAGGCATTATCTTGCGCTGCCCCAAAGAGGAAGGATTGGTATTCATAACCGGTCACATTACGAAAATGTACTGGTTTGTAAGGTCCACCCTGAGTATATATTAAATGAAAGAATTCCGGGTTATGATAACGTTAAAAAAGTTGACCAGAAGTTCTGGAAGGCGAGATATGAAAGTATCCGTAATTTCGAAAAGCAACTCACTGAAAATGGGACGGTCATTCTTAAGTTCTTTCTGTATGTTTCGCAGGAGGAACAAAAAGTGCGTTTTCTGGACAGAATTAATGATCCTTCTAAAAACTGGAAATTCTCTTCAGCGGATATTGCAGAAAGAGCGCGCTGGAAAGATTATATGGTAGCTTACGAAGATGCGATTACAGAAACATCGACTAAAAATGCGCCATGGTATATCATTCCGGCCGATAAAAAGTGGTTTGCCCGTTTGACCATCAGCCAGATCCTGGAAGAAACTTTCAAAGGAATGAAACTTAAATATCCTGTATTACCAGCTGAGGAAATGGAGAAATTAGAAGGATACAAGAAAAATTTAATGGGAGAAGATTAAAAGTTTATAAAGTTATCGCAAGTCCCATTAGTTATTAAGGGATGGGCTTACGATAACTCTGGTTATAAATCAGATTATAATCCGATAATTGTATATTGCGTTAAAGTCCTCGGATCGATATTTTCAATAGGGATACTATTAAACCATACCCTTATGCCATAGGTGTCAAGGACATAATCATCATGAATAGCATAAGCCAATTTCTTATTATCGCCAGATTGAAATAAATAAGTAATTTTGCTATTAGGATCTGTGAATTTTTTCATTTCACCCTCCTTCAAACCAAGAAATTGTACATTAACAGTTTTGCTTGATCCTAAATAAAATTCAGCTGGATTAGCAGTAATTTTCATTTTATAATAATCTCCTTTATTTCCTTTAAATCTATTTGCGATCTCCATAAATCTCTGATTATCACCTATTTGGATATATCCGTCATTAGGAGTAGTCGATTCAAACATGATCAGGTCACCAAAACGGGTTACTAAGTACATACATACAGAAGCAAGTTGGTTATTTATTCGTATTTTTCTTATTTCGATCTTTGGTTCTTGAAACATCCTAACATCCATTTGTCCTAAATGATGTTTTTGAAGGCCTTGCTTGAAATTTTCTTCTAAAATATAATCTGTTATTGGAGATAATCCGTTATCATTTATACCAATTAATTTATGAGTTGATAAGTCATTCAAAGAAGCCATCCAACTTGACAGGTTAATGTCTACATCCTCAACTTTTTTTGGCACTGTAAAATTTCCGAAAGTTTTTGAGCCTCCAACTGTTTTTACTGACATGGCAAAATCACTTATTTCCTTCGATATCGATGTAGAACCATTACTCTTTTTTCCAAAGCCGAAATCTCCGGATATTTTACCTTCAGCATCTTTGCCAGCTTTAAATCCGTAAGATGCATTGATAGAATTATCCATATCAGTTTCTTTAGTTGCATCGGAAGTTGACTTTTCATACACACCACTATAGACTGCATCAGTTTTTCCTCCGGTTAAAAAATCTGTTAATATAAAATATCCATAGGTGTCTGCAAATTCTCCCATTGGATTATTATAAATTTGATTTAAAAATGTTTTGTCCAAATATTTTGTTGCGATCTGACCCTTTACATTTGTTGTATTTAAGAAAGAATATGATACCCCTTTTATTTTTACTGACAACTCACCAAAAATTCTTTTATTTTCATTCACAACTATTGATGAAAAAACTTCATCCATGCTACGTGTTTATACCAGTTGAATTATGTACCAGGATTCCGGTTGAAAAGTGTACCAGTTAGCGAGGCTCAAATGTAAGATATTAAGTTCAATACTGGCAGCACATTGCTGCTCAGCTTAGTAGTTTTTTCTTTTAGGTATTGGCCGATATCTCAACTGCTTTGTTAACGTTTTTGGATCCCATCATGCTCTTAGTTTCTTTCATCCGATAGGATTTTCCATTCATATTTACCAGGAAAGATTTGTGGGTAAGCCTATCCAGTAGTGCTGCTGTTAACACTGTGTCCATACCGAAGATCTCATGCCATTTATCGAAGGATTTATTAGAAGTAATGATCGTGGATTTGATGCCGGTTCTTAAGGAGA
>NZ_QLLR01000039.1 GCF_003259615.1 Pedobacter cryoconitis | reverse complement strand
CCGTTCCATCTGCGTTTCACGCAGTTCTTTTTTCAAATTAGCCACCTCTTGCTCAGCTGCGCTGAGGATAACCTTTCCATTCCCAGGAAAACTGCTGCCTTGCTTGCTGGTGAATTCCTTACGCCATCTATATAATAAAGTCACATTGATATCCAGTTCTTTCGCAAGTGCAATTAGATCTGTACGGGTGTTACTCAGTTCAACGCTCATCAGCTTGAACTCCTTCGGGTATGCTTTTCTCTCTCGTGACATAATATTCTGTTAAGATATGTAAATCCTCTTAACTCTGTGTCTACTCAAATATAGCAACTCCACTAGTGTGTAATATTGCAAAAATGACAACGCTTTCATCTTCAATTAAAAAGTGAACCATAAATGGGAATTTCTTAATTATCATACATCTAACGTCACTATACCGAATTTTGTAAACTTCAGCTGTATTATTTAGCTTACCGATCTGTTTTATCACTTGCTTTTGAAAACGTGTACCTAAGCCATAAGATTGTTCATTATACCAATCCGTAGCTTTTTGAATATCAGTCAAAGCCTCGGGAAAGACTTTAATTTTATAAGATGGCATTACTACGATTTAAGGTTTTTTGATGCAACATTCCAATCTGGTAAAATTTCCGGATTAGACTTATATTCTGAGATTCTTTCATTTACTATATTCTGATGCTCTATAGGAATGTTTATATCTTCAGACCAGATAACCTCGTTAAGTTCCAGTTTTTCAGAGGGTGATAATTGTTTCACCGCATCTATTAATTGTCTAAATGATAATTCTACAGCGATCATAGTATTTTCTTTATGCCTTTAACAAATTTAGTTAAATTTCACCCAAATACAAAAAGCATATAGAATGACTTCAAAGCCTGTGAGGAGCCTAAGGCCTTCAAACCCTTACAAACCTCCCATAACTGCCCACCTGCAAAACCAGCACTATAATGCTAATTTTCAGTACTATACCTCAAAAATTAATAATATTTTTAACAGAACTTAAGGTCTTAATTAACCAATTATAAACTTTAAATTAAGATCATGAGTAAACTATTAAAAAAGGTGGCCAGGTCATCTGTGACAACTTTAATTGCTATTCTTTGCTTAACTGCCTGTAAAAAAACCATTAAACCATCGGGTGAGGATAGCACGACCACACCAAGAGCTGTAGTTCAACCTAATGCCTTTAAGCTTTGGGGAACCTGCACAAATCCCTACCTCGGCAGTGGTGGTGTAATTGTTCCGGTGGGCAGCAATAGCTGTTCGCCAAACTATGTAGGCGCTCAACAAAACAACGGACAAAATGCAAATGGATTTTCGTTCTACGGTTGCTTTAAAGGAGGAACCAATGCACCAAACGGAGCGAATGAAGCTTCCGTGTTTTTATGTGATAACATCACTACATGGACGGGCAAAGAATTTGGATTTACAAAAACATTAAACGACAATGCGTTGAAAGCCTATCTGCAAAGTCCGGGTAATGTATTTATCTATCAGACTTTATTATTAAATGATAATGGCTACCATAACTTCAAAGCACAAGTTCAGTCGGGCGACCATAGTAAGGTAGATTTTTATATAGATGATGTCTACAAATTAACACTGCAAAATCCTGGTCAGAACTATTATAACAACTATGATTATTTTGTAGGAACAACGCACCGGACTGACGGTGGCTGGAGTTCAACTGGTCAGCAGATAGAAATGTACAGCATTAACGTGTGGTAAGCAGCTGATTTTTTCACTATGTCCATGTCAGGTACATGGATATAGTGAAAATTATCGCTCCTGCATTAATTCCACGCTTCCTTTTTAACAATAGGTTTGTTTAAAGAATAGTCCTTCGGCCTGAAGCCAAAATAGTCTACGAAACATCTGTCAAAATAGGAATGACTGCTGAAGCCGACTTCATAAGCAATTTGTCCTATATTTAATCTCTCCTCCTGCAGCAACAGCAAACTTCTTTTTAATCGTACAGATTTGATAAATTCATGCAGCGTCTGGCAGGTTGAATTTCTAAGCCTCACATAAAGTACTGTTCTGCTCACGCCAAGATGATCGCAAATAACAGTAGCATTCAAAGATGTATCCCTGATATTCGCTTCAATAAAAATTAGTAAACGATTTAACAACATCGTATTGTAGGATTCTGAATTCTTCATTGTACTGCATTTAATCTCCTGACCACCTCCATACATGCTCTTGAATTATGATATGGGCACTTCCATAAACCCGCTTTATCCTGGTTTTGCATAATTGCCCCACTTTCATTTCTTCCCCAATACCATTCACCATACTGAGCGTCCAGAAGTTGATCTTTAATAAAATCCCAGCATGTTGCAGCCGTAACTAAAAATAAGGGATTATCATTCTGCTGCCAGGCGCTAATGAAGCCTACCACAGCTTCTGCCTGCACCCACCAGTGCTTTTCTTTGTTAAAATGCGCAGTGCCGGGTTCATACTCATACCCAAGTGCACCATCCCCTGCTAATCCTTCCAGCGCAGCTGTCGCCATCTTTACTGCTGTTTCTTTCATTTTCTGAATCCAGTACACATCATCAATTGCTTCAGCTGCCTCCAGTAAAAGCCATGAAGCTTCAATGTCATGTCCGTAGGAAATAGTATCAGACTTCTTATTCCAGTTTTCATCAAAAAACAGGGTCATATGCCCTGTCACCGAATCAATAAAATAAGTATCGAAAAGATAAAGCAGTTCGGCTATTCTTTCCTTAAGGCCATCGTCCTGCCATATTTTGTAAAGTGTGGTGAATGCTTCCAGCACATGAAGATGAGTGTTCATGGTCTTCTTTTCGTTCGCATCTTTATCGCTGAGCCTTAAATCTGAAACTTCTGCCCATTCCCGGGTAAAAGCTTCAAAATAACCGCCATTTAATTGATCATAACTATGGTCAATCAAATCATTGTATAACTTAATCGCCATTGTTTTAGCTTCCTGTTTGCCAAAAGCCAGGTCATATTCGCTTAACCCATAAATAGTGAAAGCAAGTGCATAAACCTGTTTTTTGGTTTCCACAGGAATCCCCTGATAATCAACAGACCAGTATACACCTCCGTATTCAGCATCAACCAAGTGATCTTTAATATAGGTAAAAGCCCGATCTGCCATCATTTGATAAGATCTCTCTGGCTGAAGCCGGTAAGCAGCAGCGAAAGACCAGAGAATTCTTGCATTTAAAACTCCGCCTTTATCAGCCTTTAAGTCAGTTACATTATCTTCAGTAATCCTTCCATAAAAACCTCCATGAGTTTCATCAACAGTAAATTTAACCCAATAAGCTAAAATTTGATGGAGTTCCTGCTGCATTTCTGCGCTTAAAGACGCTGTGATATTAGCTATGATTGGTGTAGATTTCATTTTTCTTTACGAGTTAGGATAAGAACAGTCTCTTGTTTTGGAGCTAAGCTGAAGTTTTTCAGTTTCAAACCTCCAGCATTTAACACTTCATTTTTTAGCGGATGATATTTTCTGGTTTCCGGATCATATTGCTGTATAACATAAGCTGCAGAGGTCAATGAAGGCACAGCAACGTCAGCCGCAAAAACTTCCTTCGTATTGTTCAGTAAATAGATAAAAGTTACCTCCCCGCAGCGCAAACCGTAGGTTTCTAAATTCTTTGCCAATACAGGAACTGGCTCAAAATCACCTTTTCCGCTTTTCAGCATCTTGTCGCTGATTTCCCGGACACCTGCAAAATATGGGGCCATTTGCTCATCATCGAATAATTCCCACCACCAGCTCATCGGTAAAATAGGGGTCGGACTGAATAAACCATACCACAGACCACGCTTAAAATCATAATTAAATGCAGTGGAATATTGCGGGTCTGCATCTTCCCAGCGGTAACCAAATTCACCAATCACATAAGGCTTCCCGAAATTGCTGATATAGTCTTTATAAATAGCAGGAATTTTCCCGGTATGTTTATAAATATGTTTCTGATTAAAGTCTATATAGGGAATAGAGTTCATACCGATAATATCACGATGTGAGATACTGGTAGTCACCATATGCTGATAAGGATCAAGATCTTTAAGGTAACGGCTCATTTCCAGGTGCCACTGCGCAATGCTGTTTAAAGGGATAATAATTCCATCATCCTCCGTAAAAGCAGCATTGTCTACCTCATTAAAAAACTCCCAGGCAGCGATATGTGTACTGTAACCCCAGCGCGCTACACAGTAGCGTAATTTATTCTTAAATCTATCTCTTGCAGCGTCATTGCTAAAGAAATCTGCAGGTGTTTTGGCAGGCCCGCCATTGATTACATTGTACGGGCTATCCTTCCAACCGCCTTTTTCCATAAAATGACCATGCCATTCCAGGGTAAGCATAAAATATAAATTCAGTGAATCCGTCATATTCACCAACTCATCCATCCTCTTGATGGCCCCCGGATTAAAGTAGGCTGAAGTATTCTGGTATCTTTTGGTCATGTTTACTTTTTGCCACTCCAAAGGAAGGTTCCAGTAACTCATCCACGTCCGGAAAAAGTTAGCCCCATTTTTTGAGAGCGATGGCAATAAGTAATCATACGTCCATTTATCATTTTCGAATGACCTGGATTCCCAGGCTATATTTTCGCCAATGCCACGAAACAAATCACCGTTATCGAATTTAAAGGTATAAGCATTGTTTTTGCGCAAAAATCCTGGATCTGTACCATTAGTTAGTGAAACGAAAGTCATTTCTTTAGATAATACAGGTTCTTTATTGCTTTCAAGTTCAAAATGATATAGATATTTCCCATCCTCCAAAGGAGAAAATCTGGCTTTCCATACTGCTTTCCCAGCCTGAATATCAAAATAACAAGGCAATATTATTGGTTTCCCCGAAGGAGAGGTGAGTATCATATTCATGCTCACCTCTTTTTGATCATAAGGATTTTTATAATCGCCCGTACTGATCACCGACCATTCTGCTTTTTTATATTGTACTATTTTTTCAGAAGGCACAGTAATCTGCCCTAAGGTTTGTGCGCTGGCAAACTCTGCAAACAGCATAGCCATTATTAACAAAGTCAAGATTAGTTTTTTCCCCATCTTACCAACCTTTCATCTGATCCAGCATAACCACATTCGGAGCACTATGCAGCGTTTTGATTTCTGCAGTCGTATTCTTCTCAAATTGCAATTCAGACCAGCCCATAAAAAATGTCCATTTAGGTTGTTCCAGCAGCTGTTGTACCGTAGGGAGTTTCTCACATTCCCCTATAGCTATAGGTTTGCCTGCAGCAATATCAACCATCGCTTTATATTTAGCGGCTGTATACCCGCTGCCGTCATAAATGTCAAGGGCTGCTACATCCCAATAAGCGGCTCCAGGATTATAGCTATCCAGATCAGCTTTTAAAGTGCCGAAATCCTGCATATCCCATACCCAGATCAGGTTGGAGAGTCCCTTGGTATTTTTCATATAATCGTGGGTCATCCGGTATAACTTAGCAGTACCATTGATACCCGGACGACCGCCCCACCAGAATTTACCCTGGTTCATTTCGTGCAATGGCCTGAAAAGGACTTCAACACCTGAATCTTTAAGCTGCTGCAAGTAAACTGCAACGTCGTCCATCATTTTCTTCCATTTAAGGTTTACGGTTGTACCTTCAGTCAGCAGGTCATTAAACTGGGCATCGGTCATTTTACTCAGCACCCCTTTACCATCATCCCAAGCACAGGGTTCATTCAATGCCGGGTTACAGGAATGCCACATGATGTTCACTACAGCACCTTGTTTCCACTGTTTTTTAGCTTCATCGATCATGAGCTGCCTGTTATTGATGTTCTCTGCCTGAAACAGAAAATCACCGCTCCATAAAGCCGGGTATTTACCGGTTACCGTAAATACTTCATTTGTCCACCGGGCAGGCGTAGCATTCGGTTCCCGGTTATGTATTCCTGCCATTGTCTTTTTGCCGGAAATGCGATATAAATAATTCAGCGTTTTAAATGGTGTATTCGGTAATACTTCAACAGGATCTGCTGGTGAGATAACAGGTTCCTCTGCCCCTTTTGCTTTACAGGAAATGAAAGAAAGCAGAGTCAGGCTCAGCAGCAGGTTAAAAATTGACTTGTTCATCTTCATATATTTTAGTTGTTGTCCGTATTAATTTCTTTTTTTAACATCGATCCAGTATTTACGCGGATGTGAAACAATCTTATCGTAATCAGAATAGATAGCGCCATAGTTATCTACACCATTTAAGGTGAATACAAAAGCCTGATCAGCAATTGTTTTAGTAAGTCCATTTCCGAGGGATTCAGTGCCTGCGCCTGCAAAGGTGCCAACTGTAGTGGTTTCGTCCGCAAAAGTAAAAGTAACCGTATTTGCCGTATAGTCGCGGCTCCATTTCCCATTACCTTTTGGAATTTTCCGGTAAAAGTTATTTACGTCTGTTTGCGGTGTACTTGTAAATAAAAAGTTGGCATACAAACCGTCAGCCCCGGCATCATTGGTAATGGTACCGTATGTTTTCCCATCTGCAGTTGAGCCTGAATAAGTAAAAGTAAGGACGTTATCCAACTCTGCTGCTGGTCCTGCAGCAGGCCACACAGGTTTAGTTTGAAGGCCAATAACACCACCTCCGCCATATTCCACACCTGTACCACCATAAACCATCAGCCCTTTAACATCATAGGTTCCCAGCAGGGTTTCTACGAAAGGGATAAGCTGGACCTTCCATTCACGCGTTTCTCCGGATTCAGCTGTTACTTTATAAGTAGTTTCATTGTTAGTAGCAAAACTAACTGCTTCACCAGAAGCAGGACTCAGTTGCGCTTTATAAGAGGATTGAACTGTGGGAATTATTTTAGTCAGGTCAGTCCCCTGCTGAATCAGTACATTTATTTTCACCACTCCGGCTGTGCGGTCAATAATTGCCGGACCAATTTGTCCGCTTGCGAGGGTAAATGCTTCAATAGAACGTTCGTTGCTGGTGACCCCATTATAAGGATCTTTTCTGCAGCCGCTAAGTAAAGCTATTGCGATAAGGGATATAACCAGGCAACTATATATTTTTGTAGTCTTCATTACGGTTTCATTAAAGGGTTAGTATCTAATTCTCTTTGTGGAATCGGGAAGAAGTAAGCTCCACTGGTAATGGTTTTACCATATTGCTGTACGAGTACTTTTTCCATCGTATTCGTTCTTCTCAGGTCGAACAAGCGATTGCCTTCAAAAGCCAGTTCCCAGGAGCGCTCCAGTACCACGGCATCCCTGAATTCCTGTAAACCCAGTGCAGGATTTAAAATACCTAAACCAGCTCTTGACCGTACTTTATTCACAGCAGCATAACCATCTGCGGTGGGCCCGCTTGCTTCTGCATAAACCAATAGAATATCAGAATAACGGATTACAGGTGAATTGCAACTGGTTTTATCTCCTATACGTAATGGGTCAATAAACTTGCGGCTAAACGGTCTGGAACTACTGGCTATGTCCAGGTTATAGACTTTACCATCATTAACATAGGTAGAAACGATAAGCTGGGATTTCCGCTTATCGTTTGTAGGATAACCATTGTAATGTGCTGCCTCGGTTAGAAAATGTCCCCATCCCTGGCCAATATTAATAGAGGCACTGGCAGGATTATTGGCATCATATAAAATGGTCATTGGCCTGTCTCCCGCAAGGAACATATTGGTCAGCTTTGAATAGTTACCTTCAATTTCCCCGGTACGGTCTACCGCAGCATCAAAAATATGCTCTGAAGCAGTTTTCTTATAAACTTCTGTATTCCAGATGTCTGGAAGATTATTGGTGAATACAAAATTCGACTGCTCATTGATTACTTTTCCAGCATAGATTTTAGCCTGATCATACATAGCAGACGCATCCGCAACAAATTCATATTTTGGAGAGCTGGAAGTTTTTGCAGAAGCAAGCTGCAGGTAAACTTTAGCAAGGAGTGCCTGGGCCGCTGCTTTATTGGCGCGTCCTTCATCATTTTTAGCTGGCAGCATTAATTCTTCTGCACTTTTAAGATCGCTGATAATTAAATCATAAACTTTAGATACAGGTGATTTTTCAGCAGGAATCTGAGATACATCGGCAAGAGTCTCTGTTCTTAAAGGTACTTCTCCAAATAAACGGACCAGGTTAAAATAATGTAGTGCCCGTAAGAAATGGCCTTCTCCAACGATCTGGTTCTTATCTGTCGCACTCATATTTTCTATTCCCGGCACATTGATAATAACTGCATTTGCACGTGAAATACCTCTGTAAAGATAAGTCCAGATATTATCCAGGTCTGAATTAGTAGAAGTAGTGCGCAATTGATCAAGCTCAAAATTTGAGACTCCGGCATCACCTTTCTGACTGAGGTTTTCCGTAGGCAGTTCAGTAATAATATAATATCCCCTGGAATAATAGCCAACTTCCGGCAGGATGGAATAGGCATAGATAACTGCCGATTTTGCATCTGCAGCAGTTTTATAAAAGGATCCTGTATTGGTTAAACCATAAGGTTTTTCATCAAGCTTTGTACAACTGCTTGTGCCAATTATTGCAACAAGCAACAGACTGTAAATATAATTTCTGTAATTCATTTTTTCGGTCTTTAATTAAAATCCAACATTAAGTCCTAAGGACACTGCTCTTGTTTTTGGATAGCCACCTTCGTTAATCCCATTCTCGCCAACTTCAGGATCATATCCAGCATTGAATTTGGTAAAAGTGTAAAGGTTGTTTCCGGATAGGAACAGCCGCAGATTTTTAACGCCTTTGATCACGTTCGGCTTGAAATTGTAACCGATCGTGACGTTCTGTATCCTTAAGAAAGAGCCATCGGTAATATAAAAGTCCGATGCGCGGTTACCTCTTGAATTATTTGCTCTTGGAAATTCCGTGCTTGGATTATCTGGTGTCCACCTCAGAATCTGACGGCTGGGTGTCATCTTCGCAAAATCAAATACATCAATTCCCTGTACACCATATAACTGGAGAGAAAAATCAAATTGTTTATATTTCACACTGGTATTAAAGCTGTAAGTGAAGTCAGGGTTCGGATTCCCAATAATGGTACGATCATCTGCATTCACTACCCCGTCACCATTCAGGTCCACATATTTAATCTCTCCGGGTTGCGCGTCTGCGCCTGTTAATCCCGCAGCTATCCCCTGCTGGAGGGTTTGGATAATACCTGCAGACTTATATCCGAAATAAGAATACATGGGCTGGCCGATTGTGAATGTATTAATCCTTTGTCGCACGGATTCATAAAGGGTACCTACTTCAATTCTTGTACTCTCTCCCATGGCAACTACTTTATTGCGGTTTTTTGACATGTTCACTCCTGCAGTCCAGCTGAGGTCTTTACCTTGAATGATATTTGCATTTAAACCTAGTTCTACCCCCTTGTTGCTGATTTCGCCATCATTAATCCATTGCTGATCATAGCCTGCTGAAGGAGCAATTGTTTTTAAACGGAGTAAATCTTTTGTGTTTTTCACATAATAATCGGCTGTTAACGTAAAGCGCTGATCCATGATACCCAGGTCAACACCAAGGTCCAGAGATCTGGTAGTCTCCCATTTCAGGCTATTATTTCCCAATCCTCCAACAATTGTTAACCCTTGTTCATTGTTGCTGCCAGCCAGTCCCGGACCAAAACCAGTCTGGAAACCTGTGCCGGTAAAGTACCGTGCAGAACCAAATCTGTCAAGCGTCTGGTAAGGACTGATTCCCTGATTACCGGTAAGCCCGTAACTTGCTCTTAATTTTAATTCAGAAAAAAGGTTAAGCGATTTTATAAAGTTTTCTTCATTCAGTTTCCATGCAACGGCCGCAGAAGGAAAATAAGCCCATTTATTATTTGCTCCGAATTTGGTAGAGCCATCTGCCCTTGCAGTCAGTGTAAATAGATAGCGGTTCAGTAAACTGTAATTCGCACGTCCATAGAAAGAGGAAAGATCAAATCTTGAAAGCCCGTTCGTGATAGATTTACTCGCGGCTGTAGAAAGGTCTTCGTTCTGAAGATTGTCGTTCACAAACTGACGGCCTATCAATGAGCTGCTCCTGTTTTCGGTTTTCTGAATAGAGTAACCTGCTACGAAATTGACTGTATGTATAGTTCCAAAAGTCTTATTTACCGTAAAATAGTTTTCATTTAAGAGTTCTGAATAATTTGCGTTATCTATCGAACCATAGCCCTGTGCTTCGAAACCGCGCTGACTTACCCCATTAGGATCGTATTGATCATTGACTGAGTTTCCAAATTTTGAATTCAGCTGTGTTCTGAATTGCAACCAGCTGGTTAGTTTAATGTTAGCATAGATAGTCCCTAAAACATCGACTGTCTTTGTGGTATTCAGGAGCCCGTTAGCCAATGCCAGCGGATTACCGTAATCTGTGTTGCTGGTTCTGAAGTAATTACCATTTGCGTCATAAGCTGGAAAGATCCGCGAACGGGTAATCCCTAATCCGCCGCCATTATTCCTGGTATAAGCTAGTACTACGTTCGTTCCAACTACAATTGCCGGGGTTAATTTCTGCTCCAGGTTTAGCCTGCTGGTATACTTGTTATAGTCATTTTTGATAGCCAGTCCTTCTTCTTTATAGTAGTTACCTGAAATGGAATACTTTGTATTTTCTGATCCTCCGTCAGCACTCAGCGTATAACTTTGTGAAAAAGGGTTACGGTAAACCAGCTTCTGCCAATCCGTGTTATAGGGCCATTGCGGTTTATTAGGGTCAAGTCCTCTTAATTCGGCGATGGAAGGAAAGTAAACACCGCTTCTCACCTGGCCGAGGTAAGGAAGTTCAGCAGCAGGAGTTCCACCAGTTAATGCAGCTTCGTTTTCATAAATAGCCTGATCTGCGCCGTCTCTCCATAAATCTGGTTTCACAGAAAGACTGGAAATGGTATTGAGGGAAGAAAATGAAATTCTTGGTTTCCCGGCAACTCCTTTACGGGTAGTCACAATGATCACTCCATTCGCTCCTCTGGAACCATAAATTGCAGCTGAAGAAGCATCTTTCAGGACTTCTATAGATTCTATATCTTCGGGATTAATTTGCTTTAGCTGACCTGCGTCACCCCATGGGTAACCATCTACGACCATAAGCGGGTCTTTTGATCCGTTTAAAGAACTGGAACCTCTGATACGAATGGTTGCGCCGCTTCCTGGCTGCCCGCCCGGGGCGATGACCTGAACACCAGGAATCTTTCCTTGCAGCAGCTGATCTACAGAAGATGCAGGCGTACGGTTCAGTTCACTACCTTTTAAAGTGGATACTGCACCGGTAAGGTCGCTCTTTTTGATAGTTCCATACCCCACTACCACAACCTGCTCTAAGGTTTTAGCATTACTTTTCAGATCGACACGCAGCGTACGTTCACCTGCATTCACAGTAATCTCCCTGGTATCCATCCCTACGTAATGAAATACAAGAACTGAGGTTTCTGAAGGCAGGCTGATTGTAAATTTTCCATCTGCATTGCTGGATACTTTGGAGGAAGTGCCTTTCAGCACAATAGTTACATTCGGAATGGTGGCACCGGTATCGTCATAAACGGATCCGGAAACGGTTCGTTGCTGTGCTAAAAGAATGCCTGGCGACAATATTAGCAATAAGCACAACGCTAAGCGTAGAACTCTTGTCATAAATTTATTCGTTATAAAGGTTATTTATATTTGATTATCCAAAATTATTGTTCCAGGCAACATAACATTAATACTATTTTAACATTTAAACATACATTACTGTAGTTAAATGGTATTCCCACCCCTATCTTAACTGATACTATTTTAACTAATACTGGTATTATTTTTAATAAACCGCGTCTTTAATTCAGGGATTTGTAAATTTGAGAATGGATATTGTCAGAGAAATCACCCCTTTAACCCAGAACGACTGCTTCACTATGTTTTCGCGGATTAAGAAGGAATTTGATTTCCCTTTGCACAATCACGACGAAATGGAATTAAACCTGATCCTGAATGCGGCAGGGGCAAAACGCATTGTGGGAGACCATATAGACGTGATTACAGACTATGAACTGGTATTTATAGGCTCTAATCTCTCCCATGGCTGGTTTAATCACAATTGCCAGAACAGAGAGATTCAGGAGGTCACTATACAATTCCATAAGGATCTGCTGGACGACCGATTTTTAAAAAGGAACCAGCTTACGCAGATAAGAAAGATGTTTGAAGGGGCTAAACGAGGAGTGCTCTTTTCTACGGAAACGATTAAGGACATCGCACCAAGGCTTATTGCGCTAAACAAGATGAACAGTTTTGATTCTATACTGGAGCTGTTTTCTATCTTCCATGAGCTTTCCAATTCGAGGGAAATGCGCATGCTATCAGACTCCACTTTTAACCTGGAACAGTTCAATTACAATAGCCGCAGGATTGAAAAAGTATTCGAATTTATGAATGCAAACTTTAGCAGACAGATTACATTAATGGAGGTTTCCAAAGTCGCAAACATGCCGGAAGCTTCATTCAGCAGGTTTATAAAAAAGCGTACTGGTTATACCTTCATAGAAAGTTTAACCGAGATACGTTTGGGGCATGTCTCCAGAATGCTGATTGACACGACACATTCTGTTGCTGAAATAGCTTATAAGTGCGGCTTTAACAATATGGCTAATTTCAACCGCACTTTTAAAAGTAAAAAAGGATGTACGCCTAAAGAATTTAAGGCTGATTACAATGTGAACATCATTTTTATATAACCTGTTTATTTTTAGAGACTAAGCCTAACACCGTTTGTACTGAAGCTGCTGAAGTCAGGTTATCTTGTGGCGTATTGATTACATAGTCTAAGAGCTGATTAATTGAAGACACTGCAACGTGCATCCTGCTATCGGATGAGGCATAATAAATGAAGACTTTGCCATCGTCATCAGCAATCCATCCGTTTGAAAAAACCACATTACTTACATCACCTATGCGTTCTTCGTTTTCGGGAGCCAGAAAATAACCGGACGGTTTGTAAATTACTTTGGTCAGCTCATTCAGATCTGTCATAAACAGATACAGCACATAACGCAATCCTGCCGCGGTATTCCTCACACCATGGGCCAGATGAAGCCAGCCCTTTTCAGTTTTAAGTGGTGCCGGGCCCAGGCCATTTTTAGCTTCATATACGGTATGATAAACCTTTTTATCGATCACCGTTTCCTGTTGTATCACTGCATTTTCTATGTGATCTGATAAGCCATAACCAATTCCCCCACCCTTTCCGGCCTCAATAAAGCTATCTTGCGGACGTGTGTAAAAAGCGTATTTACCATTTACAAATTCAGGGTGAAGTACAACATTACGTTGTTGTGGGGAGGGTGTGACCAAGTCAGGCAGTCTTTCCCATTGCTTCAGATCTTTAGTCCTGACAATACCACATTGTGCAATTGCGGCCGACTGATCTCCTTCGGGAGCTGCAGGGTCCCGGCGTTCCGTACAGAATAAACCGTAAATCCATCCGTCTTCATGCTGCACCAGGCGTATATCATAGACATTCGTATCTGGCTCGCTGGTCTGAGGAATGACTACAGGTTCATCCCAGAAACGAAATTCATCAATTCCATTAGGGCTTTCAGCAATCGCAAAGAATGACTTTCTATCATTACCTTCTACTCTCACTGCCAGCAGGTATTTACCATCAACCTTTAGCGCACCTGAGTTAAAGGCGGCATTAATGCCAAACCTTTCCATCAAATATGGATTGGTAGCTGTATCCAGATCGTATTTCCAAAAGTAGGGTGTATGCTCGGCTGTGATTATTGGGTATTGATACCTTTCAAAAACTCCATTTCCGTATGGATAGGCCACATTTTTACGGCTAATCAGATTTTCGTATTTCTCAATTATCTGCTTCAGCCTATTATTGAATATCGGATTCATCTTATTTATAGTTTAATTTTCTAATTTATTCCACCATGTTTTTTTCAGGATAGTGATGATCACCGCAAGGATAATCACTGTAACGATCAATGGTGTTTTCATCCACAGGATAAGGTACATCGGAAGGATAGTCAGGCATAGTTGCGCGATTACCCCAAGTACAACGTTCATCATGTCAAGTTTAAACCCTTTGTTAGGTACAAATGAAGGGTCTTCGGACATCACAAGTTCCTTCACGGGAGCCCAGAATCCCCATGGACGCACTGTTTTGTAAAAATTCTTTAATACGTCTATATCTGTAGCTGGCGCACTGTAAGTACCAATCACGCAACCACTGATAGAGATCAGGAAAAGCCACGGCCAGTTGTATAAGGGTAACCCGGTAAAAATGAAAGGAAAGACCATTGCCGCAGCAATACCGGCAACCATACCCCAGAAGAAGCCGTTCGCATTAAAGCGCCACCAATACCATTTCAGCACATTAGAGGCGATATATCCTCCGTAAAGTGCTCCCACAATCCATTGCAGAATGCTGTTTACATCCTTCGCAAAAAAACCGAGTATAACACCGACTACCACAACCAGTACGCCGACGATATAATTCATCGCCATAATCTTTTTTGTAGAGGCCGCGGGGTTTACATATTTCAGATAGATGTCATTCACGATATACGCTTGCGCCGCATTCAGCGTCCCAGAGAAAGTGCCCATAAATGCACCAAACAAACCTGTAAGCACCAATCCTAAAATCCCTACAGGCAAAAAGCCATTGATGACCGCAGGGAGTATTTTCTCAAAGTCTGTTCCTGTACCGGCATCCTTAAGATTGAGTTGTTTAAAATAAAGCAGACCGAGTACTGTAAGACCGGTAATCATGGTATAACGAACAGGCAAAAGTATGAGGGAAACAAAACCAGTCATCTTGGATGCGTCTTTTGGAGATCTTGTTGATAACATCTTTTGCATATCATAATTGGGGGCCGGCCCGGCCAGACTGGCAAAAATCCCTTTAAATAACATCATCATAAAGAATACGCCGAACAGACCGTAACCGTCGTCCTTAATTTTCTGATTTGCGTCTTTAAAAATACCTGACCAGTCCATGTCCAGCCTCATGCCAAAAAAGGGATCTGTCCATCCGTTGGGTACATTTACTTTACCTCCGCTTGCATGCAGGTGGTTCACGGCAATAATCCCTATGGCAACACAGCCTACAGTCATAATTGCATATTTGATAACATCACCCACCACGATACTATGCAACCCGCCGATTATAGAGTAAAACATGGCAAAAAGTGTAAATATGATCCCGTAGAAATGTGCAACGTACTGTGGGGCAATATCAAAAGGGACATAATCTTTTACAACTGCCCAGGGTACAAATATTTCAATAAACTTACCTAAACCTATAAACCCATAGGCAAGGAAACCGAGACAACCGATCAGTGCAAAAACTACAGTGACATTATGTGATGATTTTACGCCTCTGCCTTTTAAGCCGAAACGGGTAACCAGCCATTCTGCGCCTGTATTTGCATTGGAACGCCTCAGCCATTTAGCCAGAAACATCATATTGAAAACCTGGTTAAAAACGGGCCATAACCAGGGAATCCAGATACTTTTAAAGCCGTATACGAAACATAAAGACACCATCCACATGGTCCCGCTAATATCAAACATATCCGAAGCATCACTCAATCCCAGCATATACCATGGGAGTTTCTTACCACCCATTAAGTAACTTTCCTTATTCTGCCTTGCTTTATTACGATAATACCATCCTATCATCAGCATCGAAATGAGATAACAGAGTAAAATGGAAACGTCTAATAATTTTAAATTCATTGAGGATGGGGATGAAATATATTTGGTTTAATTGATGGATATTATTTTGATACTTTGTAATCGTATTACTAATAAAAGCTTAACACGAAGAGAACCCAAAAGTAGGATTCCATTAAACCAGATATTAATACTATTTTAACAAATGATTGTATAAAATATAAATACTTCTGGCCACAGGGGAGCTTACTGTTATCCTGTTTCTGGCAGGCAGTATTCATCAGGGACGAATTATTGGATCGTTTCCCTTTGGCAATCAGTTCTTAAAATATTCGTTGGTTCGGGGAGATTATAATCTCCTTTTCATTTCCAGCTGTGCTATCGGATTGGAAAGTCCAAGGCTTTTGAAAAATGCAATGGTTTCTGGTGAACTCGTATCTACATTGTTCATAGACAATGTTTTGGGATCAATCGAAGCAATCATCTTATTGACTAATTGTGTAGCTACGCCTTTGCGTCTGTGTGCAGCTGAAACAGCAATTTGGTGTATTTTCCTGGAAACAGGGTTATATACGAGGTAACCGATTAATTCTTCGTTGAGATAAGCTCCTACTGCAGTACAGCGGTCTTTGCTTTTTTCCAGTGTCGCCACAGAATTTTGCCAGGAAGGTTTGATGGTCCAGAAAGAGGTCAGCTTGTCCCAATCGAACTGCGTTAAATCTCTGATGACTGCTACAGGCGCTTTTTCTACTGTTTGAACCGCCCCATTAAAACAATCAAGGGTTCTGTTTACCTGGTAATCCATCTTTTCATAAGCACGGATACCGGCATTATTACCGACAATCACTTCTAACAGCATTTGCTCCACTCCTAATGCTTTCAATTCAGGCAATAGAAAAGCATACATTTCACCAACCAAACCTTTCCCGCGATAACCAGGAACAACACCTGTTGCGGCATTGTAGGCTGATAATTTCCCATCAACCTGGTTAAGGCCGTGAAGCATAAAACCGATTAATTTACCAGATGAAAAAACTCCGACAGATAAGTTCAACTTTACGTTCTCCGCAAAAATCTTAAATTCCAATTGTTCTGAATTGAGTTGCAAAGGCACTATATAATCAGAAAAAGATTGGTTTAATACTTCTACTATACTATCAATTGAAATGTTTTCTAAAGTGGTAATTTCCATGTTTTATCCTTTTGAGATACAATATTAACTTTTATATCGGGTAATCTGAATTCCTTTTTTTCAGGAATGGCATAAAATTCCAATTACTATCAAAGAATAAGATTCAATTTCTTGTGAAATTTAAAAATTAAAACAAAAGTTACCCGAAATATATTTTCAGATAATAATCTCTGTAAGTATAACATATTGATTAAGTTTGGTTATGAACTTTAATTATACTTCCGCTAAATATATAGTAGCACTACTTCTGATTTTCGGCTATACTGTCGAATGAAGAAGGCTTCTCAATTAACAAACGTTTTGTGGATTAACGTTGTGCCCTGGTTGCTTTATCAAAAGATAATAACAGACTCTTTTGATCGATGTCTTTTAAGGAAACTTCATGGGTATTTTTTCCAAGGCCGGCAGTAAAATACACAGCGGCTTTAACTGTTTTTCCTTTTTCCAGCCCATCTTCAAATAAAGCAATCCCGAATAAGGTACTGTCTGCTTTAGAAGAGGCTATAATGCTTACAGTACCTAAATTATAGTTACCGTTATTTTTCAGCGTAACAATTCCGTCTTTATAAGTATAGCTGAGTCCTTTAACTGTGGCCAAATAGGTTTTATTCTTACTGGTAACAGGCTGATAGCTTTGTGCATATCCAGAAATTCCAGCAATTAATAACAAGGAGGCTAATAAGATTTTTTTCATCGGTTTTCAGACTTACACAAAAATAGTATTTTAAGTTTATTTGTATAGCTGAATTCCGCTTTTGAACCAGGTTTTTTTTGTTGCTTTTATCTGTAAACTATTATCTTTGACGCCTGCCCTTTTCTGGTAATCCTGTTATGTCAATCTTGCGTACGTTTCTCCTTTGTTTCTTTCTATTTTGCTGTTTTCAGCTACTCTATGGTTCTCAAAAACCCATAAAATCAAGTTCTCCCGTACCAGATATCAGCGCGTACGAAAAGCTGATCATTCATTACCGATATGATAAGCCAGATTCTGCCCTGTTTTTTGTGAAGCTCGGGATGAACCTTGCAAAAAAGACGAAAGATGAAGAAGGTATGGCAAGAATGCTCAACCAGATGGGAATGATTGATGATAATTCCGGGGATGCGGTATCCTCCAGACAACGTTATCTGGAAGCACTTGAAATCTACAAACGCCTGAATAATTATAAAGGAATAATTAAAGAGAATATCCGGCTGGGTGTTGTGGAAAACAGAAAAGGCAGCTCGGCAACAGCAATTCCTTATTTTCTTGAGGCATTAAAGATAAGTGAGCAAAACAAGGATAAGAGTGGAATTATGGAGTCATACATTACGCTTGGTGAGGTGTATGCTTTCCGCCATGATTATCAACGTGCAATCTCTTATTACAAGCGTGCTGAATCGATCGGTACCACACTTCCCTTTTCAAGCCTGAAGTTAAATACCTGTCTGAACTTTGGAACTGCCTACAGGGAAACCGGTGAGCTGTCCAAAGCCATTTATTACTTTGAAAAGGGTATCAGCCAAAGTGATTATCATGAAATGATGGGATTAAATATTTCCCTGACCAACGGGCTTGCCCAGGTATATGCAAAGTCAGGAGCGATACCAAAAGCTATTGAACTTCAGAAAGGAGCCTTATTGAAATCCAGAAAAATCAGCAATAGCATCCGTGAGTTCCAGAGCCTGATAGCACTTGCAGAAAGCTACGCACCTTCAGACCGGGCAATAGCACTGAACTATCTTCAGCAAGCACTGAAGGTGGGACAAACTAAAAAGGCCAATAAACAGATTCTTGAAGCACTATCACATATTGCTGCCCTTTATGAAAAATCCGGAGATTATAAAGCCGCCTACATGGCAAGAACCAGGCAATATAGCATCGCTGACAGTTTTTACTTCAAGGATATATCACTTAAAATAGCTAATCTGCAGGCGCAATATGAACTCACCAAGTCTCAGGCCAAAGTTGCACAACTGAAGTTTGTAAACAATGAGCAGTCACTGGAACAAAAGATTATGTTCTGGATCATATCGGGCGTTACAGCCCTTATGCTGGTCCTGGGTGTTTACTTTTTTAAGGTCAGAAACCTGAACCGGCTTATGAATAAAGCCAATGCAGATCTTATACAGTCGAACAACGTAAAAGACAAGCTATTTTCAATTCTTGGACACGATCTTAAAGCTCCGCTGGCTTCAATTCTCAATCTTCTTGTACTGATAAACAGAGGCTGGTTATCTGACGAGGAAAAGTCGCTTATGCTTGGTAAACTGGAATTACAGTGTAATGCTACATCGGATACGTTAAATCTTATTTTGCGCTGGGGACAAATGCAATTAAAAGGAGTCATGATTAATCAGAGTGATGTCAGTCCGGAAAAGAAAATTAAACGTAATATTTTGCTACTGAAGGAAATGGCCGCCCAGAAATCAATTTCTATTGAACAGGAAATTGAACCAGATCTGCGTGTGTTTTGTGATGCAGATCATCTGGATTTTCTGGTTCGCAATATTTTATCAAATGCAATAAAATTTACACCCGCTGGAGGGATTATCTATATAGCGGTACGGGCTTATCAGGACAATCAGGTAATTTGCCAGTTCAGGGATAACGGAATCGGGATAGAGCCTTCACGTTTAGAGTCTATATTCAGCGTAAATAATATAAGTACTATGGGTACTAATAATGAAAAAGGAACTAGCCTTGGTTTGGTTATCTGTAAAGAATTTATTAGTGCCAATGATGGGAATATCTGGGTTGAAAGTGTAATTGGTGAGGGTTCTGAGTTCTTTTTTACTTTAAAAAGAAAATAACCCTTAGAAATGTAATGTTAAATCTATATAGAGATTCTTGAAGACGAATACTAAACAATACACTACAGTTATTTTCCTGATACCCGCGAATACTAATGATGCGACTGATTAAATGAATGTTAACCTAGCTTTAGGTGAGTTAAAAGTCAAGACTTAACCTATGATGAATCACCGATGCAAAAACAGACAAGTGACGATTTCCATAATTATACGATCATTGTGACCATGACAGGCATTATGGCCTGCGGGCAAGGAAAGAAAAAACCAGGTAATGCCGCAAATGAAAGTTCCATATGGACGGATACCAAGATACCTGAAGAATTCAAGGATTACAAAGTGTTAAACTCCAATTACGAGAACGACAACTACGAAACTATATTATTTGCTAAAAGCAACGATTATATGGCTCCAAGTCCAATCAGGGTTAGCTGGTCTGTAAATGATCAGGTGATCTTATCGGTTTGCCGAAGTCAGGAGGAACCTGAACCAGGATACCATCATTATAAACTTAACAAATCAGGAGAAGTGCTGGACAGTCTGTATGTCCCTTTCAAGGGAGGCGGGCTTATTGGTTTATACCTGTTCATGTATCCTATAAGGAAGATTACTATTATACTACATGGCCACTCAATGGCGACCTTAAGCAAAAAAAGATAGAAATCCTTAATGGCGACCTGAGCTGGTCTGCGGAAAAGCTTGAAAAAACATACCTGGAAATCGTACGAAATGGCAAATACGCCTTTAATCAACCAGTTAGTCAGCCGGGCGACGGGGAACCTGATTGGTCACTTCAAAGGATTTTTTTCGTGGAAAACGGTCAATACAAAGTCCTTTATAAAAAGATGAAACAGTATGCTAAAGTTCCGGAATTTAAGGGGATGGCTACATTGAGTGATGAATTTTATTATACATCTGATGACCAGAACCCCAAATTTGCACAAAACTTTAAGCTGAAATATTTTCAGCAGGTAGAGAAATTAAGTTATGATCATTCTATAGGTGGTGGCTCTCCCTCCTACTCCACAACCGGATGGGCGGGAAGAGTATTTTTTGACCTGCCTATAAACAAGGGAATACTTAAGTTGAGATATGACGGCATTATTAAAGAAACCGGAACCTCCGGAGATAACAAAACAAGATATTACCGGAGCCATGGGGAAGGGGCATCTGTATCGCCTTTTAATTTAAACCTCTATACAAACAGTAGGTTAGATTTCGCCATTTACTCGACCAGTTCAAGATATATTTACCTGATTAAACCGAAAAAAAAGGGATAATTTTGGGGACTGTTTTATAACTATACCATCCCCCATTGTCTCCCTTAATTATCAATTATTACAAGCTGTTTTCATAGCAATCACTGGTTTATTTTAGGCAGGGCTTCCAGAATTAACTGACTGTGTGTGCTTTATTTGCTGACTTCTGCATACTCTTCATCAGTGACAGGAGTCATCCATGTTACATTGCTGCCTTCAAACATATTTGAAATAGCTATATGTACCATTTTACTATCAGCAGAAGCTCCGTGCCAATGCTCCACGTCTTTTGGGATCGCTATCGTTGTTCCTTTTGTAAGTACCTGTGCAGGTTCGCCCCGCTCCTGATACCAGCCTTCGCCTTCAATTACCAGCAATACCTGCCCAATGGGATGTGTATGCCAATGTGTTCTTCCTCCAGGACTGAACGTTACCTGTCCCACATTATACAAACCTTCCATTTGTTCGGGAGATACTAAGCCTTGAACGTGTACTTCACCGCTAAACCATTCAGCTGATCCACGATTTCCTATTGGAAAAACAGAGGTTTCATTTTGATTGTTCGTTATATTCATAGCTGGTTTTTGTTTTGAGTTCCTGCAATATAGACTTAAAGCAGGGTGAATAACTATCCCATCAAATTTAGTTAGTTTCTTATTTATTCAGTTCCGATGACGAAAGCCTTTAATTCAGCCATCTTACCATTGCTAAATCGCCAGACATCACAATAAGAGTAAACGACCATCTTCCCGTCTTCGTCCTTCATACTAATTTCACCAACTGCCGAAACGAACTCACCTTCGGCAATTAAATTTTCGACCATAAACTTTGGCGGTTCAACATAGACCGTTGCCATATACTCCCGAACGGCCTTCTTACCCCACAGTGTTTTATCACCTACAAATGTCCATTTCGTATCCTCGGTGCAAAAAGAAAGAAATCCTTCATAGTCGCCTTCAATTATAGCCGCGTTTGCTTTTTCTAAAATTGCTTTATTATTCGAATCCATAGGGAATTTTTAATTTTACGAAAAACATATTAATCAAACGCCTAAAATTACCGGCTTATTGTTATTTATCGGCTTATTTACAGACACACAATATAATATTAACTGATTTACAGAATGTTGCAGCACTCATGGCAATACAGTCCTGTCTGGTTACTTCAAAAAGTGAGTTATCAATTAACTTCAATCCGAGCAATAATTGCGGGGAAGCTGAAATCACCTATGCTTACCTTGACCATTAAATACTTACAGCTATTGAACAAGTATTGGATTAACAGTTTTAAACTAAAGATGTTTAAGATTATAGATTTTTACAATCTTTTTTTGTTACCTTAAATTTATGTTTTAAACAGAAATACTATGAAAAATTATTGCTTTTTGTTGCTGAGTATATTTATATTTTCTTGTTCTCAAAAGAAAGTGGATTCAGCTGGTTTTCAAAATAAAGCGGGTTTGAATTTAGAAAAAATTGATTTCAAAGAAAATCCTTTAGAAATTCTAAAATTGAAAATAGATAGTAGTGTGAATGATCAGGAAGAATATGTTAAAAAGGGTTATTTTGAATTCTTTGATTACCCTATTGCCCATAAACTTGATCCCTGGAATGGTAAAGATTCATTTTATGGAAAGGCTTACTACAGCAAAGTAATAGATAGCATAGCTTATTACCAGCATATAAATTTTAATAGAATAGCTTTTCTAACACATAAAAATAAAACAGTGGCTATTTTGGCCAATGCCGAAATTAAATCAGATACAGTTTACAATGATTTGATTAAACAATTAGACAAACAATATGGCACGCCAAGTTTTAGGCCAGCAACTACTCTGGATGTTTTTTATGAATGGACTACTAAAGACAGGTATATTCAAATTGATTATTCTAAAGGCATGTCAATTTCGGCCACGTCAGGTAAGAACATAGAAATGAAGCAGATTCTTAATTTGAAAATGCTTTTTTTCAATAAAGATGCAGCAAAGGCTATTCAAGAAATACAGCAAACAAATTATGCAAAAACAAAGAACTATAAAATAATGGATGGTGATTTCAAATTGTATAAGGGTGATCCTTCAAAAAATATAGTTTTAAACGATAGTTTGTTGAATGAAAAGTTCAAGAAATAAGAATAAAACGCTCTGATTTTCAATAGAAATCAGAGCGTTTTATGTAAATATTGGATATTCCGGACTCCCCTGGCCCCACTTAAATGTGTTTAAAGAATGAATTTGATTTAAAAACCATACATACCACCCGAAACGCCAATTTGCTCGCCCGTGATCCAGGCTGCATCATCCGAAGCAAGAAATAAAACAGCTTTCGCAATATCTTCGGGCTGACCTCTGCGGCCAAGCGGTGTTTTGGCAACAAACATTTTTTCATATTCACTGCCCGTAGTTACACCTGCACTAGCTGCTCCTTCTGTAGCTGTAGCGCCAGGCAAAATAGAATTAATACGAACATTCTTTACACCCAGTTCTTTCGATAAGGCAATCGTCATAGCGTCTAATGCCGCTTTAGTGGCAGAGTATAAAGAGGCACCCGGAAGAGGGTATTTGCTCGCACCTGAACTGATATTAATGATATTGCCTCCCTTATCACCAAATGCTTTTAAAGATGCCTGAATAGTCAATATGGGTCCCAAAACATTAACGTTGAAATGCTGATGGAAAGCTGCTACCGATATTTGTTCAACAGGTAAGTATCCCTGGTGCACCGCGTTATTTACCAAAATATCCAACGGGCCGAAAGCCGTATTGGTTTCTTCAAACAGCCTGATCACATCGGCCTCATTCGATACATCCGCTTGTACGGCAATGGCCAAGCCTCCGTTGTCGGTTATCTCCTTAACCACCTTATCTGCACTTTCTCTACTGGAGGCATAATTTACAACTACTTTTGCACCTGCTGCCGCGAAGTGTTTTGCGATAGATGCACCTATTCCTTTTGCTGCACCGGTAACTACCGCTACTTTGTTTTCTAATCTACTCATGATTTCTATATGTTATTATGTCATATTCTTCAGGTGTATTTTTGTTCTGAAGTATATTCAAAGATGCCGCCTTATAACGGACTGTTTATTGACATGAATCATTAAGTAAGTTTGATTTAGGTCAACTCATTATCGTGACCTAAATCAAGTTAATCGGATAACTAATTGTAAAAAAACAACTTAAGGCAGCCAGGAAAAACCAAGAAGCAAAAATCCAAAAAGATCACAACGGCATATTTTGCGTGATTGAGCAATTTTTTTGCATTTAGAAAGTTATATCGATTGGGGTTTCTGCGGTGGAAATTCAAAAACCTGCTGTCTTGTGGAAAAGCTATATTAAAGCTTATGGTTTGCGGGCATGTTATAGAATGTTCCTATCCAGCTAAAACATAACGTGCCATTTTTTTATTTGGATACCGAATTTACCCCTTTAATAAGGATCTATTTAAAAGAGTTTTTCCTTATCCTGCTCAAAGTTTCCGGGGATAAACCCAGATAAGAGGCGATCATGTTTTGAGGAAACCGTTTTAGAAAATGCGGATAATTGCGAATCAGGTCCTCGTAACGCTCTTCAGCCGTATAGCTAAAAGCGGCCTGCATTCTTTTCTGGCTTGCAATGGTGTAATTTTGACTGATTACGTTCTGCATCGCTGAAAAGGCAGGTATATTTTTAAGAAACTCCTCAATTTGAGCATTGGTTGATTGAAGAACTTCCAGGTTCTCCAGCGCCTCAATATTAAAGCGACTTGGTGTCAACAGGTAAAAGCTTTCAAAATCAGCCAGCCACCAATTTTCCACAGACAATTTCAATACATTTTCATGCCCCTTTTCATCTACGGTAAAGGTTCTGGCGGATCCTTTTACAATAAACCCAATATATCTGCATACGTCTCCTTCCTGTAAAAAGTATTGACGTTTTCTAAGTTTTTTTGGTTTGAAATGTACCATCAACAAATGCTTATCATCTTCTGAAAGCAGTTTGCCTGATATTTCTTGAATGTAATCGAAAAACGCTTCAAAATTGTACATTGTTTTAGTATATAATAATTCGCAATTTACTCAAGCTGCCTGATAAAAACTAAAAAAACAAACATCATAAATCACTCAGCATGCTTGATGTCGTAAAGGAAATCGAAGTAGTATTCTAACCGGTGTCTCTCCTTTGATAGCACAATTTATATCTTTCGCCTTTCAGATCAGCAATATAACAGGTAAGTCCTTTGCATCAATCTGCATGTCCTGATAATTATCCATTTAGCTAATCGAGTGTTTCAACCACAAAAAATATTTGTCAGAAAAAATGTTTCCTCAAAACAAACCAGCCAGATCGCTGTTTGATCCAATCAAATTAAACATTAAATCACGCTTGTTATGAATGGATTATCTCCCTGGGCCTTATCCGCAAGTTCTGAATTAGCGGAAACCTACATGGCATTGTATTGCAATACTGCCGGAAGTTTTGAATTTAAAGTTTACCAGACTACTGACTCAATCTGGGTCAGGGCCGGTCTGCCAAATGGCGGAAGAGCTGAATTTCGTACAGCATTCAGTCCCGGAGGAAATCTGGAAATTAAAAAAGCTATTGAGGATAACAATGGTATTTTACTAGAATTGGAAAGTGAAACTGGTAAACAACAGGTCAAAATTATTATTGATCTGCAGGAAACCATTCCGGTACTGCATTACACAACCATTTTAACGCCGAAAAAAGATCTGCTAATCCCATTCTGGCCAAGGGACATCGTGATCAGCAGCAAAAATGGAAATTCAGAGAACACTGCCGGAAAAATTCATCTTAGCCAGGAAGGAACCCGAACAGGGCTTATCTATCTGACCCAGACCAGACCAAAGTCTGCTTCGGTCCTTTATCTGCAAAACCTCACTGCCCTTTCAGATTACTGCCAGCAAACCCAGACTTCCTGTGCTGATACTGTTGGTGGCAACTGGCCGGAAATGGGTTTTGCCCTGCCTGCTTGCAAAGATCTGCCATTGAAAGCCGGTAAGGAGGTTGTCATCAATGATGCGTTTGTAGCCTTTGATGACCAGATCCCAGGTGATCAGTTTAAAACTAATCACCAGTTCCTGAACTTAATGGCAAGAATTTACCTCTTGCTTCCCAAACCAGAGACGAGCTATCAGAACTGGCCGGAAATTCTTGAAAAAGGACTAAAAGATTTGATTGAAAGTCCAGGCTGCTGGAGTAAGGTTGCTGGACATAACTACTTTAATGCTTACGTAAGTGACTATACAACACCACCGGAAATTATGGTACAACTTGCAGTATTATTACCTTTGGTGGATTATGTAGAATGGAGTAAAACTGACCTTGAGGTCATCCAAACCATCAAGAAAGGTCTGCCAGAGTTTTTTGATCCCAAGCTTGGTGTGATCAGCCGGTGGTTACCTGCAGCTGAAGATAAGCTTGAAGGTGAGGAGGAACAAAAAAAACCTGGGGTTATGGACTCCTGGTATCTGCACCACCCAATGCTTAATTTAAGCAGACTGGCACTAAAAGGAGACAAAACTGCTGAAAAACTATTCCTGGACTCCTTAGACTTCACCATTAAAGTTGCCCACCACTTCAACTACCACTGGCCAGTATTTTATAAGATGGATACGCTTGAAGTGATTAAAGCAGAAACCGCAGATGGTAAAGGCGGAGAAAAAGACGTAGCAGGACTTTATGCGCATGTCATGCTCCAGGCATGGGAACTCACTAACGAAAAACGTTATTTAAAAGAATCAGAAAAAGCAGCACAAACGCTGCAGGAATACGGATTCGATATTTTCTACCAGGCAAATAATACAGCGTTTGCCTCCGGCGCACTTTTACGTCTTTACAAGATCACCAAAAACGAATTGTATCTGGAGCTGAGTTATCAATGTCTTGCCGCAATTTTTAGAAATACACAAATCTGGAACTGTGATTATGGATATGGAAAGAACTTTCCCAAATTCTTTTCACTATTCCCACTAAATGATGCTCCTTATACTGCTGTATACGAAGAGCAAGAAGTATTCTGTGCTTTACATGATTTTCTTAAACATGCTGAGGGCGTAGAAATTCTTCCATCACTGAAACTGCTGATTGCGGAATATATCCGTTATCTCGTTGATCGGGCAGTATATTACTACCCAACAATGCTTCCTAAAGATATGCTCGAAGAAAAACCTAAGGTTGGGGAATTAGACCCAAAACTATGGATTGCCCTGGAAGACTTGCAGGACGGATGGAAAAAATCAGGTACAGTAGGACAGGAAGTTTATGGGGCAGGGAACGCTTTCGGAATCTTGCCGAGACATTATTTATTGGTTCCTGGTGAACACTTCATGGTATATGTGGATTATCCTACTTCAGGGTTCAAAGCTATCCGTGAAAAGAATATACACTTTACGACCCTGGGTGATGACCGGCTGTCATGCAGGATGATGATCGTTAAAACCAGCACCTCCAAACTTCCTGATTTTAAAGTAACTATCAAAGGGGCGAAAGAACCATTAAAAGAAATAGCTGCGATAAAAGGAAACGTGGAATACCAGCTTTTCGGAAATCAGCAGGTCAGTATCAGCTGGACGCATGAATAAATAATGTTTATAATTTAATAAACAAACTAATAGGCTTTTGGTTGTAGTTATTGCTCTGCTAAATGCTTTATCAAAAACTTTAATTCATCAATCTAAAAACAAATATTTATGGCAATAACAGCAAAACAAGCTCTAAAGCAACTACAAAAAAAACAGGTTCATAACCAACAGGAAAAACCGGTAAGATGGAAAATTCTGAATTTCATGATTTTTTTGTAGATGAACTGAAAGACATTTACTGGACTGAAAAACACCTGATTAAAGCCTTACCATACGGAAGTAGCTGAATTATTGCAATTCACACTTGATAACGAAAAAGCAACGGATGAAGCATTAACTGAAGTGGCCGAAAGCTTCATAAATGAACAGGCTGCTGCAGAGTAGAAATTATGGCAGGCTTTCCGATTTGGTTGAGCCTGCCAATATTGTTTTGATTTTTCTGTGCAGTATTACCTATGCTCTGTTTCCATTTTTTTCACATACAATTCATCAACAAGGATAATTATAATTGCCAGCAGCGGCACTGCCAGAATAATTCCCAGTGCCCCGGATAAGGTACCCATAATAACCTGACTGATAATTGTAAGTGCGGGAGGCAGATTGATCATTCGCTTTTGAATTAACGGGGTAACGATATTACTTACTATAGTCTGAGAGATCACATAAATCAATGCTACAATAATTGCCGTATTGGTACTTACAGTGAGTGCCAGCAAAACACCTGGAATCATTGCTGCCATAGAACCAAAATTCGGAATCAGTTTTAACATCCCGGTAAACATTGCCAATACCATTGCGCCGGGAATTCCCATTACGGTCAAACCTATTGCAATCATAAATGTAATCAGCACCATAGATAACATGGTACCTTTTAACCAACCTTTAAGTGCAGTACTGATGCGGTCAATTGCAACTCTTGCCAGTAGTTTATTTTTAGGGGGTACCAGCATAATAATTCCATCTTTATAAACGGAAGGGTTTGCAGTAAAAAAGATAGCCAGTAATATAATCACATACAGATTACCCATTACGCCAAAACTGGTACTAAAAAACTGCTGGGCAGTGGAGAATAGTTTTTCAGAGTTATCACCAGAAAGATAAGTAAGTATTTTACGACCGGTATGGGTTTCGTCCATTTTAACCTTTGCTGCTGTAATGGTATTAGGCAGTGAATCTGAAAGTACCGAAATCTGATCCTGCATTTTTGACCCCATGAACCATAGCAGCGTCCCCAGAAACACAAAAGATCCTCCAACAGATATGATCATACTCAACCTTCTGTTCAGCTTTGTCTTACGCTCAATCAAATCACCAAGACCATGAAAGTAAACGGCAATCAGTGCGCCCGCTAAAATCATTAATAATACATTGAAAGCAACTCTGGCAATAAGTATGACTACAACCAGCAGCGCAACAATAGCTACAGTCTGCCAGACCTTCTGGATATAGGATAGTTCTTTATTGGTATTGCCGGATGATGAATTCATATTCATAATTTTCAATTTTATAATGTTCCGGAAAATAGAATATACCAGATACAGAAATACTGTTCAGGTTATAATCCGGAGTTTTTAGGGAGAGCGTTTAAGAATAATGTCAAAAATGCAAAGATAGTTAACAATAAGTTTATTTTTCTATTTTACCATGAAATAGCAAATATCACTAATAAGAAACTGACAATGAAGACACTTACAGATCAGAGGCTGACATTAGTTTCATATAACCCTTCATATACACTGGCATGTACCGCCATATCGACTATCGCACAATCTTGCGGTTTGAGTAACGCCAGCAATGTAGCGCTGTTTGAAATATAACCGGTGGTGTAAATGGTAGATGAACCTGACGAGCGGTAAAAAATTCGATAGTTTCTCTTACAGCATGACATGATACTCGTGGTGCCCTGCCAATAAGGGGTGACTCACCTGCACCGGTACCATATTTTTCTATGCCTGCAATTGCAGCAGCTTTGACTTTTGGATGTTTTGTAAAGTTAAGATAATAATTAATCACCTGACTCACACAACGTAGGGGTTTTTCATTAAATGGTGATTGTACCCATATTTCAGGGCCACAACCTCCCGTGGTCACAAATCGGTAATTCATCTGACCATGTTCTTCCATGTAGTACGTAAAATTACGAAAAACCCCGGCTCTTTCAAAAGCGTTTAAATTTGATATAGCTTCAAAATCTTTGAAGCTGGCTTTTGAAAAATCAGTATCATGCTCGATTGACATAGTTATCTAGATCAAATTACCTTAAAGTTATACATTTTTCCCGCAATTGGGAGAAATATGCAAATTGCAAGGAGTGAGCTGGCAATTGACGTTCTAATGTAATAGAATAGTTACAATTAAAATATTACCATTATTGAGAATATTAATAACTTTATTATATCATTTACTAAAAACTCAAAAAATGAAAAAAAATTTACAGAAATGCTGTCTGATATTTCTAATTTCAATTTTCTTAACAGTTTTAATTAGCTGTAAAAAAGATACTGATACAACAAGAATTGCGATTTTTAATGTTGCGCCAACATTAGCATACTCCGGCCCCCCCCCTCCGGCTTCCCCGACTGAAGGAGCGTTGCCCATGTTGAAGGTGACTGAAAAAGGTAATGCGGATACCGTTCTAATTTATAAGGAAAGAATAGTGGGATTTACCTATGAAGAGGGTTATAAATATTCTTTAAAGGTTCAAGTCACACATTTAGTATCTCCACCAGCAGATGGTCATTCCGAAAATTATCAACTAATAGAAGTTCTGTCTAAAGAAAAAAGCAATTAATTTTTCATCTATACTCTTAAATTCTCTCTCATGAAAAAGTACATTTTTATTTTATTAACTATTTTTTTGCATTGCATCAGTCTCTTGTAAAAAGGATCGTAGCAGTGAGGGTGCGTCAGATAATGCAAAAAGTAATTCTAATTTCGTGACTTTAAAGTCTGGAATTATTGTTGGAAGGCGCGGGAATGATTATTTTCTGGATGGAGACATGCAACTCACGCCAGCGCAGCTAAAACTTTTGGATGAAAAAGGCAGTTTTGAAACGGAAGGTGGTAAGAAGATCACCGGTCCCGAAATGTCACTTAATCCGATAACAAATCTTCCGATTAATCTGGCTGATGGTACAGTACCAAGAAATTTAGGCATTAACGGTGACCCGTATAGACTTTGGGCAATGGTTCGATTTACTTATGGTAGTAGTGTTACAAATAATCCTAAATCTGCAATCGTTAAAGCACACATAAAACAAGCATTGTTAGAAATTCAATCTAAATCCAACGTTAGATTTTATAATGCTACCGGTCAGCCAACGGTAGATCCAACGTACGGATTTGCATACCCGTATATAGAGATTAACTATTTAGGCACAAGTTCTGATGTAAGTGAGTCGTCTATAATAGGTCGTAATCCAGCTGGCGGGAAACAAACAATTAATCTGGCTGATTTCGCTGTATTTTACACCTATAATCCCCGCGAAACATATGAAAGAAGCGATTATGGAGTAATAATTCATGAACTTTGCCACGCAATCGGTATGATGCATGAGCAGAATAGACCTGATAGAGACAATTACGTGAATATCAACTTTTCGAATTTAAAAAATCCACAAGGTACCAGCCAATTCCAAAAAATATCAAGCAATTATTCTTATTTTGGTAATTATGATTTCAATTCTGTCATGGGGTACTCGTCTCTGACGAGCTCTTCATCTGTAGTTAATGATGTAAATCAACCAATGTACACCAAAAAAGATAATACTGAAATTACTCAAGGTTCCACGCTTTCCGATTTGGATAGACTTTGGTTAAACCAATATCATATCCCATATATCGCTCGTTCAGATGTATATAGAGAATTAGATGCTACGGTTTATAAAACTGATAATACCATTGCAACACCTCAAGAAAGATTACAATTTCAAGCATCATTAAATAATGGAAATCCCAACCCGCCACAAGGTGGACAAATCCCTAATAATTTTTAATTTTATAAACCACATAACAAAGAAAAGTAGCGGAAATTCTCGCTACTTTTCTTTTATACAGAAATTTAAATGAGATCAGTGGGAATAATAAGAGCATCGGATATTATTATCAGAAGAGTATTATTTGTTTTGCTGATCATGTTTTGTAATGTCATGATAATGAAAGGGCAAAACAAACCGTTTAACATTGAGGTAGGCTGGAGTTTAGATATTACAAATTTCCAGTGTCTATCGCAGGAAATTTACAAGGACAATCGCTTAACATATTATCGGAACTTACTTTTGAAAAAATAATAGCTACAGGCGGTTATTTAACTGCCAGCTATAAGGTTGTAGAACATTTGACATTAACTGCAAGCTTTCAAAAAAACTTTGGAGTTTGAAGCTTAATCAATAGATAATACAATATAGGAGTCGTGTGTCCCAGATTTGGTCTTGTTAGTTCCAACCTAACTACCTGGTCTGAAAATTCTTTTGCAGTCCTCTTCTGTTAAATAAAGAACTTCATCACAAATTGTTCGGAACAGCCCCCCTTCAATCTCTAATATCTTATTTACTATTTTGTGGTATTTACTCATTTCGAAAGCATTTCAACATCCTGGATGATGGCGACATTATTTAACTGGTAAAAAGGTTATTGCGAAAACGAATTTTTAAACATAAGAATACAAGCCACTGAATTTTTAATAAAATGAGTTTTCTAGTAAATCCCTTAAAGATACAATACAGGTACAAAAATATGCTAAACTACCAGTAAAATCAATAAGGTATAATTACAAAAAAAACGCTAATAATTTAATTATCAGAGTTTTATATATATTTTACTATTGTTATTTATCGTTGTTTATCGGTCTTATTTACCAATACAGTATTTACATATAAACTGATTATCAGTAAGTTACATAGATCTAGGTACAACACGGATACAAATATTTTACACCTGATTGACAATACTAAAACTATAAACTATCAATGTAAACAAATACCTCTACATGCTGTAAATCAACAATTTATACTCATATTTACAATTTAATACACTAAACTTTGTGATTTCATTGATCATGATCTCGAGCTGAAAAAGCAAATAAAACTACAAAATCAGCTAATCTAACAAAAGATTATAATATCCTAGTCTTACCATATCACATTGAATTTAATCCCTTGATACATTTAAATGTTACCCCTCATTCCAATAATAGAATTGGGATTTCAAAAGTTCATGTTCAAAAGCCAAAAGGAACTTCTGATTAACAGATGGACGCTACCCATTTCTAACAATATGTTTATCAATCAATTACAAGCCTTCAAAGAAATCCCGTAATGTATTTGTAAGGTTTTTTTTTATCAACTCAAATTTATTTTTTTTTCTAATACATCGTTCTTGCCTTTAATTTTTTCAAAAACCAACATAAATACTACACAAAATTGGGGAGCAAGAAAATGACTTGAATATATATTTTCAAATAAGGGAACACCAAAAGTTCAGATAGATTGGCGGCCTATATTTAACTTCGTGTTTTATACATATACAATGTTTAACGATCAATATGCTCTGAAATCCTTGTGAAATTATTTTTTCCGTCGGAAATAGATCATATTTATTGATAACAGGTTTACCTTTATTTTGACGTTTATGAAGATTACGAATTACATTGCAGTTTCCGGCTATACTGATCATTTTAAATTACCATTGCCGGAAGATAGTCTTAGCTTTCTGAGGGAATATCCTACCGATCTCATTCTTTTACGCCTGTCAAAGATTAATGCAATGCTGTTTCAAGAACGGGATGGTCAGAATATTGATCTTGTCATTTTAAAGAATGTTATTTTCGAAAACGTACTGGATCGAAAACGCTTCGAGGAAATTGCATCGGATTACCATGGCGTATCTCGCTTGTTTGCAGCTCCGCCACTTACCACACTGATGACGAACTGTCTTCAAAATTATGTGCAGGGTTCTCCGGACCTAATCATCAATACTTTGGAATTTGCAAGAAATCTATTCCGAACGCTGTTGATTTATAATCAACTCTACTACGGCCGTTTCGACGGCAAAAATTTTGAAAGCTTGGAGGCGGTATTCAAACTCGAGGTAATGCAGCAGTCATATCTTCGCAGAGGAGATCCGTTGAATATGGTCACTTCTATGAAGTTTGCCTTTATCAGTAAGTTTGTTACTGAGCATCAATCGCTAAAAAGCCCAGCGCAAAAATATTTCAAAGAAATTGGACTTGGGAATCCGTGGCTTTTCAATAAATTCTTTATGGAAGTGTTAACCACTGTCACTTGGAGTGCTAACCAAGGAAAGCATATTTTAGAGCTGGTGAATATGCCAGTGGGACTTATTAGAGAATTTGAATTTAAACTGGGCGACATAGATACAAAGGATAAATTGTCACTGCATATGGATGTCATACCAAAGCCCTTTTATTTTATCGCTGAGCAACAGGCAATCATTTTGGATTATAGTTTCTTTCAATATGCTATGGAGCATGGTTTTTTTTACTCTTTTTATCAACGCGTACTCACGGAAGATCCCCGATTTAAGAATTTTGGGATATTTAAAAGTTACATTGGAATGCATTTTTTCGAAAAATACTTAGTCGGAAATTATCTCAACGCGATTTTCCAGAATTACGGGCATCTAGTGATAGCTACCGAGAAATATCAAGATTTTATAGTCAAGGGTTCGGCGAGAGATATTTTTCTAATTGAAGTGAAGATGACCGATCTGAACCCCCGAACACTTGAAAATTTAGACTATCAGGAGTTTAAGACCTATCTGGACAATAACTTTTTATCAAGCAAGGAAAAAGGTGGCAAGAATAAAGGAGCTGCTCAACTCATTAGACAGATAGAGTACCTCGGAGCTGAAGATTCTGAGCTTCTAGACATTTTGGATGTTAAATCCGCGAAACGCCTTAACATTTATCCCATAATCATTTGTTCCGACGTGAATGTAAATATTGGCGGTGTACACGAATATGTAAATGCCTCCTTTGATGACATGATTGGCCCTAGACGTGAAAACTTTGAGAGTATTCAACCACTAGTTATCCTACACGTTGATCTCTTGATTGAATATTTTGGATTATTAAAAAGAAAGCCAGGAATGCTGTCTGAATGGATAAAAGGTTATGTTAAACAGAATAAGAACCTTATGAAGCAGTTCCAAAATGATGGAGGAATCGACAATTACCTAAAAACCAAGCGCTCTTTTGCTTCATATTTAGCCGCAAAAGACCATGGTGATTTGTTGTCCATTACACTTAAAGAAATGGAAAGTTCGTTCAAGCTTAATGTAGAAGCCTATGGTAGAGAGTCGGAAAATTCCTGTCCGATTTGAGTAGAATGACCGATTTAGAGCTAAAAAACGAATAGTGATTATTTGGTGTAGTTAAAAATAGGTTATCTAGAAACTCCAATATCAGAGAATGCTGTTCGCAAAGTTACTAGAGGGTAATACCCAAAAAACCGCTAAGGTTATTGATTAGTATACCTGTTTTTGACTTCCTTAACTGATACTTTTCTAAATGGAAAGTCCTTTTCCAATTCAGCTTCAAGAAGGTCATCATATTCCCATTCCTGTTCCATATATAACCAGTTCATATCTATGTGATTTTAGGGTCAAACACTTGCATTACGGTCACACCGATGCATTTGGTAGCCTTTTGATCATATTTATGGACCCTCGTATAATTATTAATCGCTGTTCTCCATTTACTACAAAATGCTTGAGGGATTGGGATAAATACAAATCCACAATCTGTCCTTGGACAATAAATCCTGTAGGGGATTTTTACTTCATTGGATTTGCAATCATCCAAGGTCTTTAGCAACCGCTTTTTGAACTCACTCAACTCTGATCTCTTTAGTTTAGCGATCTCCCTAATGATGGGATAATATTCCGTAGCGGTAGCGGCAAGTCTGATCGACTTGGTAAAATTGGCAATGATAACTGAAACATTAAACTCGTCGACGCTTTCGTGATTGAAATCTTTTACATGGTTGATGTACCGTGCATCGATATGGTCTACCTCTAGTGTTTCAAAAAAATGACCCATGACATACTGCTCCGGGAGATGGATAATGACTTGCTTTTGCGCTTCATATAACTCTTCCCTAAAGTCGAAATACTCTTCCACTTCGGCAGGTGTCTGAAGATACTCGCAAATCCAGGCATAGTCTTCGGCATGAAACAAATGGACCAGGCCTACTTGGCTGCTTTCATAAAATTTCAGATTGCGCTTCTCGTCAGGAAAATTTGCTGCTGGGTTATAAACGATCACTTTTCGTTTTTGCAAATACTTTGCGTTAGACAGGTTGAATTCATGCCCTTTGTTATTGGTCAATGGAATATGGCTGTATTCGTCCAGATAGTTGATAGTGTTTTTGATCTGTTTGACGGCTTTGTTGATCACTTTATTTTGGAACCATTTGGCACCGTCCGACTCATCGCTTGGATTCCGCTCTTTAATCTGGAAAATGAAAAATAAATTGTCAAGCCAGACTACATGGTCTGCGAGTTCCAATTTTTGCTTTCCTGCTGTAAACTCATTTTGACTGTATGTAAATTCGCTAAAAAAGACACTTCTATTTACCTGGTCTACCAGGAATTCGCTTTTGTTATTTTCCATAGTTTAAATTTAAAGGGTATGCCCCTTGAAAAGCAAATTCTTTATACACACGCCCTTAAATTCAAAATTGCTGACAAAGGGTTAATCGAAATTTTTGGTTGTCGTTCTCAAGGATCATTGTCATCTGGGAATTACGGCAGAAATAACGCATGGTTTGAGCAGGCCTGGCATTTCTTCCAGAAAATCCACTTTCGCCGCCTGCCTCACAAGGCCCTCGAAGTAATTTTCGAAAGCGGCTTTATTTTCAGCTGACTCCGGGCTTGTGAATATTTTAATTTCATCTGATTCTATCAACTTTAGCAGTAATTCCCTGGTGAACTGATCCAGTGCCGATACAATTTCCCTAACCTTCTCAGGTACCAAATCTATGGCATCTCCATGTACATTCCGGCTCCTGATATCGTAAGCCCGAAATATGAGTTCCTTAAATGCTTTTTTAGCCTTACCATTTCCTCCTAGCAATGTGGCCGCACGTTCCCTGATCCTTTTGGCAATTGAGCGGTCATCGGATGTAAAAAGACATTCGTAAAGCATCATAAAAAAGGTAATCTTCGTAATGGCGCTACCGTTTTTTCGCACCATGTTCAGAAAGAACAGTGCACGGTATAAACGCGGATGATTGTAAACAACTTTGTTGGTCGGACTTGCGATGATCCCGCCTTCCCCACTGAAAAGTTCATCAAAATGAGGCTGATGGTGGGCTTCTGCAACAACCTGAGGCATTTTCATTTTAAAGAACAGCATATTGTGCCATGCCAATTCTTCTTCATTGAAACTAAACCAGGAAAATTGATCTGTCGCAGTACTGGTAACAATGTCTTTGTAGGTGATGGAAACTTGCTGGTCTGCAATCAGCTCTAGAAAGTATTGGTTGCAAAAGCAACAGTTGTCTTTAACGAACCATAAACCATCAATGTACTGGTAGAAAAAGTCTCCCAGCTTGCCGCTAATCGTTTTCATAGTGGTGTTCCGGTCTGAAGATCGTAGTTCAATCAGTTCCGAAGCTTCACCAAGGAAGTAAAAGATATAGTGGTTGGTAAGCAGTTCCCAATTCATGCTTCCTACCTGCTCTTTAAATTTACGGCTAAGCTGGATTTTTGAGTTTAACAGTTCGCCTTTGATGATTTTCAAATTTTTAGTCAGGGAGATTTCCTCCGTTTCCATACTGAAATTCCTTATCGGGGAGAGCATTCTAATTTTCATGGTTATTCATGTTTTGCATTGAGCTGGTTAAAGCCTCGTCATCTTAGTATTCAGCCGTCTGGTTCCAATATCTTCACGCAATGCTCCAATCAGTTCTTCTGCTTTTTCCCTTATTCTCTGGTCCGCCGCTCTTAAAGTTGCCAAGTCTTCTGCCAATGTTGGCGAACCGGCTACCGGCTGGCCGATGTATTCTGAAAAATCTCGGAGAAAATTGACCATGCGGTCAGGTACCAGAAGGTAAGCCTCAATGATTAACTTATCGATCTGGATGCCCATTTCGTTAATTTCATCTGAACAGGCATTGAGTGCCTTGGAGGTTTCTATGTTTTCTGCTCCTTTATCCAGTAAATCAATGGCTTTGTCGTGAAGCCGGATCATTTCGCTCAATAGCTTTGTGAGTTCCCGGTACACTTTCAGCTTTTCCGTGTATAGGTGATTTTTAATATTCAAGGTTTTGTTCAGCCTGAAGTTTAAGTAATTCACAAAGGCAATTATCAAAGTTGCAGCGACAGCCAAGACTGGCACGTAGGATAAGTCAAATTTGTCCATGATAAGCATTTGAATAAGCTACCAATCTAAAAAAAATAGCGTAAAATTCATTCGACATGTGTGCGATATACTGAAATTAACAAGAATACACAAGAGGAGCAACTGTAAGATCGATATAGTGCTTCGCTGGATCAGTATAAAATCCCTCAGTTAAATCTTTAGGTGTAATGGAAAAGCCTTTTAAAATAACCTGTCTAATAAGTGGTATCGCGAATTTGAAGATATCTATTCTGAAGGATTTCTCGTATTCATTTTCGAATTATTACTCATCGGAAATCACATTTTTGAGGTTATTAAACTTATGCCAGTTAATTTTGAGATATTTACTTTTCAATAAAATTAAATGAGCGCAGAGATTAATAATACAGAAAATTATACTTCTGATTCGCCGATATCAGAACAGCGCGACGATCAGTTTCAGAGATATGGATTTTCCAAGCGTATTGCAGATACGATAAAAACGCGCAAAAATAAAGAAAGCATAGTCTTTGGTTTGTTCGGGGCATGGGGAGAGGGTAAAACATCCATCCTTAATTTCATCGAAGAGGAACTCAAAACAGACGACGAAATTATCACTATCAAGTTTAATCCCTGGCGATACAGTGACGAAGACAGTTTGCTAAGGAACTATTTTGATAAAATAGCCCTGGCTTTAGGCAAGAAAATGGAGAAGTGGAACGACAAAATAGGTGGGTTTATAACAAAATATGGCTCATTAACGAGTTTTTTTGGTGTAGATATCAGTACAGTCGGGCAAGCATTTTCTGATGCAGATATTGAGAAGTACAAAGAAAGAATCAATGACTTTTTAAGTGAGTCTAATAGTAAAATCGTCGTTTTCGTGGATGATATTGACCGTTTAGATAAGCAAGAAATATATAGCCTATTCAGATTGGTTAAGCTCACTGCGGATTTTTCGAATACCACTTACATCTTATCGTTTGATGAATCAATGGTTGCTGCCGCAATTGGGGAGCGTTTTGGTGCCGGGGATAAAAAATCAGGTGCTAGTTTCTTAGAAAAGATTATACAAGTTCCGCTTACGATACCAAAAGCACAACCTGATGCCTTAAAAAGGTTTTGTTTGAAGTTGATTAATAATGCCATAGATTCTGCTGGAATCACTGTCGAGAAGAAAGAAGGGGAGCGATTCATTTATCAATTTACAACTTCTATCTTACCGAAACTGACTACACCCCGCCTGGCAGTAAGATATGGAAACACACTTTCATTTTCACTGCCACTGCTAAACAGTGAAGTTAATATCGTGGATCTTATGCTCATTGAGGCTGTTAAGATATTCTATCCAGAGCATTATGCCTTTATTAAACATCATCCGGAATACTTTGTGGGCTCCCCAAAAGATTTTTTTCTCGGTTCAGACCGTAATTCAGAGACTGTAAACAGCCATTTTGAAGAAATTGCAAATGGAAACTCCGGGAGAGAGAAAAGCCATATTAAATATTTGATAAACAGCCTATTTCCCAACAAAGCCGGATCGTCCGACCCATTTAATTTTACGGACGAGAAAGAGAATGATTTTTTTGTTCAAAAGAGAATTGTTTCCCCTAAGTACTTTGACAGATATTTTTCCTATGCGGTAATTGAAGGCGATATTTCAGATATTGAGTTTGACAGACTAATTAAGGAAGCTGAGACGAGTAGTATTCAGGATTTAGCGACAGGAATAAAAAATATTATAGCTACCTCCGATGCTGGTAGTTTTGTCCAGAAACTGAGGAGTAGGGAAACAGACTATACCTGGGAACAAGGAAAGATACTATTAAAAGCGTTATGCGATAATAGCGACCTTTTACCAAACTCAGGGGGCATGTTAGGATTTGGTGCGGAGACACCATTCGGTCAGGCAAGCATTTTTGCCTACCAAGTTCTTAGACAACACGAAAAGGAACATATCTTCGAATTTGCTAAAGAACTAATGACCTACCCTCAGGACTTCCAGTTTGCATATACCATTAATAACTGGTTAAGAACCGGAGATCGCCCTGAGGAAAAATTATTTAAAACAGAAGAGTACGATGAATTAGCCAAACTGCTTGTACAACGGGCCATTGCCGATGCCGGAGATGATAGTGTTTTTGAAAAATACCCTAATCAAATTCTGTATATCCTTTATAGTTGGGAGCTGTCGGATGAAACTGGATTTAAAAAATATACAGAAGACTATTTAAACAAGGGCAAAGATCACGTGCTTAAACTTCTTAAAGCATTTGTTCCTGTCGGTAGAAGCAATGCAAGGGCTGGGGAATTTAAAACAGATATTACAAAAAATCAATATGAGTATATTGTCGATCACTTTGACAAGGATAATCTTTATGCTCGCATTTTAGAGAATTTTAGCCTGGAAAACCTCAATGCAGAAAAGCCTTACTGGATTGATTTTGGCGAAAAAGAATATTCCGATTTAAATATGGCCAGGCAATTTGTTCAATGGTACGACAAAGGAAAAGAAACGATAATTCCTGAATAAGAGATAAGATGGCAATCAAATATACTTTACAAAGGTATAAATTCAATTAGGTCGCCCTTATTGGAAAAGCGATAATCGAAATGACCGAGTCGCAAAACTACATCACCTGTTCCATTGCCACTAATGACATGGTAACGACCATAATTAATCTCCTGAAATGCCAATCGGGTGATAGGGAGCCCATAATGACAAACGCGAATCATATGGAGATTAACTAAACCTCCGTCGTAGGTATGCAAGGGAATAAATTCATTTCCAAAAGCATTAGGTATTGCCGACCAAGCCTCGGATTGAATATTGATTTCCTTTTGTGCGCCAAAATCGTCTTCTACCCGGTATTTATAAGCTGCACGGGCCAAAATATCATAAACTGTTTTGTTAACTTGCTTTAATTGTTTAGCATCCGTGCTAAAGCCATCGTCGTATAAAAAATCACTCAGCAATCCATTAGTAAAATAAAGGTAGGTTTTGATCTGGGATGCATAGAACATTCCGTTTCTTGACACACTAGTTAGTTTCAGAGCGCTAGCTAGAAATTCTACTGTTAATGATTCATTTTCAATACCAGTCTCCAGAAGGGTCTTTATTTCACCACTTGTGTAATATTTTGTTACGGAAAATCCTGTTAATGCTTTTTTTAAATCGCGGTCCGCGATGAAAGTGATTTTTTTATCCGTGCGAATAAAGACAATGTTCCGGGTAAAAATCTCAAATGCAATGTTTGTTATCTTCTCACTCTGGGTGCTATATAAAATCATGACCTGATCTTTATGATAACCTAGAAACGTAATACAATCGTTAAAGGACAAGCCAGACATTTCAGGTGGCGCCTGCCGAAAGCCACTGCCATCAGGAATAAAAATATCGGTTGCAGGTTTACTAAAATAAGACATATTAAGCAGAGATTTTTTTGGGAATGTCCGTCACTTTGTTGTTAATGAATTCGTGAATGCGCTTCATTTCAGCATTGCTGAAGCTAACACCGAAGAGCCTTTCAAAATGCTTCAACTGTTGGTTGATGTTGGCACTGTTTTGAAAGAGTTCCCATATATTAGTCAAGCCTTTAAACCGATTGATCACTTTACGGTCTTTAAACCAATCCATAGAGTGAGTTAATATTTTACCAGCTATCTTGGCGAAATTTATTTCTTTAAGCCCCTCCTTCAAATCTTGAGATTTCAAAAAAGCATTCGCACTTTTATCAAGATCAGCATTCTGAAAAATATCTAAGTGATTATGAAGTAAACGATGACTGGGATTAACATATTTTTTAACAAAAGTAGTCCAAAACGAATTGAATGCTTTCCGGGCTTCCAGCTGTTCCCGGATAGTGGGTGCTTCTTGAATTTGCCGTTCCAACAGTACAAAATGCTCCCTTAACTCTTGAAAGTCAGCACGCAATTGAGCCAATTTAGTTGGTATTTGATCGATATTATCCAATTGTGCAAGCAGTATCGTAGTAAATGGCGGTATGGGTAGATAATGATAGCCCAAACTTTCTAATAAGTCCTTAAGCTGAACTTGGTGTAATTTCGACAATTTTTCAAGCGCTTCGATTGAGTATGGAGTTTTTGCAATTTCGTTGACATGTTGACCATACAATCCGATTGGAAGTGTAGTCTGAATTGTAGATGTATTCGATACGCTGATAAGATTGCTTATCAAATCGTGAGAACTTGTCTGAATTTCAGAAACAATAAATTCATCCTTATCATTAAATTCTCTTGTTACCAATGGAAGTTTGTTTACAGGTTTAGTTACATCACTTTGTATGAAATAATCTGTTTTTAACTTTCGACCATATTCAGTAATGAACTCTTGTTCAGCCTCCTTTTTACTTTTTCCTTCGCGGTTAACTTTATATATCACCCGACCAGGTGTTTCTAATACACCGCTTACGAATTTTAAGCCCGTCTCACGCACAAGCATATTGAGTATCGGGCGCCCTGTTGGAAAAATTGCAGGTGCTGTCAAGCTTAGATGATTCAGTTCATCCAATGATGTGTAAAATTCTGAACAGCCAATAAAAGATTCTACAAAGGTGTTTAGAGAAAAGATAAATTCCGGTGTGGGCTTGCCATAACCGCCCAGGCAATAATCCAGTTCATCCAACAGACTTAGACTGATGTAGGCGCTATTGTAATTAACGGTATCTTGGATAAGGTCTCCCATTTTTAAATAAGTTTTGGCATAAATCAACTATTAAATAATACACCGCGCTAGCTGCTTTATTTTTCAAATTTCTTTTTATTCGTGAACGATCTGGTTAAAACGCTGGTTAAGCTTTTTCATCAACTCGAACAGTTGGACTTCATCTGGTGCATCGCCATAGATCATGTTTTCCAGCATTACCTTATAATCTGATTGGTACCCGGCCAAAATGTCGTCAGGCGGATAAAAATTGATATGTGGTGTATGGAGTAACTCGTAATCGATACCCGATAACTTGCTATAATAACTGCGGTGTTTTATGATAGCGGCATAAAGATCTTTGTCTCCAAGCGCTTTTGTTCCAATTTCCGTGTCCATCATCTGCGCAAGATCATGAAAATGCCTTGACATCCTTTCCGTTTTGATTGCTATCCCTTCTCCTCTATGAAACTGTTCATGCAACAAAAAGGCTTTCTCAAGGAAGGTTTTATGAGGTTCTACCGCAAGTACGGAAAAAGGGGTCTCTGGATAAGCAGCGCTCGGGAAGTGTTCACTTAAAAGGGATTGTATGGGTATAGCGCTATATGGCTCAAGTTTAGAGCGAACACTGACTTCAATCTTTACCGTATCGGGAAGATATGGATTCGGTTCATACAAAGAAGTATATTTTACATACAGTTCCTGTGGATCTTTATCCGGCATAGTTGTTAAAACAGTTCCTTCGGTTACCGTAACGGTACCTTCTGGAAGCCCTAAAGCGGCGAACTGTTCAATCAGCGCCTGCTTTAACTGATTGCTCGTAAACTCGCATCCAGCCTTTTTCAGCCGGTGCAAATAGCTTCTCCCTGGTGTTTCCTCATATGACATGCCGAACAGATTTGGTGCCATTGCGATATCTATGTCTTCGGAAAAGCGCCTGATCAACTTCCAGCATTTGCTCAATGAGGTACCACCCTTAAAAATGAGGGAATCGGCATACTGCGTTTGGAATAGCGCCTTGAGTGTCAGTGTTACCCACCAGTCCTTTTCCAGGGCAGTTGGGATGGCACCACTTTGTATCTGTGCCTGGGCCAGAGTTGTTCTGCGCTGGTCATCGCTTAATTTAAGCCATTCTATCATTTAACCGAATTTAGTTTTATTAAAAAATCATGAACCGCGGCCGACGCGAGTTTCAAATCATGCTTCAACATTAAGGGATTTTCATTTAGCAATAGGTCGCCCAGTTTTTTGACAGTAGTTTCATCAATCTGATCCACGCCCAGCTCCTCCAACGCGAGAATGACCAATCCACTGAGTTCTCCCTTAAAGGCCATTTTCTTTGGCGTAGTTGGCTTAAACCTGATTGTATTCCTACCGATCTTTATGAGCCTTCCGTTACCATCTGTTAAGTAAACAAGTTTTGTTGGCACCTGCACACTTAATCCCAGTTTGTGAAGTGCAAATGCTCCGGCAGGTTTTATTTTCACCTTTTCCTTTTTTGCCAGTGCCGATGCAATATCCTCAATTGAAGGCAGTACTTCTCCGAACAAGGGGTCTTTTTTAGGCAGTACATATAGCCCATGTCCCAATCGTCTGATCGTTCCTTTGGCAGCAAGCCTAGATAAAGCCTTCTTAATTGCATTTTCAGATCCCTTGCCCCTGAAATCAGAAGGCACGATCAATTCTCCACGTTTATAACGTTTAATATTATCCTCAATGGCTGCGTGCGTAGTGATCATATTATTACCTTTCAAAAACAAAGATAAACAAAATTATTAATGTCACATTTTTTAAAATTAAAGTGACATTAATTTTAGTTATTTTGTCACATTTTTAAAAATAAAGGTGACATTAATACATAATAATATATCAATTAAATGATTATATATCAATGATTTATAACAAAAATCACATCTAATCAATCATTTATATCATTGGGTTTAAAATAATGCATTCAATGCACAAATATCTTGGGTTGATAAAAGGTCAATTATGTGCCATTTGGAAATGTAAAATATTTCTTGTAACTTAGTCGGACTTGAAAATATATATATTTTCAAGTCCGACTAATGACTAACTACATTTAGTCTTCTCCAGTTCACTTATTCTTCATGGGGTTTTAAGAGAAAAATAAATATTATTTTTAATACACAATATGGCACCCATCCATGCGTTTGTTATATATAACAAACGCATGGATGGGTGCCACCTACACTTTTAGGATTAATCAAAATGGCAAACCGGTCAAGAATCTCTATCTCGCTCCCATATATAACAGCGAAGTTAATAAAACATCAGCCCCATGTATATGCTGACGAGGATTTAAGTCAGCTGTTTTTGAAAGGCAAGAAGAAATGGAGCCTTCCCGCAGCAATGAATTCCCGCAAATTCGTAGAGGCGCTGGAATATGAGGGCATCATCAATTCTTGCCACCTTGATTTCGGAACGGAATGGCACGAGGCTTATTATTTAACAAGCTGCCCAGACTACTATGTAGTTTCACAAATGATACGGAATTCTTATGTTTCGCATGCTACGGCTCTGGCATTCTGGAAAATGACAGATGTTGTTCAGGATCAAATCTACGTTAACAGGGAGCAGTCTCAAGCGCTATCCAAATCAGGTAAGGGGATTTTGGTGCAATCAGGCATCGACGGGGCCTTTAAAGGTGCGCAGAGACAAACCGCATCGATTAGTAATTTTGATGGTAAACAGGTGGTTCTTGTAAAAGGAAAATCCACCAATCAATTGGGTGTCATAGAAGCCGATCTGAAGGGAAAGGAACAAATCAGGATTACCGACCCTGAAAGAACATTGATCGATTGTGTGGTACGGCCCGCTTATGCTACCGGTCCCGAAGAGATGGCCGCCATATTTAAAAAGGCGAAAAGCCTGATATCGGTCGCTACACTTGCAGACTACCTGAACGAACTGGATTATACCTATCCCTATCATCAGTCGATAGGTTTTTATCTTGAAAAGGCGGGAAATTATTCAGATTCCGAAATAGACCTCTTCAGAACCATGCCAATCGAGTTTGACTTTTACTTGGACTATGGAATGTCCTCGCCAGCCTATTCAAAAAAATGGAAGCTATATGCTCCAGCTCCTTTACAATGAGCAGATTTTAAAGGTGTTTTATGCAGAGCAATGTTACAAACCTTAGTTCTCAATGTAAAAAGGAGATATTTACAGTAAACTTATTATTATATATTTGTACCGTAATTTCCCCTGGGAAAAGGACCTAGTTGGCCGCATTACCGTAATTGCGGCATTTTTTTATTTCTGATTTTAGAGAAGCCTTATACAGATTAAGCTAAAAAATCTAAACATTTATTTATCAGCATACTAATATTAAAAATACACGGTAACGTTTTTTGTTAGTATGCACTTTCTCGTTAGTATCGGAAAGTGATGAAACCTTAATTGGCTTAAGATAATATTATAGCTAGGTAAATTATTATCGGCCGCGTCCGGCCGGCTTATTCAAATCTATTGCATTTTCTGTTGAAGCATCGCGATTTTCCTCTTTGGGCTTAACAAACTGACCTTCCCTTAACCCTGCTTCTTTTAGAATATTTTCGGGAATATTGGTATTTAGGATAATGTTACCATATTTAAGGTCTGGTAAAATATTATTGATAATCGCATCCTTATTATACTTGTAGCATTTGGATGTGCGAGCACTTTTGCAAATGGCACTGAAAGGGAAAGTGTAGTAAATGAATCCCCAGCGATATCAATAATTTTTCATAGAAAATCGTCAAGTTTAACAGAAAAACTTGACGAACTTATAGAGTAGAAGATTCTAAGTCTTTTAGTCACTGCACAATTAGCCTAACATCCACCTAGGGCATAAATTAACATAGCAATACTGCTCTGACTTAAATCATGAATTTAGAACTAATCACACTAAAGATCTAAACTAGATAGTTATCACTAAAGGCATTCCAAATCAAGAACTATTCTCCTTGCCGCTTCATTCTTTTTCTTGTCAACAATTTTAGCGTACACCTGAGTACTTTTTAGACTTTTATGTCTGGAATTGCAACATTAAAGTTGACATTTAGTTAAGCGGCAATATTTTGTTTATTTAAGTTTCTACCAAATTCTTCTGGGGACAAGTACCCCAG
>NZ_QLLR01000038.1 GCF_003259615.1 Pedobacter cryoconitis | reverse complement strand
AATGTTTTGTCTAATCTTGCGGACCGGACGGGACTCGAACCCGCGACCTCCGCCGTGACAGGGCGGCATTCTAACCAGCTGAACTACCGGTCCGTCTTTCCCTTTCGGGATTGCAAATATAGGAACTATAATTACAATTCAAAATTAATATTTCAATTATTTTTGAATAAAAACCTAACTCATTAAGCTACAGAGCCCTCTTTCATCTTTTCTGCATTCTCAGCGAACTGTAACGCATCAATAAGCTCTTGTACCCCGCCGTCCATCACACCGTTCAGGTTATATAACGTCAAACCAATACGGTGATCTGTTACTCTTCCCTGTGGATAATTGTACGTTCTGATCTTAGCTGAACGGTCACCAGTAGATACCATAGTCTTACGTCTTGAAGCAATATCACCATTACGTTTCTGCAATTCAATATCATATAGCTTACTACGTAACATTTCCATCGCGATCTCTCTGTTCCCTAACTGTGAACGTTCCTGCTGACAAACTACAACCATACCCGATGGTCTGTGCGTCAGCTGTACCTTAGTCTCTACCTTATTTACGTTCTGTCCACCTGCACCACCTGAGCGCGAAGTTTGCAGATCAATATCAGCAGGATTTAAATAGAAGTCGATTTCCTCAGCCTCAGGCAACACCGCTACCGAAGCAGCCGAAGTATGTACCCTACCCTGTGTTTCAGTGTCAGGCACACGCTGTACGCGGTGTACACCAGACTCATATTTCAATTGTCCGTATACATCTTCTCCGCTCACTTTCATGATCACCTCTTTGTATCCGCCGGCTGTACCTTCAGTAACATCCACAACTTCAACTTTCCAGCGTTTCTGCTCGAAGAAACGGGTATACATACGGAATAAATCACCAGCAAATAAAGCTGCTTCATCACCACCAGTACCACCTCTGATCTCGAATACTGCATTTTTAGAATCCTCAGGATCTACAGGGATCAGCATCAGGCGAACCTTTTCCTCAATCTCTTCCTGTTGTTTCAACAGTAAATCCAGTTCCTCTTTAGCCATTTCACGCATTTCTGCATCCTTCTCAGTAAGCAGGATCTCTTTGTTTGCGTCAATGTTGCTCATTACATTTTTGTAAATCAGATATTCATTTACAATCTTGCTTAAATCTTTATATTCTTTATTTAACTGGGCAAAACGTTTCATATCCTGCATAGTATCAGGATTCGTCAATTGCTCTTCTACATCTTCCCAGCGAATTTTTATAGCTTCTAATTTCTCTAACATAATCTTTTTATTCAGCAAATAAATAGCTGCCCAGTCCTTTTCAACAATGTTTAAACCGTTAATCTCCAACTCATCCTGCTGGAAATTACCGGATCAGAAAGGTATACTGAAGCACTTGGTATTTATAGGATTACAAAAATAAGGAATTTCGGTGAAATATATTATTGTTTTTCAAGGACGATCAGGCTGCGCAACTAATAATTGATCAGCGTATTAGTATAGATTTTACTCCCCTGCCTTCTCAAAATACTTTAAACTCAACTCTTCGCCGTCAAAAACAGCATAAGAATTAAATCCGAACCACTCCCCGATATTGTAATATTTACTTCCTTTACCCAGGTCCACGATCATCGGTAAATGGCGGTGCCCGTAAATGAAATAATCATAATGTTGTTTTTCCAGTACTTCTCTCGAATATACAGCAAGCCACTCTTTATCCTCCCCCAGAAAAACTTCTTCTGTAGCCGTATTCACAATCCGGCTGTGACCAGACCAGCCCGTAGCGATCCCTAAACCAATTCTCGGTGGAAGGACAGAAAACAGCCACCTGCAAACCGGATTCCGGAAAAACTTCCGCAGCACCCGGTAACCCGCATCCCCAGGTCCCAGACCATCCCCGTGATGCAGGTAAAAACTCTTTCCTCCGCGATGGATAACCAGCTCATCACTAACGATCTGTATACCCATTTCTTTGGTAAAATAATCATCCACCCACATGTCATGGTTTCCTTTAAAAAAGTAGATTTTAACACCGGCATCAGACATCGAGGCCAGCTTTCCGAGTAAACGGATATATCCTTTAGGTACAACGGTTTTATACTCAAACCAAAAATCAAAAATATCTCCCATCAGAAATAACTCCGCACAAGTCGGTTCAATGGAATTAAGCCAGCGTACAATACGGTCTTCGCGAACGCGGCTTGCAGTATGATTTGGTGACCCTAAATGAAAATCAGAGGCAAAATATATGTTCTTTTTCATCAATATTCAAAGATAGTCAACCATTTTATCAATCATGTTCAAAAATAATTTTTACAGACAATCGCCCTTAACTCTATGATTAAATGAATACTTAACCCATTAGATCAGTCAACTTTGTCAAATCAGCCTCAATTTTGAATCAAATGCAGACAATCGAGAATCATTACAAACAAATTTCGTAAATTCGCAACAAATTTAAATACATGATTTCTACAGATATAGCCATCATTGGCGCCGGACCCGTAGGTTTGTTTGCTATTTTCGAAGCAGGTTTGCTTAAAATGCGTTGTCATTTAATTGATTACTTACCTCAGGTTGGAGGTCAGCTTTCCGAAATTTATCCTAAAAAACCTATATATGACATCCCTGGTTATCCGAGCGTATTAGCTCAGGAACTAGTTGATAACCTGGTAGAACAAGCTAAACCATTTCATCCTGGTTATACTTTGGGCGAACGTATCGAAGGCCTGGAGAAACGTGGTGAAGGTGATTTCGTCCTGACAACCAACATGGGTACGATCATAGAAGCTAAAGTTGTAGTTATTGCTGGCGGATTAGGTTGTTTTGAACCTCGTAAACCTGTAGTATCCGGACTGGAGCAGTTTGAAAACGGACGTGGCGTAAATTACATGATCCTTGATCCTGAGCAGTACCGCGGACAGAAAATGGTTATTGCGGGTGGTGGTGATTCTGCACTGGACTGGACTATATTCCTGGCTGATATTGTAGAAGAATTAACACTTGTACACCGCAGCGAAAGCTTCCGTGGCGCACCAGACTCTGTAGCTAAAGTAATGCAGCTGGCAGAAAGCGGGAAAATAAATCTTGTACTCAACAGTAACCTGGGTGCCGTAACAGGAACAGGCAAACTGGAAAATGTAGAGATTGTACATAACAAAACGCTTGAAAAAACAATCATTGATGCTGACCATTTAATTCCTCTTTTCGGATTAAGCCCTAAATTAGGCCCGATTGAGCAATGGAACCTGAATATTCATAAAAGTGCAATCGAAGTTAACACTGATGATTACTCAACAAATATCCCGGGTATTTATGCAATCGGTGACATCAATACTTATACAAACAAGTTAAAACTAATCCTTTGCGGATTCCACGAAGCTGCATTAATGAGTCACAGTGCTTACCAGTACATGAACCCTGGTGTTAAATACACTATGAAATATACTACAGTTAACGGAGTAGCAGAATTTTAAATAATGGAAGAAAATAATATTACCGTACACGTTCAAAACCCTGATGGCACTTTAACTTCACTGGAAGCTCCTGTTGACATGGGATTAAGCTTAATGGAATACCTTAAAGCTTGTGAATATGATATTTTAGCTACCTGCGGTGGTATGGCTTTATGCGCAACCTGCTGTGTGGATGTTTTGGAAGGTGAAGACAAGTTAAAGGAAATGACAGATGACGAATATGCCATGCTGGATACTTTACCCGATCTTTTACCAAATTCAAGATTAGCCTGTCAGCTGCAGTTAAGCCATGAAATGGACGGATTGGTTGTGAAACTACACGGGACTGATTAATTACTATCTGCAGGAGCTGCAATCACTTTTGCAGGATCACCTATAGTTTTATAAGTACCCTCACCTTTTAATATTGCAAGCATTTTAGTGGAATTGCCGAGCACTGATTTTGCGGCTTCCAGTTCCTTATCATACTGGAATGCTTGCACTATTTTACCTTTCTCAAAATAATACCTGCTTACAATCTGTGTTTCAAGTATTCTTTTGATTTCCGCTTTATGCGTGAATACCTCTGTTTTCTTAGCCACCAGCATCTTATCCTTCAGGTCTTCCAGATCTTTCTTAACCAATCCCAGCTTTTGTTCTTTCTCTGCTTCAGTTTTCAACTCTGAGAGCAATCTTTCCGTTGTAGAAGTATAAGCATAGTCTTTACCATCCAAAGAACTGGCAAAAGCAGCATAATCCTCATCTGACAGCTGAAACTCTGTAGCCGGGCTGATCGTTGCATGGCTCTTTTTATAGCTGTTAGCAAAATCAAAGAACATGCTCTTACTAATTAAAGAGATCGTTATAGGACTCAATTTGATAGTTCCGACTTCTACATCCGGGTAAACACCGCTGCCGTTATAAACAATCCGCCCTGTTTTAGTATTGTATTTCGCAATCAGGGAGTCTGCAAACTTTATATTCTTCCCGTCTTTATTTTTATGCGCATAATCTACGGCCTGGATACATCTTCCCGAAGGCGTAAAATATTTCGCTACCGTAACCTTAACCAAGCTGTTATAAGGCAGGTTGAAAGTTTGCTGAACCAGGCCCTTACCGTAGCTTCTTTGTCCGATAACTACACCTCTGTCCAGATCCTGCAACGCTCCCGCAACTATTTCTGAAGCCGAGGCAGAAGAGCCATTGATTAATACCACCAACGGAAGATCTGGCAACAACGGCAGGTTACTTGTTTTATAATTGATTGTTTTTTCAGGATTGCGCCCTTTTTGAGTCACCACAACCAGGTCTTTATTGACAAATAGATTGACAATTTTTACAGCTTCCTGCAAAATCCCTCCTCCATTATATCTTAAATCCAGGATCATCCCTTTTGGATGCTGTTTATTTAACTCAATTGCAGCATCCTGTACTTCCTGCGCAGAATTCTCCAGAAACTTATCCAGCCTGATATAAGCAAGGTCGCCGATCATTCCTGAATAGGAAACATTAAGTTGCTTGATTTCGTCTCTGACTAACTGTTTTTGAATCACTGTTCCCTCTCTGATCAGGAGCAGATCTACAGCAGAACCACGCGGACCACGAAGTAAACGGCTAACTTCAGCACGTTCCTTTCCTTTGACTTCAATGCCATTGATCTTTACGATCTGGTCGCCCGGCTGAATGCCTAGCTTAAATGCAGGATAACCTGCGCTCACTTCATTTACAAAAAGCTTTCCTTCGATAAAAACAGTACTCGCACCGATTCCGCCAAACTGTGTGCTCACATATTTCAGCTTATAATCTTCTACTTCAGACTCAGGAATATAGGTAGTATAGGGGTCCAGCGTATCCAGCATCGCATCGATTCCACTTTTCATTAAATCTCCGGCATTGGTTTCATCAACATAATTGATGTTGATCTCCTTGTATAAGGAAGCGAAAATGTCCAGATTTTTAGATACCAGGAATAAATCCTCTTTAAAAGACCAGGTAAAAGACGCAAATGCAATAAGAGCAAATAGAAGTGCAAACTTGTTTCTTTTCATGGGCATGCGAATGAGTTAAACAGGGGGCTTACCTATTGCTTATAACCTGTTTCCATTAGGATCGGCAAGCGCTTTATTGATGGTAAATTCAACATATCTGACATCCCTTTTCAATAAAGCAGTCAATTGATTAACCAGCTGATCTTCCTGACCAGGCGCAAATATTAAATTCTCTTTAGCCAAATCTCTGTATTTTCTAAGGACTTTGATTTTAACTCTTTCTGCGGATTCAGGAGTGAACGTAAAGCTTGCCATAATATATTCTTTCCCGCAAAAATATGAAAAAAAAACAGCAATAACTCAACAAAGCACCTTCTATATAGCAGATCTCGTGGTGACTTGCTTTCGAGCGAAATTCTGGTGTACGATGGATTTAATTTTTATATATATTTACGATTATGTACGCAACATTTTTAGCACATCAGTGGATGGGTTTTTGGAGATCCAAAGGCAAGGGCGGTACAATTGCAACCCAGCTGATTATGGGTTTCATTGTGCTTTACCTGGCGGCCGTTTCCATTTTCATTGGATATAATATGGAGCATATTATTATGGAAATGCTACCCGGCAAAGACGTGATACTGGTTTTCAACGGCATGATCCTTTACTATTTCACGATAGAGTTCCTGATGCGTTTACAGCTGCAAGAACTGCCTGCAATGGCCGTACAACCTTACCTGCATCTGAATATCCCTAAAAAGAAACTCGTCTCTTTCTTAAATATCACCGCACTTTTTTCAGTTTTCAACCTGCTGCCGCTCCTGCTCTTTTTTCCCTTTGCTATTTTAAAGATCAATAGTGATTTCGGCCCGTTCGCCTGTACTATGTATTTACTGGCCATTATCTCTTTAATGGTTTTCAATAATTATGCTGCCCTTTATTTCAAGAGGCTGACGATAGGGAATCTTAAAGCAGGAATTCTGGGTTCCATCTTTTTAGTGGCTGTTGGTCTGCTGGAATATTTCAAAATCTTTTCTATCGCATCGCTTTCAAACCTCGTTTTCCATACCATAACCATTACACCGCTCCTTGCATTAATCTTTCCTGTTGCAGCTGTTGTTATGCTCACGATCAACACCCGTTTTTTAAGAAGCAATCTTTATCTCGAAGAATTACAGTCCGCAAAACAGAAAAAATCAAGTACAGATTACCCCATTCTCGATCGGTTTGGCGAAGTGGGGGTCTACCTTGCGCTGGAGATCAAATTAATCCTGCGTAACAAGAGGTCGCGTTCCACACTGACTAAGGGGCTGCTTTTCATCTTCTATGGTCTTCTTTTCTATAAACAGGACAAGTTAGCTGCCGACAAGTTCTGGACACTGATTTTCCCCGCAGCTTTTATGACCGGGAACATGATTATGCTTTACGGGCAATTTATGTTTGGCTGGCAAAGCGCAGAATTTGACGGGCTTCTAACCAGCAAACTGAATATGCGCACTTTTTTTAAAGCAAAGTTCCTCCTGTTCACCATCGGATCAACACTGCTGACTGCCGCAGTAAGCCTTTACGGATTAATCAGCTGGAAAATCCTGATCCTGCAATTTGCTGTCTATTTCTATAATATCGGGGTCACATCCGTGATCACCTTATACTTTGCGACTAAAAACTACAAAGCACTCGACTTAAGTAAAGGATCTTCCATGAACTGGCAGGGAATTACCGCCTCTACGATGTTGCAAACCATTCCCCTGATGCTGAGCCCCTATTTAATTTATTTACCCATATCCCTGATCTTAAATCCCTACTGGGGAATTGCAGCAATAGCGATCACGGGCCTTGCAGGTTTATCGACCAGGAACTTCTGGATAAACTTTCTTACCAAAGAGTTTCAAAAAAGAAAATACAAAATTGCAGAAGGCTTTAGACAAAAATAAGATGCTGGAAATTAAAGAATTAAAGAAAGAATACGCTGGTACTACCGTTGTAGATATTGATCACCTCATTATTAATGCCGGGGAAACTGTTGGAATTGTTGGTAATAACGGTGCTGGCAAAACAACCCTGTTCAGGATGCTCCTGGATCTGATCCGTCCGTTTTCCGGAGAGATACTTTCCAAAGGAAAAAATGTAGCCCACAACGACCAATGGAAAAACTATACCGCGTCCTTTCTTGACGAAGGCTTTCTGATCAATTACCTCACCCCAGAAGAATATTTCCTTTTTGTCGGTTCCCTGCAACAGTACAGCCCTTCGGAAGTCATGAACTACTTAACTCCCTATACAGAACTCTTCAACGGAGAAATTATGAACAGCGGCAAATACATCCGCGACTTCTCCATGGGTAATCAAAACAAGATAGGTATCGTGGCAGCACTGCTTCAAAACCCCGAACTGCTGATTCTTGACGAACCCTTTGCTAACCTCGATCCCACCACACAAATCAGGCTTAAAGACCATTTAAAAACTTTAAAAGCAAAACAACTCACTACACTGATTTCCAGTCACGACCTTAACCACGTTACAGATGTCTGTGAACGTATTATCCTATTTGAAAAAGGTAAAATCATCAAAGATATGTACACCGATGAAAATACGCTGAAAGAGCTCGAAGCCTATTTCTCCTTAAGGACTTTTTAATTGAATCCCTTTTTATCAAGCTCTTTCCAATCCGATTTTTCTAATCAAATTCTTTGTAATTGAGTTCTTTCTAATCAGGTTCTTTACAATTAAGGTCTTTGTAATCGGATTCTTTGTGATTGGGTTTTTCTAATCCGGTTTTTTACAATTAAGGTCTTTGTAATCGGGTTCTTTGTGATTGGGTTTTTCTAATTCGGTTCTTTATAATTAAGGTCTTTGTAATCAGGTTCTTTGTGATTGGGTTTTTTCTAATTCGGTTCTTTACAATTAAGTCTTTTTTAAGCTTCCCAACTATCCTTCTGCAAATTAAACCCTTTCAAATCCCCCCACCCCAACCCACCCATAAGCTGAGATAAAAAAGGGGTATAGTATTTTTTTGACATGCAGTCATTCTTCATGAGTGCCGAAAAAAAACACTATACCCCTTTTTTATCGAAGACTCAAAAACTTTTTTATATTTACGTCTTCCTTAAATCCTCAAAACACCATAATTACAATGGCAAGATTAAATCTTTTGGAAGAAACACGTTTCGAAAAACTCCCTGTTTCAGTATTTGATAACCCAGCAGCAGCATCCATTAACGTTGCCCAGCGTATCGCTAACCTCATCAGAGACAAACAAGAAAAGAAGCAAAAGGCAGTTCTAGGCCTTGCAACCGGGGTTACACCAGTTGCAGTATACGCAGAGCTTGTACGTTTACACAAAGAGGAGAATCTTAGCTTTAGTAACGTCATCACCTTCAACCTGGACGAGTACTACCCGATGCAGCCCAACGCTGCCCAGAGTTATGTGACCTTTATGAATGAGAATTTATTCGATCACATTGATATTCCTAAAGAAAATATCAATATTCCTGACGGTACGCTCGAACTCGAAGCCATTCCTGCATTCTGTCTGGATTACGAACGCAAAATCGGAGAATTGGGTGGTCTGGACATTCAAATCCTTGGAATTGGGCGTACAGGGCACATTGGATTTAACGAACCGGGTTCTGCTCCCAATTCAGGAACCCGCCTGGTTACTCTGGATGACCTGACCAGAAGAGATGCAGCAAGAGACTTCGGAGGAAAATCCTTCGTCCCTTCCAAAGCAATCACGATGGGGATCGGAACTATTTTCAAAGCCCGTGAAATCATTCTGATGGCATGGAACCAGAAAAAAGCTTCCATTATAAAAAAAGCAGTAGAAGGAGAAATTTCGAGTGAAGTGCCCGCTACTTACCTGCAACTATCTGACCATGTCGAATTTATACTCGATAAAGACGCAGCTACCCTATTAACCCGATTTGACACCCCATGGCTTGTTAAAGACTGTGTATGGGAAGATAAATTAATCAGAAAAGCAGTAATCTGGTTAGCAAACACTCTGAAAAAGCCAATTTTGAAACTTACCGAGGATGATTTCAACAATCATGGTATGGCACAATTAGCCATCGAAAGAGGCCCCGTTTACAACATTAACATTCATATTTTTAATAAATTACAACATACCATCACCGGATGGCCGGGAGGAAAACCGAATGCGGACGACTCTCAGCGTCCTGAAAGAGCAGCGCCAGCTAAAAAAAGAGTTGTGATCTTCTCTCCGCATCCGGACGACGATGTAATCTCTATGGGTGGTACTTTTATCCGTCTCGTAGATCAGCAGCACGATGTCCATGTCGCATACCAGACTTCAGGAAATACAGCAGTATGGGATGATGATGCCCTGAGATTTGTAGAATTCAGCATTGACTTCGCAGAAAAAATGGGACTGGATCAAAAAGAACTGAAAGGCATTTATGACAACATGCGCACTTTTATCGCAGATAAAAAACCTAACCAGGTAGATACACCAGAAATTCAATCCGTAAAAGGACTGATCAGAAAAGGAGAAGCGATAGCAGGAGCACGTTACTGCGGACTGGAAGATGACCGTATCCATTTTATGGCCCTTCCTTTTTATGAAAGCGGGAAAAACAAGAAAAACCCGGTCACCAATCTGGATGTGGAACTGACCATAGAACTGCTTCAGAAAGTTAAACCTGAGCAGATTTTTGCTGCAGGTGACTTTGAAGATCCGCACGGCACACACCTGGTTTGCTTTAATATCATTATTGAAGCTATGAACCGCCTTCGCAAAACAGAAGCATGGGCAAAAGATTGCTGGCTATGGATGTACCGTGGCGCATGGCAGGAATTTGATACCCATGAAATTGAAATGGCAGTTCCATTAAGCCCTCAGGAACTGCTGAAAAAGAAATATGCAATTTTCAAACACCAGTCACAAAAAGACAGAGCAGTATTTCCTGGTGATGACTCCAGAGAATTCTGGGAGCGTGCCGAAGACAGAAACAGAGATACGGCAAGAGCTTATGATGACTTAGGCTTAGCGGAATACGAAGCTATGGAAGCTTTCGTCCGCTGGAAATTCTAAGCACTATTCCAGTAAAATCTTAGCGCCTGTTTAAGAAGTCGTCCAAAACTATATCAAAACAGAGTTTTAGACCGTTTCTTAAACAGGCGCTTAAATTAAACCCATATGTATAAAAAGATATTCCCGATTATCGGATTAGCTGTGCTTGCAGCAATTAATAATCCCGTATCAGGACAACAAAAGACTACAAAACATCAGCCAGCTGCTCAGCATACCACACGCACTGGAAAATTAATCCCCAATGATCCTGCCGTTAAAATCGGCAGATTGCCCAATGGCCTGACCTATTATATCCGTAAAAATGTGGAGCCCAAAAACAGGGCAGAACTTTACCTGGCCAACCGCATCGGCTCTTTAATGGAAAATGACGATCAGCTGGGCCTTGCACATTTTACCGAACACATGGCTTTTAACGGCACAAAAGATTTCCCTAAAAATGAGATCATCAATTATCTGCAAAAAGCAGGTGTACGGTTTGGTGCTGATCTAAATGCTTACACCTCATTTGATCAGACTGTTTATCAATTGCCGATTCCAACTGATAGTACTGAGCTCTTCCATACTGGTTTTAAGATTCTGGCCAACTGGGCAGGAAAAATCTCTATGGATGGAGACGAAATAGATAGAGAAAGGGGTGTCATCATTGAAGAGGACCGCCAAAGCGGAAAAAACTCCGGAGAACGGATCAGAAAACAACTGCTGCCGGTCATGCTGAAAGACTCCCGCTATGAAAACAGGCTTCCTATCGGAAAAATCGACCTGTTAAAAACTTTCACACACGATAAGATCAGAAATTTTTATGCAGATTGGTACAGACCAGATCTGCAAGCAGTGATTGCTGTCGGAGATTTTGATGTCAATGAAGTGGAAAAGCTGATTATTGCCAACTTCTCCGGTTTAAAAAATCCTGCTAAAGAAAAGGAAAGATTAAGTTATGACCTTCCGGATAATAAAGCACCGCTGGTTAAAATTATCACGGATGCAGAACAACAATACAATGTGGCTTCAGTAACCTGGAAACAACGTGGAAATATCACAAAAACAATCGCAGATCAAAGAAAAAACACTGTTTATGGGATGATTAACTCGATGTTGTCTGCACGTTATCAGGAAATCCTGGAAAAAGACAATGCGCCATACCTATTTGCACAAGGCTCTTTTGGCGGTTACCAGGGAGGATTAGTTCCCGGGATCAATGCTTTCCAAACTTCTGCAGGGGCAAAGTCGGGCAAGGACCTCCTATCTGCTTTTTCCGCAGCAGTTGCTGAAAGTGAAAGAGCCGTCAAATTTGGCTTCCTGCAATCGGAACTTGATGTGGTTAAAAAGAATATTGAGGCCGGAAATGAGATCCTGCTGAAAGAGAAAGACAAAACTTCTTCCGCTGCTTTTGTAGGAGAATACCTGAGCCATTTCTTAACCGGATCTGCAATTGGGTCCATCGAATTCAATTATACAGACACGAAAGAAAACCTGAAAACGATTACCCTGGCCGAAGTCAATGCACTGGCAAAAACATTGACGACCAAAGAAAATCAAATTATTATTGTAACAGCTCCTGAAAAGGAAAAAGCGAATCTTCCAACCGCAGCCCAGTTGCTTGCTGCCTTAGCCAATGCAGGAAAAAACCTGAAACCTTATGTGGATAACGCTGTTAACAAACCTCTTTTAGCCCAAAAACCAATAGCCGGGAAAGTTATTTCAGAAAAGAAATTTGAAGACATCGGCGTTACACAGTGGACACTGAGCAATGGGATTAAGGTTTTCTTGAAACCAACGGACTTCAAAAATGATCAGATTCTTTTCAGCTCCTTTTCTAAAGGAGGGACTTCATTAGCAGACGCAAATGATTATCAATCTGCCGATAACGCAGGCATCATTTCTCAAAGTGGTTTAGGAGACTTTAATCCTTCACAACTGAACAGGCTTTTAGCCGGAAATACAGGTAGCGCAGGAGCTTATGTAAGCGAATTGTACCAGGGCTTTAGCGGAAGTGCTGCGCCTAAGGATCTGGAAAATGCACTGCAGATGGTTACTGCTTCTGCATTGACACCGCGTAAAGACATAGAAATTTTCAACAAGTCCATCAGCGATGCTAAAGTGAGTTTGGAGAATAAGGATGCAGACCCTGAAAGCGTTTTTGCAGACACTGTGCAGGCTGTTCTCTCCTCTTACAATAAAAGGAATATGCCTTATACACTGGCAGACATTGATAAGATCTCGCTGGACAAGGCTTTCTCTTTCTATAAGGAGCGTTTTGCAGACCTTGGAGAACAAAGCTTTGTGTTTGTGGGTAACTTTGACCTGAATACAATTAAGCCGCTTATAGAGACTTATATTGCCAGTTTACCAACTTTACATCAAAAGACCAATTATGCAGACCTTGGCTCACGTACACCAAATGGGGTTGTCAGCAAAACAGTTTATAAAGGTCTGGAAGAAAAAGCCAGCGTTCAGCTTTATATTCACGGTGACTATGACTATACCACGGCGAATAATGTACAGCTTGATGCTTTAAGCAGTGCTTTGGAAATTAAAATCCTGGAAAGGCTGCGTGAAAAAGAAAGTGGTGTTTATTCTCCGAACGTTTCACTCAGCGTGAATAAATACCCAAAAGCGCATTACTATTTCACGATCTCTTTCAGCTGCGCACCAGCGAATGTAGAAAAGTTAATTGCTGCCGCACTGGACGAAGTAAAAACGATAAGAACCAATGGAGCAACCGCTCAGGATCTGGCGAAATTCAAATCTGAGGTACAGCGTCAGCAGGAATTAAACCTGCGCAACAACGGATACTGGCTTGGTTATCTGACCACCAGGCTTAAATATGAAGATGACCTGAATCAATTACTGACTGCAAAAGAAAGACTTAACGAAGTGACTACGGAGTCTTCCAAAACAAATGCACAGAAGTATTTAAAACAGGATAATTATATCCGGCTGGTCTTAATGCCGCAGCAATAACAAATAAGGCTTAAAGCAAAAAGCTTACATGAATCAAATCTGATGTGACCCCAAAAGTTTTTGTCCAACTTTTGGGGTTCACTTCATTCATGTCCGCTTTTTTTTATTTAGCCTCGACCCCTACCGGGCCGCTGGCATCGCTCTCATTCTTTAGCCTGTCGAGCGCAGTAACGAGATAAGTATATCTTTTTCCTTTAATAGTATTGGTATCTAAAAAGGATGGAGTATCATTAAAACTGATTTTGATAATATTTTTAGGATTGACCACACTAATCCTTTCTCCTTCATCAAAACGGTAAATCACATATCCGGAAGCCGTTTCTCCGTCTTCTGCTTTTAAAGGTGCTGACCATTTAAGTTGTACGCCTACGCCTACAGCCTCAGCACTTAAACCTTGCGGCATGTTTGGTACAATCTCATCCAGCCATGGCATTTGCGGAGGAAGTGCCGGGTATTTATATAAATCATTCCTCAGAGAATCTGCCGTTGCTCTTGCCACAGTAGAAAATGACTTGGAACTAAAAAATACACTTCCCTGCACGCGGTTATTCTCGCGCATATACCTGATCTGATCTGGAATCTGATTTGGGTCCCGCCATGCAGCTTCCATACGCTGATTCATTAAATAAGCAGCTTGCCCGATATAAAGATGTCTGCCATAAGTATTGTTACTCCACCAGTCTACTAAAGTATCAAATGGGGCGGCCTTCCTGGTAAAACTGAAATAGACCTGCGGATTGATATAATCCACCCAGCCTTCTTTAATCCATTTCCTGGAATCGGCGTACAATTCTGTAAAGTTAGAAAGACCGTTTGTCTCAGACCCCTGTGGATCTTCTTTTCTGTTTTTCCAGATCCCAAAAGGGCTGATCCCGAATTTCACGTATTTTTTATAATGGTGAATACTGTCATCCAGCTGCTTAATCAACAGGTCAACATTGTTTCTTCTCCAATCGTTCAGATTCGTAAACCCATTGGAGTATTTGCTAAAAGTAGCGCCGTCATTGATGCGCTGTCCTGCAATAGGATAAGGATAGAAGTAATCATCAAAGTGAATCCCATCTACATCGTAACCTTTCACTACGTCCAGAATAACCTGTACAATATATTCTCTGACCTCAGGTAATCCCGGATCAAATTGTTTCTTTCCACCGTAGGTAAAAAACATATCCGGCCTTTTTTTGGTCATATGGTCTTCGCTGAAGACTGTATTTGCGCTCATACTTGCCCGATATGGGTTAAACCAGGCATGTAATTCCATACCACGCGAGTGCGCTTCTGTAATCGCAAACTCTAAAGGATCATATCCCGGACTTGGCGCAACACCTTGTCTCCCCATCAGCCACTGGCTCCAGGGCTCTCTTGATTTACGGTAAAAAGCATCAGCTGCCGGCCTTACCTGCAGCATAATAGCATTCATTCCATTTCTTTTATGCTGATCAAGCAGTGCAATCAGCTCCTGCTTTTGTTCATCTACACTCAGGCCTGGTCTGGAAGGCCAGTCAATATTCGTAACAGTTGCAACCCAAACCCCTCTGAACTCCCTTTTTGGAGCAATTTTTGCTGCTGTTTGTGCATAGATAAAAATTGGGGTAATTAAAGTTGTTAGAATTGCAAAAACAATCTTTTTCAGCATTATTGGTTCTTTTGGTAGTTTAAATTTAAAATAAATGTGGGGATGTAATACTCAAATTTGAGCCCCAACGTTAGCAATTAAACGATTTTTTTTTAGCTCTCATACAATTTGAGTCATTTTTTTTACCACAAATTATATTATTTATCCTATGTTCGTTTTTTTTATCAATAAGTACTGTAAACAATTCGACAACGAAACTTCAATTTTTGATTTCAAATGTTAGACCGTAAAGATCCCGTAAATAAAGGAGACCGTAATAAAATATATTTTCTAATTGTAGTAATAGTGGCCTTGTTAGGTACAAATGCCTTTTTATATTTCAAGGATAAATATGAAAAAGAACGCTTTGTTACTACCAATACCGAGAAAGAAAGACTAAAACTGGAAGTAGAAAAGATAGAGGTTGAATTTGACAAGGTGAATACCATGAATGTTGCCCTGACTGAAAAACTTCAGAATGAGCAGAAACTGGCCAGGGTAAAAATTTCGGCACTTAAACAATCCTTACAGAAAGGGCAGGTCACCCAGGCAGAACTATCCGCAGCTCAGACTGAACTTAAAAAATTAAGAACATTTTTAACAGAATATAAAGACGAGTTTTCCCGCCTGGAGAAAGAGAATTCATTTCTTAAAGCTGAGAGAGATAGCTTAGTTAAGTCTGTAACTACGGTATCTGCCAAAGCAAATGCACTGGAAAAGAAAAATACAGAACTCAATGCCAAGGTAAAAAGCGGAGCAGCCTTAAAAGCTTTCAATGTAGCTCTTGCAGCATTTAAAGTAAAAAATAGTGGTAAAAATGTAGAAGTGACCAAAGCATCCACCGCTAAAAAACTGATTACTTACTTTAATATCATTCCTAATCAACTGGCAACAAAAGACTATCATAAAATCTATATCCGCGTTTTTGACCCTTCAGGAAACCTGATTGCCGATGAGCAGAACATGTTTGAAGCAGAAGGCCAGGAAATGCAGTATAGTGATATGATTACTATTTCTTATAACAATGATGAAACGGCTTATACTATTGAATGGGTAAATCCAAGACCTTTTGTCAAAGGGACTTATGCGATTCTGCTTTATGCAAATGGCTTTACCATGGGGAAAGCAGCGATTACGTTAAAATAATTGAAACCTGTTTCCTGATCAAACTTAAGCCTGCCCCTGAACAAGCGGGAAGCTCAGGTAAAAGGTAGTTCCGGTATCGGCTACCGATTTGAAGTCTATAGTACCGCCTGCATTTTCTACGGCCTGTTTCACAAAGGCTAAACCCAAACCTGTTCCAGAAGATTTAGTGGTAAAATTAGGGACAAATATTTTCGGCTGAAGGTCAAGGTCGATCCCTTTTCCATTATCTTCTACCTCTACCCATACATAGTGCTGATCATTGGTAATCTTGATAAAGATCATGCACTTATCCTTCATGTTTGCAGCTTCTATCGCATTCTTCATCAGGTTATTGAACGAACGCAGCATCTGGTCTTTGTCACCTTGTATCAGCACCTCTTTATTGGTCAGGTTAGAAATATAGATCTCTACATTTTTAGTGTTTACAAAAACATCCCTTGTTTGTTCAATAATAGGAATAAGCCTCAAACTTTCCAGTTTGGTATCCGGCATTTTGGCAAAATTGGAGAACTCTGAGGCAATAGTTGCCAGGCTATCAATCTGCTCTACAAAAGAGGTATAAAAACGCTCAAATTTCTTTTCAAAATTAGGATCTTTCTCTTTCCATGATTTCTCCAGTAATTGTACCCCCAGTTTTAAAGGAGTCAGCGGATTTTTGATCTCATGGGCAACCTGTTTGGCCATTTCACGCCATGCACTCTCCCTTTCAGATTTGGCCAGTTTAACCGCACTTTCTTCCAGCGCAGCAATCATTTTATTATATTCTTTAATCAATGACCCGATCTCATCATGACGTGACCAGATAATGGGTTGATTTTTCTGTCCGAGTTTAGTCTTTTTGATACTTTCCTGGATAAAAGTTAACGGACTCGTAATCTGGTTGGCCAGGAATACCGCCAAAATACCGATGGCCACAAAAACGAGTGCGTAAATATTAATCAGCGTATTGATGAACAATCCAATTTTTGCCTGGTAGTCGGCTTCATTCCCATAATAGGGCAGACCAATATAAGCGACAGTCTGATTTTGTGCATTCCTGATCGGCGCATAAGCAGAAGAATATTTGAACTCTCCGATAGTTTCCTGTGGATTGGAATATTCCGACCTTTGAACCTGCTTCAGATAGATATAAGCTTTAGGCTCCATCTTAGTCCCTATAATCCCGTAATCATACATCTTGGGCAGCGAAGTGAACAACAGGTTCCCATCAGTATCAAACAGATTTAAATAGGCAGAATTAATATCAGCAAACTGGTTGAAATTGATCACAGCCATATCGGTAGCTTCCGGTATGCCGGTGCTGAATATTTGCTTCTCATAAGACAGCTGCACTTTCCGGATCTTTTCCCTGATAAAGTCTTCTTGTTGTTTCCTGTACTCATCACGTATATAAAAGAAAGTAGACCAGCCAACAATCAACAAAGTGGCTACCACTGAAAGTACAATGGAAAGCTGTATCCGGGTCTTGTATAAAATCTTATTCGCATTGATCATTAAAGAGCGGTTGATATTAAACCACCCTCCCCAGCTCTTATCAATATTCTTCAACAGCCAGATGAGCATATACAAAGCCGCAGAAAAGATAATAAACATCAAAAAGAAGAATGATAATGCCGCAAGGCGGACAATATAGTTTACCTTCTCTTTACTGATCACAATAATTTTGGAGTTACTGGCAGAATAAATTAAGTGGCTATATCCCAGCTTAGACTCATTCACAATTACAGGCTCCCCGTAAACACCTTTAAACTCTGTATTGGCTATTTTATAAGTATATTTTCCGGCCTGTTTAATCAGCTTGTTGTTGTTATAAAAAGCAAAAGAATAGTTACTGTAATCTTCATCATTTTTCAATTTACCATCAATCAGGATCTCAGGAAACTGGCTGTTATAGTTATATTGTTGTGACTTCAATTCAATGACCAGCGTACCCAGAATATGGTTATCGTCAAAGATTGGAATGATACCGAAGTAGTTTTGATAACCGAAAGTATCATTAAGGCGATAAAAGAAGTTCGAAATCTTTACAGAACCTGATTTGACCAGGTTTTGATAGTGTTGCAACGACCGGTCCTCTCTTACAGCCAATGTCGAATCGGTTGCATTAAACTCATAAAAGTTATGTTCAAATGGGGACAGATACCCATCTAAGAAGGTTTTGATGATATAATTTTGCAGCGCAAGATGCCGGTTTGATCCCGGGCTTTTAAAATAATCCGTAATGAATAAATCATTGGAGATTCCATTTCCAAGGCTTTCAATAGAATTGATGACTTTAGGATCATCTGATGACTGCAGCTTTTGTGCGATTACATACCGGTTGCTCCGCTCCTTAATATCATTGAATTTCAAATACTTAATAGAAGAAATAAAAGCAAGACAGAAAAAGACAGCCGCAAAAGTACCTATGGAAAACTTATTCTTCTGAATATAGCCATTGTAGGAAATGATAAACAGGAATAAGGCGTATGCGATGAAGAAGGCTGTAAAGTCTATGCAAAGCATATAAATGAAATACAAAACAAACAGCGTCAGGAACAAAATTAACCGCTCTTTATTGCTCACATTTAACTGCCTGGTTAGTTCTATACAGATATTGGCCAGCAGATAAATATTAAACCAGACCAGACAAAGAATGATAATACAAACCCAGCTTAACCAGCTCAGATTGATAATATTGGTAATATCAAAGTTGATCTTGGAGTTATAAATAAGACCAAAAAATACCTCATTCATTAAAAAAGCAATACCAGAAAATAGCAATAACAGGAATAAATGGAAGAACAGACCTGCCACTTTACCCTTGACTATCCATTTCGGAAGCCGGTAATGATCTTTATAGGTGAACATGAAAAGTACAACCCAGGTAATGGAGAGCACATTGAGCAGGAAGTCTCCCAGAGAAGGCAAGAAGAAACTTTCCGCGTAAATAGCAGGACTGAAAATCTCCAGACTGAACTGATGGTTATACCATCCGTACTCCAGATCGGTAACCCTTACCCCTAAAAAGAAGCCAATAAGCAGCAAGGTTGCCGGGATCAGGTAGCCTCTTTTGGCCAGCCTGGCGCAAAATGAGTTGACAAAAAGGGCAAAGCTGAATAAACCGATTATCCAGAGCCATATTTGTATCGCAGAGTAAACACTCTCTGTATAATTGGGTTTGAGTTTCACCTCAAACAGCAATTTGCCATCGAGGTTCATAATGCCGTTTACCTGTTCATCCATAAAGGAAGCCAGGGCCAGGGAGTTAGAGGAAGATAAATCCTTTACTATCCCATTTTTAAGATACCTGTTCTGGATACTGAACTGATCTTTAACATCAATCAGGAAGATCAAAGTATAACTTCCTTCTGTTTTTTTAATTGCTTCATACCATCCGTTGGAAAGTTGCAAAAAGGAAGATCCTTCTTTTACCTTATCCAGGTTTGGTGGTATCGCTTTATAAGAACTCCAGAATTTAAGGACGGAATGGTCGTAGGTTAAAATATTAATTCCTTTGACACCAAAGGAATTAATATAATTCAAAGCAAATGTTTCATTCAGGTGAAATTGCTTGGCTCTTTCAAGCTGCTGCGCATCTGCTAAGAAATCATATACAGTTTGTTCATTTAAGGCAAGGTTCTCCTGAAGTTTACTTGCCTCGTGTTGCAGGAGGTCTTTTTCTGTTATAGAGTGTTTTAACGATAATGCAGTAACAATACAGCATATCCCCAGAATCAATAAAAGAAATCTTATTTTACCCCCTATATTCACGCCGGATCTTTTAATTTATAAATACCGATTAAACAGGGACAGCAGCCGAACTGGTCTGCGCTTCTCTGCTTACTTTTTTAACCAGGCCTTGTAAAACTTTACCAGGTCCTACTTCTATAAATTCATCGGCTCCGTCTGCCAGCATACGTTCTACTGTTTGTGTCCATCTTACTGCACCTGTTAATTGTGTGATTAAATTAAATTTAATCTTTTCAGGATCTGTTTGTGGTCTTGGATCAACATTCTGGTAAATCGGACATACCGGAGGCAGAATTGTAGTGTTTTCTATCGCTTCTTTCAGCTCGATCCTTGCTGGTTCCATTAGCGGAGAGTGAAATGCACCACCTACATTTAATTTCAAGGCCCGCTTTGCACCTGCTTCTGTTAATTTAGCACAAGCAATATCTATTCCTTCTATACTGCCGGAAATAACCAATTGGCCCGGGCAGTTATAATTTGCAGCTACAACTACTTCGTCAATCTCTGCACAGATTTTCTCCACTACATCATCCGCTAAACCTAAAATTGCAGCCATAGTTGAAGGTTGTAATTCGCAGGCTTTCTGCATGGCATTTGCACGGGCAATCACTAGTTTTAATCCATCTTCAAAAGAAATTGCTGAAGCAGCAACCAATGCTGAAAACTCTCCTAAGGAGTGTCCGGCAACCATATCAGGTTTAAAATCGTCTCCTAAAGATTTGGCAAGGATCACCGAATGCAGGAATATGGCAGGTTGAGTAACGTTAGTTTGTTTCAACTCTTCTTCAGTACCCGAGAACATGATGTCGCTGATGCGGAAGCCAATAATATTATTTGCTTTTTCAAATAATTCTCTGGCCATTTCATTTTCGTATAGTTCCTTACCCATACCTGAAAATTGCGCGCCTTGCCCTGGAAATAAATATGCTTTCATTTATATTATTCTTGTTTTCTAATGTAACCGTGCTGTTATTAACCTCAAAAACTCTGCCCTCGTTTTATCTTTGGCAAATTCTCCTGTAAAAGCTGAGGTCGTTGTCACTGAATTTTGTTTTTGTATCCCTCTCATTGCCATACATAAATGCTGACATTCAATCACTACTGCTACTCCTGCAGGGTTTAAAGTTTCCTGGATACAATCTCTGATTTCATTTGTTAATCTCTCCTGTACCTGTAATCTTCTTGCAAAAGCATCCACTACACGTGGGATCTTGCTTAAACCAACAATATGTCCGTTGGGAATATAGGCTACATGCGCTTTTCCAAAGAAAGGCAGCATATGGTGTTCACACATAGAATAAACTTCTATGTCTTTTACCACAACCATCTGGCTGTAATCTTCTTTAAACATGGCTGAACGTAAAATCTCAGCTGGTTTAATATCATAACCATGGGTCAGATATTGTAGTGATTTAGCCACACGTTCAGGTGTTTTTAATAAGCCCTCCCGCTGAGGATCTTCTCCCAGCTGAGTCAATATATCCGTATAATGACTGGAAATAGAAACTGTTTTTGCTGTATTGTAACGATCTATTTTAACATACCCTTCGTTTTCTTCATCGAAGGCATCTAGTGTATTATTTTCCATGTATATCGTGTGATTAACCGAAGTACTCTACAAAGTTGTTTTCAGTTTCGTAAATTTTAACGCAATGCAGTATTGCACCACCTTGTTGAATATGGGGCAGTAATTGATCCCAAACTGCAATCACCAGGTTTTCTGTTGAAGCCAGTTTGTCTTTCATGAAATCTACATCAAGATTGAGATTTCTATGGTCAAGTTTGTCAATGACGTGTTCATTGATAATTTCTTTCATCCATTTAAGGTCAACCAGAAAGCCTGTTTCAGGGTTTATTTCTCCCTTTACAGTAACAAAAAGCTGATAATTATGACCATGCCAGTTAGGATTGGCACATTTGCCAAAAACTTCCAGGTTATGATCATCAGACCAGTCTGGTCTTGCTAATTTATGTGCGGCGTTGAAAGATTCTTTGCGGGTTATATAAATCATATTTCAGTAATTGACCGCAAATATACGAAGACTATCTAAAAACAAGCAAGGTATGTTCTGGCTCAGCTGTTTTACATTATTTTGTAACTTCGTTAAATGAAGATACTGGTAGTTGCAGCGACAAGAGCAGAATTAGCCGGATGCTGTACAGCTTTTGGCCTGGCCGAAGGAAATTTTATAGAAACCCCTCGTTTTGACCTTTTAATTACGGGTGTGGGAATGACAGCTACTGCATTTGCACTCGGGCAGCATTTATCCGCAGCCGCGCAGTATAAACTGGTTATTAATTTAGGAATTGCAGGCTGCTTTGACCGGAAAATTCCTTTAGGCAGCCTGATTAATATTGTTCGTGATGAGTTTTCAGAATTAGGGGCGGAGAATAAAGAAGGATTTCTGACGATTGAAGACCTGGGTTTTGGAAAAAGCAACTACACAGCTATTCCTTCAGCAGATAATTTACCCGGGCTGCAAACTGGTTTACCGGAAGTAAACGGGATTACGGTCAACAAAGTACATGGCAATAAAGAAAGTATCCGGGCGATCACCAGCCGCCTTAACCCGGTTATTGAAAGTATGGAAGGGGCAGCAGTCTTCTATTGCTGTACGCAGCTGAATATTCCCTGTATTCAGGTCCGCAGTATTTCTAATTACGTGGAAGAAAGAAACAGGGACAGCTGGAAGATAGGGCTTGCTATTAAAAACCTGAACGATTGGACAATTGAATTTTTGACAAACAGTTAACCAAGCAGCTACAGGAACTCCTTACATTTACCACATGAAACTTTCACTCGGCTTTTCTCCTTGTCCAAACGATACTTTTATTTTTGACGCATTAATTCATCATAAAATTGATACCGAGGGCCTGGAGTTCGAAGTATTCTTTGATGATGTGGAAACCTTAAATCAAAAGGCGTTACGTTCAGAACTGGATATTACCAAGCTGAGTTTTCATGCTTTCGCCCATGTGGTGGAAAAATACGCGCTGCTGGATTCAGGAAGTGCATTAGGCTTCGGAGTTGGCCCTTTATTAATTTGCGAGAATGAAGATTTAATTGGCAGTGCGCGCTTAACTCAAAAAGATTCTACTTTGAGTGTGGCTATTCCTGGCGAACTCACCACTGCGAATTTCCTGTTGGGTATTGCTTTTCCCAATTTGCTCAATAAACAGGTAATGGTTTTCTCAGAGATCCAGGATGCCTTATTAAATCATAGTATCGATCTTGGCCTGATTATTCATGAGAACCGTTTCACTTATACAGACAAAGGGTTACATAAGATAGTTGACCTGGGCAGCTATTGGGAAGAATTGACAGGCTGTGCAATCCCATTGGGAGGCATTGTAATTAACCGTAAGCTGGATCATGAAATACAACTGAAGGTAAACCGCCTGATCCGCAAGTCTGTAGAGTTCGCTTTCCAGAATCCAAAATCAGGAATTGACTTTATTGCAGCCCATGCGCAGGAAATGGAAGAAGCAGTCATGTATAAACACATCGATTTATATGTCAACAAATACTCTGTTGACTTAGGTACTGAAGGCAGAAAAGCAATAGATATTCTGTTTAAAATGGCTCAGGAAAAAGGGATTATCCCGGAAATCACTCAGAACCTTTACGTAACCAACTCATAACTACCCTGCTATTGATTGCAGGGGCCATCAGGAATTTCACGCGTAATTTTGATCAGTTTAGTCACGACTAAAGTAGAATCAAAATCTGCCGATACCACCAGGCTATCTGATTTAATGACATGACATTCTGCTTCAATATAAACAGGTTCGTAAGGTTTTTCAAAATTGAATTTACTATAACCCAGCTCCAATGTTTTAGAGCTATCCGCAACCCAGTATTCCCTGCCCTCTTCACAATCTGTAAAAGACTTGATTTCCGGCCCGTAGCTATACAATCCTTTGATTATTCTGGTTTTACTTTTTTGAGTCTCATTACCGGTATGGTTACAAGCTGTAAAAGCAATAGAAAGGACGAATAATAATAAAAATGTATGTTTTAAGGAATTCATGTTAGAGATCTTGATTTAAGTGATTAATGTTCTTCACGCTCAAATTAGATGACAAAGCTGATGCCATAAACGAGAAAATACTCACTGTGATGAATACTAATAAAAAATCTTTCCATTTAAGGCCAATCGGATAAGCATTACTCATCAGCAGGTTCTCCTGTGACATTTTAACGAATCCAAACTTCTGCTGCAATAAACAGAAAACAAGGCCAACAAAAAGACCAAAAACACAGCCTGCTAAGGTGATCATCATTCCTTCGAAAAGGAATATCTTTCTAATGAGGCCTTTCCCAGCCCCCAGACTGCTTAATATGGCAATATCTTTCAGCTTATCAATAACCAGCATGGTCAGTGAGCCTATGATATTAAAAATGGCAATGATCAGGATAAACGTTAAAATGATATATACTGCCCACTTTTCGGTACTTAAAATATTATATAATGCTTTATTCTGCTCCACCCTATCTTTAACAACGTAGTTCTTGCCCAGCTGTTGTGCAATCTTAGCTTTAAAAACATCAGGGTCTACCCCTTTTTGCAAATTGAGCTCTATTGAAGAGACTTTTATTTCTTCGTTTAATAATTTCCTGGCGAAGCTTAGCGGTACAATCGCAATGTTATCAAAATCCTGCTGCACTTCGAAAATACCTGACACCGGAATATACAAATCCATAAAGTCATCTGCTGGATTAACAGAACTTGTTTTCAGCCCTTTTTTGGGAGAAAAGACCTGCAACTGTGTAAATGGGTCATTGGTATTCACCATTAAATAGTTTTGCAGCGCAGAGCCAATTACCGCATTAGGCCCGGCTTCGGTTTGCAGTACAAATTTCCCCTGTACGGTAATGCTATCCAGGCTTTTATTTTTAAGGTAAGAGGTACTTACTCCTTTCACCATTCCAACAGACTGCTTGTCACGGTACCGCAGCAAAGCATTTTCAGAAAGTACTTCGGTAAAAGAATAGACTTCTTTTGCAGACTTAAGTTCCGTAAAAAAAACGCTGTGCGGGTTAAAAGTCTTTCCTTCTGCAGGTGCAATGACCAGTTGCGGGGTAATGGTATTGAACATCTTCAGCACCACATCCTCAAATCCATTGAATACTGATAAAACAATAATCAAGGCCGCACTGCCTACAAAAACCCCCAGCACAGAAATGGTAGAGATAATATTTATAGCATTGGTAGACTTTTTAGCAAAGAGATACCTGCGGGCAATATAAAGGGCTGTGTTCAAATGATGGTGGTTTGGTCAAATATACAGGTACTTATTTTAAAAAAGGATTGTTTCGCTTCTCATAGCCGATTGTAGTCAGATGACCATGTCCCGGAAATACCTCTACTTTATCTGGCAGCACAAAAAGCTTCTCCCTGATATTATCTATCAGCTGCTGATGATTTCCACCAGGCAGGTCTGTACGGCCAATCGAAGTATAGAATAAAACATCACCGCCAACAATAAATCCATCCTCCTTTGCATAAAAACACAAGTGTGCCGGAGAATGACCGGGAGCAAAAATCAATTCTAATTCACTGTCCCCAAAAGTTACCGTTCCCGTTTCTTCCAGGAAAACCTCTGGCTCTGGCGAAAGCTCATAGTTTAAGCCCATTTGTGGCGCATATCCCGGAACCGCCTGAAGAATATATAATTCTCCTTTATGAAATTGTGGTTTTAAACCCCACGTATCGAAAACAAACTTATTGCCAAAAACATGATCCAGATGACAATGTGTATTTAACAGCAATACTGGTTTCAGCTTGGTTTCTTTAATCCAGCTGGCCAGGATATTTTGCTCACTACCATCATACATGCCCGGGTCAATAATTACGCATTCCCCTGTTTCATCATATAAAACATAGGTATTTTCCTGGTATGGGTTGAATGTAAATTGCTTAAGAGTAATCATCGGAGTTTAAATTAGTTTTTCCATCTGAAGGTATCGATCATGCGGTCAATATCTTTCTTTATAAAAGTCACAACGGGTGCAACAGAGTCATATTGCGGACGCTCATTAAAATACAAAGCTCCTCTGAAATAATGTATGGCACTGTCTGTCAGAAAAAATTGCACAGAAGAAGCTGTATTTCCTTCAATTGCATAGTAAATACCATAAACTTTCCGGTCTGGAAAGTTGATCAGTTTCTGATCTATGGCATTCGCCTTAACAGTATGTTTAAAGGCCAGTGTACGTGCATCCTCTACCAACCCTTCGTATTCCTTTTGAGAGGAAACACCATAATAAGTAAGGTGAAGACGGGCATTAAACTGCGTAAAGTGAAGATTACTCCAGCAATTGCCTGCACCACGCTCTTTATCGGCTTCTATTTTTGTATATTTTGGATAATCAAAAGTGAACGGGCAACCATCATTATAGCTCAGGTATTCTTTTTTAGGGAATTTAATCTGAAAATACCCTCTTGGCTTGGGCGTATAAGTTTCGTTACTGGTACAAGCCGCACTCAGGCACAAAATAAAAAAGACACTGTACAGTAAATATGGTTTCATGCGCATTTAGCCTAAGGGTTCCAGATAAACCAGGACCGTTCTGCCTGAAGCTGCAACATTTCAAATCCGTTTTTAATTGCCGCGCCCTTTGCTTTAGCCCGTTTCAGGAACTCAGTCTCCTGTGGGTTATAAACTAAATCATAAGCCAGATGCTGGTCGGTAATCCATTGATAAGGAATAGCAGGAGCAGCGTCAATATTCGGGAAAGTGCCCAGTGGCGTGGTATTGATAATAACCTGGTGCTTTTGCAGCAGCTCTTGCGTTAAATCACTATACAAAATGGTATTTGGAGCTGCCGTACGCACTACAGAAAGATAAGAAATCTGCAATTGATCCAATACATATTTCACCGCTTTAGCGGCCCCACCATCACCAAGGATCAGCGCATGGGTATGGTTCTTTTTCAAATACGGCCTGAGCGACTCCTGAAAACCGTATGCGTCTGTATTATATCCTTTAAGCCAGGCTTGCCCGTCTTTATGGTGGATAGAAATACAATTTACCGCGCCTATAGTTTCCGCTGCAGCGTCCAGCTCATTCAGGTAAGTCATTACGCCTACTTTGTGCGGAATAGTAACATTCAGCCCTGCAAGAGAATCATCTGCTGCAATCAAAGAGACTACAGCAGCTATATTTTCTATAGGAAACAGTTCATATTGATGCTCAGCAATTCCTTCCTCCGCAAATTTCTCTGTAAAGAACTTCTTTGAAAATGAATGTGCGAGCGGATAGCCAATTAGTCCGAATGTTCTCATATATGCAGCAGCAGCAAACCGGATAACCGGTTATTTCGCTAAATTAAGGAAGTAATCAAATGTATCTCCTCTTAATCCCAAACGAATAGTTTCCAATGGAATAACTTCTGCAGGAGCAATATTACCTAAGTTCACATTGGTACCAATTAATTTGATAAACCAAACCTGCTGCTCTTTTTGCGGAGCTTCCCAGATAATAGTTTCAGCTGGTATCTGTGTTAATATTTCATCTACTAATCCTTCACGCACTTCGCCCGATCCTCTGTAGATGCCTACATTTCCACCTTCTCTGGCTTCAGCAATAACTTTCCATGAACCTGCTTCAATTTCAGCATTCATCAGTTTGATCCATTTATAAGGTGCAAATATTTTTGTAGCGTCCTTAGATCCAACTTCTGAAATTACAGTCACATGTTTAGCTAATTTATGGATGTACTCGCATTTAAGATCATGTTCAATTTCGATAGAACCGTCAGAAACTTCTGCGTATTCCATACCAAATTGCTCCAGTACGCGGATATAATCTTCAAATTGATTACGGATAATAAACGCTTCGAACAAAGTACCGCCGAAATATGTCGGGATACCTGCACTGCGATATATATCTAGTTTTTCTTTTAATTTGGGGGTAACAAAAGATGTAGCCCAACCTAATTTTACGATGTCGGAATGGACACCTGCGACATCAATAAAATCTTCTGTCTGTCTCAAACTGAGGCCCTTGTCCATCACCATAGTTATGCCGCTCTGGCGTGGTTTTACTGGACGTTCGGGAATATTATTTAATGGGTAATTCATATCTGCTGTAAAGGTGAAAAAAATAAGGCTTATTTCATCACTATAAATTTGTTTTTCACTCAAAAAAGCTTATACCATTATCTGATATAAGCTTTTTTGAGGTCATTAATTGCTTAACGTAAAATTGCATCCTGTATGATGAGGTATCAACACTGCAGCTATTTAATATATCTGTTAATCACTTCAATAATTGCATTGTTGTCCTGTAACTGCGGCAAGTATTCAAACAGGATATAATGTTTATCCGGATCAGTCACTAAAGCTGTTTCCAGGTAAACCAGTGCCTCTTTATGCTGTCCGAGCGCAAATAAATAAGCGACCTGCCTGTAATAAAGTTCTGCAGCATCCGGGTTATTCTTGATCCCGTCAGAAATAGTTTCTGAGGCTTCCAGCAGTCTCCCCTGTTCATAAAGAACGGTTGAAAAATCAAGCCAGGCTTCAATATCAAGCGGGTTATATTCCAGTACTTTATAATAAGCTTCGACAGATTGCTCTATTTGTCCGAGTTTATAATAAGCATCAGCCATAGCGAACCAGAAATCAGGGTTTTCGTCATCCAGCTCTATTGCTTTCTTATAAAAGTGCAGCGATTCGAAATAGCGTTCCTCAAAATTCAGCGTTACCCCTATTCCAAACCAGGCATCAGCCAGCTTATTATCCATCTTTACAGACTTTTTATAATAAGCGCGTGCTTCATCCATACGTTCCAGCTTTTCATAACATTCCCCAATTGCACAATAGGTATCTGCATTCGGCTGCTCGTATTCCCAGGTTTGTTTATAGACTTCTATAGCCTCAGCATAGCGGTCAAGCTGTACCAGCGCATTTCCTTTGTTATAATAAGCAGAAGCAAAATTATCTTTAATCAGGATTGCATAATCGTAAGCATCGATCGCTTTTTCAAACAAATCAAGTTTATGATAAGAATTTGCCAGGTTATACCATGCCGCATACGAATAAGGATCGTTGTCGATATATTCCATATAAAACTGGATACTCTCTTCCTGCTTATCCAAAATATCATAACAGAAAGCCAGCTCATATAAACCGTCCTTGTTCTCCATATTTTGTTCCAGACTCTGCTTGATATACTTGATGGCACTTTCGTAATCCAGCATATTCTGATAAACGTAAGCGATCTGAAGCAGGATCTCATCTGTAGTTTCCGCGAAAGTCAGGGCGATTTGAAAGTTATCCAATGCTTCGGTATAACGTTCCAGACTGTTGTATATATTTCCGCGAAGTACGTAGATCTCTGATTCGGACGCTTCGAGCATTTCTGCTTTTTGCAAAGAGAAAAATGCCTTGTCTATCTGATCAGTAACGAAATAAAGCTGTGCTTGCTTAATTAAAAAAACTGCGGCGTACGGATGCTGGTTTAGGGCATACTCTATCACCTGAAGTGCCTTTACGGGGTCACTCTTTTCTATATAGTAGTCAATGATGTTCTCAAAAGCCTGGGCATCAAAAAAGTACTGATCCTGGTTCCTTATCATCTCTTCGTAACGCTCTACCGAACGCTGCGCATCATCACTAAAATCAAAGTAAAATTCCTCTTCCATTGTATTGAATAATTAAAGAACAGCTCCCTTTTTTCCTAAAATACAGTATAAGTTTACAGTATTATATAGCATGCAACCGAAATAATTATCAACATCCAAACAACTGACATCGTAATTCGTTGATAGTATTAAATTTAGCGGTAAATAAGCCATCTGGCCTGGGTCAGCATTATTCATACGATTTACAGTGTTAGCTGTAATGAAACTTGCTTAAGCATGTCCATGTCAGGAGTTAAAAACTCATGCAGGTTTATATTGCTATCTGGGGTTTTTCCTGAATTATTACAAAGTAACGCAACTTAATTTTAATCTGCGTAAAATTCAAGTCAAGAAATTAACAGGATTTTTTTTGTTGATTTGTATAAATCAATATCCAATAAACTATGCAAACCAATATCAATTCAGTATTAAAAAATTTAGGTATTCTGGAATCAAACCCGGCTTATAGTACCGGAAGCGTATGGGGCGGGAAAGCAAGCACTGGAACTATCGATAGTTATTCGCCGGTAGACGGCAAAAAGATCGCTACAGTACAACTTGCTGATCAAAAGGATTACGAGACTGTATTAACGCAGGCGCAGACCGCTTCCATTTACTGGCGCAGTTTGCCGGCTCCTAAACGTGGTGATATTGTGCGCCAGCTTGGTGATGCTTTACGTACACACAAAGAAGATTTGGGTACCCTGGTTTCTTATGAAATGGGGAAAAGTTTACAGGAAGGATTTGGAGAAGTACAGGAAATGATTGACATCTGTGATTTTGCAGTAGGACTTTCCCGTCAATTATATGGCTTAACCATGCACTCTGAGCGGCCAAATCACCGCATGTATGAGCAGTGGCACCCGCTTGGGATTGTAGGGATAATTTCTGCTTTTAACTTCCCTGTGGCTGTTTGGAGCTGGAATACAGCACTGGCTTTAGTATGTGGCAATGTTTGTGTGTGGAAACCTTCTTCTAAAACTCCTCTATGCGCAATTGCTTGTCAGCATATCCTGGCTAAAGTGCTTCAGGATAATGAAATGCCCGAAGGGATCAGTTCTCTGCTTATCGGTAATGCCGTTGGTGATCTGATTAACAATGATAAACGAATTCCACTGGTTTCCTTTACTGGTTCTACCCGTATTGGAAGAAAAGTTTCTGCTGCAGTAGCCACAAGGTTTGGCAAGAGCATTTTAGAACTTGGTGGTAACAATGCAATTATAATTTCGAAGGATGCAGACCTGGATATGTCTATTATCGGCGCAGTATTCGGCGCAGTGGGTACTGCTGGTCAGCGTTGTACATCAACCAGACGTTTGATCATCCATGAAGATATTTATGAAACTTTTAAAAACAAACTGGTCAAAGCCTATGGTCAGCTTAGAATCGGAGATCCTTTAGATCAGCATAACCATGTTGGGCCACTGATTGATAAAGATGCCGTTGATCAATATAATAAGGCTATTGAAAAAGGGAAAACCGAAGGTGCGCAGTTTGTTGTAGAAGGCGGTACACTGACAGGTGAAGCTTACCACTCCGGCTGTTACGTTAAACCTTGTGTGGCTGAAGTAGAAAATCACTATGAGATTGTACAGGAAGAAACTTTTGCACCAATCTTATACCTGATTAAATATAAAACGCTGGACCAGGCTATTGCACTTCAAAATGGTGTTCCCCAGGGGTTATCTTCTGCAATTATGACTTTGAACCTGAGAGAAGCCGAAATGTTCCTTTCCAGTTCCGGCTCGGATTGTGGTATTGCCAACGTAAACATTGGTACTTCGGGTGCTGAAATTGGTGGTGCTTTTGGTGGAGAGAAAGAAACCGGAGGTGGCAGAGAAAGCGGATCTGATGCCTGGAAGGGATATATGCGCAGACAAACGAATACGATAAATTACGCGGATACCCTGCCGCTTGCGCAAGGCATCAAGTTTGACTTATAAATAAAAAAGGCAGGTCTTTCTCCATAAAAGGCCTGCCTCAATTAAGCTGACAACGGACGGATTATCTTTTTGAAACTCCCTCGTTTGCTCTTTTAGTGCTATCATGCGTATCATTCATCGCCAGTCTTGTTCCCACTGGCAGGTTTTTGGTTTTAACAGCAGCCAGTTTTTCTGTTTTCAGATTTCCAATACTTGCATTTTTTATAGTATGGCTATCTGTTGCACCTAACAACTCCAGACTTGCATCACCAGCCAGATCAGTATATAAGCTTTCAGTTTTAGCTTTGATATGTGCTTTAGCGTGATCTCTCATAATCACTTGCAGGTAAGGTAAATCAACAGTTCCAACAGTCCTTACATCCGCAGCATCTGCAGCAGAGATCCTGTAAAGATCTTTCACATAAACAGTCACAACTACTGGTGTTTCTTCTGATGAGTTAATGCTCAGTGTATTTCCAATTTGTTTAATGGTTACCTTATCCTGGTTATCATCCCCTATCGATACCCAATCACGATTACTTTGTACAATGAATACCTTGGTGTTTCCATTGACTACTAATTTTTTAATATCCATGTTCTCCGCTACTTTTTCCTTTGCTGTTACTTTTTCTGCAGCGAAAGCGGTAACTACTGTAGTTGATAAAACGATGGCAGTCATTGCCGATGCTACTAATGTTTTGATTGAAGTTTTCATATCTTTATTTTTAAGGTTTTCTAATGATCTGTTTCTAAACAGTTTGTAAATAAGACGCAGACACCCACCATACGTTGCAAAGTTTTTTGTCTTTTATACCACAGCCCTGTCAAACCCGACGAACGCCCTTAATTTTCCGACCAACACAACGTGCTCATCAGCTCCCCTGACTCAAATTATTCTCCCTAAAGTCACTTATGTTTAGTTTTTTTTGAATAATCCCCCGAAAAATCAATTTTCTATTTGATCACGATTCAAAATTGATGTATGTTTAAAGCTTTACTAGCTTAAAGACTCCTCTTTTTTTAATCATTTACCTCATGTTACGCGTAGATAGTTCTAAACCCTGCAAAATCGTATATTCACTGTGCAAGCATGAGTATTTAGGCTATTTAATTGAACCACATATTGTTCAGCTTAATCCACAGGGAGATTTTTCTTTAACTTATCAGCGGCTGTTCAGCCATACGGCTAAAGAATTTGCCAGACATCTTACAGAATCTGATCTTAAAATCATTAAAATGCTCGATGAAACAGAGCAGGACCATGTCATTAAGAAGTATCATAAGAAAGCGATCAGACCCTTTGAATTTTTCAGTAAGTTCTATGATGATAAATTCTATGAAAACGCGAGGCCCAAAATCGAGAAGAAACTAGCTGAAGTCCTGGAAATCCTTAAAATTAAAGATGAGTTATACCTCATGGATAAAGACGGATGGCCGGCAGAGCGTAAAATTGAGCTGGCCACTGAGCCTGCTACGATCTTATTTCACTTCAGAAGGAGTGATGTAGAAACCCGCTACTTCCCAACAATCAAATATCAGTCGTTGCGCATAGATTTTATGTTTAAAGAAGCGCAGATTGTTAGTAATCAGCCTGCATGGCTCTTATTAAATGATGTACTTTATTTCTTTGAGCAGGATATTGAAGGTAAAAAGCTGTTCCCTTTTCTGAATAAGCGTTACATCACGATCCCTACTGCCAAAGAAGAGACTTATTTTGAGAAATTCGTAGCTCCTTTAATAGAGAAATATCACGTTTATGCAGAAGGGTTTGATATTCAGACAGAGAAACATGAACCTACTGCAATTCTAAAAGTAATTTATATTGAGGGTGGTATTTCCCAGCTCCAGCTTTATTTCAAATACGGTGAACATGTTTTTGCCTTGGGGAATGAAAAGAAAGTAACCGTCCATGTTGAAAAACAGGAGAACAACTATGTGTTTACCCGTGTCAAAAGAGATACAGTATGGGAAAAGCATAAATATACCGAGTTGACAAAACTGGGGCTTAAAAAAACAAGTGCACTCTTTTATAACCTGGAACTTGCGGCTGCTGATACCGAAGATAAAGCTTATGGCATTCTGAACTGGGTCAACGAACATATTGAACAGTTAGCAGCTAATGGCTACAGTATTGAGCAATCAACTGGTCAGAAAAAGTTCCTGTTTGCATCGAATAAAATCGACTTTGAAATCAAAGAAGATAACGATTGGTTTGACATTAACGCGATTGTATATTTCGGGATACACCCTGTTCCTTTTATAGCGCTTAAACAACATATCTTACATAAAAAGAGAGAATTCCCACTTCCTGACGGCACTATAGCTATCATACCGGAAAAGTGGTTCTCTCAATACGGAAGTTTATTCAGCCTCTCTGACGGAGGAAAAATGCTTAAACTTAAGAAACATCATATTGGCCTGATCAATGACCTGGCAGGTGATGGTATTGCCAATGTAACCTTACAGCGCAAACTTCAGAAGCTGAACGACTTTGAGAACATTGAAGATATTCAGATGCCCGTTCATTTTAAAGGTGAACTGAGAAGTTATCAGAAAGCAGGTTATAACTGGTTCAGCTTTTTAAGAGAATATAATTTTGGTGGTTGTTTAGCAGATGACATGGGCCTGGGTAAAACCATTCAGACACTCGCGATGCTGCAAAAGCTGAAGGAAGAAGACGAGCTGAACAATACCCACAGCACTTCTTTAATCATTATGCCCACCTCATTAATTTACAACTGGCTGGCTGAAGCAAAGAAGTTCACACCAAAGCTGAAAATTCTTGCACATACCGGCAGTACGCGTAATAAAGATGTGAGCCATTTTATAAAATACGATATTGTGATTACCACTTATGGAATCACCAGGGTTGATGCCAATGAAATACAAGATTTTTATTTCAATTATATTATTCTTGATGAGAGTCAGAATATCAAAAACCCTTCTTCCAAGTCATTCAAATCCGTCAGACAGTTAAAATCAAGACACCGCTTGATCCTGAGCGGTACTCCTGTAGAAAATTCAGTGGGAGATCTGTGGACGCAGCTTACTTTTCTTAATCCCGGATTACTGGGTACACAAGCCTTTTTCAATGACGAATATGTACAAGCCATTGAGAAGAGAAAAGACGAGGATAAGGCAAAGAAATTACAGGCGATCATCAAACCATTTGTACTCAGACGTACCAAAGAACAGGTTGCAGAAGAGTTACCAGCAAAAACTGAACAGATTATTTATTGTGATATGAGCGAAGATCAAGCCTCTTATTACGAAAAAACAAAATCTGCTTACCGGAACGACTTGCTGAGTAGTATGGACGATGGTACTTACGCTAAAAAACAAGTACAACTCTTGCAAGGGCTAACCGCTTTACGACAGCTCGCTAATCATCCACGCATGATTGACGATGAATATTTATCAGACTCTGGTAAATTTGAGAACGTAATTCATACGCTGGACAACGTACTTAAAGGCGGACATAAGGTATTAATATTCTCACAATTCGTTAAACACCTTACTATTTTCAAGCATCACTTTGAGAAAGAGCTAATTCCATTTGCCTACCTGGATGGCTCTACAAAAAATCGTGGAGAGATTGTTTCTGAATTCCAGGAGAACAAAGATCTTAAGGTCTTTTTGATTTCAATCAAAGCTGGCGGAGTAGGTTTAAACCTTACCCAGGCAGATTATGTCTTTATTTTAGATCCCTGGTGGAACCCTGCAGTCGAACAACAGGCCATTGACAGATCACACCGTATCGGACAGGAAAAGAAGGTATTTATCTATAAATTTATTGCGAAGGATACCGTTGAAGAAAAAATCCTGGCCTTACAGAACCGCAAGAAGCGCCTGGCAAGTTCATTGATTACCACAGAGGAAAGTTTCTTCAAATCTTTGAGCAAAGAGGACATCAGGGAGATTTTAAAATAGATTTACAAGTCAGAGTTCTGCGTAAGACTAAAGATCTGCGTGTAAAATTTCTGTATAAGCTTCCCGGGTAATCATTTCAGCGCCTAAACTCATCAAATGATCATTGGGCACCTGGCAATCAATCAGTCTGTAATTCCCTTGCTGACAAAGCCAGATCAGGGCAGTTTTAGAAGCGTTGCTTTTTAAGCTGAACATGCTTTCTCCAATAAATACACCATTTACAGTTACCCCATATAAGCCTCCGGCCAGCTCCCCCTCATACCAGACTTCCACACTGTGCGCCCAGCCATACTGGTGTAAATTGATATAAGCCTGCTGCATCGCATTGGTAATCCAGGTACCATCCTGATCTTTTCTTGGTGATTTTGCACAGCAAAGAATCACATCGGCAAAAACCCGGTCCATCGTCACCGTAAAAATACCATCTGCAATTACCTTTCGCATACTTTTACTCACCTTGACTTTTTCAGGCAGGATTACACAGCGCTCAGGCGGAGCAAACCAGCAGATCGGATCTCCTTCGCTAAACCACGGAAAGATGCCATTCTGGTAAGCCAGCACCAGTCTGTCTTTGCTTAAATCTCCTCCAATAGCCAGCAATCCATCTTCCTCTGCTAAGCAGGGATCAGGAAAGACCAATTCTTCTTCAGGTAACTGAAATATCATAGAGACAAAAATATAAAATTTTAAACCTAAACGTTTTATAACTGTCATAACCCACAGAAAATAGCCTGATACCATGGATAGAAAAGACAATTTCTCTAACATCAAGCACCTTTACAACAGAGCCGGTTTCGGGATAGCTTACCCCGATTTGCTACAGCTAAGCAAAAGAAAATTAAATAAGGCAGTAAACGGTTTGTTTGTTAGTCCGGCTCCTGGAACTGACCTGACCACGGTTAAGCCTGATGAATTTAAACAGCAACAGTTGCTGCTTTCCAGCTTAAATGGCAAAAAAGAACTAACCCCGGAAGAGAAACAACAGCGCGAAGATATTACCAAAGGAAGGAATGAAAAAAGCCGCGACCTGAATCTGAACTGGGTACAAAGGATGATCTCCACACCAAACCCACTTTTAGAGAAGATGACCTTGTTTTGGCATGGCCATTTTGCCTGCAGGGCTAATAACCCATTCTATGCACAACAACTCAATAACATACAGCGGAACAATGCTTTAGGCAGCTTTAAAACCCTGCTCATGGAGGTTTCCAAATCTCCGGCCATGCTCGATTATCTGAATAATCAGCAGAACAAAAAGGGGCATCCCAATGAAAATTTCTCCAGAGAATTAATGGAGTTATTTACCTTGGGCAGAGGAAATTACACAGAAACTGACATCAAAGAAGCTGCCCGCTCGTTTACCGGATGGGCCTATAACAAAACCGGAGAATTCGAATTCAATCCGAAGACACACGATGCACTGCAAAAAACATTTTTCGGAAAGACGGGAAATTTTGATGGAGAAGCGATCATTGATCAAATACTTGCCAAACCAGAAACTTCGGTTTTCATCTGTCGTAAACTTTATACTTTTTTTGTTAACGACACCCCCAATGAAACACATGTAAAAGAACTGGCTACCCATTTCTATGCCCAGCAATATGACATCACTGCATTGATGAAACAATTATTTAATGCAGACTGGTTTTATAGCAAAGAAAATATGGGCAATAAAATAAAATCGCCGGTAGAGTTTCTGGTCAATTTGAGCAGAGAATTTTATGTGACCTATAATAAACCGCAGATCTTAATTCAATTACAGAGCAGCCTGGGTCAATACCTCTTCAATCCCCCTAATGTGGCGGGATGGCCCGGAGGTAAAAACTGGATAGACAGTTCCTCTTTAATGCTTCGGCTAAAGATACCTTCACTGGTTTTAAATGATGGAATTCTTGATTTTGACGGGAAGGCAGATCCAGAAGAAGAAGCTGTAATTGCCCTGAATAAAAAACAAAAACCAAGACCCGTAAAGTCTTATGTCAATGCGCAGGCAGACTGGCCTAAATTTCTATCCTGTTTTCCAAAGGATATGAAGCAAACAGAAATGGCTGCTTTCTTATTGGAACCCACAGTAGGAAAAAAGATCAGTGAACTGGTTTCCAGTAATGTCAATCTAAAAAACACCGTCATTGCGGTAACCAGTATGCCTGAGTATCAATTATGCTAACCTGAATAACATGGAAAGAAGAGATTTTTTAAGAAAGGCAGCTTTTGCAGCAGCAGGTACAATGGTTGTTCCGGCTTTCATGAAACCATTTGAGGCCTTAGCATTAGATGAACTGAGTTTATACAAAAACCTGGTCGTTGTGCAGCTATCCGGAGGCAATGATGGCTTAAATACGGTAGTGCCTTTCGGAAATGATATTTATTATCAAATGAGAAATGGGATAGCCATTAAACCGGATGACGTTATCAAATTAAATGATATGCAGGGATTAAACCCCAACCTAAGCTGTTTAAAAGAACTTTATGACCAGGGCTGGATGTCAATTATTAATGATGTCGGCTATCCCAATCCTGACCGGTCACATTTCCGCTCTATGGACATCTGGCAAACTGCGAGTGATGCCAATCAATACCTTTCTACCGGCTGGATAGGCCGTTACCTGGACTCTAATTGTCAAACCTGCAAATTCCCCTATACTGCTATTGAAGTTGACGACAGCCTCTCTCTGGCGATGAAAGGGCTCAGTAAAAAAGGAATTGCACTGAAAGATCCGGCTGCGCTGTTCCGCAATACAAATGAACCTTTTTTCAGGGAAATGATTCAAAGCGACAAGGATCATCTGGATGAAGAAAACTTAGGCTATCTGTATAAAACGATGATCGAAACTTCTTCCTCCGCTAATTATATCCAGAATACCTCTAAAATTTATAAACCCAATTATACCTATCCGAATTCGGCCTTCGCCAATCAGCTGAAAACCGTCTCTAAATTCATCTGTTCTGGCTTAAAAACCAGGGTTTACTACGTTTCTTTAAGCGGATTTGACACCCATGTTAACCAGCTTAATCAGCAAGGCAGGTTACTACAGCAATATGCGGAAGGGATGAATGCTTTTGTAAAAGATCTGCATCAGAATAATAAACTGGAAGATACACTGGTGATTACCTTTTCTGAATTTGGGAGACGCGTTGCTCAAAATGCAAGCAACGGGACTGATCATGGTACAGCGAATAACATGTTTTTATTCGGCGGCAGATTGAAAAAGCAAGGCATCTATAATGCTGCACCTGATTTAGCAAACCTGGACAATGGAGATTTAAAATACCAGGTAGACTTCAGGGAAGTATATGGCACTATCCTGGACAAATGGCTGGATGTCAACAACTCGCAGGTACTGAACAAGCGATTTAACACGCTCGGATTTATTTAAACCTTAATCAGCCCGATTTGAGCAGCATGTAACATCGCTTCCTTACTCTCAGTAAAAAGGCAGGTATGGATATGCTGCGCTGCTACTTTTTCAAGCACCTCAAGGGTCATAGCTTGTTTCTCTTTCCTGATGTTCCTGATATAGATAGCTTCTATATGGTTTGGATACTTTATAGCAATTGACGAATAAATCTCAGGATCTTGCTGAGAATTATCCCCGAAGAGTATAAACTTCTGATTCGGAAACGCATCTATAATTCTCATGACCCGTATTAATTTACCTTCATGCCCTGTTTTTCCTGTTTTCAACAAATCCTTCCACCGTTTAATCTGGTTCAGCAGGAAAGTCCCTTCCGGCAAATTATTGAACCTGAAAGTGCTGACTAAATAGTCATACAAATTCCATTCACTGCTGGAAACGTAGAAAAAGGGATTGGGATGTTCAGCATCAGTATGTGATAATGCCAGTAAATTATATTGAGAACTCACACCCGGGAAAGTTTTCCTGGTATGTGGATTTTTAATAAAAAGCTCTCTCAATCTCCGGCCTATTGTCGCAGAATGGGAAATCATAATTGTATCGTCAATATCAGATATAAACGCATACTGCGTAACGTGAGGCACATAAACATCACCCACACTCTCTGCCAATACCTCCCCATCATCACCTAATGCTTCTACCTTTACCTGGTGCCAGCCCGCACTTACATTTTCTTCCGCACTCCATTCAAACTTGAAAAAACCGTCGTACTCAGTCGTTTGAGTTACCGTTTGTGTATAAAAGCTAAGTCTTACTTTAACCCACGGATAGGGCTTTAAAATAAACATCCTGATCAGGTAGATGATATTTACAAAGAAATTATTGCTGTAGTTCTGCGTGTTCCTCGCCTTAAATTTAAAGACATGCCCGTACACCACAAGATTGTGTGTATGACCATAGCCGTGATATATTTTTACAGTAACAGAATTATTCATTATAAATCAAACAGAGCAGACGCAGAGTAGTTTGTGCTATTGAATATTACTATATATTAATTTACCGCTATGAAACTACTATTTATTGTCAACCCAGGCTCGGGAAGTGATGATACAGATTTCAAAACGGTGATCGCAGACTTTTTTAAAGCGCTCGAGCATAAGTTTGAAATCTATGAACTGACTAAAGACTGCAGTAATGACCAGCTCAAAGCAGCTATTGACCAGGCCAAAGCTACCCGTGTAATTGCGGTGGGCGGAGACGGAACTTTGAAACTGGTCTGCGAACTGTTAAAAGGGACAAAAACTCCGATAGGAATTATTCCTGCGGGTTCGGCAAATGGTATGGCCAAAGAATTAGGAGTGCCCTTAGACATCAATGAAGCACTGGATTTAGCCATTCATGGGGAAACTAAAGAAATTCATGCCGTGGTCGTCAATGGAGAACTTTGTATCCATTTATCAGACATCGGTTTTAATGCTTATATCGTTAAAAAGTTTGATGACCTCCCGCAAAGGGGAATGTGGGGATATACCAAAGCTTTATGGAAAGCATTGTGGAGTCATCATAAAATGGAAGTAGAATTTCAGATCGGGGAAGAAACAATTCGTTCAGAGGCTGCAATGGTGGTTATTGCCAATGCAACTATGTATGGTACGGGTGTGAAAATTAATCCGGACGGAAAACTGGATGACGATGTTTTTGAGGTTATCCTGGTCAAAAAATACTCCTTAATGGAAATCATTAAAATACGGTTTACCGATTTACCTTTTAACCCGGAAAAGATTGAGTCATTTCAGACGAAAGGTTTGCGTATTCATACTAAACATAGTGCCCATTTTCAGGTAGACGGAGAATATATAGGTAAAGTCAATACTATAGAAGCAAAACTATTGCCTGCAGCTATAACAGTCGTTTTCAAGCAAGTTCCGGGCTAAAAAGCACAGGATCTTGCTTAGACCTTATTATCTAAAATACTTACGGTGTGCCTGCAGGGTATAATATCCTCTGAAAAACTCTGCAATAATACAAACCCGGAATAAAATGCCAAACCATTGCCCGCCCTGATGCAGCAATTCAGGTAAAAAAGTAATAAATCCTATAGAAAATACCCATAGTGCCAGCCGGAAAGGGAATTGAATATAATAAGTTATAATTCCGTATTTCTTAAACTGAAACAAGCCTGCTGCAGAAATGAATAGAGAACAGAGGATCAAGAGCGTAAAAACAACCCTCCCTATAGCAAACCTTTCCTGTGGGATCTCCTGATAATTAACCAGTACAGTCCAGATTTGAGGACTCAAAGAAACGATGCTGATCAGATCCAGCAACGCGAATAACTTGAATAAATGACGCATTTACTTACAATATTTTTCCAGTAGTTCATCAGCCAGCGCTGAACCCATATATTTGACAAACAGGAAGTCTTCACAGGCTCCTTGTTTATCATTTTGTTTTAATCTCTTTTGCCCTTCTTCTATTTTTTTCTTCAGATAAGCATCATCATAACCCAATTCATCTTTCAGTGCGATTATTCTGCCTTCATCAGCCTCATTAAACGTCCCAAGGGCTTTATTCCGGTAAAAGTTAGTAATGACCTCAGTCAGGCCTTCGTTCGCCTGATAAGCTGCGATAGCTTTATTCTTTTCGGTAATCCTTTTCGTTGCGCAATCCCCGCCGGCAATAGTAAAGTTGACCGGAGCAATAACCACATAAGCAGTATCATAACCCTCAGGCACCTGCCATTTTCCGCTGCTCAGCCTGATTAACCGTAAAGCTTCCTGATCAAGATCAATTCCCATTCCACTGCTCACCTTTGAAGTATAAACTTCTCCCGCCAGGTTAACCTTAAAACTCACATTAATCTTTCCCTGCAGACAATGCTGTAAAGAAAATTCCGGATAAATGATATTTGCCTGAATGAAAGCATCCAGACCGCCTTTAAGTACAGGTTGCGCCTGGACAGACCAACTAATGAAAAACAGGAATACAGTAAGAATCTTCTTCATTCCCTAATTTACGAAATTATCCGGCAGGAATAGTAAAGGTGTGTTTAAGGATCAGTCCCGGATCGGGGCAATTCTTTAAGTAAACAGCCCGGTTTGAGAACTGACAAACTCCGGGATAATCTCCTTGCTTGCCCTGTAAATCAAACATCAGCTGAAAGTGAAGATGCGAAGGCCAGTTTCCATTTTCCGCAGGAACCCCAAAAGAAGCGAATAAAGTTCCGCCAGAAATAAACTGACCTTCTTGAAGTCCTTCTAATGATTTCAGGCTCAAATGTCCGTAAAGCGCATATAAAGTCAGGTCATCCAACTGATATTTCAGGATGATCGTTGCCCCATAATCACCGAAATGATCATTATTTTTGAAACTGTGCACCTGTGCATCAAAGAAATTATACACGGGGGTTTCTGCGGGACCCCATATATCTACCCCCAAATGTAATCTCCGGGGCTCTTCTTCAGGCGTATCGAAATGAATGCTTCTGGCATAGATAGTCCTGTGCTCATTGTACCCCCCAATACCATAACGGGAATGGGTATCATCGAGTTTTTTTGTTACCCACGAAGAAAAAACCGACGTATCTGCAAGGATTTCGTCAGTAAGTTCCACATTGGCCGCTGTAAAATCAAAAGGGTATAACCGATCAGCAGAAGGGTTGAAATCTACCACACTGCTGATCTGATTTTCAGGGTTTGCTAACCACCCTTCAAGTTTCTCCAGAGACTCCATCAGCATTTAATCTGCTGTAGTTTCTTCTTCTTCGCCACCTTGTTCTTTACGTTCTTTAGAGATCTTATCGAAGATCTTATCCATATGCTCTACATAGGTATTGGTATCATCCAGAAAGAAAGTCAAACTTGGTACAACTCTCGCCTGATGACGGATACGCGCACCCAGTTTATACCTGATTTCCCCGGCATGAGAATTTACGGTTGCAATTGATAGTCCTGTATTATTTGTGCTTAAAAAGCTCAGGTAAACCTTGGCTACCGCTAAATCCGGAGACACGCGGACTTTTGTAATCGTAACTAATGTATTGGGTAAGTACTCTGCCCCTTCTCTTTGAAATATTGTCGCTAATTCCTCTTGCAGTACACCAGCAAATTTCTGTTGACGTTTACTTTCCATGATTCTTGTAATCTTTTTATTTAGTATAATAATTTGTCATAAGGATACCTAACCGTATGAAGGGCAACAACCTTATCGTATAAAAGTTGTTTAAATTCTTCCAGGTTCTCCTTATGCAGGGCTGAGATAAATAGCGACGGCGTATTGTGCTGTGCCATCCAGCTCCTTTTGAAGTCTTCCAGTGTTAAAGTCACCTTCTCATCCTCGTTCATTTCGTCGGCTTCAGGATTCACGTAAGCATCAATTTTATTGAAGACTACGATCGTTTCTTTATCCCTTGCGCCCAGATCTTTCAGCGTTTCATTCACCACTCTGATCTGATCCTCAAAACTCGTATGAGACACATCTACCACGTGAATTAATATATCAGCTTCTCTGACTTCATCCAATGTTGATTTAAAACATTCCACCAGGTGATGGGGCAGTTTACGGATAAATCCAACCGTATCTGACAATAAGAAGGGCAGATTGTCAATCACAACTTTTCTTACCGTAGTATCTAAAGTTGCAAACAACTTGTTCTCTGCAAACACTTCTGATTTTGAAATCATGTTCATGATTGTAGACTTACCTACGTTGGTATAGCCTACTAAAGCGACCCTGATTAATTCAGTACGGTTTTTCCGCTGTGTTTCATTCTGTTTATCGATCAGTCTCAATCTTCCTTTTAACAGGGAGATTTTCTCCAGGATCATCCTTCTGTCACTCTCAATCTGAGTTTCACCTGGTCCGCGCATACCAATACCACCCTTCTGGCGCTCTAAGTGAGTCCATAAACGTGTTAAACGTGGTAATAAATATTGCAGCTGCGCTAATTCAACCTGAGTTTTAGCCTGTGAGGTTTGCGCTCTTCCGGCAAAAATATCAAGGATAAGATTACTCCTGTCCAAAACTTTTACTTCCAGTTCACGCTCTATATTCCGCAATTGCGAAGGAGATAGCTCATCGTCAAAAACGACCATATCAATTTCCTCCGACTTCACGTAGGCTCTTATTTCTTCTAATTTTCCCGTTCCAACAAAGGTACCTCTATCGGGCTTCAGCATTTTTTGTGTGAAGATGTTATCCACTACTCCACCTGCTGTATCTACCAAAAATGTTAGTTCGTCTAAATATTCTTTTGTTTCTTCCGGTTTTTCTCCCGGTCTGATCACACCTACCAGGACTGCCCGTTCCTGCTTAACCGCGGTATCATAAGTTTTCTCTTTTCCCATGTAAAGTACAAAGATACAAAAGTTATACCGAGATCAACTCCCCTACGAACTGATCCATTGCAGCTCCCGGGTCAGAAGTCTTCATAAAGTTTTCACCAATCAGAAAACCGTTAAATCCAGCTGTTTTCAGCTGCTTAATTGTCTGTGGATCACTGATCGCACTCTCAGATATTTTCAGAAATTCTTTTGGGATTTCCTCCACCAGATCAAACGATGTCTGAATATTGACAGAAAAGTCTGCCAGATTACGATTATTCACGCCTATTGCATCAATATGAGGATTAATACTGCGTTGTAATTCTTCCAGGTTATGCACTTCAAGCAGGACATTCAAACCTAAACTTTTGGCCAGCCTGCTGAAAGCATCGATCTGTGCAGGGGTAAGAATTGCCGCAATCAGTAAAATAATATCGGCACCTAAACCTTTTGCTTCCACAATCTGATATTCATCGATCATGAAATCTTTACGCAAAAGCGGGATAGCGTTAGCCGCCCTTGCTTCCAGTAAATCATTCGGATGACCGCCAAAGAAATCGATGTCCGTCAGTACAGAAATAGCCGAAGCTCCTGCAGCTGCATACCCACTAGTCACTTCTACCACTGTAGAGTGGTCATTGATAATTCCTTTTGATGGAGAACGGCGTTTAAATTCCGCGATGATCCCTGTACGTTCAGGGCTCAGCATGAATTCTTTCAAAGAATAAGGAGTTCTGTTAAAATAAACACCCTGTTCCAGTTCTTTGATAGTAACCAGCTTTCTTGCCTGTTCAACTTCTTCTTTCTTTCTGAGTACGATTTTATCTAAAATATTCATGCTGTCTATTTTAATTATCCAACCAATTTTTCATCATTTCTTTTCCATATTCTGTCAATACGCTTTCAGGATGGAACTGTACACCACGCACATCATAAGTTTGATGTCTGAGTGCCATGATCTCCTCACCCGCATCTGTAGCGGTTATGGTCAGTTCAGCAGGAAAACCCTCTCTGCTCACTACCCACGAATGATAACGGCCAACCTTAATCACATCCGGACAGTCATTGAATAGAAATTCTTCCTTATCAATTACGTTTATAGGAGTAGCTATTCCGTGCATCGGTCTGCCTAAGTTTAACAACTGACCGCCAAATGCTTCGGCTATAGCCTGCTGCCCGAGGCAAATCCCCAGAATGCTTTTCTCAGCAGCATAAGTTTTGATCACTTCTAAAAGCAACCCTGCTTCTGACGGTATACCAGGACCAGGAGATAATAAAATCTTATCAAATTGAGCGACATCAGCCAGAACAAACTTATCATTTCTCCACACTTCTGCTTCTCTACCCAATTCATTAATTAAATGCACTAAATTATAGGTAAAGGAGTCATAATTATCTATGACTAATATTTTCTTTCGCATGTCTTTAATTTAAATTTTATTAATCCCTTTGGCCATTTCTACCGCTTTGCGCAAGGCAGCAATCTTATTGTTTACCTCATTCAGTTCATTAATGGCGATAGAATCTGCCACAATACCAGCACCAGCCCTATAATGCAACTGGTTATTCTTGCTCATAAACGTACGGATCATAATGGCATGATTAAATGAACTGCCAAAATCCATATACCCAATTGCGCCCGCATAAAAGTTACGTGCCAAGCCTTCGTATTCATCGATCAGCTGCATCGCCTTATATTTTGGCGCACCACTTAAAGTACCTGCCGGATAAGTATCGGCAACTACTTTAAAAGCTGAAACATCTGGCTGTATATTCCCGCTCACTTTTGAAACCAGGTGGATTAAATGAGAATAATACTGAACTTCTTTAAACGATTTAACTTCAACACCCCTGCAATGTCTGCTCAGATCGTTTCTAGCCAAATCTACCAGCATCACATGCTCTGCACTTTCTTTAGGGTCTTGTTCCAGCTTTCTCGCTAATTCCGCATCTTCTTCATCATTACCGGTCCGTTTAAAAGTCCCTGCTATTGGAAAGATATTAGCCGCTCCATTTTTAATCGTGATCTGTGCTTCCGGCGATGAGCCGAAAAGCTTAAAACTTCCGTAATCAAAATAGAACAGATAAGGGGAAGGGTTAATAGAGCGCAAACAGCGGTAAACATTAAATTCATCACCCGAGAATTTCTGGTTATAAGCTCTGGATGGAACGATCTGAAATACATCCCCACGCAGGATATGTTTCTTCATTTTCTCCACGATGTCCATAAAGCCTTCATTCGTCAGGTTGGACTGCTCTTCACCTATCGTGTCAAAACTATATTCCGGAAAGTTTTTATTCTGAATCAGGTATTCGATTTTTTCTAAATCTTCATCTTCTTCTTCATTGAAGTTATTTTTAAAGAGCGTAACCTCATTCTTAAAGTGATCAATAGCAATAATATACCGGTAAACATGATATTGCATCATTGGGATCTCTTCTCCTTTTGGAGATTGGGCCGTAAATTTAATATCCTCAAAATACTGTACCGTGTTCCAGGTAAAATAACCAAACATTCCTGTAGAGATACGGCCCTGGGCTTCCACAGCTTGCGGATCAAATCGTGCTTTAAAGGCTTCGATTTCCTCAGTCAGTACAAATTCTTCTTTTACTACCTTTTCTCCGTTGGGAAAATAAGAAGACAGCTTTCCGTTTTCCAGCATAATTCCTGCCACAGGATCTGCACAAACGTAACTTACCGAGTTCTCCCGGCTATGGTAATCCGAGCTTTCCAGTAATAGGGAGTTCGGAAAAACATCCCTCAACCGCAGATAAATACTTACCGGGGTAATGGTATCTGCTAATCTTTTTTTAAAAACGGTATTGATCTTTATCTTCTCCATCTGAAATTATTAAAACAAAAAAAACCCGACGTGTTGTACGTCGGGTTAGTATGTGTGGTTTGGTTTAGGTTGATAAACTATAAGGTACACGAGACTACGACGAAACTCTTTTCAGAATTACCGCGCCATTGCCAAGTAGTATGTTTATTGTTAATCATTGAGTAGCAAAAATAGAAATAAATCTTACAAACCAAAATTAAATCGTAAAATAATTATCACATTCCGAACAGCTGTCTGCTTGGATCTAGCTTAACCATTGTAAAAATTGCCATTGTGATTAGTAAAAGCGCCAATCCAAAATAGATAAATATAGTTTTGTGTTTAGCTAATGCAGTAGCACCTTTCTTAGAACGGGCATTACCTATTGTGATCAAGACAATTGCAAGTAACATCATGGATAAATGTTCCATTTTCCAGTAACGCTGTATAGCAACGGAACTATCACCTTTGTACCAATCGTGCATAAAATAGATCACTAAACCTAAAACAAGTTGAATATGCGCACTGATCAAAGTGAACACATTTAACTTACGGTTCCCTTCGGTATATGGTTTCTTACCCACATATCCCATTAATGCGTTAATAAAAGCAACCAGCAATAAGATGATTACTAAATAACGCCATCCAGAGTGCGCACTCTTCAAGATTTCATAAATACCCATAACAAGTTTTTTCTTCAAAAATAAGAAATTAATGCTTGCTTATATGAACAGCGGCCTTTTATTAGTATTTAGAATCATTATAAGGTTGAACTAAAGTTTGTCTTTACAATTCCCCTTGCTAAATCGGACGTAACAAAATCCATAGGGATTACGCCATACCTACCACTGATGTTGCCATTAAAATAAGCCGCAATCTTTGGGTTAACGGCATTGTGTACCGCATTAATATCAGGAATACCAAAAATAAGTGATTTGTAACCGCTGCTATAGTTTAAGTACAGCCTGTTGGAATTGTCAGCATGCGCTGCGTCCAATTGTGTTTTTACCCTGGTCCACTTGGTATCTGTGTTAGAAACTTTATATTCATCCTGTACTTTCAGGTTGGCAGCCGGATTATTAATATCAAAAGTAGTATTATCTCCCCACTGGGTAGCATCTATTCCTTTTGCATTTCCTGAACCAAATCTTCTCAGCAATTTAATTTTACCACGGATAGCTGAAAGCTTTGAAATCCCGGTACCCAGATCCCATTTAGCTGCATTTTCCTGAACGTAACTATCAAAAGTCTGCTCAAAGCTACGTGTATTGTCAGCAGCTGTGTGTTCTTCCTTTACGCTCATGATAATGGTTTCTGAAGGATTTGCATTCAGGAAGTCAATACATGCCTTTAAAACGTCGCTATAGTTCAAATTCTGATAGATAGCCCCGTGATGAATAGCAAAGCTATTGTTAATGTGTCTGCATCTGACATCCAGGTATCTCACACCAGCATTTAACTGTTCTGCTATACTCAGCGTCTGACATTTTGCAGTACCAGCTATAGGTTCAGTCCGCGCCCCTGAATCGTGTGTTCCAGGAATGGAGATTTGCGCAATGTTCATGGTGTCTGGTAAGAAACTCATCCAGTTATTGAGCGAGTAATCCGGCAAAGCATTTTGTTTAGTCATTGCGCTTTCGTTTCTCGTTGCAGGAGCATTGTCCTGAATTCCTTGTTTCTTACAAGAGGTAATAGCGAGTACACCAATTACCATTAAGAAAAGCTGTAGTTTTCCGTTGTTGTTCATAAATTGTTTTTCGGTTAGATTGTTCTGAAAATACGATTTTTCTATCATTATTTCATAACACGAAGCTACCCTGGAATTGTTAATTTACTACGCACAGTGGATTAAGTTTAAAACTAAAAAGGGTGATCCGCCTCCGGATCACCCTAATTAACTAACTTATTAAAATAAAAAAACTGGCTGTTGGGGAAGGAGTCGAACCTTCAAGGGGAAGTTAGCCGCAGTTCAAAAAATTAATTTGTGGTCAACCCATAAACTGTGTTTATCCCATGATCCCCACCACCGAGACAAGAAGGTGTGTCTGCCAATTTCACCACCCAACATTAAATAAAGAACAATCATTCTTTGGCTGTAGGGGAAGGAGTCGAACCTTCAAGGAGTGGTTAGCCTTTACAGGTTTTCCATATTCTCCACCACCGAGACAAGGAGGTGCGTCTGCCAGTTCCACCACCCTACAGAGTATAAGCAATTATTAAAATGAACGTTTTTTTCTTACTTGCTTGATACAAATGTAATGATAGACTACATACGTTGCAAATATTTTAATGATTTAATTTCATTATTACGACTATTGTAATTATATTAGATCATCATTATAATTAATTGAAATCATGCTCAAAAAAGAAAGCCAAAATTTAGAAATTGATAACCTCGATATTGACATTTTAAAGCAACTGATGCAGGATGCCACTAAACCCTACACAGAAATAGCTAAAGATTTGATCGTTTCGGGAGGAACAATTCACGTTCGAATGAAAAAACTGCAGGAAATGGGGATTATAAAAGGTTCACATTTAATCATCGATCCACAAAAAGCAGGATACGACATCTGTGCTTTTCTTGGTATATACCTGGAAAAAGGGATTCAATATAAAGATGCGGTAGAACAGCTCAGCAGAATTAAAGAAGTTGTGGAGCTGCATTATACAACTGGTGCGTATAGCATGTTCGCTAAAATCATATGCAGAGATACCAATCATTTACGTCATGTGCTGAATGAAGAGATCCAGGCAGTAGCAGGTATACAGCGAACGGAGACGTTGATCTCACTGGAAGAAAGTATCAGAAGACAAATAGAGTTAGGATAGAATATTTACCTGCGCTCAGATCGAATAATACATATTGAGTGATATGAACGAGTCAATTATATAGATAGTGTCTTACAGGGCTTATAATGGGAGATTTCGTTTCGGATTCTCCCTTCATTGATTTCAGACTGTTTATAACCGTTTATCTTAATCAAAAGGGTATATCAACAGGAAGGTGATCAACAGATTTGAGCAGGGATGCTGCTTTGTCAAAAAGATTGTAAACTAAATGATGCTGCCTTATCATCGTGATGCTGCCTCATCAAAAAGGTGTACCCATATTAAAAAGGTATACCCATCATCAAAAAGGTTTATAAACAAGCGGTATCAATCAGAAATGTCTTATAAAAATGCCTGTAAACAAGAAAAGCCTGTAGTTTCCTACAGGCTTTCTTTAAGATTTGGCACCGACCTACTCTCCCACGTGTTACCGCAGTACCATCGGCTCTGGTGGGCTTAACTTCTCTGTTCGGAATGGGAAGAGGTGGACACCACCGATATAGGCACCTAAATGTCTTTATCCAGCTTTTGTTATTCGCTTTTGACAGCGTTTGCTCGATTGATATTGTAATTGTTTGTATCCCTGCTCTTTTACTGTCAGCATTGCTGCCTGTCCAGTGGAACACAGTTCATCAAACGATGACATATTATTGAAAGAAGTTAGTTATGAAGAACAAACAACAGTTTATTGCTCTTGAAAGCTTCG
>NZ_QLLR01000037.1 GCF_003259615.1 Pedobacter cryoconitis | reverse complement strand
GTATTTATTCTTGCCGATTTCTCTGCACCGTTCTTGCCGAAAACCATGCACTGCTAATTGCCAAAAGTTGTGTAGTCTTATTTACCGTTCACAACCTTTGGTTTTTGTAACTTTCCGGATCTGTCTGTGCATAGCTTCGATAGCATTTGTAGTGTAAATCGCTCTCCTAATATCTGCCGAGTACTCAAAATAGGTCGAAAGATTTCCCCAGTTGTCCAGCCATCCTTTCACCGATAGCGGATACCGCTTACCCCATTTATCCTCAAATTCTAAAAGCTTTTCGTATCCCTGGTCTTGACTATTAGCTTGATAAACAGGTTTCAAATCTGCCGCTACAGCTTTTTTGTCTTTTTCAGGTACATATTTCAAGCTTGAACGGATTTGATGTACAATACAGAGCTGAACCTGAGTCTGTGGATAGACAGCCTCAATTGCCTCGGGAAAGCCTTTTAATCCATCAATGCAGGCAACTAATATATCCTCAACACCACGTTGTTTTAATTCAGTTAGAACAGATAACCAAAACTTAGAACCTTCACTTTCCGAATGGTACATACCCAAGAGTTCTTTCTTACCCTCTAGGTTGATTCCCAGTATATTGTAAACGGCGCGAGTAGTTACTGAACCATTTTCTTTAACCTTATAGAACATACAATCCAGGAAAACAAATGGATAGATCGGGTCTAAAGGACGGTTGCGCCACTCCGTCATAGCCGGAATAACCTTATCGGTAATATGGGATATTTCTGTAGCCGAAATATCCATAGCATACATTTCTTTCACATAATTGGAAATATCGCGCGTACTCATACCTTTCGAATACATTGCTATAACGTTGTCTTCAAGCTCATCGGTGATAATAAGCTGTCTCTTGGATATAATCTTAGGTTCAAAAGTGCCGTTACGATCGCGGTTGCTTTCGAGTTCGAAATGACCTGATTGCAGACTACGGACAGTCTTTTTGGTCTTGCCATTTCGGCGGTTAGATTCGCCAGAAGCCTTGCTTTCTTCAAGATGATGTTCCAGTTCTCCATCAAGCATAGATTCAAGTAGGTGCTTTAACATCGGAGCAAATAACCCGTCGGTACCGCCCATTTTCTTGCCCGCATACAGGCCCTCCATGGCCTCTTTTTTGAAGTTCTCAAAGTCGAATTGTGTAGTATCTTTCACTGTGCTAATAAAATTAAATTGTTTCATTTATTCACTATATATTTTTTATAGTGACACAGTTTAATTTACACCCTCGCTACTATCCGTTTTAAATATGTTTTGAATACTCAATATATATTCAAACTTATTTCAGATTCTGGTTATATATAGAGGTATTGCTCATCAGTATAATAGACTTTTTTATCAGAAATAACTTTCATTTTAATCATTCCTCCAGTTGGACTATTCTTTTTGTTTATATTATGAATCAACAATAAATCATTATCTGTTTTATTATATCCTATAGGATTTATTTTTCTTAATTGTTTAATAGCATCAATAAAAACATATTTGATTGTTTTGTATAACAGCTTTACCTTAACAAGTGGAATCTTACTTACTATTGAAAAAGGAGAGATTCCAGCATACCAAAGAATTTCATCCGCATAGGCTTCTCCAATTCCTCTAATCAGATTTTGATCCAACAATACACACTTAATTTCTTCACTTTTATTAGAAAATAAACCTATTAAATAATTAAAAGTGAATTCTTTACTTAAGGCATCAGGAATATCTGTATTGATAGGATTCAATCGAAACGTACTTGATTTTCGGGTATCTTTAACAGAAATAATTGATCCTCCGCTAAAATGGAGATTCAGTAAAAAAGGATCAGCCTCCAAATTTTGTTCTATTACCTGAATGAAAGCAGAAGTTGAGAAACTTAGCTCCAAGACAGAATAACTCTTGAATTGTAACCTCAGTGACAAACCATCTCGCCATACTCTTTTTAATTCATGTTCGACAATGCTTTCACTTAGTATTTCTCTAGAAACATTTATAGATTTTTCACATTGAAGGTCAACTTTTTGCAGAACTCTATTCTTAAATCTTTTTTCTAATATTTCGGCACAATTCTCTAAATAGGGTATTTCAAACATAGTTTTCTTAGGAATTAGATGCTGTTAATAGTAATGATACGATGCTTTGGTTGTAATATTATGTCTCTTATCAATTCAGTATTGATCTAAATCAATTCTAACATGGATTTTAATAATAAAATTATTGCATTCTTAAATTAATTAAGCTTCAAAAAGTCTTCAGATTTTAACATTATATTTATTTATGAAATTTCTAATTGTTGAGGATGAAGAAAGCCTGAGAAACAGTATTAATCAATATCTGACAGTTGAGGGAAACATTTGTGATCATGCATCTACCTATGAACAAGGTTACCAGAAGCTATCCATTTATGATTATGATTGTATTTTACTGGACTTGACCCTGCCTGACGGAGAAGGTCTTCAACTATTAAAATATTTAAAAAAAATAAATAAAGCAGACGGTGTACTGATTATTTCTGCACGCAATTCTTTAGATCAGAAAATTGAAGGATTAAGTCTGGGTGCTGATGATTACCTGATCAAACCCTTCCATTTGTCCGAGCTTTACGCCAGGGTACAATCCATAGTAAGACGCCGGCATTTCAATGGAAATAGTATATTTCATTTCAATGAAATAGAAATTGATACTACTGCTAAGGAAACGAAAGTAAACGGGAAACCTGTATACCTGACCAGGAAAGAATTTGAACTCCTGTTGTACTTTGTAGTCAACAAAAATAAAGTAATCTCCAAAGCCGCAGCAGTAGTCCACATTTGGGGCGATGATGCTGATATGGCCGACAGTTTCGATTTCATTTATACCCACATCAAAAATGTGAGAAAAAAACTAACAGATTCAGGCTGCAAAGACTATTTCCATTCGGTTTATGGAGTGGGCTATAAATTTACCGATTCATGAAATTATTCAGCAGTTATAACAGGATCTTGGCTATCATCACACTCACAGGTCTTATTGTTATAGGATTTCTTTTTTATCAAACGCTCGGACAATATATCAATAAACAGATTGATGATCATCTTTACGAGGAGCTTCTCGAGGTACGTGATTTTACGCACGTTAAAAATATCCTCCCATCCCCGGATGGATTTGATGATGTTATTGTTGACTATAAAAAAATAAACAAGCTATCTGATAAACGTAAATATTTCGCCGATACAACTTTCTACAATCCTAAAAAGAAACACGACGAATCAGCAAGATATCTGAAAACAGCATTAATCTTAAACAGACAACCATACGAAGTGATGATCATGGCTTCTAAATTTGAGCGGCAGGAACAGATCAAAAGTATTATTCTGATTATTTTATTACCAGTAATTATTTTGTTATTGATTTTATGGCTGGTCAACAGAATTCTGATTAAAAGAATGTGGTTGCCGTTCCGCCAATTGTTAATCAATATCAAAGCATTTAACATTAACCAGGAGAAAGTATTTGAGCCGGTTCAAACCAATATTGAAGAATTCAGAGAGCTGAATAATGCCGTTCTTGAAGTATCGCTGAAAGTAAAATCAGATTACAAAGAAATTAAGCTATTTACTGAAAATGCATCTCATGAAATGATGACTCCCCTTGCAGTGATTAACTCCAAACTTGACACTATGCTGCAATCCAATGCACTCGGTAAAGAAGAGAGTGAAATTCTGGCGGATCTGTATAAGGCTACCTCAAAATTGACGAAGTTAAATCAATCACTCCTGCTGTTAGTCAAAATTGACAATGATCAGCTTCAGGACAAAGAAGAAATCGACCTTAAAGCATTAATTGAAGAGAAGATCAGCTATTTCCAGGAGCTCATTCAAAAAAGAGAGCTACAGGTAGAAACAAAGATCAGCGCATTCTCTGTCTTTGCAAACCGTTCTTTAATAGAGATATTAATCAATAATCTTTTCAGCAATGCTATAAGACACAATAACGATGGCGGCTCAATGATGGTTACCATAAAAAATGATAGCCTTATATTTTCAAACACCGGATCACGTAACGGGCTTCATCCTCAAAAGATTTTTGAAAGATTCTATAAAGACAATGCTTCAGATGGTACAGGTCTGGGCCTGGCCATTCTGAAACAGGTCTGTTTAAAACAAAACTATGAATTGAGTTACAACTATAATCAGGAATATCACCAATTCATTATCAATTTTAAAAGCTCCGAGAATAAAAGTCAGCTAACAATGCTTTAACATTTTTTAACAGACAACTTCATAATGTCTTCAGAATTCACCTTGATATTAGCTTAACATTAAGGACAGACAGATGAAACTATTACTAATCACATTTTTATCAATTCTTGCTGGTTCGTTAAGCTGGATGAGCAATTTTACCCGGGCACAACAGCAGGCTAAAAGCACTCATCAACAAATCCTGGTCAATTTCTCAGGGTCAGATTGGTGTGGCCCCTGCATCCGTTTAAGAAAAGAAATCTTAGAATCAGAGGTTTTTGAGACTTATGCTAAAGCTCATTTAGTATTAGTACGTGCAGATTTCCCACGCCAAAAGAAAAACCAGTTGTCTGCCGAACAGATTAAACTAAATGAAGCCCTTGCAGAAAAATATAACCCTGATGGTAAATTTCCTTACACCCTGCTGCTGGATGAAAATGGGAAAGTTTTGAAATCGTGGGACGGCTATTCTAATGAAACTCCTGAAAAATTTGTTCAGGAAATCACAAGCATTGAATCTGGTAAATAAATAATAAGATGGCGGACGCAACTTACAATAGGGTATTAAAACTCATGGGTAACCGTTTTGAGTTTACGGTAATTGCGGATCACGAAACTGCTGGTGAAAAAGCTATTGATGCAGCTATAGCAGAGGTTAGCAGGATTGAAGAATTACTAAGTACATTCAAAAAGACCAGTCAAACCAGCCTCATCAATCAATATGCAGGTATAAAGCCAGTTAAAGTTGATACTGAAGTGATTGAGCTCATTCAGCGTGCAGTAAAAATATCAGACATTACCCAGGGTGCCTTCGACATTAGCTATGGTTCTATAGATAAAAGCCTTTGGAACTTTGATGTCAATATGACCTCACTGCCAGATTTTGAAACAGCACGTCAATCAGTCGGTCTGATCAACTACCAACATGTAATTATAGATCCTGAAAATTCTACGGTCATGCTTAAACAACAAGGTATGCGGATCGGATTTGGTGGCATAGGAAAAGGATATGCAGCCGACAGGGCCAAACAGGTATTGCAGCGTATAGGAATCGAACATGGAATAGTAAACGCAGCAGGTGACCTGATTACCTGGGGCAGCCAATCAACTGGTAAGCCCTGGACGATAGGCATTGCCGATCCTGATCAAAGAAGCCGCCCTTTTTCTGCGCTAAACATTAGCAATATGGCTATTGCAACATCTGGAGATTATGAAAAGTATGCTACTATAAACGGTTGTAGATACTCCCATACGATTGACCCCAAAACGGGTTTACCGGTTAGTGGAATTAAAAGTGTAAGCATCATTTGTCCAAGCGCCGAACTAGCCGACGCACTTGCTACACCTGTGATTGTAATGGGTGTGCAAATAGGCCTTGATTTGATCAATCAGTTAAAACATGTGGCCTGTATCATTATAGATGATCAGGATCAACTGTATACTTCAAAGAACATTAATGTAAAACAATGATATGAAAAAGTCCATTCCAATAGCAGTATTACTCGGCTCGGGCATTTTTGCAATGAGCCTGTTGAGCGCATGTGCAACAGTAAAACCGTATCAGAAAAATAAGCTCAATGATTCTGAAATGGCTTTGTCCTCCCGAACTGCGCAAAAGTTTGAACAGAGTTTCCAGTTATACCGTGAAGGCGGTTCTGGTGCCAATGGTGGCAAAAGCGGTGGTGGTTGTGGTTGTAATTAAATAAAAATCATGAGAAAGATCTATCTGCATGTACTGCTGCTGTTCCTCGGTGTTTTAGGTGCCCATGGACAAATTAAAAGCAAACCTGCCCCTGCCGACAGCAGTAATTATCAAAGCAGGAAACTTAAACTAGACGAAATCAACCTGGTATCTGCCTACTATCATCAAAACGGCAACAATTCAGCCGTTACAGGTGGTATTGGAACTGAAAAACTAACAGATTTTGCTAATACAATCGATCTGCAAATGTCCAATTTCAATAAAGCAGGCAAGAAAAACACCTTTTTGTTTGAACTGGGTGTAGATCATTATACTTCTGCTTCTTCTGATAAGATTGATCCAAGTACGATTTCTTCAGCATCGATGGCTGATACTCGTATTTATCCATCTTTAAACTGGACGCAAAGCAATGAAAAAACCGGAAATGCTTTTGGTTTTACAGGTTCTTTCTCCAAAGAATATGATTATCAGTCACTAGGTGCCGGATTTAACCTGACCCGCTTATCGAAAGATAAAAACACTCAGTTTGATTTTAAACTACAGGCATTTTTAGATACATGGAAAGTCATTTTGCCTATTGAACTGAGGCCCGCAACAAGCGGCAACGGTCGCGAATCTAAAAGTGAAGGCTCTAGCCCAAGAAATTCATTCAGCACTTCTTTTTCTATTTCACAGGTTATCAATCCAAAACTTCAGGCACTGCTCATTATTGAACCTGCTTATCAAAAGGGTTTACTAGCCACCAAATACCAACGTGATTATTTTACAGATGGTTCTTTAAGAGCAGAAACGCTACCTGATAAAAGATATAAATTACCTATTGCCGCAAGGTTAAACTACTTTGCCACTGACCAGGTGATTATACGGACTTATTACCGTTACTTTATGGATAACTGGGGCATCAGAGCACATACTGCAGAAATAGAAGTTCCGGTGAAACTCACCTCATTTATCTCCTTAAGTCCATTTTACCGCTATAACAAGCAAACAGGAACCCGATATTTTGCACCCTATGGGCAACATGATCCTTCTGCTACCTATTTTACCAGTGATTATGACCTGTCAACCCTGAACAGTGATTTTTATGGGGCGGGAATCCGGCTTGCACCTCCGCACGGTGTATTTGGCTGGCAACATCTGAATATGCTAGAACTGAGATACGGACACTATAGCAGATCTACAGGACTGGTTTCCAATATCATTACTTTAAATTTAAAAGTAAAATAAAAACACAAGCATCTGGAACATAAAATCCAGATGCATTAAAACGCAATCAACATGGCTATCATTGAACCATTGAGGAACGACATTGGTCATCCTGCTAAATTGAAAAAGCACAGCAGATTTATCAGGCTGTGGCATTGGCTAAATCTGCTGGTCATTACCGGATCACTACTCACAGTGCTGTTAAACTCAACTTTATTAGATGTAAAAAGTAATACCAAATTTATACTACAGCAATCTGGTACCTCAATAACCGCTCAACAAGCCAAAGATATAGCACATGGTATGGAAGATCAGATTTGGAGTATTCATATTTACTTTGGTTATACACTTGCAGCATTATTCTTGTTCCGGCTACTCTCTGCATTTTCTCCGTCTACAAGGCAAGGCTTTTTCGGTAACTTAAAAAGTGCTTACCAGGCTTATCGTAAACATAGTAAGGAATCTCATGCAGCCTTACACGAGTTTACTGTTAAATGCTTGTACCTCATTTTCTATTCATTACTTGCCATCATGGTTATAACAGGCTTAGCTATGACATTCGATCAGGAATTAGGCATCAGTAAAACTGTAAGTCACAGCATTAAAGGATTTCATGGTTTTTGTATGTATTTAATCCTGATCTTTATCTTGGTACATATCGTTGGTGTACTGCTGGCAGAACGGAAAGAAAGCAAAGGGATAGTATCAGATATGATTAACGGAGGAAAAACATAATATGGAACTTGAAGAACATTACACCAATAGAAGTGGTTGGTTAAGAGCAGCCGTTTTAGGCGCAAATGACGGTATTCTTTCTACAACCAGTCTGGCCATTGGCATTGCCGCAGCGAGTACTACACGAGGACCAATTGTATTGGCTGCCTTGGCAGGGCTGGTTGCCGGAGCGTTGTCTATGGCTGCCGGAGAATACGTTTCTGTGAGTTCACAATCGGATATCGAAACTGCCGATTTGAAGAGGGAGAAAATGGAATTGGAAAAGATGCCAGAAATTGAACTGATGGAACTAGCCAAACTTTACCAGCAGAGAGGTCTGGAAGAAAATCTGGCCTTGCAGGTTGCTACACAGCTCACTGCGCATGATGCTTTAGGCGCACATGCGAGGGATGAACTCGGCATCAATGAGATTACCCAGGCAAAGCCAATGCAAGCTGCTTTAGCTTCAGCAGGTTCATTTATCACGGGTGGAATGCTCCCGATGCTGGTGTCCATTTTCGCACCACTTCACCTGATGGTCATTTATCAATATAGTTTTTCGATCGTATTTTTAGCTTTTTCTGCAATTGTTGCAGCGAAAGCAGGCGGATCTTCAGTGAGTAAAGCTGTTATCCGGATTTGTTTCTGGGGAACAGCAGCGATGTTAATGACTGCTGCTGTTGGCTATCTTTTCGGTGTTAAAACAGCCTAGTTTTTTTATGGATTATTTATCTATTTCTTTATTTAAAATGTGTAGTTTTTGTGCTTTTTTAATTTATCCTAATCGTAGAATTGGGCTGACTTTTTTCTTTTAACCTCAAAATTATAATTTAATGTCACTCGAGTATATTGTGTTGTTTGTTTCCAGTGAACCTGTGAGGTGTTTTTGAGGTATTTAATATCTGTCCGCGTAACTGAAGTATTAAAGATGTCATTCAATTGAAACAACTCTGGTTAGATTTTAGATTCGGGAACAACTAACTAGTAGTCTCCAGATTTTATTAAATTTTTTAAAAGCTCCTTTTTTCATAAGCAAAAGAGGGGCTTTTTATTAATTTAATAGGTTGATTTGTAATCAAGAGGTAGATTTAGACCATTCTTAACTGAGTCTGCTAAATTAAATAAATCCTTACGCTGTTCAATTCCGTGAAATGACGTTTGGGGCTTGTGAAAACCAGATGTTATACAAAATTTACCCGTCCCACTTCCAATATCAAGAAACTTTGTATTTGGTTCTGACAGGAATTCACACGATTTTTTTGCTATGTCTAGTGGTGTCCAATGTATTTCGGAAAGTTTTTGTATGCGTTTAGGATATAGGTAATCGAAGCTGGTATCGTTATCAAAATAGACTATATTAATGTAATCAAACCTTCTTCTTGCATTAACTTAACGGCATAAGTAGTATTATCCCATAATTTAACAATTCTTTCAGGTTCAGATTCTATAATATCAAGTGCGGCAAGTACACTTGCAACAGCTGATGGCGGCATACTGGCACTAAATATAAGGGATCTGGCATTATGTCTTAAATAATCTATTGTATTGTGATCACCAGCTACGAAGCCTCCTAAAGAAGCCAATGATTTACTGAAAGTACCACTGATCAAATCTACTTCACTAGTTAAGCCAAAATGTGACGCTGTGCCTGCGCCATTTTTGCCAATGACTCCTAAACTATGCGAGTCATCAACAATAATATTTGCACCATATTCATGGGCTAAGGAAACAATTTCCGGTAATTTGACCAGATCGCCTTCCATGCTGAATATCCCATCCACTGCAATCACTTTAATTGCCTCTTCAGGTAAAGTACTTAGCTTATGCCGGAGATCGTATATATCGTTATGGGCATACTTGATTACGCGTGATAGAGATAAACGACAACCATCAATCATTGAAGCATGATCATAAGCGTCAAGTAGCAGGTAATCATTTCGTCCGGTGATGCAAGATAATACACCTAAATTCCCCTGAAAACCAGTACTGAAAAGTATAGCATCTTCTTTACCTGCATAATGAGTCAGACGTTTCTCTAGTTCCAGATGTATATCCAGAGTTCCATTTAAAAACCTTGATCCGGCACAACCTGTTCCATATTTATCAATTACTTTTTTTGATGCCTCCTTAATTTTAGGATGATTGGTTAATCCCAAATAGGAGTTTGATCCAAACATTAGAACTTTCTCTCATTTAATGATTACTTCGGTATCCTGAGCAGACTCGATAGCCCTGAAGTAGGGGTAAAGACCTGTCTCTTTAAGCGCTGTTACATCTTTGAACCGAGAAGTTTTTTGCTGTAGTTTTTTATACATGTTTTAGGTTCGCTTTTATCTTTTTTATAAACCTTAATTTTTAATAAGGAGCCCCGGTTGGGGCTCCCCGGTATTGGTGGTGTGTTTAAAAGATATTCAGATTCTTTTCAGAATTCATTATATCGATTAACCTGCTATATAGCTTTCTATAGAAGGACAAGTACAGATTAAATTTCTGTCTCCTCCCCAATTAATCTTCTGGCAGGGTCCGCTGATAGTGTTGTCTTTCCTGTTCCGGATAATCCAAAGAAAATAGCTGTATCACCACGCTCCCCTATGTTTGCACTGCGATGAATGGGTAATACATTTTTCTCTTGTGGCAAGATGTAATTCAATATTGTGAATACAGCCTTTTTGATCTCACCTGTATACGCTGTTCCACCAATTAAGATAATTTTTTTTGAAAAGTTGATAATTGTGAAATTCTCAGACCTGATACCATCTTCTTTAGGATCGGCTACAAACCCCGATGCAGAAAGTATGAGCCATTCCTACTTAAAGTTTGTCAATTCCTGAACCTGTGGTCTTAGAAAAAGATTATGCGCAAAAAGTCCTTGCCATGCATATTCAGTAACCAGTCTGATGTTGAGCTTGTAATTAATAGCTGCACATGCAAATACATCTTTTACATAAAGATTTTGATTGGACAAATAAGCCGTTACTTTCAAGTAAAGACGTTCAAATGATGGGATTGAAAGCTTATGGTTGACTTCTCCCCACCATATTGTTTTTTCAGTCTGGCCATCAACTACGATATATTTGTCCTTCGGAGATCTCCCTGTAAATTGACCGGTACTACAGAAAAGCGCTCCGGATGTGGCCAGGCCACCTTGCTTTGCTAGAATCGAATCTTTAATTAATTCAGGGACTGGAAGATTCCAACGTATATCTTACTGCTTTTAATACCTAAATATTCTAATGAGTTATCTTTTGAGTGTATCATAAGCTAATCCTTTAATTTTTGATGGGATTGATTAAGACAGCTGGTATTTGTTGTCGTATTCTCCGGTGACTAAGTTGTGTTTGACTTTTTTAAATATTTCGACTGTCCGTTCAACCTCCTGAATGGTGTGACTGGCTGTTGGTATAAGTCTAAGGATGATCATTCCTTTCGGAACTACCGGATAAACGACCAATGAACAAAAAATGTCATAAGTTTCTCTTAAGTCTCTGACCAATGCGGTAGCCTGGTCGATTGATCCTTCTAAATAAACCGGTGTAACAGCAGACTCTGTATGACCAATTTCTAATCCAGCTTCTTTTAAGCCTTTTTGCAATAGGTTCGTAATTTCCCACAGTTTACTTCTAAGTTCTGGCTTACTCTTAATTAGGCTAAGGCGCTGGTGTAACCCATAAACCAGGGGCATGGGCAATGCTTTGGCATAAATTTGCGAACGCATGTTGTATTTCAGGTATTGTATAATTTCTTTTTTTCCTGAGACAAAAGCGCCTATTGCAGCAAAAGACTTTGCAAATGTGGCAAAGTAAAGATCAATATCATCCTGAACGCCTTGTGCCTCACCTGTTCCCGCTCCGGTAGCACCCATAACTCCGATGCCATGTGCGTCATCAACCAGGAAAGTAAAATCAAATTTCTTTTTAAAAGCACTTATTTCTTTTAACTTTCCGGTGTCCCCGCGCATACCAAATACGCCTTCAGTAATGACAAGAATTCCACCATTGCTAACATCTGTAAGTTTCTTAGCCCTTATTAATTGCTTTTCAAAATCTTGGATATCATTATGTTTGTAAACAAAACGTTTACCTATATGTAATCTTAAACCATCTATTATACAGGCATGGGATTCTGAATCATATACAACTACATCATGACGATCAAGGAGACTGTCAATAATTGAAAGCATACCCTGATAACCATAATTAAGTAAAAAAGTATCTTCCTTATTTACAAAAGACGAAAGTTTCTCTTCCAGCAGCTCATGTAGAATTGTATTACCTGTCATCATTCTTGCACCCATCGGATAAGCTAAACCATATTGTCTTGCTCCTTCTTCATCAGCTCTGCGCACTTCGTTACAATTTGCCAGACCCAGATAATTATTCAAACTCCAAACAAGTTTCTGTTTTCCATTAAAGAACATCTGATTCCCTAATTCGCCTTCTAATTTTGGATAAGAGAAATATCCGTGAGCATAATGTGCGTGCATGCCTAACGGCCCTAATTTTAGTAAGTTCTTTTCTAATAAATTCATTATATAAATTTTTTATTAATTGCCATTATAATATTTAATGACATGGCATAAGTATTTCTTTTTGACTAGTTTGTTAACAATCTGATTAGATTTGAGATCATTTATAGATCTTTTGCTTTTATTGTTATCCAATGTAAACTTCGATTATTGTCTAAATTTCATATTGGATTCCTTTTTAAGGATGATCGTCCATAAAGGGACAGCGTGGAAGTAGATAGAATTTAATCACATGTAAATCTATTGGGTAAATCAAGTTGTTTTACCGTAAGAAATCATTACTAAGTGTGATAATTATCAGTTTTTGCCTGGAAAATTAATAATTATTTCAAACTTGGAACAGTTAGGAACTGCTCATTAGGTAACTACCAAATAGAAGTGAAAATAAATCTCAAAGTTTGGATCTGATGATAATTCTGGATAAGTATTTAGATTTTGAGGAAACTTGGTGTTCGCAAAATATATATCACTCTTTGACATGATAGTTATCAGTTTTCTGATAATAGCAGTTAGTATATACCTTAAGATCCGCTGATTATACTTAAGTTGCCATGCAGGACAGTAGAAATCTTTGTCGTTATAGCTAACCTGATCATTTTCTGGTCGATATATATGATGCTTGCTGTCATCTGGAACAATAAATAATAGCCATGCTAAGACACTTAGGGGCAAAACGTACTCCTCAACATAATCTCAGATTAGCAACTTTGCTTGGATTAACTGCTGGGTTTGTAAATGCCGCAGGCTTTTTGGGATTCTCAATATTAACTACTAATGTTACTGGGCATGCTGCTTTATTTGCGGAAAGAATTGCCTTACAGGATTGGAAAACTGCCCAGGTAATTGCACTATGGATGTTCCTATTTTTAGCAGGTGCATTTATTTCAAGTCTAATATTAACGTTTACAGGACACAATCAAAGGTATTCTTATTCAATTCCTATTTTCATTGAAATAATTATTTTGTTTTTTTCGGGATTATATGGGCAAAGTTATGATGGAAGTCTGGTCTCGAAAGAGATCTTCGCGGGAAGTTTGCTTTTTGCAATGGGATTACAAAATTCTTTAGTATCTATGATTTCGGGTTCTGTAGTTCGAACGACTCATCTTACAGGAACCTTTACTGATTTAGGTATCGAGCTGGCACAGCTCTTTAATAGAGAAAAACGGGCGCAATTGGTTCTTCGGGCTAAAATTAAACTTAGACTTGTTATTATATTTTTTTTTATGACAGGTGCTATTGTTGGCGCTTATTTCTTTCATCATTTTGGATTTAAAGCCTTTTATGGTCCAATTGGTATTTTGGTTTATGCGTTACTCTACGATATTTTTAGAATAAAGGCTAAGCGATTCTATCAAAAAACTGCAATTGCGGTAAAAAGGGTCATTAGATCTTAGTTTCAAAGAGATAAGGTCTGTTGGTTGTAATCAGATTTTTATTGAGGCTATTAATTTCTTTTTCTTATTTAAAAAGTGACTTTTATCAACTTTTGTGCTGATATGTTTCAATAAAACGGAGACTAATTAGAGGTAATTTTGCTTGATAATTTATTAAAGCCCTTTGGTTAATTACAGTTTTATGAGTGAAAAAAAAGAATCTTCAGAAGAATTTTCATTTTGGAGCAGATATAAAGACTTTGCAACCACAGAAATCCTTCTATATGTTATAATGATCGTCGGAATTTTTCTTGGATTAATGATTTTTATGTAAGATTTCTGTTTACTATCCAGTCTGTTTTGATTTATCCTTAATGGAGTAAAATTAATTTAATGAAATCCATCTTGTTACCTTCAAATTATTACCTCAATGATACCGTTTTTGATAGCTTTTTCCCTGATAAGCTAAGAAAGATTTCAAAAATCCATTGGACTCCTTTAGCAATTTCAAAAAAAGCCGCTTTATTTTTAGCGCCAACGCCAGGTTCAAAAATTTTGGATATAGGTAGTGGGGTAGGGAAATTTTGTATTACAGCAGCACATTTTTTTCCCGATTCCGAATTTCATGGGGTGGAACAAAGAGAAGATCTGCACAATGTTGCTTTACAAGCACAGCAAAGAAGCGGGGTGAATAATGTGCAGTTTATCAATTGTAATTTCACTCAATTGAATCTTGATATATACGATAGTATATATTTCTACAACTCTTTTGCGGAGAACTTAATTAATGTAGCCCGTATTGATGAATCTGTTGATTACTCTCCAGGCCTTTATACTTATTACTCTAATTATTTATTCAGGGCCTTAGATAATAAGCCAGTCGGAACTCGCCTGGTTACTTATCATGGATATGATCATGAAATTCCTACAGGGTATAAAATTGTTGACCAGGATGAAAGAAAGCCTCTTAAAATGTGGATTAGAAAATAAGATATGTCTAATAAAATAGTAATGTTAAAATGATTTTGGAAAATTACATATCATCAATATTTGATCAGATAAGCGAAGCGCAGGATTATTCGCAGGTGGAGACAATCATAATTAGTTCAGTTAATTGCCTTAAGGATAAAAAATATGTTGTTCGCGACTACGTTGATGAATTAAAGAAGAAAATAGAGAATCTATCACCACTAAATCTAAACAGTACACAATTTAGTTGCTTTAGATATGCACTCATATACTTGCGCAATTACGTGGATTTTTCTGGAGAAATAATCAAAATGTAAATAAAGAAGTGGTTTAAGTAGTCTCAATGTTTTGGAGGTGGGAGTATTCCCCGGGTTTTTGGTTAGCATGTCGAAAACATGATAGTTTTCGGTATATGTGCGGTATAAGAAGGAGAGATGACGTAGAGTGAAAGAAGTCCTGGACCCACTTCCAATTTTTGAATAGCAAATGTCATGCTTTATTAAGCAATAAATTATTATGTGTAAATTAAAATTATACGCATTAAGACATGCGAAATGTCCAAGATGCAGAGTGGGAAATATGTTTTCAAATAATACGTACGGATTGCATATTCAACATATGAATGATTATTGTTCACATTGTAATTACAGGTTTGAACGTGAACCCGGTTATTTCTATGCGGCAATGTTCATTAGTTATGGGATGAATGTAATGGAGATGCTTTTAATATGCCTATTGACTTTTTTAGTGACAGGTGATAGTTCATCCTTCTGGTTATACATTGGAGTTCTTATGGGTTCGATAATTATTCTTGGTCCCTTCAATTTCAGATACTCCAGGGTTGTACTATTATATTGGTTAACTCCTGGGGTAAAATTTGATCCTAAAGCATAATCTCCTATTCAGCTTTAATTAATCGTATCTTTACTAAATGAGCTTATCAGGAATTTTTCCGATTGATAAATGGAATTTTACTACTCAATCTATTTTGAGTATCCTTTCGGATGAAGAGTATAATATTTTGATTGGAAGACAGGGGGAACAGAAATATCAAAAGGGGGAAATAATTTTTCGGGAGGGAGTTGTCCCGTCTGGTATATTCTATATACACCATGGGATGGTCAAAAAATATAAAGTTGATCAAACTGGTAAAGAGCAAATTATTTATGTCGCAAATAAGGGGGAGTTGATTGGCTATCATGCCATTTTATCCGAAGAACGTTACCCAGACTTTGCTGCTGCACTTGAATCAAGTGTGATTAGCTTTATTCCTAAGGATGATTTTTTAATGGTATTAGGTAATTCCCCTTTATTAGCTAATCGGTTATTGAAAACCTTGAGTCATGAATATTCCGTACTTGCAAATAATATATCAGTTTTTGCTCAGAGAAGTGCTGTGGAAAGGTTAGCAATTGCCTTGATTGTTATACGTGAAAAATTTAAAATTGAGACTGTAGAAGGACAAGAAATTATAATTGATATTTCTAGAAGTGATTTAGCAAACATCGCAGGAATCGCAAAGGAAAATGTGATTAGATTATTAAAAGAACTTAAATCTGAAGATATAATTGAGACAGAAGGTCGTAAAATATGGGTGAAGAATATAGAGAAACTAGTTATGCGCTCTAATTATAAATAATTCAGTCTCATATCTGGTTAATATTCGATCCACCATACACCTTTATTGGTATAGTGTTCTTCAACTTCCATATTATAGTTTATTTCCGTTGATCATGACTGATACAGTACCTTTGCCATCTCTTCATTATGCCTGTTAACCAATAGCAATACCTGCTAAAGATGTGCACTAAATAAATCTCAATGAAAAAAATAATTGTATTTGATTTGGACGGAACACTAGCTGAAAGTAAAGCAGCTATCGATAATGAAATGGCAAAGTTAGTTCATGACTTGTTGAAAACAACCCTGGTTGCGATCATATCTGGTGGTGCCTGGACGCAATTTGAAAAACAGGTGATTGCTCACCTGCCAGCAGGAAGCGATCTTTGTAAATTGTCAATTTTACCGACCTGTGGTACTAAGTTTTACAGTTATGAAAAAAGTAAGTGGAAGATGCTTTATGCCGAAAATTTTACTGATGCACAAAAGCAGAAAATAGAAACTTCATTGAAAAATGTAGTTGAACGTTCTGGTTTTAAATCAGGAAAAACATGGGGCGATCAAATTGAAGACCGGGACAGCCAGATCACTTTTTCTGCCTTAGGACAACAGGCACCTCTTATTGCTAAAAAGGCATGGGATCCTGATTTTGAAAAAAGAAGAAAAATAAAGGCCCTGCTTGAAAAATTAATACCGGAGTTTGCGATCAACCTGGGGGGTGCAACCTCTATAGATGTTACCCAGTCGGGCATAGATAAAGCTTATGGAATACATAAATTAGAAGTAGTGCTTAAGATCGATATTGCGGATATGCTTTTTATCGGCGATGCTCTATTTGAAGGAGGAAACGATCATCCGGTCAAAACTACTGGTGCGGACTGTATTCAGGTAGGTGGCCCTGAGGAAACTAAAATTATTATTCGAAGGATCATCAGCTGTCAAATTAACAATTCTGATTGCCGAAGAAACATTTGATGCAATTATAAAACACGTTATCGCAATAACCTCAATTCTAACGAGTGTAAAACATAATTTTAAATTTTATATATGAATTAGCTAAACTTTAAAAACAATGACAGAAAGGATTTAAGTTCGTGATTCGACTTTAAGTAAACTGGCATTGATAGCCACTACCACAATACTAATAGTCATTAAAATGGCACCAATGGGTGGGCTCAGTACTACCCCCTTGGTTATAAAGTACTCCCGCGGCAAGCGGTAGGGCGATGACGTTATATCCGGTTGCCCAAACTAAGTTTTGTATCATCTTACGATAAATTGCTTTGCCGAACAGAATTAGGTTTGCAATATCATTCGGGTTACTGTTTACCAATATAATGCCAGCTGTTTCGGCAGCAATATCACTACCAGAACCGACCGCAATACCCACGTCCGCTTGCGCCAATGCTGGTGCGTCGTTGATACCATCGCCGGTCATGGCGACAAATTCGCCTGCAGCTTGTAGTTCCTTTATCTTGTCCAGTTTTTGGTGAGGCAGAACACTAGCAATAAAACTATCCATTCCTAAAGTTTTGCTTACGCTCTCAGCTACTTTACTATTGTCACCGGTAAGTAGTATGGATTTAATGTTGTTGTCTTTAAGTTTTTTTATCGCACTAACTGATTCTGGGCGTATTTTATCTGATAGAGCGATGTATCCGGCAAGTTCATGATCAATTATGACAAAAACTACAGTTTCCGTGTTGTTAGATTTAAATCCTTCAGGCACATTCATGCTTTTTTCCTTTAAATAAGCTGGGCCAACCACTAATACGCTCTTATTCTCAACTATAGCTTCTGCACCCTGGCCGGTAATGGCTTTAAAATCTTTGACTGAAGGCGCACTTATCTTTAGATCGCTTGCTTTTTTAGAATACTGGTCGCAATAGGATGTTCTGATTTTTCTTCTAATGCCAAGGATAGCCGGATAATATCGGCTTCTTTCAGCTCCTTATTTAAGGAAATTACCTTTGATACTTCAAATTTTCCGATAGTAAGCGTTCCGGTTTTATCAAAAACGACCGTGGTGATTTTCCTGGAATTTTCAAATGAAGTTCTGTTCTTAATCAGCAAGCCGTTCTTTGCCGATGTTTCCATAAATATTAATTTTTAATGTTATAACTCAAAAGTTTATATACTGATCTCGCAATCATTAATTCTTCGTTAGTCTTGATCACCCAAACAGATGCCTTATCGGTACCCATTGAAATGAATGTTTCATTATTGATATTTTTAGTTTCATCTAGTTCAATCCCTAAAAATTGAAGCCCTTTGCAGATCCTTTCGCGAATCTCAGGGGAATGCTCTCCTATACCACCAGAGAATATTAGTGTATCCAAACCACCAAGTACAGCGGCAAAAGCGCCAATCCATTTGATCGTTTGGTAGCAAAAAAGCTCAACAGCTTCTGCGGCCCGATGATCGTGCTGTTGCATGTTTAGCAGTTCCTGCATATCGGCTGTAGTTTCTGAAATACCTAATAGACCCGACTCATGATTAACCAGTTGGTTAAATTTTTCAGGAGTAAGCTTTTCCGATTTCATTAAATACCAGGCAACGCCAGGATCAAGATCGCCTGTGCGGGTACTCATCGTTAAGCCGGATGCTGGCGTAAACCCCATACTGGTATCCATGCTTTTCCCATCTTTTACTGCAGCAAGGCTTGCTCCGCTGCCCAAATGTGCCATGATAATTTTACCCTTTGATGCTTCAGTACCTGCAATCTGTTCAAATTCTTCCATGAGATAAGAATAGGAAAGGCCATGAAAACCATATCGCTTGATTCCTTTAGCCTGATATTTACGTGCGATGGGCAATAGTTTTGCAATACTGGGCATTGCTGAATGGAAAGATGTGTCGAAACAAGCCACCTGATCTAGCTGCGGGAAGTGCTTTTTAAATGCTTCCACTAATTTGATCTCTGCTGGAAGGTGCTCTGGATCATAGGCGCTGATCTCTTTTAATTCCTTTATTAATTTCGCGGTAATGAATTCAGGTGATGCATGATTCATCCCCTGGACTATCCGATGTCCTATTACTATTATCTGGACAAATTCAGTCTCCTTTGCAAGCCAGTTAACAAGCCAGTCCGCAGCTTCACCGTGGTTCGCTACTTTGATGTCGATTAGGCACTGTTGTTCTCCACCACAATTGATAAAGTTAAGGTTTGCACTACTGCTTCCGATATTTTCCATTTCACCGACCAGCAATTGATTAAGCGAACCTTCCATTTCATACAAAGCATATTTAATACTGGATGAACCTCCGTTTATCGTCAGTATGCATTTTTTTGATGTATTATTCATGAGACGCAGGGATTAAATTTAATCCAAACTCATTTAATTGATCTCTGGTTGATTGGAGGCTGGTATGGGAAATGCCCTTTATACCAAATCGTTCAGCTATACTGACAAATAAGGGCTGGTTATCAATATAAATGCTTTCTCCCGGTGTTACCTGAGCAATGTCTAATGCCAGCCTGAAAATGGTGGCATCCGGTTTTCTTAAATTCACAAAGGAAGAAGAGATGAAAAAGTCAATAAATTCATTAAGCTTAAATTTCTTTATCCTGTATTCATTAAGTTCGCGGCCTTCATTGCTGATGACGGCAATTTTTAAACCATAATCCTTTTTTAAAGAAGTAATGAGTGCTATCATCTGCGGCAGAGGTTGCGATTGTCTGAACATAAATGTTTTAAATTCATCCGGGTTAAAATTTCGTTTCTTATAGAACACAACCCTGTCTAAGTATTCATCCAGGCTCATTTTTCCCAATTCATATGTTTCAAAATTAAGATGGTGCCGTTCTTCCATGTCATTATGATCTAGGTGGAATTTTTTAGCGCCTGCTCTGCGTGAATTACGGTCCCATCCATCGCTGAGTAAAACACCCCCAATATCAAGAAATAGTATATTTATGTGAGTTTCTTTCTTCACAGGATAATTTTGATTAATCATAACCACTTTTGATGATAGATTGAATCATTTGGAAACGGCCGTTAGGTTTGATGAAACTAGAAAGATGAGCCGGAATGATAATGCCTTGCCCAGATTTAATGGATAGCAAAAAATGGAGGCTTGTAAGTCTTTTGCAAAAAAAATTGACGTAAAACGTTACTTTCATGCAAGTATTTCGTTCTTCAAGGTCCATGTTATCCTTTACTTCAGATGATCTGTTAAAGGACTGCTATATAACGGAACAATCCTTTAAATAGATCAATTCATTATTCGAATTCAACAAGTATATCATTCTTTACCTTAGAAACACCAGGAGCATTCCAGGCGATTCGCCCTGCTTCATCTCGTTTATAGATGGAATTTACAGATCCGGTCAAGGTTACGTTATTACCCTTCACGTTTACACCAATGTCTTCTGCATCAATAGACCAGCTCCTGTTAAGTGCACGTTCAATGGCACCTTTTTCTACTTGGTCGGTTGTTTGAGAATGGATAGCGATATTATTAATCACGCCTAAAACACCCAAAAGTGTTGATACAGATTTTTGTGCTGCTTCTTTTTGGTAATTCCAGCGGACTTCACCTTCAAGCGTAACTAATCCATCCTCCACTTTTACTTTTATTTTGTCATCGGGAACCTCCCAATTCCACTTCCATGCATTCAATATTTCTCGCGCAATTTCCGTATCATTTTGTTTGCTTGTACCTCCAAAATGAATTTTGATGGTTTCTGCAACAATTTTTACACCCGCTACATTTTTAGCGGCATTTTCCGCTTCCTTTTTCTTGGCGTAACTGTTTACAGTTCCACTCAAAGTTATGACACCATCTATTGCGGTTACGCCAATTTCTGCTGCGTTCAATAATGGTTCCCATTTGATAGCATTTTGAACATCTCTTTGCAAATCTTCGTTTGTTTTCATGTTTATTTAATTGTTAGATAGCTTGTTGTTTTGTTTAAAGTCGGTTATTTAAATTACCACTTTTTTATTTGCGTACTTTCACTTCTCTCTTCTCAGGTTCAATTGAACCATTCTTTTTAAGATCTATACAAAGCAATCCCTTGCGATAAGTGGCAGAAATATGATCTTGTGCTACATTTTGAGGAAGGTGGAACGAACCAGTGAAGGAAGAACGTGAGAATTCTTTTCGGGAATAATTATCTTCATTTTTATCTACTTCCTTACTAGACTCTGCAGTAATTGTCAATATTCCATTATCGGTCGTAATTTTAAAATCTCCCTTTTTGAATCCGGGGGCGGCAACTTCCAGTTTGAACTTACCTTCTGTATCCCTGATGTTTACTGCATGCTCAGGTTCATCTGGGTTATCAAAAACATCTGTGTTCCAGAAGTTCTCGATCATTGAGGACACTTTGTCGGTTTTTTTTGCTTTTACTAACTCTTCCATATCGTTTACATTTTAATTCTGATATAAAGATCAGTAAGAAATAATAAGTCAACTTGATGTGAATCAGTAGAATGGATGATGTTGGTCATCCCCAGCTAATTTTCATATCCTACATTTGACAGATTCCAAGGTCACGGGCAATCGTTCAATTATGTTGAATCAACATTTCATTTAATAAAATATTATGACAATCATTAAAAATATACATCCTTTAAGCGCTGAAGTACTTTTCGACCTTCTGAAAAAAGAATTTCCAGATTATATTAATGCTAAACTGGACTCTATGTTGAACATAGATTTTACTCATGTGTATCATGAGATCAATGTGCTGTTTCCTGAAGTTATTACAGGTACCGCGCTCACAATTACAGTATCGGATCAGGAGATCACTATATCTGACAATGCAGCGAGTTATGAATTTAATGCCACTTTGCTAGAAGAGCAATTAATAGCTTTTATCAAGATAAAAGCCGGGTAATAGTAAATCCGAGTTCACTCAGTACCTTCTTCTATGTAAAAGTTAAAGTTATTTAGAACTGGTGAGTCGTTTTTTTATTTTCTTGTAGAACCATCTTTTGGCCGCTTCGGCAGTTAGCAGGTAAGCGGTAATGATAACAATCATCCAGCCATAAAAGAATAGGGGTAGTCTGATAAAACCAAACCATGTGGCTACAGGTGTAATCGGTATAACCAGAACGATAAGTAAAACAACCATAGTTGCGATAGACAGGTAATTACCAGGCAGACTTTTCAGGAAGGAAAGCCGGGTGCGTACGACTAATACGATCAGGATTGCTGAGATCACAGATTCTGTGAACCAGCCAGTTTGAAATACCTTTTCGTTTGCGTGCATGACCAGTATTAAAAGACCAAAAGTTAAGTAATCAAATACTGAACTTAACAGCCCGAAGGTAATCATGAAATATTGAACGAACCTGAGGTCCCAATGCTGGGGTTCCTGAATATTTACATCATCCACCCTGTCTGTTGCTATGGCCATCTCCGGGAAATCTGTGAGGAGATTGGTCAGTAGAATTTGTTTGGGTAGTAAAGGCAAAAAAGGAAGAAATAAAGATGCACCGGCCATGCTGAACATATTTCCAAAATTGGCACTGGTTGCCATAAATATATATTTCATTGTATTGGTGAAAGTTTTTCGTCCTTCAACAATTCCCTCACTCAGCACATTAAGGTCCTGGCTGAGCAGTACAATATCTGCAGCTTCTTTAGCTACATCAACGGCTGAATCTACAGATATGCCTACATCGGCAGTATGTAATGCTGGAGCATCATTGATCCCATCACCCATAAAGCCTACAACGTGCCCAGCCTTTTTTAGTATGGTAATGATGCGTTCTTTTTGATTGGGTTCCACTTCTGCAAAAATATCAGTATGAGGAGCCTGATGTTTTAAGGCCGCATTGCTCATCTCTCTTAAAGTAGAACCAGTTAATATTTTGGGTGCGGCGATCCCGATTTGCTGTGCAAGGCTTTTTGCTACCAGGGCATTGTCACCAGTGATGATTTTTAACTGTACACCAAGATTTTTCAGTTTAGTAAGCGTAGCAGACATCCCAGCCCGTGGTGGATCAAATAAAGTAATGAAACCCAAAAAGATCATTTGCTGTTCCTGATCCCTGGTAAAGTTTTTTTCAGCACTACCTGCTTTATAAGCCACGCCAAGCGTTCGAAAACCTGCATCACTCAACTGCTGATATTGATCCAGGATTTTTGCACGATTTTGATCTAAAGGAACCAGGCTGCCGTCTGCGGTTTCTGTTTGATTACAAATGTTTAAAATGACCATTAGTGCACCTTTAGTGATCACCAGGTTGTCCTTTTTATTTTTAACCTGTACGGTTAACCGCTTACGGATAAAGTCATAAGGGATTTCAGCTTGAACATGATACGGATCAGTTGATGACTCCGGCTTTGGATAAGCTAAACAAATAGCCTTATCAATAGGATTGTTAAAACCTTGCTGCATTGATGCGTTGAGCCAGGCATATTGCAAGACCTTTTCGCTGTGTTTACCATCAATACTTAGGGAATCTTTTAAGGTTACTTTACCTTCGGTAATGGTGCCGGTTTTATCAGAGCATAGGATATCCATACTGCCAAAATTCTCGATAGAGGAGAGACGTTTCACAATAACCTGGTGTTTGGCCATGCGTCTGGCTCCCGTTGATAGATTCACACTTATAATGGCCGGTAATAATTGAGGTGTTAATCCTACGGCAAGTGCAAGAGAAAACAAGAATGAATCCAGCACCGGTTTATGCAAGAAAACGTTAACTGCAAAAATAATGATGACCAATATAAGGGTGATTTCCATTAGCATATAACCAAATTTCCTGATACCTCTTTCAAAATTCGTTTCGGGTGCCTTTTGCTGTAGACTAGTTGATATCTTACCAAATTCCGTTTGGGAGCCTGTTTTCATGATTAAGCCAATCGCTTTTCCGCTAATCACATTAGAACCCATAAAAAGAGAGTTGGATCGTTTGGCCAATGGTATGTCTGGCTGTAATACACCCGGAAACTTTTCTACCGGATAAGTTTCACCTGTAAACGCAGCTTCATCAATAAACAATTCCTGCGCTTCTAAAAGCAAACTGTCACCGGGAATGATATCGCCGGCCGATAGATAAATGATATCGCCTGGAACGATCTCTTCTATTGAAATTTCCTTTTTCTCACCTTCTCTTAGTACTGTGCAATGTAGCTGAACCAATTTTAGAAGTTCAGAAACCGCATTAGCTGCTCCTCTTTCCTGCCAAAAACCAAGTGAACTGCTAATCATGACGATCAGCAGTATAATTACCGTATCGGCTATATCCCCGAGACTGGCAGATAGGAGTGCAGCGATGATAAGCATGATGGTAATTGGGCTTTTAAATTGTGAAAGCAGCAGTAACAACATTGGAGCCTTATTCCCTGATTTTAAGGTATTGTGCCCATATTGTTTGATCCGGCTTACTGCCTGTTTAGAAGTCAAACCTTTTTGGTCAGCAGCTAAACTTGCAAATGCTTCAGTACTGCTCAAACTCCAGAAACATTCTGTTTGATGACTATCTTGAGGATTTTGTTTGTCCATGTTAGCTATTTTTAATCGAATTGACTGGTATAGAGTTCAAAATACCTTCCTTTTTGTTTTAATAATTCGGCATGACTACCCTGTTCAATGATTTCGCCCTGCTCAAGAACAATGATTTTGTCGGCATTTATAATGGTGGATAAACGATGGGCAACTACAAAACTTGTTCTCCCCTCCATTAAGCGGTCGATTCCAATTTGAATATGGATCTCGGTTCTGGTATCTATAGAACTGGTTGCTTCATCCAGGATGAGGATTCGCGGATCTGCAACGGCGGCTCTGGCAATGTTTAAGAGTTGCCGCTGACCCTGACTTAGGTTATTACCATCATCTTCAAGGATGGTTAAATAACCTTTAGGTAATCTTTTAATGAAGGAATCTGCGCTAACGAGTTTTGCTGCTGCAATGACTTGTTGGTCTGTTGCTTTTAGTGACCCATAGCGGATATTTTCCATCACCGTTCCATGGAATAAATGTGTGTCTTGAAGAACCATAGCAAGTGATTGTCTCAGATTTTTCCTTTTGATCATCCTAATATCGGTACCATCAATGGAAATATCGCCAGACTGGATATCATAGAAGCGGGGAAGTAGATTGATGATTGTGCTTTTTCCTGCACCTGTTGAACCTACGAAGGCAATTTTTTGCCCAGGTAATGCTTTTAAAGATATATTCTTAAGAATTGTTTTTCCTGGATTATAACTAAATGTCACCTGATTAAAATGGATTTCTCCTTTAATGTTAGCGAGTTCCACGGCTTGCTTCTCATCTGCTTTTTCTGGCAGCTGGTCCATGACCTCAAAAATTCGTTCTGCACTTGCCATTGCAGTTTGAAAACTGCTGAACTCGCCGGATATTTGATTTAAAGGGCGGGAAAATTGTTTGGAATATTGCAGAAAAGCAGCAAGTCCGCCAATATCCAGTCCAGTCACAATAGACATGATTCCTCCGGCAGCAGCTGTTAATGCAAAATTTATAGTGTTTAAATTTTGCATGATAGGCATCATAATCCCTGAATAAAACTGTGCTTTGGTGGCTTTTTTAAGCAGACCTTTGTTTAGTTTTTCAAAATCATCTGTAGCTTCCTCTTCATGACAGTATACTTTAACGGTTTTTTCGCCTGTAATTATTTCTTCTATATAGCCATTTAAAATACCAAGAGCTGCCTGCTGCCCGGTAAAATAAGTATTGCTTTTCTGAATAATCAGTTTTGCGAGCCAAAACATTGCGAATACGACAACTGTAGTGACCAGAGACAACATCGGGCTAATGTATAGCATAAGGACAAATGTGCCAGCTACAGTAATGAGACTTGAAATAATCTGTGTTACACTATCGTTCAAGGCGTCACTCACATTGTCCAGATCATTTGTAAAACGGCTCATAAGCTCTCCATGGTTATGGGTATCATAAAACCGGATTGGAAGGGTCTGCATTTTACAAAACATATCAGCGCGGATTATATTTACTGTCTTTTGCGCAACATATATCATCAAACGGCTTTGGAAGAAAGCTGCTATTACACCAAGGAGATAAATAGCCATTAGCAAGACAACCATTTGTAATAACCCTTGAACGCGGCCTGGAATAATATAGTTGTTAATGATGGGTCTCAAAAGGTAAGATCCATATAAGGATGCAGCTGTGTTCAGGAGTAGAAAAAGAATTACCAGCAAAAACAGGATCTTTTGTTTGCCAAAGTACTGCCATATTCTGGTGATGACCATACCTGGTTTTTTGGCTTTCTCCAATGATACGGATCTGTGGTGTCCAGGCAGTCCGGAAGGTAGAAGATTGACACTTTTACTCATTTTACAGTTCCTTCCTTTTGCTGTTGAGAATGGTATATTTCCTGATAGGTTTCGTTTGTTTTCATGAGTTCATTATGAGCGCCCATTCCAACAATTTTTCCGCTATCCAAAACAATGATTTTATCGGCCAACTGAACCGAACTGATTCTTTGGGCAATAATAAATATAGTAACCTCCTTAAGATGCAGTTTAAACTCATCCTGGATTTTAGCTTCTGTGGTAGAATCTACAGCGCTTGTACTGTCGTCAAGGATTAGTATTAGGGGATGTTTAACCAGGGCCATTGCGATGCAGATTCGTTGTTTTTGTCCACCGGAAAGATTGACACCTCCTTGTCCTAGTTCAGTTTCGTATTGTTTTGGGAAGGACATGATGAAATCGTGTGCCTGGGCTTCCTGACAGGCCAGAATGATTTCTTCCTGAGTTGCCCCTGGATTTCCCCATCTCAAATTATCTTTGATTGTCCCTGAGAATAGTTGGTTTTTCTGTAAAACCATGCCGATGCTATTTCGTAAATTTTTTAGAGAATAGTCCTTCAGCTCGAGATCATCAATCAATATTTTTCCTTTACCCACCTCATACAACCGGGGTATAAGTTGCACAAGGGTACTTTTAGCTGATCCGGTCGCGCCAATAATAGCAACTTGTTCACCGGGATGAGCAATAAAATTAATGCTATTCAATACATATCTTTTTGCTTCTTTATGGTATTTGAAAGCTACATTCCTAAATTCTACCTTTCCTGCTTTTATCTTAATGTTTCTTTCCAGAGCCGAAGGTGTATCCACTATATCAACATCTGCATTCAATACTTCCAGAACACGCTTAGAAGATGCTCCAGCTCTTGAAAAGGCCATGATGGTCATAGAAAGCATGGTCAATGACATCAGGATCTGGGTAATATAAGTAATGAAAGACATCAGCTGTCCGATATGCATTGTCCCGGATATGATTTTTTTTCCTCCAAACCACACTACTGCAACAATGGATATATTCATCACCAGCATCATCACTGGGGTTACCATTACTACTATTGATGAAGCCTTAATGGCGGCATCTCTTAAACTATTGTTAGATATCGAGAATTTTTTTTCTTCGAAAGATTCACGTACAAAAGATTTGACCACACGAATATTCGTCAAGTCCTCTTGTATAGCCCCATTTACATGATCCAGTTTTTGCTGCATCCTAAGAAAATAAGGAAAGCTTTTCCGCAGGATAAAGAAGATACTTATGCCCAATACAGGAATGGCGACTGCAATAATAAAGGCAAGACTGGAATTGATTCTTGCTGCCATAAAAACTCCAAATACAAGCATGAGCGGAGCACGGATGAGTAATCTTAGCGACATCATGACTACGTTCTGGATAATATTTATATCATTAGTCATTCTGGTAACCAGAGATGCAGAACTGAATTTGTCAATATTTAAAAAAGAAAAGGTTTGGATTTTTCGAAATAACCCTTGTCTTAATTCAGCGGCAAACCCAACAGATGCTTTTGAGGAATAATAAATATTACCCACATTTCCAATGATTGCAACAATAGAAAGGACTAACATTGTTATTCCTGTAATTATGATATAGTGCAGATTTTTCTCCTGTACACCCTGATCAACGATGCGAGACATGAGCACAGGTTGAACGATTTCTCCCATAACATCTATAAATACCAGTAGTGGAGCCATTAGGAAAGCCGTCAGGTACTTTTTAAGGAATGGGAAATAAGCATTCATCTAAAGGAGATTTTTAAGTCTTACCGTGTAAAATCTGTCTAAACCTTGTTTTGAAATAAAATTCATTTTATTTAGATATTCTCAAGTGCAGTGCGATGGCCGGTTTGGGCATTTTTAAAATAGGAGACTGTAAGCCCTGTTACTTTTTTAAACTGTCTGCAGAGGTGGGCAACACTACTGTAATTCAATAGGTGGGAGATTTCGGTAAGATTAAGCTCCTTATAAAGGATAAGTTCTTTTACCCTCTCAATTTTATGCTTGATGATGTAATGCTCAATAGTTAGTCCTGTTTGCCGTGAAAATACGTTGGCCAGGTAAGTATAATCGTAATGAATTTGCTCGCTGATGTAATTAGAGTTTTTGATTTTTGGCATTTCATCATTATAATGAACCATGTCAATAATTGTGTTTTTAATTTTTTCTATTAACATTTCTTTCTTATCGGATATCAATTCGAAACCTGATTCGAGCAAGGCACACCTTAACAATTCGAACTGCCGCTGAGTCGGATTCTCTTTGGTCTGGACTTCACCCAGGTCTATGGATCTATAGCTTAAACCAACCTTATCCAATTCTATTTTTACGGCCATTCTGCATCGGTTACTGACCATGTGTTTAATATGTAAAACCATTGTGATTATGTTATGGGAGTTAGTTTGAGTCTCAATAGGCAACCAAAGCTGTTTTAACAAAACTCGGGATTTAACCGCGTGTTCAAAATGATAACCGTCACGATTATCATGATGGTCATCATGATTACTGATGATGCATAAAGTTCCCTTTTATGTGAATTGTGCAACTGTTATCCATAAATGTATAAGGATGTTGGAATGAAATAAGGCAACCTTTGAGGTGTGAAATATTTCACATGAAAATCATGGATCATGAAAAATAACGAAACATTGCAAAAAAATGTTCAGGACGCAATCAAATGGGAACCATTATTACATGCAGCTGAAATTGGTGTAACAGCTAATGATGGTGTGGTCACCTTAACAGGAATAGTGGATAGTTATGCTAAGAAATCCGAAGCAGAGGATGCAGCAAAAAAAGTAGCTGGAGTAAAAGCCGTTGTCGAGAGAATAGAGGTGAAATATCTTGGTTCTATCCACAAAGAAGATGAGGAAATTGCCAAAGAGGTTTTGAATGCTTTCAAATGGAACTGGAAGATCCCCGGAGAAAAAATTACAGTTAAAGTTGAAGATGGTTGGGTAACTCTTACAGGAACTATTAATTGGAATTATCAAAAGGATGCTGCTAAAAATGCGATCAAGAACCTGTTAGGGGTGAAGGGGGTGACCAATAGCATTACAATCGAGTCAGATATTCATGATGCAGTGGAGAAAAAGGAAATTGAAGATGCAATTGACAGGAACTGGTCGGTCAATAACCAGGATATACAAGTTAAAGTTTCTGGTAGTCGTGTGACATTGACAGGAACTGTGAATTCAATTTATCAAAAAGATGAGGCCCAACGAATGGCTTGGAATGCGCCAGGTGTCTGGTATGTGGATAATGAGATTGAAATTGAATACGATTATTTATTAGTTGATTAAATATAGAACGGGAGCTAATGCTCCCGTTTATTGGAAATTATGAGAAAATTAGAAAAAAAGGTGGTATTCATTACCGGTGGAAATTCAGGTATAGGAAAAGCTGCTGCACTTGAAGCTGCTAGGGAAGGTGCGATTGTTGTCGTGGCCGACCTTGAAAGTAAGGACCACATGGAAACGCTTACTGAAATAAAGGCACTTGGAGCCAGAAGTATGTTTGTCCCAATTGATGTGTCAGATGTGGAGAGCGTTAAATTGGCAATTCTTACGGCTGTAGCAGAATTCGGTAGATTAGATGTAGCTTTTAACAATGCAGGTATAGGCGGTACTTATTCGGGGATACATGATATGCCAGAGGCCACTTGGGAGAGGGTGATCGCTGTAAATTTAACTGGCCAGTTTTATTGTGTCAAGTATGAACTGCAACAGTTTTTGAAACAGGGCGGGGGGGTAATTGTAAATATGTCTTCTCTTGGTGGATTGAAAGCAGAACATGGTCTGGTACCTTATACAGCAGCCAAACATGGTGTATTAGGCATTACCAAAAATATAGCGGTTCAATATGCTGCACAGCACATCAGGGCAAATGCACTATGTCCCTATTATGTGGAAACTCCTTTATTGGCTGAAGTTCCTGATGCCACCCATCAGGCATGGATTGATGGAACCCCATCTAAACGTCTTTGTACACCTGAAGAAGTGGCTAAAGCTTTTATTTACCTGGCTTGTGATGACTCCAGTTATTGTAACGGCACACAAATTATTCTGGATGGGGGAGTGATGGCTTAATTAGTTCTTCATTTTCGTAAGCCTTTCCACATCCAGTACCATAATGGTTATTCCTTCACGTTCAATTAATTTTTCGTTTCGGAAATCTGACAAGGTCCTGCTTACCGTTTCAGTAGCCATACAGGCCATTGCAGCTAAGTCTTCCCGGGTAATGCTTAAGAAATCACTTTTTATAATCTGCTGATGGTACAGGCGAAGAATGGCTCCGGCCATTTTTTTTCTTACTGAATCGTAAGCTAGTTGGAGGAGCTGTTCTTCTTTTTCCCGGTTATCATTGGATAAAAGATGAATGAATTTTCTCGCTACTTCAGGATAAAGATTGATGACTTTTTCAAGTTCTTCAACAGGGATCAGACAGAGTGTACTATCCTCTATTGCGGTAGCAGTATCAGTATAATTGCTTTTTCCTAAAATGGTATTGATGCCAAGGTATCCCCCAGTTGTATACATGCCTGTCATCAATTCACGGCCATCCAGCGAAAGTTTAATGGTTTTGATCTTACCCTGGATGATCAGATACAGACCTTTGCCATGATCTCCTTCATAATAAACAACCTGGTTTTTTCTGAATTCGCGGCCTTTATGGCCTGCTATGATCTTTGAAAATTCTGCCAGACCATCAGTTTTGGCAACCAGTACTTTGAATTCATCAGCTGTATTTTTATTTTGGAGTTGCAGATGGGCTTTTTTTCTTAGCCTGACCTCAATGGCATTAAGCAGTTCAATATCATCAAAAGGCTTAGTTAGATAATCGTCAGCACCCATCTCCATTCCCTTACGAAGATCATGGTGATCAGCTTTGGCAGTCAGGAAAATGAAAGGAATTGCCGAAGTCTCTGAGTATTTATTGAGCATATACAAAACCCCATATCCATCAAGTTCAGGCATCATGATATCGCAAAGGATTATATCGGGAATATGTTTTAAAGCCATTTCTAAACCCATCTTGCCATTGTCAGCTTCAAAAACATTGTATTTGGCCATTTCAAGGATCTCAACTATGTTCCCCCTTATGGCGTCGTGATCTTCAATGATCAATATTTTTTCGTTCATGATTGTGGAAATGTGAGGGTGAAAAGTGTACCCCGGTTAATTCTGCTTTTGAAATCTACTTTACCATTCATCAGATCGGTATACCTGGAAAGTATACTTAATCCAAGTCCATTACCGGAGATCTTTCCTGTGTTATGGGCCCGAAAAAATGGTTCACAAAGATGTTTCTGGTCATCAATAGGTATCCCTATGCCATTGTCGCAGATTCTGATGGTGCAGTTGTTTTCATTGATTTTGGTGTAGAATTGAATGGAGCTTTCTTCACCGGAATATTTTATAGCGTTGTCAATAAGTATAACGATACAGTTTTTTAACAAGGTCTGATCTAGTGTGATCATTGATTCCGTGCCTCTGTGCACAAAGACTATTTTTTGTCTTCCCTTTAAAGCGATCTGCATTTCTTCAGTAATTTCTGCGGCGAATTCGGCTAGATTAAAATGGTTGAATTTAGTCTGTACCTTTCCGGAATCTAATTTTTCAAGGGAAAGAAAATCGTTTAAGATGGCAGTAACATTCAGTACAGCATCTTTTATTTTATCTACATGTTTACTAATATTGGGGTTGTCAAAAGGAAGCGCATGACGTTCAATAAGTGAGGCAGAAAGCTGTACCATACTCAATGGTGTACGGAATTCATGTGATGCAATAGAAACGAACCGACTTTTAAGCTTACCTAATTCTTGTTCTTTTGCCAGGGATAAGTTCAGTTCCCGTTGTGTCTGTTCTAAAGTAAAAACGGTATTGTGTAAATTTTCAAGCGACTGGTTCAATTCTGCCTTGGTTTGTTCTTGGGCATCAACAGTTTCCCGAAGAGAAAGCGTTCGCTCCTGTACCTGATCTTCCAGTAAAGCTGCATAATCATGGAGTTTTGATTCGGCTTCTTTTTCCCGGCTCAGGTCATGAATAAAACCTGCATAAATGATCCTTCCTGAGTATTTAACCTCACTGACACCCAAACGAAATGGAAACTGAATCCCGTTTTTTCTTAAGCCTGTCAATTCTCTCCCGACACCAATAATACTGGCCTGACCAGTTTTTTTATAGCGGAAGAGGTAACCATCATGGTTCATCCGATCTGGTTGTGGCATCAATATAGAGATGTTTTTTCCAAGAATTTCCTGTTCAGTATAGCTAAAAAGTCTGCAGGCTGAGGGATTAATGGACTCAATGATCCCCTGGTCATCAATAGTAATCAGACCGTCTATCGCATTATCGATAATCGCTTTAAGCAGAACGGAATTTTCCATAAAATTGGGGTTACAGATTAAATTAATCTGTTCTATACCTACAATCTGATGATCATTTTGTTTTAATTATCTGATGGCCGATGATGGGCGTCACCATTTGACTGGTGGCTGATCATGTCTGAGAAACATCTCAATACCGAGATTTGAATTCAAACAACTGTAGATCAACTCAGGTTCGAAATTGGTAGATAAAAAAATGGATCAGTCAAATTGCTGTTAAGTGATCCGGCAGGTGAACTTTCATTATACAAAGACATCAGTTATCTTAACTTGGATGACATTCCTGAAATCAAGAATTGGAAATGGAAAATGAAATAAAGTATCCATTAGAACTAGTTCAGCTTTAAGTACGTAAAGCTTTTTCTGGTAAGGTTGGGTTGATCTGATGACGAGTATCTTATATGGAGATGATTAACATCATTTCCAATGTTGGTGATTAAATAGACCTTTATTATCTAATTGAGATAACTCAAATACAATAATTGCTATTTAAAATGACAATGAATATGATATACTTCACTGAAAATCAAAAATCTTTATTCGAGAATATTGGAATAATTCATTATGAAGAACAGATGTTGCGGTCTGAGGAGAAGTTTAGTATATGGGAAAGTAAAAGTTTCTCTGAACGACAGTCTGTTTTCAAAAAGGTGAGTATGCTTCGTCGGTATTCTGAAGATCTACTATCCGATTGGGTTGCCGAGCAGATGGACATCTTATTAGCTAAAAGTGTTGCGGGCTGAATTAAATTAAAAGCTTGTTCAGGGATATTTTAAAATAATAATTAAATAAAATCATGGTTTATACAAATCTTTTTTTTGGAATGGACATCATTTGGTGGTTCATCTGGCTGATCATGTTGGTATGGATATTTCTTGTACCCTATGATATTCCTGGCCAACGGAATAAAAAGGAGCGGCCACTGGATATTTTACAGAAAAGATTTGCCAGAGGCGCAATTGATCTTAAGGAGTATCAGCGAAATAAAGCTGTTCTGGAAAAAGACGCTACTCAATAGTAATGGTTACACAATTCAAATAAATAATCTACATTATGGCTATACAGACCATTAATCCTTTTAGTAACGAGCTTATTAAAAGTTTTCAGGAAATGTCCCCAGAGTTGGTGGCAGACGAAATTTCTATCGCTGACGAAACTTTCCAAAGCTGGCGCAAAACCAGTTACGTACAAAGGGCGGAACTCTTACACGGTGTCGCAAAATTGATGCGTGAGCAGAAAGACCAATTATCTAAATTGATCACATTGGAGATGGGTAAATTAATTGCTCAAAGTTATGGTGAGATCGCACTTAGCGCCGATATTATAGACTATTATGCTACAAATGGGGAAGCATTTTTGAGTGACCAAAAGTTGGAAACTGAATTTGGTGAAGCTTATATTAAGAGCACTCCAATTGGTGTACTTCTTGGGGTTGAACCTTGGAATTTTCCCTTTTATCAGGTAGCCCGCTTTGCTGCACCTAACATTATGGCAGGTAACGTCGTTTTAGTTAAACATGCTTCCAACGTTCCTCAATGTGCATTGGCAATTCAAGAATTGTTTGTGCAGGCTGGAGCACCAAAAGGTGTGTATACCAATTTATTTGTCAGTGGGACTCGCATAGAAGATGTGGTAGCAAACCCAAGGATTAAAGGCGTTTCCCTTACAGGAAGTGAGGTTGCTGGTGCAAGTATCGCCACTGCTGCCGGAAAGTTTCTGAAGAAGTCGGTGCTTGAACTTGGTGGCAGCGATGCCTTTATTGTTTTAGAAGATGCGGATTTGGATAAGGCTGTTGATTGGGCTGTTGTTGGACGGATGAACAATACAGGGCAGTGCTGTGTAGCCTCAAAACGAATTATCGTGTTGGAAGCTGTTGCTGATGAATTTTTGGATAAGTTCAAGGCTAAACTGAGTGGGTTGAAAGTTGGAGACCCAATGGATGAGGCGACCGAGCTAGGACCTTTAAGCTCAGAGGGAGCCGTCATTCAGTTGGTTGAACAAGTACAGCGGAGTGTAAGAGCTGGTGCGAAGATATTGTTAGGTGGTAAATTAATTGATCGTAAAGGTGCATTTATTGAGGCTACCATTTTAGGAGATATTAAACCTGGAATGGCTGCGTATCATGAAGAATTATTCGGGCCGGTTGCTTCCTTTTACAGGGTGAAAAATGAGCAGGCGGCGATTGAGCTGGCCAATGATTCACCTTTTGGATTGGGAGGAAGCATCTTTACCAATGATATCGAAAGGGGGAAACGTTTAGCTGAACAGATAGATACAGGTATGGTATTTATCAATCATCCAACCTGGACTCAGCCTGATTTGCCTTTTGGTGGAACTAAGGGATCTGGATACGGAAGAGAGTTGTCTAGTCTTGGTATACAGGAATTTGTCAATAAAAAATTGATTCGGATCAGCAAATTAACAGATCCTTTTTAATCGCCAGCAGGGATGCTCAGACATTTTGGGGCCAAAAGGACCCGTTAGTGAAAGGAAAAATAAAAAATGCCTTTGGAAAACCTCCAAAGGCATTTTTATGTAGAAAACACTTATTGCGCCAGATTCAAGGGCGTCATTGCATGGATATTGATTTCATAACTGGCCAATTGTGTCAGCTCATCATCAATGTGTTTTTCGTTTACCTCAGATTCGTAAAAGACGTTTGCGAATTCCAAAAGGCCTAACAGTTTGGCAAATGCTGCCGCTGTTCCATAACTGCTAATCTTAAAGTGGCAGATTGACTGGATTCCAGCAAGTACACAAGCGTCCTTAATTTCAGGATTATTGCAGGCTACTAGTTTTTCATCGATAGACTTAATGAATGCAAGCATGATCATGTTTGTCCTGTTAACCGAAAGAATCTTTTCCTGTTCAAGAAAAGTGTCCATTCTCTGTAAGTGTTGACTGGTAAAACTGATGTATTTTTTTAAGATCATCTTTAGTTGCATGGAGCTGGCTATATTCGCCCATTCGAGGAGTTTTCTTTTCAATTCAATTTCTGCACTTGAAAATTGTGATGTGTTCAGGTCGAGTAGATCCTGAAGATTATTGATGCTTAGTTTTGCTTCCATTTCTTGTTTTTTTAAGATAAATAAAGCTAGCTTGATTTGTTCTTTTCATTGATGATCATTGTCATCAGAAATGATGTTCCTGCGCAAGGAAATAGTAATTTCTATTGGTCACCTTTATAACTTCAACGAAGAGGAAATGAACAATCTATTGGTACTGACTGATTTTTCTAATCCCGCAAAGCATGCGGCAGTTTACGCTTGCAGCCTGGCTAAGCAAATACAGGCTAAAATAATTACTCGTGTTCAAGAAAGCTCCTGTCCCATAACCAATTTAAAAATTAACCCTAATTTTAAGTGGTTGTATCTTTATGAAACATTTTCTTCTTTTGTCTGTCCATTGTTTCTCTTAAGTTTTTGAATAAGCTTTATTAACACCTTGAACCATGAAAAAATTATTGTCTTTTAACCTGATGTGGTTATGAATGAACCTGAATATATTATTGCAATTGGTGCGTCCGCCGGTGGCCTGGATGAAATCAATTCTTTCTTTGATCATACGCCTTTAGATGGAGTATCCTATATTATTGTTCAACACCTTTCAGCTTCTTTTAAAAGTAGAATGGTTGAAGTGCTTGCTAAACATAGCAAGCTGGTTGTAGAAGAGGCTACTGACGGTAAGCTCGTCGAGTGTAATCAGGTTTACCTTATTCCGCACGATAAATATATGACCATTGAAAATAACAGGTTGTATTTAAGAGATAAGGAGGAAGCAAAGGGGGCACATCTGACCATCAATATATTTTTTAATTCTTTAGCTGCAGATTGTGGGAGAAAAGCAATCGGTATTATTCTTTCTGGCTTAGGAAGCGATGGATCTGAAGGGCTTGTTGCTATTAAAAATGCTGGTGGAATGATAATGGCCCGAAATCCGGAAACTTCTGCTTTTCCCAGTATGCCATCCAAGGCCATTGCTACGGGAATGGTAGATTTTGTATTGGAGCCCGCAGCAATGCCTGGTGCAATAGAAGATTACGTAAAACACGAGGGAATTTTGCAAGCCGAGAGTTACAATGATGAGGTAAGCCTTAAGGCTATAGTTGAATTGATCAGACAGCAGTCTCCTCTTGATTTTTCAGATTATAAATCCTCTACCATATTAAGGCGCACCAAAAGGAGGGCAGCTTATCACGATTTTACCAGCCTGACAAAATACCTGGCATTTTTAAAGTCCTCGCCGGAAGAAATCGAGGCACTATCAAAAGACTTTTTGATTAGTGTAACGTCTTTTTTTAGAGACAAGGAAGCTTTTGATTATATAAGACATAATATCCTACCTGGTATATTAAAAAAACTTAAACCAAAGGAAGAACTCAAAATTTGGGTAGCAGGTTGCGCGACAGGAGAAGAGGTGTATTCACTAGCTATTCTTATTGCCGAACAATTGACAGGTGAACTGGAACATATTATAGTGAAAATATTTGCTACCGATATTGATAGTACGGCATTAGTTCATGCAGGTAAGGGTGTGTATCCAAATGATATTGTTAAAGACGTGTCAGCTGAGCGATTAAAGAAATATTTCTTAAAGGAAGGTAATCACTATAGAATTAAGCCAAAACTTCGTAAAATGGCAATTTTTGCACAGCACGATTTGGTTAAAAATCCGCCATATTGTAATATGCATTTTATCAGTTGTCGTAATCTGCTCATTTATATGGCGCCGGTATTGCAAAAAAAGATATTTAGCATGTTACTCTTTGGACTTAAAATGGATGGTTATTTATTTCTGGGATCAAGTGAGAATCCGATGTCAATTATCCAGAACCTTGAAGTCGTAAATAAACAATATAAATTATTTAGGAATATCAAGTCAAAAAGAATCGTGAGTTTCGATGCTTTTTCAATGCCAGATTCCGTAGAGGTGAGAAATAAGTCTACTTATACCAGTAACGAGCAGGTGACTAATGATCCGCTACAGTCGCTTGCCGAGACGATGCATACCAACCTTGCTGATGAACAGGATTACCTGGTGGTATGTGTAGATGAAAACAAAGAAGTCATCAAGTCTTATGGAGACACGAGCAAATATTTGCTTCCAAAACACTTTACATCTAATTTGGAGAAACTATTACCAAAGAAATTGGCAATGGTATTCAATATGCTAAGTAATAGTGTGTTAAAGACAAATCAAATAGCCCGTTTGAATGGTATAAAAATTAAAATGGCAGATTCGTTTGTCCATGTGAATCTAGTGGTTAGTCCTCTGGTTAGCAAAAGAAAGGAACAAAAGCTTTTAATGGTCACTTTTACAGCAGGCAAACTGGCCAAAAGCTCGAAAAGAGAGATTCAGGGTTTTGATGAGGATGTTTTTCAGGATCAATATACACTTGACCTGGAACAGGAGTTAAAAGAAATAAAAGAGAAACTAAGCTCTGCTTACGAGCAACTGGATGCTTCCAATGAAAATATGCAGTCCTTTAATGAAGAAATGATTTCTGCCAATGAAGAAATGCAGAGTACCAATGAAGAGATGCAGTCCGTAAATGAGGAATTGGATACTATTAATTCCGAGTACCAGTTGAAGAATAAGGAACTACTGGAAGTTAACGATGATCTGAATAATTACTTCAGGAGTAATGTTAATGGGCAGTTATTTATCAATAATGACCTGCTTTTAATGAAATTTTCTCCTGGTACAGTCAAACAGATCAATTTACTTGAAACTGATATTGGGAGGCCACTGAATCATATAACCACTAATATAAAGTTTGAAACCCTCATTGAAGACGTTAAAAATGTGTTGAGTAAAGGTAATGTCATCACCAAGGAGATTGAAACCAATAATGGAAAATGGTACCAGGTGATGACCATGCCTTATGTGCGTCAATCTGATCAGAAGAATAGTGGTGCGATCATTACTTTTAATGATATTACTGAATTGAAGAAGACCCAGTTGGAATTGGATATCAATAATAAAATGCTTGGAATGAGTATAGATTCTGCTGAATTGGGTACTTTTTCAATTCATGTTGGAACACGGGCATTTCAACCATCCGTGCATTTTAAAGAAATTTTTGGCTTTTATTCAGAGCAGGTACTTAGCTACGAGGCTGTCGTTGAAAGAATTGAGGAGGAACACAGGGATAAATTCATTAATGCTATTGAAGCTAGTCTTAACGGTGGTGATAAATGTGATCTGGAATTTCCTTTTCGAAATTTTCATGATAACCAGTTACACTGGGTTAGAATATTAGGTAATCTTTCCTATAACAATGAGAAAAAACCGGAGTACTTTACAGGTGTATTAAATGACATTACCGCACACAAACAGGATGAACTTAGAAAAAATGATTTTATTGCAATGGTAAGCCATGATCTGAGGACACCGCTTACTTCGATCCAGGCATACATGCAATTAATCACTTTAAAAGTTAAAAAAGTTGAAGATACATTTATTAACACTTCACTGGGAAGGGTAAATGCAGCTGTCAAAAAAATGAATACCATGATAAACGGTTTTCTAACCGTTTCTGGTTCAGAGGAGGGGCAAATTCATTTAGAACTGGAGACTTTTGAAATGAACATTTTAATTAATGAAATTGTCGAGGAATCACGTTTTATAAATTCAGGAATTCAGATCGCCTTTGTTGAGGGGGCAGAATTGTCCTTGAAAGCGGATCGAGATAAAATTGGTCAGGTGCTCAATAATTTTCTTAATAATGCGATTAAATACTCAAATGATGAAAAGCTGATTGAGGTCTCTTCAATAGAGTTTAATGGAATGGCTCAAGTTTGCGTGAAAGATAAAGGTATAGGCATAAAGTTACAGGATCAGGAGAAATTATTTGATCGTTATTATCGGATAAAACGCCTGGATACTAAATCAATACCTGGATTTGGCTTAGGACTCTATTTATCGGCTGAAATCATCAAAAGACATAATGGTAAGGTATGGGTGGAGAGTGAAATTAATAATGGATCATCTTTTTACTTTAGCCTGCCTCTAGCATATATTTCGTCCGTTGATTAAAATCACCAATCGTCTTGATTGGTGTCATGGTACACCAAGCAAAACCTCGGCATCTTTACGGTATACTTAAATAAAAGAATATGTCTGTAATAGAAAGAATTGAACACGATAGCATGGGCGATGTTCAGGTTCCTTTAAACCGTTATTGGGGTGCTCAGACAGAGCGTTCAAGAAATAACTTTAAGATTGGCCCAAAGGCGTCTATGCCGGAAGAGATCATTGAAGCCTTTGGTTTCCTCAAGAAAGCAGCAGCCTATGCTAATAAAGACTTAAATGTGCTGTCAGCAGATAAAAGAGATCTGATTGCAAAGGTCTGTGATGAAATTATAGATGGTAGGCTCTTCGGGGAATTTCCATTGGTCATCTGGCAGACCGGTTCAGGAACCCAGTCGAACATGAATGCAAATGAAGTTATCTCCAATCGGATCCATGTACTACAGGGGAATGACCTGGGAAAAGGTAAATTATATGTTCATCCGAATGATGATGTTAATAAATCGCAGTCCTCTAACGATACCTTTCCAACGGCCATGCACATCGCCGCCTATAAGATATTGGTGGATGTAACCATCCCCGGTATTGAAAAACTAAGAGATACATTAAGGCTAAAATCAGAAAACTTTAAGAATGTAGTTAAAATAGGGCGTACCCATCTGATGGATGCAACCCCTTTAACGCTCGGTCAGGAAATTTCGGGTTATGTTTCTCAATTGGACCACGGACTGAAAGCTTTACATCATACCCTAGATCATCTTTCAGAACTCGCACTTGGTGGCACTGCTGTCGGTACCGGAATGAATACCCCTGTTGGGTATGATATTGTTGTCGCAAAGTATATTGCAGAATTTACTGGTCTCCCGTTCCGAACAGCGGATAATAAATTTGAGGCACTTTCTGCCCACGATGCCATAGTGGAAAGTCATGGTGCATTAAAACAGATCGCGGTTTCACTCATGCATATTGCCAACAATATCCGCATGCTGGCTTCAGGACCCAGATGCAGTATAGGTGAAATACATTTGCCGGAGAATGAGCCGGGCTCCTCGATCATGCCAGGCAAAGTCAATCCAACTCAGAATGAAGCAGTAACCATGGTTGCGGCTCAGGTAATGGGTAACGATGTTGCCATTACCGTTGCGGGGTCAAACGGGCAGTTTCAGCTCAATGTATTCAAACCGGTAATGGCCGCCAATTTTCTACAGTCTGCCCGGCTTATAGGGGATGCCTGCTATTCATTTAATGAACACTGCGCACTTGGCATTGAGCCAAATTATGATGGTATCAAAAAACACCTGGAAACCTCACTGATGCTCGTGACAGCGCTAAATCCACACATCGGATATGATAATTCCGCAAAAATTGCAAAGGCTGCACTAGCGGATAATAAATCATTGAGGGAGGCTGCTGTTGGCCTTGGCTTGGTAACCAATGAACAGTTTGATCAGTGGGTTCGTCCCGAAAATATGATCGGAACAATCAAATAGCAAGGTTTTATATCCGAAAGATGAATTATCAATTTAACAAAGCACTCATACTAAAGGATAGTAATCCTAAAAGTTGAGAGCTCTGCAAGGAGTGCACTTAAATTAACAGAGGCACAGGCTATTTGTTCATCTGCTGCCCCATAATAGATATAAAGTGTATCTCCAAAGATTGCAGTGCCAGAAGGAAAACATACACTATCGACCTCACCAGATAATTCCCATGCTGTTTCAGGTTTAAATAATGGATAGGGTAGACGTGCTATCTCTTTTTCTGGGTTTTCAAGATCCAGCAGGGCTGCACATGCAGAATATACGTATCCTTTTGTCGTATCATGTACTCCATGGTAAATCACCAACCAGCCTTCTGTTGTTTCTATCGGTGGACACCCTCCACCGATATAACTTATTTCATGATCATATTTTGGAGTCAAAAGGATATTGTGATTAAAGTTTAACAGGTAGTTCGTCCAAAACAACTTATTCAGATCCGATAATTCATTTACACTGGCAATTTGTATATCTGGTTTGATGCGGTGAAGAAAGTAAAGTTGATTATTTATTCTTCTGGGGAAAAAAACGAGATCCTTATCCCAAACAAGAAGTCTTGTATTCATGGTGATAATGGTCTTGTCGTGAGCAAACCTGGAATATTTTTCATTGAGTTTACATTTATGCTGTGCAAGGGATTTGAATTCAGGAAACGAAATTACAGGTACAATTATGCCATGTCGTTTAAAGGTTTTTAAATCCAAAGATGTTGCCAGTGAGCCCATGGCATTGAATCCGTCAAAAGCGGTATAAGTTAGATAGTAGCATCCATCGATTTTTACGATCCTCGGGTCTTCGATTCCCCTGGATTCTGTGTCACCCATCGGGGTGAGAATTGGAAGATTGAGTCTTTTTGTAATTTCTAACGGCCCGTTCAGCTGACAAAAGCCAATGGTTGAATAATTCTTTTTACTTACCGCCCTGTAAAACATACAGACAAGATTTCCCTGTTTAATTACTGCGGGATTGAGCACAGCTTGACTTTCAAAGTCCAGCGGAGTTTTCCTTAAAATAACCCCTTCTTTTTTTACTAGTATCAAAATTTTTGGCTTTAGTAGTCCGTTAATTACTCACTGGAATTACAATTAAGGTTTTCTTTGAGTGCCTGATTACATCCTCAGCAACACTACCAAGAAGTAAATGAGGTAATCCTTTTCTGCTATGTGTGCCCATAATTATGATATCAGCCCCCCATTTTTCGGCTGTTTCAACAATCACTTTGTAAGGTGTACCTTTTTCCACAAAGCTTTTAATTGGAAAGTCTTTGAATATCTTTTCAATTACATTGATCTGACTGCGATTTAAATTGTGCTCCATCATATCATCTAGTTCCCTGGTCGTTGCAGGATCCTGATCTGTTATACCATCAGAATCTATAATACTGACCAAGGCTATTTCTGAGTTGAGCTGTTTAGCCAACTGGAAACCACTCAGGGCAACTATTTCCGAACTTGGATGACTGTCAATTGCGATTAGGATTTTATGAAATTCCATTTGATCTGATTTTCTTAATATAATCGATATGGGGAAATCTAGGGTGTTATTTCTTTTGAGAACTTTTCAGTAATTCCGATTGTTCTTCTTTCTTTTTGCTGTCAAGTTTTCTAAAATATCCCCTGAATAGAAAGTTATGTTTTAAAGCTTCCATGTTCTGATTGAAACCGTCTGTACCCTTTTGAAGATTTTCTATTGTAAGGCTTATGTTTTTGGCCGTTAAGGAATCCTTTAGCAGTCTGTTAAGAGGCCCTTTTCCATTGGTTAGCTCATGATTTAAATCTTTTACCATGGTATTCATTTGGTTGGTCATTTGATTGGCATTGACACCGGCAGCTTTGATCTGTACAATCGCATCCTTCAACGTACTGGCCATTGAGGTATCAGTCAACAAAAGACCAGCAGTTCCTTTGCCTTTTTTGATGTCATTAACCAGATGGTTTAGCCCTATGGTCATTTCATTGGCATTGCTGGTTGTTTTGTAAATATTTTTCAGGGAGGCCTTCAAATTAATACCAATAGATTGGTCGTTAATTAATTTTAAAATTGCACTGCTGTCTATCCGCAAAACTGTTCCTTTTAGAACTTCTGAAATAATGGCTACATTGTCATTCGTCTTAGATAATTTTGCAATGATTTCATCCATGTTGGCCGTGTTCTTTACCTTGAGCAAATCACCTTCTTCGACCTTTTTACTAATTCCTTTCACCGGGCTAATATTAACCACTTTATTGCCCATGAGACCTTCAGTTCCAACAGCTGCTAATGCATTTTTATGAATGAATGATTTTACTTTGCTATTGATTTGCATTGTAACCTCGATAGTACTATCGTTGATTAGTTCAACTTCTTTAACCGTTCCTGCTTGCAGGCCAGAGAAGAGCACATTATTCCCTTTTGTTAAACCATTTAAATTAGAGAACTGGACCTTCAGTCTAAAGTCATTGCCAAATATGTTGTTGTTTTTACCAATGATAAAAAAAGCGAATATCATGAGCACTAATGCTGACAATACAAATGCCCCAAGTTTGATATTATTTGCTTTTGGATTTCTCATGCTATTTTATTCGAAAAATTGTTTAATATTTTCATCTGTCGATTGCTTCAATTCTTCATACGTTCCTTTGGTATAACATTTACCTTCCAGTAAGAGTACAACTAAATCAGCCGTATTTTTTACACAGTTCATATCGTGCGAGATGATGATGGAAGAGCTATGGTTCTTCTTCTGGAGTTTAAGGATCAGATTTTCTATTTCCCTTGAGGTAACCGGATCCAGACCTGTGGTAGGCTCATCATAAAGTATGACTTCTGGACGTAGAATCATGGTTCTGGCCAGGGCAACACGCTTAAGCATTCCTCCTGATAACTCCGATGGCATCATATCCATGGTGTGCAGCAGATCTACATTTTCGAGTGCCTCATTAACCAGTCTTTCAACTTCTTCTTTAGTGATGTCAACCCAGTGCCGGAGTAGAGGGAATTCCAGATTTTCGCGGATTGTCATTGAATCATAAAGTGCATTGCTCTGAAACAAAAAGCCGATTTTGGACCTGGCCTGATCTAGTTCATCTTCATTCATTTGAGATATGTTTCCCTTAAAGACGAGAATACTTCCGCTATCAGATTGTAATAAGCCAATAATGCATTTGATGAGGACAGATTTACCTGAGCCTGATTTCCCCAGGATGACGACATTGCTGCCTTTTTCTACCGTCAAATTAAATCCATCTAATACCTTTTTGTCTCCAAAAGCCTTAACAAGATCTTTTATAACAATTACAGGTTCTTTTATCTCCGTTTCCATGATCTGTTAATTAAGCCCCATTAATTCAGTGATTTGCACCGCTAGTAGGTCAATGATGAATATCATCACAGAGGATAAAACGACCGCTGAATTAGCCGAGATTCCAACTCCTTGTGTACCCTTAGTTGAATTAAAACCTTTGTAACAACCTACAATGCCTACTGCAAAACCAAAGAATAAGGTTTTAATAATAGCTGGCAAGACATCACTAAAATCCAGGCTTTTAAAAACCTGCAGGAAGAACAGATCAAAACTAGTTACTGATCTGATATTCACGCCCAGATAAGCTCCAAATAAGGAAATGGCATCTCCAAGAATAGTGAGTAGTGGCAGCATTAATGTGGTGGCTAAAACACGTGTTGCAACAAGATATTTAAAAGGTTTTATACCACTAACTGTCATCGCGTCTATTTGCTCGGTTACTTTCATCGAACCTAGTTCAGCACCGATGCTACTGCCAATCTTTCCGGCAAAAATTAAAGCTGTAATCACCGGACCAATTTCCCTGACAATTGCCAGACCAACCATAACTGGCAGCTGCGATTCAACCCCATAGTCTACCAGGGAAGGCCTTAATTGCATTGTGAGTACGAGTCCCATAATAAAAGCAGTAAGTCCAACTAAGGGTAATGAACGATAGCCAATGATGTAACATTGGTTAAAGAGCTCCTTATTCTCATATCTGGGTTTTATCCCTACCGAAAAGAACCGTGCTGTGAAACGTGCTATATTTCCGGTTTCATCCAGAAAGTTTTTAAAGCGAATAACTAATGACATATTGATAAAGGTAAAGGATGTGGAAAGGGCTCGCCATGACAGCAACCCATAACCAAATGATCCTAATCATCATATTTGTTGACCAAGGTCATAAAAGTTAAAAAGTTGGATGTAAATCAACGGCTTCGGTGATGCTGATCATTCTTGAACTGACAGATAATCAGAATATTTGATTATGAAAATTGTAGCTGCCGTCTTATCCTTGATGACCATTTTAATTAGTATGCCTTTCGCTTATGGCCAGGGTAATTCCATCTCAACGGAATTTTCTGTGAACTTGAAGAACCAGATTAAACAATCCAAACTTTATTATCCTAAGTCTGTGAAACGTTATTACGATCAAAATGGCTTTCAGCCTATGTGGACTAAAAATAAAGAGCAGCTCAAACAGACTTGGGAAGCAATGATGCTATTGGATTGTGTACTCCAGTATGGATTGTCTTATGCTGATTACCATCCAAGAGAGTTGATATATGACAACTTACGTACCATAATCAATAATCCCGATACAGGAAATATTGCAGAGCAGGTACGTTTTGATGTGCTGTTGACTGATGCAATCATTACCTTAATGAATCATCTTCATTACGGTAAGTTTAATCCTGACTTTTCAGCAAAAAGGTTAGATGGAATAACCAAAACCACTGAGTTTAACACCGTAGTTAAACTTACAAAAGCGCGTGGGGATATCAATTTCATAGAAGCAATATTAACTGCGCAACCCAAATCAAAAACTTATGTGCATTTACAAAGTTATATGCGGCTAATTAAAGGTCAATATGTGGGTGATTGTTACGAAACACCTGAATCAGAAACTAGAAAAGTGGCAATCAATATGGAACGTTTGCGTTGGGCAGAGGCCTATACAGAGCGAGGCGGACATCAAAGAGTACCCTATCTAACCTGTGAAATAAAAGATGGGCTTCCGGTTTTTTATGAAGATATCCGTCATCTCGATGAGTCTCTGGAGGCTGCAATGTATCCAATGAACAAGCGTCAGCCATTAAAAAGAAGCGTACCAGCGCTTTCAGATATACACCTTAAAAAAGAATGATGAAAACAATATTAGTGACCACCGATTTTTCTGCACCATCACAAACTGCAGCTCGTTATGCCCTATATCTGGCAAATGCAATGAAGGCACATCTCGTTTTGTGTCATGCGATTCAAGTATCGTCTACAGTAACTGTTGCCTCAAAAGCCTCACATTCCCCTGATAATTTTTCTAGTACCTACGATGCAGCAGTTGAACAAATTCAATTTCAAGTCCTGAGTTTAACAGAAAAGGAAGAAAACGATAGTACAACTACTCTTGTTGACTATATTGTGGCCCCTGGTTCCGTAACTAATGTCGTAAATGATGTGATCAAAAAAAGGGAAATAAGCTTAGTAGTAATGGGAATGTTTGGTGCAGGGGCTATCAATAGATTTCTTCTGGGTAGTAATAGTCAGAATTTGATAGACAATAGGGTAGGGTTTCCGGTTTTGCTGGTCCCTTTTAAAGAGTTTCCAGAAACAGTTAACAAGATTGCTTTCGCAAGTGATTTAAGTGATGGTGATATCGGACTTATTCAGTCACTGGCCAGCTTTGCATGTCCTTTTGATGCGGAAATTCTGATCGTTCATATAAGCGGAGTAAAAGTTGACCAAATTCAAATAGATAATTTTTTAAAGGAAGTGACAGCTAAGATTAACTATCATAAAATCTATTACCGCCATGTTGAGGATAAAGACATCAATCGGGGTCTAAACTGGATTGCCAGAAATGGAGTTATTGATGTATTTGCGATGGTTCATCGTAAAAATAACTTTCCAGGTAACATATTTAGCAGCAGTTACACGCAAAACCTCTCCAGGAGCATTCATATTCCCCTACTTGTTTTTTCTGAAAATGAGTTCCCGGTATTTTAATGGAACAAACAGTGTCTCATCAGTTTTTATGTTATGTTTAAATAAATGAATCTAAAAAAAAACCATACCATAAAGAATTTTCCGATTGTCATTTTTGGAAAGCAATATCACCAGGAGCTAATTGATCATATTGAGTTTATGAAAAGCAATGCTACTATTAGTGTGGATGATCCACATTTAATTCCGGTTACAGACAGTATTGAGAAGGCAGTTGCTTTGATTGTTGAAAAAAGCATTAAACAATATGGTCTCCGTCCGGAAAATAAAGTAAAACCCTTCAAATGGCTATTCGAGCGTAAATGATTCGTGTTATTTCGATCAGTACATTTGACCTTTTTAAGTCCCTAACTACCCAATTGGTAAAAGTTTGGTTTTTGTATTTACAACCTGAGACATTCAATTTCTGGTACAATAACCGCTGGGCATCTGGCTTTACTTACTACCTCGGTGATTTCTGTTCCGAACAGAACATCATCATTGCTGTGTGATTTAAATCCACTCATGACGAGCATGAGAATGTCTTTTTTCTTATCTATAATGCTGCACACATTTTCCACAACACCGCCACCTTCACTCAAATAATCAATTCTGGGTTTGAAATTTTTGGTATCTGCATTTATAACAGTATTTAATCGGTTCATCTCTTTTTCCAGATTTAATTTACTGATTTGGGCCAATAATTCATAATCTACGATTTGAGAGGATTCAAATTCTGATCCCGAGATATAGTAAGAGTGAAATAACAGCATGTTTGTTTTTAACTGGACCGCTAAAAATAAAGCATAATCTGTTGCGTTTAAAGCACTTTTTGTAAAATCTGTGAGTACAAGTATTGTTTTTGTATGATCAGAATCTTGACTGGTTTTCATAGGACTAATATTAGTTTAAGTTGAAATCAGATCTCATTTTTGCAGGGTGTGACCTATTAATTCATTTTTAGCTGCATGAAAAGTCATCAGTATTTCTTCCATCTCGTGTTTTAAAACCTGATGCTCTTCAATTAAACTCAATTTAATTTCCTTTATTGGACCATAAGTTAATGGCTCTAGTCTTTTTTGCAAATGAATAACCTTGAATTTTAACCGGGAGAGTTGTTGTTCTATTGAATTGAATTTGATAATGTGTTTCTTGTTGACTTCATATTCTATATGTTTCTGATATAATTTTTTGAGAATATCAGATTCATTATGAATAAATTGTAGATCCGATGACCATTGTTTTGTAATCAGGTAAAGTTCCTGTAATTCTGTGTTTAAGGCACGGTCTTCTATTGTCGTAGTCATGATAATAAGATTATATATACAAAGGTTCTGCTAATAAGTTGTTATAAACTTGATGGCTATCAGTCTTTTGGATGATATGTGTCATAAATCAAACCTACCCATTCGGCCGCCTATCCTTGTTGATGCCTGTCAGCCGGTTTGGTGATGGTTATCATTTCTATTGGGGTTAAATAGTTGAAATTTATAGGAAAGGACAGTAAGTAATCCGTTGCCTCCTGACCAAGTCTGTGGTTATTTAATCATCGACAAAATCCTAATGAAGATGGAAGACAAAAATGTTGAAGATACAGCCGGAACCCAAAGTAACTCCTTGCAGCATAACACTTCGTTAGCTCAACTGCCGAAAACGATGCAGGCTATGGTGATGGAAATAGCAGGGCAGCCATTGGTGTGCAAAACAATGCTATTGCCGGTAGCTAATGAAGAACAGGTGCTAATTAAGATCATCGCCTGCGGGGTTTGCCGCACCGACCTGCATATTATGGATAGTGAACTTGCTAATCCTAAACTTCCACTAATACTGGGACACGAAATTATTGGAACTGTTAAAAAAGTAGGCAGTAAGGTAACCACATTCAAACCCGGTGATCTGGTTGGGGTTCCATGGTTGGGCTATACTTGCGGGCATTGTAAATATTGCCTTAAGAATCAGGAGAATCTATGTGAAAATGCACTTTTTACGGGTTATACCATAGACGGCGGCTTTGCCGAATATACAGTGGCATTCCAGAAATATTGCTTTCATCTTGGGCCTCAATATGGTCATCCTTCATCTGCACCATTGCTTTGTGCCGGTTTAATCGGTTATCGCTCTTATCAAATGATTGGACCAGAGGCTAAACATATAGGGTTTTACGGTTTTGGTGTAGCTGCACATATATTGGTGCAGATTGCAAAGCAACAGGGTAAAGAAATTTATGCCTTTACACGGGATGGTGATCTGGAAGCACAATCATTTGCAACCAGGACGGGGGCAGTATGGGCAGGTAATTCGACCGATCCACCGCCTGTATTATTAGAAGGAGCTATTATTTTTGCTCCGGTTGGTCAGCTTGTTCCTAAAGCATTAAAGGATATTGATAAAGGCTGCGCTGTTATCTGTGGTGGGATACACATGAGTGATATTCCATCTTTTGCCTATCAACTGCTTTGGGAAGAAAGGACAATCCGCTCTGTTGCTAATCTAACCCGGAAGGATGGGGATGATTTCTTTGAGCTTGCATACAAAATTAAAATAAAAATAGAAACCCGCCAGTTTCCATTGCAACAGGCCAATGAGGCATTGGCTGCTGTGCGCAATGGCGATATTAACGGAGCTGCGGTTCTAGTGATGTAAATTTTGCTTGAAATAAATATGAGGCTCAAGTAGATATTTTATTATCCCTTAACCAATAATTCCTTGTTTCGGTCGTATTTTAAGGCCCTTTCCAGGTTTCTATACAGGAACATCCCAATGGGTATAGGTGCCCAAAAGGTGAAAAAGCGACAAAGCAGGGTAATGATGAGTGCTGCATGTATGGGCGCGCCAAAGGTGGTGAAAAAATAGGTCATGGCACTTTCGTAAACGATAAGCGAACCTGGGGATATGGGCAGTGCCCCAATTACTAATGATAACAAAAGGGCTAAAGTGATCAGGGCGAAAGACATATCGATATGAAATCCCTTAACCAGTGCAAATACAGTGATGACATCACAAAATATGATCATCAGCTGCAAAAGTACAGCATTCAGTATGGCTCTTTTGTTTTTTCGAAGCATTTGAGAGATTCTTTCATTGTCATTCCGCAGGGAAAGCAACCCTGCTTTTTTGATATATCTTTTGATCCAGCCATACTTGCCTAGTTTTCTCAGCACAAAGGAAATTGTCCGTCTTTTACTCAAAACAAGTACGAGGATAGTAAGCGTTGTATAGAATATAAATCCAAGGAGAACAACATAGTTGATTACGGAAGTGAAATGGGTTTCAAATAACAGATACCAACCATAGAAAAACAATAAAAGCAGCATGATAGCCGCGTAATAACTTATCGTTTCTAGTACCAATGCGGTAAAGGCGATTTGCCTGGGTACATTTTGTTTAACCAATTGATTAAAAAGATAGCCATTGCCACTCAATCCTCCTGTGGGCAGCGCCTGATTCACAAACATGATAACGATTGACATTTTAAAGAGTACATAGAACCCTGTAGATCCAGGCTGTTTCTTGATCAGGTTTCCCATGATTAAAGCGTTGAGCAAATAAGTTCCGATCTGTGCACCTATAGTTAATAGCAACCAGAAAGGACTCATTTGCATCATGAGGTCTTTAATATCTTTCAGTTTACCGATGTAGCGAACTGCGAGATAAAAAAAACAAACAGCGATTACATAAAAAATGATCTTTGAAGGAGAGAATAGTTTAATTTTCATCAGGAAATATCAATATCATTAATACTTTCATAACTGAGCTTATAATGTTATTAAATTTCAGGTATCAGTTTGTAACCCTCCCTTTTTTCGAACCGGTTTAGGAGGCGAGAATTCAAATTTATATATTATTTTTCATCCCTCAATATGGAGTCAGCTCCGTAGGGGCTGACTCCATATTGAGGCTCCATTGTGCTCTATATTGCAAAGGCGTTTTACCATCCAAGGCTTCATGGGGCCTCTTAGAATTATAATCTGTCACCCATTCTTCTGCTAGTATTTGTACCTGCATGATATCCTCAAATAAATATGCATCGAGGATACTTTCTCTAAAGCTTCTGTTAAAACGTTCTATGTATCCATTCTGCATTGGCCTACCTGGTTGAGTATATCGGATTTCAATTTCATTCCCTTTACACCACATAGTAAATTCCTTACTTATAAATTCGGGACCGTTGTCAGTCCGGATGCTTTTTGGCTTTCCTTGCTCTCGAATTATCCGGTCTAATAGTCCTGTTACCCGCATTGCAGGCAATGAATGGGCAACTTCAATAGCAATGGCTTGCCGGTTATAATCATCTATCACATTTAACGTCCTGAATTTTCTACCGTTAGTCAGTACATCACTCATAAAGTCGATGGACCACATCTCCAATGGAGCTGATGGTCGCTGCAATGGATTTTTCACACGCTCCGGTAAACGTTTACGTCCTTTCTTTCTACGATTCAGCCCCAGAAGTAAATAGACGCGTCTTACACGCTTGTAATTCCATTGATATCCCTGCGTTCGAATTCTTCCATAATATAAATCCTGACCTTCGGTTGGATAGATCCCCGCTAATTCCTGAAGTTTTGTAATCGTTTCCGAATCATCCTTCCTGGATTTATAATCATACATGGATTTAGGTAGCGAAGCTACACGACAAGCCCTGCTAATGCTAATCTGGTGATGTTCCACCACATAGGCAACCATGTTCTTACGCTGGCAGGGCTTTAGAACTTTTTTGAAAGAACGTCTTTCAGAATCTTATTATCCAGGGCCAATTCAGCATACATATGCTTAAGCCTGCGATTTTCTTCCTCTAGTTCCTTCAAACGGCGGAGTTCCTGATTATCCATTCCAGAATACTTTTTCTTCCAGTTATAGAATGTGGCTTGGTGTATGCCCAAATCACGGCAGATATCTGCCACCTTCTTACCGGACTCTTGTTCCTTGATTGCTGCCACGATCTGGCTTTCACTGATTACTGACTTTTTCATTTTCCTGTTTTAAAGTTGACCTCCCCCCGAAAAACCGGACTGCTGAAAAGTCGAAAAAATCAGGGCAATTACGTAATTTAAACATACAGTAATTGTTATGAAAAAAAGCAAGTTTACAGAAGCGCAGATTGCCTTTGCGCTGCAGCAGGCAGAGACAGGAGTCTCAGTAGAGGAAGTATGCCGGAAGATGGGAATTCATCAGGCTACTTTTTACAATTGGAAGAAGAAATTTGGCGGTCTGGGGGTAACTGAACTTAGACGTTTACGTCAGTTAGAGGATGAGAATACCAAACTCAAACAACTGGTCGCTGATTTAAGTCTGGACAAACATATGTTGCAGGATGTACTTAAAAAAAAGCTTTAAGGCCAGCCCAATTGAAGGGGCTGGCCGAAGCTTTAGTGGTCAATTACAAAGTTTCTGTGCATCGGGCTTGTGAGGTCACTAAATTCTGTCGTTCCATGTGGTACTATAAAAAGCTAGGTCGAGATGATCAGGTGATTAGAATGCGGATGAAAGAAATTGCTGAAACTCGGGTTAGATATGGCAGTGAGAGGATATT
>NZ_QLLR01000036.1 GCF_003259615.1 Pedobacter cryoconitis | reverse complement strand
CGTTTCACGCAGTTCTTTTTTCAAATTAGCCACTTCTTGCTCGGCTGCGCTGAGGATAACATTCCCATTACCAGGGAAACTACTGCCTTGCTTACTTGAAAATTCCTTCCGCCATCTATATAATAACGTGACGTTGATATCCAATTCCTTCGCAAGGGTCGTTAGATCTGGGCGGGTGTAACTCAGTTCAACACTCATCAGTTTGAACTCCTTCGGGTATGCTTTTCTCTCTCGTGACATAATTTCTGTTAAGGTATGTAAATCCCTTAACTCCGTGTCTACTCAAATATAGCAAGTCCACTTCTTATTATCCTTCATCTAGTTTCTTCTTGTTATCCTTCATCAAGTTTCTCCTTATTATTCTTCATTAAGCTCCTTCTTGTTATCCTTCATTAAGTTTCTCCTTTTCTCCTTCATCAAGTTTCTTCTTATTATCCTTCATCGCGCTTCTCCGCTATGTTTCTTCTCGATTTTCCTCCATATTAACACCTCAACAAACAGATGTCCGCAGAATAAACGAAAGACCGTCTCTAAAAAACAATCCTTTCTTGCAGCCATCATGTATGTTTTTACATTATACCTGGTGGAATCTCGAAAAAATAAAGACATGCTAATGTGACGAGCCTAAATTTTCTTTGCCCTCTTCGGGCCTAAGTAATTTCCAGCTCGAACATAGCATGTCTTTATTTTTCGTCGAGATCCCCCAGACCACCCCCAAAAACATACATTTCGCTGATGAAAGATTGTATTTTTAGCTAGGTTCTGACTTTTATTAAAGGTAAATTTGCGGCTCAAACCACAAACAAATGAGTGACCAGATAAAACACGAGTGCGGAATTGCTTTTATCCGTCTTTTAAAACCTCTCTCATTCTACCAGGAAAAGTATGGTACAGCCCTTTACGGACTGAACAAACTATACCTTTTGATGGAGAAACAACACAACAGAGGGCAGGACGGCGCAGGAATTGCAACAATCAAATTAGATGTAAAACCAGGTCACCGGTACATTAGCCGTTACAGGTCGATGGCACAGAATGCCGTTGCAGATATCTTCGGATATGTACAAGGTAAATTTGCAGACATCCAAAATGAGACACCTGAACTCATGCAGGATGCAGAATGGCTGAAACAAAATGTGAGCTTCATAGGAGAGGTATTGTTAGGACACCTTCGCTACGGAACACACGGCCAGAACAGTATAGAAAACTGTCACCCATTCCTTCGTCAGAACAACTGGATGACACGTAACCTTGTTATTGCAGGTAACTTCAACATGACTAACGTTGATGAATTACTAGAACAACTATACGAACTCGGACAACACCCAAAAGAACAAGCTGATACCGTTACCGTATTAGAAAAAATCGGTCACTTCCTTGACGATGAGAATCAGGAACTTTTTGATACTTACAAAAAAGAAGGACTATCAAACGTAGAAATTACGGCTAAAATCTCCCAAAACCTGAACATCGCGAATATCCTTACCCGCTCCGCTAAAAACTGGGACGGTGGTTACGCAATTTCAGGAATCGTAGGAAACGGAGACGCATTTATTCTGCGTGACCCATCAGGAATCCGTCCCGCATACTTTTACCAGGATGATGAAATTGTTGTGGCAGCCTCAGAGCGTCCCGCAATTCAAACCGCATTTAACGTAGGCATTAACAGCGTTCAGGAAATTAAACCAGGACACGCACTGATCGTTAAAAAAGACGGAACAGTTACGCAGGAAATCTTCAGAGAACCACAGGAAAAAAGAGCATGTTCATTCGAACGTATTTATTTCTCCCGCGGAAGTGACGCTGATATTTATAAAGAAAGAAAACAATTAGGAAGACTATTGATCGACCAGATCCTGACCGCAGTAAACTCAGATCTGAAAAACACAGTTTTCTCTTTTATCCCAAATACTGCTGAAATTTCCTTCTACGGTTTAGTAGAAGGTTTACACAAGCATATCAAGAAGATCCAGAAGGATACGCTTATTGAACGTAAAGAAACCCTGACAGACGCTGAACTTGATGAACTGTTATCTATGGCTCCACGCGTAGAAAAACTGGCTATCAAAGACGTTAAACTCCGTACTTTCATTACCGCCGATGCTGACCGTAAAGAAATGGTCGCTCACGTTTATGATACCACTTACGGTGTGATTAAAAACGATGTAGACACACTGGTTGCAGTAGATGACTCTATTGTTAGAGGAACTACGCTGAAACAAAGCATTATTAAGATTATCGACAGGTTACATCCTAAGAAAATCATTATTGTTTCTTCAGCACCTCAAATCCGTTACCCTGACTGTTACGGAATCGACATGTCAAAGCTAGGTCAGTTCGTAGCCTTTGAAGCCGCTATACAGTTGTTAAAAGAACGCGGATTAGAGCATATCATTGAAGATGTATATCAGAAATGTAAAGCTTCTTTATTATTACCGAAAGAAGAAATTGTAAACCATGTAAAAGACATCTACAGACCTTTCAAACAGGAAGAGATCTCTGCACAGATTACAAAAATCATTACCCCGGCCGACACGGTTGCACAAGTAGAAGTAATTTACCAGACACTGGATAACTTACACGTTGCTTGCCCTAATCATACTGGTGACTGGTATTTCTCAGGTAACTACCCAACACCAGGTGGAAACAAAGTCGTTAACAAGGCTTTTGTAAACTGGAAAGAAGGAAGTAACCAGAGGGCTTACTAAGCAAGGTTAACCCATAAAAAACCCGGTACTGCATGCAGTACCGGGTTTTTTTGTGCGTTCAAGTAAATAGAACTTGTATTAACTATAATATTTGATTGCTACTTCTATAAACAACCTGACTGCGAAAATGATAATAACTGCACCCGCAATCCGGTTCAGGATCTTGATGTTTTTCTCTTTAATCCTATATCTTAATTTGGCAGCATAGTATGTTTTGATGAAGTCTACGAAAAGCTGGGTACACATAGCCACTACAAAGAATACAACCTTCTCAGCCATCGCATAATGCAGCTGGCCGGAAACAATACCACCCACCATAATCCAGAACATTAAAGTAGTAGGGGATAACAGGCACATCAGGAATCCTTTGATAATATAGCCGCGTTTGCGCACCTTCACAATTTCAGAAGTTTCGTAATTGACCGTGACCTTATTGATCAGGTAATACAGACCTACTCCCAAAAGGAAAAGACCTCCGATGATGCCGATGTACTGATTATAATCTGCATTATAATCCACAAACTGCGAACTGAAGATCGTTAAACTAATAAATATAATGTCACTTAAAATCACTCCGATGGCCAAAGAAAAACCAGCTTTAAAGCCTTTTTCAATGCTGGTTTTGATCATGGAAAAGAAGACCGGGCCCGTTAAAAACGAAAACAAAATACCCGCACCAATCCCCTGTAATATTGCTTCAATCATTCAACTCACATATATTTGGCGCTAATATCTGATTTTAAAGTATAATACCGCCTATTTTTTTTGCTTCATTTATTGTGTACACTATACACAATATTTTAATTATGTTTATGCCTTGTATTATCAGCACTAAGTATTGATAATATCCTGACTATAATTATATGGAACAATCCTAAGCACAAGATAGTTTCAAACAACCAAAAAAAACTTGCATAATCAATGGAAAACCAAAAACAACAAAACTATGGAACGGCGTTGTATTCGATCATCACCGTGTTCTTTTTCTGGGGCTTCGTGGCCGCATCGAATGGTATCTTTATACCTTTCTGTAAGTCACATTTCAACCTCACACAATTTGAATCTCAACTGATTGACTTTACGTTCTATGGCGGATACTTTATTGGTTCACTGATTTTATACTTTGCTTCGCAAGCGAGTAAAGTCGATATTCTAAATAAAATAGGTTACAAGAAAGGGATTATCCTGGGTTTGATTATTTCTGCCGGTGGTGCCCTTTTAATGGTTCCTGCAGTTCATTCAGGCTCATTCTTCTTCATTTTAATTGCCTTTTTTGTCATTGCAATAGGTTTCTCTTTACAGCAAACTGCAGCGCAACCATTTGTGGTAGCTTTAGGTGCCCCTGAAAGCGGTACACACCGTTTAAACCTTGCTGGTGGAGTAAATAACTTTGGTGGTTTAATGGGCCCTGTCATTGTAAGTTTAGTGCTTTTTGGTTCTGCAAGTGATGCAGTTGCTAAAACAGTAGAGATTTCTTCAATTACTACCTTATATTATGCTTTATCAGGCTTATTTTTATTAGTTGCTGGTTTTTATGCCATCACTAAATTGCCAGAAGTAACCAGTAAAGAAACGATGGAAGCCAGTCCAAAATCAAACGGACCGCTTTTAGTGATTATAATTGGATTCCTGATGGTGCTTGCGGCTAAACCATTAGCTGGTTTTATGCACTTGTCTGAAGCAAACTTTGTCTACTCGTCACTGGCTATTATCATTGGCGCATTGATCTTTGTCCTGCTTAAAAAGAAAGAGAACGGAAATCAATGGGGTGCAATGCAATATCCTCAGCTGATTATGGGGATGATCGCCATCTTTACCTATGTAGGGGTTGAGGTTACCATTCAAAGTAATCTGGGTGCTTTACTTCACTTGAAAGAGTTTGGTGGTTTCCCTGAGTCTGCCATTAAACCTTATATCGCTTTATATTGGGGAAGTATGATGATTGGTAGATGGACAGGTGCTGTGAGTGCTTTTAATTTATCAAAAATTACAAAAAACATATTAACTGTTGTCGTTCCTTTTGTTGCCTTTGGCGTGATTCTTTTAGTGAACCATTTTACCGGTACAGATGTAGGTAACTTATATATTTATGGTGTTTGTGTAGCGGTATTGATCGTAGGATTTTTCCTTGGTCAGGAGAAACCAGCTAAAACACTGGCTATTTTTGCCACTTTAGGCGTAGTTTGTATGAGCGTTGGTTTAATGACCACAGGTGAAGTTGCAACATTCGCATTTATCAGTGGCGGGCTATGCTGTTCAATTATGTGGCCTTCTATCTTTGCGTTATCCATTACAGGATTGGGTAAATATACCAGCCAGGGTTCATCATTCCTGATTATGATGATTTTAGGTGGTGCTATTTTGCCACCGGTACAGGGACAATTGGCGGATACACATGGTATTCACGGTTCTTATATTATCCCGCTGTTTGGGTTTGTTTACCTAATATTCTTTGCATGGAAAGTGAGTTCGGTATTGAAGAGACAAGGAATTGATGTTGAACATATCGAAGCAGAAGGAGGTCACTAATTTTATGACAGTTAAACCTGGTTTTAATGATATATATATGAATCTGGCGGTAGATCTTGCCGCCAGATCTCATTGTGTAAGGGCACAGGTAGGTGCTGTATTGACAAAGGATACCCGGATCATTTCTATCGGGTATAACGGTCCGCCATCGGGCACGCACAATTGTGATGAGGAATGGCCGGATACAGGCTGCGAAAAAGATTCCAGAGGGAGCTGTTCGCTGGCCCTGCATGCAGAAGAAAATGCGATTTTATATGCTTCCAGAAACGGGTCAAGGATTGAAGGGGCAACTTTATATACGACACTTTCTCCTTGTATTGCCTGTGCACGATTAATCCTTTCGTCAGGGATAAAAGTTGTTTATTTTAAAGATTCTTATGCGGCTTACAAAGGGCTGCCTAGTGATGAGGGTGTGGATTTCTTAAAAAGATTCGGTGTTGAAGTGAATAAATACTAACTTTGGCCATGCTAGAAAAAATCATCATTATCGATTTTGGATCTCAATTCACACAATTGATAGCCCGCAGGGTGCGTGAGCTAAATGTTTATTGCGAAATACATCCATTTAATAATATTCCGGAAACCTTATCAGATGTTAAAGGTATTATCTTTTCAGGTAGCCCGTATTCTGTGCGTCAGGAAGATGCACCTCAAATTGATTTAACACGTTTTCATCAGAAATTCCCGGTACTGGCTGTTTGTTATGGTGCACAATATCTTGCGCAGCATTCAGGCGGTGAAGTTCAGCCTTCTTCAACTCGTGAGTATGGAAGAGCAAATCTGAATTTCGTTGAGTCAACCAGTAAATTATTAAAAAATATAGATTTGAATTCTCAGGTTTGGATGTCACATGGTGATACCATTACTGTCGTTCCTGAAAATTTTGAGATCATAGCAAGTACTGATAGTGTAAAAGTTGCCGGTTTCCATGTGAAAAACTCGGATACTTATGCCATTCAGTTCCACCCTGAAGTAACACACAGCACGGATGGAAAACAATTACTGGAAAACTTCCTGGTAGATATTTGTGGTTGCAGCCAGAACTGGACTGCGGATGCCTTTGTTGAAACTACTATTGCTGCACTTCAAGAGAAATTAGGCGACGATAAAGTTGTTTTAGGTCTTTCTGGTGGTGTGGATTCAAGCGTTGCAGCAATTCTTTTGCACAAAGCTATCGGAACTAACCTTCACTGTATTTTTGTAGACAACGGCTTATTACGTAAAGATGAGTATGCTGCGGTTTTGGAACAATACAAACATTTAGGTTTAAATATTAAAGGTATTGATGCAAAGGACCGCTTTTTAAGTCAGCTTGCTGGTATTAAAGACCCTGAGCTGAAACGTAAAGCTATAGGCCGTGTATTCATCGAAGTATTTGATGATGCAGCGCACGAAGTACAGGATGTAAAATGGCTTGCACAGGGTACAATCTATCCTGATGTCATTGAGTCAATTTCTGTAAAAGGCCCTTCTGCAACTATTAAATCTCACCATAACGTTGGTGGTTTACCTGATTTCATGAAACTTAAAGTAGTGGAACCTTTGAATACTTTATTTAAAGATGAAGTGAGAAGAGTGGGTAAGTCATTAGGTTTGGAAGCGTTTATCTTAGGCCGTCACCCTTTCCCGGGACCAGGTTTAGCGATTCGTATTCTGGGTGATGTAACCGAAGAAAAAGTAGCTATCCTTCAGGAAGCTGACGCTATCTATATTAATAATCTTAAAGAGGCAGGTTTATACGACCAGGTTTGGCAGGCAGGAGCAATATTCCTTCCGGTTCAATCGGTTGGTGTAATGGGCGATGAGCGTACTTACGAAAACGTAATCTGTCTTCGTGCTGTGGAATCTGTGGATGGAATGACTGCCGACTGGTGTCATTTGCCTTACCCGGTCCTTGCGAAAATTTCTAATGAAATCATCAATAAAGTCAAAGGTATTAATAGGGTCGTATATGATATTAGTTCAAAACCACCTGCAACGATTGAGTGGGAATAGATTCTGGTGTCTGCTATTTATTTGTTTCTGTGTAGCGGCCTGTTCGCCAAAGACCAGGACAAATAAGTCACCTAAAAAAGAAATCGGAAATAAAGAAGATAAAAAGGATGCAGCCTCAGAGAAGAAATTCACTGAGGCCAATATCTCTTTGCTGATCCCGCTTAACCTGAACAGCGCCAGAATTAAAGCTGGTAGTAAAGCTGAACTGGACAAGTCTGCGATGGCCATTGATTTTTATCAGGGCTTTAAAATGGGGATCGACTCTGCTGCCGCTGCCGGTATGAACTTTAAGGTAAAGGTGCTGGACACGCGTGATAATAATGTTCAGATCACTTCTTTGCTGAAGTCGGGGCAATTAGCGGGTACAAACTTAATTATCGGCCCTGTATTTCCAGATGGGGTTAAGTTTATCACTAATTATTCTATTGTGAATAATATTCCTGTGGTTTCGCCTCTGGCGGCTACACATCCTGATGAATTCAATAATCCAAACCTGATCTCTATTGTCAATAATATTGATCTGCATGCGGATAAAATGGGTGATTATATCAGAAGAGAGTATGATCCGGGAAAAGCAATAGTTGTGCTGATCAACCCAAAGAAATCGGGTGATGAGGTATTAGGCAATCCGTTGCGTGATTATTTCCAGAAGGGCAGAGGTTCACGCTATATTTTTCAGGAGTATGCTTCTGTATTTGCCATGGAAACGAAAATGGTTCCTGGTAAACAGTATGCAGTGCTGATTTCTTCGGCTGACCGGGCTTTTGTGGTAGGCAGCATAGATAAGCTGGCAAAGATGAAGACTGCAGGCAGTAATATTGAATTGTTCGGGCATCCGAACTGGGGCAAGCAAAATTATAATATAGAAAAGCTACAGTTGCTGCGGACCAAAATTACCACTTCTTATTTTGTAGATTATAAGAGCAGGGATGTCATTAATTTTGTCAGGAAATACCGTCAGCTTAACAAGTTTGAGCCTGCGGAATATTCTTTTAAAGGATTTGATATTGGGTTTTTCTTTGGGAAGCTTTTCGCTGAACATGGTGCGGGTTATTTGAAGCATCTGACGCAGGAGCATTATGACGGACTGGAAAACTCTTTCCGTTTTATCAAAGATGATAAACTGGGATATATCAATACCAGTTTGTTCTTATTGGAATACAAAAATTTTGCGTTAACCCCTATTGAGTAGGGTTTAATCTACCGCTGAAAACAATAAATACCGAATGAAATTAGAATATCAGATACGTTCCTTTGAGGATGTCTTCAAGCAATATGACGGAGTTTTACCTTTACACAGGTTCCTGTTTACTTATTTTAAACAGCACAAGCAAATGGGCTCGTCAGACAGACGCTGGGTAACCCGCTATCTGTATAGCTATTTCCGTTTGGGACAGGCACTGAAAAAAGAAAAACAGTTATTGCGTCTTGCCATCGCAGATTTCCTGTGTAATCAAACGGAGAGTCTGATGATCGATCATTATCTGCCTCAGTTTAAAGAGCAGTTGTTATTGCCGATACAGGCGAAGTTAAAACTGGTTGAAGATACTTTTCCGAAATTTAAGTTAACGGAGGTATTTTCTTTCACGGCTGAGTTGTCTGAAGGAATTGATTTAACTGATTTCTTACAGTCGTTTTTTATTCAGCCAGATCTGTTTTTAAGGATTAAAGCTGTACACCACAAAAAGATTTTCGATTTACTGGTTGCGGCAGAGGTAGCTGTGAAGGAAATCAGTGAAAAAACACTGGCTTTACCCAACGGAACGAAGTTAGAGAAATTATTACCTGAAGATCAGTATTACCAGGTTCAGGATTTATCTTCCCAAAAAACGGGCGAATTCTTCGCTCCGCAGCCTTATGATTATTGGTGGGATGCTTGTGCCGCTTCTGGCGGAAAGTCTCTCCTGCTGCATGATATACAGCCTAAAATAGAATTGTTGGTGAGTGATGTCAGGGAGAACAGTCTGCATAACCTGGATGAACGTTTTGAAGCTGCCGGGATTAAGAAGTATCATAAAAAAGTGCTGGATTTATTGCAGAATAATGATCAGGACTTACATGACTATGTGTTTGACGGGATTATCCTGGATGCACCTTGTACAGGGTCCGGAACCTGGGGACGTACGCCAGAAATGCTGGTTCATTTTGATGCACATAAAATAGATTACTTCTCGAAGCTTCAGAAGAGCATTGCGGAGCGGGTTGTGAAATATCTGAAAACGGGTAAACCGTTACTGTACATCACCTGCTCTGTATTTAAGAAGGAGAATGAAGAGGTGATCGAATACCTGCTTGCTAATTTACCATTGACATTGGAAAGCATGCAGAGCATTATAGGTTACAATGATAAGGCCGATACGATGTTTATCGCAAGGCTGATTAAAAAAGATTAAGAGATTTCAATTTATAATAAAAAAGGGTTTGTCTGAGATTTTCAGATAAACCCTTTTTTATTATATGGGGGGATTATAATCCTGTGTTACTTCTGAATAGCTTAATTGCGATAGCAAGCAGGATGACACCAAATGCCTTTCTTAATACGTTTAAGCCTGATTTTCCAAATAGTTTTTCCAGACGTTCGGTATTCTTTAATACAAAATAGACGAATGTCATATTGATCAGGATACCTATAATGATGTTTTGAGTATCGTATTGGGTTTTAAGGGAAAGCAGGGTAGTCATTGTTCCTGCGCCTGCAATCAGCGGAAAGGCTAAAGGAACGATGGAAACTGTTTCAGGAGCATCTTCATGAAACAGGGTAAGGCCTAATACCATTTCCATAGCGATACAAAAGATTACCAGGGAACCGGCAATAGCAAAAGATTGTACGTCCAGCCCGATGATTTTCAACATAGTTTCTCCAGCAAAAAGGAAAATAATCATGAGTGAAGTGGCCACAATTGTCGCTTTTTCTGACTCAATATGACCTGCTTTCCTGCGGAGCTGAATCACCACGGGAATAGCACCTAAGATGTCAATGATCGCAAACAAAACCATTGAGGTTGAGAGTATTTGACTTAGATTGAATTTCATGGTGTTTTTTGTGTAAATGTAAAATGAATAAAATAAAAAAGCCACTTATAAGTGGCTTTTTTATTTTATTCATTTATAGAGAGCTTATTTTGGTAAGCTGTTATTGTAATCATTTCTGATCTTGCTATGTTTCTTACTGTAAGCGTAATAGATAACTACACCTAAGGCCATCCAGATGGCTAAACGTTCCCAGCTTACAATAGGCAGAGAAGCCATCATCAACACACAAACCACGACACCTAAAATAGGGATCAAAGGAACCCATGGGGTACGGAAAGGTCTTTCTAATTCAGGATTGGTTTTTCTTAAAATCAATACGCCAATACAAACCAATGAGAAGGCAAACAGCGTACCGATACTTACCATGTGACCTAAGTCTGATACTGGCACAAAGCCAGTGAAGATACTCACGAAAACCATAAATACTAGGTTGGTTTTCCATGGAGTCTGGTTTTTAGGGTGAAGGTCTGAGAATATTTTAGGCAATAACCCATCTTTACTCATACTGTAGAATACACGGCTCTGGCCTAATAACATTACCAGGATTACTGAAGTATAACCAGCAAGAATGGCAATCATTAAAAAGCGGTTTAAGAAGGTATATCCTGTTTGTGCAAAGGCTGTAGCAACTGGTTTGGCATCACCCGCAAATTTGGTATAATTTTCCAGTCCTGTCATCACATAAGAGAACAGTACATATAATAAAGTACAAACGATCAATGAACCGATAATACCAATTGGCATTCCTTTTTGTGGGTTTTTAGCTTCCTGTGCTGCTGTACTTACGGCATCAAAACCGATAAAGGCAAAGAATACAACGCCTGCGCCACGTAATACACCACTGATACCAAAGTGCCCGAAGTCATCACTTGCAAAGAATTCCATGAATCCTCTTGTGCCTGCTTTTACAGCATCTTCTCCCGGGTTAACAGGGATGAACGGGTGATGATTGGCTGGGTTAATAAAGCTCCATCCTAAAATAATAAAGATCAGTACCACGGCTACTTTTACAATAACCAAAACGTTATTCACAGAGGAAGAGTCTTTGGTACCTCTCATCAATAACAGAGATAACAAGCAAACGATAACAATTGCTGGTACATTGACAATTCCGCCTTCCCATGGTCCGTGTAATAGGTTTTGAGGGAAGTGTATGCCGAATTCCAAGAGGAATTGTGAGAAATATTGGGACCAGCTGGAAGCAACTGTAGCCGCGCTTAATGCGTATTCAAGGACTAAATCCCACCCAATGATCCAAGCCATAAACTCTCCCATAGTGGCATAAGAGTAAGTATAAGCACTGCCGGCAACCGGAATCATTGATGCAAATTCTGCGTAACAAAGACCTGCAAATCCACAACCAACTGCTGCGATAATGAAGGATAGTATTACTGCAGGACCAGCGTTATCTGCTGCTGCGATACCTGTAAGGGAGAATAATCCTGCACCAATAATAGCACCAACGCCTAAGGCTACTAAGTTGAAACTGGTTAAAGAACGTTTTAGCGTACCCTCGCCACTCTCATTTGCCTCAGCTAATAGTTGTGGGATAGATTTTTTAAATAACATAAGTTAAAGGATAGTTTTAAGTTTTTTTGTTTTTAGGATAGGGTTAATTCAATTTCAAACCTAATTAAAATATATTTAAAAATAAAAGGGATTCTCGCTGAAAATCCCTTTTATTCAATATAATATATGGAGCAATCAAGGATTAACCTTGTGTCTTTCACCTATATAAAATCTTTATCCTTGATGTGCATTTCTTATCTTACTGTGCTTTTTACTGTAGGCCATGTAAATAATTACACCCAGTGCCATCCAGATAGCTAAACGTTCCCAGCTTACAATAGGCAGGGAAGCCATCATCAGTACACAAACAATAATACCCATAATAGGTACGAATGGGACCCATGGCGTACGGAATGGTCTGTCCAGTTCAGGATCTGTTTTTCTTAAGATCAGTATGCCGATACAAACTAAGGAGAAAGCAAATAAGGTACCGATACTTACCATGTGGCCCAGGTCTGATACTGGCACAAAGCCTGCAAAAATACTAACGAACACCATAAAGGCCAGGTTGGTTTTCCATGGAGTCTGGTTTTTAGGGTGCAGGTCTGAAAATACTTTAGGCAATAGTCCGTCTTTACTCATACTGTAAAATACACGGCTTTGTCCTAAGAGCAGTACCAGGATTACTGAGGTATAACCAGCAAGAATGGCAATCATCAGAAAGCGGTTTAAGAAGGTATAACCTGTTTGCGCAAAGGCTGTAGCAACTGGTTTGGCATCACCCGCAAATTTGGTGTAGTTTTCCAGGCCTGTCATCACATAAGAGAACAGTACATATAATAAGGTACATACGATCAATGAACCGATAATACCAATTGGCATTCCTTTTTGTGGGTTTTTAGCTTCTTGTGCTGCTGTACTTACGGCATCAAAACCGATAAAAGCAAAGAATACAACGCCTGCACCACGCAGAATTCCACTGATACCGAAGTGTCCGAAGTCATCACTGGCGAAGAATTCAAAGAAGCCTTTAGTACCTGCTTTTACGGCTTCTTCTCCTGGGTTAACAGGGATGAATGGCTGGTGATTGGCAGGGTTAATAAAGCTCCATCCTAAAATAATGAAGATCAGTACTACGGCTACTTTCACAATAACCAATACGTTATTGACAGAGGAAGAGTCTTTGGTTCCTCTCATCAGCAGAAGGGATAATAAGCAAACAATTATAATTGCTGGCAGATTGACAATTCCACCTTCCCATGGTCCGTGTAACAGGCTTTGGGGGAAGTGTATGCCAAATTCCAAGAGGAATTGTGAGAAGTATTGGGACCAGCTGGAGGCGACTGTAGCTGAACCTAATGCGTATTCAAGAACTAAATCCCACCCAATGATCCAGGCCATAAATTCTCCCATAGTGGCATAAGAGTAAGTATAGGCACTACCGGCAACCGGAATCATCGAAGCAAATTCTGCATAACAAAGACCTGCAAATCCACAACCAATTGCGGCAATGATGAAGGATAGTATTACCGCAGGGCCGGCATTGTCTGCCGATGCGATACCTGTAAGGGAGAATAATCCTGCACCAATAATAGCACCGACTCCTAAGGCTACCAGGTTGAAACTGGTTAGGGTACGCTTTAAAGTGCCCTCGCCACTCTCATTCGCTTCAGCCAATAGTTGTGGAATAGATTTTTTAAATAACATAGTAAGTTTGGTTGTTTATTTTTTTATGGGTTAGTTCAAGACCAAACCTAATTAAAATATATTTAAAAATAAAAGGGATTTGTTTTGGAAATCCCTTTTATTCAGAACAATATATGGATTGATTAAGGATGAATCAGGGTATCTGTCACATTTTTAACGGTATCAATCTTGATTTTTCCTTTGGAGTCTGTCGATTTACTGATCTGTATTTCTTTTCTGATCTCTGTGGTACCGGGGTTGCTGATCCCTACGGCAATATGTGGTGCAATGATCAGAGAAACGATAGACATGAGTTTGATCAGGATATTCATGGATGGGCCTGAGGTGTCTTTAAATGGATCTCCTACGGTATCTCCGGTTACGGATGCTTTGTGCGGTTCTGACCCTTTATATTCCATTTTACCTTCAATCATCACTCCTTTTTCAAAGGATTTCTTTGCGTTATCCCATGCGCCGCCAGCATTGGATTGGAAAATCCCCATTAAAACACCCGAAACGGTTACGCCTGCAAGCAGCCCTCCGAGTACCTCGGGGCCAAAGGTGAAACCTACAATAATAGGTACAATCAGTGCGATTGCTCCGGGAAGCATCATTTCACGAATAGAGGCTTCTGTGGAAATGGCTACGCATTTTTCATATTCAGGTTTGGCTTTATATTCCATAATCCCCGGAATTTCTTTAAACTGTCTTCTCACTTCTTGTACCATGGCCATCGCTGCCCGGCCTACTGCGGCAATACAAAGTGAAGAGAAGATGAAAGGAATCATGCCGCCTACAAACAGGCCTGCCAGTACATTTGCTTTATAGATGTCAATAGAGGTGATGCCTGAAATTCCTGCGAATGCAGCAAACAGGGCAAGTGAGGTTAGGGCTGCTGAGGCAATTGCAAAGCCTTTTCCGGTAGCTGCAGTGGTATTTCCTACGGCATCAAGCATGTCTGTGCGTTCTCTGACTTCTTTGGGTAATCCGCTCATTTCTGCTATTCCTCCTGCGTTATCGGCAATAGGTCCGAAAGCATCGATAGCGAGTTGCATAGCTGTAGTAGCCATCATCCCGGCTGCGGCAATCGCTACGCCATAAAATCCTGCAAAGGAATAAGAGGTATATATTCCGGCAGCGAGTACCAGGATAGGTAGCACTGTAGATTCCATGCCTACGGAAAGACCACCAATAATATTCGTTGCGTGCCCTGTTGAGGATTGCTGAATGATTGAGTTGACGGGACGGTTGCCCATTGCGGTATAGTATTCTGTAATCAGACTCATGAGTGTGCCAACCGCCAAACCGATGAGTATCGCGTAATAAACGGACATTTGAGTGAATTCAAATCCGCGGATGGACATCACAGGGGGCAATAGCCAGCGAACGGCAAAGTAAGAGGCGATTGCGGTGAGTACAATAGATAACCAGTTTCCTATGTTTAATGCGCTTTGCACGCTATCGGTTTCTTTCTTAATTTTAACAAACAGGGAGGCTACGATAGAGAAGATTAGTCCTAGCCCTGCAATCAGCATGGGTAAAAGTACGGGGGCCATACCTCCGAACAGGTCTTCAGAAACAATTTCCTGTCCTAATACCATAGTGGCCAGGATGGTTGCTACGTAAGAGCCGAATAAATCTGCACCCATACCGGCTACATCACCCACGTTATCTCCTACGTTATCTGCAATGGTTGCGGGGTTACGCACGTCATCTTCGGGAATTCCTGCTTCTACTTTTCCTACCAGATCGGCTCCAACGTCTGCTGCTTTGGTATAAATCCCTCCGCCAACTCTGGCAAAAAGGGCAATACTTTCTGCGCCCAGGGAGAAGCCGGCAAGTACTTCAATAGTTTTTTTCAATTGGGCTGAGGATTCCGGAGATCCGGGATGTACGAAGGTGTGGTAAAGGATGATAAACAGGGTTCCCAGGCCGAGAATAGCCAGGCCTGCAACACCAAATCCCATCACTGTCCCTCCTCTGAAGGATACTTTCAGTGCTTGCGCTAAGCTTGTTCTGGCTGCTTGTGTGGTTCTGACATTGGCCTTTGTTGCGATGCGCATTCCTAAATAGCCTGCGAAAGCTGAAAATACTGCGCCGATAAGAAAGGCGACAGCGATAATGGGACTGGAGTGAATGGGGCTGGCAGCTGTTCCGGTAAGTGTACCGGACCAGGCGAGTAAAATACCGGCGATGATCACAAAGTAACTAAGTACTTTCCATTCTGCTTTCAAAAAGGCCATAGCACCGTCTGCTATATAACCTGCGAGTTCAGACATGTTTTTGTCTCCTGCTTCCTGCCGGGTAACCCAGGCACTTTGGAAGGCCATAACCAGTATCCCAACGAGGCCAAAAAGGGGGATGAAGTAAATTAAATTCTGTTGTAGAAAAATCATATGTTGTTTAAATTTGGTTTCCTGGGTAGATGGCGTATTGGCCGTTATACAAATTAAAGAGAGTTTCTGACATTCCCAAATTAATTGACTGTGGTTGAAAGATTTACAGCTATAGTTGTGGCTTGGTATTTTTATTTTAAGAATTTAAATATATTAGCGCATCCTTAGGGATTTAAATCAATCAACCAACCAAAACAACTAATGAATAAAGAAATTGAGGATGGCTCTTTTAAGAGAGAGCTTGGTCTTTTAGACGGAACTATGCTTGTTGTAGGCTCCATGATCGGATCGGGGATATTTATTGTAAGTGCTGATATTGCCAGGCAAGTGGGGTCGGCAGGCTGGCTCATCCTGATTTGGGTATTGACTGGGTTGGTAACAGTAGTTGCGGCGGTAAGTTATGGTGAGCTGAGTGCAATGTTCCCAAAGGCGGGCGGCCAGTATGTTTATCTGAAGGAGGCTTATAATAAGCTGATCGCATTTTTGTATGGGTGGAGCTTCTTTGCGGTAATTCAAACGGGAACGATCGCCGCGGTAGGGGTGGCTTTTTCGAAGTTTGCTGCTTATTTGTATGAGCCTTTGAGTGATACTAATGTTTTATATAGTTTAGGGTCTTTTCATTTGAATGCGGCGCAATTGGTTTCTATTGTGACGATTGTGTTGCTGACTTATATCAATAGCAGGGGGGTAAGGGATAGTAAGATTCTACAGACTTTTTTGACTATTATTAAGATTTTTTCACTGCTGGGTCTGATTGCTGGTGGTTTTTTAATCGCCGCAAATACGCAGGTGTGGAATGCGAATTGGGCTGATGCGTGGAATACAAGAGCTTTTGATGCGCAAAATGGTTCGTGGGTTTCTATTGGTGGTACTGCTTTGCTTTCTGGTATTGCAGCGGCCATGGTGGGTTCTCTTTTTTCGAGTGATGCGTGGGTCGGGGTAACTTTTATTGCTGGTGAGATCAAAAAGCCTGAGCGCAATGTGGGCCTGAGTTTGTTTTTTGGGACTTTCATTGTGAGTGTGATTTATATTTCAGCGAATTTGATGTATATCTCTGTGATGCCTTTGAATGAGATTGCTTTTGCGAAGTCTGATCGTGTGGCTGTTGCGGCAGCGCAATATATTTTTGGTGATGTGGGCACGATTACTATTGCTGTAATGATCATGATTTCAACTTTTGCTTGTAATAATGGGTTGATCATGGCTGGGGCAAGGGTTTATTATACGATGGCAAAGGATGGGTTGTTTTTTAAGAAGGCGGCTTTATTGAATAAGTCGAGTGTGCCGGGCTGGGCTTTGTGGTTTCAGTGTATTTGGGCTTCTTTTCTTTGTTTGACGGGCAAGTATGGTGATTTGCTGGATTATGTAGTGATCATTGTGATGATTTTTTATATTCTTACTATTTATGGGATATTTATTTTAAGAAGGAAAAGGCCGGATTTGGTGCGTCCGTATAGGGCGTTCGGGTATCCGGTATTGCCGGCTTTGTATATGGTGGTAGCTGCGGCAATTTGCGTGGCGCTGTTGATTACTAAGTTTAGTACGTGTGGGTGGGGGGTGTTGATCATGCTCGCAGGTATACCGGTTTATTTTTTTTCGAAGCCTAAGGAATAAGTAAGAGGAAATAAAAAAACCGTTATACTATGTTCGTCAGCATTTTGTGGGCCTGAAGTGGCCCTGAATGCAATGTCCGAACATAGTATAACGGTTTTTTTATTTTTCACCATTTTGATGGGGCCTTTAGGGAGCGAAAAAAATAAATGGTTACGGGCTCACAGATTTTTATTAGGATTGCTGGTTGGATAGCTAGGTTGGATTGCTTATTCGGATTGCTAAGCTGGATTGCTGGTTGGATAGCTAGGTTGGACTGCTTATTAGGATTGCTGGTTGGATTGCTGGTTGGATGGCTAGGTTGGATTGCTAAGTTGGATTGCTGGTTGGATTGCTTATTCGGATTGCTAAGCTGGATTGCTGGTTGGATAGCTAGGTTGGATTGCTGGTTGGATTGCTGGTTGGATGGCTAGGTTGGATTGCTAAGTTGGATTGCTGGTTGGATGGCTAGGTTGGATTGCTGGTTGGATGGTTAGGTTGGATTGCTTATTCGGATTGCTAGGTTGGATTGCTTATTAGGATTGCTAGGTTGGATAGCTAGGTTGGATTGCTTGTTAGGATTGCTAGGTTGGATGGCTAGGTTGGATTGCTTATTCGGATTGCTAAGTTGGATAGCTAAGTTGGATTGCTAAGTTGGATTGCTGGTTGGATGGCTAGGTTGGATTGCTTATTCGGATTGCTAGGTTGGATTGATAATTGGATAGCTAAGTTGGATTGCGTAAGGTTAGCTCTGCCGGATTGCTTCGCTGTATCGCATTAGTTCGCGTGATTATTATAAATGAGGTTTTAATGTCATCTTGTACCAAGTTTTTTGGTGTTAAGTGCTGTTTTGTATGGGATAATATTTAGAAGTTGTTTAAATTTATAAGATCAAATTATTCACGGTTTCCTAAATCAGCGGGCATGAAATATATATTTACTTTAGTGTTAGTTCTTTCTTTTTCCTGTCAGCTTTTTGCACAGCGTATACTGGGTACGGTTATCGACAAGGATACAAGGGCACCGATTGAGAATGCAACGGTGACAACGGGTTATGGGATTGTTTTTAGTAATCTGAAGGGTGAGTTTGGGTTGTCTGATATTAATGCGGGTGAGGTGGTAAAGGTAAGCCGTGCCAATTATGTGACTTCATATTTTACACTGAAGGCAAATAAGGGAGCGGTTGTAGTGGTGTTGGAAGCGGTGCCGTTTATTTTACAGGAGGTGCAGATTGAAGCGAAGAATAAGTATGAGTTTGATTCGTTGAGGTACAGGCAGGAGTTTTTATCGGTTTTTGCTTATAAGAGCCCGGGGGTAAAGGATATTTTTATTTCGAAATCTGCTTTTGTAAGGTCGCCGCAGTTTACTCAGTATAATAGAAATACAATGAGCACTGCCGCAATCGCTGGGGTTGATGTTTTGCAGATTATTAATTTGTTCGGCAAAAAGAAGGCTCCAATGTCCAAGTTGCAACAGAGGTTGTTGGTGGGTGAGGATAATAATTATGTGGATAAGGTGTTTTCTAAGTCAAAGATAACACGGGTTACTTCTTTAAAGGGGGAGCCTCTTCAGCGTTTTATTGATAAATACAGACCGTCAAAGTCGGAGGCAATGGAAATGTCTGATTATGAAATGATCATCTATATCAAGAAAAGTTATACTGAATTTACTAAGGGGGGCAGCAATGATAATTTGCCTGCACTGATTAAGTAATTGCTCTTTTGGTTTGATTGTGCGGGGGCTGGCACCAGATGTTGCTTTGCTGTGGCTTGAACTTTAAATTAAAAGGTGTATTTTTGCAAAAAATAATAATACAAAAGCAATTTGGGAACTCCATTAGATTCAGGCATAAAAGGTTATAATAATTACGGTACTCACCTTAAGGAAAAGTATAAAGGACAACGTGTGTTCAAAGTGATTGTTGATGGTGGGTTTACTTGCCCTAATCGTGATGGGAGCAAGGGATATGGTGGTTGTACCTATTGTAATGTAGATTCTTTTACGCCTGAGCTTTCCAGAAAGTTGCCTACTATCAGAGAACAGCTGGAGCAGGGAATGGAACGTGGTAAGGGGTTTTATAAGGCGGATAAGTTCATTGTTTATTTTCAGCCGAATACAAATACTTATGCACCGGTACATTATCTGAAAATGATGTATGATGAGGCTTTGTCTATTAATAGTGAAGATGTTGTCGGATTTTCTGTAGGAACACGCCCGGATTGTATTGATGCGGAAAAAGTAGCATTACTGGAGAGTTATGCTGATCGTTTTGATGTGGATCTGGAAATGGGCATGGAATCAATTTATGATGACACACTAAATCAAATCAACAGGGGATGCAGCCATGCGGAGTTTGTAGAGGCTGTTAAGTTACTGGATAATAGTAAGCTTGATCTTTGTGTACACACGATTTTTGGTTTTCCATGGGAAACTGAAGATATGATGCTGCAATATATTCATGAGATCAATAAGTTCCCGAAAATTAAGTTCGTAAAGTTTCACCATCTTCATATTGTAGAGGGCTCTATTATGGGGGCTAAGTACAAGAAAGAGCCTTTCAAATTGTTTACGCTTGAAGAATATACAGATCTGCTGTGTAAATTGATCCCTTTGTTAAGACCAGACGTAGTTATTCAGCGTTTGTTCGGTATTTCTGACTGGGATCTATTAATTGCGCCGAACTGGGGCTTAAATAAATCGTCTATTCAGACTTATATTGACCGGGAAATCGAAAAAAGAGGAATAGTACAGGGCTCTGCCTACGTGCCTGTAGCTGCTGTTGCGGCGGTATAATCCCCGAATAATTCAATTGTCTTCTGCCTTCTGAAATTAAAGATCTGCTGTAATTTGCGGGCTACAAATATACTATTGGCTATATTCCCAAGAATTCCCATTGGCAATCCATAGGTTAATATATCCGTCATTTCTACGCCTCCGGGTACCGGTTTGAAGTGGTGCTGGTGATGCCAGAATTTATAAGGGCCAAATCGCTGCTCGTCAATAAAGTATTTCTGATCTGATACCTGGGTGATTTCTGTCATCCAGTTTAGCTTAATTCCCGCTACGGGCGATACTTTATAAGTAATAATCATTCCGGGATACATCTTTTCGTCTGCTTGAATGGGTGAGGTTACCGTAAAAGCCATCTCTTTGGGCGTTATTTTAGCCAGATTCATCGGTGAGGAGAAGAAATCCCATGCTTCAGGTAAGCTGATTGGCAGGAATTGAGAGAATTTAAGGTGAAATGCTTTCATAATTTGTATTGCGAAGGTAGCAATACTGGAATTAACAGTTTAATGTGCTGTGTTGTTTGCGTTTTTTATCACAAAGTTGAATAAAAACAATTATCATATATTTTTAGTGTGTTTTTTGAATTTATTTAAAATATGAGTCATTATTTTGCCTGTAAATTCTAATAATTGATTTTTATTGAGTCTATTTTTCTTGTTTTTGTTGTTTTTGGACTAAAAATGATCCTGTTTTTATATTGATTTGTATTTAATGTTATTAATTATTGAAGTTTATTAGTATTTTTATGTTAATAATGTAATAAATCAACTTATAAACCAATAAAAATATAATATATATGAATAAAGTTCTATTTAAACAGGTAATTCCGTTCGTTATTCTTGCGATTGTCGCAATTGCAGCGCTTTTTGTTCCATTACATGCCGATTTTGATGCTGGTAAGTATAATGCAGCCGATATTGCATGGATATTAGTGGCTACGGCATTAGTTTTTCTAATGACTCCGGGTCTTGCATTCTTTTATGGAGGAATGGTCCACAGAAAGAATGTGCTTTCTACTATGATTAAAAGTATAGTATCTGCTGGTATCATTAGTGTGCTCTGGGTTACAGTAGGTTTTAGTCTTGCATTTGGAGAAAGTATTCACGGCCTGATTGGAAACCCATTAACTTTTCTGTTTTTCCAGGGAGTGAATTCAGGCCCGTCGTGGAGCCTTGCACCAACAATTCCATTAACCTTATTTGCTTTGTTTCAGCTGATGTTCGCTATTATTACTCCCGGACTTGTGGTAGGAGCAGTTGCTGAACGTATACGTTTTACGTCTTATATCTTATTTATTGTACTGTTTGCCATCTTTGTTTATTCTCCGCTGGCGCACTGGACATGGCATCCTGATGGTATCCTGTTTAAAATGGGTGTGCTGGATTTTGCCGGTGGTACAGTTGTTCATATTTCTGCCGGAATGGCTGCACTTGCAGGTGCGCTTGTATTGAAAAGAAGAAAAGTTCACCAGGATCACCAGGAAATCCCGCCTGCAAATATCCCTTACGTATTAATCGGTACAGGACTACTTTGGTTCGGCTGGTTTGGATTCAATGCTGGTTCAGCATTAGGTGCAAATAGTCTGGCTGTGTCTGCTTTTGCAACTACAAATATTGCAGCAGGGGCAGCAGGTCTTTCCTGGATGTTTTTCGATGTACTAATGGGTAAAAAACCATCAGTACTTGGTTTTTGTATCGGTGCAGTAGTAGGTCTTGTCGCGATTACTCCAGGCGCAGGATTCGTAGCTATTCCACATAGTATTTTTATAGGTGTTGCTGCGGCTATTATTTCTAACCTGGCAGTAATGTGGAAATCTAAAACCAGTCTTGATGATACATTAGATGTATTTCCTTGTCATGGTGTAGGTGGTATTGTAGGGATGTTGCTGACAGGGGTATTCGCAACTAAAACTGTCAATGCTGCGGGCGCAGATGGTTTGTTTTATGGAAATGCGGATTTCTTTTTAACACAGTTGAAAGGGGTACTGATTGTAGCCACCTTCAGCTTTGTGGTGTCCTTCCTGATTTTCAAATTAATAAATGTAATTCAGCCGATTCGTGTAACCTCCGAAGAAGAAGAAGAAGGTCTTGATGCCAGTCAGCACAATGAGAAATACTCTCAGGGGACTTTGATTGTCTCTTCAACCGGGCTTGAAATGGAGAATTCTCCGTTGGCCTGACCTTTATAACCAACCCATGCAACCTAAACCAACCTAACCAACTATGAAGATTAAATCTTTTTTCACGCTTTCTGCCCTTACCATGAGCGCTGCCACTTACGCTCAGGAAACGCCCACGTCATCGCCGTTGCAGATCTCGGGATCGGCGGATGTTTATTACAAGTATGATTTTTCTAAAAAGCCTAATATTGGGACGAGCTTTGCAAATGATCAGAATTCAGTGTCTATCGGAATGATTGACCTGGCTTTAAAGAAAACTACAGGAAAAGCTTCTTTTGTAGGGGAGTTGTCATTTGGCCCGCGTGGACAATATGGCTCAATCCCTAATGGGGAAGGAGAAACTGGTAATGCTGACAATTCTTTTCATATACAGAATTTGTACATGTCTTATGCGGTAACCAATAAACTTGCACTTACTGCCGGTTATATGAGCACATTTATTGGTTATGAAGTGATCGTCCCTACTGGTAATTTTAATTATTCTACCTCGTATCTTTTTACGAGCGGTCCTTTTCAGAATGCAGGAATCAGGGCAAATTATACCTTCTCTCCGAAAATTGCTTTAATGATCGGATTATTCAATGACTGGAATGCTTATAAAGACGTAAATGGGGTGACGCATTTTGGGGCACAATTGACTGTTGTTCCTGTTGAAGGATGGACAGCTTACCTGAATTTACTGACTGGGAGAGCATCCGGGGCTACAGGAACGGGGTCGATTTATGATCTGACTACTTCTTACCAGGTAACGGAAAAGGTGAAGATTGGTTTAAATGCTGCTGATTATTCAGTAACAAATAATAATGGGGGATATAGTGGGGCTGCGCTTTATTTGCAGAACGCTTTTACAACTAATTTTTCCTTAGGACTGAGAGGAGAGTATTTCAAAACGAAAGATGTTCCTGATCTGGAAGGATCAAATGTTAAATCGATTACGTTAACTGCGAATTTAAAAGCGGGGGGATTAACATTTATACCTGAGGTCAGGTTTGATAATGGTTCTACAGCGAGGTTTATCAAGAATAATCTTGATCCTACAAAAAATGCTTCACAATTTTCATTAGCTGCGGTATATGCCTTTTAAATTCAACTATAACCATGAAATGTATCAGGCCCTATGGCCTGGTGCCTTTCTATTTTTATTCTTGCTGCTGATTGTCTCAGGTGCAGTTGCTCAGGATATTAAGGAAATCAAAGAGTTACAAAAAGATGAAATCGGAAAGTATATTCATTATGAAGTCGTGGCTCAGCTTCCTGTTTCTGCTGATTCTCTGGCTTTCAGGGCGAAGGCATTCTTTAAGCTGAAAAAGATGGACTCTTTCCCGGTTGATAGTACAGCGTTGGAACAGCGCGGTAAATTCGTGATTAATAAAACTGCGTATGTATTATCACATCCTAGCGGAGAGATATTATATAATTTCAGGTTTGAAATTAAAGGGGAGCGGTATAGATTCTGGTTAACAGATTTCTTATTTATTCCCTATCAGAGGGATCGCTATGGCAACTTTGTTCCTGCAACAGTTAAGGGAATTCCTTTGGAGAAAAGCCCGGGTAAGTTAAATGCGGGAGAGTGGTCTGCCTATGTGAGTGAAGCGGGCAGACAATCGGCCGCCCTTGCTGCCGAGTTCAAAGAATATCTGTCTGCATCGCAACAAGCCAAACCGCTTCCTAAAACCGGCAGTTTGATTTCTACAAAAAGCTGGTAGGCCCGGTTTGTTAATGGACCATTTTATCTGCACAGGTTGAGCTGGCAAAAGCCTCTGGTTTAGCCTTAAAAATAAAGCCCATGCTTAAGATATAGCCCATAGCCTCGTTCAATGCTTTGTTGGATTTGAACATCGGGTTGGTATTAATATCTGCATGTACCTCAAGATCCACATCATATAAGTCCAGAAGATCACAGACCGCATAAGCAGTTTCTATGGATTTTTGTACTTCAATCAGCATTCGTTCTTTGATGCTCATCTGTTGTGTAGTTTTTTCCTGATGGATGTACATGAAACCTCCATGCTGTTCTCTGAGCAGAACAATCACGGTAGCAAAATCAGTGTAAGCACCTTTAACCTGCGAATCTGTACCGACGCATACTTTAAGATGATAGCCTTTTTCGGTTTCTCTGATGATGGCTTTTTCTACTTCTTCTAAAATTGGCAAGTGAATCACTTCGCCGTTGAATTTTTTCCAGGTCATACGTTATTGGTATTAAAGAACAACCCGTATTCAGGTTTCCTAAAATTAAGGTGATTATGTTAAAGATACATTAATTATTTGTTGTTTATTTGCTAACAATCAGATAGTTGTCAACAGGTTTCGTGCTAAAATGTTAATTTGTGTAATTTCTTTAATACATAAAAATTAAAACAATATGTAAGAAATCATGTTATTCAGGCTATAACATGGTGAATAAAACAATTATAGTTTCGAATCGATTACCCGTTAAAATAGTAGAAGAAAATGGGGAGTATCTCCTTAGTCCAAGTGAAGGAGGTTTAGCTACCGGTTTAGGATCGGTATACAAAAAAGGTGATAATGTGTGGGTCGGATGGCCTGGAATTGAGGTTCCTGAAGACCGGCAGCAGGAAGTAACAGAAAAGCTCGCTGAGCTCAATCTGATCCCTGTATTTTTAACCCCCGATGAAATCAACCTTTATTACGAAGGATTTTCCAACGAAGTTTTATGGCCCGTATTTCACTATATGGTTACCTATGCTCATTTTGATCAAACCTATTGGGATTTTTATCAAAGTGTAAATGATAAGTTTAAAGCAGTAGTTACTGCACATCTGAATGAAGGTGATACAGTCTGGATACATGATTACCAGCTTTTATTGCTTCCTCAATTGATCAGAGATTCACAACCTCATGTCATTATTGGTTTCTTCCAGCATATTCCTTTTCCTTCGTATGAAATGTTCCGCCTCATCCCATGGCGGGAAGAATTGATAGGAGGGATGTTTGGGGCCGACTTACTCGGTTTCCATACTTTTGACGATGTAAGACACTTCTTAAGTGCAGCTTCGCGTTTATCGCCAGCAAAAGTATCCAACAATGTAATTACCTATAAAGACAGGCAGATTGTAGTGGAAGCTTTCCCGATGGGAATTGATGCCAATAAATTTGAGAATCTGACCCGTGATCCGGTGGTAGCTGAGCATGTTGTTTCTCTCAAAGAAACCATGCAGGATTGTAAAATTATCTTAACCATTGACAGGCTGGATTATAGCAAAGGGATATTGCAGCGTTTACAGGCCTATGAATTGCTATTGGCAACCCATCCTGAATATATAGAGCAGTTATCATTGTATATGATTGTTGTCCCTTCCAGAGATACTGTTGCGCAATACAAAGAATTAAAAGATCAGATTGATCAGCTCGTAGGAAATATCAATGCACATTTCAGAACTTTAAATTGGGTACCGGTACATTATTTCTACCGTTCTTTTCCTGTTGAATTTTTATCTGCGCTATATTATACAGCAGATATTTGTTTAGTGACCCCAATGCGGGACGGGATGAACCTGGTCAGTAAAGAATATGTAGCCAGCAGGGTGGGGAATACCGGCGTGCTCATTTTAAGTGAAATGGCAGGCGCTTCTAAAGAACTGAATGATGCGCTGATTGTCAATCCCAATAATATCGGTGATGTGATGCGCGCTATCGTTGAGGCGATCAATATGCCTGTTGAGGAGCAAAAAACAAGAATGTCTGTGATGAGAGGCATTGTAAAGAAATTTGATATACACCTTTGGGTCAAGAATTTTATGGATAAGTTAGATGAAGTTAAACAAATGCAAGAGTCATTGTTAACTAAACATGCGGTAAAAGCGATAAGAGAACAAATAGGAGCGGCGTATGCAAAAGCTGCAGACCGTTATATTTTCCTGGATTATGATGGCACTCTGGTTGGTTTTAACGGAGATATTGATAAGGCTTCGCCCGATAAAGAATTATATGATATACTGGAACAATTGTCTGCTGATCCGGCAAATCAGGTGGTCATTGTGAGCGGACGCAGACATGAGACACTGGAACAGTGGTTTGGACATTTAAAACTGGGCCTGATTGCTGAACATGGTGCATGGCAAAAACATTACCAGCAGGAATGGAAATCTTTGCCGCTGCTGACTGACCGCTGGAAACAGGAAATAAGTACAGTACTGGATACTTATACAGACCGTACTCCGGGTTCTTTCACTGAAGAAAAAAGTTACTCCCTGGTTTGGCACTACCGTAAAGTAGAAGAGGGCTTAGGAGAGCTCAGGGCAAACGAGATCATTAACCACCTGGGTGCAACAGTTGCCGATAAAGGTTTGCAAATGATGCCGGGTAATAAAGTGATCGAGTTTAAAAATATAGAAGTCAATAAGGGAAAAGCCACTTTAGCCTGGTTATATGATAGTCATCCTGATTTTATTATTGCCTTAGGTGATGACCATACAGATGAAGATATTTTCAAAGCGCTGAAGCCAGAGGATTATACGATTAAAGTAGGAAGTAACATTTCGGCAGCAAGGTATTATCTAAGAGATTTTGTGGAAGTCCGCGAGTTTCTGAGAACATTGGCAGCAAACTAACGAACTCCCTCAAAATATATTTAAGCAAGCCCGTTTTCTATAAGAAAGCGGGCTTGTCTAGTTTAATAGCGATTCTATGTGCAGCATTCATCAAACCTACATGGCTGTAAGCCTGTGGAAAATTACCCCATTGACTGCCATCATTTTCATCCACATCTTCTGCGAAAAGATCAAGATGATTGCCATAACCGATTAATAATTCAAATTCTCTGACTGCATCGTCTAATCTGCCGACTATGGCCAGCGCCTCCACATACCAGAAAGCACAGATCAGGAAGGTCGTTTTAGGCTTGCCAAAATCGTCCGTATGGCGGTAACGGTAAAACAGACCATTTGCACCTTTAAGCTCCTGTTCTAAAGCAATCAGGTGATCTTTTGCCCTTTGTGAATCAGGATCAAGGTAATTCATCAGGATCAGCTGTAAAGTACTGGCATCCAGATGTGCACTGCCTACAGCATGGTTATATACTTTTCTTTCCGGATCATAACATGCTTCTATATGTGCGGAAGCTCTTTCAATCAATAATCTTGCACGTTCTTCAAATTCTTTATTGCCAATGGTCTTAGCCATTTTTAAAGCTGCACTTGCCCCCGCCCATTGGAATAAATTAGTATAACAGTGCATATTGGCAAGGTTCCTGAATTCCCAGATCCCGGCATCCTTTTCATCAATAGTACTTTCAATCTTGGTCAGCAAGTAATCAAGCCAGATGGCTGAATCTTTACGCTCATTAAAAACAAACCGATTGTCTGTATAAAGAGGCAGCATAGAAATCAATACTTGTCCGTAGATGTCATTTTGAATATGTTCATAAGCTTGATTTCCAACACGTACCGGCTGGTTGCCCATGTAGCCTTTCAGATTAGTCAGGATACGTTCTGTAAGAACACGTTCACCCGCAATACCAAAAAGCGGCTGATAACGCTTGTCATCCCTGAAGGAAATATCAGTGATATAGTTGAAATAGCGCTCCATTTCTTCAAAATGTCCGATATGGTTCAGCGCAGTAATCACATAATAAGTATCTCTCATCCAACAGTACCTGTAGTCCCAGTTACGGGTGCTTCCCGGAGATTCCGGTAAACTAGTAGTACTTGCGGCAATAATCGCTCCTGTGTCTTCGTACTGGTGAATTTTAAGCACCAGTGCAGAGCGGATAACCAATGACTGATGGAAGCCGGCTATCGTAGAGTGTTTAATCCAGGTACGCCAGTATTTCAGGGTTTCGGTCAAAAATCTTTCCGCTGTACTTTCAATTGGCGCGTCTAAATCATGTCCATAGGTAAGGATGAGGTATTTAGTATCATTAAGCGCAAAATACTTTTCGTCTTCAATATACGAAAGTGAAATGTTGGTACTTAACTGCATATCGTTTTCAGCTCCGGTAAACTGGATATGGTTACTGCCTCTTGCCCCTTGCTGTTTTCCTTCGCCATAATTGAAAACCGGATTACAGACTACTTTAATCCTGGGATTTCCTTCTAAAGGTTCAATTTTACGGATTAACATTAACGGTTTGTAAAAACGCTCATGCTGATAAAATCTTGGTGCAAAATCAGTAATCCGGTACGTTCCTTCTTCACTGGTGATGGTTGTGCTTAAAATATTGGTGTTTTCTACGTAATGTTGATCTGAAGTGTATTCTCCATCGGGCAAAATAGAAAATTCTCCGCCTTGTTCTTTGTCGAGCAGGCCGCCGAAAACAAAAGAGCTGTCAAATCTTGGCCAGCATAACCAATCAATGTTAGTGTTTTTATTGATGTGCGCCAGGAACGCACAGTTTCCAATTATTCCTGTTTGATAGGTATGTCTGTCCATTAATTATAATTTCTGGTGTGTTTACTATACTATTATAGTAATAGAACAAACTATCAGCCTATTTGTTGTCTTAAAGAATATTAAGGGACATTTTACCTTATTTTTAATGGGTAAATGATGTACATCCTATTTATTTTTTTTATTACATTTATGATAACAATGACGATACTATAGTAGTATCGCTGTGCGTTAAATCAATTAATTAACCAATTCCTCATTTAAAGCTATTAAAGATGAAAACAGAACTGATGAATGAATTCTTCTTACTTCAACAAAGCAGGTCTAATGCTAAATATCTTGATATTCTGGAGGAAAAAATCTATTCTCCAATTCAGCAGGCGAATCATAAAGTAACCTCGTGGATGACCAAGAGAGGTACAATGTTGATGAAACTCGAAAAGAATGCGCAGCTGCGGATGAGCAAAATCAGGAAAAAGTTCCTTAAATATTAGAAAAGCTTAAACAGTTTCTTAGTCAATTCCCTTTTGCGCTAATCTTAGCTTAATTCCCTTATCTTTGCGGCATGATGGTAGAAAAGGTATTGGGTAATTTAAAAATCGCTTCTTTGAATGAAATGCAGCTGGCAGCAATTGCCGCTACAAGTAAAGGAAAGGATGTAGTTTTACTTGCACCAACAGGTTCTGGTAAAACGCTTGGCTTCTTATTGCCAGTTTTAAAAAATTTAGATGCAGCTACAAAAGGGGTACAAGCGTTGATATTGGTTCCTTCAAGGGAGCTTGCTTTACAAATTGAGCAGGTATTTAAACAAATGGGTACTGGTTTTAAAGTGAACTGCTGTTATGGCGGTCACCCTGTGAAAACAGAAAGAAACAACTTTGAGCAGCCTCCTGCGGTATTAATAGGTACGCCCGGAAGAATTGCTTATCACCTTAGAAAAGAAAACTTTGATGAATCATCTATAACCACTTTGGTACTGGATGAGTTTGATAAAGCCCTTGAATTTGGGTTCCAGGAAGATATGGCCTATATTATTGGCAATATGCGTTCTTTAAAACAACGTATGCTTACTTCTGCAACACAAATGGAGGCTATTCCTGATTTTACGGGACTTAAATCTTCTGTAGAAATCAATTTTCTGAAGGATGTTAAAGTTGCACCAGATTTGAAACTGAAAAAGGTAATGACTACCGCAGAAGATAAACTGGACACTTTATTCGAACTGATCTGTAAAATAGGAAATAAAACTACACTGCTTTTTTGTAACCACAGAGAGACAGTAGACCGGATCAGTGATTTGCTGATTGATAAAGATCTTGCCCATGATATTTTCCATGGCGGGATGGAGCAGGACGAAAGAGAGCGTGCTTTACTGAAATTCAGAAATGGAAGTATTAAAATATTAATTACGACAGATCTGGCTTCACGCGGACTGGATATTCCGGAAGTGGAATATATTATCCATTATCAATTGCCTTATACAGAAGATGCTTTCCTGCATAGAAATGGACGTACTGCACGTATGAATGCCAAAGGAACTGCCTACCTGATGATGACTGAGGAAGATAAATACCCTTTCCTGAAAAGTGATATAGAGATTGAGAAGTTAAAAGGTAATTATCAGTTACCAAAAGATAGTCAGTGGCAGACTTTATACATTGCTGCGGGTAAAAAAGATAAGGTGAACAAAATTGACATCGTAGGTTTACTGCTTAAAAAAGGTGGGCTCGAAAAGGATGATGTAGGATTGATCGAAGTCAAAGACCAGAGTTCATATGTTGCTGTAAAACGCAGTATGGTCAATAAGGTTTTGGCAGCTTTAGCGAATGAGAAGATAAAAAACAGAAAAGTGAAGATAGAAGTAGCGATGTAATTATGAGCAACAACGACATTTTAAAGAAACTCCGCGTAGCGCTGGAGCTGAACAATGAAGATATTATTAAAATCCTTGAACTGGTAAACTTTAAGGTAACAAAAAGTGAATTAGGGTCCTTTTTCAGAAGTGAAGATCATCCTAATTTTAAACCATGTGGTGATCAGATCCTGCGTAATTTCCTCAATGGATTAGTAATTTTCAAAAGAGGCCCAAGAGTTGAGAAATTAACTCCGCCAACTATTGATTAACTCAAACAAATAGCTATACTTGTGAAAAGAAGGCTTAACCTGGCCTTCTTACAAGGATTGCACTTTTGAAAATGGCCAATTGGATTGCATGAGGAATGATTAGATTTTTAAAATTTCATGGAAATTTGACTCATTTAAAATGTATAATTTTATTCAATGCCTTTATATTCTGCTACAGCTTTTCTGCTAAAGCACAAACACAGCACAGACTTACCGGAACTGTAATTGACTCTTTAAATGATGTAGTATTAGGAGCCGATGTTTTTATCATTGCAGATAAAGACACTCTGACTTCAATCACCAATACCCACGGAAGATTCGTTTTTTCAGGTTTTAAAGCTGACAGGATTTCTCTGCTGGTCATGAGCGTGGGTTTCAAACCTTATACGAAGTCATTTCAATTTAAACCGGGACAGCTCAATATGGATCTGGACATGATTATTCTTGACCTGGAATCTAACCTGCTCAATGAGGTTGTAATCAATGGCAGAGATAAGCCGATCAAGATTAAACGCGATACTATTGAATATAATGCTTCTTTCTACCAGATTTCTGAAAATGACAGGGTAGAAGACTTGCTGCGGCAATTACCCGGTATAGAGGTCGATGAGCATGGAAATGCCACTACAATGGGGAAACCCCTGCAGAAGTTAAGAGTAAACGGAGAGGATTTCTTTACCAGCAATGTGAAGGACTTTATCAGTCAGCTTCCTGCCAGTGTGGTTGATAAAGTGGAAATTATCAATGACTATGGTGATGAAGCTAATTTTACAGGGATGAAAACCGGGGAATCTCAGAAAATGCTGAACCTGGTTACTAAATCGGGGCAAAACAGAGGGACTTTTGGCAATGCCCTGGTTAGTGGAGGAACGAATAAACGTTATAGTCTTCAGGGGAATGGAAATTTATGGGAAGGCAGTAAGCAGATCGGATTCAGCAGCAGCTCAAATAATACCAATAACGAGGCAGGAGTAAATACTGCTGCCACGGCAGGTGTCAATTACAGAGATAAGCTGTCAAGTGGGGTCACCGCCAGTGCAGCTTATAATTATGGTTACAATAAGAATATCTCAGAACAGCTGAATTCGACTGAAACGATAACGACCGATGGGACAATTTTGAACAAGTCACAGTCTTCGGGCAATTCAGCTGACAATACACATAATATTAATTTCAATGTACAATCTATAGCGAACAAGAGCTATTTTCAGGCTTCTTTAGGGGGCTCTATGGCAATGAAAGATAGAGACGGAGATATTCTTTCCAGGCAAACTGGGCTGATCAGGCAGGATTTGCATAGCGAGAGTGGCTCGACCACCAAGACACCTGGTCTGAACGGTAATTTTGTTTGGGCAAGGAGTATGGATAAACCGGGCAGAAGTATGTCTGCGGGAGTGGTAGTCAGCACGGGGATCAACCAGGTTCAGGATGATCTGCGGAACAAGCTAAGTTATTATAACAGGCAGGATCAGCTGGTTAAGGATTCTATTGTGAACCGCTTTATTGATGCGGAGAACAGGACAAATCTGATTACGGCCGACTTCAGATATAGTGAGCCTTTAAAGTCTGACAATGATTCCCTGGTTAAAAGAAACATAGATTTTTCTTATTTCTTCTCGATGAGTAAAACAAGAAATAGCCTGTATACGAAAGTGGATAATAGTATTGGCAATAGTACTGTCGTAGATTCTCTGAGTTCTATTTACTCCTCGGCTTTTCTTTTCCAGCGTTTTGCGGTAAACTACCGCTACCAGGCCGAGCGACTGAATTATAGTCTGGGCTTAACTGTGCAGCCGAGTCAGTTAACCGGACAATATGCGGGCAATGATAATAAAATCAGTCATTTTGAGCTTAATTTATCCCCTATAATCAACTTGAGTTATAATTTGTCCAATTGGGATAACCTGGCTTTTGTATATAGCGGAAGCAGTACAGCTCCCGATTTTTACCAGTTACAACCGGTACCGAATATTAGTAACCTTCAGAATGTTATCATTGGAAACCCTAATCTGAAATCCAGTTTTACACATTCAGGAAATCTGACCTATCAGCATACAGATGAACAAACAGGCTCTACGCTGCAGCTGGCATTAAACGGCTCTGTGGTGGAAGATCAGGTAGTGAGTAATGTTATCTTATTAAAAGATACTTTGAATAGCTTAAAGCAGGAAACACACTATGAGAATGCAAATGGGGCATATTTGATAGGAAGTATGTATTCTTACGTTTTGCCTTTCGCCAGAAATAAGTTTAATGCGGAATTGAGAGGCACATTTGATTATATAAATATGATTTCATATGCCAATAATGACCTGAATACAAATAGAAATATCAATTTTTCACAGACATTGAAATTCAGGATGAACCAGCGCCGGTTAACCTTAACAACTTCGGCGACCTATACTTACAGCAGTAACCGTTATTCTATTGAATTGTTGAAATTAAGAAACATTGAAACCTGGCAATTTAACTGGAGCGGCCGTGCTTTTCTGAATAAGAATTTTTCTCTAAGTGCTGACGTTTCCAAAAGGATAAACTCAGGCTATTCGCTGGCTATAGCGAACCCTATGCTGATTAATCTTAGTTTAGAGAAGATCTTGTTTAAGAACAGGCAGGGAACGATCTCTTTACAAGCTTACGATTTATTGAACCAGGGAAATAACCTGGTTAGAAGTATATCTGATAATTCAATTACTGATAGTCAGTATAATCAAATTACCAGATATTTTCTTGTGAGTTTTAATTACCGTTTACAGAATTTCGGTCATAAAAAAACTAAGTAACTTGTTAGCTTAATTTCTTGTACCTGATTCTGTGCGGAGTTACATCACCTAAGCGTTTCTTACGGTTCTCTTCGTAATCACTGTAGTTACCTTCAAAGAAGTAAACTTGTGAGTTACCTTCAAAGGCGAGGATATGTGTACAAATACGGTCTAAAAACCATCTATCGTGACTGATGACTACTGCGCAACCACCAAAGTTTTCTAGTGCTTCTTCCAGTGCTCGCAGCGTATTTACGTCAATATCATTGGTTGGCTCATCGAGCAGTAATACATTGGCTCCTTTTTTCAAAGTAATGGCCAAATGTACCCTGTTACGTTCTCCACCTGATAGTATACCTACTTTTTTCTGCTGATCACCACCGTTGAAGTTGAATTTTGAAACATAAGCACGTCCGCTTACTGATTTGTTCCCTAACATAATGTTGTCAAGTCCGTCAGTAATGTTTTCGTACACAGTTTTATTGCCATCAAGGTCATTGTGCATCTGATCTACATAACCCAAGGCTACAGTTTCACCTACTCTGAAAGTCCCTTCATCAGGAGTTTCCTGCTCAGTGATTAAACGGAAAAGGGTTGTTTTACCCGCACCGTTAGGACCAACGATACCTACAATACCTGCTGGAGGTAAAGAGAAACTCAGGTTTTCAAAAAGTATCTTATCTCCGTATGATTTGGTAACATTGTTAGCTTCAATCACGACATTACCCAATCTAGGTCCTGCCGGGATAAATAGCTCCAGTTTGTCTTCTCTTTCTTTAGAATCCTCTGAGGCCAGTTTATCATAGTTGGATAAACGTGCTTTAGATTTTGCATGTCTGGCTTTTGGTGCCATACGTACCCATTCCAGCTCACGTTCCAGTGTTTTCTGACGTTTACTTTCTGTTTTCTCTTCTTGTGATAAACGTTTTGCTTTTTGGTCTAACCATGAAGAGTAGTTCCCTTTCCATGGAATACCTTCTCCACGGTCAAGTTCAAGAATCCATCCGGCTACGTTATCAAGGAAGTATCTATCGTGGGTTACAGCGATTACTGTTCCTTTGTAGTCTTTCAGGAATTGCTCCAGCCAGTCGATACTTTCTGCATCAAGGTGATTGGTTGGCTCATCCAGTAATAAAACATCAGGTTCTTGTAATAACAAACGGCACATCGCTACACGACGGCGCTCACCTCCTGATAAAACACCAATTTTAGTGTCAGGATCAGGGCAGCGTAAAGCGTCCATTGCACGTTCCAGTTTATTGTCAAGCTCCCAGGCATTTACTGCATCAATTTTATCTTGCAGTTCACCTTGTTTGGTCATCAGTTTATCCATTGCATCTGCATCTTCATAAACTTCTGGCAAACCGAATTGCTCATTGATAGATTCGTATTCTTTCAGGATAGCTGTAATTTCTGCAACGCCTTCTTCTACAACTTCACGAACAGTTTTGTTCTCGTCCAGTTCCGGTTCCTGTGCAAGGTAACCAACGGTATAACCTGGTGAGAATACTACTTCACCCTGAAATGCTTTGTCAATTCCTGCAATAATTTTTAATACAGATGATTTACCTGATCCGTTAAGACCAATAACACCAATTTTGGCTCCGTAGAAAAATGAAAGGTATATGTTTTTTAATACTTGTTTTTGAGGGGGGTAAATCTTATTTACTCCCGCCATTGAAAAGATTATTTTTTCGTCTGACATAATGGGTTTTAATATTTTATGCCTTTAACAGGCTTTTACTGATTGCAGGAATCAATAGCTAAGCATAGAGGCATGCCTTTATGCTTAGCTCCTGATTAAACAATAAGTGCAAAGATAAACAAGGTAAGGTAGTAAAGAAATGGTTTGTCAGATATTAAAAAAGAATTTTCTGATTTGCAGGCAGGAGGGCTTGTGGTGGAAGAGTAAGTCTCTTGTTATGGAAATTTATCAAGATGCTTTTTTACGAACTCATAAAGGGTATCAATAAGCAAAGACTTTTGCTTTCGCATCTAATGTAAATGAAGCCCTCCCATTCATCAGCATTTAAGGGCATTAAACTTATTCCCAACCATTGAAATATCTCCATTTTCTAAGCTTATCCTTCCCAATTAACTTTTCAATGATTTCTTCATTCCATTTGTCTACATCTTCCTGAGAATTATTTTCTCCGAAAAGATCAGATTGCGCGAAAATTAAGCAACCTTTTATATACTCGTCAGCCGTATTGAACATTTTAGTTATATATGGTGCTTCATCATGGTCGAAAAAATAGATCTCTTTTGTCTCACTGTGGAAACAAAACATGTTTCCGTTTCCAAGGCAATCACTGAACGTTACTAAATATGGGAGTAACTCGTTTTCTTCTGGTGTAAAGTCTACTCCGTATTCCGGGTCTGCAAGACCAGTATCTTTCAACCAGCCAATAGTATCAAAATCCTGAAGTTCTTCACCAATGTTGGCAAGTCCGAAGGTTTGGTAAAAAAGATTTAAGCCTTCTGGCAGGGCTGTGCCTAATCTTGTTTCAAGGGCTGAAATCTCAGTGGCAGAAATTGGATCTTTGAGTTCGTCATTCCAATTAGTGGCTAAAGCTTCAATGATGTGGCTGGTTTTAATTTTCCATTCATTATCTCCGATTTTGTCGAAGGGTATAATAATATCTTCTTTGTTATTGATTTCAAGCATGGTATAGGAAATAATTAAATCAAATGTGATTGTTAAAGAGTAATGATTTGCCAGGTACGTAGTTATTATATTTTTATCTTAAAGGATTTTACCATACTTCCTTTATTTCCGGCTGCACTAATATTTCCATTGTTTGATAGTATCTTCTCCAAATAGTTGTTCTGCAATTTCTTCACTCCATTCGTCTGCATCTTCCTGATCAGTATCTTCGCCGTAAAGTTCTGCTTGTGCAAAAATCAGACAGCCTTTTATATAATCATCTGCTGTATTAAATATCCTGTTGATATAAATAGTGCTATCATGGTCAAAAAGATAGATTTCTTTAGTTTCACTATGAAAACAAAATATGTTGCCATTTCCGATATAGTTACTGAATGTAACCAGGTAAGGTAGCACTTCATTGTCCTGATCTGTGAAATCTGGCCCATCCTGAGGATTTTTAGCCCAGATGTCCTTCATCCATTCCATCTGATCAAGATCCTGAAGTTCTTCACCAATATTGGCAAGGCCGAATGTTTGATAGAAAAGACTTAAGCCTTTAGGCAGAGTTGTGCCAAGTTTTGTTTCGAGTGCTGTAATTTCGCCTGCTGAAATTGGAGTTCTATGTTCTTCTTCCCAGGTGTCGGCAAAGGCTTCAATGATTTTGCTGGTCTTGATTGTCCAGTCACTATCTCCGATTTTTTCAAAGGGTATAATAATATCTTCTTTGTTATTGATTTCAAGCATGGTATTTAGAAATTAATGTCAATTGATTGTTTAATATGAAATATTTTAACTCTTGCTATATAAAACAATAGTAATTGAACTATATTATATAATACCTGCTATTTGCGTTTGTTGTTTGAAAAATATGTTGAATAATAAATATTTACCATTAAATTTTATTCAAAAGAAAGTGACACTGGATAATTTATTTCCAGTGTCTGGTAAATTTAAAATCTATCAATTTTTTCCGTAAACATATTTTTTAGTCGTCCCATCGGGTTGAGCCACAAGAGTAAGTGTCAGATTCCCAATATAGTATCTAATTCTTACGGATAGAACGGAAGGATTAATTCCGCAAGAAGGTGCATATACTGCACACACTACAAATCCATTTATACAAGCAGGTACGCGGCTTGCCAAAATATAGCTAGATAATACAAGTGGATCTCCCACACCATTATAAGCATACCAACATCTTGCCATAATAAGTAATACTTTTATACATCAAAAAGTATCAGAAAACTTTATGTATACCTACTCTTTCAAGGATTTTCGGTTTTTTCCTGTTAAATTAATTCGGCATTAAAAATCTGACAATTAGATTGTTATGTAAATTTACGGCTTCAGCTTATTATTTAATAGGGCTATTTGGCGCATAATTTATTTTATCGTTCAATTCAACAGGAAAACCTTAGGAAGGGAATATTACTCGTCGGCGTGAGGTACATCCTCCAAACCATAATAAACCTTTAACCCTCTTTCTTTCGCAATCCTCACATCTTCATCAGCTCCTTTAGAAGCTCCTTCAAGACGCAAAACAGCATCACACTTTGAAAGTAACCGATGTGCTACAGGATATAAAATCTCTTCATAGGCTTCATCACCTGGTCTTTTTGAGCCTGCAAGATGAAGTAAGGGTAATGCGACCCATTCCCCAATCATAGGAATGTGTCCCAAACGGAACAAAGGGAGTGCTACAGCCTCTAACTTGCTTAAGTTTTGCGCTATCAATTCAGGATCGTCATTTGTCCCGCTGCGGTAAGGACCTGCTATAAGTATTAACATATATTTTTTTATTTATACAAAACAAGGAAACAAAACGGCTAAAAAAAATAAGGTAGCTTAAGAAAGATCAGTATATGGAGCATTACTTTTTATTTTTACCACCACGGATTGTGCTTAGAAACTCCGGAGTAATGCCCAGATAAGAAGCAATTTGCTTTTGGGTAACTTGTTTAGCCACCTGTGGATACTTGTTCAGAAAGATATTATACCGCTCTTCTGCTGTAAGTGATAGATTTTGTATAGTCCTGAGTTGTTCTCTGATATAGGCATTCTGAAAAATGATCCTGAAGAACCTTTCAAATTTGGGTATCTTGATATATAAACTATCAAGATCATCTTTTGATAGTTGAAAAATGATACTTTCCTCTACAGCTTCAATAGTCAGCATAGCAGGTTGATTATTGATAAAACAAAACATATCTGTTATCCACCAGTCAGTAAGGGCAAACATAATTGTTGACTGCTTACCCTCTTTATCCAGATAATATGCCCTTAATATGCCTGAATGAACAAAATTTATGTATTTACAGGCTTGCCCCCCTTTCAGGATGACCTCCTTTTTGGTGACCTTCTTTTGCTTCAGGTGACAGACAAAACTGTTAATTTCCTCCTGATCGAGCGAAATGTGCCTGGTTATATTTTCTAAAATAAGATGATGTAACATAGTAGGAGTTAAAGGGGCGGCTCGGGAAATATTTTCCTCCCCAAGAATAGGGAAAATATCAGTGAAATTTTTAGAGCTTTACTGCGTTTAATATATACTAAGCCTAATTATGGAGCAATACATCTATGAAGATGAATATCGTGGTCAAAAAAGAAATTTGTTAATTCTCTCTGGAGAAGATGATACCAGTTACAGAGTGTTTTTAGATGCCAAATTTATAGGCTCTATCAGCCACGAAATCAACGATGAACTGGTTATCTGGAAAACAGAGTACAATATATTGAAGCCTATTGCTGGTAAAATAGGGAAGTGGATTGAGGATTCGAATTAAAGACTGCCATTTTGTTGCTTTTAGTTCGGTGTAACTAACAAAATGACAGGTGTTTTGTGGCATAATAATCATTACATTTTAGGGACAATTCTCCCAAAAGGGTTGGAAATGCTTTCTCTTATGATTATTTAAGCTACTTTAGAACTATTTATTTTCCTTGGGTTAATAAAATAATATTGCTATTAGTGTCAAAACTTAGTAAGTTTAGTGGAATTAGATCAGTAACGAAATCTTTCTTCCGCTCTATGGCGTAATTGTTGATAAAATAAATCATATAGGTGGCGCTTATTTATAAAACATTTTTATAGTTTAGGGGCGTTGCGTTTAAGAAAAGGTATATATGGAAGCTAAATTTTCACCACAAGTAAAAGACGTGATTTCGTTTAGCAGGGAAGAAGCCCTGAGATTAGGTCATGATTATATAGGCGCTGAGCATCTTTTGTTAGGTTTGATTCGCGAAGGCGATGGAATGGCTATCAAAATATTGAAATCGCTGGGGGTTGATACGTCTAAATTGCGCCGCTCAATTGAGGAAGCAGTAAGAGGTACATCCAGTGTGACGGTTAATCTGGGAAATATCCCCTTGACCAAACAGGCCGAAAAAGTATTAAAAATCACTTATCTGGAAGCCAAAATCTTCAAGAGTGATTTAATAGGAACAGAGCATTTGCTGTTGTCCATCCTTCGTGATGACGATAATATCGCTTCTCAGATATTATTGCAGTACAGCATCAACTACGAAATCTTCAAACAGGAAGTAGAAGTTAATAAAAATGGTTTCAGAGACGAAACTCAAGGTAGTGCTTCTACTGGTGGTGATGATGATTACCGTGAGGAGGAAAGCTTCAGCAGTCCTAAAAAAGTATCTGACATTAAATCCAAAACTCCTGTGCTGGATAATTTTGGAAGAGACTTAACGAAAGCTGCGGAAGAAGGTCGTCTGGACCCTATTGTAGGACGTGAAAAAGAGATTGAGCGTGTTTCTCAAATTCTTTCGCGTCGTAAAAAGAATAATCCTATTTTGATTGGTGAGCCTGGTGTAGGTAAATCAGCGATTGCTGAGGGACTTGCTTTGCGCATCGTTCAACGTAAGGTTTCAAGGGTATTGTTCAATAAACGTGTGGTTACATTAGATCTTGCTTCTTTAGTTGCAGGTACTAAATACCGCGGACAGTTTGAGGAACGTATGAAAGCCGTGATGAATGAACTGGAAAAATCAACTGATGTAATTTTATTCATTGATGAGATCCATACTATTGTTGGTGCTGGTGGAGCTTCTGGTTCCCTGGATGCTTCCAACATGTTCAAACCTGCTTTAGCAAGAGGCGAAATTCAATGTATTGGTGCAACTACGCTTGATGAGTATCGTCAGTATATTGAGAAAGATGGTGCTTTAGACCGTCGTTTCCAAAAGGTAATGATCGAGCCTGCTTCTCCTGATGAAACTATTGAGATCTTAAACCGTATCAAAGAAAAGTATGAGGAACATCATGGTGTTACATACACAAACGAGGCTATAAATGCTTGTGTTGCTTTGACTACAAGATATATTACTGACAGATTCCTTCCGGATAAAGCTATTGATGCGCTGGATGAGGCTGGTTCAAGGGTACATTTAACTAATATTCATGTTCCTGAAAACATCATTGATATTGAGAATAAGATTGAAAATATCAAGGTTGAGAAAAATAAAGTTGTAAAGAGTCAGAAATATGAGGAAGCTGCAAAATTAAGAGATACTGAGAAGAATCTTTTAGAAGAGCTTGATCGTGCGAAAACTGAGTGGGAAGCTGAAACTAAAACTAAACGTTACACGGTAACTGAGGATAATGTTGCAGAGGTTGTTTCCATGATGACTGGTATTCCTTTACAGCGTGTTGGTCAGACTGACAGCGTGAAATTGCTGAATATGTATGATACGATAGCTACTAAAATTATTGGTCAGGATGATGCGATCAAGAAATTAAGTAAGGCTATTCAACGTACAAGAGCTGGCTTGAAAGATCCTAAGAAGCCTATTGGTTCATTCATTTTCTTAGGTCCTACGGGTGTTGGTAAAACTGAACTGGCTAAGGAGTTAGCAAGGTTCATGTTCGATAGTGATGATTCACTGATTCAGATTGACATGAGTGAGTATATGGAGAAATTCGCTGTTTCACGTTTAGTGGGAGCGCCTCCGGGATATGTTGGTTATGAAGAAGGTGGTCAGTTAACAGAGAAAGTACGTCGTAAGCCGTATGCTGTTATCTTATTGGATGAGATCGAAAAAGCTCACCCTGATGTGTTCAATATCCTGTTACAGGTGCTGGATGAAGGTCAGCTGACTGATAGTTTAGGTCGTAAGGTCGATTTTAGAAACACGATTATTATCATGACTTCTAATATTGGTGCACGTCAGCTTAAAGATTTCGGTCAGGGTATTGGTTTCTCTACGAACGCAAAAACTAACCAGGTTGATGCACATTCAAGAGGGGTAATTGAGAATGCTTTAAAGCGTGCTTTTGCTCCTGAGTTCCTGAATCGTGTGGATGATGTGGTTGTATTCAATACTTTAGGTAAGGATGAGATCTTCAAAATTATTGATATTGAGTTGAAGTCGTTGTTTGGAAGGGTTCATAGTTTAGGTTATGAGGTTAAGTTGACTGAAGTGGCAAAAGATTTTATTGCTGATAAAGGTTTCGATATTAACTTTGGTGCCCGTCCGCTGAAACGTGCGATACAGAAATATCTGGAAGATCCGATCGCTGAAGAAATCCTGAAAGGGGAGATCAATGACGGGGATACACTTGAGATAGATTACAATAAGGAAACTGACCTGATTGTGGTGGAAAATAGGAGCCCGGGTAAGAAGAAGAAAAAAGAAGAAGGAAGTATCGAGTAAGTACCTCCAACACGGAAATATCAAAGGCTGCCTCTAAAAGGGCGGCCTTTTAAGTTTTAAAAAAACAAGATATAGTATTTCAAGCCGACGCCCGCCTGAAGGGGCGGCCAAGGTCTTGAAATACTATACCTTGTTTTTTTAAAAGGTTTATGTAACCGGCCGGGGTTTAGCGGAGCGGTTTATATTCATAGTTGATTGTCGGTATTACTCTTTGGGGTTGGGTAGGAGAAAAAAATAGAAGAAACGTTTTGTTGTTGCTTATTGGCGAAACCTTTACAGAAACGTTTTGCTATTGCTTATTGAAGGAACCTCTATAGAAATGTTTTGCTATTGCTTGTTGAAGGAACCTCTATAGAAATGTTTTGTTTTGCTTGTTGGAGAAACCTTTACAGAAACGTTTTATTGTTACTTGTCGGAGAAACCTATTCTTTTGCTTTTTGGCGAAACCTTTATTATTGTTTTTAGGAGAAACCTATTCTTTGGTGAAGCTTTAGAAAAGACTATCCCTTTAGAATAGGCTTAGTTGTGGTTTTGGGACACTGAATAAACTGGAGTCAAGATGAATTCTTTTGAGGTTCAGGTGGTTGATTCTGCAGTGCAGTTTGAAGGTGTCATGAATCATTTTCGCTATATTTCCTTCACCTCTCATCCTATCTCCGAACCGGCTGTCATTAACTGTTCCGCCGTGGCAGGATTGGATCATATGCCATACTTTGTCAAAACGATCAGGAAAGTTTTGGCGTAACCAGTCTTCGAATATTGGGCCTACTGCGCCGTTTAGCCTCACAATGGTATAACCGGCACTTTCTGCGCCGCAGGATGAAATGGTTTTCAGAATACTGGGAATTTCATGATCACTCAGACCGGGTACGAGTGGGGCAACCATCACTCCGGTCGGGATTCCGGCTTTACTGAGCTCTTCTACTACTTTTAGCCTTTGTCTGACGGTTGTAGTTCTGGGCTCCATTTTGAGTCTTAGTTTTTCGTCAAGGCTATTGATAGAGAGGTAAACCAGGCAGAGATTGAGTTTGGCCATTTCCTGAAGGATGTCAAGGTCACGCAAAATCAAGGCGTTTTTGGTGATCATCCCAATAGGTTGTTTGTAGGCAAGGGCAATTTCCAGGAGCTGACGGGTTAGTTTATATTCACGTTCTGCAGGTTGATAGCAGTCGGTATTTCCGGATAGGGAGATCGTTTCTGCATTCCAGCCTTTGCGTTCCAGGAATTTCCTGAAAAGTTGTGGTGCGTCTTTTTTGACAATAATCTTTCTTTCGAAGTCCAGACCAGCACTGAAGCCCCAGTATTCGTGTGCGTTCCTTGCATAGCAGTACGTGCAGCCGTGTTCGCAGCCCTGGTAGGGATTAAGCGACCAGGCCATACCCACGTCAGGGCTGGTCACTTTATTGACGATAGTCTTCGACTTCCCTATGATGAAGCTGGTTTTATGGTTTTCATTTTCCCAATCGTCTATTCCTTCGCTATGTTCTTTGACATACGAATGGGCTAGGAAATGATTATGAGGGTTAAATTGCGCGCCTCTCCCTTTCAAATATTGCTCTTCTGGCTTTTCCGCTGAAATCATCCCTAAAATTACTAAAAATATTAGTAATTTTGTGTAGGTAATTATCTTTTATTTAACGGGATATAATCCATCGGAACCATGTCACCGATTTTTTCGTATGCCCAGAATCCTTCGAAGAGTATAGCTTTTGAATCATGTATTCCACCGTTTGGATAGAAACTAACCGGGCCATGTAGCATGCTCACTACCGAAATTTGGTAATTAGGAATAGTTAAAGGCCGCATTATATAATGACCGGTGTTAGAATAGGCATTACTTTCTTCTTCTTTGGTATACATGACATAAAGCTCATCCTTATAATTGATAGTTTTCATGTTTGGATAAATGCTTTTGACCAAAGTATCAGTTGATACACCCGACATATCAAGCGTAGCAAACTCTTTAGGGAGATCATATAAGCGCTGCATCATCAGCAGTGAATCGCTAAATACTGAGCCTATAGTACTTGCCCCGTGCATTCTTTTCTGCAGCCGTGCTTTTGTTGTAGTAATATAAGCATCTGATGGCCGGTTGGGATTCTTGGTTTTAATTCTTTTATAGATGATAAAGCCGTTTTCTTCTACTTTATTCTGGTAAAGGGACTGAAAAAAGTGCTGCGGGGAACCTGCATAAGCAATCTCCCTGTTATTCAGCCAGGTTCTTCTCTTTCTACCCGAACCTTTCAGATCTTCAAATACGGGAAGTCCCGAAAAGTAAACAATCCGCGTATTGTAGTTATATTCAAAAAGGTTCAGCATATATTTCAGCCGGTAACCTAATGCTTTATTCTCAACGACCAGAAATTCGTTTGTAGTTACGCTGAGTACCCTTGCATCACCATCGTATTTGATATACAATACCTGCGGATTCAGGATCTTGCATTTGGCAGAATTAGGGGTACGGCCAATGAAGAAATCTTCAAATATTTTAAGGTTCTTTTCCCTGTCAGGATCTGCCCTGATGACTACCTCATTTAATTGTACAGTGTTCTCTGCCAGCGTAATTGTGATGTTAACTGGCTGATCTGAAATGATAACACTCTTGCTGTAAGGCAGGTAGCCCATCATTTGTACGACTACCTCGTAAGCCCCTGGTTTGATCTTGGAAAGTGTAAATTGTCCATCATTATTGGTGACGGTGGCAGTGGTATATCCACTCAGATAAATACCAGCTCCGGGTAATGTTTCTCCCTTTTTATCCTTTACTTGTCCACTAATTGTATACAACTTTTGTGCATGCGTGTTCAGGCAGAATAATAAAAGCAAGACTGTCCCAAAGAGATATTTAATCATGGAGCTAATTTAACTGATCTGCTGGTTATTTGGTAATAAAAAAAGCCCTTTAAGGGCTTTGATTTTGTTAAAAAACGTTAATTAATGGAATAGCTCCCAGAACGTTGTATTTCTAGCTGCCGATAGGGCTTTAAGCCTCTGTATCAACACCTAACCTGTGCATCACTTCATCGCTCACACCAGTAGAAGAATAACCGCCATCATGAAAAAGATTCTGCATAGTGACCATGCGTGTCAGATCTGAGAATAAAGTAATACAGTAATCAGCGCAAGACTCGGCATCTGCATTTCCAAGAGGTGCAATTTTGTCAGCGTAATCAAAGAAATCGCCAAAACCTTTTACCCCTGTACCCGCAGTTGTTTTTGTTGGAGACTGAGATACCGTGTTAATACGGACTTTCTTTTCCAGGCCGTAATGATAACCGAAACTTCTGGCGATAGATTCCAGCATCGCTTTAATATCTGCCATATCAGTATAAAAAGGATAAGTTCTCTGTGCAGCCATATAAGTCAGTGCAACTACGCTACCACCATCACTGATGGCATCCAGCTTTTTCGCTACAGCAAGCATCTTATGAAATGATAAAGCTGATACATCAATCCCTTTTTGGAAATAATCATAGTTCAATTCAGTGTAAGGGATCTTTTTACGGATATTGACACTCATTCCAATAGAATGCAGTACAAAGTCTATTTTCCCACCCAGAATTTCCTGAGATTGTATATATAAATTAGTCAGGTCATCTATACTTGTTGCGTCTGCAGGGATAATTTGTGAACCTGTTTTTTCTGCAAGTTTGTTAATCTCACCCATACGCATGGCGATCGGCGCATTCGTTAAAACGAATGTTGCCCCTTCTTCATGTGCTTTCTCTGCAACTTTCCAAGCAATAGAATTCTCATCTAAGGCACCTGAAATGATACCTCTTTTACCTTTTAATAAATTGTACATTTTTTTGTTTTTATTGTTTAATGATCAGCACGATTTGTGTGAATAACGCTTCGAAAGAAATAATATTACCCCTTAGTTTTTGAAGCTTAACAAATCTTGTGCATTTTTTAAAGCAGACTCGCCCGGATTTTTACCGCTCAGCATTTCAGCAATCGCAAAAATGCGTTCTTCAGGGCTTAATCTGCGGATTCCAGTGGTCGTCCTTTCTGACTCTTCCTTCTTGTAAACGAAATAATGTGCTTCGCCTTTAGCAGCAATCTGCGGAAGGTGGGTAATACAGATGACCTGCATATTCTGCTCCAGTTCGCCGATTACATCACCTACCCGAAGAGCTGTTTCTCCCGAAATACCTGTGTCGATCTCATCAAAGATCAAAGTCGGAAGTGAAGTATGTTTTGATATTATTGATTTAATAGCAAGCATTAAACGGGAAAGCTCACCCCCGGAAGCCACTTTGCCTACCGGGGCAGGTGCTTGTCCTGCGTTAGCAGAAAATAATAAGGAAATCATATCTTTTCCATCCTTATTTAAATTTTCCACTACAGTCTGCTCAATTTTAATCTTCGCATTAGGCATACCTACGCGGACTAATATTTCGCCAACTTGTTTTTGAGCGACATTAATAGCTTTGCTGCGGTTTTTTGATAAAGTATCTGCTATCTTTTCCAGCTCAACCTTCAGCTTATTGATCGCAATGATTAAGCGCTCTATCTCTTCATCACTGTTTAAAAGTGTATTTAAATTGTCTGAAAGTTCGTTCTGTATCGCCAGTAATTCCTCAACCGAAGTAACCCGGTGTTTTTGCTGCAAGGTATAAATCGTATCCAGCCTGACATTGATTTCATCAATTCTTGCAGGGCTGTAAACGATGTTTTCTTCCAATACTATAGTTTCTTCTGCAATATCTTTAATTTCTATCATCGCTGAACGCAAACGCTCATTCATTGCCGTATAAGCAGGATTGAATTTCTCTATGGCCTGGATCTGGTTGATCACTTCTTTTAAGATAGGAAGTACTGCTGTTTCCTCTCCATCAAGTAAAACATGACCATTTAATAAACCTCTTTTGATACTTTCTGCATGATTTAAAGCTTCCATTTCAATTTCCAGTGCTCCTTGTTCACCTGCCTGTAAATTTGCAGTGTCCAGCTCATTGAACAGAAATTGCTCGTAATCTTGTTTGCTTCTGGCCTCATCGGCCGAAGTTTGCATATTAATCAGTAGCTGAAGGTTCTTTTTATAGGCCCTGAATTTTAACCGGTACTCAGTAAGCAGGGGTAAATGATCAGATAAAGTATCAACCACAGCTAATTGAAAGCCCGGATCATTAACCTCCGATGTCGCATGCTGAGAATGAATATCAATCAGTTTTTCTCCGATCTGCTTCATCACGGACAGCGTTACAGGCGTATCATTGATAAAAGCCCTGGACTTACCATCAATAGAAATTTCCCTTCTCAGAATACTTTCCTCTTGATAATCCAGATCGAATTCCTCAAAATAAGGCTGTAGTCCAGAACCCGAAAGTTTGAACTGCCCCTCTATGACACATTTTTTCGCCTGGTTGAAAAAATACTTGGTTTCTGCACGCTGCCCTAAAATCAAAGACAGTGCACCCAGCATAATAGATTTTCCAGCACCAGTTTCCCCTGTAATGATATTTAAACCTTTATCAAGTTCCAAATCGACACTGTCGATCAGTGCGTAGTTACGTATAGAAAGTTTCTGTAGCATATTTGATTGCTAAATTATGAAAACTAAGTCATTTGATGTTTATTCTTTTTTAACAAAAAACGGCCGAAGATGTTTCTTCGGCCGCTGTGGTCATTTGTGTATTGAAGTTTTAAATGTTTTATAATTGTATAGTAGATTTAAAACGCCTTTAATTAGTATCTTTTTTCTGGTCTTTAGCTTTCAGCTTTTCTACATCCTTATCAAATTTCTTTTTCAGTTCCTGGTATTCTGCTGTTTTTTTAAGTTTTTGCTGCTCTTCAGATTCATTCAAAATGACCATTCTTGTTGAATTATCAGCTGACATTAGCTTAATCCTCGCTTTAAACTCTGGAGAATTGATCATTTGCTGTGCGCTCAATGCTTGCAGGCGTGCCTGTTGCTGAAGTTTTTTCATTGCTGCTTTTTGTTCCGGTGAATTGTACTTAGCCTGCATTTCTCTGGCCATTTTCTCCCATTTAGCACGTGCAGCAGGATTATCGTATTTCGCTTTGATCTCCGCATCAAACTTTGCCCACTTAGCCTTTTCTGCAGGAGAATTAAACTGCCGCTCTAATGCTTTGCCTTTTTCCTCTATACGGGCTGCCAGGCTTTCTATTTTGCGTTCATTACCCGAAAAACTGGCTGCAACCATATCTTTAACATCCGAAGAAAAATTGATCATCGTCACAGGGAAATCAGGTCCTAATAAAGAATCTGTTTCAATATTTAATGGAACAGGAGGGGCAGGTGGGGCAGGGGGCATAATAACTGCGGGAGGCTCAGGCCTATTGTGATTGATATAAACATGACGCAACGGTAAACTATCCGGGCCCTGGATAACCATGGAATCAGGTGTGTCATTACTTTTAAAGACGTATACCCTTTTGGTTTTCTTTTTCCCGGTATCAATAGGAAGCTGAACTGAAGGGGATAATAACGTCGCATTATCTTTTGATACTTTTGATTGCTTCAACTGTTGATCACGCTTTGCAGGATTTATCCAGGCCAGTGAAATGATAGTGGTCAGTGTCAATGCAACTGCAAAAAGCTTTTGTTTTGAATTCATGTAGTTAGTTTTCATCGCAGTAATTCTTTTAATCCGCTGATAGAGGTGTTGATTTTTTCCTGTTGCTGCCAAAGCAAATACAGGCGAGCTTTTATCTGCCAATAATTCCAGTTGCAGCAGGGCGTGGGCATAAGTCAGTGGGGTGTTAGTCAGCCCGACTACCAGATCATCACAAGCATGCTCTCTTTCGATGTCTATAAACTTGCCTGTCAGCCACACAAAAGGATTGAAGAATAAAATAGTTTCAATCAAAGTTCTGATCAGGTTAAACAGGTAATCATTCCTTCTGATATGAGAGAGTTCATGAATCAATATAGCCTCTATATGTTTCATTTCCATTTGCGCCATTAAGGCTACCGGAAAAAGTACAACAGGTTTAAAGAAACCAATAACAAGCGGAACATTGACATGCTCAGACAAGTGAAAGGAAACATGTTTAGAGATATTCAGTTTTTTAGTCAGCGCTTCAAAAAGAACAGTCCATTCTGCAGGAATACTGATCCTGTCTGCTCTTTTGAGACTTTGTATTTTATGGTATCCTTTGAAGACGATAACAGACTGGATCACTAATCCAATGCTATAAAGCAAGACCAGGAAAGGAAACAACTTCTCCGCATAGGGTATCAGAGTTGCCGATAAAAAGGAATAAGATAATGGATTATTAACCATGACCTGAGCAGTCATCGCTTGCTGCTGATCTGCAGGCCATTTAAATATCGAAAAGAAAGTAATCAGGAAGCAAATAAATATGAACGCATTCGCAGCAAAGGCTAAATTATACTTCAGCCTGGCTTTTAACCGGAATATACGCATCTGGGTTGGTAAGAGCAGTGCATATACGAGTGCAGCCTGCCATAAGGAATGCAGGATACTCCATCCCGTTGCCTGTATAAGATTGTTTACTAAAGCTTCCATAGTATTATTTATAATCTAAGTCATTTAAATATTTCTTTATCGCTTCTATCTCGTCCTTGCTTGCACTATGATTTCCCAGGGCCTGCATCACCAGTCTTGCAGCAGAACCGCTAAACGCATTGTCAATTAATTTGGAAAGCAAGTGTTCCTGTGTTTTCTGCTGACTGGCCAGCGCACTATAGATATGTGTCTTTGAACTGGTATCTCTTCTGACCAAACCTTTCTCCTGCATCAGCTGCATAATTTTAAGTGTCGTAGTATAACCGGCCTCTTTATGCTGAGTCAGGATCTCGTGTACTTCTCTCACGGTACAATCTCCCTTCTCCCATAAAATTTGAAGAATCTCCAGTTCGCTTTCAGTTGGTTTTATAGTATTTTGTGAGGACATATTACATTTACGAATTGTTTCGTAGTACTAATGTACGAATATATTCGTATATCAAAAATATATTTTATAAAAATAAGAGAAGGGGGTAAGGAAGACGATTAAAGGCCTTTTTTTAGAATTTCGTATTTACTGATATTAGCAGGATCTATCTCGCTCAGGAGATTATAAGCCTGAATTTTATCCTGCGTATTTCCTGTAACCAGGATATTTACCATTTCTTCAGCTTTGGTAGACAGGTAAACATTAGGGAAAATTGAGCCTAGTTTCTGCTTGTCCATCTGTTTTAAGTCCGTTAAGAAACCCAGCAACATTTCACATCCTTTAGTCGGATTTTCCTGTATGCGATCAAGCGTATTGGCGTGATAGTTATAGATGAAAATACGGAGATCTTCAAAACTCTTATCCAGTAGATTCTGGTTTAACCAGTACCGGTTGCGCAAACCATCATAAGCTTTCCAGCCGGTATTGCCTGATACCTGTGCTACATTAAGAATATTCTGGGCCTTTAGATAATAGGGTGTTCCGCCCAATTTACTGAAGCTGTCTTTATCTAATCCGATAATAGTATAGGCATAATAAGATAGCAATGAGCCCAGGTTACTCAGAAAATTCTGATCAGAGAAGTTAACCGGTTCTCCTTCATTATAGTTGAAGTCAAAATCCTTGTCGCTCAGATTGAGCAGTGTGCTGTTGTATGAAGTACCAAATACAGGCCGGCTGGTCTGTATCTGGGCATCAGCTTTATAACCTGAAGCCCCATCCCACGAACTGATTGTAATCACCAGATTACTTTCAATCCTTTCCTGTGGCTGATAAGTTTCATTCGTCCATTTATTATTGTTCAGATATTCACGTATCGTATTCTGGATCAGCTCAATATTCTTCTTATCCATGTTTTGCACTGTTGGCGCAGTTACAGTTACCCTGGTATTCAGTTCCTGAGTGAAACCAGTTAAGCCAATAAAGAGTGATGCAAAAACGAGCGTAGTGAATTTTTTCATGCAGGGCGCAGCTTTAATATTTCAGTACATATATCTTTGGCAACTTCAGTTTTTGATTTTACATCGTATACCGTTTTGTCTAAGTACTGATTAAAGATAGTAATTTTGTTTGTATCTTTTTGAAAGCCTGCCCCGGCATCATTTAAAGAATTCAGGATAATCAGGTCGAGATTCTTTTTGACCAGTTTAGCTTTTGCATGTTCTTCCTCATTGTTAGTCTCCAGTGCAAAACCAACCAGTATTTGTGCTTTGGTTTTGGTCTGGCCTAATGTGAAAAGAATATCAATCGTCTTTTTCAGCTCGATACTAAACTCCTCTGTTGCCTTTTTGATTTTCTGTGCAGCCACATGAACAGGAGTATAATCTGCAACTGCAGCACTCATAATCGTAATGGCACTCCCCGGAAAATTGCTTTGACAAGCTTCCAGCATTTCGCTGGCCGTAGTTACATCTATTCTGTTTACCTGTTGCGTGCTCTTCTCTGCAGTAGGCCCGCTGATTAAAGTCACATCTGCTCCTAAACGCGCCATTTCATCTGCAAGGGCGAAACCCATCTTTCCTGAAGAATGGTTGCCTATAAAGCGTACTGGATCTATAGGTTCGTAGGTAGGACCAGCAGTCACCATCACTTTAATACCAACCAGGGGAAGGCTTTTTTTGATTGTCGCTGAAAGATAAGCTACAATTTCTTCCGGCTCAGCCATTCTTCCTTCTCCGTATAAACCACTGGCAAGTTCTCCGCTTGTTGGCGAGATCATGGTATTGCCAAAACTTTGCAGTTTCTGAATATTGGCCTTGGTGCTTTCATGTTTCCACATGTCAAGATCCATTGCAGGAGCATAGAAGACAGGACATTTAGCGGAGAGATAGACGGCGCTCAGCAGGTTATCACAAAGTCCATTGGCCATTTTGCCAAGCGTATTTGCACTGGCAGGCGCGATGATCATATAATCTGCCCAGAGGCCTAATTCGACATGATTACTCCATACTCCGGTTTCTTCTTCGAAATATCTGGTGTAAACAGGGTTTTTGGATAGGGTGGCAAGCGTGAGCGGCGTGATGAAGTTTGTCGCATCGGCTGTAAGAATTACCTTGACGTTTGCACCAGCCTTAATCAGGAGCCTGACTAATACTGCGGACTTATATGCTGCAATACTGCCGCAAACGCCAAGGATAATGTTTTTATTTTTGAGCATGGTTTATTAATGCAAATGGTTATGCTATATAATACCTATGCAGATTTTATTGTGAATCTTTAGCTGGATTTCTGTGGTAAATTTTATCATTCAGAAACTCATCAATCGCAATAAGGCTTGGCTTCGGCATGCGTTCGTAGTGCTTGCTGATTTCAATTTGTTCTCTGTTTTCGAAGATCTCTTCCAGGTTATCATTAGAAGAAGCAAACTCAGCTAACTTGCCATGTAACTCCTCTTTCATGTTATTTGAAATCTGATTAGCCCTTTTAGAAATAATCACTAAAGACTCATAAATGTTGTGGGTCTTTTGATCTAAATCATTTACATTTCTTGTTACCGTAGTGTTTGGTATTGCGGGTTTATTCGTATTCATTATGGGTTGGGGGTTTTAATCGTAGTAGTATCTTTTTTTGCATCTTTTTCCATTAATGCCTTATATTTCGCGGTTAGTTTAGCATCCTGCGCCATTAATTGCTTCGCATTGGCTATTCCATCTTCACTATTTGTTTTCAGCGTTTTCACTTCAGCAAGGTACTTACTTTCAGGATGGGCTTCAATAAATTCATTTGCATAACCAATTGCTTCGTTATATCTGTCTTCCTGACGGAATGCGTAACTATTTCTAGCATACGAGTATTGTGATTTAACGATCAGCAGGTCCATATCTTCTATATACTTAATATCCGGGAAATCGGTTTCTGCATTTTTCAAAGCAATTACAGATGACTTGTAGTAAGATAGATCATATCCACCCAAATCATAGTATAGTCTTGCATTGGTATAAGCTTTTAATTCAAGTTTAGCACGAAGGTCTGTAATATACTGACTTGCCTGCGCAACACGCTCACTTTTAGGATATAAGTTGATAAATAACTGTAATGCGTCAATTGCTTTATAAGTATTTTCCTGCTCTAATGTATATTCAGGAGAATCCAGGTAGTAGCAATAAGCACCCATGTACCGGCATTCTTCAGCATTTTTACTTGTTGGATAGGTATCTGCAAAGTATTTGAACTGATAACGGGCAGTCGTATAATCTTTTAGTCTGTATAAGGTATAAGCGTAGTAGTAATTCAGGTCTTCAGCTTCAGTTCTTCCTCTATATTTCTGAGAAAGATCTTCAAATAAGATAAGGGCTTTTGAATAATCCTTCTTGTTATATAGTTTTATTGCCTCCTGATATTTTTTGGCTACATCATTGCTGAGCCTGATTTTTTCAAAACGGCTTTTGCAACCTGCAATACTCAGGGCAATAACAGTAAAACTTAGTATAAAAACGTGTTTAATTTTAAACATTGTGCAAAGATAAGTTAATAATACGATAACGTCAATTAAAAATAATCGACCGCTAAGCTATATAAAGCCTTTTTATAAGTCAAGCTGTTAACATATTTTAACAAATAAATTCTCTGGAAGCGGTTATCTGATTAATTAATGGCTAAAAAGGGGATGGAAAGGCGGCTTCTATTGGGTTAAATAATTTTGATTATTCCCTCGTATGTATGCTGTACTTTAAATGCAGGTATTTAAATTTGTTGAAACAACAGATATTTGTTAGGGAATATAAGTTCGGGATCATCTATTGGTCAACGTATTTAAAGGCAAATTATGGAAGAAATTGAAATACCTACAGAACACCTTCATGAAACTATCCAGGAGAAATCAGAGGAGGCGTTAAAGGGGGCTGAAAATAAGTGGATAATGTATTTAGCTATATCTACTGCTTTGGTTGCTGTTTTTGCTGCTATCGCAGGATTAATGGCTGGACATCATTCGAATGAAGCATTAATTGAACAAATAAAGGCTTCTGATCAATGGGCTTATTACCAGGCAAAGGGGATTAAAGCAGAAATCAGATCTCTACAGGTCAATGGATCGGGCGATGCTGCCAAAATAGAGCAATATAAAAAAGAACAGCAGGAGATAAAGAGGGGCGCTGTAGCACATGAAAAATTATCTGAGGCTCATTTGGATAAACACGTGTCATTAGCTAAAGCAGTTACTTTATTTCAAATAGCTATTGCTGTCTCCGCGATTTCAATTCTAACCAAAAAGAGGAGTTTGTGGTATTTAGGACTTCTTTTTTCATTGGCAGGTATTTTATCATTCTTATACGGTATGATGTAATCAGGCTGGCGTATTTTTTATTTAATTTATACGTGACTTATAATACACGTATAATATGACCAAAGGTGGAGATTTCTCTGCCTTTTTTAGTTTAAATATATAGACTTGATACTTTTGATGTGAAGTTTTTCTGATAGGCCAGATGTATATAATATAAGGGAGAAGGAAAAGTACCCCCGGATCTATCGTCTTCACGACACAAATTAGCCATTTTTATATTTGTTCTTGCCTAAATTCTTCGGAATCAGACTGCTTTTGAGCTGGATTCAAATATTAGCAGTGAAATAACAGTTCAGTTCAAGCGAATCCAGTACAGTTATAGAAGAGAAGTGCCACTGTAGTGCCTTGGAATGACCTTGGGATGAGGTTGGGATGAGGTTGGAATGACTGTGGTCATTGCAAGGTCATTCCAACCTCATTCCAAGGTCATTCCAAGGCACTATTTGACCCCTTCTCAACACCTGTTCTTGAGGGCGAGGCCATGTTTTGGGTTTTTACTGATGTTATATAGTATAATAGTGGTGTTTTAAAGCCAGGCTTGGTAGGGCCTGTAATGTTTTTTTAACCGTTTAAAGTGGCCATAGCTATGACCTGTAAAGGTTTTTAAGGGATTTGAAACTGCAATCCTGGTTGGTTGGTGCTGCGG
>NZ_QLLR01000035.1 GCF_003259615.1 Pedobacter cryoconitis | reverse complement strand
AGTTCAGTACGCTTGCAATGAGTTCAGTTGTTTACTGGAAAAAAATCCATTCATCATCAGGAGCATGAGTAGGAAAGGAAATTGCTGGGATAATGCAGTCGCTGAGAGCTTCTTTAAGACACTTAAAGCGGAGTGTGTATATCAGCATAAGTTCACTGACAAAGAGCAGGCAGCACTTATCGTATTTGAATATATCGAGACTTGGTACAACCGTAAAAGACTACATTCTGCACTGGGGTACTTGTCCCCAGAAGAATTTGGGAAAAACTTAAATAAACAAAATATTGCCGCTTAACTAAATGTCAACTTTAATGTTGCAATTCCAAATAGCAATAACGAACATCTAACTAGCTATCCATAACTAACATCTAATAGCAATCCATAACAACATCTAATAGCAATCCATAACAAACATCTAATAGCAATCCATAACGAACATCTAATAGCAATCCATAACGAACATCTAATAACAATCCATAACGAACATCTAATAACAATCCATAACGAACATCTAATAGCTATCCATAACGAACATCTAATAGCTATCCATAACAACATCTAACCAGCTATCCATATTTTTCACCTCCTAACCAACCACCACAAGGTTGTGAATAAACGATTGCCTGGTAATGCTGCTGCAACGGTGATCTGGAAGTATTAAAATCCGGATCAATAAAAAAAGGTTTAGCGATTTTCTGAGCCTCGGATCCCTCTTCAGGGAACGCAAGCCAGAAAACTGCTAAACCTTTTTTTAATTGACCCCGGGGAGAAACCTACCCAATCACCGTTCCATCACTTATTACAGCATCCTTCTTCACAACCACAATCCCATCCTTAACCGCATAAAACTCAAAATCCCCATCCTCTAAATGGATCCCCCCATTGATCACAACATCGTTTCCAATCCTGCAATTCTTATCAACGATCGCGTTAAAAATCTTGCACCTGTCCCCAATCCCGATCAGCGGTCTTCCCGCAGCATTTTCCTCCGCAATTTCTGAAAGCGTCTGATACCTGTCACTACCCATAATATAAGTATTCTCTATAGACGTACCATTACCAATCCTTGACCTGATACCAATTACAGAATGCTTAATCAGGTCCGCATTTAAAATACAGCCCTCCGCAATAACCGCTTTCACTAACGAAGTACTTAAAATTTTCGTTGGCGGCAACATCCTTGGCCTGGTGAAAATGCTCTGATTACTATCAAACAAATTGAACTTGGGAATATCATCCGTCAACCCTAAATTCGCCTCAAAGAAAGAGCAAATATTACCAATATCTGTCCAATACCCCTCATACTGAAAACTCAGTACACGCTGCGTCTGTAACACACGCGGAATAATTTCCTTACCAAAATCCTTCTCATCAGGATTCTCCGCAAATATCTTCACCAGTAAATCCCTGTTGAAAATATAGATACCCATTGAAGCCAGGTAATTACGGCCCTCAGCCTGCATTTCCGGTCCCGTATCAGAAGCCCAGTCTACCAATAAATCGGCACTAGGTTTCTCAATAAAAGAAGTAATTATATTTTCCTCATTCGCCTTTAAGATCCCGAAGCTTGTCGCATCCTTGGCCGTACTTGGAATTGTTGCTAAAGTAACCTCAGCCCCACTCTCCTCATGCGCCAATAACATTTCGTTAAAATCCATCTGATACAGCTGATCGCCCGATAAGATCAGGACATACTCAAAATCATGCTGTAACAAATGGTGCATCGTCTGACGCACCGCATCAGCCGTTCCCTGAAACCACGTTGGATTATCAGGCGTTTGCTCCGCCGCAAGAATATCCACAAAAGCATCACTAAAATGACTAAAATGGTATGTATTTTTAATGTGCTTATTTAAAGATGCTGAATTAAACTGAGTAAGTACAAACATGCGGTGAATACCAGAATTCAGACAATTAGAAATAGGAATGTCTACCAAACGATATTTCCCTGCAATCGGAACTGCGGGCTTGGAACGGGTCTGCGTAAGCGGCGATAATCTGGAGCCCTGGCCACCGCCAAGGATAACTCCTAAAACTTTTTCGGTCATATGATAAATTACATTTGATACAGATCTATATATTGTTGGGCTGCCTTATCCCAAGAGTGGTCCAATTGCATGGCGAACTTCAAAATATCCTTTACCTGTTTCTTATTCTGGTAAAGATCATAAGCTCTTCCAATCGCATGTCCAACATCTTCTACACTTGTTTGGTCATGGCAAATACCAAACCCACCATCACCTATATCCACCACAGTGTCTTTTAAACCGCCAATTCTTCTTACAACCGGTATCGTACCATAACGCAAAGCGTACATTTGATTTAACCCGCAAGGCTCTACCCTTGAAGGCATCAGCAAAAAGTCCGCTCCCGCATAAATCTGGTGAGATAACGTTTCATTGTAACCGATATAAGCATTATAATTTCCGGGAAACCATTCCTTTAACTCCACCAATCTTTCCTCAACCTCAGGATCACCCGAGCCCAGCACAAGAATGTTTATATTCCCATAGCTATGCGCTAAAGAATTATGGAAAATTGCAGGCAATAAATCCGCCCCTTTTTCTCCTACCAACCTGCCAATAAAAGTAAACAGCGGTTTTGCCGGATCTAAATTAAAAACATCACATAAGGCCGCTTTGTTTGCTTTCTTTCCGCTTTCTACCGTCCTTACCGTGTAATTTTTACTTAACATAGGATCTTTTTGCGGGTCCCATACCTCATTGTCTATACCATTTAAAATTCCGGCAGACTTTCCGCGTTCACTAGCTAAAAGATTTTCCAGTCCATTCGCATTATAACTGATTTCTTCCAGATAACTCGGAGAAACCGTCGTTACACGCCATGCACATTTAATCGCTGAAGCCAGCGGATTAATATCTTTTTTCCATTCCAGTAAGCCCGATCTCCAAAGATCAAAAGCAGGCAGATAATGTAGCTTATCCCATCCAAACTGCCCCTGATATTGCGCATTGTGGATAGTGAGTATAGTAGGGATGTTTCTAAGGTCTTTATACTTCTCACAATTGCCCGTCATAAAAGGAACAAGGCCAGTATGATGATCATGACAATGGATTACATCCGGGCGGTGCTCCCACTGATTGATCCAGTCGAGTGTAGCAATCTGGTAGGCAAGAAAACGCTCCGTATCATCCTCATAACCATATACCTTATCCCGATCCGTAAGTCCGGCGATATGAACCAGGTAAAGATCAAAACCAAGCTTATTGGTTTTCTCTCTGAAGATGCGAACAGGGAAATGACGTGTTCCAAGGTTGCCCCATCCATCATAAACTACTTCAAATTCGTTTTGCAGCAAGAATGAATTGTTATACGCAGGCATGACCACTTTGGCAAAATGGCCGAGTTTGGTTTGATATTTCGGCAATGCGCCCACTACGTCCCCTAATCCGCCAACTTTAGCTATCGGATAACATTCTGCACTAAGATGAATTATTTCCATAAATTATTTGGAGTACTGAGTAAGAGGCTGTTTATAATCTGCTATTAAAATATGAGTTATAACCCAAATAAGCGCAGTTTGTTTTCCATTAAATTGTATTATTTTTTTTCAAAGCCTATCACGCTTATTTTGTTATTGTTAGGATATTTATTTAATATTTAAACACTATCCGGAAATACAGTAGTAAGTTGAGGTTTTAATTAAATCTTAAATTTATTATTGATATGGAAATTTACAAAAAATGCTTATGGATTGGCTCAATCTTTTTATTGGGATGCTGGGGATGTAAAAAGAAAGAAGAACCGGTTCATACGCCCGAAACCAAACCTCCCGTAGTGGAAGTTGGAACCAGAAAATTAATTCCAGTTCAGCTGGGTACTGGTAAATCAAAAGTAATCCTGAATTACACCCTTCAACTCGCTATTCAGAAGATCACAAATGAAGACGGGAGAGCCATAGTGATTACTTATGATCAAACAGGCAAGCCTATAGAACTGGAGCGCTTTAAGAATGAGGAACCAGTTTCTGGCACAAGTTACGAACTGGATGAAAAAGGCAGGGTGATTACCGGTACCACCTATAAGATAAAAGGGAGTAGCTATATGCAGACCGGGATTTACGAACTGGATTACAATAAGGAAAACCAGGTCATTAAAATAAGTTATTTCGATATAAATAATAGAAAGATAGCTGAACAGGAGAAAAGCTATAATCATACCGGCAGTCTGACTATAGAAAAAGGCATTACCAGCAGTTCAAACTATGATTATGATCTCAAAACCGGCTTATTTAAACAAATCAGTTACCTGTGGCTGCTTCAATTGGAGAAAGAGAACAACCTCTTCCCTTCCGGAATGAACCTCTTTCTTTCAGGAGTAAATAACATACAGCTGTGCAATAACCTGCTCAGCCCGAATATGCAGCAGAGTTTTAGTTATATTTTTAACAAGGATGGTTATCCGGAGACTATCAATGCAACAATTGATGGCGTAAAAAGTGCTGTAAAGGTAACTTATCAGGAGATCAAATAGGTTGTATTTTAAAGCTGCCGGTTAAAAGAAACAAGTATTGTTCCGGCAGCTTTAAAATAAAATCCTAGAAATTAAACCCTACAGAGATATAAGGCATCGTACTTTCTTTTGAAAAGCCAACAGCAGCCTGGATCAGAATTAAATCTGCCGGAACAATATAAATTCCGCCTCCATAACCATGATGCCACTGATTGGAAGTTTGTCCCGGCACCCATACACGTCCTACGTCATTAAAACCTAAAAGCCCTAATGAACCCGGTACGATGTAAGAAGTAAAATCAAACAACTTCAAACGCAGATCAAGATTGTAATATAACATAGATTTCCCTGTAAAGCGGTTCGTATGGAAACCACGCAAATTATGTACACCACCTAACTGCATCTGCTGGAAAAACTCGGGGTTTCCAACTGTTGTACCGCCACCCAGACGATTGGCGATTACAAAACCAGACTGTCCTGGATTCAGATAATAACGGAATTCAGATTGTATTTTTCCGTAACGTTCCTGATCACCATTAAGCTGCTGGTTAGCAGTAATCCTGGTATTCCAGTACATTCCCTTTTTAGGGATGGAAATATTATCCCTGGAATCATATTTGACTTCAGTGATCAGCCCTGCATAAACACGATCCGAGAAAACTGATTCTTCCGGATTACTCTGATTAAAATCATTCAGGAACCGGTTTTCATTTGCTGAGCGGCTGCTCGTATAATATTCTGTGGCCAGTCCCCCGCCAATTGTCCATTTATCCACTTTTTTGTAAGCTTGGAAATCTGCCGTCAGGTAATCATATCGGTTTCTGTAATAAGACATCCCTTTAGGATACTCTTTAATAAAAGCAGTTTCATTACCCAGGCCAAAAAAGTTACTCAGGTTATTTGGCCCGAGCAGGTTCGCATTGACCTTTAAATTAGTATTTCCGATTGCTTTTTTAAAGTCTCCCGCATAACTTAAGATAAAGGATTTTCTACCCGTTGAATAATCTACCCAAAATTCCTGGTGAGACGCATAAGGAGTTTTTCTGAAACCCTGTTTCTCCAGAATCAGCCCCACACCTGCCTGTATCCCCTGGTCAATGTTGTAATTCACATGAAAAAGCGGGCCAAACTGATCAAATACAAAGCTTCTTTTATTGTATTGATTTACACTGGTATCAGTTGATAAACGAAGTTTGGCAACACCGGCAGCCGGAATTTCATTCTGTTCGTCCGAACGGTCATAGATATAAGTATTCGATTTATGGTTCAGCTCCTTTGCAATTTCAAACTTATCATTGCCATCTCCACCAATCATACGGACTTTGATCGGTGATTTCGTTTCTCCGGTAACTTCAAAAATATCGTCCCCCCCCATTCCATATAACCTGATTTCCCGGGTTAACTTAGGGTCAAAAGTGCGGTGATATAACTTTCTGCCTGTTTCACCAGTTTTTTTAATATTTCTAACCGTCAGTTCGATGCGCCCATTTTTTTTATGGTTCACCTCAAAGAATTCCCTTTTATCAGAAGCAGGGATTTCAACTGTAGTTGCAAGGAAACGATAATAAGTCATTGCACTTTTTTCCAGGTTATCTTTCCTGGCAATCATAATTTGCAACGTCTGCTCTCCACCTTGCGCAAAAATAATAGCCGGCATTAACAACATTGATTTCCTTAAGATGGCGGGAGTCAGTTTTTCCTGCACATAGCTGATTTCTTCCTGCCAGTCTTTTTCACTCAGTCCGCTCAGGAAATATCTGTCAAAATAACGCTGATAAAAATTCCACTGGTCAACAGCCCTGATATTTGGCTCATAAGGCTGGTGTTTAGCATTCAGCCATTGATGAGAAAGTATCCACGGAAATACACCAGAAGACTTAAAAAAAACTTTATCCCGGTCACGCGGAACAGGAACATATTCCTTATCCCCTTTTTTATCTTCCAGCTTCAGCCACCTCCAATTGTCTTCATGTCTGTCCCAGTCTCCAACAATAAAATCAAGTAACCTTGCTCTTAATACCAATTTTTGATTAAAATGAATATCATTGTCCTCTTCTACTTTTCGCTGTGCTTTGATTGTATTATCACTTTTCTCATAGCCTGTAGGCATACGCTCTTCCAGCAGATAAACCGCGTTGGCAAAATCCTTTCTGTACTCACCTAATGCCGGATCGTCCCCAACATATACAATTTCGGGATTCGCATGCGGAAGGTCAAGCGCCTCAGCTAACGGAGGAACAATCAATGCAGAATAAGGGTGACTCGTAGAGATCTGATCCTGTACAATGTCTTTTGCAATGGTCGCCCTGAGATTTTCAGGTAAACCTCTTTCAGAATACTTTTGTACCGTTCTTAATACCCATTCTCTGCCCGAAGCATCTTCTAAACGCATAGACCGGGTTTGCATACCTCCGCCCATTTGCAGGAATTTCATTCCTCCCTGTTCCTTCTGCAAATCAACGATCCGCATTTTTACAGGCGTAGCCCACTGCTTACGGTAATTTTCACCTAAAAAGAAACGGTGTGTTTTGGATACTGCGTCATATTCAGGAGCAATCGCCACAGTAATAGAATCCTTTGTATGCTGCAGCTGTGCTAAAGTAAATAGCGGAAAACTAAAAAACAGAGTAGTTAATGATACTGTCAGGTTTATTTTATTCTTTCTGGAAATTATGATCATTTAATCTGTTTTTAAACGGCGACTGTCACCCGCAATGCTTTAAGTCCTTCAACGCCTTGTAATTCTTCTACCTCCAGGTTTTCTACCTGATCAGTCAGTATTCCCTGTTGCTGTAATTTATGGATATAACCCAGGTATTCATCTGCCTCTGCGCCATTGAAATAGACGATTGCTATTTTACCCGGTTGAGTCAGCCGCTCTGAACTTTCTTTGACATGTGCTTTGTCAATTCTTTTCTTCACCATCTGATACCTGATATTGTAACTTCCTTCCACATCAAATCGCTGTTCATCAATCCGGAAGCTAATATCAATGATCTTTTCATAAACAAAGATCAATTGTGTCGTTTCCAAATGAATGGGTAAGGTTGGCTTCAGCTCATGCGTGAGTTTAGTAATTTCCGCAATGGCTTTCAATTGTCTCAGCCGGAAATCGGCCACCAGATCATCGCCGAATTCTCTGTCAGGGGCAATCGAATGTCCCAGGTAAATATCAAACTCTACCCCGTCAGTTCTGAATTTCTCAAAATAACAAGGATGTAGCTGCTGTAATTCTGCATTGAACTGATCCAGGTGTTTATTGACTGCCTTATTGATGGCCTGCATACTCTGTTCATAATTATCCCTGTTTTCAAAGATCCTGCCCCCCTGGCGTGTCAGCTCAAAATATTCATTGATAATGCCTTCAGCTTCAGGATATATTTCTTTAAGCACGTTCAGATATGGAGGAAGCTGATGTTGTAAATAGTCATCAGTTTTCATGATTTCCCGATCAGAGATCTCATCAAAACCTTTATGGTCCCAGGAAGATTGCTGTCTTGGAAAATCATCTGCTACAATTTCAGGAATAACAGCTTTCAGGTTTCCCAATGCCGTTTCCAGAATCTCAAAGTGTGCAAATAAATCTTTCCGGATCATCAGGTTTCTTTCAATACTGGAATTCCTAATATCAATTGCCCCATAAAAAGGATGTACATCCTTAAAATAAACGGGCTCAATAGGAAGGTCTTTCTTCCACCCACCAGATTGCATATAATTGTAAGCAACCTCGTTGAAACGCCATCCTACAGAAGATTGCAGGGCTGTAAATTTATCTGTTACAATAGACGTGATCTCATTGTTAAAATCAACAATAATATTTTGGTACAGTTGCGCAAGTAAAGGAAATGCGCTTTCAATTCTGGATAAAGTATTCCCATTGAAAGCAGCACTGTCTTTCGTATAAAGTTCCAGACAGCCGATCAGCCGTGCATTATAGTACAATGGAAAAATAGCATAAGCCTTAATTCCTGAATCTGCAACCAGCTTCAGCATTGGAAAGGCCGAATATTCTTCGATATTAATCTCAGGAAAGATCAGCCTTCTTGGATTCGCAACAAAGCCTTCTACAAGTTTAGAATATTCTGCTTCACTTACCCCATTCAGTTTAGCCTGCTGAATAATTACACTTTGAAAACCCTCATGAAAATAAGGTAAGAGCTTATCGTTCAATTTTAAATAAGGCAATAGTCCGAAGGAAATCTGATCACTGCCTACTAAAGATTTCAGTGCTGTAGAAATTGAAGCTGTACTCCATCCTACCTGACATTGATTGTGCGATATAATCGCATTTTTAATAGACTCCAATGCGTATTCTGCAGTAATATCTACTAAACTTACAATGGAGATCCCTTCTACACGGAACATTTCCGAAGGCAATAAATTCATCAGGGTATCCAGGCTGTTAGTTTCATCCTGCATATACTCCTTTACATTTTGAAGTGTCAGCTCAGGTAAGGCCTTAGTACTGGTCAATTCTACAAAACGGGTATCTATGTTTAATTTGTAATATTTTACTAACTGTGTATCATGGTCAACAATAGATTTAATAATATGCTGATCTGTTCCCAGGCTAAAGTTGTAAAACTTTTGCAGCACGAGATTGTACAGCGTGGTCAGCATCGTCTTTTGCATTTCCTGCTGAGAAGGTAAGGCCAGATCTGTATTCAGGCCTTCTTTTCTGTCATCCAGCAGCACCTTATAAAAAGCATTCGTGCCGTAGTGAAAACATGGGCAAACCGGTTTACTTAAAGCCCAAAGCTGCTCTTTCTCATCGTTGATAATAGGAGACAGTGCGGTATAAATCAGTTCATACAGGTGATTGTATTTAGCTACATTGGCAGCAGGGATTGGGTCCATCAACTCTGGAAAAGCAGAAAACTGCTCCAGCAGATAGTTGTAGAAATTAATTTTGGCTGTCTTTTCTACTTTAATCTTTTCCGTCAGAAAATTGATGAATGGTTTTAAAGAAAGCCGTATATCTGCCTTCATCCCATTTACCTCATCCCCGCACACGTACTTGTTAAAGTCAATCGTTATTGCCTGCATTTTTTATTTTCAATTATAAGAGTCATTAATTCAATCCAAACCTTTTTAACCGGGTTGTGATTGGCGTTTATATAAATTTACGCAGATTCTCATGGTTTACGTTTAAACTTTAAAATATTTCCCGAACTCAGTTCATCCCCTTCATTAGAAATGTACAGGTTCATCTGGTTGTCAAAAGCTATGCCCTCGGGCTGGTCAAACGTTGCCGAATTTAAACGGTGTACGCTTTTAACTTTCCAGTCCGGGCCCGCTACCACCAACAGTTTATTCACCGAAGAAAGAATGTACCAGTCTCCTGAATGCGGATCTTTTGTTAATGCAGAAGCTTTTAACCCGGTTTTCAAAATCTGTCCGGAAGATACCAGTTCGCCCAGATCCATAGAAAAATTCCCCGAAGCAATCAATTCCTTTTTCACCGGATTATAAGTAAAAATAGAACCAGACATCGTCTGACTTTTTTTATCTCCTTTACAGTTTTTACACAGCAGATAAACCTGGTTGGTTTGCTGGTCGGCATAAATACTCTCGTATTCACCATCTGGCAGCATATCGTTCCATTCTTTGACATTTCGCACTTTCTTTTGAATAGCCTCCGTAAAAGGAAAAGTAAAAAGTGTACCGTCACTTCTTAAAATAATGACCGTCTCATTCAAAATGGCCAGATCTTCATAATCTCCCTTTTTACCAAAAACTGCATGCTGCTGCTTTTTATTCCCCCAGGCTTGTCTGTAAAGACGGCCTTCCTCATCCTGTATAGAATAAACGGTGTCACTTTTACCTTTGTAAAAAGCAATTCCAGAAATCTCATGCAAACTTTCAGGCATGATAAATTTCTCAGGATGATTGAAATCATATCCTTTAGGGCTTGAATAAGATTGTTTTGCTGGCTTACAAGCATAAAAACCGATAAGTATCAGTAGCGGCAAAAGGTAACTCATCTTTTTAAGAATTGCTTTCATGATGCGTTATGTTCAATGGTATGTGCGGTAGTCTCTTCCAGGAAACTATAAATAGCCTGCTGAGAGCGGATTTTGTGCTCACCAGCACAATAGTTATTTTGCAGCTCGTTGTTAAGTTCAACTGCCTGAACAGTATCGTTTAATTGTAAATTTAAGATTTCTATCAGTCTTATTTTTAATTCCTGATCGTAGATTGGGAAACAGACTTCTATTCTTCCGTAAATATTCCGGTTCATCCAGTCGGCCGATCCCATATAAAGCTCCTTTTCCCCGTTGTTATGGAAAAGAAAGATCCTGCCGTGTTCCAGGTACTTATCTACGATACGTTTTACGGTAATGTTCTCACTTTGCCCTTCAATTCCAGGGATCAAACAACAAACACTGCGTACAATCAATTGTATTTTTATGCCCGCAGAGGAAGCCTCATAAAGCTTGGAAATTAAGACCCGCTCTTCCAGATTATTCATTTTGATCACTATTCCTGAAGATAACCCCTTTTTAGCATTGCTGATTTCCCGGTCTATTAATGCCAGAAACCGTTGCTGCAAATTGAATTGTGCAACCAGTAAATGTTCAAAATTAATCGCGTCTTCAAGTTGTGGTTTTTTCTTTTTCTTGCTCAGGAAACCAAATAGCTGTTTCAGCTCTTCGAGCATAGCCTGGTTCGCCGTTAATAAAATATGATCGGTATAAAAACGGGCTGTTGATTCGTTCAGATTACCTGTAGCCAGCAGCCCAAGGTAATGGCTTTGGTTCCTGACCGTTCTTTTAACCAGTGCCACCTTCGCGTGTACCTTCAATTCTTTGTTGCTATAAATAATTTTTACGCCCGCAGCCTTCATCCGGGAAGCCCATTTGATATTATTAGCTTCATCAAACCTGGCTTTCAGCTCCACCATCACAGCAACCTTTTTCCCATTTTTAGCCGCAGTCATCAGCGCATTGACAATTCTGGAATTATCTGCAACCCGGTAAAGCGTTACATAAATTTCTTCCGTAAAACTATCATTTGCAGCTTCATTGAAGAATCTTAGTATTGGATCATAATTCTGATAAGGAACATGAACCATCAAATCCCTTTTAAAGATTTGTTCAAAAAGAGTGTCTTCCTTTTTCAGCAGCAGGTTCGGCAATGCCGGCCACTTCGGATAGTTTAATCCGGTTTCCTGAAGAGGAAAATTACTCAGGTCCTTCATATTATGGTAATACCCACCTTCTACAACCGAAGAATTGGCTAAGTTAAGCGCATAAATAATCTTGTAAAGATGCCGCAGGGGTATTCCCGGCTGACATAAAAACCTGGTAGCCGTCCCCAGATCCCTTTTCTTTAATTCTTTTTCCAGTGCAATCGTAATATCTTCATCCAGGTCTTCGATTTCCTCTTTGATATTCATTTCCGCATTCCTGGTAATCTTAATATTAAAGACTCCTTTAATTTCTTCAGCAGGGAAAAGATAGTTCAGGTTATTTCTGATCACATCATCCAGGAAAACAACATATTTCTCCCCCTGTTTATTGACCGCATATAATCTGGGTAACACATCAGAAGGAATAGTAATCAGTTCCAGACGTTCTATACCGGCAGCATCCGACAGGATTACGGCCTGGTACAGCCTGTTATTTTCAGCAAAGAAACCATCTTCATCCTTCGCTACTGAAAATAACCTGATATAAGCCAGTACTTTATTAAAGAAGATCCGGGATAATTCATCTGTTATGGATTCAGGAACAGGCTCATTGTATAACCAATGTATATCTTTTGCTTTTAAAGCAGGTAAAAGCTGGTTAGCCAGTAAATGCCCGAACCTTTGCTGCTGCTGATTAATTAGAAATTGAGCTTTATAATAGTTATTATTTAATCCGGTACTGTCATCAAAATTATCAATAGCCATCAAAACCGGCATCCTGACCCGGTAAAACTCGTCCAGATTGGAAGAATAAATAGACAGAAACCTGATGCGTTCCAATAAAGGGACCTGCTCATTTTCGGCTTCCATCAGCACGCGCTCATTAAAACTTAACCAGCTCAGGTCACGGTTAAAAAAGGTATATTCTGTCATCGTATTTTTATAAAGCTACGACCGCACTGGCAATAACAAAAGCAAGAACGGCAGCAATAATACCGAACATAAACACATTATAGGCAATTCTCAGCAAACGGTATTTACGCCCTAAAACTACACCCTGAGAATATAAATCACGGATTAAACTCCCATACAAGAATTCTCTGTCTTCCATCATTTTTTGCATCCCGTTCACATAATCAGGCAAAGCCATCCTGTAAAAATTACCAAAGAACAATAAATTCACCTTTTTTTCTTCAATATCCTGCTGGCTGAAAGTTCCCGGAGGAACAGTAGGCCTGGTCGCCAGGATAGAGAATACCATAGTCACCACACAAATAATCAACAAGATCAGCGTAGGAATGATCAAATGAGGATTATCTTCCAGTTTACGCAGCAGCACACTTAAGGTAACAGACAAAATGATAGAATTGGTAGAGATCATGATATGCGCTTTATTATCTGCCATATCACTTAACCGCTGGTGGTTACCAGAAGAAATGCGGAACATCGTTTCTATCCCTTTATCAGGACGGTCACTTTTTTGCTTCTTATCTTTATCTTTTTTCTCCACAATTATTTCAGTATGCTTTTCTGAACTCACCGGAGCTGAATCATGAAACCCCTTCTCCTTTGTTTTTCCATGATGAGCTTTAAATACTTTTTCTCTCAATTCGTTCAGATTTGATTCTTTTTTAGCTGCCAGCAAATCCTGACAGTAATCTGTGTGGTAATGGTGCATTTCAAAAAGCACAATGGTCTTTGCACGCCATTCCTCTTTATCAATATCCCTGCCCGAAAAAGCAATAGCCTCTTTACGGATCAGTTTATTTCTCTCCTTAAAGTCTTCACTCCCCAAATGAAAAAGATCTGCATCACACACAATCTCTTCTAACAATCCAACCGGACGCTGCGGCATTTTTGTGGCCAGGATACAATTGCTTACCAAACCAGTTAATTCCGGTTCCGCTCCTTTGGATTCTAAAAAATCTTTAGCTAATTCTGCGCCGCGCTCTTCATGCTTTTCACAGCTGGTCAGATAGCCGATGTCATGGAACCACGCGGCTACGTTCACCACGAAAAAGTCATGATCTGACAGTTGATAATGGTTGGCTATTTTGACTACAGCCTTCACAACCTGCTCGGTATGCAACAAGTTATGGTAAGTTAATCTCTCGTCTTTATGCGTGTGAAACAAGTTTGAGACATGCGCTCTGACCTGATCTAGTATATCCAGGTAATTCATCATATAAATATGGAGGTTTAAATTCTTAATTCCCAATGCCTTCAATGAGCATTTCTACCAGCTCATCAAAATATTCATGGGATTGTATTTCAGAAGGGTTAATCGAAAGCGGAAAATGCAGACCTCTGAAAGCGACGATCAATACAAAAGACATCTTATGAATACTTTCGGCAGAAAGATCTCTGAACTCACCGCTTTGTGTACCACCCAGAATAATTTCACTGATCATGCCCAGCTGCATTTGTTCATATTTCAATCTCAGGGGCAGCAACATCCTTCTGGATTCAATCATATCTTCAAAAATCACTTTATAAAGGCTGCGGAATTCCAAAATAGCTGTACTTTGAAAATTCAGAAAAGCTTTTAGTTTATCCTCTGCAGAAAGTACGCCGTTTACTTTTTCGCGCAGGTTCTTGATCACTGCTTTCATTTCATCTTTAACAACGGCAGCGAAGATTTCGTTTTTTCCGGGGAAATAATAATAAAGGGTACTTTTCCCTTTTCCAGCTGCCGCAGAGATATCTTCTATAGTCGTCTTTTTTAAGCCAAATTTCCCAAACAAAGATTTGGCGGCAATTAAGATCTCACTAATTACGATTTCATCTTTATCCATAAGTATGGTTTCAATAGGTCTTTATGATCAGGTCTGCTGAATTTCAGGCAGCGGATTGAATTCCAAAAGTATTGAATTTAACTGGGGAAAATAATACCCTAATGAATAAAAAGAAACCCTTTCCTTTCTGAATAAATGACAAGATTAAATGGTAACAAAATAATGACAAAATGTTTTAGACAGAGGAAGACAACAAGTTATCATGAACTCAATTTATTACCAACAGAAGAGGAACGATCTTTGTCTATTCTTCTGAGAACAGACAAAATAAATGAATTCTTAATTTAACAACCCGATCAGCGTAGTGAAGTTATACTAAAAATGCAATAACGAACTTAGCAACCATAATCAGAACGGCCTGACATTATTCAAATGATTAAGAAAATATCACTTAATTTTCTTATATTAATACAATACCAGTCAGAACGTAATTTTAACGCAAAACCAATCGCATTCTTAGAATGGCAACACAATTTATCAAAAGGATGCTCGGCATTCATCATCAATCCAACGTACAACCATTGAAAAACTTAAGCTATTTCGGCTCCGCAAGACATGGATATATGGTTCCTGACCACTTTTTAGGATCACATTCCATTTGTTACTGTGTGGGCGCTGGCGAAGATATTTCTTTCGATACAGAGCTTAAAATGGCTTTTGATGCAAACGTTTATATTTTTGACCCTTCGCCTTATGGGATTAACCACTTCAATCAGGTGAAAGATTATGTTCATTATGGAATCCCGCTCACCCTGGATAAAACCCTGGCCCCTTACGTTTACAATATCAGCAGTAAACAATTTTCTGAAATAGAATTTGTGCCGGTTGGCCTTTGGGACGAGAAGAAAACATTGAAATTCTATGATCCTGAAAGAGAGAATTATTCGTCTCATTCTGCCATTTTATTTACGGAATCAAAGAGTTTTATTGAAGCACCTGTTGACCGTCTAAGCAACCTGATGAAAGAACTGGACCATCAGCATATAGATCTGCTTAAAATAGAGATAGAAGGTGCTGAATACAAAGTGATTGATACGATTATTGAAGATAAACTAAATGTTAAAGCTATCTTGGTAGAATTTGACGAAATTTACAATACAAAGGATAAATCATTCCATTTCAGAATAAAAAGAAGCTGTGATAAATTAAGGAAAGCTGGTTATGTACTGGCACATTCCACGGTTGCGATGAAACGCCTGTTTATCAGGAAAGACATTTATGATCAGTTAAAAAAATTAGAAGTTAATGCATAATATTACAAAACAGGATTTGATTGATCCGGGAGCAGTTCCATCGGTTTATTCTCTCTTTGAGGGTACGGCAAAGGATTTCCCTGAACTAACTGCGCTTTCTTTCGGGCAGGAGCAGTTCACTTATAAAGTACTTTTGCAAAAAGTTACTGCCTTAAGTGCAAAAATCACTGAATTAACGAATGAAGAGCTTATAGGTTTAAGTACAACCCGGTCTGCGGATATGATTATCGCAATGCTGGCTATACTTAAATCAGGAAAAGCATATCTGCCTTTAGATCCCTCCTATCCCAAACAAAGACTGCAGCAAATCATTACAGATTCAGCTATTAAAACCTGTATTTGTCCTGCTGAAGAGCAAGAATTCTTTGGCTCTTTCGCATTAAACACACTGACTAATTATACAGCTTTAACAGCCACACCACCACTTCAGGAATCCCCTGCCAGGCAAAATCCAAATGCTTATGTATTGTATACTTCAGGCTCTACAGGCATTCCTAAGGGAGTATATATGACGCAAAAGGCGTTGGTAAACCTTATTTTATGGCAGCAGAAAAACTCAATAACAGGGCCGGGCAGTAAAACCTTACAATTCGCCCCTATAACTTTTGACGTATCTTTTCAGGAGATCTTCTGTACACTTACCACCGGTGCAACTTTAGTCCTCATTCAGGATGATTTAAGACTTGATCCTGTTAACCTGCTTAATTTTATTAGTGAAGCAGCTATAGACCGTATTTTTCTGCCTTTTGTAGCGCTGCAGTTTTTAGCTGAAGCGGCCACCGGCAACAAACAATATCCTGCGCATTTAAAAGAAATCATGACTGCGGGTGAGCAATTGAAAATCACTCCTCAGGTCAGAGAATTCTTCGAAGGATTAAATAACTGCGTCCTTTTTAACCAGTATGGCCCTACAGAATGCCATGTAGTGACTGAACTTAAATTAACCGGGGCACCCGCCAGCTGGCCGGTATTACCAAATATTGGTCAGCCGATTTCCAATACCACGATCTATATATTAGATCAGGACAGCAATTTACTGGAAGCGGGAGAAACCGGAGAACTGGCCATTTCAGGAATTAGCCTTGCGGCAGGTTACCTGAACAGACCGGAACTAACAGCAGAAAAATTCGTCTGGATCGCTGTAAATGGTCAGCAGACCCGCGTTTATCTGACTGGTGACCTTGCCCGTTATGAAAATGATGGCACCATAGCTTTTTTAGGAAGAAAAGACGATCAGGTAAAAATCAGGGGTTATAGAATTGAACTGGGAGAAATTGAAATCCTGCTCAACCAGATCGCTGGCATCAAACAAGCTGTTGTGATCGCTAAACCTGATTTAAGTGGTCAGTATAGGTTACTGGCTTACCTGGTTGCTGATCAGGAAAACAGGAATACAAGTCTGATCAGAAATGAACTGGAAGCACGTTTGCCTGAGTATATGATCCCCTCTGCTTTAATCTGGATGGAGAAACTGCCTAAAACAACCAGCGGTAAAGTAGACAAGAAAAACCTTCCTTTACCAGAACGTAAAAGACCGGAATTAGCTGCACTATATAGTCCGGCTAAAACCCCGCTGGAAAAAAGAATCGCCGCGATCTGGAGCAACGTACTGGAAATAGACCGGGTCGGTATCCATGATAACTTCTTTGAACTGGGCGGTAACTCTCTTTTAGCATTAAAAACAGTTTCTTCTTTAAGAAATGAATACCATATCACACTGCCAATTACCAAACTTTATCAATTCCCGCAAATCAGTCAGCTCGTGAAATACCTTGATACAGCAGTAGCGGAACCGAAAAAACAAAGAGAAAGATCTTCTGATCCGGAGCAGCCTGTAGCCATTATTGGCATGGCCGGAAAATTCCCTGGTGCAGACACGATCGAAGAATTATGGGAAGTACTGCGCAATGGAAAGGAAACGATCACTTTCTTTAAAGAACTCGATTCTTCAATTCCTGATGATGTTAAAAATGATCCGCAATATGTAAAAGCGAGAGGAATTTTGAATGGAGCTGATTTATTTGACCCTGCATTTTTCGGGATCAATCCTAAACTGGCCGAACTCATGGACCCGCAGCAAAGGGTATTCCTGGAAATCAGCAGAGACGTACTGGAAAAATCGGGACATCTGCCAGCAGTTTATGATGGCCTGATCGGCGTATTCGCAGGCTCTGGAAATAATAGTTATTTCCCTCACAATGTGGCAGGCAATACCGATTTGATTAATCAGGTTGGCAGCTTCCAGGTTATGACCGTCAATGAAAAAGATTATATCTCTTCGCGCACAGCTTATGAACTGGATTTGAAAGGCCCGGCAGTGAGTATTTTCTCTGCTTGTTCTACTTCGCTGCTTGCGGTTACCCAGGCAGTGGAAAGTCTGCGGAAAAACCAATGTGACGTTGCTATTGCTGGTGGGGCGAGTATTACCTCTCCCATTCACAGCGGACATATTTACCAGGAAGGCGCTATGTTAAGCCAGGACGGACATTGCCGTTCTTTCGATGCAAACGCTACCGGAACTGTATTCAGTGATGGAGCCGGAGTGGTACTTTTAAAAACATTAACTGCTGCTTTACAAGACGGAGATACCATTTACGGACTGATTAAAGGTGTAGGTGTAAACAATGACGGGGGCGCTAAAGGAAGCTTTACTGCGCCAAGTACCGACGGACAAGCTGCCGCAATTGCAATGGCTATTGAAGATGCCCGGATTGATCCTGCTTCAATTTCTTATATAGAAACACATGGAACAGCTACTCCTTTGGGTGATCCGATTGAATTTGAAGGCCTGAAACAAGCTTTTGGGGAACAGGCTACACCACAATTTTGTGCAATAGGCTCCATTAAAAGCAATATGGGGCACATGACCGCAGCCGCAGGTGTAGCTGGTCTGATCAAAACAACCCTTGCTTTATATTATAAGGAAATCCCTCCCTCTATCAACTTTGAAAAACCTAACCCGAACATAGTATTTGCCGGTTCGCCATTTTACGTGAATGACCATTTAAAACCCTGGGATACGGATAAAATAAGAAGAGCGGGTGTAAGTTCTTTTGGTGTGGGCGGAACAAATGTTCACGTCATCGTAGAAGAACACGATCACGAAAAAGAACCGAATGAAGATCACGGACGTTTAAAGAACCTGTTTACCTGGTCGGCTAAATCAGCAGACAGCTTACAAGCTTATGAATCGGTTTTAAAAACATACCTGGATACAAAGCCTGAGCTTAATCATGCAGATGTTGCTTATACTCTGCAAACCACAAGAGCAGATTTCTTACAACGCAGTTTTTTGATTGCACGTACCGGGGCGCATTTAACAGAAGAAAATAAGGTATCTACTGCTATCGTTAAAACGCTGCCGGGCGAAACGGTATTTTTATTTCCCGGTCAGGGTGCACAGTACGTTGGAATGGGTGCTGAACTTTATGAAAACGAGCCTGTTTATAAAGCAGCTATTGATGATTGTGCAGCTATATTAACCGAATATCTGGATCGGGACATCAGGTCGCTCATTTACGCAGCAGCTGATGATTTGCAAGCAGTATCGCTGCTGAACAATACAAAATATACACAGCCCGCTTTATTTATTACTTCTTATGCGCTTGCCCGTTTATGGATGAGCTGGGGAATACAGCCCACTATACTTTGCGGACACAGTATCGGAGAATATGTTGCCGCACATTTAGCAGGCGTTTTCTCCCTTGAAGATGGGCTGAAGCTCATTGCCACCCGTGGTACAATGGTCAGCGGATTACCGCAAGGAAGCATGCTAAGTGTAAGAGCTGCTGCTTTGGAAATCGAGAAATTCCTTCCGGAAACATTAGCAATTGCGGCAATCAATAGCCCTAAACTATGTGTTATTGCCGGAAAAGATGAAGATATTGATGCTTTTCAGCTCCTTCTTGATGAGCGGCTGATTTTACATAAAAGACTACTGACCAGTCACGCTTTTCATTCTGCGATGATGGACCCCATCCTCAAAGACTTCAGTGAAATTGTAAGCCAGGTTCAATTAAACAGACCGCAAAAACCAGTTGTCTCTACGGTTACGGGTGATTTTTTGGCTGATGCACAAGCACAGAACCCTGCTTACTGGACGGAACATTTAAGGAACACAGTCCGGTTTTCTCCTGCACTGGATACGATATTGGCACTGGATCATCCAGTCTTGATTGAAGCCGGGCCAGGAAATACCTGCACTACGCTGGCCTGGCAGCATGAAGCTAAAACTACTTTTACTGCTATCGCCAGTCTGGATAAAAAAGAAGTAACAGGATCTTACGATGCTATTTTAACAGCTTTGGGAAAAACCTGGTTAGCAGGATTAACCCCAGACTGGAAAGCATTTTACAATAATCAGCGAAGGCGGAGAGTTGAGCTGCCTGCTTATAGTTATCATAAAAAAAGATACTGGGCAGAACCCAAAAACATTGCAAAACAAAATCTATTAACCAATACTCACCAAAACAATACACCCCTTACTGCCATGAGGAAAGATATACTGATCGAAAAAATAAAACATCTGCTGGAAAATGCCTCCGGAATTGAAATGGACGGCGTTACCCCGGATACAAGTTTTATTGAAATCGGACTGGATTCATTACTGCTCACCCAGGTAGCAATCACTTTTAAGAAAGAATTCTCGCTTCCGGTTAGTTTCAGGCAATTGAATGAAGAATATTCAACCATTGCTGCACTTGCTGCTTATATAGATCAAAATATGCCACAGGAGCCAGCTCCTGTAGTTACGTCAGGCTCACCCGTTTATACACCATCTGCCAGCACATCCGCTGCTTTTGCACCTGCGGATACTGCGCTTGGATTAATCGCTCAGCAGTTGCAGTTATTGACTAAACAAGTAGAATTGATGAGCGGATCTGCACCTTCCAATTACCGTGATGCTGCCCACTCTGCGCCAATACCTGCACCGATAACACTTGCACCGGCAGCAGATATTTCAGCAGAAGAACTGATCGAAATTAAAAAACCATTTGGGGCTACTGCAAGAATTGAGAAAAGTTCAACTGCTTTAACGCCAGCACAAAAAGAATTCTTAGCGCAACTCACACAACGCTACAATCAGAAAACTGCTGCCAGTAAAGCCTATACGCAAAAACACAGGGCACATATGGCAGATCCCCGCGTAGTTTCCGGATTTAAGCCTCATACCAAAGAGATTGTTTATTCTATTGTGGCTAATAAATCTGCCGGAAGCCATTTATGGGATATTGATGGCAACGAATATATAGATGCTTTGAATGGCTTTGGTTCAAACTTATTAGGCTATCAGCATCCTGTATTGAAAAATGCAATCCTGGAACAAGTAGAAAAAGGATATGAAATAGGCCCGCAGCATGAACTTGCCGGAGAGGTTAGCCAATTGATCTGTGAATTTACTGGTTTTGACCGTGCTGCCTTATGCAATACGGGTTCTGAAGCTGTTTTAGGTGCTATGAGAATAGCCAGAACAGTAACCGGACGCTCTTTAATCGTTTCCTTTTCCGGCTCTTACCATGGAATTAACGACGAAGTCATTATCAGGGGCACTAAGAAATTAAAAAGCTTTCCTGCAGCTCCGGGTATTATGCCCGAAGCCGTACAAAATATGCTGGTCTTAGACTATGGAACTGAAGAGTCTTTAAATATAATACGGACAAGAGCGCATGAAATTGCTGCTGTCCTGGTAGAGCCCGTACAAAGCAGAAGACCAGAATTTCAGCCGGTTGAATTTTTAAAAGAAATCAGGGAAATCACCTTGAAATCTGAAACGGTATTGATCTTTGATGAAGTAATTACTGGTTTCCGTGCCCATCAGGGAGGTGCACAGGCCATATTCGGTATTCAGGCCGACCTGGGTACTTATGGAAAAGTAATTGGCGGAGGCTTGCCTATCGGCGCTATCGCCGGAAAAAAACAATTCATGGATGCACTGGACGGCGGTTTCTGGTCTTATGGCGATGCTTCTTATCCCGAAGCAGGTGTTACTTATTTCGCCGGGACTTTTGTCAGACATCCTTTAGCACTCGCAGCTGGTAAAGCCAGTCTGGAATATATGAAAGCAAAAGGCCATGAATTCCAGCTCAAATTAAATAACAATACCACTTATCTCGCTGACTTATTAAATGATACTATTGAAGAATCAGGCCTGCCCCTGTTTGCTGCACATTTTGGTTCTTTATGGAAAATTAAATTTACAGCAGAATATCCATACAGTGAGTTGCTGTTTACCTTAATGCGGTACAAAGGAATTCATATCTGGGATGGTTTCCCTTGCTTTTTAACGGAAGCGCATACGCTGGATGAAATCAATCAGATTGCGGCAAAATTCAAAGAAAGCGCAAGTGAATTAATCAAAGCCGGAATGATCCCTTTAAACGAACCCACTGATTTAACTGAACCCGGCCGTTCAAAGGGAACATCCGCAATGCAGCCACCTGTTCCGGGTGCAAGATTAGGAAGAGATCAATCGGGAAATCCTGCCTGGTTTATCGCAGACCCGGAAAATCCGGGAAAATATCTTCAGGTAGAGTCAAATAGTTAAAATGATAGCGCGTAAACAAAACATAACTTACAAACCAGTTGATTTTGATCCTTTTATAGCAGGAGAAATCATTCGGACTGCACCATCAACGGAGCCCCAGTTAGAAATCTGGACTTCTTGTATGCTGGGCGGGAATGATGCGAGCAGAGCTTATAATGAATCTGTTTCACTCCGTTTGAAAGGGAATATTGAGCCCGCTTTATTCAAAGATACAATCAGAAGAGTAGCACAGCGGCATGAAGCCTTAAGATCTGCTTTTAGCAGGGATGGCGCTGCTATCCTGGTTTTTGACCAGGTAAAAGATGAACTCGATTACACAGATTTATCAGCCTTAAGTACCACTGAGCAGGAAAAGCAAATTAAGCAGTACGCTGACAATGATGCACTGTTCTTGTTTGATCTTTTAAACGGCCCGCTGTTTAAAACAGGCCTGCAAAAGCTTTCTGATCAGGAATATCATTTCACTTTTACAGGGCATCATATTATCTGTGACGGCTGGTCACTGGGGATTATTTTACAGGACATCAGTAAAATCTACACTGCGTTAGCAAAACATAAAGAGCCAGTTTTAGGAGAAGTTACTTCTTTAGCCGATTTTGCATATGAGCAGCTGGATTTTTCAAAGAGTCCGGAGCGCAAGGCCAATGAACATTTCTGGCTCAGCCAGTATGAACAGCATATTCCTGTTCTGGATATACCCACTGATCATGAACGCCCGCAGCTTAGAACCTTCAAAAGTAACCGCCTGGACTTCCCTGTTTCCCAGGAACTGATTCATGCGCTGAAAGAAACAGGAAAAGCTGAAGGAAGCAGCCTGGTGATTACCTTTCTCGCTGCATTTGAAGTTTTTCTGCACCTTTTAACCGGGCAGAGAGACGTTGTTGTGGGTTTACCGGCTTCCGGACAAGCAGTTACCGGGCATTATAACCTGGTAGGGCATTGTGTAAACTTTCTGCCGATCAGGAGTTATCCGAATAAAAACTACAGTTTTAAAGAATACCTGAAGCTGAGAAAATCAGCTGTACTGGATGCTTTCGATCACCAGGAAATTACCTGGGGCAGCTTATTGAAAAACCTTAAAATTGCGAGAGATCCTTCTCGTATTCCCCTTGCTCCTGTTGTTTTCAATGTAGACATGGGCTTAGATGACGGAGTTGCTTTTGATCAGCTTGACTATCAATTGATCAGTAATCCCAGAGCTTTTGAAAGCTTTGAATTATTTATCAATGCCAGCGGTTCAGAAAACTCTTTTGTTCTGGAATGGTCATACAATACACAGTTATTTGAACAGCAGACCATTCAGCAGATGATGGCTGGTTTTGAAAACATCTTAAAGTTTATTACCACACATCCTGATCAGAAACTCAAAACATTGGTTCAGCAGGATACCCCCTATTTTCTTTCAGCACCTGTGTTTAAAAGAAGTACGGCCATTTCAGCAGTAACCACCCCCGATTTCAGCGCAGAAATTGCTGCTTTGAACGGGATTACCATTCAGGGTTTGTTTGAAAAAGCGGCTGCCGTTTTTAAAGATCAGACCGCAATTACTTTTCAGGATGAGTCTATTAGTTATAGTAACCTGGACATCAGGGCTGATAACCTGAGCAGAGCCATTCTGAAACTTGCACCCAATGAGGAAATTATCGGGATCAGTACCACCCGCGGCATCAATATGATTGTAGCTGTTCTTGCCATTCTTAAAGCAGGAAAAGCCTATCTGCCGCTTGACCCTAATTATCCTGAAATCAGGCTGAGCCAGATCATTAATGATTCAAAACTCCATTTCTGTATTGCCGGGGCGGTAGAAAACAAGTTCTTTCAACAGCTGGATTTACAAACTATAGACTTTGATCTTACTTATAGTCTGCCAGTACAACACAGCAGTCTGCAAAATCCGAACGGGTATGTATTATATACTTCGGGCTCTACCGGGAAACCTAAAGGTGTTTACATGACGCAGCTTGCCCTGGTCAATTTAATCCAGTGGCAAATGGCCAACTCCATTGCCGGTGCAGGAAGTATCACCCTGCAATTTGCACCTTTAACTTTTGATGTATCCTTTCAGGAGATATTCTGCACCCTTTGTGCGGGCGGACAATTGATGCTGATTGATGATGTACTGCGGCTAAATCCTGATAACCTGCTTGATAAGATTGAGTTAAAAAAGATCAACAGAATTTACCTGCCTTTTGTAGCCTTGCAATTCCTGGCGGAGACAGCAGCAAGCATGGGAAAATTCCCTAAAGCACTCCAGGAAGTGATGACTGCCGGGGAACAATTGAAGATCACCCCGCAGATTGAACAGTTTTTCAGAGCAGTGCCGGGCTGTATCCTTTACAATCAATACGGCCCTACAGAATGTCATGTGGTGACCCAGCTGAAGTTAACCGGAAACCCTTCAAAATGGCCCGCTTTACCTAATATCGGAAGTCCGGTTGCGAATACAGCTATTCATATTACGACCGAAAACCTGGAAATACTGGCTCCCGGAGAAATCGGGGAATTATGTATCTCGGGCGCAAGCCTGGCTGCGGGTTACCTCAATAATCCTGAGTTAACGGCCGGGAAGTTTGTCAGTTTAAACTTACCTGACGCAAGACAGGTGCGCGTTTACCGTACAGGTGATGTAGCCAGGATTTTACCCGATGGAAATATTGAATTCCTGGGCCGTAATGACGACCAGGTAAAAATAAGAGGTTACCGGATTGAACTGGGTGAAGTAGAAGCGGTATTAAGCCGTATCCCAGGCATCGCACAAGTTGTAGTGACGGCGAAAGAAGACCATAACGGACAAAAAAGGTTAGTTGCTTATTTAGCTTCAGCTACCGGAAATCAGGACACTGCTTTTGTAAGAAATGAAATCCAGAGCAGGTTACCCGCTTTTATGATCCCTTCAGTATTTGTCTGGGTTTTGGAATTCCCAAGAACCAGCAGTGGTAAAATAGACAAAAAATCATTGCCTGCCCCCGACCATCTGCATGCCGGTGATTTCAGTAAATATACCGCGCCGCAAACACAAACAGAAGCGACCATTGTCAAACTATGGGAAGAATTACTGGATGTCAAGGAAATTGGTATTGATGATAATTTCTTTGAACTGGGCGGACACTCACTGATTGCCATTCAGTTCATGATCCAGATAGAAAAAGCCAATGGACACGGCTTACCGCTGGCTACGTTATTTGAATATCCGACCATCCGGACTTTAGGAAAACTACTGGATGGGCAGAACCGGCCAACTACTTATACTTCACTGGTCCCGATTAAACCTTCGGGTTCAAAAACTCCGATATATATTGTTCATGGAGGCGGGTACAACGTACTTAACTTTAGTGGGATCGGGCTGCATGTAGACCAGGAACAACCTGTTTTTGGTATCCAGGCGCAAGGATTGGATGGTGTGGAAGAACCTATGGATAACATGGAAGACATTGCCCGCTACTATATAGAAAGTATACTGGCTCAAAATCCGCATGGCCCTTACGCACTTGCCGGGTATTCTTTTGGAGGTTATGTCGTGATTGAAATGGCCAGACAATTAAGAGAACTGGGTCATGAAATTAAAATGCTTGGTATTTTTGATACCAATGCAAAAAACCTGGACTTCCACGGAAACAACTTCTCTGTTTTTAAAGAAAGAGTGAAGAAACAGTTGCCAAAATTCTGGTGGATTATCACTTCATTTATCAAAAACCCTAAAGCGACAGTAAACTATCAAAGACATATCATGACCACCAGGTTAAGAGAAATATTTGGTATCCAGAACAAAACGGAAGAAGAATCAGGGGGGATATATGAGATTATGCGAAGGATTGATAAGAAATATGATATTGCTTACCAGGCCTATAAACTAGCTCCCTTTGAAGAGAAAATACATTTATTCAGGGCAACTGATAATGTCTATTTTGTGGAAGATTTCAAATACCTGGGCTGGCAGAAATATGCTTTAAAAGGAGTTGAAGTACATGATGTGCCCGGAGATCATAAAACAATGCTGCTCGCTCCTTACGATAAAGAGTTTGCAAGAACACTGCAGCAGGTACTGGACAGCGTCTCTTAGACACGCAACGGTATCTGCCGGTTATTTATTTACTGAGTGTAGCTGCACAGGCTGCCTCAGTGCCAATAAATAACATTTTAGCAAACCACAGGAGACGGTTTACTCCCAATGCCCTGAGAACAGCTTAAAATCAGGATTTCCTTTTCGACTTTTCCCACGCTGCACTTTGATTTTTCTGATAATAGCGGGAAATACCAGCCAGTACGGCGTAATTCATCATGCAAAAATAATAAGGGACGAACAAAGCCTTTACGCGAATATTCCGCTGTTCAAAATAAAACCCGATGATACTCAATACATAGAAAAGTACCTGTAAAGCAAATAACACCTGGTAAAAAGCACCAGGCTGTGTAAACGCAAGGATGCCATTAAGCACAAAAACCAGGATCAGTAATAGCGGTACAATTGTCCACCGTAAAACCCTGTGGCTGATATATTGGAAGGTAAATACAAAATTACGGAATGGATTTGCTGCTTTTTTAAGGCGCAGAATGGATTGTATACCCCCGGCAGCAATCCTGATCTTTCTTTTAAGCTCTTCTTTTACATCTGCCGATGCCGTTTCCATCGCATAAGCTCCAGGCTCATAAGCAATCACATAACCATTTTCTGCGATGCGCATCGCAATCATATGGTCATCAATAATTGTATCACTTTCTACAGGCTGATACAACGCCGTGCGGATACTGAATAATTCTCCTGCCGCCCCTACATTTGAATACAATTCATAATCCAGTTTTTTCAGCTTAGATTCATATTTCCAGTAAAAACCTTCCCCCGCAGAACTCGCATCAGCTGAAGCTTCAACCAGGATTCTCTTTTCACCTGCAACTGCCCCAACCTTAGGATTCTGGTAATGCTTCACCAATTCTTTGATCGCTTCAGCATTTAAGAAAGTATTTGCATCTGTAAACACGGTAATTGCACCATTAATCAATGGGATAGCGCGTTTAATAGCCGCCATCTTTCCCGCCCTTATATCCTGGTGCAGCAATGTGATCTCTTTAAAACTACTCACCTTTGCTGCAGTCTGATCGGAAGACCCGTCCGTAATAAAGATAAGCTGAAGTTTATCTTTCGGATAATCCAGCTCCAAAGTATTCCGTATTTTATCTTCAATAATATCTTCTTCATTGTAAGCAGCGACCATCAGGGTAACCGTTGGTAAGACCGCATCTGTTTTAAAAACAAACGGCTTGCTGAACAATCCTTTGATTTTCACCAGTATATAAAGCAAAAAACCGTAACCAACAAACGTATATACAATCAGAAAAATGCTGATCCAAAAAACTATAATCATCAATATTTATATTTTAAAACCTAAATCGTTACTATCTTTTGAATGGGTAAAATTCCATTTCAACCCCAGGAATACCCATTTAATCAAGTCCTTCCTATTCTTCCTGATATACATTAATATTTGCTTCGGACTGGCAATGCCCATATAATACAAGCTAAAAAGCAATGTATTCAACCAGCCGGTATTTCTGCGGATAAACAACATCCTGTTCCGGGTCATAAAGTATGTTTTGATACTGCTTTCTTTTCCCACACTCATGGATTCTTTATGGTAAACTTTAGTACGGCCCGTAAACCAGATCTTTTTTCCCGCTTTTTTGAATTTCTCACACCAGTCCAGCTCTTCATAATACAAAAAGAAGTTCTCGTCCATTAATCCGGCAGTCTTCAGATCGGCCTTGCGGCACATCATGGCAGCACCATGGCAGAAGGCTGTTTCCCTGTATTGCGTATCATATTGCCCCCGATCAGTTTCCATAATGCCAATGGTACTGTTACGGCAAGTGATATAGTTCATTTTTGTCGAACCAGCATATTGAATCACATCAGGTGCATCAAAATACAATAATAAGGGAGAAATTAATCCGATTTCCTGATTTTCTTCAAGCGCCCCGCTCAGTTCACTCACCAGGTTTCCCGTAATTTCGGTATCGTTATTCAGGAATAAAAGATATTCTCCTTTTGCTTTTTCAATTCCCAGGTTATTCCCGCCTGCAAACCCCAGGTTCTTAGCGGAGGAAATATAGACCAGCTCAGGATATTCTTTCAGGAAAACAGCGGAATGATCTTCCCTGCTCCCGTTATCAACCAGGATAACTTCCACTTCACTTAAAGTGGTATGAAGCCTTATCGATTTAAGAAAATCCAGTGTAACCGCTGGCTGATTAAAGTTAACAGTGATAATTGAAGTGCGTTTCATTCCTTGTAAAAGTAATAATTTCCGTGCTGTAATCTGATACTAATGATTACGGCGTTATCAGCAATATTTAATCCAGATTATCATAGCTTAGTTACGGGTATTTCCGACGATATTATTATAAAATATTTAAATTTGTGTATAAGAGGATCTACAATTTGGGCAACTATTGCGATTTGTACCTCAAAATTATAATTAGTTATAAGCAATAGCTATAAAATATTAAATTTATTGCCTGTTAGCATTTAAACATTAATTAGTATAAAATAACCTACTGGGTTTTAACCGCTTTTTAATACTGGCACCATTTTTTCTATAGGGTCGGTGTTACAGTCGACATGAAATCTTCATTAACTCTACCAGAAAATGCGTATTGCCCATCTGATTCTTACTTATACCAGTCCTGAACAAACGGAGCGGATGATCAAAAGTTTATCCCATCCCAATTTCGATTTCTATATTCATGTAGATAAGAAGTTTGACATCAACCCGCACTTATTCCTTAAAGACATCCCTAACGTTTATTTCATTAACAACAGGATCGATGTCAGGTGGGCTGGCTTCAGTACTGTAACCGCAACCTTTGAATGTATTAAAGAGATTACAACTACAGGAATAAGATATGATTTTATCAATTTTCTGAGCGGACAGGATTATCCGCTTAAACCTGCTGATTATATCAATGATTTTTTCGTAAAAAACAAAGGCAAAGAATTCCTGAGTTACCGGGACATCAAAAACGACTGGAAAGAAGGGCTGATCAGAATGGAAAGATATTTCCTGACCAGCTATAATTTTATTGGGAAATACAGGCTGGAAAACCTGATCAATAAAGTCCTTCCTAAAAGAAAGCTGCCTTACAACCTGCATCCTTATGGTAAATCTATGTTCTGGATGTTAAGTCCTGAAGTGGCCTTACATGTGGTGCATACCGTTGAAAATGATCAGAAACTTAAATACTTTTTCTCTTTATGCTGGGCGAGTGATGAGTTTGTTTTCCAGACCATCTTACTGAATTCCAGATATAAAGATAGAATTGTCAATAACAATTACAGATATATTGACTGGTCAGCTGGCGGCGCTAACCCAAAAATACTGGACGAAAGTGATTTCGAAAAACTTGCAGCTTCAGAAATGCTGTTTGCAAGGAAGTTTAATATGGCCGACCATCCGGAAATCCTCAATTTAATAGATAAGAACTTATTAGCAAATGGCGCACATACTTAATATACAGACTTTTAAAGACAGCAGAGGTATTTTAACGGTACTCGATAACATTGTTCCTTTTGAGATTAAAAGATTGTTCTACATTTATGCTGTAGATGATACTGATCGCGGAGGACACAGACACCACGAAACCCATCAGGCAGCCATATGTATTAAAGGATCTTGCAAAATCACTAACAATAACGGGAAAAAGACAGAGATTTTTGATTTGGACAGTCCTGAAAAATGTTTAATGTTATTGCCTGAAGACTGGCATGTGATGCACGATTTTTCGGCTGATGCAATTCTTTTAGTGCTTGCCTCTACAGCATTTGATCCTAAAGACTATATTTATGAGCCTTATGATTCCATATGAAAGCCTGAAAATACTCAACCGTCCTTTTGAAGAAAAGTTTAAAAGTAAGTTTGCTGATTTTCTGAATAAAGGATGGTATATACTGGGAGAGGAAGTGGCTCAGTTTGAACAGGAATTTGCAGCTTACCACCAGGAAAATTACGTAGCTGGTGTGGCCAATGGCCTGGATGCACTGATTCTTTCCCTGCAATGCTGTAAATTTCAAAAAGGCGACGAGGTCATTGTACCTTCCAATACTTATATCGCAACTATCCTGGCGATTATACAATGCGGACTCACCCCCGTACTGGTTGAACCAGACAGCCACACCTATAACATTGATCCTGCATTAATTCCGGCCGCTATTACCCCAAAAACCGTGGCCATTATGGTCGTTCATCTATATGGGCAATGCTGTGACATGGACCCCATACTGGAACTGGCGAAACAACATGAGCTCAAAGTGATTGAAGATTGTGCACAGGCACATGGCGCGAAATACAAAGGCAAATTAGCAGGTACTTTTGGTGATTTCGGTGCATTTAGTTTTTATCCGACAAAAAACCTGGGTGCTTTAGGTGATGCCGGAGCTATTTTATGCCAAACTGAATCAGACTATCAAAAGATCAGACAATTAAGGAATTACGGTTCGGAAAAAAAATATCATAACGGAGTAATTGGCTATAACTCCAGATTGGACGAATTACAAGCTTCCTTTCTAAGGGTTAAACTGCCTCACCTTGATGAGATCAATACGCATAAAAGAAAATTGGCAGCGATCTATACGGAGCATTTGAATGCTGATTTTATCAAACCAAAACTTGATCCGGACTATTATAATGTTTATCATATCTACAATATCCTGCACCCCGAAAGAGATCAGTTGAAACAATATCTGATTGAAAACCAAATTGGTACAGAGGTCCACTACCCGGTAGCCCCCCAGGATCAGGGAGCTTTAAAAGATGTACTTCAGCATTTCGACTATCCTGTTTCTGCAAAAATACACCAGCAGACACTCAGCCTGCCTTGTTCTTTTGCACATACAGAGGAAGATATTTTCCGTGTCACCGAAGTCATGAATAAATTTCATTTAAAATAAAGAAGGATGTTCTATTTATTGAAAGAGCTTGCCCCTCCTATTGTGAATACCTTAAGATGGTATAGTTTTAAATATGGCTGGAAAGGTAATTATAAGACTTATGAACAGGCCAAAGAAAAATGTAAAGGCTACGATGAAGATCATATTCTGAACCGGATTATTGAAACCACTTACCAGGTTAAGAATAAGGAGATTGCTTATGAAAGGGACGGGATCGCCTATGATACCGTTCAAATGAATTTCCCTTTATTGAAAACACTGTTATACATCGCTTCAACAAATAACAATGAACTAACCGTCATTGACTTTGGCGGTTCCCTGGGTACAACTTATTATCAAAACTACCCTTATCTGAAGCACTTAAAAAAATTAAAGTGGTGTATTATCGAGCAGCCCAAGTTTGTGGAAGCGGGAAAGAAACACTTTGAGAATGAACACATTAAATTCTACAACAGTATTCAGGAATGTATGGCTGAAAACAAGCCGCAGCTCTTCCTGATCTGCAGTGTGCTGCAATATATTGACAAACCCTATCAACTGTTAGATGAGGTCAAGGAAACCAGAATCCCTTATATTATGCTCGATTATGTAGGGTATAACAGCACAAATGCCGACAGGATCACCATACAGCATGTTCCCACGGTATTTTATGGAATTGAAGCGTCTTATCCATGTTATTTTTTCAACAGGGTAAAAATACAAGACAAGCTTTATGAAAATTATGAGAAAGAATACGATTTCATTGCTGCCAGTGAAAAGTATTATGTCCAGTTCAAACCTTTCCGGTACGAAGGATCATTGTGGAAAATCAGGCCCTGATAATCTTTTATTTCCTTTTTGAGCAGGCTGCGTTGATTAACTCCTGATACAAACGAACGTTTAAAGGATCTTTAAGCAATACTTGTGCACTCTTTTTCAGTCCATATAACCACGAACCCAAAGAAAGTGCAATTGCCGCCTGTTCCTGAACCTTATCAACTTCAACCTTGAACTTCCACCTGGTTGTTATTCTTTTGATCAGCGTTTTATCTTTTAATTCAGCAAGCTTGTACCTCTTTAATAAATCAACAAGCAATTTATCCAGCATTACCTTCTGACGTTTGCCCCAGTAATGCAGTACAAACTCATCGGCTTCATGTAAGGTCTTTCTGCGCTGCAGGATTAATGAAAAGGCAATCTGCTCACTGATAAACCAGCAGGAGTTCTTATAGAACTCATCATTTAACCTGAATACATCAGGCATATACTCCGCAAAAGTGCTGTGCAAGCCTAATACACCAGAATTCCACCCATAATCATGCCTCGTAAATTTTTCCGGTTTCCCGCCAATCATCAGGTCACGGTCAGTGATATAGTCAATAAATGCTTGGGGAAACTCTCCCTCATTAAAGCTCTTAAAGATACCCAGCCCTTGTTCAAAAGTATATTCCCGCTGGTGCATGAAAGCATCCTGTTTGGTTATCCCATTGAAGAGTGCGGTCGCATCACCAGTAAAAAAAGTATCTGAATCAATAAAAATCAAGCTGTCCTGCGGATATTTCTTAAAAGTCATATCGATGGAAGCTATCTTCCGGCGGTGATAAAATAAGGTGCCCCCTAACATTTCTTCCATCACCTGGGGAGTCATGACCACATATTCAATTTCAGGCTGATCCAGGTGAGCCTGAAAAAAATGGGGCTGATCTGTATACACAAGAATCCTTGTCCTGTGAATATCACTAGCTGCTGACCAGGCGTAAAAACTTAAAATACTAAAGATAGCTCTGCGAAATTCGGACTCAGCACCGTAAGAAAGAAAGACTAAATTCTGATCAGGACTAAACCTGTTTACTGTTGGAGGTGTATTCATCGATTGCAGCTAAAATATCAATATCTATACCAACATCAAACTTCCTGGCGAAAAGCATGTGAGAGGCACGCAATTTATCCAGATCTGCCAGTGTCAGAATTTTAGGGTTTGCCATACCATCCGGGAAATCTATATAACGCAGGTTATCATTGACAATATGATCCTTTAAGGGGGAATTCATTAATATCGTCGGGATCACAAACTCATCTGTTCCCCAACAAAATTTCAGGAACTTCTTGATCTTATTCTCTGTATCGAAATAATTCGCAAGGTAACCGGCACTTTCCTTATTTATAGTCCACCAGCTGGACTTGCTGCCTCCGTATAACTTCATAGCCAGCGGAAACTTGCGTAAAGGAAGTATCTTGTTCAGCATATTCTCTATAAAGAACTTGCCGCTGAAATTATAGTCCGTTAAATGATAACGCTGGAACCTATAAACTGCCCCTTCCCACCACTTGGAATCCTCTGCTTCATAATAGATAAATGATTTGCTGCTGTTCTGCTGCAAAAAATCACAGATCTCCTGGTTGCTCTTCAGCGGATAATCCTGCGCACTCAGCAGATTATAGAACCCATACTCCACTCCATTCAGCAATACTTCTTGAAGGGAACTCATCATGGCCTGCAACGTGCTATAACCTCCCCAATTACAAATTGATCTTTCTTGTATAAACTTAACGCCCCGGATAGCTCTCAGGAATTCATAAGGTTTGATGTCAACTTTTTTATCCACATGGATATAAAAATCAAAATCGGGATGCTGCATCTTTAACAAAAGACGATTTAACTGCTCCGGATTTTTATGCGCAATTATGATATGTGCTATACGCATAGAAAAACTAAATTAACTCCAATTATAAACCCGCATTGCGTTACATTTTTCATTAGCCGTATTGATCAAAAGACAGCTCTAAAATAGTGCAAAACTAATCATAAATAAAAATGATTATTCTATATCAGTCAAAAACGGCTGATAATCAGACCCTGATAAATTAATACCCATCTGTTTATTTACGCTGGGCACTAATTTTCGATTTAGCAAAATAAACCATTATCCATATTTATTCAGGTGACCCATTTCTAACTGGTTAATCAATTTACATCAACCGATGTAAATCGGGAAATAATTACCCAAATTTCCCCATTTTTTTTGATAATATTCTAGGATTATAAATAATATGTGTATCTATGCACCATGTTGAAAAAATAATCAACAAAACTATCCCATTAAAAATGAGAACATTAACAATCATATTCCTCTTCTCTATTTCTTCAGTTTTCTTACTGGCCTCTTGCAAAAAGGGAATTATTGAAAATCCTGACATTTCGGTTATTGTTCCTGGATCAGGAGCTGATACAAGCAAAGCGCCTGCGCCGATTGTTTATAAAAGAACAGTCAATATTGGTACAGGATCAGGAGTCCTTAATTTTGACGGTGCTACTTTTGCCGTTCAATGTAATGACCTGATTAAAATCAAAGGAGGAAGCTATACTTCTATCAATATCAAGAACGTATTATCTGCCGACGGATGTCCGATTACCTTCAAAAATGACGGACTTGTGGAAGTTGCAGGAAACTTTAATGCGATGTCTCTGGAAAACCTGAAAAACGTATATATCTCCGGAGACGGAACGCCAGGACTGGCTAAAGGATTTTCGTTCAGAGACAACTCTTACAGAGCAGTAGTCATCACTGGTAGTCTGAACAACTTCACGTTTCAATACGCAGCTTTTAAAAACATCGGTGATCTGGATATTACTTTTAAATACAATGATGTTTATAATGGAACAGAAGGCTCTTATTCCAAGAACCTTAGATTCCTGAATATGTCTTGTGACAATACAGCGCAGTTCCTGACTACCGGAGGATATATCCAGGGCGGAGTGGTGTATGGATTAGTGAAGAATATTGAGATCGCTAACATTGACTTCCAGAATGCTTCGGATGTAGGGACGGTGGTTTTTATGGGAAATGTAGAAGACTACAACATTCACCATAACAAAATCAACAATATCAATACCAGCAATAACAACCATAACGGTATCTTTCAGATTGCTGGAAATGGTAGATTTCATAATAACTTAGTGACTAATCACCAGGGAAATGCAATCCGCGCCTGGGGCCATACTGTTGGCAGTACACCAAAAAATATTCTGATCTACAATAACATCGTTTTAAACTCCCGTAAATACTCAGGTTTTGAAGTTCAATCTTTTTCTGACAGAATAACCCCAGGAATTACAACTTATACAAACGCCATAGTCTTCAACAATACCTGTGGCAATTTAAACCAATCCAATGACTGGCAAGCAGCCGTAGTTGACGTATACGGCATGTCGGGCGGTAAGGTGGATGTTTACAATAACCTGGGATTCAATTTCCTTCCAAATCAGAAAATGATCGCTTTACAATGGGCTGAAGTTATTCCGAACACTTCGTATAACTTATACAATGAAACCGCTGCACAAGACGGGATTACAGACCAGACTTCACTGAATTTAACCAGTAATTCACCTGCAAAATCTAAAGGCAGACCAACACCATTTGTCATCACAGATTTCTATGGTAAACCAAGAAGCGCAACAGCTCCCTCTATAGGTGCTGTTGAATAAGCAGATAAATTTTATAAAAAAATCTCAGCTCAATATATGAACTGAGATTTTTTTTTGGCACTCTATCTGCCTACTTGTCAAACAATCTTATTACATTTATATTCATTAGCCGGGCAATTAATAGATGATGAACACCCCATACCACTTTACAAGCGTTACTTTACTGATTACCCATTACAACAGATGTAAGTCGCTTGAGCGGCTTTTAAAGGCTTTTAAAAAATTAGACTGTAATTTTGGAGACATCGTTATTTCTGATGATGGCAGTGAGAAAAGTCAACTGCAGTACATCGAAAAATTACAGCAGGAATATACTTTCAGGTTAATTACTTCCCCAATTAACAAAGGATTGGGGAATAATATAAACAAAGGCCAGGATAGCGTACAAACTGAATATACGTTATATATTCAGGAAGATTTTGTTCCTAAGGCTACTTTCCCGGAACATTTCGCAGATGCGCTGCAAATTATGGAGCAAGATAAGAAATGGGATATGATAACTTTGTATTCTTATTCTCCTTATCCTTATATGACACCGTATAAGCTCGGTTTTTCTGAAAAAGTGTTCCACCTGTCACCATGGTATACTAATAATCTCAAATTTTATCTTTACGGAGATCATCCGCATTTGCGCAAGTCAACTTTTCTTAAAGACTTCGGCAGATATCCTGAAGGCTTGAACGGTGACCAAACTGAAATGCAGATGAGTTTTGCTTTCATTAAAAACAAAGGTAAATGTCTGCTTTATGATGACCATTATGGATTATTAACACAAGAAAATTCAGTAGAAGAACCGAGCACTGCAAACTTTAGAAAATCATGGAATAATGGCAATAGTGTTCCTTTTACTATTGCTAAATTGATATATTCGAAGTATAAATTTTTAAAATACAATTTTCAATTACTTACAAAAACGGTAAAATAGGCTAAAGCACTCAAATTATTATACTCGTAAAAAAGAACTACAACAAAATGGAAAAATCAGCGCCTATTGCTATAATTTGTGTTTGTGATAATCACTATGCCATTTTACTGGCAGCTTTAATCAGATCTATTGAAGTAAATCATCAGTCTGATGAAAAACTAGAATTTTTTATTGTAGAAGATGGAATTACTAAGAAAAATAAATCAAAAATATTAAGTGGGAGTAATCCAGAAATTGTAACTATTCATTGGATGGTTAAATCTGAATGTCTACCTAAAAATGTCAAACTTCCGGTTGACAAAAGCAGTTTACCAATAAATATTTACATCAGATTATTTATCCCTCATTTCATTCCAAAATCTATCAAGCGAATTATATATTTGGATGTAGACATGATTATGCTTGAAGATATCAGCAAGTTATGGCATACAGATTTGGGAAGCAAAATAGTTGGTGCTGTGCAGGATCAGTTTATACAGGTGGTGACACGCTGGGGTGGTATAAGCAATTATGAAGAGTTAGGCATACCAGCTGATAATAAATATTTCAACTCCGGCTTAATGGTTGTTGATATAGAAAAGTGGAGAAATGCTGACATTACCAATAAAGTGCTTAACTGTCTGACTGCACATAAAAAACATGCCGTTTATGAGGATCAATATGGCCTGAATGCTGTACTCGCATTGCACTGGAAGGAATTGGATTTATTATGGAACCGCTTTGCTTATTCAGAAGAAGAAAAACCATACCTCATTCATTTTACAGGAAGAAAGCCTATCTATAAGTCATACGAATATAGTGAGAAATACAAAGAAATATTCTTTTACTATTTGAATATGACAGGCTGGAAAAACTTTAAACCAATTGGAGAAAGTTCAAGATACTTAAAGAAGCTATATAATATTTTAGAAAAGTCCAAAACTCTTTTAGGTTTAAAATAGTTATAATTCCCCTTTCTTCAATTGTTCATAAGCAAACTGGCTCGCTCTGGCAGTTAAAGCCATGTAAGTTAAAGATGGATTCTGACAGGCGGAAGAAGTCATGCAGCTGCCATCAGTAATAAAAACGTTCTTCGCCTCGTGCATCTGGTTAAACTTGTTTAAAACAGATGTTTTGGGGTCATGTCCCATACGGGCAGTTCCCATTTCATGAATGGTTGATCCTCCTGGCTTATTGTAATTAAAAGTTTCAATATTTTTGAATCCTGCCTTTTCGAACATTTCCGCAGAAGTCTGCTGAATATCGGACATCATCTTATGCTCATTATCGCGGAAAGCAAAGTCAATTTTAATTAAAGGCTGGTCCCACTTATCCTTCTGGAAGTTATCTAAAGATACTTTATTATCAAAATAAGGCAAACACTCTCCCCATCCGGCCATCCAGATTGACCATGGACCGGGCGTAGTAAGCTGTGCTTTAAATTCTTCCCCGAACCCTTCAATACTTTGCGCTTTATCCATCCACTCCTGCCGTTCACCATGACCCTGGATATTGTACCCTCTTTTAAAATTAAGACTTTTATCCTGCTGAAGATTCCTATACCTTGGGATTAGAAATCCACAAGGTCTTCTTCCTTTATAATATTGGTCCGTATAAGATTCATGTATACCATAGGCACCCGCAGAAGAATGGTGATCCATCAGATTATGCCCCAGCTGCCCGCTTCCATTACCAAATCCATCAGGGAACCTCGAAGAAACAGAATTCAATAATAAGCCCGCAGTTGCAATCGTAGATGCGTTGACAAAAACAATCTTCGCATAAAACTCCAGCACTTCATTAGTTAAAGTATCAATTACCCGCACCCCTTTAGCCTTCTGTTTTTGCTCATCAAACAGCAGCTCAGTCACAATTGAAAACGGTCTTAAAGTTAAATTACCAGTAGCCATTGCAGCTGGAATAGTCGAACTGTTACTGCTGAAATATCCGCCAAAAGGACATCCCCGGGTACACAAATTCCTGTTTTGACAAGGCCCGCGGTTATCCCATCCCCTGGTTAAGTTAGCGACCCTTGCAATCGTTAATAAACGGTGTTCGTCATGCTTGCGGATAGAATCACCCAAATGCTTTTCAATACAATTCAACTCCATTGGTGTTAAAAATTTGCCATCTGGCAACTGCGCCAGATTTTCACAGTTACCACTTACCCCAATAAACGATTCTGCATAACTATACCACTGTTCCAGATCTTTATAGCGGATAGGCCAGTCTATTCCATACCCATCCTGGTGATTGGCCTGAAAGTCAAGATCGCTCCAACGATAGCACTGTCTTCCCCAGGTTAAAGACCTGCCGCCTACCTGATACCCCCTGTACCAGTTAAATGGCTTTTCCTGTACATAAGGATGTTCAGCGTCACTGACATAAAAATGCTTGTCAGCGGGGCTGTATGCACCACTGTGAATCGGATCAGTTTCCCGGTCCTTTAGAGTATTGTTCATCCCGGCTTTAAAATCCCATGGATTAAGATTCGCGGTTGGATAATCGATAATATGCTTTACATCCCGGCCTCTTTCCAAAAGCAGTGTTTTCAACCCTTTTTTACAAAGTTCCATTGCTGCCCATCCCCCGCTGATTCCTGAACCAATTACGATGGCATCATAGGTATTGAGTTGTTTATTTTTATCGCTGATGTACATAATTTACTTGGTTGCCCAGGATTTCTGGTTTTTACGGAGTGGAATGCAGGCTTCAAAAGTATGGGGAATATAATCATAAGCAAGCCCCTGGGTAGCCCCAAGCCGGGATTGACAATAGCCCTCCACAGTGAGTTCTCTGAGCTTCAGAAAAAATGGCTTCCCAAAAAGCTTGTTATTAATTTTATTCAGAATTTTGTAAGAATAGCCTGATGAATTTCTGGCCATGTGTTTCAATACAATCTTTTTTTCTGCCAGGCTGCATTGCAAAAAATCCTTACCGTATCGTTCAGCGGTATAATCCTCCAGTTCAGCAATCCCATCAATGAACTTATTCTGCTCTTTTACAGGCGTACAATTCAGTATGACCATAATCATATAATCATGTACCATCGCTGCCCTGGCACCGGGAGTATCTGTTTGAGGGATGATCAGCTCGGCAAGTTCAGCCAGCAATTCTCTTTTATGGACGAGATCTGCAGGAACAACAGCCCTGTTCATGCTCACCCATTTAAGAATAGAGAAAGAAGCTGCACCTGCTACAGCTAAACCGAAGACACTCTTAATATATAATCTTCTGTCCACTTACAAGGATTGCTTTAAATTTTTGATTTCAGAGAGTGACAACTTATATTTTAAAGTTAAGGCGGCATAAACCATTCCGCCCAAAGCAATCTGAGCCATGGTGTGGAACGTTCCAGTATTCCCTATAAACTGTTTATACAATAAGATAACGACAGCCATGGCCACACTAAACAGAATTGGCTTGGCAATATTTTCCAGAAACGTTTTCATGAAATCACCCACCATAAACTGGATCAGGAAGAAGTTCATCACCAGCGTAATGAAGGTCGTGATTAAGAATCCATAAGCAATCCCCATAATTCCATAATGTTTAGCCATGATGTAAATCAGCGGGAATTTAATGACAAGGGTAATCAGGTTCAGGTAAAACAGCAACTTCGGTTTACCCGTAGAATAAGCTACCGTAGAAAGCGGGTACATCAGACAAGAGAAGATACCTGTAAAAACAAAGATCTTAATCAGCGGCACTGTAGCATCCCATCCCGAACCATAAATTAATGGAATTACATTGGCAGACATTAAATACAAGCCGGCCAGCAGAGGAATATTAATATAAGAAAGAAAATCAACAATCTTCAGGTAAGCACCTTTCAACTGCTCCAGGTTTTCCTTCATTCTGGCCATGATCGGATAACAGATCTGTACAATAATCGGGCAGATCCTGGCTACCGGGTAAATCGCAACCTGTGAAGCAATTGTATAATACCCCAATTCTTTGACCCCTAATAAACCACCAATCAGGATCGTGTCCATATTGCCGTTAGCAAAGCCCAAAAGACTATCCCCAATGTTGTAAATACCAAACATCAGGTGTTCTTTAATTTCCTTCAGCTTAAAATACCAGACCGGGGAAAAATAAACCCTGCCAATTACATTCTGAACCAGCATTTTAAGCGTCTGTCCGGCCAAAAGACCGTATACTAAAGATTTAGCCTGAAAGCCCTTGTACGCGAGTATAATTGTGATCGTAGTCGCTAATATGGAGCAAACAATTTCCGTTAAAGCCAGGGACTTGAATTTCAGTTCCTTTTCTAGGAGGATATTGTAAATCTGTCCAAGAAAAACGATAGGGAAATAAAAAGCAGAAATATGAAGTACCTCTAGTAAGCGCGGCTCTTTATAGTACATGACCAGCAGCGGTGAACCAAAGTAAATGATCACAAACATCGCAGAACCAATCATCAGGTTTAGAAAATAAATAGTAGATAAGACCTTGTTGTCACTTTCCTGTTTATAGACGATAGAGTTGGAGAAACCGAAATGGGCAAAAATGCCTAAAAAGGTGATCACCAAAGTACTGATACTGACAATACCGAAGGAAGACGGCTCCAGCAACCGGGCCAAAATCGCTATCTGGACAAATTGCAGCACGGTATTAACAACAGTTGAAATGGTTGTCCACTTCGCGCCGGAGATAGCTAATTTTTTGTTACTCATAAGTCACTATTTATTCAGGACAAAAGATATTGTGTCCTTCATCATTTTATATTTCAGGTACACCCAATATAAAGGCTTAATATCTGCATAAGTTTTGGTCTTCACCTTATCCGGTCTGAAAAGTCCCGGCTCATCCTCCGGATTATCATGTTCAAACAACTCATTAAAATTTTTATAATAAAGAGCCTTACCCTCATTTTTCAGAAAAGATCTGCACATTTTCATTTCCGTCACATCGCCATTTGGTGCTTCGAAATAGCGGCCGAACTTCTCAGTAAAGCTTACTCTTTTCAGATGAGGGTGATCGCTATACACATGAAATTTAAGATAATTTGTATACCATGGCCATAAACTAAAGATCATTTTAGAGAAACCTTTCTTATAAGGCGTTAAATATGGATAAGGGGACCATGGAAAAGAGTAGAATCGGACAATATCCCATTCATCTTCTGATTTCATTATTTCCAGACCGTCTTTTAATGCTGTAATGAAAGCCGCTTTCGGGACAAAATCTTCCTGTATATACAGGATATAAGGAGATTTGACTGCATCCATACCCTTATTGATATTGTTGCCAAGCCCTTTGTTAATTTCAGTAGTAATTAAAGTAAATCCTAATTGCTCCTGCATTTCTTTTAAACAATCCTGATGTTCTTTATTACTGCCATCATCAGAAACAATAATTTGCTCAAAAGATATTTCGTACAGCGCTATAGTTTTTAACAATCGAAATAAAGATTCACTTCTGTTATAATGCGTAATAAGTAAAGTAACACCAGAAATAAGTTGATTTGAGTTTTTCATCATTTAAATAACCGTTTTATCTTTTCAAATAGGCTGTTTATCATTTTCATAATTCTATACCTTATAGGTTTTTTCTATGATGTAAATTCAGATAAGATGAGGATTCTTTTCAATTTCAATAACTACTTATGTCTTTTAAACTTGGTATTGATATGAAGATCATAGTTATACTTAATTTGTCTGTAGACCAGCCTGACCAGTGAAATTAACGGGTTCCCACTTTGTCTCCAGTTACTTCTGGTTACCGTACTAGGCTCTGCCGAAGAATTCTCCTGCAGGAACAAACCATCATATTGATCATAAAATAATGCTCTGCCTTTATTCTGAATAAAAGACAAACACATTTCATATTCCGTTTTGTCAGACTTTATACCCTCGGTATACTGGCCGAAACGTTCAAAAAATGAGGAACGGCGCAAATGAGGGTGATCACTATAATTGTATATTTTGTTTTTATCTGTAAACCATGGCTTGTATACCATAGTCGAGAAACCCTTTTTATAAGGCTTTAAATAAGGATAAGGTCCATAAGCATAAAACCTGACCAAATCCAGGTCTGCTTCGGCATGTATCATATCCATCGCATCCTTAAAATGCTCCGTAAAAGCAGGCAGCGGAATAAAATCTTCCTGCACATACAAAGTATAAGGTGTTTTCACTTCCAGCTGGCCTTTATTCAGGTTATTTCCCAATCCGCCATTTACTTTTGCTTTAATCAGCCTGTAGTTATAGGCTTGCGTCATCTTTTCCAGCTGGCCCAGATGAAAGCTGTCACTACAATCATCAGAAACGATAATCTCTTTAAAACTAACATTTTGCGCTTTAAAAGCACTCAGCAGCCGTTCTAAAGAACTACTTCTGTTATAGTGGGTAATCAGCAGGGTAACATCATCAAAAAGATTCTCCTTAGCATTCACTGGCATCGTGGGCATATATTAATTTCGCGTAATAAAATTATACTTAAATCTTTTAAGGTCTTCTTTAACTCTGGAAATTACAATATTATAAAAAGATCCGTTCTGGCTCAGTGTTCTTACTCCTGTCCATACCCGGGCCTTTCTGGATTTTACCTGCCTGATCTTACCATAGCTCATTAAATCCAAACAAAGTTGTCCATCTTCACCTCTCCTGTTGATCTTTATAAAACCAATTTTGAGGCCAAATTCTTTTACATAACCCATGCTAATACCAAAAGTATTAAAATAAGGCTGTTTGATATGCCTGATTTCGGCCATCATATCTTTTAATTTCTCCAATATCCTGAGTTTCCACCTCGGGAAACCCGGCTCTCCTATAAAAGAATATCTTCCGTACACGCAGACTACATCTTTTTGTGTCAATACACGCATCATTTCATCGATCCATACTTCAGGGTAAAAGCAGTCAGCGTCAGCGGTTAAGATATATTTTCCTAAAGCATTTTCCTGTCCTTTTTGCCTGGCCGGCCCTGCACCCTGTGTCAGTTCATTAAAAGACCTGACGTGCAGCTGATCGATCGTCTGCTGTGTTTTATCTTTTGAATTATTATTCACCACAATAATCTCAAAAGGGATCTGAGTGACCATTTTAGACAAAGAAGCCACACAACGCAGGATATTTATCTCCTCATTCCATGCAATTACGACCACACTTACCAGCGGCTCTTTACTTTGTACCTGGTCAAGATCCTTATTGATTGCCGAAAATACAGCAGGATCAATATCCTCATACTTTTCATAAGTATAAAGAAACTGATTTATCCAGACGGGATTATATTGATGTTTCATAACGTTCAGCTTTGGAAGGATAAACTCAAAGTTATTTTACCTTTTCCCATATCTTATTTTCAAAATTATATACTTTTATTACTCTTGCAGGATTTCCAACCGCTACAGAATAATCAGGTATATCTTTAGTCACCACGCTTCCGGCACCTATTATCGCGTGTTTACCGATGGTAACCCCGGCTGTAATTACGCAATTTGCGCCGATCCAGACTTCATCTTTGACCGTTATACTTTTAGTAACCGTTTGCTGCTCACTCGGAGGAATATCAATTAATTCATACCCGTGATTCAGTCCTGAAATTACAATATTTTGCGCTAACATCACATGATTTCCGATCACAACCGGGCCAATGACTGTACAGCCGATCCCAATTATTGTTTTTTCACCGATTACCACATCCCCAACACCATTATTGATCGTCGAAAAATCTTCAATCAGGCTGTAATTACCCAATTCAAAATGATTGAAAGGGAAAACATCAATCCTGGTTCTGAACCGCACAATTGATCCCTTTCCTTTTTTATGTTTAAAAGGATTTATAAATAATCTGACCCATAATCTTGGTCTGAAATCGTTAGCAGGAATCAACATTCGATGTGCTATCTTTTTCAGTACCGGATTTGCTTTTATTTTCGCGGATAATGACATTTATATTTTATATAACTTGATTAATAGCCTTATATAATTCACCTACACTATTTTCCCAGGAATGTGAGTATGCAGTTTTCACCCGGTAAGCTGCTAATTCTTCCGTATTTTCCTGCAAGCCTTTTTCAATCAGTGTCACAAAGCGCTCTTTATTTTCAGCAAGGTAAACCGTGTCTTCAAAAATTGTTACGGCCTCAGTATGGGTGGCGACTACAGGTTTCCCCATCGCCAGGTACTCATCAATTTTCCTCGGATAGTTTCCGATGGTCACCTGGTTCACCAGCTGAGGATTGATACACAAATCAAAGGCGTTGATATACTGCGGCAAATCTTCAGGCTTCTGCGCACCCAGAAAATGGACGTTCGGTATTCCATGTAAGTTACTCATTTTAAACACATCATCCTCAGGGCCTACCAGAATGATATTCCAATCCGGTTTGGTTACTGCAATATGCGCAATCAATTCTATATCCAGGCGAATACTTTGTAACGCACCTACGTACCCTATTTTAGGCCCTTTTAAGCTATCAATAGCGGCTATGGCAGGTAAAGCAGCAGAGCTGGTAAAAATATCCAGTTCACAGCCCTGGCCAATATAAAAAGAAGCCGGGTTATATTGTTTACAGTAATTACTTAAGTAAGTGGAATTTGCAACACACAGATCACTTTTTCTGATCAATGCAGGCTCAATTCTTGTCCCGTGTTTTTTCCAGTAATCTACAGCAAGCATAAAATCTCTGGAATAATAAATACTTAACGAAGGACGCAGGAATTCTTTCAGATAAAAACTCTTAAACATATCATTATCATTAAAGAGGATAATATCCTTAAATCCCAGTAATGCCGTTGTTTTTAAGATTGATTTAGCAAACAGCCTGTTATTCCGCTTGTTGAGCCAGTCGAAAATACCAAAATTATTAATCCAGTTGACAGATTCTATCAATACATCCGGATATAAAGTCCATAAGTTATCTGCAACTGGAATCAGGCCATTCGTTTTTCCCTGAATGACCGCTTTACGTTTGATAATCTTACTATCTTTTCTGTTCCGGAGTAAAGTTATTCTGTCCAACGCAGAATTAACATATAAAACCCTGTTATGTTTAGCCAGTTCAATGGCTATATTTTTGCAATTGCTCCCAATGTTAACATCCCATGGCTGCTGACCAACGATCACGATGTCCCTTCCTGAAATGATTTCTTCCTGTGATTGACTAATCATATAATTTATGAGGTAACATCATGTTTAGTAGCAACAGAGCGCTTATTAGCCTGCTTTGCATGCACTAAAGATAACAATTGAAAAAATATAAACTTAGGAATGTTAATTAAGGATTTGTAAATTCTGGAGTCCGTAGGATAACGCAAAAGTGCAATCAGGAAACCAGCTGCAAAAAGTCCAAAAGCAATGCACCAGATTAAAGTATAAAATGGGAAAATAAACAAATTGATAAAAGCGCAAAATATGGATAACAAAATGAACATAAACAAAGGCGGTCTTAACAAGATCACACCAAATAAAAACTGGTTCCAGTTCAATCCCCTGATTCCTTTAAATAAGATCTCAAACCCATATCCAAAATACTTAAACCAGGTATTGATCCACCGGGAACGCTGATTAACCAGCTGTGCAGAATTTGTAGTTTTTTCATCAAATACAATCGCATTTTCAGCAAATGCAATACGTTTTCCCTGCTTTAAAAGCTGTGCCTGTAAGACCTTATCAAATCCTGCCCCGGTAATATCCAGATTTTCAAAACACGCTTTGTATAAAGCTGTTTTGAAAGCCATTCCAGATCCGGCCAGTGTAGCAGAGGAACCCAGTTCAAATAAAACCTCCCCGTCATAAAAATGATAATAAATATCTCTTGCTGCATCCAGGCAGGCAAAAGTTGTATTCAGATTTTTAGCTGCCCGCACCCCCTGTACTGCGTCAAATCCCTGGTCAAAAAACACGTTTAATTCATTGATATATTCAGGGTCTGTCAGGTTATCACTATCAATAATAGTCAGGATCTCATGCGCTCTTTTAAAATGGCTGATCGCATAAAGATGTGACCTGGTATTGCTGGCCAGAACAGTTTCTGGTCTGAGCAGAATTACTTTTTCGTGGTTAAAATTTAAATTGGAAATATCGCAGTTATCAGCGACTACGTAAATCAGGTAATTTTTATAATTCAGCTGGAGCAAAGAATCCACCACCGCATGTAACAGCCCGGTTTGTTCATAAGCAGTCACAATGATCGCATAATCATAGTCTGTTTGCTGCAGGCTACGTTTTCTATCTTTTTTAAAGAGTTTATAAAACAGGAAAAGTACTATTGGAAGCACAAGATTGTATCCAATAATAATTTGCAGAACTATCCAGAGCGTTGTCTTCATGAGCAGTCTTTTCTAGTAATTATTTTCTTCTTTCAACTCCTGTTGCTGTTCAAAGTATTTTTTGGATTTATAAAACCCATAGGCAAAGAAGAGTAAACCGGGAATAAGAAATATTTCAAATGGCATGACGGATCTGATTAAATAGGTTTAACTACAATTAGGCTGTTGTGATCAGGGTTATTTGTATCAATTAATAAGTTCTCCTGTGCAATCTCTTTATCAAATTTCGGTCCCAGATAAACCAGCACAAACGAAATACAGACAATTAAAGAAGAAGGCATATTATTGATCACCTCATTTCCGTAACTGCAGAAGAAAATACCAGCACTCGCTGATAAGATTGCAATCAGTTTTACTTTCAGTTTTTTATCCTGTATCATCCAGATAATCCCGCAGCATTTTCCTAAAATATACATCAGCATACTAAACCAAAGTGTTAATCCCACAATGCCATACATCGCCCATATTTTAACCCAATAACTATCCGGTTGAATGATAGATAAGAATTTATCCTGATTATATTCCGAGTAAGCCCCTAAAACACCCAATCCACCACCAAAAGGCCGTGAACTGAGATATTCTCTTAAAATCCGCTGCGTATTGAAACGAACATTCAAAGATGGATCTTCAGGATCCATAGAGCTTCTGAAACGATTAATTTCATAATAATTACTTCCGATAGTCGTATATTTCAGGCCTCCTAAGAAGACAGCCATAAACAAACCACCAAAAAACAATACTTTAAAGTTTTTAGTCAGGAATATGGCAAAAACAGCCGCAACTACCAAGGCGAAAAATGCCCCCCTGGTACCAGAGAGTAACATAGCATAGCCATAAATACCAGCAAGGGTTAATAACGTTACTTTTTTCCAGAGCGTTGAAGAGCCTAGAGCGAGGACTACAGCCATAACCACAAATACCGCTTCAAATGCACCAAACTGCCCCGCATCGTAAAAAGAGAAGGCACGCAGTTTTCCAAAAATCAAGTGGGTAGCTCCGCCAGGGCCATCAATAAACCTCTGTTCACCTGGGAATAAGCCAAAATGTATTTGTTTAATTCCATTTAAAGCAGCAACCAGCGCTAAACCAAGGATTAGTTTGATGAAAAGATCAAGATCACTTTTTTTGTTGAAGACAATGAAACTCAAAGGAATAAGTAATACCGGGTATAAGGCAACAGGCCTGATTTCCATCAGCCAGCCCATTACACTTGCACCAGCCGGATTAATTACTTCGATCACACTGACAATAAACCAGATCAGGAACAATAAGCTCAAATCATTGCGGATCACCAGCCAATCCTCCTTTTTATAATAAATCAGGGAAGATAACCAGGTCAGGATCAGCAGTAATTCGATCCCCATTCCATAAGACAGCCCTCCTATTTCCCGGCCTAAAAAGCCCAGTAAAAAACAGTAAATGACTAAAGTCACCAGCCCTACCTTTGGATTTCTGAAAAGAAAGATCAGGTAAACAGTGAATACTGCCAGCAGCGCTAATACTACCGGAACTAATAATTCCAGTTTTGCTGTTGCAAAACTGGATATTCCCGCTATTAAAAGACCAAAAATTAAAAACTTTATTCTCGACTTCTTTAAAAACAGGTGATTAGAATCTCGCTGCATAATTAAATATCTACCACTAAATTAACCATCTATTCCGGCTAATTTTATTTTATTTATCACCCAGCCCATAAATCCAGGCTGTTTTTTAAGAAAAGCTATTAAATCTTTATCTGAATCAGTCAATGTTTTACCTGCTTCAAATACTGCCACATTCTTCTCTGTAAATGAAAGCCATTCTTTAGCCAGGTTAATATTCAATAAGCTATTGACATCAATGATAATAATATCAAATTGTTTTTTAAGTACATCAAAACCAGCTCTCAGGTTTCTTTCACTCTGAATTTCCAATAAAGATCTGGTTTCATCTATCTTATTCAGACGCGTGATCATATCATCGATCTGTATCTCTCTTTTCACTAAAAAGGTTTCAAAGTTCTGGCTGATCTGCAGTTGCTTAGAGTCCGATAAGACCGGCGCTACCTGATCACCACCTATTAATAATACCTTTTTACCAGTCATTGCATAAGCATAAGCCAGGTTCGAAGCCAGGAATGTTTTTCCTTCCCCTACCCCTAAACTCGTAATCCCTAATACACGGCTGTCATCCTTCGCCATTTCATCACCAATTTCAAACCTCAATGATCTCAGTAAATCTTTATGGATTGTATAGTTATTATTCTTACTATCATTCCAGATAGATTTAATATCAGTAACCTGCTCAGGGATATAATTCAGACTACCCAGTACACGCATTTTAGTCGCAGCTTCCAATTGGTGGATGGTATTGATAGAATGGTCAGTTAAAAAAAGCAGCACTAAAAGAGAGAAACAAACTGCAAAAGTTGCAATACCCGATAAAGCGATATAAACAATCGTTTTCGAAGCTTCAGCAGAACCCGGCAAACCGACCTGTGCAACCTGAAGTTTTAAACCCGTATTTTGTTCTGTACGGCTTGTATTGGTACGTTCCAGCGCTGCCATATAGTCTTTTGTCGCAATATCAGCATCACGTTCGTAATTTTGTATCCCGGCATCAAAAGGAACCATCGTATTGTATTGTCCTTTCAATTTCGCAAGTTGTTTATCAATAGAACTGATCGTATTTTTAATCTGTTCAGTGGAAATATCAAGGTTATTTTTTTGCTGTATTAATCCCTGTTTTGCAATCTGCGGATCAACTACATTCTTATCAGAATTCCGCGCAGACTGTCTGGATATTAAAGTTTGTAAAGAATCTACTTTACGTTTATCAGCCTGTCTGAAACTGTTATCAATATAACGGTCATTCGCTACTTTCAATTCGTTTTTTAAATTCAGGATCGTATTGTTGTCTTCTACAACAGTTCCGCCCATATACGGATCTCCTACGCCTCTGAGTTTGCTGTTAATAGCAGAAAGGGCACCCTGGTTAGCCTGAATATCACGGATCGCCTGCGCTTTTCTTTCTTCATACTGAGAGATCTGTGAATAAACCGTAGCGGCCTGCTCGTTCAGATTCAGTACTCCATTTTTCATTTTGAAGCCTTTCAATGCGCCATTTTTAGCATTCATTTCTCTTTCCTTCTTTTTAAGCAGGGAATCAAGCACGGCTATAGAGTTATTCTGATTGGTATAGACATCAATACTATAATTACTGATAAATTCAGTAGCTAATGTATTAACCAGGTAAGCAGATAACAACGGATTTTCTGAAGCGAAATCGATATTTACAAAATCACTGTTATCAGGTCTGTAAATCGTCATTTTTTTATTCAGTGCAGCCTCGCCATACCCCATTGACTGCAGAATATCATATAATTTGAACTTTCCTTTATTATCATAAACGGTAACCGGAACCTTTTGCGCAAGTCTTTGCTTGTAAGTATCCAGTAATTCAGATTTCTGTGCAGCAGAAAGAGAATCCAGTTTAGTACTATATTTTCTGAAAGTGTTTTTCGGATTTTCCAGGTCATGAATGATCAGGTTATAAGAAAGAATACTCATGATCTTCCTCATTTTCATCTTTTCGATAATATTGCTGAACTGCTGACTGGTTTTAAAATAATCGTTTTGTGTCTGTGAAGAAAGTTGTTTAGACTGGTCCACCAGACCTGTAGAAATCTGAACCTGAGATTTATACTCTTTAGGTATATTTTTAGATAAGAAATAAGTGATAGCAGCAGCGACTACAGGTACCAGTATCAGTATCCATATATATCTTTTGAGTAGCTTTAAAAATCTTTGAATGTCCATTTTCAGTAATAAACTTGAGTTATTTTATTTTATGTCGGTAAGTTTTACACCAATTATTTCTTCCAATGCATCTTTAGCATTTAAAAAATTCACCTCAGTCTGTATTTTAGCAGAATTAGAATTTGACAATTGAATTCTGCTTCCATTATAATTATCCAGCGAAATCTCACCCTTTTCAAATTTACGGCGTTGATTCTCAGCAACTCCATTGTTGTCCTGTGTAGTCTGAGTTTTAATTTTAAGCTCACTTAACATTTGAATATAGGTATAATATCTCTTTTTAACTTCGTTTACTAACGCATAATCGTAATCTGCAGTTTGTAACTGTGCAACTTTATAATCTGCTTTAGCGCGTTTAACTAAAAATGGTTTTTGTAAAAAAGCACCAAGGTTTAAACTGATCCCGTATTGAATACCATTTACAATATACGGATTTGCAGTCTCTCCTGGATTACTAATTGCTTGTTTATCACCCGGACGGTAAAAATAAGAAGCACTGAACATATCCAGATAAGATATTTCTGCCACAGCTATACCTGTTTTAATAGCATCTTCCTGTGCTTTAAGTATCTTGCGTTTTGGATAATTTTCTTTTGCAGCCTGGATATATTTTTCCAGCTGACCGTAATTGATGTCTCCGATAATCGAGTCTTGTGCAGATACGTGTAAGCATAGAAACGACAGTAAAAGAACTGTGAGAGCAGATACTTTTTTCATTTGATTATAAATTTAGTTGATTTATTATTAGGGTTGATTTTATCTATTTATACTTTTTCTCTTTGGAACAGGGCAGGGAAGGTTTTTAACATGATACTCATATCAAACCATACCGAGTAATTCCGTGCATAAAAGTTATCCAGTTTTTTACGTTCTGTATCAGACATGTCTGCTTTTCCTCTTTTGCTGATCTGCCATAAGCCGGTAAGACCTGATGGGCCTAAAAAACGCATTGACCATTCATTGGAGGTTAACATTTCTGCCTCATATAAAGGCAAAGGTCTGTTTCCTACTAAAGACATATCTCCTTTCAGTACATTCAGTAACTGAGGAATTTCATCTATGCTGGATTTCCTTAAGAAATTACCCAGTTTAGTTACGCGGGGATCATTCTTAATTTTAACAAAGGCATTGGTACCACTTCCGTCATCCGCATACTGATTCAGCGCAGATAAATTTTTCAGTTCCAGGTCTGCACCAGCTTTCATAGATCTGAACTTATAAAAATCGAAGATTTTATAACCTGTACCTACCCTTTTACTTTTATAAATGACAGGACCTTTGGAATCCAGTTTTATAAATAAAGCTACGATCAGTAAAAATGGAGATAAAACCAGCAATACGCCACCGGCAGCTACCACATCAAACATTCTTTTTGTAGTAGGTATGATATATTCTTTCTGCTTTTTAATAACCGAAAGCTGTTCAATATTAGGTTTGATCAGTTTAAATTTGATTAAGAAATTCAACCTGTCCTTTAAGTCTTCCATCTGATAAGGCAGGAAATACAAATCATGTATTTTTGCTTTGATAGCCCTTGCTCTTAACTTTGCATCGTGCTGCTGTGCTAACAACACAATAATCAATCCGCTGGTTAACGGGTTATTTTTGATCTTCGCTATAATCGCAAAGACTGCTTCCTGCTCTTTGACCTCGATCATAATCACATCAGGTGTCGAGAACAATGATAAAGAACTTAAATAGGCCTCCAGTTTAGAGGGGTCATCCAGGTGAAAAATATTATACTCCTGTCCTAAAACTTCAGCTGATTCAGCTGAAAGTTCAGTACCGCAGTAAACCAACCTCATTCCTTTGTAATTATAATCCATTTTTTCTTTAAATAGCAGTTGTTAATGTAGCTAAGACTCTGGCAATTTCCGTTTTTAAACTCTCGGGATTAAATGGTTTTGGAAAATGCGCTTCTACTTTGAAAGGCAAATTTGCGACTATTTTATCAAGATCTTCTGCTGCCGATAAAATAATAACAGGAATTTCTCTGTAGTAACCACTAATCTTAATACTCTTTAGAAAAGAAGTACCATCAAAATGAGGCATGTGCAGATCCAGGATAATAATGTCCGGAAAATTACCTTCCTCCAACCATAAATGAGCCTTATATCCACTTTCCTTAGCGTGGACAGCGTATTGTTTTGACAGGATGAAGTTGAGTAATTTTAAAATACTTGGCTCATCGTCAACTATTAAAATTTGCTTTTTACCAAATGAGACATTTTCCATTTAAAAGGGTATAAGATGTAGATTTATATGATTCAGAGATTTTTTATTTGACTAAATAACCATGTTTTTGTGTGTATCAAAAGCATTACAATTATTATGCAAGTTATACATCCTATCAACAATTACGAATTAAAATAAACATCAGTTTTATAATTTAACATCGATTGATAAAATAATTTCTAATTATCAATGCCGATTGTATTTACATTCTATATTCCCAATATCTTGCCAAAATCGGCCACCTAATGTAATTCATGAAGGGCAACAGGGGGAAAATCATAAATCACGGGCTTAAGCAGCGTAAATTATTTAACGTAAACCCCGGAATATAAGCAATCAATCAAACCAGAGGCATTAAAGATTATATAGCCTACCCATTTCATACTATTCTTATTTTATCAGTATGAACTTATTTTTAACCTCTTTTTTTTAGGTTAATACCCCAAAAGCACAAAATTAGGGGAATTATCTCAACTAACTGTAAAATTTATACCCCCAGTGCTCAAAACGGGGGATATTCCGGGGAATTCAAGGCTGCTGAAGGCCAAAACAATATCCCATTCTCTAATAAGTTAGCACATAATTTGCAGTTAATAAATAGATTACAAATATTTAACTTCATGATTACCCTTTACGTATGAAATATATCTTCTTAAGCCTGGTGCTGTTGACTGCAATTTCTTTCACAGCTTCAGCACAAGACACCACCACAGTGACCAGCGCTGCTACCGAAACAAGTATCCCTCTTCCTGTTGTTAAATTGATTAAAACTCCGGCTGCACTTGGAATCTCACCGAAAACACAAAAAAGTATTGCAGCTATTGCTAATCCACCGATTAACCTCGCACTTTTCGCCGTAGACAGACGGGATAAAAATCAGGAAGGAAACTCTGATGTTATCATGATTATTACCATTGATCAGGTAACCAAAAAGATTAAAATGTCTTCTATACTGCGTGATACCTATGTCAATATAGAAGGTAAAGGAATGGATAAAATCAATGCTGCATTTGCCTTAGGAGGCCCTCAGCTGGCTATAAAGACAATTAATCAGAATTTTGATATGGATATTCAGGATTATATCAATGTTGATTTTTTCGGTACTGCTAAAATGATCGATGCACTTGGTGGCGTAGAGATCAATGTTAAACCTGAGGAAATCCCTTACCTGAATAATTACCTGAAAGAAATTTCCATTATTGAGAACATCCCACCTGTAAATGTAACCAATGCCGGTATCCAGGTATTAAACGGCAGACAGGCTGTTGCCTACACCAGAATCAGAGCAGTTGGCCGTGGTGACTATGAAAGAACTGAAAGACAAAGAACAGTTCTTGTCGCACTTTTTAACAAGATGAAAGGCGCAGGACCAGCATTGTACCCGGTATTTATGAATCAGATCTTACCGAATATGGAAACCAGTTTATCGGGAATGAACCTCTTTAAAATTGGCGGGGATATTCTGAATTCAAAAAGCAAAACTATTGACCAGGCAAGATTTCCGCTGGATTCTTCCAGTAAAGGTATCAGGGTCAACAACATCTGGTATTTATCTGCTGATCTTAAAATCACCACTGCAGCAATTCATAATTTCATCTATAAAGGAATTAGCCCGGCTCGTTAAACCATTAAAAAACAGAAATTAATTCACTATAAACAAACAGGTTAGGCTAAAAACACGTTAACTGATTAAACTAAACAATAACTCCGGCTCGTTAGTAGTGATAAAATCGATCTTGTTTTCCAATAAGGTTAACATATCTTTTTTATCATTAACGGTCCAGGCGTTGATCGTTATTCCCAGGCTATGGGCGCGGTTAAACCAATCACCCTCCTGATAAATATGGAAGTCGTAATCGGCCTGCAGGATATGATCTTTTTTTAAAGTTTCAACCGGGAGTTCATCATTGATCTCAGCCAAAAATGCTGTCTTTGCAGCTGGATCACGTTGTAATATCCGCAACAGTGCTTCATAACTAAAACTAATGTATTCTACCCATGCTCCAGCATTCATCTTTTGCACCATTTCAAACACGGCATCCGTAAGGGCTAAAGTATCCGCAAGAGTCGCCGCAACTTTTATTTCCAGGATCAATTTCGTCTGATCCTGCTTCATTCCCTCTTCCAGGTATGCTTCCAGAGTTGGAAGGTATTCCCCATTGTGTAGCGTTTTTTGCCTCAGTTCAGCATAAGTGGAAGAAGCAATTGGTATCCCCTGAAAATCTTCATCATGATTTACCACAATTAAATTATCTTTTGTGAGGTGTACATCGAATTCAGATCCGTAACATTTTAGCCTGATTGCCTCTTTTAAAGAAGCAATTGAATTTTCAGGCAGGTTATTCTTTTTAAAAGCACCCCGATGGGCAATTACTTTATTGTTGTTCCAGCTCATTATACGATCACGCTCTTGTTCCTAAATAGAATTTATCCCGGTATTCACTGGGAGTCATTCCAACTGTTTTTCTAAACACTTTTCTAAAAGCTTTGGGGTCATTATAGCCTGATTTATAAATGACTTCCGTCATCTGTTCAACGGTTTGCTCCAAAAGTTTTTTTGCCGCTTCAATACGGGTCTGCTGTAAATATTCGATCAATGTAATCCCGGTAACCTGTTTAAAGCGTCTGACAATATTTCTCCTGCTGGCAGGAATATCTTTAATCATTTCTTCAATAGTTCCGGTATTATGATAAGCGGTTTCTATCTTTTGCTGCGCCATTGCAACCAAATCATCATTGTGTTTTCTGGAAATCTGGAAGGTATTGAAATAAGTTTGCGTATGCCGGTCCATGTCTATGGCAAAAAGCTTCGCAATTTTTATCGCGATTGTATTTCCGCAGTGAATCTGTAAAAGATGCAGCATCAAATGAAAACTAGAGGTCGCCCCACCGCTGGTATACAACCTGCCATCCTGAGTAACCGTTTTATCTGCCTGAAGACTAACCTCAGGAAAAGCACTGGCAAAAGCGGCGCAGGCATCGACATGTGTAGTTGCAATCTTTCCATTAAGAAGTCCTGTTGCCCCTAACAGAAAAGCACCGGTACAAAAACTGGCCAGCTCCGCCCCTGCCGCATATTGCTGATTTAACCAGGTAATGGCTGAATAATTTTCAGCAACTGCATGCTGAATATCTTCATTGATAAATGAAGGGATTAAAATAAGATCCTGGTTGGATGGTTTTTGAATAGATAAAGGCTGATAACCATAAAAATAGGTACCGGGGTTGCTTAACAGGCTGTCATCACTACAGAACAAATCAATTTGAAAGGGAGCCATAAGACCATCCTGAGCATAAAGTTTGTTGACTGTTTCAAAGACATCCAGTATCGCAGCTACGCTTAATAATCTGTACTGGTTCGTTAGGAGAAGACCAAGTTTTATCATTTGATTATTTTTTATACCTAAATATAACACATAAAAATCAAAGTATTCATCCACTGTTACCGAGGTTTGTTTTTCTTTTATACTGGAGAAGGTTATTACATTTGCAGAAGAAAAATATAAAAACATACTATGATAGCTCACCACGCTTTATTCTGGTTAAAAGCCGATACTACAGCAGATCAAAAAATTGCCTTTAAAAAAGGTCTGGAATCTTTAGAAAAGATAGAAACTATAACAAACATCCATATTGGAGTTCCTGCTCCTATTGAACGTTCAGTTGTCGATACCACTTATACCTTCTCGGCAGTTTTATTTTTTGAAGATCTTGCTGGCCACGATGTTTATCAGGGTCATGCCATACATAAAGCCTTTTTAGACGAGTTCAGAGGATTCTTCGAAAAGGTTATTATTTACGACGCTATTTAAGAAATCAGTGAATTGTAATCTTCTTTGAAGATGCAAACGCACTATTTTTCAAATGGCACCTGCAAAATGATTCCCAATTTTAAAAGAATCATTTTGCATTTAGTTCTCATCGGCATCACTTTTCTCCAAAACAGATAAGATATTGCCGGACGGATCTTTAAACCAGGCAATCTTAGGACCTCCGCCATGGAATACCCCCTGATCATCAGTTTCAAAGTCTTTTTCTTTGTAAATGATAAACACTATCCCTGTTTTGCGCAACTCATCCATCGCCTCCTTCAGGTTAACCACCGGAAAATTAAGCACCGTAAAAGTTGCAGGTACATGATTAGGTTTCCCATAAACGAATACAGTTCCGCCACCTGCGATATGCAGTACTAACTGCCCCATGGTCTGGGAAATTTCCAGGCCCAGTATATCCTTGTAAAATTCAATTGCTTCGGGTATCTCTTTTACAGAGAAACCACTGAATGCCTTCACTTCTTTAAACATCGCCATAAGCTTAAAATTAAATTTACTGATAATTCATTAGGCCAAGTTGAGCATATTAATTGAATCCTGCCGGGGTTGAACCGGGCAATTTACGGGGGCAACTGCGACATATTTAGTTTTCTGACCTGTAGTCAGCGCATGACATAAAACAAAATCAGTATAGTCTTCAGCCGTTTACAAGCCTAATACTAAACTGGAAGAAATAAGGTCAAATAGTGTATTCAAATGACCTTGAAGCGTGGTTGGGATGAGGTTGGAATGACCCAGGTCATACCAAGGTCATTCCAACCTCATCCCAACCTCATCCCAATGTCATTTCAAGGCACTGTTCTACCCGGTTTCAACACCTGTTCTATACGCCAACGCCACGTTTGTCTTATACTGATTTCACTTGACACATGGTCTTGTCCGGTTTTTAGTTTACAGTTTTGAAGAGTGAATATTTCTACTTAAAACTATACATTATGATTTGATTGTAACTACATCTGGCACTTTTTTCTTTCTGGTATTTTTCCAGTATTTTATCAATGGTTCAGTAGTTTGATGAGCAACTTCTGGAGTTAGAAAACTACAACTCATATGTGGTCTAATATTATTGTAGGCTTCTATTGCTGTTTTTACTGCGAATAATGCTTCAGTTCGGGATTTGAATATCCTGCTTAGTTTAAATTCAGTTTTTAGAATACCATTTATCCTTTCAGCAATTGGATTTTCATAA
>NZ_QLLR01000034.1 GCF_003259615.1 Pedobacter cryoconitis | reverse complement strand
TTTGATGAACTGTGTTCCACTGGACAGGCAGCAATGCTGGCAGTAACAAGAGCAGGGATACAAACAATTACAATATCAATCGAGCAAACGCTGTCAAAAGCGAATAACAAAAGCTGGATAAAGACATTTAGGTGCCTATATCGGTGGTGTCCACCTCTTCCCATTCCGAACAGAGAAGTTAAGCCCACCAGAGCCGATGGTACTGCGGTAACACGTGGGAGAGTAGGTCGGTGCCAAATCTTAAAGAAAGCCTGTAGGAAACTACAGGCTTTTCTTGTTTACAGGCATTATTTTTTAAAAAAAAGGCAATCCTAACTCCCTGACCGTGTAGATATTCCAGTAAAATCTGCAACAATTTGACCCTTTCATACGTTGTATAAACAGATCCATTAAATTCTTTAATAATTTGCCGCTAAACCTGAACATTTTTTAAGCTTAATCTGCTATTAAGTGCTGTCAGAAAGGCATTATGAAATAATTTTGGTTATCTTTGGTGTTAAACTAAAACACACATATAATGAGTTTTTTTGCTGAAAAAAGACGGGAAGTAATGCTTCACATTGAGCAGTATATGCTTGATATGATGGATACTTACCTGAAACCGATTGATACAAATTGGCAGCCAACTGATTTTTTGCCTGTTTCTACCAGTGATACTTTTATTCAAGATATAAAATCCCTTCGCGAAACTGCAAATGACCTTTCATACGATCTGGTTGCCGTGCTAATTGGCGATACTATTACAGAAGAAGCGTTACCAACATACGAATCATGGTTATCTATGGTTGATGGTATTTCAAGAAATGAACAAGGAGGTTGGATGAAATGGGTACGCCACTGGACTGCTGAAGAAAACAGGCATGGAGATTTGTTAAATAGATACCTTTATTTATCAGGTCGTGTTGATATGCGCCAAATGGAAATCTCTACGCAATATCTTATTGCCGACGGTTTTGACATTGGTACTGGCCATGATCCTTACCGTAACTTCATTTATACAAGTTTCCAGGAGCTTGCAACTAATGTATCTCACCGTAGAGTAGCTTCTTTAGCTAAAAAAGACGGAGATCCTTTACTTTCTAAAATCTGTGGTGTAATTGCCTCTGATGAAGCAAGACATGCTAAAGCTTACAAGGATTTTATGTCTAAGATTTTTGAAGTAGATCCTAATGAAGCTATGATTGCTTTTGAAGATATGATGCGTATGAAGATTGTTATGCCTGCTCACTTTTTAAGAGAAATGGGGATGAAAATGGGGCAAACATTCGGTCACTTTACTGATGCTGCACAACGCTTAGGTGTATATACAGCAGTTGATTATGTAGAGATCATGCAACAACTTATCGTAGAGTGGAAGATAGAAAGTATGCAGGATCTGAATGAGGCTGGTGAAAAAGCCCGTGATTATATCATGGCTCTGCCAAGCCGCTTATTACGTGTTGCAGAAAGAATGAAAACTCCTACAATGGAATATAAATTCAGCTGGATACACGCTTAATACAACATAAATAGAAAAGAACAACTCTGATACTAACCATAGAAGAACGTCTTATAACAAGAAAGGCCCGGATAATTTATCCGGGCCTTTCTTGTTATACAGTGCGGTGCATAAAGTTACATATTCCTTCTGTACTGTCCGCCTACCTCATATAAGGCATTGGAAATCTGCCCAAGAGAACAGATTTTACAAGCTTCCATTAAAGCTTCAAAGGTATTTCCTCCGGTAATAGCTATTTTCTGCAATTCCTTTAATGCCGCTACTGTATGGTCAGCGTTTCTTTTCTGGAATTCATCCAAAGCAGCAATCTGAAATTGTTTCTCTTCTTCTGTTGCACGGATAATTTCGCCGGGAACTACTGTTGGTGAACCATTCTTATTTAAAAATGTATTTACGCCTACAATCGGATACTCTCCGTTATGTTTCAGGGTTTCATAATACAAGCTTTCTTCCTGTATTTTACCACGCTGGTACATCGTTTCCATTGCACCTAAAACACCACCGCGGTCATTGATTCTCTTAAATTCAGCCAATACGGCTTCCTCTACCAGATCTGTTAAGTCTTCGATGATAAAAGCACCCTGTAATGGATTTTCATTTTTGGCTAATCCCAATTCTCTGTTGATAATCAGCTGAATCGCCATGGCCCTTCTTACTGAATCTTCCGTTGGTGTGGTAATAGCCTCATCATAAGCGTTGGTATGCAGTGAATTACAGTTGTCATAGATCGCATATAAGGCCTGCAGGGTAGTCCTGATGTCATTGAAATCAATTTCCTGTGCATGTAAGGATCTGCCTGAAGTCTGAATATGATATTTAAGCTTCTGTGAACGGTCATTTCCTTTATACTTGTTCTTGATCGCTTTTGCCCAGATACGTCTGGCTACACGGCCTATTACCGCATATTCAGGATCTATTCCGTTAGAGAAGAAGAAAGATAAGTTAGGTGCAAAATCATCAATGTGCATGCCTCTGCTCAGGTAGTATTCTACAAAAGTAAATCCATTACTTAAGGTAAAAGCCAGTTGTGAAATTGGATTCGCACCCGCTTCAGCAATATGATAACCTGATATGGAAACAGAATAGAAGTTTCTTACTTTTTCATCAATGAAATACTTCTGAATATCACCCATCATTCTCAGTGCAAACTCTGTAGAGAAGATACAGGTATTTTGTGCCTGGTCTTCTTTAAGAATATCTGCCTGTACTGTACCACGAACAGTACTGATGGCATAGGCACGAATTTTAGCATAAACATCAGCTGGTAAAACCTGGTCGCCGGTTACGCCCAGCAGTAATAAACCAAGTCCGTTATTACCTTCTGGTAAAGCGCCACTGTAAACTGGTTTTTTAGTTTTCTTTTCCTTATAGAGCTGAGCTATCTTCTCTTTAACCTCATCTAAAAGCTCGTGTTCAATAATGTATTTCTCACATTGCTGATCAATAGCCACATTCATAAAAAAGCCTAATAACATAGGAGCAGGGCCGTTGATTGTCATGGAAACTGAAGTGGAAGAAGCACACAGATCGAAACCTGAATATAATTTCTTCGCATCATCCAGTGTCGCAATACTCACACCTGAATTCCCTATTTTACCATAAATATCTGGTCTGATATGCGGATCTTCACCATATAGGGTTACCGAGTCAAATGCAGTCGATAAACGGTGTGCAGGCTGTCCCATGGATACATAATGGAAACGCTTGTTGGTTCTTTCCGGCCCGCCTTCTCCGGCAAACATTCTTGTTGGATCTTCTCCGTCACGTTTCAGTGGAAATACGCCTGCTGCATAAGGGAATTCGCCCGGTACATTTTCTGTCAATAACCAGCGCAGGATGTCTCCCCAGTCTTTATATCTTGGCAGCGAAACTTTTGGTATTTTAAGCTGTGATAAAGATTCATAGAATAAAGGTTGTTTAATTTCCTTATCCCTGACTTTATAAACAAAGTACTCTTCTTTATATTTTTGAATTGTTTCTGGCCATTCTCGCAATAATCTGCGGCATTGTCCATCTAATTGTTCTTCTAAGTGATTATAGATGTCCTTCAGAGACGTTTTTAAGGAAACTGCAGCTTCCACACTCTTTGCAGACTTTTCGTCTTCACAAAGCTCCAGTACGCCACTTAGCTGATAAAGTTTTCTGGCGATACCACTTTGAAGGTCAACCCATTCATTGTAAGCCTGGCTTGATTCTGCAATTTCGGCAAGGTATCTGGAACGGTCTGGTGGAATGATATAGATTTTCTCCGACTGACCTGCTGTCATCAGCATCCTTGCTTTGAAATCTGTTCCTGTGCGTTCTTTGATCTTCGCCATCAGCGCAGTAAACAGGTTATTCATTCCAGGATCATTGAATTGAGAAGCCATTGTACCAAATACCGGAATGGTATCATCTTTGGCATCAAACAGGTTATGATTTCTTTTGTATTGTTTGCGGACATCGCGTAAAGCATCTAAGGCTCCGCGTTTATCAAACTTATTGATCGCTACTAAATCAGCAAAATCAAGCATGTCGATTTTCTCCAGTTGTGTTGCCGCACCAAATTCCGGGGTCATTACATATAGGGAAACGTCGCAATGCTCTGTAATTTCTGTATCTGACTGACCAATACCTGAGGTTTCGACAATAATCATATCATAACCGGCAGCTTTACAGATGTCGATACTTTCCTGCACATTGACAGACAAAGCTAAATTCGCTTGTCTTGTAGCCAGCGAACGCATATAAATTCTTGGATTATTAATCGCATTCATCCTGATCCGGTCACCTAACAATGCGCCGCCTGTTTTTCTCTTTGAAGGGTCAACAGAGATAATTGCCAGTGTTTTGTCCTTGACTTCCATCAGGAAACGCCTCACCAGTTCATCTACCAGCGAAGACTTTCCGGAACCACCTGTACCGGTAATCCCCAAAACCGGAGCCTGACTTTTACTGGTCAGTACTTTCAGTTCATTCACGAATGCTTGTGCACCTGCAGGATCATTTTCTGCAACTGTAATTGCAGAAGCAATACTTCTGACCTCTTTTCGGGGGATCATTTCCAGTTCATTCGTAATTGATCTGGTCGTGATAAAATCAGTTTGCTCCAGCATGTTATTGATCATGCCCTGTAAGCCCATGGTCCGGCCATCATCAGGAGAGTAAATCCGGGTAATCCCGTAAGCTTGTAATTCGGCAATTTCAACCGGTAAAATTACACCACCACCACCTGCAAATATTTTGATTTTTGTAGCTCCTTTTTCCTGAAGCAGGTCATACATGTATTTGAAATATTCAAGGTGTCCGCCCTGGTAGGAGGTCATGGCTATACCTTGTACATCTTCCTGAATCGCACAATTGACAACTTCCTCTACAGATCTGTTGTGACCGAGGTGAATAACTTCCGCTCCTGAAGATTGCAGAATACGGCGCATGATATTTATAGTGGCATCGTGTCCGTCGAAAAGGGCCGCTGCTGTTACAAAACGAATTTTATTTTTGGGTACGTAGCTCTTAATTGGTTCCATTGAAGAAATTATATTTGGTCAGTAAAGTTAATAAAAACTATATAGCAAGTTTGATTATTGAAAGTCAAAATAATATATAACTACTGATTGCGTAATTTTTAAAAAACATAAGGCATAAAAAAAGACAAACCCTGTCTGGACTTACACAATTTTTTCAAATTATGAGTACGGAGAGCGTTTGTCTTGTTATTTTATTGGTGCGTAAGCTCTGTAATAGGTTCCCCTACACAGCCGCTCGGCATTTGAATATGAAGCATTGCTGCTATAGTAGCTGCAATATCTGTCATGTGATGTGTTTGATTGGTTTTACCGGGCTTAACATTCCATCCCATAAAAACAAGCGGAATATGGGCATCGTATGGATTCCAGGCTCCATGTGTAGTTCCTGTTTTTCCACCATCAAACCAGTTTGGTTGTAAAATGAAATAAATATCTCCGCTGCGACGGGCATTGTATCCGTTGGTAATCATTTGTTTTTGTATAGCGGTCAATGTACTTTCCGAAATACGGGCTAAATCTACTGCATCAGCAAACCCTTCCTGTGTTCTTAAGTATTCAATTGAAGCAGATTTCATCGCTGTGAAATCAACCTGCTTGAAATCCGGGTTGTCATGGTTAAAGATAATCTGATTGTTCATCGCTAACAACACAGGTTTTTTAATCTTAAATCTGCTTTCCAGATAGGTGTTCAGGCTGGCTACAATAGCTTTATTGTCTACCACGCCACCAGGAAGTTTATTCTCTTTCATAAATCCGGGAACGTGTGCTGCGCCGTGATCTGCCGAAAGGAATAAAAGATAATTTCCTTTGCCTACAGTTTTATCCAGGTAATTGAAGAAGTCTTCCAAATCTTTGTCTAATCGCAGGTAAGTATCTTCTGCTTCGATTGAATTAGGACCGTACTGGTGACCGATGTAATCAGTCGAAGAGCAGCTTACCGCTAAGAAATCTGTAATGTTATCCTGACCCAGCTCTTCTGCTTTGATGGCTACTTTTGCAAGGTCAAGTGTAATTGTATTTCCGTAAGGAGTACTTCTGATCATGTCATAGTTTTTCCCTGCATAAAGTTTTAAAGGGTGTGGGAAAGTTGGTGTTGCTTCTCCTCTGGTTTTGCCTTCGTAGTCTTTATTATCGGCTGTGCTTTGTGTATAGCTTTCAATAGGATAAAGCGTATTCCAGTTCTGCTCATAATATTTATTGGCCATTTTCAGCTTATTATAATCTTGTACCCAGGCTGGAAGCTGAGACATATAATAAGTACTGGTAATCCAGTCGCCGGTTTGTCCGTCGTACCAGTAAGCACCGTTTGGCGTATGGCCAGCTGGCAGGATTGATCCGCGGTCTTTTAAAGAGATACCGATTACTTTACCTTTGAAGTTTGTAGCCAGGCGCAGTTCATCTGTAATAGTACTGCTTAGTAAATTTTTAGGCGACATCATCCCTGCCCTGGTAGTTGAGCCTACAGAAACTACAGTTGTATCTTCTGTACAGTAAACGTTCCTTCTCAATTGCGGATCATACCAGTCATTACCAACAATTCCGGTAATTGCGGGTACAGAACCTGTATAGATACTGGAGTGTCCAACGGCTGTATAAGTAGGGGTATAAGGGATAAATGTGTTTTCAGCTGAAAATCCGTCATTGATCAGACGTTTGAAACCTCCGTTTGAATATCTGTCATAGTAACGGTAAAGGTAATCCCAGCGCATTTGATCGACAACTAATCCGATCACGAGTTTAGGTCGGTCAATGGTTGCAGGATAAGTTCCCGCGCTCTTTGTTTTTTTTTGTGCTAAAGTCACTGTGCACAAACAACAAAGTGCAGTGAATAACAGGTACGTTTTCTTCATCAGGTATATCTATTACATTATTTAGTAAGGTTATGAAGCTTGAATAAGCTTTAAAGAACTTCCGCTACTACGAATGTACTTCCGCCAACAAAAATCAGATCATCGGTTTCAGCATTCGCTTTAGCTGCATTCAAAGCTAACGTTACCGTTTCGAAAACAGGGCCTTGTAACATAAATTTTGCCGCTTGTTCTGCTAATTCATGTGCGGGCATGGCGCGTTCCAGATCGGGCTGACAGAAGTAGTATTTTGCATTTACAGGCAGCATTTCCAATACACTGGTCACATCTTTATCGCCCAGCATCCCGATTACGATATGTAGGTTGTGATATTCGGTGGCATGGATGTTTTCCAGTACTTCCTGTATACCTGCAATATTATGCCCGGTATCACAAATTACTAATGGGTTTTCCTGAATGGTCTGCCATCTGCCTTGTAAACCAGTAATTTCAACGGTATGGGCCAGACCGTTGTATACGGCTTCATCAGAAATATCAAAGCCATGCTGATTTAAAGTTAATACGGATTGTATGACTGTTAATACGTTCTTTAGCTGATAGAATCCGCTCAGATCCAGTACAAGATCTTTAAACAGGCAGGTGTCTTTTTTGTACACTGATGTTTTTAGCAGTCTGCCTTCGCGTTTGGTATCCTGAACACGGAGTCCTGTATTGGCAAAAATCAGCTCACTTACTGTTTCTTTAGCTTCATCTATAAATACCTGTGCAATTTCTTCTTGTCTTTCTCCAATCACAGCGGGTACGCCCGGTTTGATAATCCCTGCTTTCTGACCAGCAATTTCAAACAGTGTGTTGCCTAATAAATTGGTGTGGTCGAAGCTGATATTCGTAATGACAGATAACTCGGGATGAATGATATTCGTCGAATCTTTTCTACCGCCCAGGCCAACTTCAACAATAGCCACGTCTACTTTTTCTGCTTCGAAGTAAGCGAATGCCATCGCAACAGTTACCTCGAAAAAAGAAGGGCTGATAGATTCAATCAGGTCTTTTTCCTGTGCGGTAAAATCAGTGACGAAACTTTCAGTAATCATTTCGCCGTTTACCCTGATCCTTTCTCTGAAGTCTTTTAAATGGGGGGAGGTATATAAGCCGGTTTTATAACCAGCTTTCTGCAAAATAGCAGCCAGCATATGGGAGGTCGAACCTTTCCCATTTGTACCGCCGACATGTATGGTCTTAAATTTATCCTGAGGGTTTCCCAGGTTTTCACACATCACAATCGTGTTGTGTAAATCCTTTTTCATTGCTGCTGCACCGATACGCGTAAACATTGGAAGTCTGCTGTACAGGTAGTCCAGGGTTTCTAAATAAGTCATTGAAATGATTTGCTAAGCGTACAAAAGTATCAAAGAAACCGGATTTTATTTCACTTTAAAATTAAAAACTACCACGCCTACCTGAAGGTCGGGTGCTGATTCAGATTGATTGAGCCGTGCACCCATTACGGCTGCTTTACATTTGGCCCAAAGGTCTAAATCCTGCAGGGTTGTTCCTCTCACACCGGGAGTGGCATCAACAACTATTCCTTGTTTATTAATGCTGATCCTCACTGCTATTTTACCTGTTTTTTGTCCGTTATCCTGTGGGGTAACGAGGTTGGTAAAGCGTCTTAAAGCAATCGGTGTACCTCCAAAACCAGAGCCACCTTCTCCATAGTTATTGGCAAGCGGATCTCCGTTTACTGATCCCTGATTACCAGGTGTTGTGCCGGTTCCGTCTCCTTGTCCATTCCCTTTATTGGCTTTACCTTTATAAAGTGCATTTTGATTCACTGCAGGTTTGGCTGGTTTGTCAACAACCTTAGTCGCGACAGCAGGCGTAGAAGGTTTAGTGTTTTTCTTGGTACTGATACTTACTGCTTCTTCATTGTCTTGTGTAGTGATTTCCTTATCTGTACTTTCTACTGATTTGACAGGCGTAACCACTTTTTCCGGAACTACTTTGTCAGGAAGCTGCTTGTTCGCATCCGGGTCAGCAGATGGTTCTTCGATACTGGTATAATCTGTACCCATCCCCTCTACAGAAGTACCATAATTAACTACCATTCCACCCATACCTGCTTCTTCAACAGGTTTGAAAGTCCCGATAGCAATAAAAAAGCTTAATATCAATAAACCAGCCATAATCGCGGTGGATATTGCTACGGCTTTAGGATAGTTATTTTCTTCTTTATGGTAAGTCATTATTTTTTTGGTTCTACAGCTAATACAACTTTCAGTTTCAACTGATTGGCTACATCAAACACTGCCATAGTATTCTCGATAGATACTCCTCTGGCAACATACAATACAATTGTCAGATCCGGAGACGCTTTTTGATAAGTTTCAATACTTGCTTTCATCTGATCAAGGGTAACAGGCTGTTTCTCTACAAAATAAGTCAGATTATCATTGATAGAGACAGTGACTGTTTTTTGAGCGGCAGATTGTTGTCCGGATTCAGAACGTGGAAGAAGTAGTTTAACGACCTGCGGGTTCACTGCTGCCGAAGCAAGCAGGAAGAACAGCATCAGGAAAAACATGATGTCATTCAGCGCAGAAGTATGTACCTCAACAGTTCCTTTATTTCTTTTGCGTAGATTCATTATTTACCTGGTTCCTCTAATAGATCAATAAATTCTAATGCGTCGGTTTCCATTCTCAGGATGATCCTTTCTACCATTGCATTCAGGATGTGGTATAAAACATAAGCGATAATACCTACGATCAGTCCTGTTGCTGAAGTAATCATTTTAGTATACAAACCACCAGATATGGTTCCGATCTCAATAGCACCTTTTACGGATACATCATGGAAAATTGTAATTACCCCGATAATCGTTCCTACGAAACCAAGCATCGGCGCTATACCAGCAATAATACCTAAGATACTGATGTTCTTCTCTAATTTAGAGACTTCCAGTTTTCCTACATTTTCAATTGCAGCTTCAATATCCTTGATCGGACGACCGATACGTCTAAGCCCTTTTTCCAGCATACGTCCCAAAGGAGAGTTCGTATTTCTGCATAAAGCGATCGCATTTTCCAACCGGCCTTCATGGATATATTGTTTAATCTGAAGCATCAGGTTCGATTCTGTTTTAGAAGATTTTCTGATAGTCAGATAACGTTCAACGAAGATTATCAAACCGGCAAAAGCAAGAAATGCAAGCGGAAGCATAACCCAGCCACCCTTCATCAGTAAATCAAAGAAGTGAAGTTCCTGAGGTACAGCAGCTACAGCCTGGTTTGCGGCGTTGGCGGTATCTGTTAAATGGTGTACTGTATCTGTAGCAACCTGTAGCAAAGTGATCATATTTATTGTTTGTTTTTATAAATGTATATTCCGGGTATCTTTAGTTTTTTTGATAGTTTCTCCAGTTCAAGCTTGGCTGATTCCTCATCTTTTAACGTTGCAATACTCATCTTTAGTCTTTTTCCCGACATATTGGTGACAACTTTCGCAGTAATACCGCTTCTTTTCATCAGCTCAATAAACCTGTCGGCTTCTTTCTGATCGTGCATGGAAGCGCCTATAATTTCATAAACTACAGCGGTATCACGTGCCGGGGCTACTGCTTTTTTCAGTACTGAGTCTTTCTTTGAAGTGACTGCAGCAGCGGCAGGTGTTGTATTTTTAAGGGTATCAACAGGAGTGGGCACAGCCTCAGATTTATATCTTTCCTGTATTGGTCTTTTAACTGGTTCTTCAGTTTTTGGAGTTGCAAAAGGACTGTTTGCTAATATTCCACTAAACCATTCTGGTTTAACCATATAAGCGACAATCATCATGATCACCAAAATTAGCAGGCCAAGGATAATTTTTAAATATAATGGGGTTGTTTTAGCTTTTTCTTCCTCTTGTTCAGGGATGTAAACTTCTTCGTTCTTATTGTAAAACGGAGCTGGCTCTGGTGTTTTGACATTGTCTTTGATATTCCAGATTACTTCTTCCTGTTCAGTGATCGTAGTTTTTTCAACCGGAGATTTAGAACGGTAGAAGTTTAAGGCTTCAATTTCTGCACGAAGTTGTTTTTCATCTTTACGTGGCGGAACCGGACTGTCAGGAATAAAGTTCTCGTGATCAGGAACAACAGTTTCGATGGCTGGTTCTTGTAAAGAAGTAACCGGAGGTACTGTTTCCTCTACAGGAACGGCTACAGGTGCTTCTTCCTCAGGAGCTGGTGCTTCTTCCACAGCTACTGGTACTTCTTCCACAGGAATTTCAACTTCCTGAGCAGGAGCTGTTGCTTCTTCTTCCGGCGATGCTGGTTCTTCAACAGGATCAACCGTTTCTTCTGCAGGAACAACTACTGGTGCTGCTGCAACAACGGGCTCTTCAAGTGATTCTTCCTCTTCAGGAGTTTCTATCTGATCGGGAACAACAGGAGTTTCAAAAGGTAAAACTTCTTCTTCAGCCGGAGTCTCAGCTGATATTGTTTCTTCCGTATTGGGTTGGTTTTCTTCGACCGATGGGGTTTCAGGCATGATCTCTTCAGCTGAAGGTTCCTGCTCTGCTTTTACAACTGGCAAACCATAAAAATCGAAACCGTAATTCAGTTTCTCAGCTGGTTCAAAGTGTACTTCATCATCAGCTTTATATAATTTTCCAAGTTCACCAAAGCCGGCTTCCTGCTGATCATTTAACTGCTGCAGAATACCAGTGCTGAATTCATCAATAAAGTAGTTGGCAGTATCAATTGATACATTCCTTTTTTTACTGATAAATTCGGCTAATATAATCTCTTCTTTAACTTCAGGCGTAAAGTCAATTACATAACTGGGAGGTACGAATGAATGCGTTTCAGCATCATACCTTCCCGGTAATTTCTTTTTGTAGACAGTTCCCAATCCGGAAACTCCTACAGCTTTACGGGTTTGAATAAGTTCTGAGAGGTAAGATAAGATATCCATTCTGGTAAAAATAAATTTAAATTCCGTATCAACCAATTATAATTGTAATTGCCTGGATAAATCCAGGCAAGCTCTTAGAACGAATAGCTGATTCCGCCAAATACATTCACACCAATTGCCTGGTAGTATAAGTATCTGCTGTATTCTTTATTTAACAGGTTATTCGCTTTAACGAATGCTGAGAATTTGTTGTTGATCTTATAGTTAGCACCAAGTCCAAGGTCTACAAAACCTTTCACATTCACTACTTGTTCGATAGCAGGGTTAGGGATGATGTAAGGAGTAGCTGGAGCAGCAGTATAAATTTTTGCATTAGAGGCATCCTGGATAGCTACAGCAGCAGTAAAACCTAATTTGTCTGTTACATTGTATAAAAGGTCTGAACTTATACGCAATTGAGGTTTGAACCAGCTATATTGTTCTGAAGCTGGTTTGTAATCTTCTACATTGATTTTACCAGTCCATTTTAACTGATCACTCACCTGTACAGAAACTTCACCTTCTAAACCTAATAACTTCATCGTTCCGAAATCATAGATCACATCAAATTTATTGAAGTCAGTAAAGTTGTTGACAAAAAGCGGCATGTCAGTAATTTCCTTACGGTATACTCTTGCTTTGTAACCAAAACCAGGGCCTCCAGTACCTTTAATACCTGCACTGAAACTTAACTTTTCAATAGAGTTTTTAATGGCGATATTGCTATTCAGGAATGGGTTTTCATCCGAGAATTCTTTCATAGAATTTCTGTTCACGTCTCCTTTAATCTCTCCAAAGATCTGAAGGTAATCAGGAATAATAGTGAAATCTGCAGTTACAGCAGGGAAGATTCTTGATTTAGATACCGTACCAAATTCCTGAACAAAGTTAATTCCTGCAGTGATCTTAATCCCATTAGCCTGTAAACGGATATATGGATTTAAACGTAATAAATTATTGGTTACACTTGTAGATACGTCCTTCGTATTTCCAAACTCTCCTGAAGCAGCCAGACCGAAGTTGAAACTGCTGATTCTTTTATTTAAATAACCGTTAATCACAACCGAGTTTTCACTGGCAGATAACTGGTCACCCCAGATATAACCATTTATTTTAGCGGCATAACTTAACGCATCTTCATCTTCACTGTGCTTGTTGACAACTTCAGCTTCAGCTTCAATAAAGTTGAAAGACTGTTTTCCAGGATTTGGATTTCTTAATGGATTACTATCGTCGTAACCGTAGAAATAAAGACCTTTTCTTTCGTAATTAATACGACCGCTGAATATCGCCTGCTCACCGATGCTGCGTCCGAAAACACTTAATTGCTGCTGGTTGAATTTCTGTCCGTTTAATTTTCCCGACTGACTAAAGTGTCTGAAAAAACCACCTGCCTGAAAGTCTTCAGAACGTCCCATATTAATATAGGCTTCTCCTAAAACTGTGCTGGCTGAACCGAAAGCCCCTTTTACATAGTTATTGATAATTTCTGTCTGTTTTTCTGCCGCAACCTCTTGTGCATATAACTTATCAATGTCTGAATTAAGTTCCAGCTTTCTATCAGTTAAGCTGTAATTGAAACGTGCTTTATAAGTTTTAACATCGTTCAAATCCGGGCTTCTTCTTAGTTTAACCGCTTCAGCTAAAATTGGCTTATAGGGTCTTACTACTTCAATTTCTTCTGTTACTTGTTTATCGTCATCGTTTTTATCGGCTACCTTTTTATCAGTGACCTTTTTTTCTGCAGCCTTTTTTTCTGCAGTCTTCTTTTCAGTAGGTTTTTTCTCGATCGGTTTTTTATCCTGAGCCTGAATGGTCAGTGTGCCAGCGGTCAGTAAAAAAACAGTAGTATATAATAATTTGTTGAATCTCATGGTGCTTTGTCTTATTTAATTTTTTCTAATTTCTCTTTGGCAGTAGCGACAATTTCATCTTTACCGTCATAGTTATCAATAATACTTAAGAGCGTACTTTTCGCCTGCAGTTTGTCTTTTAATGCGACATAGTTATCTGCCAGCAGGATAAACGCTTTTGCCACCCAATAATCGTAAGAAGGCATGTTATTGACTAAATCAAAACAAGTTTTCTGAGATGTTTTATAGTCATGTTTATTATATTGAATTTGTGCCAAGGTATATTTTGCTTCTGCAGCTGCCAGTGTTTTTGTTTTAGCAACTACGTTAGCAAATGATTTTACAGCCATTGTGGTATCGGCTTTTAACAGGTAAGCTTTACCAGCGTACAGATCTGCACTGTTTACTTCTTCTTCAGAAGCTTTGTCAGATTCTTTAGTCAGCAATACATACTTTAACATATCATCCGGCATATTCAGGGCAGTATAAGCCTGAAGCAGGTTATTGATGGCGAAGGAATAATGCGACTTGTAATCTGCTGATGTTTCCAGTCTTTTCAGATAAACGATAGCCTCGTTGTATTTCTTCTGTGCCAAAAATAATTTAGAAATACTAACCAGTGAACGCTCTGTGTAATCACTGGTCCAGTCATTCAGAATGAATTCGTAATCTGCAATTGCCTCATCCGGACGGTTCAGTTTAACCAGCGATTCTGCTCTGATAAACTTCGCTTCTTTGGAATGTATCGATTTCGGATATTTATCAAAGTAAGCATTCACACTTTCTACAGTTCCCTGTGCGTCACCTTTCAGGTATGTGTTCTTAGCTGCTGAGAAAACGATATTGTCCTGCTCTGCTACCGTGTAATTACCAATAGGCGTAGTGTTGGCATAAGCAATAAAGCCATTGGCATCACCACGGTCCACATAGATGTTTTTGATAGATTCCAAAGCTTGTTTAGCTTCTTCAGTACTCGCGTAATCATTGATTACTTTCTTGAAGGATGCTAATGCTTCTTCATCTTTATCCTGGTTATATTGTACCAGTCCGATGGTAACCAATGCCCTTGGCACATAACTGCTGTTTGGATATTTACTGATTAATGCAGTCAGGTCAGTTTTTGATTTGTCCAGATCACCTTTATTGAAGTAAGTATAGGCAATTTCAAAACCTGCATCATCCGCATAGTTTGAAGAAGGGAATTGTTGTAACAAGCTGCCCATTGTAGCAATCTTGGTATCATCCTGTCCCTGTAGTCCCTGGATCATTCCTCTCTGGAACAAAGCATAATCTTCACCAGTAGATCTGTTGGTGATGATTCTGTTATAGTACGTTAAAGCATTGCCGTAACTTTTGCTCACGAAATAAGAATCCGCTAAACGCATAGTCGCATCAACTACGGTGTTTTTGTCTTTATCATTTCCATTCAGGAAGCGCTCGAAATAAGTAGCCGCTTTTGCATATTTCTCATCTTCGAAGGCTGCATAAGCCAAAGCATAATTTGCAAAGTTGTATACTTTGGTTTTCTCTGCATCAGGCATCGCAAGGAACTTCTCAAATGTTCTGACTGCTTCTCCATACTTGCGTAATTCATACATCGCTTCTGCCATCCAGTAAGTACTCAATGCGTGAATTTCAGCATCATTAGGGATTGCATTGGAACGCTGAAACATCGAAAGTCCGTTCGGGAAAGCACGTTCATTATAGAATTCCAGACCTCTGAAGTATAATACCTTCTGGTAAGCTTCCAGTGCTTCTGGTGATTTATTCTGAATAGGTTCTAAAATATCAATCGCTGCCTGGTAGTTTTTACTGGTCAAAAGAATCTCACCCAATAAAGTTTTAGCATCGTTGATTTTGCGGGAAGAAGGGAATTGCTTTAAGAAGCTCTGTGTAGATTCCAGTGCCTGCTGATTGAAATCAAGTTCATAACTTAATCTTGCATAATTGATCCAGGCATCTTCCTGAGTTACTTTATCAAATTCAAGACGTGATGCCCTGAAGAAAGCGCTTCTTGCTTTTGATTTGTCGCCCAGTTTAATGAAAGCACGTCCTAAAGTGTGCATTCCGCTTTGCAGATACACATCATCCGTAGTTAACTGCTCTAATATACCTACAGATTCTCTGTACATCCCTAATTCAAACAGGGAGTAACCGTACTGATAGATAAAGAGATTGTTTTTAGTTTTAGTATTGCCGCTTTTGGTATAAAAATCACTGAAATACAGTGCTGCATTTTTATAGTCAGATTTCGCAAAATAGGAAGCCGCAATCAAACTCAGCATTTCTGCTTCAAATTGTTGTTTCGTATTTTTTAAGATGGGAACAGCGTAACTGATGACATCATCATAACGCTCATCCAGGTAATACATCGAAGTGATATAATAAGGATAACTTGCTTCGTAAGTTTTAGAACCTTTCAGTTTTTCAAAATTACTCAGGGCTGTTTTATATTCTTTATTCAGGTAATTGATATAAGCGAAATAATAAGTTGCACTTTCCTGGAAAGGACCGTCCACTTTTTTTACTGCTTCAAATAAAGGCTCTGCTTTTTCTGTGTTTTTCAGTTCGAAATAAGAATAAGCTTGTTTGAACTGGTATTCTGTTCTTTGTTTCTGAGAAAGGGTAGAAGGGTCAGTTTTTTCAAACCAGTCCAATGCTTTCTGATAGTTCTTTTGTGCGAAGTAAGATTTACCTACGTGGAAGTAAGCTAATTTAGTATTCGGGTTTAAAGGATAATCTTTAATGAAGGTTTGAAACAGGCTTTCTGCGTCGCGGTTACCCAATTCCAAAGCACAGACAGCGGCATAAAACTTTGCGTTCTCTTTCAGTAAAGAAAGTTCAGCGTTGCTTTCCTGAGCTGTTCCGGGTTTTTGTCTTAGCTGTTCAACCAATCTGAATTGCTGGGCTGCTGCGACATACTTTTCGTTTTGAAGCAATTCAAGGCCCGTCTGATAGTTTTTATTGAGGTTTACTAACGCACTTACCTGCGCATAACCTGCGGTAAGGTTACCAGCTAATAAAAGCGGAATAAAAAAGTATTTTTTCTTCATTGGTGTTTTATTTCTTTAAGCGGTTATGAAACTACCATGGGCTACCACGATTTAAAGCGCGATAAACTCATGATGGTTGCAATGATTTCAAATATGGTTGCTGCTAATATAATTATTGTAACGTGTCTTATTAACATAAGAAGTTAACAAGTGTTGATAACACTGTTTAACGTTAATTCAGCAGGAATGTTATAAAAGAAAGGATCTGAAGACTAATCTCTCTGAGAAGCAAGCAGATAAAGTACAGCCATCCGGATGGCCACTCCATTTTCTACCTGGTCTAAAATGATCGATTGTTTACTGTCAGCGACATCACTTGTAATCTCCACACCCCGGTTAATAGGGCCCGGGTGCATCACAATGATTTCTTTATCCAGGTTGTCCAGAATCTGTTTGTTCAGGCCGTACATCATCGCATATTCTCTTAAAGAAGGGAAGTATTTGATGTCTTGTCTTTCCAGCTGAATACGCAGCATATTGGCCACATCGCACCAGTTCAGTGCTTTGATCAGATCATGTTCAACTTTTACGCCCAGGCTGGCAATATGTTTCGGGATTAAGGTAGTCGGTCCGCAAACCATCACTTCCGCGCCCAGCTTTTGCAGGCACAGGATATTAGAGATCGCAACTCTGGAGTGCAGGATGTCTCCGACAATCACAACTTTCTTACCTCTTACCTCACCTAATTTCTCGCGGATCGAGTAAGCGTCCAGTAATGCCTGTGTAGGGTGCTCATGCGCACCGTCTCCGGCGTTTACAATCTGTGCGTTGATATGTTTGCTCAGAAAAACTCCTGCGCCTGCGTATGGATGTCTCATGACTACCATATCCACTTTCATGGCCAGGATATTGTTTACAGTATCAATCAGGGTTTCTCCTTTGCTCACCGAAGAGGAGGAAGCTGCGAAATTGATCACATCTGCAGAAAGTCTCTTTTCTGCCAGTTCGAAGGATAGTTTGGTTCTTGTTGAGTTCTCGAAGAAGATATTCGCAATGGTAATATCACGCAGTGAAGGGACTTTTTTGATTGTTCTGTTAATCACTCCCTTGAAATTATCTGCAGTCTCAAAAATCAATTCAATATCATTCAGGGTAATATCTTTAATGCCTAAAAGATGTCGTGTTGATAGTTTTTCTGCTGCCATTTCTTATTTATTTCGGTCTGATAATAATATTACTTTGTCTTCTCCTTCTGTTTCTTTCCAGCTCACTTTTACCATCTGGGAATCCAGACTGTCTACCTGCTGCCCGATATAATCAGGTTCAATAGGTACATGTCTTGAAAACCTTCTGTCAATGAGTACCAGTAGTTCCACTTTGGCCGGCCTGCCAAAAGCAAGCAACGCATCCAGTGCAGCCCTGATGGTCCGGCCTGTCCAGAGCACATCATCGATCAGAATGACATTACAGTCTTCAATGATAAAATCTATAGTATTGCTGTTGGCGGAAACAAGCCCGTCCTTTCTTCTGAAGTCGTCTCTGAAGAAAGTGATGTCAAGATTACCTTTTCTGATATTCTTGTTTTTAAGGGTTTCTGAAAGTTCCTGTTTGATTCTGTCTGCGAAGTAACTGCCGCGGGGCTGTATACCAATGAGTACGGTATTAGAAAAATCGTTGTGATTCTCAATTAATTGATGACAAAGTCTCTTAATTGTGATTTGGAATTTTTTACCGTCTAGCAGGGTTCTCTTTTGCATTGACAAATTGATTAGGCAAATATAAAAAATCGGATTGAATTATATACCCGCAATTTTAATTAATTTCAATGAGCTTCGGCGTTTTAATTGTAAAATAATGCTAATTGCCTGATTGCTATGAGGAAATTATTTGCGGATGCCTATTATTTTCATGAGATTATTTCAGAACGTTCTTTTTCTGGATAATTTGAGGTATTTGTTAAAATGAATCGGGAATATAATTTATCTGACTAAGAATTTCGCAATTATTAACGCGAATTTCCGTTACTATTAATTAGAAGCAAGAAAGTGCTTAAACCCCTCGCTAATTCACTAAATTGCACTATGCAGCATGCTATAATATTCTTTGACGGTGTTTGTAATTTATGTGCAGGCTCTGTTAAATTCGTCATCAAGAGAGATAAAAAAGACAGGTTCAGGTTTGCTGCCTTACAGAGCGATATTACACAGCAATACCTCGGACCATTTGGTTTATCCCTCAGTGAGCTCAGCAGTATTATTCTGTTAGAGAATGGGAGGGTTTATCAACGCTCCACAGCTGCGCTGCGTATTGCGAGGCATTTGAGTGGCGGCTGGCCATTGTTATATGTTTTTATACTTGTTCCAGCTTTTATCCGCGACTTCGTTTACAATCAGATCGCAAAGCGCAGGTATTCCATCTGGGGCAGAGAGGAGAGCTGTATGGTGCCTACCGCTGAATTGAAAGCTAAGTTCCTGTAATTTATACCAGGGAACCCTATTCTAAGATTTGACCTCAAAAATTTACCGCATAAAAAAAGAGGGTGCCTTTTGGACACCCTCTTTCTATTATATAAGCCTGAAGATTATTTAGCTTTGTTTTTGCTTTCTTCGCCTTCCATTTGCTCTTTCAATTGTGCAAGAACACCTAGATCACCAAGAGTTGATTTCTCAACTGAATCTTTAACTTTTTTAACTGCATTGCTTGAAGCTTTAGCATCTTTTTTCTTAGTAGCTCTTTCTTCAGCAGCAACTTCAGCTTTAGCCTCTTCCCAGATACGGGCGTGAGAAACAACGATACGTTTAGCATCTTTGTTAAACTCAATGATTTTGAAATCATTAGTTTCTTCAGCTTTGATAGTAGTACCATCTTCTTTAGCCATGTGTTTAGTTGGAACGAATCCTTCTACACCATATGGTAAAGCAATAACAGCGCCTTTATCAGTTACTTTAACAACAGTTCCCTGGTGAATTGAATCTAACGTAAAGATAGTTTCAAAAGTATCCCAAGGGTTTTCTTCTAATTGTTTATGACCTAAGCTTAATTTACGGCTATCAACGTCTAATTCTAAAACAACTACGTCTAATGTATCACCAACTTTAGTGAATTCGTTAGGGTGGTTAACTTTTTTAGACCATGAAAGATCAGAGATATGGATTAATCCATCAATACCTTCTTCAATTTCCACGAATACACCGAAGTTAGTCATGTTTTTAACTACAGCAGTATGTTTGCTTCCGATAGGGTATCTTTCAGCAACATTTTGCCATGGATCTTGCGTTAATTGCTTAATACCTAAGCTCATTTTGCGTTCGTCTCTGTCTAAAGTTAATACTTCAGCTTCGATTTCATCGCTAACTTTCAAGAATTCCTGTGGGCTGCGTAAGTTTTGTGACCAAGACATTTCTGAAACGTGAATTAAACCTTCAACGCCAGGAATGATTTCTAAGAATGCACCGTAATCAGCTACAGTAACGATTTTACCTTTAACTTTAGATCCAACAACAAGGTTAGTATCTAAACTTTCCCATGGGTGTGGAGTTAATTGTTTTAAGCCTAATGCGATACGTTTTTTCTCGTCATCAAAGTCAAGAACAACAACGTTGATTTTCTCATCTAAGCTCAATACTTCTTTTGGATGCTCTATGCGGCCCCAGGAAATATCAGTAATGTGAAGTAAACCGTCAACACCACCTAAATCGATGAATACACCGAAGTCAGTAATGTTTTTAACAGTACCTTCTAATACCTGACCTTTTTCAAGTTTAGATACGATCTCAACTTTTTGACTTTCTAAATCGTCTTCGATTAAGATTTTGTGTGATACGACAACGTTTTTAAATTCGTGGTTGATTTTCACAACTTTGAATTCCATTGTTTTACCTACATAAACATCGTAATCACGGATCGGTTTGATGTCGATCTGAGAACCAGGTAAGAAAGCTTCAACACCCATGATGTCAACGATAAGACCACCTTTAGTACGGCTTTTAACAAATCCGTTGATGATTCTGTCATTGTCAAGGGCTTCGTTGATAGATTCCCAAGATCTCTGAGTTTTAGCTCTTTTACGAGATAAAATCAATTGACCATTTGCGTCTTCCGGAGCTTCAACAAATACATCAACTGTGTCACCGATTTTCAAATCAGGTGTATCACGGAATTCAGAAGTTGATACTAAACCGTCAGATTTAAATCCTACGTTTAATACAACGTCTTTATTGTTGATAGATACAACAATACCGCTGATAATTTCACCCTGGTTGATTTGATTGAAAGTATCGGTATACATGTCTTCAAACTTTTTACGGTCTTCGTCAGAGTATTTTCCGAAAGCTTTATCGTCTGCATCCCAGTCAAAATCCTGATCTGGTGTTGCTAGTGATGATTTGATCTGTTCGATCGACAATGAATCTGCTTCAGATTCAATGGTTTCTTTTTCAGTCAGACGAGCGTCTGCACCTTGTAATTCGGCTTTTTTAGCCTCTAATTCTTTTTCTGCTACTTGTTTTTTTGCCATTAATCATTTAATCTCCTTTTCCCTTTAGGGATTGCAAAGATAGAAATTAATATTTTTAAAGAAAGAATTTTTTAATAAATGTTGTTGATTTTGAACAGTTTGCCTTGTTTAATATGTATTTTGAATGACAATCGGGCATTAATTCCCCGGATTCCGCTTTCAGGCCAGTTGCGGAATGTATGGGGTAACTTTATTTAATGCGAATTCAAGCTGTTCTGCCGGGGTGATTTCCGTATTGTCCAGAATAATAGCATCTTCAGCACGGATGAGCGGACTTTCTTTTCTTGTCGTATCCGCATAATCACGGTGTGCAAGATTCTCAAAAACATCTTCCAGAGACGTTGTTGTATCACCTTTACTTTGTAATTCTTTGAATCTTCTTTCTGCTCTGACTTTAGGATCTGCTGTCATGAAAAGTTTAACCTGTGCATCAGGAAATACTGTTGTCCCTATATCACGTCCATCCATCACGATGTTTTTAGACTTGCCCATGCGCTGCTGCTGCTTCACCATTTCCTTACGGACCTGTTTCAGTGCTGAGATTTCACTGACAGTTTCAGAAACCGGCATTTGCCTGATTTCCTCCGAAACTTCTTCGCCATTTAAAGTAATGTGCGATTCATAATCTCTGGAATGGAAGTTCAGTTCAATGTGCTGAAGGGCATCAACAACTGCTGCTTCATCATTCACATTGGTATGATTGCGTATAAAATATAAAGTTACCGCTCTGTACATTGCACCACTATCAATATAGATAAAACCAAATGTTTTAGCCAGTGCTTTTGCCAGCGTACTTTTACCGCATGAAGAATAACCATCAATGGCCACAACTACATTTTTTCTCATATGGATGCAAATATACTGTTTTGAGGGTTTTTTAAAATACTATTACAGAAAAAGAATTATTTTTGCGCTTATGTATAAAGATAAAAAAGAACTCGTTAAATCGCTCACCTTTAAAACTTCCAGGAGTGGAGGCAAGGGCGGGCAGAATGTTAACAAGGTTTCCAGTAAGGTAGAGGTAATTCTTCATGTGGAGTCTGCGGAATTTTTCACTGCCGCAGAGAAGCTATTGCTTGCAGAACGCCTTGCTAACCGGATTGACACGGAAGGTAATCTGCATGTAGTGTCTCAGGAAGACAGAAGCCAGCTGGTGAATAAAGAGCAAAGCATTATCAAATTGATGACGCTGTTGAAAACCGGTCTTCATGTAGATAAGAAAAGGAAACCGACACACACGCCGAAAAGTGTAATCCTGAGAAGGAAAAGTGACAAGAAATCAATTGCTGTGAAAAAAGAGAACAGAAAAAAGCCAGGTATGGATGCCTGGCTCAATTAGTTTATAATACGTTCGGTGAAGGTTAAATAATACTTGTACTACCTGAACCTGTAAGACACCGTAACTGATCCCCACTGATGTGCTCTGGCCACACTTTTAACTTCCTTCGTTTTAAAGATCACACCAAAATCTGCAGTGAAACGATCCACACTGTAATCTATTCCCAATTGCTGTGCAAATACAACAGGTTTCTGACCAAAAGTTACCGGGCTGTTGTTGTTAAACATACTTCCTTCGATAGTCGCATCATAAGCCACCACATTTAACTGGGGTTTAGCATAGAAAAACATTTCTCTTTTAACCAGTGATTTTGTTTTGGCATTGTTGCCGATAGCTGCATGTGTATAAGCAGAATTAAAGAGCTGGTTCAGGTTACCTGTTCTGAATAGTAATCCTGCACCTGCACCACTAAAAGTTGTTCCCAGGTTTGCATAACCCTCAAAAGATAATTCAACTGCATTTCCTGCGGTACGTGTCAGTAGTTTCGTATACTGTGCAGAAAGGTTAATAGCCAGCTCGTTTTTAATCTGGTAATCCCATCCGCCAACGTCATAGAAGCCGAATGTTTTATGTAATAATTTCTGACCGGCTTCACCCAGAGAATTCTTCCCGGTTGTTCCGATCTGTGCGCTTGCAGTGATGATGCTTTCGTCGCTATAAAACCAGTTCATGGTTCCGCCAACATATAAGTATCCTGCAAAAGGACGATCTTGTGTAGCGGGATCGGGTGCATATCCGGAATAAGGATTAAACATCATTTGTCCAACACTGATTTCATAGGTTTTCTTTTCCAGTCCGGCTTTTAACTTTGACTGGTCTGTGGCGTGACGGAAGTATAGAAACAATCCGTTCGTATAATAACGGTCGGAGCCTTGCCCCAGGTAAGAATCGTTATCACTTTTGAAACCAACCTCATTTTTAAAAGATTGTGAATAAGCAAAGGAAGAGCAGAACAATAAAATGAATAGGATTGAATATCCGGTGTACTTCATGTGGATTATAAAAAAATAAAGCCCCGGTTATTCCGGAGCTTTAAATATAAGAGTTAAAATTTATCTGCGCAATTAGTTTGCAACTACTGGTTTGACTTTGATGGTCAGGTCCTGAGGATCTTTAACCTGATCTTTCATCAGTGCCAGTTCAATGACTTCCTTCATTTCTGTTACGTAATGGAAATTAAGATCCTTGATGTAACTTTCTTTAATTTCCAGAATATCTTTGCGGTTAGACTTACATAAGATAATGTCTTTGATATTTGCTCTTTTCGCTGCAAGAATCTTTTCTTTAATTCCACCAACTGGTAATACTTTACCACGAAGGGTAATTTCACCGGTCATCGCTAAATTAGATTTCACTTTACGTTGTGTAAATGCAGAAGTCAAAGCAGTCAGCATGGTAATACCTGCCGAAGGACCATCTTTAGGGGTCGCACCCGCCGGAACGTGTACATGAATATCCCAAAGATCAAACAACTGGTTGTCTATGCCAAACACAGAAGCGTGTGCCCTGAGGTAAGCAAGTGCAATAACAGCCGATTCTTTCATGACATCACCTAAGTTACCAGTCAAAGTTAATTTTCCTTTTCCAGGGCTAAGGCTTGCTTCTATAAACAGAATGTCCCCACCAACTTGTGTCCAGGCCAGTCCGGTAACTACACCAGCAACTTCATTCCCTTCGTATAAGTCTTTGTCGTAGATAGGCGCACCTAAAATGCGTTCCACATCTTCCAGGCTTAAGGCCGGATCATAAGTTTCTTCCATCGCAATTTTAGTTGCTACGCCACGAACCAGTGAACCAATCTTTTTCTCTAATCCACGAACACCTGATTCACGGGTATAGTCTTCGATTACCTTTTCAATCAGACTTGGTTTTAAAACAATATCTTTTGTTTTAATGCCGTGCTGTTCTTTTTGTTTTGGTAAAAGATATTTTTTAGCAATCTCTATTTTTTCTTCAATCGTATAGCCATTCACCTCAATGATTTCCATACGGTCCAGTAAGGCAGGCTGAATATTACTTAGTGAATTAGCTGTAGCGATAAACAATACATTGGACAAATCGTAATCAGTTTCAACATAGTGATCATTGAAAGCACTGTTTTGTTCAGGATCTAATACTTCAAGCAGGGCAGAAGATGGATCTCCTCTGAAGTCAGAACCTACTTTGTCAATTTCATCCAATACAAATACCGGATTAGCAGCACCTGCTTTTTTGATAGACTGAATAATACGGCCTGGCATCGCACCAATATAAGTTTTTCTGTGTCCGCGGATTTCAGCTTCATCCCTGATACCACCTAATGCCATACGGACATATTTACGGTTCAGCGCTTTCGCGATTGATTTACCCAGTGAAGTTTTACCAACTCCCGGAGGGCCTACCAAACAGATAATTGGTGCTTTCATATCACGTTTCAGCTTTAGAACAGCTAAATATTCGATAATACGCTGTTTTACTTTCTCCAGTCCGAAGTGATCTTTATCTAATACTCTTTGTGCACGTTTAAGATCGAAATTATCTTTAGTGAAATCATTCCATGGTAAATCAAGCAATAATTCAAGATAGTTGATCTGTACAGAATAATCCGGGGCAGCAGGATTCATTCTTCCCAGCTTTTCCAGTTCTTTACCAAAATGATCTTTGACCTGTACTGACCATTTTTTCTTCTTCGCACGGACTTCAAGGGCTTCATATTCCAGATCTGAAGAGTTTCCTCCCAATTCTTCCTGAATTGTTTTCAGCTGCTGGTTTAAGAAGTAGTCTCTTTGTTGTTTATCTAAATCAACACGTACTTTAGATTGGATCTGGTTTTTCAATTCCAGCATCTGCAGTTCGAGTGTCAATAATTCCATCACCATTAAAGCCCTTGCCCGGAGATTGTCCATTTCAAGCATTTTCTGCTTGTCTTTGACATCTGCATTCATATTAGAAGATATGAAATTGATCAGGAACGAAGTGCTTTCAATATTCTTCAGCGCCATTGCGGCTTCACTCGGAATATTTGGAGACAGCTGAATGATCTGTGAAGACATTTCCCTGATAGAAGCTACCAGTGCTTTAAATTCTTTATCTTTTTTATGCTTTGCCTCATTAAATTTACTGATAGTAACTTTAATATAGGGCTCGGACTGTACCTCTTCAATTAATCGGAAGCGTTGTTTTCCCTGGATGATGACAGTTGTATTCCCGTCAGGCATTTGCAGCATTTTAATAATATGTGCTACAGTACCGACTTTATTTAACTGCTCAAAGGTTGGATCTTCAATGGATACATCAAGCTGGGAAACCACACCAATAATTTTGTCACCTTTATAGGCTTCTTTTATCAGTTTTATAGACTTGTCTCTTCCAACGGTAATTGGGATGACAACTCCAGGAAATAATACCGTATTTCTCAATGGAAGTATGGCAAGTATCTCAGGGGTTTCTTCGTTATTCATCTCATCTTCATCCTGTTGGGACATCAAAGGGAAAAATTCCGTATCTTCATTTATGATGGGTAGTGCATTGCCAAAATCAAACTGATCTTTTATACTCATTAATAGGCCTTTCTAGAATAAAAAAACGACAATGTGACAGTCTGCCGCTTATAAAAATTATAATTATATATTGGTGGGTATAATTTCAACTCCTGTGCCAAAGATTGAATATCGCTTTTTATCTGTTAAAAAGTCAGAATATGCAAAATTATTTGACTGGTGTATCATATTTTCCATTTTTGAACGTTTACCCTTTAAATATCAATAAATGATACGTAAATTATGGGTACTTAATACCTATCATTTTATATCTTTATTCTTTATTAAATAAAATTTGATGAACTACATTAAAAAAGCGCTTATACTATTTTTGGTTGTTTCTGCCAATGCCGCTTTCGCTCAAAGCGGAAGTTACGATAAATTAGGAATGCAGGCAATGATGAAAGGCGATTATAAAGGAGCCGTTGCTCAATTAGAAAAAGCTGATGCCAAAACCCCAAATAATCCAAGCGTATTAAAGATGCTCGGATATTCTTATTTTCAATGTGGTAATTTTGAGAGTTCTATTGAAACCTATAGCAGGCTGATCACGGTAAAACCTTCTGACTATTCAGCTTATTACTATAGAGGTAAAGCAAGACAGAATGTGGCCAACGATCCAAAGGAATCTTTGAACCAGATGCGGGAGACATTTTATCAATCAGCAATTAAAGATTTCAGTAAAGCAATCGAGATCAACGGAGAAGAAGATACCCAATTGTTGCAAAACAGAGGTTTAGCTTATAAGGATTATGCAATTTATAAATCTTATAAAATTAAGAAACGCGTAGATAAAGATGCCTGTATCGTATTGTTTAACAATTCAGTTGCAGATTTCCAGAAAGTCTTAACTGTGCAGCCATTACGTAAGGATATTATTTCTTTGATAGACTATGTGAAAGCACAGGTGGCAAGTTTGAAATAAAACAAATAAGTTATCCATAAAAAAAGCCAGAGCATCATACTCTGGCTTTTTTTATGGATAACTTATTTTGAAGTTCAGCAGTTTCTATTTGAACCTTCCTGTAATTGCATAACTTTTACCTTTAAGCAACTTGATGTTCTGGGTTTTCTTCACCTCATACAAGCTATCAGGAAAATAAGAAAGCGTATCATTTGAGGTGTACAGTGAATTAGTATTGCTGATCAGCAGCTTTATGCCATGGATCTTGCCGTTCCTGTAACTCACAGTAAGTGACTTTACAGGCACTTTCTCATTGTCAGAAAGGTACGTCTCTGAATCCTTTGCCTTCGCTGCTGTAAACAATCCCTGCCAGGCAGATTTATTAATGTCTGCATCAGAAAAAGAGGATAACTCTTTTGGCCAATCCGCAATCTTCAGTTTTTTACGCTCTGCAGCCTGATTCACAATAACTGTCTTGTCGATCTCAGGGTTTAATGCCGTTAAACGTTTGGCCTCTTTCGCTATATAATCCTTCAGATCGAAATAAGCCAAAGACGCATTGTGGTTTTTGGGCGCTGCAGGAGTACAGGCCGCAAAAACTAAAATGCTTAAAGAAAGGAATGACAGTTTCTTCATTTATATCAAATAATTTCCTGTCATGATCGCAGGTTTCTCAATTCCCATTAATTTCAGGATTGTAGGTGCAATATCACCTAGTTTACCATCTGCAATGGAAGTATATTCAGTACCTACCAGGATACAAGGAACAAGGTTAGTGGTATGCGCAGTATTTACAGAACCGTCTCTGTTCACCATATATTCTGAATTACCATGATCTGCCAGGATAATGAAAGAGTAACCATTTTCAAGACCTTTGGTAACTACTTCCTGTGCACAGCGGTCTGCAGTTTCCACAGCTTTAATAACGGCTTCAAATACACCGGTATGACCTACCATATCCGGGTTTGCAAAATTCAGGCAAATAAAATCTGCCCAGCCTGTTTCCAGCTCCTTTGTAATGGCATCTGTAATTCCCTGTGCACTCATTTCTGGTTGAAGATCATAAGTGGCTACCTTTGGAGAAGGCACCATGAGTCTCTTTTCGTTTTCGAAGGCAAGCTCTCTGCCACCAGAGAAGAAGAAGGTAACGTGAGGATATTTTTCTGTTTCCGCAATACGGATCTGGTTTTTATGATTTTTCTCTAAGATTTCTCCTAAAGTTTCTGTCAGGTCATCTTTGGTGAAAATAACTTTTACACCTTCAAAATTCTCATCATAAGTAGTCATTGTTACGTAGTACAATGGCAATTTGTGCATTTCGAATTCAGGGTAGTCGTTCTGAGTCAGGGCAGCAGTAATTTCTCTGCCACGGTCTGTTCTGTAATTGAAACAGATTACTACATCGTCAGGGGCAATAACGGCCAATGGCTGCTGATCTGCTCCGGTAACAACGATTGGTTTCACAAATTCGTCAGTAATGCCTTCAGCATAAGACTGTTCAATCGCTTTTAAAGGCTCCTGAGTATGCAAACCAATCCCTTTAGTCATTACATCATAAGCCTGTTTAACACGTTCCCAGCGAGAATCTCTGTCCATCGCATAGTAACGGCCAATCAGGCTGGCTATTTTACCCGTAGATGTTTTTAAATGTGCATCCAGTTCTTTAATAAAACCTAAACCTGAATTCGGGTCTGTATCCCTGCCATCTAAAAAGCCATGAATAAAGACATCTTTCAGCCCCTGATCATTTGCAGCATCACATAATCCTTTTAAATGATTGATATGTGCATGCACACCACCATCAGACACTAATCCGATAAAATGAACAGCTTTGTTGTTTTTCTTAGCGTAATCAAAAGCATCAACTAAAGTCTGATTAGTTTTAATAGAGCCATCGCTGATTGCTTTGTTAATTCTTCCCAGTTCCTGGTAAACTACTCTTCCTGCACCAAGATTCATGTGTCCGACTTCAGAATTTCCCATTTGTCCGGCAGGTAAGCCTACGGCCTCACCGGATGCTTCCAGTTTAGAATTCGGGTAGTTTTTCAGTAAAGAATCAAAGAAAGGTGTATTTGCTGCATATGCCGCGTCTGAGTTGTCTTGTTTTCCGTAACCCCATCCATCAAGAATGAGGAGCATCACTTTTTTATTATTCATTTAAATTGAATTGATATTTCGCTGATAAATAATGTCAAACAAATATAACTCTTATTGATTTTGATGCGGCATCTAATTGTAATTTATACACTCGTCTGATCTTCGTTCCTGAAATTTAGTTCTTCATGGTTATTTTTATCACCTGTATTCCTGTGCATGGCTCAGCTAGTATTTTAGGCAATTGCAGGGAAACCTGGTTATTTGCTGCTGCACTGAACTGAACAGGCATATCCGATTCCAGTAATTTACAGTCTTTGATTGCTGATGCAGGGAAGGGTAAAACAAGCTGGCTTAGTGGTTTTGCAATACTGGCATAAATATAATTTTCTCCATGAGTTCCTGTTTTCTGAGTCAGGTAAACATCCTGAATAACCGGAGCATCCACGTGGGAAGCCCCATAAACTGCTTCTCCGTTTGCAGTGAGCCAGCCACCCATTTCACGCAGGCGCTGAATAGCTGCCAGTGGGATTTCTCCATTGGGTTTAGGGCCAACATTTAACAGGTAATTACCTCCTTTAGCTACATTACTCACTAAATAACCAAGCATTTCATTCGCAGGTTTCCAGTTGTAATCTTTGGCATGCCATCCCCAGGAATTAACCATTGTCGCGGCAGTTTGCCAGGGCCTGGTCTGTAATTTTTCCGGGTAAGTATTGTCCATCATTTCCAGGAAATCAATATCGTCTCCAGGGTTGAGGTAAGAAATACGGCCATTAATTAAGCATTTTGGACTTTCTTTTCTGATTAAGGCAATGAGCTGATCCCGTCTTTTATCCGAAATAAATATCTTTTCCTGTTCATCACCCCAGGTGTCAAACCAGAACATGTCCGGATTGTAGTTGTGAATAAGTTCAGCAACCTGTGGTAAACATTTCTCGTTCCAGTATTTCTCGAATTGTGCGTCTGTTTTTCGTGGCAGCCATTCGGGGGTTGCACCTCCGGGATGTTCCCAATCTTCGCAATGTGAATAGTAAAATCCGAATTTTAGCCCATACTTTTTACAGGCTTTGGCCAGTTCTCCCAGGATGTCTTTTTTATAGGGCGTGCTACCAATATCATAAGTCGAAACCTTCGAATCCCAAAGCGCAAACCCATCATGATGTTTAGCGGTGATGACAAAGTATTTCATACCTGCATTTTTAGCTTCAAATATCCATTTGTCCGCATCAAAATTAACCGGGTTAAATTGTTTAACCAATGCCTGGTATTCTTTGGCAGGGACTTCCAGTCTTTGCTGTGCCCACTCTGCATACCATCCGTTTGCATGTTTTAAAGTCGTATCTGGTAAGGTATGTCCGTTATAGCTTCCTTCAAGAATGCTATAAAGGCCCCAATGCACCATCATTCCGAATTTGGCCTCTTTAAACCATTGGCCGCGCGCTGCATTGCTGGTTTGTGCTTTTGTGGTCGTCAACAGCGTGAGGGTAAAGAAAATTAAGATCGCTGATTTTTTTAACATCTGAATATGTATTTGGTTAAAGGTCAATAACTAAGTTACTGCGATGTTTGAAACTCTTGTATAGCTTATTGGCTAATTACTAATCTTTAATGGCATAATTTGTGTGCGGAATAATTGTTATCTTTAGAATATGATTAGACCCATACTTTCGGCAGTGATTTTTTTGACCCAGTTATTCCATCCTGGATTAATTCAAGGAGATATTGTTGATGCTATATCGACCTTATTCAAATCTGCGAATTCAAAAGAGATCAGTAAAAATTTCTCTCCATCTGTAGAATTGACTATAAATGAGGAGGAGGATGTATACACCAAAGCACAGGCTGAACAGATACTCAGGGATTTTTTCACTAAAAATACACCTGTGAATTCAACGGTGGTGCATCTGATTAATACCAATCCTAATTATCGGTTTGGCATCCTGTCCCTGAGCACAAAAAGCGGGAAATTCAGAGTGGCAATTACGCTGAAAAAAACAGCTAACACCTTTTTTATCACCGAATTACGGATTGAACCCGATAAATAGTAATGCAAATTTAGGTAAAAATGCTATTTTTGATCTAAAATACATGTTTTGGATAAGAAATTAATAGACCTATTTATAAAAAATGCGATCACTGAGGACCTTGGTGATGGCGATCATACTTCTATGTCTACCATCCCTGCCGGAACAACCGGGAAAGCCAAGCTATTGGTTAAAGAAGATGGTATACTTGCAGGCATAGAACTTGCGCTTGAAATTTTCAAGCAAGTAGACTCCACACTTCAGACGGAAGTTTTTTTAAACGATGGGGCCGAAGTAAAATACGGGGATATTGCCTTCACGGTATCTGGCAGCTCTCATTCTATTTTACTGGCCGAAAGACTGGTTTTGAACTGCATGCAGCGAATGAGCGGAATTGCAACTAAGACTAACCATGTAGTGCAATTACTTTCCCCTTATCAGACTAAAATTCTGGACACCAGAAAAACTACCCCTGGTATGAGGTATCTTGAGAAATGGGCAGTTAGAATAGGTGGCGGAGTAAATCACCGGATAGGTCTGTATGATATGATTCTGATCAAAGATAATCACGTGGATTATGCTGGTGGAATTTCAAATGCAATTACGGCCGCAAATCAGTATCTTGCAGCTAACGGTAAAAAACTTGAAATAGAGATTGAAGTAAGAAATCTGGAAGAGTTGAGCCAGGTATTAAATACAGGTAAGGTAAATAGGATTATGCTGGATAATTTCAGCTTTGCTGACCTTAAACAGGCTGTGAAATTGATTGATCATCAATTTACTACAGAAGCATCTGGTGGGATTACCGAAGAGAATATAACTGAATATGCAGCGTGTGGGGTTGATTTTATCTCCATGGGCGCATTGACCCACTCAGTTAAAAGTTTAGACATGAGTTTAAAAGCCTATTAAGGTATGATATCTATCTACTCTATTTCTGCGGTTATTTTAGCCTATCTCTGCGGGTCTATACCTACGGCAGTTTGGATCGGGCAGGCATTTTATGGTATTGACGTAAGAGAATACGGCAGCGGTAATGCTGGGGCGACTAATACTTTCCGTGTACTGGGTAAAAAAGCAGGTATGGCCGTCATGACCATTGATATTGCGAAAGGGTACACTGCAACCAAGCTTGCCTATTTTATAGGGCTATCGGTAACCGGGCCACACAACTCTTCGCAATTTGTTAATTATGAACTTGCACTGGGTGTAACTGCTGTGATGGGACATTTGTTCCCAATCTTTGCCGGTTTCAGGGGTGGTAAGGGGGTCGCTACGCTTTTTGGAATGATTTTAGCAGTTAACTTCCCGGCTGCTATGCTTTGTGTTCTTGTTTTTGTGGTCGTGCTGCTGGTTACAAAATATGTATCTCTAAGCTCTATATGTGCAGGATTTACCTTTCCGTTAGGAATTGTTTTTGTGCTGCATTCCACAATTAAGTCTGAAGTTCTGTATGGGATGTGTGTTTGCATCCTGATATTGGTTACGCACCAGAAAAACCTGGAACGCTTACTTAAAGGCAAAGAATCTAAAGTGTATCTGTTTAAAAAGAAAACAAATACTAACTAAAAACCAATGAAGAAATTAACGTTACTGGGTATTGCTGCTGTAGTATCTATGACTTACGCATGCTCTACAGTTCCCTTGTCAGGGAGAAACAGAATAAGTTTTGTCAATGAAAGTGAAATGCAGACTGCCGCTGCACAGAGTTATACTACACTTTTAAAAGATCCAAAAACAAAAATATTAAATAATGCTGATGCCCAGCGGGTCAAACAGATCGGACAGAAGATCGCGGCAGCAGTAACGAAATATATGAATGCCAATGGTTATGCTGCGCAGATCCAGGGTTTTCGCTGGGAATTTAACCTGATTGATAGTAAAGAAGTAAACGCATGGTGTATGCCTGGTGGTAAAGTTGCTGTTTACTCGGGTATTTTGCCTGTAACCAAAGACGATGCAGGTCTGGCCACAGTAATGGGCCATGAGATTGCACATGCAATTGCACAACACTCTTCTGAACGCGCTTCAAAAGCGGCATTAGCACAAGGCTTAGGAGGTTTAGTAGGTGCTGCGGCTGGTAGTCAGTCTGAGGTTACACAAGCTGCAATCAGCAAAATCTATGGTGTGAGTGCACAAGGGTTTTACTTGCTGCCTAATTCAAGAACTCAGGAATTAGAAGCCGATCACTTAGGCCTTATTTTTATGTCTATGGCCGGTTATAATCCATCAAGCGCAGTTAGTTTCTGGCAGAGAATGGCTGCTGTAAGTCAGAGTTCACAGAAACCACCTGAATTTTTAAGTACACACCCTGCCGATGGCACAAGGATTGCACAGATTCAAAGAGATTTGCCTGAAGCACAAAGATATTTTAACTCTCCTACGGGAAAGCCAATCAGGTAATCAGAAGGGCAATCTTCTTGTCAAGTTCTATAAAAGGATCGCTAATGCGATCCTTTTAACGTTTTAATCATTGCTGAAGCTTTCAGCATACATTCTTCATATTCAGCCTCTGCAGAAGAAGCGAAAGTTATTGCTCCGCCCACTTGAAAAGATAAATATTTCTTTTGCTCATTGTACAGGATGCTGCGGATCACCACATTGAAATCAAAATCCCCTTCAGGATCAAAATATCCAAAAGCACCAGAGTAAATCCCTCTTCTGCTGCACTCTGTATCCTCTATCAATTCCATTGCCCTTACTTTCGGAGCGCCTGTCATAGAACCCATCGGAAAAGCATTTTCTATAGCCTCTACCGGATGCAGTTCTGGTTTAAGCTGGCAGCTTATGGTCGAAATCATCTGATGCAGCTGTGGGAAACTGTAAATTCCAAAAAGCTCTTTTACTTTAACTGTTCCCGATACTGCACTTTTAGTTAGATCATTTCTGACCAGATCTACGATCATTACATTTTCAGCTTGTTCTTTAATGTTGTTTTTTAAAGCAATCTTAATCTGCTCGTCTTCCTGAACATCGGGGCTGCGTTTGGCAGTCCCTTTGATCGGCTGGGAAGTTAACACGTTTCCGCGTTTGCATAAAAACCGCTCAGGACTTGCCGAAAGGATATACTTGTGATCCACTTTAAAGAAGCCTGAAAATGGGGTAGGGGATAGTTTATTTAAATTGAGGTAGACCTCATAAGGGTCAATAGCGGCATTTTCCGCAAAGAACTCCTGGCAGAAATTAACCTCATAAATATCACCCCTTGCAATGTGATCTCTCAATTCATTAACCTTAGCCAGATAAGTCACCCTGTCCATTTTGGGTTCCAGTTGCAAAACAGGAGCAGAAGTTACGGCATGTTGCTTAATTCCATGAATGGTTTCCAGTAAATCGGATGGCCCTGCCAGTACTTCAATACGGCCATTGCTAACCGCAATCAGATATTTTGGTGCAAAAAAGAAAAGATCCGGAAAATCAAGTTTGTTTTCTTTGCCGGAATTCAGCTCTTCTATCTCGTTTTTAAGGTCATAGCTTAATAAACCGAACAACCAGCCCGGATGAGCCTGAGCAAATGTTTTCAGCGCCTTAAAAGCGTTTCCTGTTGGGACGTTCAGCTGGTGCTCAGTACCTGCGGCAAGCAGAAAGTCATATTTGGAATAAGGATCAGTGTATTCATTTGAATCAAAACAACAGCAGACCTCAAATTGATTTGCCCATTGTAAAGCTTTCTGTTTAAATGAAATTAGTTCCTGGGAGTTCATGGGATTAAAAATTGGTATTAAATCATGCCTAAATAAAAAAAGGCGGCACCAGGCCGCCTTTTATATATGAATTGATTTCTTAAGGAAGAATCAATGTTTGTACTCTGTCCGGACCTACAGAAAGGTATCTTACCGGTACTTCTAATTCTTTTTCTAAGAAAGCGATATAAGAAGCAAGCTGAGCAGGAATCTGATCAACTTCAGTGATTTTAGTAATGTCAGTTTTCCATCCTTCAATTTCTTTCAGAACCGGGTTTGGTTTGATCGTGATGATGTCATACGGCATGTAATCAATCTTTTCGCCATTGTGCTCATAATGCGTACAAGCATAAATAGTATCAAATCCACTCAATACATCAGCTTTAGTCATGACCATTTCAGTCACACCATTCAACATGATTGCATATTTTAAAGCAGGAAGGTCGATCCATCCGCAACGGCGTGGTCTTCCAGTAGTTGCACCGAATTCGTGTCCTACCTGACGCAGGTTTTCACCTACTTCATCTTCCAGTTCAGTAGGGAACGGGCCGCTTCCTACACGTGTGCAGTAAGCTTTGAAAATTCCGATCACACTTCCGATTTTGTTTGGCGCAATACCTAAACCAGTACAAGCACCGGCAGTTGTTGTATTGGAAGAAGTTACGAAAGGATAAGAACCGAAATCAATATCCAGTAATGTTCCCTGTGCACCTTCAGCAAGAACTTTTTTGCCTTCCTTAAGGTAACCGTTTACAAAGTGCTCGCTGTCTACATGAGGAATAGTTTTGATAAACTCAATAGCCTCGAAGAAAGCAGCTTCTTTTTCTGTCAGGTCATACTCAAAGTTATAATGAGAAAGTAATTCCTTGTGTTTAGTAACCAGTTTATTGTAACGCTCTTTGAAATCAGGTAAAGTAGTATCCCCAACACGTAAACCATTACGTCCGGTTTTATCCATATAAGTCGGGCCAATACCTTTAAGGGTAGAACCGATTTTATCTTTACCCATTTTCTGCTCATTTGCAGCGTCTAAAAGCTGGTGAGTAGGAAGAATCAGATGTGCTTTACGTGCGATCACCAGTTTGCCATTGGCAACAGGATCATGACCAGCAGTTTTCAGGTTATCTAATTCTCTTTTTAAAATGATGGGATCGACCACCACACCATTACCAATCAAATTCATGGTGTCTTTGTTGAAAATACCAGATGGAATAGTATTTAAAACAAACTTTTTGCCATCAAACTCTAAGGTGTGGCCGGCATTCGGTCCGCCTTGAAAACGAGCTATCAAATCATATTGCGGACATAATACGTCAACAATTTTTCCTTTGCCCTCATCGCCCCATTGCAGGCCAAGAAGCACGTCTACTTGCGTCATTATTTTAATTTAAGAAAAGATTATAATTGTGTTGTTTAACTTGCGTGTTTAATATCCTCTTTTTGTTTAATGGATGCTTTAGCTGAACAGTCAAAGCAGCTGCCATATAAGTTTAAAGAGTGATGTTTGATTTCGAATTTCAGCAGGTCACCTACCATGCTCTGAATCTGGTGGATCCTTGGATCACAGAATTCAACAACTTTACCACAATCAATACAAATTACATGATCATGCTGATGGTAGCCGTACGATTTTTCGAACTGGGCCATGTTTTTCCCAAACTGATGTTTAGTCACCAGATCACAGGAAACAAGCAACTCCAGTGTATTGTACACGGTAGCCCTGCTCACTCTGTATTTCTGATTTTTCATATGGATGTAGAGCGTCTCTACATCGAAATGATCATCCCTGGAATAGATTTCTTCTAAGATGGCAAAACGCTCAGGCGTTTTTCTCAGACTTTTATTTTCGAGATAAGCTTCGAATATTTTTCTAACCAACTCGCTGTTATGGTTTGTAGACATAGTTTTAAAACTCCTCTCAAAGGTATCATTTTTTATATAGAACGCGATGAAACTGTTTAAAATTTATCTGTTTATTGCTTCATTTTGACTCATAAGCAATTTAAACAGATAAACTTAAAACAGTTTTTATAGTATAATCAATTTTAAGCGTCGAAACGTGTTACACCCGTTACCCCTTTGACTTCCAAAAGATTTTTAATCAGGTTATCCAGATGCTCTTTATCATTCACAAAGATCATAATCGAACCATCAAAAATACCATTATCCGTGTCCACGGTAATAGAACGCATATTCACCTTAAAATCACCAGAAATTACTTTGGTAATATTGTTAATCAGCCCTACATCATCAATTCCGATAATATGCAGCCCGGTCAAAAAGGTCAGTTCCTGTTGTTTGTTCCATTTTGCCTTCACAACACGGTAACCATAATTGGCCATCAGCTGTGCAGCATTCGGACAATTGGTCCGGTGTATTTTAATTCCCTCACTAACGGTAACAAAACCAAACACATCATCACCAGGAATAGGATTACAACAAGCAGCAAGCGTATAATCGATTTTCTGCAGATCTTCACCAATCAGTAAAATATCAGACTCAGGGCCTTTTACCTTACTCAGTAAAGCTTCAATCTGCTGTCCGTCATTGCGCTCAATACCCCTGTTTTCAATTTCCTTTTCGCTCGCCACATATTCCTTCAGATCCTTCAATTCGATCTTTCCGGTAGCCACAGCAATAAAAAGTTCCTGCGTAGAAGTCAGCTTGAAAAAATAACTCAGCTTATTCAGGTTATCGGTATTGTAGGTAATCTTTAAAGATTTCAGTTTGCGTTCCAGTGTTTCTTTACCGCCCTCAGCAATCTTTCTTTTCTCTTCTTTAAGGGAAGACTTGATTTTTGATTTCGCTTTTGCGGTCACTACAATGTTCAGCCAGTCTTCCTTAGGAACCTGTTTACCAGAAGTTATGATCTCTACCTGGTCACCATTTTGCAGTTTATAAGAAAGCGGTACGAGTTTATGGTTTACCTTCGCACCAATACATTTGGCACCTACATCGGTATGGATCTCAAAAGCAAAATCCAGCGCAGTTGCACCCAGTGGTAATTGGATCAATGCTCCCTTTGGGGTAAAGATGAAGATCTCATCCGAAAATAGGTTCATCTTGAAATCGTCCAGGAAATCCAGTGCATTAGCCTCCGGATTGTTCAGCATTTCTCTCACTTTCAAAATCCACTGATCAAGCCCGTTGTCATTGCTCGACTCTTTATATTTCCAGTGTGCTGCAAAACCTTTCTCAGCAATTTCATTCATGCGCTGCGTACGGATCTGTACCTCAACCCACTGGCCTTTTGGCCCCATCACTGTAGTATGTAAAGATTCATACCCGTTTCCTTTTGGAGAAGATACCCAGTCGCGTAAACGGTCCGGATTGGGGCGGTATAAATCGGTCACGATAGAATAAGCCTTCCAGCAATCAGCTTTCTCATGTTCAGGGGAGCTGTCCAGAATAATCCGGATGGCAAAAAGATCATACACTTCCTCAAAAGGAATGTTCTTCTTTTTCATTTTATTCCAGATCGAATGGATAGACTTTGGCCGGCCATAAATACTCGCCACAAAACCCTGTTCCGCTAATATTTCATTGATCGGATCAACGAAATGTTTCACAAACAGCGTGCGTTCTGCCTTTTTCTCATTCAGTTTGGTTGCAATAAATTTATAAGTATCCGGCTCGAGATATTTCATGGAAAGATCTTCCAGCTCAGATTTTATGGCATACAGGCCCAGCCTGTGTGCTAAAGGAGCATACAGGTAAATTGTCTCAGAGGCAATTTTGAGCTGCTTGTGCCTTGGCATGAAGTCCATCGTCCGCATATTATGCAGGCGATCTGCCAGTTTTATTAAAATTACCCTTACATCATCCGCCAGGGTCAGCAGCATTTTCCTGAAGTTTTCGGCTTGTAAAGAGCTGTTATAATCAAAAACACCTGCTATTTTAGTCAGGCCATCAATGATCTTGGCAGTTTTCTTTCCAAACTCTCTCTCAATATCTTCGAGTGTAATCTCTGTATCTTCAACCACGTCATGCAATAGCGCACAGACGATGGATGTAGTTCCGAGCCCGATTTCCTCAGCAGCGATTTGGGCCACAGCAATTGGGTGATAAATATAAGGTTCACCAGATTTTCTGCGCATATCTTTATGACTTTCAAGGGCCATATCGAATGCTTTTCTGATTTCTTTTTTATCTCCTTTTTGTAATGTTGGCTTACAGGCACGCAAGAGGGCACGGTATCTCTTCAGGATTTCTTGCTTTTCCGCTTCTAAATCAATCACTAAGGTATTCTTCATTTGTATTATTTTCGTAATAATTATAGCTTGTTTATCGTTTAAGAATATATTAGATTTAGTTATAAACCTAATGTATTAAATTTGCTTTAACTTCGTGGGAGTATAAATTTATGAAATTTTGCAGTTTATTTATTCTGTTATTTGTCATTATTGCCGTAGGTGAACTAAAGGCGCAGGAAAGTTCTGTGCCCGTGAAGTTTCCTGTCAAAGGCAAAAATGATACCATCAGAGTAGCTTCTACGAACGAAGACGGTGAAATGATACCGTGGATACCTCTGAATGAGGTAGTTATATACGGTGCCAGAATTTTTAAAACTCCGGCAGACCGTGCCGCCTATAACAGGCTCCGTTACAATGTACTAAAAGTTATGCCTTATGCCCTTTTTGCAAAAAGAAGATATGAGCAACTGGAGCGTGACCTTGCCGTAACCACGGATCGCAAAGAGCATAAAAAGCTCGTAAAAGCCTGCGATGCAGAAATCAAAAAAATGTTTAATACAGAGATCAAAGAACTGACTATTACACAGGGACAGATTCTCACCAAGTTAATTGACAGAGAAGTAGGGCGTACCACTTACGAAATTGTTAAAGAAACACAAGGAGGTGTAAAAGCCTTTATTTACCAGTCTGTTGCAAGAGTAGTAGGCCATAATTTAAAAAGCACTTATAACGCTGAAGAAGAAAGAGATATAGAGTCTATTATTCAGTCTTCAGGGTTTTATCATCAATAAACATGGAAGAAAACCCTCAAAGTATTTACCAGTTTAATGCAAAACTAATCGATGGAAAAGATAAAAAATTAGCAGACTATAAAGGTAAAGTACTTCTGATCGTAAATATTGCTTCGGCCTGTGGATTCGCGCCTCAATTAAAAGAACTTCAGGAACTCAGAGACTCATTAAATCACGAAGAATTTGAAGTTCTGGGTTTCCCTTCCAATGACTTCGGCGGGCAGGAACCCTTAGTTGGAACCGCAATCTATGAATTTTGTGAAGTCAACTACGGCGTGAAATTCCCTGTATTTGAAAAAATCATGGTCAGAGGCTCACAAGCAAACCCAATCTATAAATTTCTGAGTAATAAAGACCTCAATGGTCATATTAAATCTACACCAAGGTGGAATTTTCATAAATACCTGATCAATAAAAACGGTGAAGTAGTGGATTACTTTTTCCCGTTTACCAAACCGTTATCTTCCAAGGTCAGAAAGAAAATTCAACGCCTGCTTTAAAGCGGTGAGCAAACGCTCATCAATCATAAAACAAAACAATGAAGTTAGATATATTAGTATTAGCTGTACACCCTGATGATGCAGAACTAGGCTGTTCAGGAACAATTTTAAAACATATTGCCCAAGGCAAAAAAGTAGGGATAGTTGATTTTACCAGGGGAGAATTAGGAACCCGCGGAACAGCGGAAACCCGTGATCAGGAAGCTGCAGATTCCGCAAAAATATTAGGTTTGCATGCCCGGGAAAACTTAAGGTTCAAAGACGGGTTTTTCAAAAATGATGAAGCACATCAACTGGAAGTGATCCGGATGATCCGTAAATATCAGCCTGAGATTGTTTTAGGTAATGCGATACGTGACCGCCATCCTGACCATGGAAGAGCCGCCTCTTTAGCAAGCGATTCTTGTTTCCTGTCTGGTTTGCCTAAAGTGGAAACCATAGACAACGGCGTGGCTCAACAAGCATGGCGACCACGTTTATTTCTTCAGTACATCCAGGATACCTATATCAAGCCTGATGTGATTATAGATATTACACCCTATATAGAAACGAAGATCAATTCGATCAAAGCTTTTAAAACTCAGTTCCATAGTCCTGAGCTTAATAAAAATCCAGAGCTTGACGGCCCTGCAACTTACATTTCCTCTCCTGAATTTTTTGAAAGTGTAATTGCAAGAGCCAGAGAAATGGGAAAACCTATCGGTGCGACTTATGCTGAAGGCTTTACTTCACACAAACTTCTGGGCGTAGATAACCTTTTCGAACTGCGTTAGGGAACAAAATCGGCTGTTAGCTGTTGTTCTGTTAATAAGTTGTTTAAATTCAGCATGGTAAATTGTTTAGCCTCCTGAATTTAAGCAATTTTTAAACTCAACCTAACACAGCTTTAACTATGGCCGGTATATTCTCTAAAATAAAAAATGCGTACACACTATTTCAGAGTGTGGATCTCGAAAAACTGGATGCGTTATCAAAAAAAGTAGATCTTAAAAAGATAGTGGATTCAGTAGCCGGCCTGGATGAAACCCAGCTTTCCGGCTTAATGAAAATGCTGGGGACTCCGCATAAAAAGAAAGAGCTTCCACCTATTAACGGAGATTTCTATCATTTGGGAGATACCGCATTAAACGAAGAAGATCGCGCATTACAATTAAAAGTCCGTGCATTTTTAGAGAAAGAAGTTAAACCGCTGGTCAATGAATACTGGCTGAAGGCAGAGTTTCCGTTTGAGCTGATCCCTAAAATTGCAGAACTGAATATTTGCGGGCTGACTTACCAGGGGTATGGCTGCCCCGGTAAATCAAATGTCATGGAAGGGATGTTAGCAATGGAAATGGCCAGGATAGATACTTCCATGTCTACCTTTTTTGGCGTTCAAAGTGGCCTGGCGATGGGTTCTATCTATCTTTTAGGCTCAGAAGCTCAAAAGCAGGAATGGCTGCCTGATATGCAGAAGATGAAGATCATTGGTGCTTTTGGCTTAACGGAACCCGAAGTCGGCTCTGCAGCTGCGGGAGGTCTGACCACTACAGCTAAAAGGCAAGGGAGTAAATGGATTCTGAACGGTCAGAAAAAATGGATAGGTAATTCTACTTTTTCGGACGTAACGATTATCTGGGCAAGGGATGTAGATGACAACCAGGTCAAAGGATTTCTGGTCAGAAAAGGGAATAAAGGTTTTGCGGTAGAGAAAATGCAGGATAAGATGGCCTTAAGGATTGTCCAGAACGGTTTGATTACGCTGACCAATTGTGAAGTAGATGAAGAAGACCGTTTACAAAATGCCAATTCCTTTAAAGATACCGCTAAAGTATTAAGGATGACAAGGGCAGGAGTAGCCTGGCAAGCTGTAGGTTGTGCCCGTGGTGCTTATGAAAGTGCATTGGCCTATACCAGGACCCGTAAACAGTTTGGTAAACCTATTGCTTCTTTTCAGCTCATCCAGAATCACCTCGTAGAAATGTTGTCTAATCTGACAGCGATGCAAACTTTATGTTTCCGTTTATCTCAATTACAAGATCAGGGACTGTTAACCGATGAGCATGCCTCACTGGCTAAAGTATTTTGTTCTTTGCGCACCCGCGATGTGGTGAGCAGGGCAAGAGAAGTGATGGGGGGTAATGGAATTCTGCTTGAATATGATGTGGCTCGTTTTGTGGCTGATGCCGAAGCCATCTATTCTTACGAAGGAACTAAAGAAATTAATTCGCTAATCGTTGGCCGTGCCATTACAGGATTTTCTGCTTTTGTTTAATACATACGTTAAGCAGAAATAGTTCGTTATATTTTGGTTACATGTAACGTCCGCCAACATATTACCCTTAATTTTGGATATACAGTAAATAAAACAATTAAAAATAGAATAAATGAAGAGATTAGTGCTGTCACTATTACTGACTACTCCTGCTTTTGTGTTCGCACAGCAAGGGGATTTTACATTAAACGGAAAAATTGGTACACTGAATGCTCCGGCAAAAGCTTACCTGACTTATAGAAGCGGAGAAAGTGTGGTAATGGACTCGGCAGTAGTTAATCAAGGTGCATTCGTATTTAAAGGAAAAGTAGCCGGGCCAACTATGGCCAGGGTTATTGTTGCCCATAAAGGTGAAAGTTTGAGGAAATTGGCAAGATCAGCAGATAATGCTGTGGTTTATCTTGAGCCTGCAAACATTACCCTGACTACTAAAGATTCTATCGCGCGCGGTGTCGTTACAGGTTCAAAATTGAATGACGAGAACGCAGTTTATATGAAACATATCGCTTTACCCTTAGCTAAATTAATGGCTATCAATAAGGAATACAGTGAAGCGCCTGAAGCGAAACAAAAAGATGAAGCATTTAAAAAAGCATTGGGAGATAAATACGAACAAGCAGAAGCAGAAATGAAAAACCTTCAGGCGACTTTCATTAAAGGTAATCCTGACTCTTACTTCAGTGTTTTAGCCTTACGTGAACTTGCAGGTCAATCTATGGATGTGGCTGTAATAGAGCCAGCATTTAAAGGGCTTTCTGAAAGAGTACGCACTTCGGATGCAGGTCTTGAACTCGCAAAAGCTATTGATGCCTCACGTTCAACTTCAGTAGGTGTACCGGCACCTGATTTTACTCAGAATGACGTAAATGGTAAACCAGTTACCTTATCAAGTTTCCGCGGTAAATATGTCCTGATTGATTTCTGGGCTTCCTGGTGCGGGCCATGCAGAGCAGAGAACCCTAATGTGGTTGCTGCTTACAATAAGTTCAAAGACAAAAAGTTCACTATCCTTGGCGTATCCTTAGATCAGCCGGGTAAAAAAGATGCCTGGGTAGCGGCAATTAAAAAAGATGGTTTAGTATGGACGCAGGTTTCTGACCTTAAGTTCTGGAATAACGCAGTAGCTGAACTTTACGGCGTAAGAGGCATTCCTCAAAACTTCTTAGTTGATCCGGCGGGTAAAATCGTTGCCACTAATTTAAGAGGAGAAGAACTGCATGCTAAACTTGCGGAACTCCTGAAATAGAACATCAGAACGGAGCTATTTAATCAGCTCTTTTTTGACATTAAAAAGCACTAAGCCCTTTGAAAGGTTTAGTGCTTTTTTTTTATCCGGCTTTTCTGGCTATGTTAAATTGTTTTTTCTGATAGAATTAATACTATATTTAGGTACAGCTAACATTGACCAGTTAGTTTTGGGAAAAATGTTAAACTATATTCAAAATATAAAAAAGGGCGACCATATATCTTTTGAGGTAGTTTTTAAACTATGCCATAAAAAGGTCTACGCTTATTTCTTTAAAAAGACAGCTTCCGAAGATCAGGCGAAGGAACTTACCCAATTGGCTTTTATTAAGCTATGGAACTTTAAACATACTTTATCTGAAGAACATCCGATGGACCTTCAGTTGTTTAAAATCGCAAAAACAACCTTACTGGATTATTTTAGAAAACAGGCAAACGAGGAACGTAACCTGAAACTATATTATCATAAAGCATCCGAAGAAACTGTTGAGCAGGATCAAAGTTTTGAAACCAGGCAGCAACTGGATCTGGTCTTAAATGTTCTGCCGCCCACACGCAAAAAGGTTTTTGTATTAAACAGGCTTCAGGGTTACTCTTACAAAGAAATTTCTGAACAACTTTCTATCTCACCCAGAACGGTAGAAAAACATATCTCATTGGCCATGAAACAACTTCACGGTTATTCCTCAATCCCCGCCATTATTTTCCTGATCAGGTTTTTTCAATAGCTGAATTTTGGACAATTAGAACCGGTATCTGAAAACAGTAAGCTGAATTAAAATTTATTTTTCAGGCATTACGGGTTTTTCTTAAATCAAATCGTATTAGTATTATGAGTATGTCAGAGGAGCTGCTGAATAAATATTTTAAAGGAACTTGTACACCAGAAGAGAAAATTCTGGTGGCTAAGTATTTGAATGAAATCAACGACCTGCCAGCAAACACATTCAGTAAAGAGGAATGGGATGAAACTCAGGATGCGGCGCTTTCTGAAGCCGAAAGCCTCCAGATGTTTGAGGCCATAACCGAACAGACAACTACTCCAGTACACCGGGTAAGCTGGCTTAAAATTACTGCTGCGGCGGCAGTTGTGCTGACTATACTGGGGATTGGATTTTTAAGTTTGAACCGCAATCAGCCAAAACCTAACCTGGCTAACCAGGAAAACCTTACTGCTAAACTCAAAAACGTTGTCAACTGGAAGTCTGTAGTCAATTATACAGAACAAGATCAATTGTTAACCTTACCAGATAATTCTACTGTGAAAATATACCCGGGTGGAGAATTAAGGTATACCGTGCCCTTTATGCAAAATAAAAGGGAAATCTATTTGAAGGGGAAAGGATTTTTCCAGGTTACCAAAGATAAAAAACACCCCTTTATCGTTTACGCAAAAGGTATTTCTACCACTGCTTTAGGTACTTCTTTTACCATTACCGCTTTAGAGAAAAACAAACTGGTTAAAGTACAACTGCATACGGGAAAGGTATGGGTTAAAAACATTGACTCTGCCCATCACATCAAACCATTTAGTGAAATCTTAAAACCAGGCGATCAATTAGTTTATAACGCTCTACTGAATAAAGTAAAGCTGACGGATGCTAAACTACCTGCGGGCAGACCACAAGATAAGCCAGCCGTATTAAACTTTACACAGGCTCCTTTAGCCGATGTTTTTGCAAGTTTAGAAAAGCACTACCAGGTAAAAATTATTTATAACCCGGCTGATGTATCGGAAATGTCCTTTACAGGCAGTTTAAAATTATCACAACCCATAGCAACCATACTGGAAGAAATAACCGAACTCAATAAATTAAGTCAAACCAAAACAATCAAAGGTTACCTGATCAGCAAGTAAAAATCAACCCATATCATTTACCTAAATAACCCGCTAAATAAGCGTGAAGGGAAGCCTTTTGCCAAAAAACAAACCACCAAAAACCATAGATTATGCTTAGAAAATTTACCAAACATCTGTTCTTTTGCCTGCTGCTGCTTGCAGTTTCGGTAAAAGCCTGGGCTCAGACCTCTGAGATTACCGGGATTGTAAAAGATGAAATGGGGGAGCCCTTGATTGGAGCCACCATACTTTTACAGAATATGAAAACCAATGATAAGAAAGGTATCATGGTGAATAAAGACGGTAAGTTCCAGATCAGCGGGCTGTCGGCGAACGTACCCTACACCATCAGTGCTTCTTACATCGGTTATGCGACAAAAACAATCAGTAATTATCTGCTTAAAGCAGGGGAGCAGGCCACGCTGCTGATTCAGCTGAACCCTGATTCCAAAGCCTTGTCTGATGTGGTGATTGTTGGTTATGGAACTCAGAAGGCCAAGGATGTCACCACTTCAATCGCCAGTATTAAAGCCGCTGACATCGAAAATCAGCCTATCAGTAATGCTGCAGAAGCTATGGTCGGTAAAATGGCGGGCGTTCAGGTTTCACAGGGATCTGGTACACCAGGAGGACCCTTATCCATTAAAGTCAGGGGAGTGGGAACCATCACTGCGGGGTCGGGCCCTTTGTATGTTATTGACGGCGTACCTATTTCTAATGATAATATCAATACTTTAAACACCAATGACATTGCTTCTATTGAAGTGCTGAAAGACGCATCCTCGGCCGCCATTTATGGTTCAAGAGGCTCTAACGGTGTCGTTTTGATTACAACCAAACAAGGTAAGAACGGCGTATCCACAATTAACGTAAACAGTTATACCGGCTGGCAAACCCTGTCGCACAAAATCAAAATGATGGATGCGTATCAATATTCTCAAATGGTGCTCGATTCAAGAAACAACTCCTATACGGATGCGATGGACGCTATCAACAGAAAAAACAATGCTTTAGGTTCACCTGCTGTAAATTACAATATCAATGACAGCAATGGTATCCGCTTATTTAATACTTCGAACAATACCAATACAGTAATCCCACAAGAAATTCTACCTTATCTTCAAGGCCAGCAAGGTTTAACCAATACCGACTGGCAGGATGAAATCTTTAGAGTAGCACCCATACAAAATCACTCTATCTCTGCTGCCGGCGGGAGTGAACTCCTTAAATATTATGCCTCTCTGGAATATTTTAATCAGGACGGTATCATTATCAACAGCGGTTTCAAGCGCTATAGCGGTAGATTAAACCTCGAAGGAAAAAAAGGCAAAGTAAGATATGGCGTTAACTTCAATCCATCTGTCATCAACGAGAAAAGGGTAAATGCAAATGGCGCTTACAATTCTAATGGCGGCGGAATCGTTGCATCGGCTTTACATTATTCCCCTATTTTCCCCGTATATAATACAGATGGAACTTATAGTTTCGCACAAAACTCCTGGAGTCCCGGCACTATAACCACTTTGCCTAACAATACGGTTGCAAGCGGTAACGGTGAAACACAAGCCTGGAACCCCGTTGCTTTGGCGAATCTGCAAAAGGATGACGTAAGCTCACACCGAATGACAGGAAGTGCATTTATAGAAGCCGAAATATTCAAAGACCTGAAATATAAACTTCAGCTGGGGGCTGATATTTTCAACAGCTCAGAAGATACCTTCAGACCTTCTACACTTCCTCAATCCAATACCGCTGGAAATCCGCTATCTGAGGCTACAGGTTCATCCAGAACGATTAAAGAAACCAACTGGTTATTAGAACACACCTTAAACTATTCCAAAACAATTGGCGATCACAGCCTCAATGCTTTATTGGGCTGGTCTAACCAGAAAGATGACTTAAGTGGAAATTACGCTTTTGCTTCCAAAGGTTTTATCAGCGATCAGGTAGAATACCTCAGCGCAGGTCTGGTGACTAATGGAACTTCTACCCGTACCCAATGGGCTTTAGCTTCCGGCATTGCAAGATTGCAGTATAGTTATAAAGGGAAATACCTGTTTACCGGTTCAGTAAGAGCAGACGGATCATCCAAATTCGGAAAGAACAATAAATGGGGCTATTTCCCATCAGCATCCCTTGGCTGGAGGTTATCAGAAGAAGACTTCCTGAAAAACTCAGAAGCAATTTCTGACTTAAAATTAAGGGCAAGTTACGGGTTGACCGGTAACTTTAATATCCCGAATTATGGCTCACAAGGAGCCATGACCAATTACGGTTATGTATTCGGGGGCGCAACGCCATCGGTTGTTAACGGTGCTGCACCATTTGCGCAACCTAACGATGACTTGAAATGGGAAAAAACGGCCCAGTTGAATCTTGGGTTTGATGCTTCTTTTTTCAAAAACAAGCTGACCTTATCCGTTGACGTTTATAACAGTAATACCAATAACTTACTCCTGAATGTACCAGTCCCTATCTCTACAGGTTTTTCTACTGAGCTTAAGAATATCGGTAAGGTCAACAACAAGGGAATTGATATTAATTTAGGTACACAACAGCAATTTGGCGGCGTGAGGTGGACAGCAAACGCGAATTTCTCGAAGAACATCAATAAAGTTGTAGAACTCGGCCCTGGTAATGCAGACATTATCAAGACTGGATCTGTTGCGAATGCCTATTTCATTACCAGGGTTGGTGAGCCTATTGGTTCTTATTACCTGCCAGTGGTTTTGGGTGTATTCAAAAACCAGGCAGAAGTTAACGCTTACCCTCATTACACAGACACACAAGGAAACTATGACCTGAATACCTCAAAACCTGGTGATTTTAAATTTAAAGACGTGGATGGCGATGGTGTAATTGACTTAACAAAAGACAGAGAGATTGTTGGAAATTACCTGCCTAAATTCACTTACGGCTTCGCAACCTCAGCAGAATATAAAGGCGTGGACCTGAATATCTCTATGCAAGGGGTTTATGGCAATAAAATCCTGAATCTTTCCCGCAGATATTTTGCGAACAAAGAAGGGAACATGAACAATATGGTCAGCTCTCTGGACCGCTGGATGTCAGAAAGCAACCCTGGAAGCGGTCAGGACGTACGCGCTAACCGTGCCGCAAAAGGCAGTAACGGTACAACCTCTACCTGGCATGTAGAAGATGGGTCCTACTTAAGAATCCGTAACATCGCCTTAGGCTATACTTTCCCTGCTGACCTGGTGAAGAAGATGACCCTAACCAAACTCAGAGTATATCTCTCGGTACAAAACCCTTTTACTTTCACGAAGTACTCAGGATACAATCCAGAGGTAACCAACCGCCCTGACGCTACCACAAACGGCGAAGACTACGGCGTTTATCCAACCTCAAAAACAATATCCTTAGGTATCAACATCACTTTATAAAATCAGAACCATGAAAAATTATATATACATTCTTATTGGTGGTTTAATGCTGACAGCCACTTCCTGCAAGAAATTCCTGGATTTAAAGCCACTGGATTCCTACACAGAAAACACCTTTTACGTAGATGAAAAAGGACTTCAGGGAGGCCTGATCAGTTGCTACGATGCTTTACAAACAGATAGCCTTTACGGAAATAACCTATTGACCCTTGGCGAAATCCGGGGAGATAATGTTACAGACAATGATCCCGGTTCAGGAGCAGGTGTCCGGAATCAAATTGAAGTATTTGCGGAAACCTCGGCCAACAATATCCTGTCCGGCAGCTGGCAAGGACACTACAAAGCTATCTACCGCTGTAATATTATTCTGGACAGAGCACCCGCCATCGCCATGAATGAAACTACAAAAAACCAGATCATCGCACAAGCTAAATTTATCCGTGCCCTAAGCTACTTCAACCTCACCAGACTCTGGGGAAATGTCCCATTGGTTACTAAAGTTCAAAAAACCGAAGAAGCCCGTGAAAACAGCCGTTCCACACCCGCACAAATTTACCAGCAAATTATAGGTGATCTGACTGATGCAGCAGCAAAACTTCCTGCCACATGGGCTGATGCTCAAAGAGGAAGAGCAACCAATTACGCTGCCTCGGCCCTTTTAGGTAAAGTCTATCTCTATCAAAAGAATTACACGCTGGCAGCCTCAACCCTGCAACCCGTAGTCGCTGCCATTTATGCCGGGACCACTTTAGCGACCGTACCACAAACCACTACCTTTCCTAACACATTAAAAACCAGTAAAGACATCATCTTTGCCGTTCAGTACCTTTCAGGAGGCGTTAAAGAGTTTGTAAACCAAGACAACCGCTACAGAAATAACAACAACACCAACATCATTAACCTGCCACAAAGCCTCTTTGAAGCCGGTGATAACCGTAAAGCGCTCCTTGCTGTAACCGGCACCGGCGGCCGTCCGGGGAAATTTAATACCCCTCAGGTGAACAATGAAACCAGTAGTGACTTCCCAGTACTCCGTTGTGCTGAAGTCCTGTTGATGTACGCAGAAGCCCTGAACGAAGCCGCTTACGGAAACCCAGACGCATTCAAAGCCCTGAACGCCGTACGTACCAATGCAGGCATTACCCAGAAAACCCCTGCAATGCTCACCACACAAAACGACTTCAGAACAGCCCTGTACCTGGAAAGAAGACTAGAACTGGCTCTGGAAGCAGACCGCTGGTTTGACATTGTGAGAACCAATCAAATGGCCACAATCTTCCCTGGTATTCCAACCTTCAGAAGTCTTTATCCAGTACCACAAGTAGAAATTGACAACATCAACAAAAAAGACGGCTGGCAGAACTCCGGTTATTAGAAAAACAAAAATCGTAGCAGTTACTACAATAACTGCTACGATTTTAACAACTTTACTAAAAAAACTATGAAAGCTTCTTTCCTGCTATTTTGCGGTTGGCTCATCACAATAACAGCCATTGCCCAAACTCAAAATCATGGGCCATCCAACCAATACATCCTTCAAAACACAGCTAACCCGGTCCAATATAAAAACTACTACCTGCTCACCCTCTTACAAAAAGATCCGGCGGTAAAAAACCTGATCCAAAAAGACCCCATATTCAGCAATCTCCTAAAAAACAAAACCACCAACATCAGCGCCGCACTAAAAAACTGCGGCAGCGACATCCCCTGTCTCACTCAAACAATCAAATTCAGTCCCGAAGAAATAGCTGCAGTAAGTAACCGTCTGCAAGCCCTCTTTAAACCAGGCAATCCACTCGCACTTCTGATCAGCCATGACCTCATCCCATCCGGCTGTTACAATAGCTATGAAAACCTGAAACCCGTAGAAATGCTAACCAAAGCCTGGGAACAAGACGCTAACGCCATAAACCATACCATCAACGTCTACGTCAACGGTCAAAAGCCTAATTACCCAAACATAGACTCCATCAGCTTTGACCTTAAAGACAAAAACTATCCAGAGCTCGTCAACACCAATGCAAAACTAAGCCTGACCAAAAAAAACACCCTATACTTTGAACCCTCCCTGCAATTTGCCCTGACAGCGCTGGAAATCAATGAAAGAAATGACGCAGCCGATTACGAGCCCATGATCAGCACCGTAAACAAAGCCGCCCTTACCTCCATTAAAAACACAAATTTCAAAGCCTATCCCTACACCCTAATCCTTGTGCCCGGAGAAGGCCCCGAAGAACACGACACAGAACTCAGCGCAGGAGGGATGCTCCGTTGCCGCCTCGCAGCAGAACAATACGAAAAAAAAGCAGCACCATACATCATGGTTTCCGGTGGGAGGGTGCACCCCTATAAAACAAAATATAGCGAAGCCTGCGAAATGAAGAAATTTCTTATGCAAACCTTACACATCCCTGAAAATGCTATTCTGATGGAACCACACGCCAGGCATACTACAACCAACCTGCGTAACGCCTCCAGGTTAATTTACCGTTACCACATCCCAATGGAACAGCCCGCCCTTGTCGTAACTACTAAATCGCAAAGCATGTATATCAGTGATATTATGCCTCAGCGCTGCATCCAGGAACTCGGGTACGAACCCTACAAAGCAGGCAAACGGTTATCAGACAACGAACTTGAATTTTACCCAAACACCAAATCCTTACAAATAGATTTTGATGAACCCATGGACCCATAGGTTCATCAAAAATCTTTCTTATAGTTTCTTCTCTAAGCTCCTTCTATTTCTTTCTTTCTTTCTTCTCAACCAAACACGAAACAACCCAAATCCATCCATTTAACAACATTTTCCAAGTAAGGAGAAACCCTGTGGAAAACAAAAAAACCAGTAAGCTATTTGCAGACATGTTTAATCGCTTTTCGCGGTTAAATCCGTCTGCAAATAGCTTACTGGTTTTTTTGTTTCTATCTTAGAAGAAAAACTAGTTAAATGGCCGTTTGGTAATACTCGTGTTCCCCATGGCGCTTTTCTCATACAACCCCACACAACTCCCATCAAACGAACTATCAAAATTCACCTTTCCAGCCCCTAACTCCGTCGGCACCTTACTTCCTTCCAGAAAATAATAAACCTTTGTATTTCCACCCTTATGATGCGGCTTATAATTTCCATAAGTTTCCATTTCCGACCAGATCGTATCCTTCACCGTTACCGCGAACACATATTGAACCGGGCCCGTATTGTTCTCATTTCTATACTGAGCAACCTCCTTGAAACCAGCCTTAAGATCGCCCGCACCAGGTTGAAAAAACGTACCCTTCAACATCCATCCCACTAAAACCACTACCAGTACCCCCAGGAAAATATTAATCTTTCTATTTCGCATTCTATCTTATAAACCAGCTAACACTTTCTCCATAACCTCTAAACCCAGATCAATATGGCTTTTCTCCATAATCAGTGCAGGGCGGAAACGAACCGTTTGTGCACCACAGCCCAGGAACATTACATTATGCTCCAGGCCCTTTTGAATAAACGCATTACGCATATCGCCATTCGGGAAATCAAAAGCACAAAGCAGGCCCTTGCCCCTTACATTACTGATCTTATCATACCTCTGCGCTAACCCTTCCAGATTCTCCTTCAAATACCCGCCAACAACGGCCGCATGCTCACACAACTGATCCTCCTCAATAATCTGAAGAATCTTTGTTGCTCTTACCATGTCAACCAGATTTCCACCCCACGTAGAATTAATCCTTGAAGGGACGCGGAAAACATTGTTTTCTATCTGATCCACCTTATCTCCGACTAATATTCCGCAAACCTGCATTTTCTTACCAAAAGCAAGAATATCAGGACGTGCCTTTTCACTATAATGCTGATGGCACCAGAACTTGCCTGTTAAACCAACGCCCGTTTGTACCTCATCATAAATCAGGAAAGCATCATTCTCATCAGCAATGCTGCGGAGCTGGATTAAAAACTCTTCACGTAAATGATTATCACCACCCTCAGACTGGATTGGCTCAATAATAATTGCGCAAATATCATCCTTATAATCAGCAAAAGCCTGTTTCACCTGCGCAATAGAAAGCTCTTCCGTGCTGATTGCTGTTGCTAAATTATCATGTTCCAGCGGGAACTTTACCGTAGGAATAGAAACCCTTGGCCAGTCAAACTTGGCGAACCATTTAGTTTTGTCCGGTGACGTATTTGTTAAACTTAAAGTATAACCAGTTCTGCCATGGAAGGCCTTTTCGAAATGGAGTACTTTAAATCCTTTTTCTTCTTTATGACCCTTGGCAAAGTTTTTCTGAACCTTCCAGTCCATTGCAACCTTAATCGCATTTTCAATAGCTAACCCGCCACCTGCAATAAAAAAAGCATGAGGAAGATAAGAAGGAATGCCAATCGCACCAAAAGTTTTTACAAATTCTGCATACTGCTGCGTATACACATCAGAATTTGAAGGGTTTGCCATTGCAGCCTGCAACAGATTTTGTGTAAAAACAGCATCATTAACCATTTTCGGATGATTATATCCAAGGGGAACAGATGCGAAACAAGTAAAGAAATCCAGTAATGTCCGCTTGTACTTTGAGTCGTAAATGTATGCTCCCTGGCTTTGTCCCATATCGTAGGTCAAATCAAATCCGTCAGCTAAAACGTGCTGACTTAAAATTTCATTGACCTGATCAGGAGCTACAGTAAGTTGGTACATAATTCTTATATTTTGGTTTATCCAAATTTAGTAAAATGCCCCTGAATAACAAGTTTAGGGCATATTTTGCCTAAAAAACCAAAAACAAGGTTTAAACAGTTTAAAGTTATACACATTTGAAAAATGAGCTTATTTAGTAATTTAAATCGTATTATGTATGTTTGTAAAACCATAGGGGATAAAACAGGGGATAATTTTATGAGAAAGGCTAAAATTTTAAAGATTTGGAACGAATATGTGTTTAAACTCTATAGACCCACTAATGTAAACGAAAACAACAAGATAGAGGTGCATTTTAATTTTTTTAATCAGGAGACAGGAAAAAATAAACAAATCAAGAAAAGTACTGGAATAGATAGGTATGCGAAAGAGAATGTTTACACTAAACAAGCCAATGATTTGATAGATTCCCTTATAATTATGATCCAAGGTGGCTACAATTTTATCACAAATTCTTACCCAGAATATGTTAAGTTGAATCCAAATAGCAATATATCCGATTGCATCAAATCTTGGCTTCAGCACAGAGAAACTGATGTTGAAAATGGAAAAATCAAAAAAGCAGAGCTAGATACAACTGGTTATGTTTTCGATTACTATAAAGCTTATTTGAAAAAAAATAATCATTTGCATGAGAAGCCAGGATCATTTACAGTGAATGATATTACCGCATTTATGCGGCACATAGAGAAAAAACGTAAGTTATCTCCCTTCACATACAACAGTTATCAATCACGTCTGACTTATTTTTATGATTTTCTAATTCAGGAAAGAGTCATAGTTTATAATCCAGTGCATAAGGCATTTAGATATAGCACTAAGAAGCTGAAAACCAGATATGAGGAATTTGATGATACGACATTATCAAAAATTCAATCTCTTCTAAGCTCAGACCAGAAATTTGCTGATCTATATATTGCCAGCAAATTGCTTTTTGACTTTAGTATAAGAGAAGTGGAGCAACTTCGAATTCAACTTGGATGGATTGATTTTAAAACAGGCATTTTATCGCTTCCTGAAAAAACGTTGGAAAATGGTGTCCTAGTAAATGCTACCAAAAATGGCTTGTCAGCGAAGTTTCAATTAGAAACAGAACATTTGGATTTAATTACTGGATATATCGGGGAAAGGGATGCAGATGAAAATTATCTGTTTGGTGGTCATGGCAGACCAAGCCTAAAACGAATGTCTGATAGTTTTTTAACTCTCAGGTGGGATGCGTTTAGGACGAAATATGAATTATCAAAAAAGCTAAAAATGTATGCATTAAAGCATACTGGAAATTATAATAGTCTTGATAATATGTCACCTGATCAATTGTCACTTATTGCCAGGCACGAAGACCCTGCCCAAATCAACGCTTACATCGGTAAGCGAAAAAGAGATGTCATCAAGTTAGGGGATAAGAAGCGGTTTTAATCCAGCTTCTTACCCCTAGTAACTATTTTGTTTATAATTGCTGCCTGTTTTTCAGCTTTACTGATAGTCTTTTTTGATGGTTTATGTACTGGTTTAGTATACTTATTTTTAATAAATTCTATATTGTCAGTAAGCGGAACTACCATTTCCTTCAACTCATTTAAAGCCTCTATCACAGCTTTATCTTCTTTCAAAGGTATTTGCCTTGCTTCGGCTAGTTGCTGCAAAAGGTGGTCTGTAAATGCCTTTTGCAGCAGTTTTTCTGTCCTTACTTCAGCTTGGTATTCATTGAATGATTTTACTTTGCCAGTATAGGGCACTCTTTTGCCATCTTTAATTGTTGACCAGGTTTGTATGCGTTTATTCATTGTCAAGGATAATTGATGCTCTAAATAACGTGTATAGCTCTTCCAACCTTTTCTTTAAGATATGTGCTAGATTGGATTTTTTGGCTTCTATAGATTTGCATAGGACAACAACGGTTATACCATATTCGGGTAATGGTGTAATATCAATTTCTATAAAAATATTCTGTAATGTATAAATAGATGTAAATTGATCTTTCCGATCATGGGTTAGCACTAAATTATTATCCTTTGTGAATTCCACCATAGCAGGAGATTGAAAATAGTCGTATAAATTTTGGAGTTTCTTTTTATCTATCATATTAATTCAAATCGAAGGTGTTAAGTACTTTTGTTATTTGATCATTTACATTCGTTTCAATTAACATTTTCCTGATTTCTTGTTGAAATGAGTCAGATTCTCTAGGTAGTGCAACTATATATTCTAATGAGCTTTCATTTTCCAGATCGAAAATAATCAAGTGATTACCCTCTTGTGGATTGGTAGTTTTTTCTAGTTCAAGGGATGCCATTCCCCCTATGACAAGGTCAAATTTAAGGTGATAATCAAGGTTTGTAATCAGGGCTGTACTGATAGCTGTTAAAAGTTTATTTTTCATTTTAATTTCCATATTATTATTTATTATATTGTTTGAATTATTGTAATGCAAATATAAAAGCAAAATTAGCCTAATACAAATTTGTTAATCTCCTAGAATATCATAAAAAGATATACTTGATATTATAGGTTAACATTTATTTATAAGTCAAAGCGGGATGTTGAAATAAGGATTTATTTACAGATTAGGGAATAATAATCTGCGATAATGATATTTTAAAGGTTGATTTTTGGAGAGTGATTTCCAGAAGTTAGAAAAAAGATGCAATTTTCTTATTAGATAAGTGAAAGGAGGTCAAATGGAAATTCATTTTAATAATGACAATTCTATGGCATTTAATTCTCTTGAATGATGTTTTGAGTATATCTAAATCTACACTCATGCAAAACCACACAGAATTAAACGCAAAAAATGTTGCATTTAATATCAAAAAAATAAGGGAGCACAAAAATTATACTCAAATTTACCTAGCTAAAAGACTAGCTATTTCTCAAAATGCATACAGCAAGATTGAGTTGGGTTATAGCAAAATTACCATAAATAGGTTATTTGCTATAGCACAGATATAGGATACTAGTGCCATTACTCTTATAACTATGGATCATCGCTTGGTGTTAATATAAGTCTCTAATACTTGGATATCCTTATCTACGCTATCACGGTTGAGATTGTAGAACTCGTTGTTAAACACCTGCTCAGGACTTATAACTATTTTAAACCCAGAAATCCTTAGATTCGGTTCATCACTTTTAACTATGCTAACTAATAGGTCAATTATGCCACGATTAGTGTGGTTAGCCACTTCATATTGATACCTAGTATATTCTCTACCAGCGGTCTTGAATACCGACTTACCACTTGTATGGCGGTATGTGTTTTCTGTTTTAGACAACAGGTATTGGTTAATTTCCGCAATCATTATTTCTTCAGATGTTCTTTCCATATTAGTTAGATATTAGCTATGAGATAATATGAAAAGATCACCTGGTTTGACTGGAACGTTCAGCGTTACCATTCTTTCAGTGATTGAGTAATCTATGTTTAAAAAAAGTCTTTTACCATTAAGGTACACCGCTACTGATGATTCATTACCTGTATAAGTAAGATAATGCTGAAAATTTTCAGCTACTTCTTCGATTTTTTTATAATCCGATCTCATGGTTCAGTATTCTGGTTTATGCAATATAGCAAAATTCCCCCCTGTCTGTTGTATATGTTTTCTCTTTCTTTTTATGATAGAGTGGGGGGAATAAATATTCAACTATTTACATTATAACCTTGAAAAAAAATCATTATAAGTTATTTTAGTATACATAACAGGAAGAAAATATATTTTATTAAAAAGTTATCAAATATGAAATTGAAGACTATTTATATATGTAACTCAGGTTATACATATCAATCTTAGTGATAAGCATTAATTGTTTCAAAAGGGTGGGAAGCAACTCCCACCCTCTCTTAAAGCCCCCTACGATTATTAAGAGAAATTGAAATGAATAAATTAAATGCTACAAATTAACACTTATGAGTGCCTTAAGTTCAAAAGAGTAAAAAACACAATATCACTTCCTGCATGGATTGAATTAATTAGACAATCTGACTATACTGTACAAATACTGGCAGCCAGGCAATACGATAAAGGGGACAAAGAATATGATGACATCAAAGAAGCGATGCCATGCGTAACCTATAATTTCCTTTTTAATAGAATTAAAACGAATAAAACAATTACTTCTAATACAGGTATCATGATGATTGACATAGATGTTCCAACGTTTGATTTCGATTCATTAGACCTCACTAAAATACTCATGGCAGCCAAATCTTTTGGTGGTCAGGGATACACTCTATTAGTGCAGGTGGAGGGTTTAACCTTAAACAACTTTTCAACCACATACTTATCTATATGTAACGATTTGGGATTAATTGAATTCTTTGATAAAGGTGCAAAAAAACCTACTCAGTATTCTGTATTGTCTTATGATCCAAATGTAATATACAATCCTGATTCATTCATTTTTGATGCTATTGAACCTTTCATCAATGAAAATTCCCCCCTGTCTATCGAAGAAGAAAGAAAAGAAACATATACAATAGAGTGGGGGGAAAAAGATAAAGGAATTAAATATACCAATAAGCATGATTTCCAGATTGAAGGTAATTATCAAGTCAATTGGATTAATCCATATAAGGTTATTGAATGTTTCATTCCAATTCATAAGATCTCAGATGGTAGAAAAATGTCCCTGATTTCATATTGTACCAATCTTGTTTATTTAAATCAGTGGTTACCGCATGGAACTGCTTTAAATATTATGAGGAATGTCAATAAGCTGGTATGCCTGGAGCCACTCGAATTTAAGGTTTTGGATGGTATAGTAAAATCAGTTATTCAACAAAGGAATGAAAACAGGTTACAGCCTATCGTTACTGATCGTAAGATAATATTTAATAAAGAGGCTGGATTGTCTCGTGAAGACAAGCTGGAAGTGTGCCGCAATGAAAATGCAAAAAAGAAAACTACAGATTCTAAAGATAAACTTAATTCAATTATAGAATCCTGGGATCTTGTCCAGCATGGAAAGATCACCCAGGCAAAAATTTATAATAATTATAGCATCAGTAGCAAAACGGTAGAAAAATATTGGCCTGAATTTAAATCATTCGTTGCGGATTTAAATAGTCTGCTTAAACCAGCACCAGCAATAAAAAAAATAAAAGAAAAAACAATTATGATAAATAAACAACAACCGATTCTAACAGAGGAATATATAAAAGAATTAGACACATTAACCTGGTACATAGGTGACCAGCAGTATCATTTCGGTAATTATACAGTTATAGAGTCTACAGTAAAGGATGATGTAGATAATTATCGTTTACGGAATCAGTCGATGTCAGCTCCATATAATGATGCAGACCTGCTTTTCAATGGGCGTAAATATGATTTTATCAAATATAAAAGTGGGAATGAAACGATGATATTATTATCAGCATAAATTTTAAGCCAGGACTTGATTTTTTCTGATCCTGATATACATTAGTAATGTGTTAAGGGATAAGTAAGGTAGATATACAAATTAGAGGGTGGAAAACTGTCCATCCCTTCATCAAGATGAAATCTGACTTTTTTATCTATAGTAATAGATAACATAATATTTATACTAAAGAACAAGAAATTTATGAACAACGCATTTACACTAACATCAGAAATTATCGCCTTATCGGAATCGAGCACTTGGGAAGGTGCCAAAAGGGAGTGGATATTCACTCATGCATTCCAACGTCCTGAAAGTGCTTGTTTGTGCGGAAAAAAGAGTATTATCAATGTATGTATCATCACTAATTTTATAAATGACAATGAAACTGAAGTAGGAAATTGCTGCGTTAAGAAATTTATGGATATGGATGAAGGTGAGGCTGTATTCATCAGCCTGAATAAATTAAAGCATGATATTGAGAGCAATATTACAGGTGTAGCATTGGATATGTTCAATGAGACAGGTAAGATCACTGCATGGGAATATGAATTCTACAGCGATGTAATGAAGAAAAGGAAGAAATTATCTCCAAAGCAAATCAAATATAAAGTTGCAGTAAATAGAAAATTTATGACCTATTATAGAGATAAATCCTGAATTATCAATATGCTGACTGATAATGGATTCAAAAATTCAGATCGCACCTATTTTTCCAATATGAATTTTGCTGCCTTCAGTATTTGCTTTTTATTTTTGCTAGTAAATAAGGTTGACTGTAAATCTACGCCTACATCATCCTTTATACCGACACGTAACAAACTGATTTCGTGTAACGAAAAATAAGAGATTTCTCGATCCGTAATAGGAGCACTTATATTTATTATACTGGAATTTGTAACATTACCAATTTTTGATAAAGATGTATCTGCCTTAAACTTAAGTATGGTATCTATATCCATTTTCATTAGCAAACTTAAATCTCTTATGTTACCATTGTTGAAAGCACCATTTTGTCCGCTGGGTGCCATCCATACGAAATTGATGTACCTTTTCCCTTTATTCTCTGTAAAACCAAAATACATTCCAGTGGAAGCTAAAACACTACCAAGCGTCACAATTGGATATTCCGAACAAAGTACACCAGTGTTCCACGGCAAAGTACACCACTTCTTTGAGCGGCATAAAATACACTAACTATGCATTATACCCACTAAACAAGAGTGGTATTTTTCAAACTTAATGATTTTTTTTATTTCGTAAAGATTTTCCCGTAAGGGCTATTCTGTGCGCAGAAGCTGACAGCCTGTCCATAATTGCGTCGGCCAATGTTGGTTCATCAATAAAAGCATACCATGTATCCACCGGAAGCTGTGAAGTAATGATTGTAGCCCCATTCCCGTATCTATCCTCCAGGATATCCAGCACGGCAATCCTGGCATC
>NZ_QLLR01000033.1:1502-65268 GCF_003259615.1 Pedobacter cryoconitis | reverse complement strand
GAAAATGCTGATGGCCTTTTTTAATATATCCCGTTCCATCTGCGTTTCACGCAGTTCTTTTTTCAAATTAGCCACCTCTTGCTCAGCTGCGCTGAGGATAACCTTTCCATTCCCAGGAAAACTGCTGCCTTGCTTGCTGGTGAATTCCTTACGCCATCTATATAATAAAGTCACATTGATATCCAGTTCTTTCGCAAGTGCAATTAGATCTGTACGGGTGTTACTCAGTTCAACGCTCATCAGCTTGAACTCCTTCGGGTATGCTTTTCTCTCTCGTGACATAATATTCTGTTAAGATATGTAAATCCTCTTAACTCTGTGTCTACTCAAATATAGCAACTCCAGTCCGAGCAATTTAGATAATGTAAAAATATCAGTTCCATATTCCAGCTGCAGGGTTGCATACGTATGCCTAAAACTATGAAAAGTGATATTTTTATACACTCTCGCTCTGGATAACCAACCAACAAAAAATGGCTTTAGGGCTGAATATTTTAAGTTATCAAAGACTAACTGCCACGGCTCACCCCTTTTTCCAATAAGTAGTACTGCTTGATCTGAGATTGGCAATACCTCAGCATTCTCTGTTTTATCCTGGATATACTGCAAATAGTATCTACCAGGTACTCCTTTAACATTTGAATAAGTAAATGCCTGCACATCAGAAAACCGTAGCCCAGTGAGTCCAGAAAACAGAGCAGCTCTTTTCATCATATCAGATGATGAAGGTGTAGATGCTAATCGCTGAAACTCTTCAATTTCCAAACGATCCCTATGTGTTTCCTTAGGCTTAATAGGCAGAACAATTTTATATAAATCAATATCAATCAATCCTCTTTTAAACACCTCCTTAAGAACTGAACGAAATTTAGCAAAATAATTCACTGCGGTATTCTTGCTTATAGCTTTCCCTCTCCTACTTATTCCAGGCCCACTTAACAAGAAGTGTTTGTAATCTTCGCAGAGAAAGTCATTTAAATCACTCAGCTTAATATCTTCTCCAGCGAAAGCTATAAAATAACGAAGTGCCATCGCATGATTATCGGAGTCAGACCTTTGCTTCTTAATCGTAAAAGTCCTGAAATGCTCTATGAAACTAGAATCTCTGATAGCGTCAGACAAAAACCCAAATCTCCTGTTTTGAATATCAATCTGACGACTAGCACGTATAAATTCAACGAGATTTGAAGTTTCCTTATTATGCAACCTTTCTGCGCCATTAGATGGCTTATCAAAGGTATACAGCTTTAGATACTCTGTTCGCTGAAACTTACCTTTATATGGATTATAAATAGGCGGATAGTGATCCAAATAGATGGTATGCCTGGCTTTGGAAATGGCTTTACGCCGTATGGTAACCTTGGACATTATTTTATACCATTATTAAAAATTACATCAAGATCTTTTTTTGCAACATAAGTATACCAGCCATTTTTAAATTTAGATATCTTATGTCGTTTAATCAGCTGATACAAACCTGCCTCTGAAATTTTAAATTTCTTTTGCGCTTCTGCCATAGAATAACTATCCCTTACCTTGGGTCTAACCACGATTTTCTCTTCAGAGAACTTAACCTGCTCTTTAATTTCAAACAATCGATCGATTTCCTTACGGGATATAACAGTTTTACGGACAGAGAGATTTACAGCAGCCAATTTCCCGTCCGAAATCATTCTATAGATCATTTTTGTTGATGTGCTTAAAAGCTTCGCCGCATTACTCACACTCAAAAAATCTTTTCCCTGTAAACTCTTCATCGGTTTTTCCAGAATAGTTTGCACTTCCTGATCTGTGTTTTTCATTGCACTAACACGCAATCTTATCTTATAACTTCTCTTATTGCATATTGCGCTACAAAAACGTGTTACTGTTGTTTTTGCATCAAATATTCCTTTGCAATGCTCACAAATCCTTTTCACTATAAAATTCGAACTCATATTCTAAATCAAATTTGGCATTAACATAATAACTTACGCGAGCCATTAGATTATCATAATAAATAAAAAATGCTTTATTTATCGATACAATCATATATAAGAGCACTTAAAATTACAGCGGTAATTCCATAATAAATGCTTCTAATCTTCCACAAACGTAAAAAAAACATTTCAATTACAACGCATCCGTTGTACAACATCTAAGTTGTTTGCCCTTCTTTTACGCTTCCAATGGAAAAGGAAACTCTACTTAAAAATCTTGGTGCCAGGATACGTGAAATACGTAATAAGAAGGGTATTTCTCAAAAACAACTTGCCCATTCCATTGGCAAAGACCAACAATCTGTGCAGAGATTAGAGGCAGGTAATATAAATCCCACCTATTATTATCTCTCTGAAATAGCTGATGGCCTGGAAGTAGATCTTGAGGTTTTAATTAAAAGAGACGGTGCAAACTCCAATGTATAAAATCTTGGCAAGGTAAACCTATCAAATCATCTTTAGTTATTTACCCTTATTTTGATCAAATAACCATCAATAAGTATATATAAGCATCTATAAGAGACATGCATTTCTTATGGAATTTGGCGATAACAAATAATCAATCTGAGGAACAAATGAGGTACAAAAATTGCCAAAAAGAGAGAATTTCACTAAAAAAAAGACAAAAAAAATAGCTGTAATCAACTAGATTACAACTACTTACAATATCTGACAAAGTTTTATTAAGTTCTTGGAAAGAACTTAATAAAAAACTGATTATCAGCTAGTTACAAAACCTATTTACCTATACAAAACTTACTAAATATATTATCCAACAAGTCATCAGTAGTAACCTTTCCAGTAATCTCCCCTAAATAATAGAGCGCTTGTTTAATATCAGTCGCCAAAAAGTCCGAAGTAACCGGGTTAATCAGCCCTTGCGAAACACTATCCAACGACTCTTGCGTCTTCCTCAAAGCTTCCACATGCCTGATATTCGTAACCATCGTATGATTCTCCGACAACTTATCCCCTATCACAGTCTCATACAACAGCTCCTTCAACTCTTCCACATTTTGATTTTCCTTCGCAGAAATACCAATAAACTTAATCTCTGAAGGTAAATTCAACTCCTTCAACCTGTCACTAAACGACAAATCAATCTTATTGGCTACTGCAATAAAAGCTAATCCTGGTTTATATAAACTTGCAATATCATCTCTAATTTCGTTCGCAGTCAAATTCAGCACGTCGAACAAATAAACTAAAACAGCAGACTGACTAATCTTTAACATCGTCTTCTCTACCCCAATCGCTTCTATCGTGTCTGTAGCTTCGCGTATGCCCGCAGTATCAATTAATCTAAAGTTGATACCATTGATATTTAAAACTTCCTCTATCGTATCCCTTGTCGTTCCTGCGATCTCACTAACAATTGCCCTGTCCTCATTCAACAGTGCATTCAATAACGTAGACTTACCCGCATTAGGTCTGCCTGCAATTACCGTATTGATACCTTCCTTAATCACATTTCCCAATTCAAAAGAACGGATCAGCTTATTTAATACTATTGTGATCTTATTGATTAAATCCTGCAGCTGGTCCCTGTTTGCAAACTCCACATCCTCCTCAGAAAAGTCAAGCTCCAATTCTATCATGGATGCAAAGTGGATCAGCTGTTCACGCAATACATTTAATTCCGTACTAAAACCACCACGCAACTGATTCATCGCCACACTATGTGCAGCCTGCGAATCTGAAGAAATTAAATCCGCTACAGCTTCCGCCTGAGATAAATCCATCGCACCATTCAAAAACGCTCTTAATGTGAATTCTCCAGGTTTAGCCGCCGAAGCACCCTTTTTTATCAATAAATTAATAATCTGCTGAATGATATAATTTGACCCGTGGCAAGAGATCTCTACCACGTTTTCTTTCGTATAAGACTTAGGGCCCACGAACAAACTAACCACAACTTCATCAATTACGATGTCGCCATCTTTAATCAATCCAAAATGCAGTGTATGTGTAGGTTGGCTCAACAGATCCTTTCCGCTAAATACGGAATTCGCGATCGCAATAGCATCTTTCCCAGATAAACGGATCACGCCAATGGCACCTGCTCCAGGCGGGGTTGATAAAGCTACTATTGTTTCATTTGTAATCATAACGGACAGAACTTAGTTTAAGATTGCGCAAAAATACCCAAACATTTCCTATCTTTTCATGTTTAACCCTTGAAAATTAACATTTACATTACAATATGAAAGAATTACCGCTCACCGTTAAGCGATCAATTGAGTTACTTGGTCTGGTACTTATCGGTGCCTTATTTGTCGTTGCCAGTGATATTATAATGCCGGTAATCATGGCATTCTTTATCAGTATCATGCTGTTGCCTGTTTATCGCTGGCTAAGAAAATATAAAGTTCCGGAAATCATCGCAATCGTCTTTCCTATTTTACTGGTTGTAATTTTCATAGGCATCATTGCCTGGTTTTTTACCGCACAAGTAGGTAATCTGGTTTCAGATTTCCCTGAAATCAAGAAAAACGTAGCCCAGCATCTAAAATCATTAAGTGAATGGATAAGCAGCGTAAGTCACTATTCCCCTACTGAACAACTTACTTTTATCAATAAAAAGAGCAATGACCTGTTAAATATGGCCGGAGGAATGGCAAGTGGTGCAGCACTAACATTAAGCTCTGTATTTGTTTTTGTTGGTCTGCTGCCAATTTACATCTACCTGATGCTCTTCTATAAAGACATCCTGCTACGCTTCGTATTTATGTGGTTTAAAACTCCGGATCACCCGAAAGTTAAAGAGGCTATCTATGAAACTGAATCTATTATCAAAAACTACCTGGTAGGCTTACTCATACAAATCACTTATATGACTGTCCTTTTGGGCGGTCTGCTGATGCTTTTCGGTATCCAGCACGCCTTATTAATTGGAATTATCTTCGCCATCCTGAACCTGATCCCTTATGTAGGTGCGTTAATCGGAAACATCATTGGTGTACTTTTAACAATAACAGCTTCAACTTCTCTTGCTCCCGTAATTACAGTTTTAGCTGTAATTGCTGCCGTTCAATTCTTAGATAATAATATCCTGATGCCAAGGATTGTCGGTTCAAAAGTGAAGATCAATGCTTTAGTGGCGATTTTAGGTGTAGTAGTTGGAGGAAGTATTGCTGGGGTTTCAGGTATGTTCCTGGCTATGCCACTTATTGCAGTACTTAAAGTTATTTTCGACAGAACTGAGTCCTTCAGACAATGGGGTGTATTATTTGGTGATGAAAGACCAGCGAAAAGTCCAATGACTTTTCCTATCTTCAGACGCAAAGGAAATATAAAACTAACCTCAGGAACACAAAAAGACTAAATAACGATATTAAAATTTGTTGCTAAATTTTAAAAACAAGAAATCCCGGGAGTGAATGCCCCGGGGTTTTCTTTTTTAACTCATTGAAGGAAAAGATATTCCCTTTATTTTCCTAAACATTTCAACGGCATATATATCCGTCATGCCAGATACAAAATCCAGCACACATAATATCTTTGTATAGTCGTCAGTCGCTTTAGTCTTGAACTGGTTTGGGATCAATTCGACTAATTTCTGATGATATTTTGAATCATTATTCAAATAAGCAGGAATAAATTCTTCCAGCAAACCTCCCATTACTTTATAACCTGCAACCTCTATTTGTACTACAGAAGAATAATTGTAAATTTTCTTAATAGAAATCCGCTCAATATACTTCATAATAGACAAGAAGGGCTCCTGGATAGCATCCAGCAAACTCTTATTGAAATCACCGCTCAAAATGGCTTCCTGATTGTCATAAAAAACCTGCGAACATTGCCCGATTAACGTACTGATTGATTTTGCGCGCATCAGCGTGATCTTGGCATCATCATCCTCCATTTCTGATAAACGCTCAGGCAGTTTAACATCATTACATAGTGGCAGTAATAAACTCTCCACCTCCTGATAAGTCAGGATCTTCAGACGATGTGCATCTTCCAGATCAATGATATTATAACAAATATCATCTGCAGCCTCTACCAGGTAAACTAACGGGTGACGCTTATAAACTAAAGGCTCATCGGAAACTTTGATCAGCCCCATTTCCTCCGCTATCTTTTTAAAACCGCTTTGCTCCGCCTGAAAGAAACCATATTTCTTTGTATAAATATTCGTTTTATCATTTCCGGTGGAAGCACAAGGATACTTTGCAATAGAAGCCAGTGTAGCATAAGTCAGTGCAAATCCTCCGGTTCCTTTTCCGGCAAAAGCATGAGTCAGGATCCGCAAAGCATTCGCATTCCCCTCAAAATTGATCAGATCCTGCCATTCGGCCTTACTTACCCTATCCTGATAAACCTTTCCATCCCCTGTTGTAAAATAATGAGAGATAGCAGACTCTCCGGAATGTCCGAAGGCTGGATTTCCAAGATCATGCGCCAGACAAGCTGAAGCGATGATATTACCAATTTCAGCAAGCAGTGGAATAGTCTCATCCACATTCGGATCAATTTCTTTAATCCTGTTGTAAAAGATAGTTCCTAATGAACGCCCTACACTCGCAACTTCTAAACTATGAGTCAACCTGTTATGCACAAATACACTTCCCGGCAAAGGGAATACCTGTGTTTTGTTTTGCAGCCTTCTGAAAGGAGAAGAAAAGATAATCCTGTCATAATCACGTTGAAACTCAGATCTGGCTTCTTTTTCATTGCCGGCAAAGCGATCTTCATTTCCCCACCTTTTGGCAGACAATAATTTTTTCCAATTCATAAATTGATCAAATGATTAGCTGCAATATTACAGCAAATTATATCGCAAAAAAAAGAGAGACTGTTAAAAAAAGTCCCTCTTTTATATAGTTAATGCAAAAATTGCATAATTATTATTCAATAATAGCCGATTACATTCTTTCAGGAACTTCAATTCCTAAAATACGCATACCAGATTTAAGAACATTTGCAGTTACCCAGCTTAGATTTAATCTGTGTTGTTTAAGCGCTTCATCTTCTTCCTTCACAATTGGCGGGATCTCATGATAAAACTTATTAAACATCTTAGCCACCTCATAAATATAGTTGGCTAAAGTAGCCGGACTAAACGCTTTAGCGGAAGAAGCAATTTCAGCAGGATACCTTGATAACAAAATGATCATTTCCAGTTCAGTCGCTGATAATGCAATATCTTTGGAAACATGCTGTCCATTCTTATATTCAGCTTTGCTTAACAGCGATTTAATCCTTGCATGCGTATATTGAATGAAAGGACCAGTATTTCCCTGGAAATCGATAGACTCAGCAGGATCAAATAACAAACGCTTCTTAGGCTCAACCTTTAACAGGAAGTATTTTAAAGCACCCATTCCAATCTTATAGTAAAGGCTTTCTTTCTCTTCCTCACTGAAATGATCTACTTTACCCAGTGCTTCAGTTTTCTGCTTGGCTGTAGCGATCATTTCCGCTATCAAATCATCCGCGTCTACGACAGTACCTTCACGTGATTTCATTTTACCACTTGGCAGATCTACCATTCCATAAGATAAATGATATAATCCTTTCGCCCAGCTCTTACCTAACTTATCTAAAATCAGGAATAAAACCTTAAAATGATAATCCTGCTCATTACCTACTACATAAATAGACTCATCCATTTTGAAATCATCATATTTCATTTGTGCAGTACCCAGATCCTGAGTAATATAAACTGAAGTTCCATCTGCACGAAGTACCAGTTTCTGATCCAGTCCGTCTTCCGTCAGATCGATCCAGACGGAACCGTCAGGCTTTTTAAAGAAAACTCCTTTAGCCAGACCTTCCTCAACCGTATCTTTTCCTAATAAATAGGTATTACTTTCATAATAATACTGATCAAAATCAACACCCAGGTTTTTATAACTTACAGCGAAGCCATCATAAACCCATCCGTTCATTTTCTTCCATAAAGATATAACCTCCTCATCACCAGCTTCCCAGGCTAATAACATCGCCTGAGCTTCTTTGATTAAAGGCGCATTCTTTTTGCCTTCATCCTCAGTCTGACCAGCTTCCTTCAGTGCTTCGATTTCCTTTTTATATTCTTTATCGAAAATCACATAATACTTACCAACCAGGTGATCGCCCTTTAAACCAGAGCTTTCAGGTGTTTCGCCATTGCCCCATTTCTGCCAGGCCAGCATAGACTTACAGATATGTATCCCTCTGTCATTCACTAAATTAACCTTATACACCTCTGATCCGCTTGCCTTTAACAGCTCAGAAACAGAATAACCTAATAAGTTGTTACGAACGTGTCCAAGGTGAAGTGGTTTATTAGTATTTGGCGAAGAATATTCGACCATTACTTTTTTACCATTCGATGGAATAGTACCAAAACTCTCTTTCAGCAGGTCAGTCTGGAAAAGATCAATCCAGTAAGAGCTGACGATGCTCAGGTTTAAAAACCCTTTAACTACATTAAAAGCTGTTATTTCTTCAATATGTTCCTTCAGGTATTCCCCAAGATCATTTGCAGTTGCTTCAGGTGATTTTTTAGAAAAGCGGACTACAGGAAACACAACGATGGTAATTTCGCCTTCAAACTCGCTGCGCGTATCCTGGAGGTTAATTTGTGCTTCAGGTAAATCCTGATTGTATAGTTCTTTGACCGCATTGATGGTCGCAGTAATAATATGTTGTTGGATATTCATAATTCTATTCGTTTCTAAAGGCATTCGTTGCCTTAATTAAAATTTCAAATGCGTGCTCAGCCATTTGATTCTCCCTGTCAAGGGTCGGGTTAACTTCTACTATCTCAAAACAACATACCTTTTGATAAGCAAGAAATCTGGACATCAGCCCACCAGCCTCACGCTCAGTAAGCCCCTGAGCTACGGGAGTTCCTGTACCTCTTGAAGCCGTCGGGTCCATAGAATCCACATCAAATGATACATAAATCAAATCGCACTGATCCAGATATTGCATCGTTTCAATCACGATCCTCTCTACCCCTCTTTTCCGGACTTCAGCAGTGCTGTATAACTTTACCTTATTTTTCTTTAGTAAATTCTCTTCCGGTTTCTCCATATCCCGCGCAGAAATCAGCACAAGATCGCTATAACTAATCTTCGGTGCAATTTTACCGACATTTTTTAACTGATACCAGTAATTAAGAGTTTCCTGATCAAGTTCATTAACCTTAGCGTCAAGATTGTCTTCATCAAGTACCATTGCAAGCGGCATTCCGTGCATATTTCCAGAGGGAGTAGTGTAAGGAGAGTGCATATCTGAGTGTGCATCGATCCAAATTACCCCTAATTTTGATTTAGGGAAAGCTTTTTTTATTCCTGTGATTGTTCCCGCAGCCGTACTGTGGTCACCTGCCAGCACAATTGGAAATTCATTTCTGCCTAAGGTTTCAGTCACTTCATCCGCAACTCTTTCTACCATCGTTAAAATACCAGAAATCCGCTTAGCGAATGGACTACCCGTGTTTTCAAGTAATAAATGGTTCTCATTCGGAACCTCAACAGACTTATGTTTTTTAAAAAATCTACTACCAAAATCTAGGGCGGCAATCTTTATCGCGTCTACGCCCAGGCTGGCACCGCGTGTACCTGCGCCCAACTCCGACTTAACTTCTATAATCTTTAAGCTCTTCGTCATAAAAAAAAATTACCAGTGTATTTTAAAGTGTTTATCTTTGGCACCAAAATTAACTCATTTTAATTTGTCAACCCTTTAAATAATTGTTCAAAAATATAAAAAATGCAGAGTTACTCCGAATTTCTTGATCTAAGTGTAGGTTTCCCTCAAGAAGGATACAGTGTCATCGATGACGAACTATACTTTCAGGATCTGAATTTAATGGAAATGATTGAAACTTATGGTACGCCATTACGTTTTACTTATCTTCCGATGATCACTAAAAAAATACAGCAGGCAAAACTGTTGTTTCAGACCGCGATCATCAAGAACAATTACCGTGGGGATTACAAGTATTGCTATTGTACAAAAAGCTCGCACTTCAGACACATCGTCGAAGAAGCTTTAAAAAATGGCATTCACTTAGAGACTTCGTCCGCGTTCGATATGCCGATGATTGAGGCCCTTGAGAAAAAAGGCGCACTTACCAAAGACATTACCGTTATCTGTAACGGTTTTAAGACCTATCAGTACAAACAATATATCATTGATATGTTGCACGATGGGTACAAAAACATCATCCCTGTATTAGACAACAAAGAGGAATTTAACCTTTTTGATGACGAAGTAGAGTTGGAAACACCTTGTAATTTAGGTATCCGCATTGCAGCGGAAGAGCAGCCGGACTCACAATTCTATACTTCACGTTTAGGCGTACGTATGGAGGATGTAATCGACTTCTATAACAACAAAATTTCTGCTAATCCTAACTTCAGGGTTAAACTACTGCATTTCTTTATCAATTCAGGAATCACGGATTCTCCGTACTACTGGAATGAGCTGGAGAAATACGTAACCTTATACTGTAAATTCAAGAAAATTAATCCTGAGCTGGATACTTTAGACATCGGTGGTGGTATGCCATTCAAAGATTCTTTAGTATTTGATTTCGATTATGAATATATGGTGAACGAAATCGTTAAACGTATCAAAGAAATTTGTGCTGAGCACGATGTAGTAGAACCAGATATTATTACTGAATTCGGTAAATACACAGTAGCAGAAGCTTCGGGTATCCTTTATAAAGTACTGGGACGTAAACAACAAAACGACCGTGAAAAATGGTTAATGCTGGATGGTTCTTTCATTACGAACCTTCCTGATGTATGGGCGCTAAACCAAAAATACATCCTTTTACCAATCAATAACTGGGATGCAGAATACGAAAGAGTGAATCTTGGCGGTATTACCTGCGATGGTCAGGATTACTATAACCAGGAAGCGCATATGAACTCCGTATTTATGCCGAAAACGCGTAAAGTACAATATCTTGGTTTCTTCAATACCGGAGCTTATCAGGAAGTATTGAGCGGATACGGTGGAATTCATCACTGTCTGTTACCAAGTCCTAAACATGTAATTATCCGTCGCAACCGTGATGAGACATTCAACTTTGAGGTATTTGGAGAAGAACAAAACAGTAAGCAAGTATTAAAGATCCTGGGTTACACCTAGCCCCGGATTACGATAAGAAATACCAAATCCCGTTCGCAAGAGCGGGATTTTTTTATGAGTAATTTTCACATACCGTTACAAAAAAGAATTATCAGAAACAAAATGCACGTATTTTAAAGAAATAAATTAACTTAGGAAAATATTCATTTAATAATAAAAGCCATAAACATGAAACTAACCTATTCTCTGTTAATCTTTACTTTATTTAGTTTTTATTCTTGTAAAAAAGACCCTGCCCTTCCAGCACCGTCCATACCTAAAGCCAGTTTTACAGTTAACGGAGATACAACATCCAATCTAACCCTTAAAGCAGCTATCGATTACACCCTGGATGATGCCTCTAAAGATGGGGCTACTTTTGCATGGGACCTGGGAGCAGGCACCTTCTCCACCAAAAAAAATACTTTATTTTCGATCAGCAAAGCTGGAGATTATACGCTTTCGCTCACTGTTAAAAGCACGAAAGGACAGACTGCTGTAACCAATAAAAAAATAAAAGTAATTTCTCCCTTTCTCAAGACAGTTACTTTAACTAATATAAACTGGACTACCGATCAAAACATTCCGAAATCAGATAAAGCCGATGTCTGGATGGAAATTACCAAAAGAGAAAAAGGCAAGGAATACCCAGTATTGCCAGGTGGTTCTTTTGACGCTCTTTTAATTTACAAAAGCCCCGTTTATAAAGATGCCTTGCCTAATGATAATTTCATCACTTATACTCTATCAGAAAAACTCGGGATTGATGAAGCTGCAGTGGTTGACGGAAGGTACGACATTCGGGTATTGATAAAAACCACCTCAGGAGTTTACACCCTTTTTAGCAGTAACTATGGGGGCAATGGCGCATTATTTAACGGGAAAACGACCACTAAAAAATTCAGCTGGTCTTTAAATGTTCACGAATACAGTTTAGAAATGTTTGGATATTATGAATAATTGCAACGCAACCTAAACTTCGGTGTCTTTTAGAAAACCCCGAACCAAATGAAACATGCTTTACTCCTGACAATGGTGGTCTTTACCACCATTAACTTGTTTGCGCAAAATACATTCCTACCGACAAAAACCTATCTAAACCACAACCAAAGAGCCATAAAATACAAAGACCAGAAACAATACCTAAAATCCGCCTTATCCTTTGACTCCCTTTTCAAAGAAAACAACGGCAACGGCGTAAACCGAGATAAGTACATTGCTGCAAGCTCATGGGCCTTAGCCAACAATCCCGACAAAGCTTTCCACTACTTAGCACAATACATACAAGAAATCCAAACCTTCCACCTTGAATTCCTGGAGCAGGATGAAGAATTAAAAAACCTTCATGCAGATCCCCGCTGGCAGCCTCTAATCAACCAGAGCAAAGCAAAAATCCAGCAAGCATTTCTAAAATACAAACCGCTGGACACCCTTGTCGATGTAAACACACATCAACTATTCTTCAACATCATTAAAGGCTCATCAACCGTTATCCTGTTTGAAACCGGCGGTATGGATAACTCTACCGTTTGGTCAGACATCCTGATCCCCATATACGATGCGACCGGAGCAACCCTGATCACCTACGACAGAGCTGGTTATGGCCACAGTACCCGCGATTCTATAAACTCTGATATTACAAATGAAATCAAAGGATTAGAACTTGGACTTTCAAAATTAGGCTATGCCGATGCAAACAAAATTTTAGTGTGTCACTCTTTAGGAGGCTTCTACGTCACCATGTATGCCGCAAGAAACCCGTCCAAAATAAAAGCTGCCGTTTTTATAGATGCGAGTCTTGGTAGCTTCTATACAGATGAGGCTATCAAAAGAGTACTTACAAACCCAAACGGCACACTGGAAGAGATCAAAAAGAAAAATACGAGTATATATTACATCGCCGTAGATCTTCATAAAAATGCAGCAACCCTGAGGGCTACCCCCTTCCCTGCACAAATACCAATAACAGATATTTATGCAGAAACTCCACCATGGGATGATCAAATAGATATTGAAGGATGGAAAGATGGGCATAAAAAATTCATCGCCGCCCGCCCCAACAGTAAATTAATCCTTGCAGAAGGTACTACACATTATGTCGGCGCAGACAATCCGCAATTGGTTATCAACGAGATTATCAAGTCTTATAAAGCTGCAAAAAACAAATAGCGATCTAAAAAGCACCCTAACATTAATCCAACAAGTAACCCTAATAGCAATCCAACAAGCAATCCTAATAGCAATCCAACAAGTAACCCTAATAGCAATCCAACAAGTAACCCTAATAGCAATCCAACAAGTAACCCCAATAACAATCCAACAAGTAATCCAAATAACAATCTAACAAGTAATCCTAATAGCGATCCAACAAGTAATCCTAATAGCAATCCAACAAGCAACCCTAATAGCAATCCAAATAGCAATCCAACAAGTAACCCCAATAACAATCCAACAAGCAACCCTAATAACAATCCAACAAGTAATCCAAATAACGATCCAACAAGCAAACTAATAACAATCCCAGTTTTTTACATTTCCAAGGTAAGGATTGCTCTGTGAAAAAATAAACGCCTGCGTAACAGTTTCCGGACATTGTTCATTCTTCATGAACGTCGACCGGAAACTGTTACCAGGCGTTTATTTTCTAATAACCAAGGCGTTTATATTCCAATAAAAAAAGGGGATACCTCCCGATACCCCCTTTTTCTAAACCAAAAACCAAAACTTACAATACTTTAATCTCTTTATTCTCTTCCTTCACCTCAACCTTTTTACCAATCCCAATAGTCAATATCCCATTCACATACTCAGCAGAAATCTTTTCCGCATCCACACTCTCAGGTAACGTAAACGACCTTGCAAAAGACAAATAATCAAACTCTTTTCTGCTGTAATTTTTCTTTACCTCACCATCAGCAACTTTTTTCTCTGCCCAAACAGAAAGCGTGTCTTTTTTCAAATTGATCTGAAAATCGCTTTTCTCTAAACCAGGTGCAGCCAGTTCGATCGTATATTCAGTTTCCGATTCTATAATATTTACACCGGGAACTTTACTTATTGTATAATTTTTATTTAGCGCTTCACTGAACAAAGAGTCAAAAACATTGTTAAAGTAAGGTGCGTGGCTTCTTGTACGATTGTTAAAATTTACTAATGTCATAGCTATAATCTCCTTTAATTTTTTATTTTTAAATTATATAAGCACCTATTCAACTCTCATACCAACCCAATAATCTATGATATTTAAGACATTTTGGCGTACAAAAACAAAACAGACAGACAAAAAGTCAGTAACACTGGGAACTTTAGACAGTTTTAAGTATAAAACCCAGATTGAAACCCGATTCGCAGACTTCGACATGCTTGGCCACGTAAATAACGCAGTCTACTTTACCTATCTTGAAATTGCCCGTACAAAATACTGGAATAACGCTATATCCTGGAACTGGAAAGAAACAGGCGTAGTGATTGCACAGGCCTCCATGGACTATATCAGTCCAATATTTATAGAAGATAAAGTAAGTATTTACGTGCGTACCTCCAGAATTGGAAATACCAGTTTCGACCTTGAATATACGATCGTAAAACACATCCATGGTAAAGAAGAAATTTGTACCAAAGGAAAAACCATTTGCGTATCCTTTTCACACTCCAGTAAAAAAGCCATTCCTATTCCTGAGAGCGAAAAAGCAAAAATGGTTGCCTTTGAACAACTATAAAAAAACTATTAAAAAACTATAAACGAACTATTAAAATCCTTAAATAAAGGATAGCCAGTAATCAATGACTATCCTTGTTTAAAATAACTAAAATATCTTTCCAGGATTCAATATCCCGTTCGGATCAAAAACCTGTTTAATCCCTCTCATTAAATTGAGATTGATCTCACTATATTTAATAGACATAAACTCTTTCTGAACAAGTCCGATACCATGCTCACCAGAAATCGTACCGCCTAAACCCGCCGTTAACTGGAACAACTCTACAATACCATCCTTCAGCTTATTCTTCCAATCCTCATCACTCATCCCCGCTTTGATAATATTGATATGTAAATTACCATCACCAGCATGGCCATAACACACACTTTCAAAACCATACCTGGAACCAATCTCTTTAATCCCATTAATTAATTTTGGAAGCGCTGCCCTTGGTACAACTGTATCCTCCTCCTTATAAACAGAATTGGACTTCACCGATTCAGCCATTGTTCTGCGCATACGCCACAACTCTTCCTTTTGTCCGGCAGTATCCGCAAAAAGTACTTCCGTACAGCCAAACTCCTCCAGCACAGCATTTACCTTTTCACAATCCTTAAAGATTCCATCCATATCATCCCCATCAAACTCTATCATCAGATAAGCATTTACCCCATCTTTAATATCAAATTTAATATCATCATACTGAACAACCCACTCTACCCCTCTGCGTTCCATAAACTCTAAAGCAGACGGTGTGATACCAGCTCTGAAAATCGCAGAAACCGCAGCACAAGCCTGCTCATTCTCCGCAAAAGAACCTAACATCAAAACACTATGCTGCACTTTGGGAATCAGTTTAGTTACAATTTTAGTTACTACCCCTAAAGTTCCTTCAGATCCGATCATGAGCTGTGTCAGATTATAACCCGAAGCATATTTAAGCGTATTTGCGCCAGTCCAGATCACTTCGCCAGTTGGCAAAACGATCTCCAGATTTAAGATATACTCCCTTATCGTTCCATACTTCACAACCCTTGGCCCACCAGAACCATGCGCCACATTTCCACCGATAAAGCAAGAACCCTTACTGGACGGATCAACAGGATATAACAACCCCTTTTCCGCCACCGCATGCATGAATTCTTCGGTAATTACTCCCGGTTCAACCGTAGCCTGCAGATTTTCAGTATCAATAGAGATAATAGCTTTAAAACGCTCCATAGACAGCAATACCCCACCATAAACAGGCAAAGCACCACCACTTAAACCAGTTCCACCACCTCTTGGCGTAACCGGAACATGGTGTTCATTACAAAATTTCAATAAAGCAGAAACAGCAGCCGTATCAACAGGTTTGACAACTACTTCTGGCGCATAATGAAGGTCTTCCGTTTCATCATGACTATAATCTAAAAGAGAAACATCATCAGTAAACACATTTTTCGCACCTAAAATGGTGACCAGCTGGGCTAAAAACCCCGAATCTATCTTTGTATAAGCAGGAATTGCAGACATATATATTTTATTAGTGTTTCTTATCCGATGTATAAGATAATTGAACAAAAGAATGATCAATTTCTCCTGGCATTGGCGGGTGCATTTTTTTTATTCCGGCAACAGCAGTCAAAATAAAAGGAAAAGATGAAATTGTCCTGTCCAAAATAAGTTTAACTACAGACTCCAGCATCTTTTTAGTATTTCTCATTTCTTCCAGAATAATCGTATTCAGTACTTCGTAATTAACGGTTCGCTGCAAATCTTCCGTATCGCCCGAAGGGATAAAAGTAACTTCAACGCTTACCAGAAACTCGGTTCCTGTAAGTTGCTCTTCCGGATAGTATCCATGCAGCGCAAAACACTTGACATCATTTAAAGCAACAGTTTGTAAATACATAATGATCTGATTAGTGCAACAAAATTAAATTTTTGATTGGTTTTAGCCAGCCATTAGACGAAATTATTACCTTTGAAAACAAGGCCCGGATAATAGTTATATAATAATACGAAAAGATTCGAAGCACAAAGCCAGCTCAACCAAATATAGTGTAAACCATGAACAAATCAGGAAAGAAAGACCTTTATGAAGCACCCGACTACTATCTGTTAGACGAATTATTGTCTGAAGAGCACAAACTGATCAGATCAACAGTGCGTGACTGGGTGAAGAAAGAAATCAGTCCGGTGATAGAAGATTACGCCCAAAAAGCTGAATTCCCTAAGCACTTAATTAAAGGATTGGGTGAAATTGGTGCTTTTGGCCCGACTATTCCGGTTGAATATGGTGGTGCAGGATTGGATTATACTGCTTACGGTATCATTATGCAGGAATTAGAGCGCGGAGATTCGGGTATTCGCTCTACGGCTTCAGTACAGGGATCTTTGGTGATGTACCCTATTTATGCGTATGGCACTGAGGAACAGCGCCATAAATACTTACCTAAGTTAGCTACGGGCGAAATGATGGGTTGTTTTGGTTTAACTGAACCGGATCATGGATCAAATCCAAGCGGCATGGTCACTACTATCAAAGATAAGGGTGATCATTACTTGTTAAATGGTGCTAAAATGTGGATTTCTAATGCTCCATTTGCCGACATTGCTGTAGTTTGGGCGAAGGATGAAGCTGGAAAAATCAGAGGAATGGTAGTTGAACGTGGAATGGAGGGTTTCTCAACTCCTGAAACGCATAATAAATGGAGCCTTCGTGCTTCGGCCACTGGTGAACTGGTATTTGACAATGTAAAAGTTCCTAAGGAAAATATATTCCCGGAAATCTCTGGTCTTAAAGGGCCGTTGGGCTGTTTAAATCAGGCGAGATATGGTATTGCCTGGGGAGCTTTAGGTGCGGCAATGGATTGTTATGATACTGCTTTGCGTTATGCTAAGGAGCGTATTCAGTTCGGAAAGCCTATTGGCGGATTTCAACTGCAGCAAAAAAAGCTTGCCGAAATGATTACTGAAATCACTAAGGGCCAGTTATTGGTTTGGAGACTGGGTGTGTTAAAGAGTGAGAACAGGGCGACGGCTGAACAGATTTCAATGGCGAAAAGAAATAGTGTTGAAATTGCACTGGATGTTGCCAGAAATGCAAGGCAAATGCTCGGCGGTATGGGAATTACTGGTGAGTATTCAATTATGCGCCATATGATGAACCTGGAATCGGTTGTTACTTACGAGGGTACACATGATATTCATTTGCTGATTACAGGAATGGATGTAACGGGCATCAATGCTTTTAAATAAGAAATTGGCCATGATTGTTTCATGGTCGTTATATAATAAACGATAGATTACGAATGAAGACTTTTAAAAAATACTACTATCTTCCTGCTCCGCCTGAAGAGGTTTATCTGGCAATGACCAAGGCACAAAGTATACAGTTATGGACTGGTGCTGAAGTTGAGTTTACGGATCAGCCGGATACAGAGTTCTCTTTATGGGAAGGGGATATTATCGGGAAGAACCTGGAGTTTGAGTATGGTAAAAAAATTGTACAGCAGTGGTACTTTGGTGAGGAGAATGAGCCTTCGATTGTGACGATTAAGTTTCATGCGGACAAAAAGGGGACTTCTCTGGAGTTTGTACAGACGAATATTCCTGAGGAGGATTATGAAGATTTTACAACTGGTTTGAATGAGTACTATATTGGGGGATTGCAGGATTTCTTCGAAGAAGAGTAGTTCCACTTAGAACTGTACTATAAAATAAATAAGGCATTATAAATTCCAGTCGACGTTCATGAAGAATGAACAATGTCTGGAATTTATAATGCCTTATTTATTTTACAACTTACAGATTTGCGTTACACAAGGTATTTGTTGGTGGTTAGATGTGGTCTTGGTTGGTGGTTAGAAGAGGTCTTGGTTGGTGGCTAGAAGAGGTCTTGGTTGGTGGCTAGAGGAAGTCTTGGTTGGTGGCTAGAAGAAGTCTTGGTTGGTGGCTAGAAGAGGTCTTGGTTGGTGGCTAGAGGAAGTCTTGGTTAGTGGCTAAATATAGTGAAATAGCTTTTAGGTGGAATGATTGAGAAACTGCCTGGGTCAGCTAATCAGATTATCATTTGCACATTATCATTCACGAATATTGATTGATAAATCGTTTCAATTATATCATTTATACAAAAAAAAGATATATTTTATTCAATTGAATTACAGGTAATTAACAACTATTGATTAAAATATATCTTTGTAATGGGGTAAAAGAAATAGTTTGCGGCTAATAGGCTCGAAAACGACATTATGAAAAGAATTTACTTTTGCCTGAGCCTGTTACTATGTTGCCATTGCTCTTTAAGTTATGGTTTTAGAAAAGAATTATTAACGCAGTCCGCTGCTGTCCCAGTTACGATACCGCTGACGGAAGCCCTGAAGAATTTAAGTGTTTTATATAAGGTGAATTTCTTATATGAGCAGGAAAGTATGAGTCAGAAGAAAGTGGCTTTTAATACGGCTGAATTTAAAGGGAAGAAAATCGGAGAGATTTTAAACGGATTATTAACGCCTTTGAAGTTAGGCTGGTATAAGATTGATGATAAAAACTATTCTGTTTATCCGCTGGACAAGCCGCAAAAAACTTCTGGTCTGAAAATTAGTGATCACGTTACGATTTCAAATCAATCGGCCTTAGATACTTTGATTACCAGCCAGATAACTGGCAGAGTGATAGATGAGCTACAAAAGCCGTTAGAATATGTAACCTTGACATTAAGGAGGGCAGCTGATTCGTCGTTTGTACTTAATGCACTCAGTGATTCAACAGGAAGATTTTTATTCCCGGGAATTAAATTGGGGGATTACAAGATTAAAGTAACAGCCATCGGTTATCAGCAATTCACAACACCCCTGCTGAGTTTGAATTCTCAAAATGGTTTACTTATAGAGTCAATCAGATTAAAAGCTTTAGCTGAAACCTTGCGTGAGGTTAAGATCATGGCGAGCCGCCCTTCAGTAGAGACTAAGAGCGATCGTTTTATCCTGAATGTAGAGAATAGTCCAATGGCTATTGGGAATTCATTACAGCTTTTAAAATCTGCTCCTTTTGTCAAGATTTCTGCTGATAATAGCGTAACGCTTCAGGGAAAGAAGACAATGATATTAATTGATAATAAGCCGGTGCCTGATGCTATTTTACAAAATATTCTGGAGACATTACCTTCGGGAAATATTTCAAAGGTGGAATTGATTACACAGCCGTCCTCAAAATATGATGCGAGTTATGGTGCTGTAATTAATATTACCACGAAAAAGAGTACGACTGATGGAGTAACTGCCTCGGTAAGAGCTGATGGTTCTATGGGTAGTTATGGCAGGTCTGAACTGAATGGTACGATAACTTATAAACACAAAGCGCTTACACTTTATGGAACTGCTGGAATAAACAGAAGTGATTATCTGTTTGCTGTTAGTTCGAACCGGGTACTGGGCGATCCGGAAGATCCTGATCTGTTGACTGATAACTGGAGAAGACTTTCGAACAATAAAGTTTTTAATTTCCAGTTAGGCGCTGATTTAGAGTTAACTAAGGATCAGACAATCGGAGTACTGATCAATGGTAACCCCATGAAGTTCGGTGGCCCATGGGGAACGGTTAATCAATTTGGAAAACAAGGTGCAGCAATTGATTCTACCTTATACACCAATGCTACTTTTGATCAGAAGGCATCATTTTATACTTATAATCTTAATTATCATTTGCTGACAGATTCATCGAAAAATGAATTGACTGTACTGGCTACGTTGACCCCTTTCAGACGCAATATGTTTCAATCTTTTCCTTCGGTATTGTTAAATACCTTGGGTGAAGTTATCAAAACGCCTCCTGTTTATCAAACCGTGAATATTACTAATATCAATATTTATAATGCACAGGTTGATTACAGGCGTGCGCTTAAGCAGCAGTGGACATTGGAGACTGGCATCAAGTATCAGCAAACAGATTCAAGAAGTAGCGTCGACTATGAAATCGCTAAGGATAATCAGTTTGTATCCGATCCGGCTTACTCCAACCAGAGTAAACTATCAGAGACTATAGCTGGTGCTTATCTTATTTTGAGTAAGGACTGGAAAAAAGACAAATTACAAATAGGCGTTCGGACTGAAAACACCAAAGTTGTATTTAAAGGGGTTTTCGATCAAAGTTATTTCAATGCTTTTCCTTCTTTTTTATATCAGCATAATTTCAACGAACACAATAATCTAGCTTTCTCTTTTAAAAGAACTATTTCCAGAGCAGCTTATTATGAGCTGGTTCCCTATACCGTTTTTATCAATAAGTATACTGTTGAGCAAGGTAATCCGGCCCTTAAACCTGAATACGATAATATCTATACCATAACCAGTAATATTCACAAACTAAACTTATCATTAAGTTATACTGCTGCAAGCGATGTAATTGTCTTACTCCCATCCAGTCAGGACTATATAACGAAAGTCACTTTCTTCTCCCGCCAGAACTTGAATAAATCTTCAGACTTATCACTTTTCCTTTTGTATCCCCTGCGCTTCAACAGCTGGTGGGAAACTCAAAACAGCGGTACAGTTTTAGGCTATACCAAAGCCCGCGGCCAGGTATTAGGTAATCCTTTTGAACTTAGCGCCTTCCATTCAGACTTTAAATCTTCTCATATATTCCAATTATCAAAAACCCTTAAATTACAAGTAGATGCCTATTACTGGACACGTTATAGCCAGGGATTAACCAAATACAGCGGTTATAAAAACATAGATGCTTCCTTTTTATTGGATGTCTTTTCGGGAAAAGGTCAGGTCAGACTGAGTGGTAATGAGATCGTTTTTAAAAGGAATGACTATCATCAGGACACTGATTTTGGCTCTTATCGTGCGCAGCAGATCATCAATTCTGACAGCCGGAGGATAAGCGTTGGTTTCACCTATAAATTCGGTAAAAACAAGATGAACTCACCGGAGAAAAAAGCAGGTAACGAAGAGGCACTTAAAAGACTTTAGAAATACGTAATTTAAGGGTTTCCTATTTAAATTACACGAAGTCCAATTATTACCTGATTATGAAACTTATATCCTTAAGAGAACACCCGGAATATCTAAAGAAAGCAATTCATTACCTTCAAACCTGCTGGTCTGAAGTAGAGCCAATTCTTTATGAAGATTGCTTAACAAATTGCATCAATGCAAAAGGGGCATTTCCTCAATGGTATCTGCTGGAAAAAGAGAATGAAATTATTGGCTGCGCAGGATTGGTTCCTAATGATTTTATCAGCAGAATGGATTTATACCCCTGGGTTTGCGCTTTATATGTGGATGAAAAACACCGGGGAAAAGCCTATAGCAAACTGCTGTTGGACAAAGCAAAAGAAGATACTATCCAGGCAGGATTTGATAATTTATACTTATGTACTGATCATATCGGATTATATGAAAAATATGGTTATCAATACATAGGAATGGGTTATCATCCCTGGGAAGAAGAGTCCCGGATTTATGAACTGAAACTCAAATAGCATAAAATTAATTTCTGTAAAGCGCAGAATTAGATTAACCTTGCAGATATGGCCACCAGAAATAACGAAATCTTCAGAAAGAAGCTTCACAAAATCATATTCGAATCAGACACCAAAGCAGGTAAACTATTTGATCTGATTTTGCTATGGGTTATTCTTTTAAGCATTCTGTCTGTTTTTCTGGAAAGCGTGGCTAGTTTCAGAGCTCAATATCTGCTTTACATCCGTATTGTGGAATGGATTTTCACAATATTCTTTACGGTGGAATATGCACTTCGGATTTACAGCAGTAATAAACCCTCCAAATATATTTTCAGCTTTTACGGGCTCATAGATATTATTGCTTTTTTACCGACTTATCTGAGCCTGTTTCTGGCAGGAGCGCACTACCTGGTTGTTATTCGTGCATTCAGATTACTTAGAGTTTTCCGGATCTTAAAACTGAGCCGTTTCACCAGTGAAGGAAATATATTAAGAAACGCGCTTAAAAACAGCCTGTATAAAATCACGGTATTCCTGGCAAGCGTCGTTACACTGGTCACCATTATCGGTACACTCATGTATATTATTGAAGGGGATGCAAGTGGTTTCACAAGCATCCCCGTTTCTATTTACTGGGCAATAGTTACAATTACCACCGTTGGCTACGGTGATATTTCACCACAAAGCCCTTTAGGCCAGCTTCTGGCAAGCATCCTGATGATTATCGGCTATGGTATTATTGCCGTACCTACTGGTATAGTATCTGTAGAAATGGCAAGGGCAACAGATGAAGCCAAGGAAAAATGTCCCGTATGTTATGCCCCGATTTATCCCGCAAATGCAAGGTTTTGTTCCAGATGCGGGAAAGAATTAAAAGAACCGGAGAAGGCTTAATATTTTCATATTTAAAGTATATCAAACTCCCACACCTTATTCCCGTTTAAACTCTCCACTCCATCTATCTTCCAAATCTGTCCCTTCTTCACCACCAAATATCTTTTCACAGGTGAAAAATTTTTAACCTTTTCCGTCTGAACCATCACTTCATTTTTAGACAACTCCGTACAACTTTCAATTGCCGTCCCCGCCATATAAGTACCGCCATAAAAATAGTATCCTGTACCATTCCGATGATACTGTCTATTCTTTGAAGTACAATACTTTTTATAAATCTCCTGTAAAGTTTGTCTTGCAATACTATTCTTTTGAGTTAGCTCATTCAGCTTCTCCCGATCAGCCACCACCATATTATGGCACTCCTTAGCCCATCTATTGTAAACAATTACAAATTCGGTCACCGTTTTCTCAGCTGTACGCTCAGCATCAGCAATGCTATCAAAAGTATACTTCTCTAAATCCATAATATCAGGTCAAATAATAACTAATCCTTAATTAGCTGTTGGATTATTCCCCCTGTCTACAACAACTTTGACATCACTTCCATCTAAATCAGTAGTATATATTTTGGAAACCTTAAACGGCTTCTCCATCCCACTATAAATAACCTTATCATTTCCAGTGACAAAAAGAGAAGGTATGCTCACCCCTTCCGGAGAAATTCTTTTCACCTGTTTTGAAGTAAGATCCAGCACATAAACCGCTTCACCCGGCCCGGTCAAACCCGGTAAAACATCCTTGTTACCCGCATTAAAAACCAACTTCCTTCCATCCTTACTATAAAAGAAACTATTATTGCTCGCAATTGAAAGATCCTTTCCAATCAGGTTAGAAATATTTACTGCCTCTACAACTTTTCCAGTCAAATCAAAAGTATAAAGCTTTTGAAGATCCTGAGCTACAAGCTGACTCTCATTCTTCCACGTCGGCGCATAAACATTAAGCTTCGATACACTATCCAGCATAACATAACCTGAATTATCTGTCTTAATTACCCCAACCTTCCAAAGTGCCTTTTTATTAAAAATGCTAAAAGCTATCCTATCTCCCGAAGAAGACCAAACAGCCCGGTAATAATTTTTACTACTCACATTTAACTTAGCCTGGCTTTTACTGATCATATCCGCCACCCAGATAGAGCGGTCACCCAAACTATCACTCACCGTGTAAGCTAACTTATTCCCATCCGGGGAGATTGCCGGATCAGTAGCCCCCCAAAAGAAATTTGTTTCGACGTATCCGCATTTGCCGCCACAATTTTCCCTTCCAGCTGATAAGCCAGCGAATATTTATTATCTATAACCTTAGGCGTTTCAACCTTATTGGAATTACTGTTAGAATTACAAGCCACTGCTAAAAGCGATAGCGCTGGAAATAAAAATTTAAACGATCTCATATATTGTATCTAATATTATTTATAGTGCTAAATCAAGTTTAGCACATATTTAAGTATTTAATGGATTCAAACAACCAGAAAACCCATTAACTTTCTATTGACTTTCAGCTATTGGAACCCCGGCTTCAAGATTACTGAATAATCCAATTATAGATGTAATAGAAAAAGCATTTTTATCCGGCACAAACTAAAGCCTGCCTCCCGAATATAGAGATAAGTTCGTCATCTGTTAGTTGTCGGAACAGTTCACAATATCAAACGCTTCACCTCAATGCCAATCCAATTTTTTTCTCCTCAACGCTAAACCAAACCTTTTCTCCTCAAAACAAACCAAACCCTTTCTCCTCAAAACAAACAACTCCCACTTCACAATTATTATGCTGACTTAAATGAAAGGGTGTCTTTTTAGTTATGTAAAAGTTACTCCTGAAAAATTAAGAAATAAAAAAAAGCAACAGGCCATATTTCTGACCTTGTTCCTACTTCAGGAACGTCGGCAGAAATATGGCCTGTTACTTTTTTTTTATCCTATATAGAGAAACTACTTACTAAAAACCACCCTTACATTTTCCCTCAGATTATAATGTGAACTCATCACCTCACCATACGCCCCAGTACTCCTGATCGCCACTAAATCGCCCCTCTGCGTCTCCTGTAACAGCACCTCTTTCCCAAAACAATCCGTACTCTCGCAAATCGGGCCAACCACATCATACTTCACCCCAGCATCCCCATCCTGCTTACTCAGATTCTCGATCTGGTGATAAGCCTGGTAAAGAGCCGGCCTCATTAACTCCGTCATTCCCGCGTCCAGAATGATAAAATTCTTGCTCTTCCCATTCTTCACATAAAGCACTCTGCTAACCAGCGAAGAACACTGACCAACAATCGCTCTGCCCAGTTCAAAATGAACCTCTTGATTAGGCCTTCTTTCTAAAAAGTCATTAAAAATCTTAAAATAAGCTGCAAAATCAGGGATCTGCTGCTCAGGATTCTGGTAATCAATACCCAATCCACCACCAACATTTAACACCTTTACCAAGAAACCACGCTCCTCGAACCATTTCGCAAACTCGTTGATCCTTACACAAAGATTCTTAAAAACATCTAAATTCGTGATCTGTGAACCAATATGGAAATGTATACCGATGAACTCTAAATTTGCAGAAGCCTTTAAAGCCTCCGCACAAGCAGGAAGGTCCCATGAATTTACACCGAACTTATTCTCATCCAGTCCCGTTGTAATATTATGGTGCGTATGCGCATCCACATTCGGATTGATACGGATTGCAACCTTAGCTACCTTACCCTTTTTTCCGGCAAGCTCATTGATCACCTCTAACTCCTGAACAGACTCTACATTAAAGCAGAAAATATCCAGATCCAGCGCCTCATTGATTTCCCTGTCTGACTTACCCACACCAGCAAATACGACCTGTTTCTTATCAAAACCTATTTCAATAGCCTTTTTCACCTCATTGCCACTTACACAATCAGCGCCCAAACCAGCCACTTTAATTTTGTTCAGCAGCGTATCATTAAAATTCGCTTTCATCGCATAATGTACGTGAAAATCATAAACCTTAGCCGCTTCAACACAAGCACTTAAGCTTAGTTGTAATAAACTCAGGTCATAATAATAAAAAGGCGTTTCTAAATCTGCAAACTGTGCTATATCTTTGTTCGAAAACATAATGTTTAAATATCTTATTGTATTTTGTCTAATTGGAATGCTGTTGATTTACCTGGGCAACTATTTCGATCTTCAACGTCAGAAAATCAACAAAAAAGAATACGACAGAAGAGTCAGGCTCTTTATCGTACTCATTTTTATTATTATAGCCGTCCTCACTTACCTCAAAAAGAGATAACCCGGTTTTTATTCAAAAATCCGGTTATGTAAACTTCTCAGTACCTCTGTTTTATCCCCTGTATTAACTAATAAAGAGATATTATAATTACTTCCCCCATAAGAGATCATTCTGATCGGGATATGCTTGATAGAATCCAGCACTCTTGATGCAAAACCATGTTTACTTGCTCCAAAATCACCCACTACACAAACAATCGTCTGCTCCCTGTCAATCTCTACAGAACCAAAAGCATGCAGCTCCTCTACAATTTTATCCAGGTTATCCGTGAAATCTATCGTTAAAGAAACAGCAACCTCCGAAGTTGTAATCATATCGATCGGCGTTTTATAACGCTCAAAAATCTCGAATACCCTTCTTAAGAAACCATAAGCCAAAAGCATACGGCTCGACTGCACTCGGATAGCAATCAAACCATCCTTAGCAGCGATAGACTTGATTTTACCCTTTTCACTCTCCGCAGAAATCAATGTACCCGCAGCAGAAGGCTCCATCGTATTTAATAACCTGACCGGGATTTTATATTTCTGTGCCGGGAATACCGACTGAGGATGAAGGATTTTGGCTCCGAAATAAGCAAGCTCCGCAGCCTCATCAAAAGAAAGATGAGAAATTGGTTTTGTACCCTTTACAATCCTTGGATCATTATTGTGCATTCCGTCAATATCCGTCCAGATCTGTACTTCCTCCGCTAAAATAGCAGCACCAATCAATGAAGCCGTATAATCACTTCCGCCACGGCGAAGATTATCTACCTCACCAAAGCTATTTCTGCAAATAAAACCCTGTGTAATAAATAACTTATTGCCCTTATGCTTCTCCAGTAAAGGCGTAAGGTTTGCCGTTGCAAAAGGAATATCAGGTTCATTATCCTCATCAATTTTCATGAAATCAAGCGCAGGTAATAACACCGAAGGCACGCCAATAGATTTCAAATAAATATGATAAAGCGTAGTGGACAATAATTCACCTTGCGCTAAAACTACTTTTTCTTCAACAGGAGTGAAAATATCATTGGCCAGAGAAGCTAAAAACTGAAAATGGTAATCCACCACTTCCTGCCCCTGCTCCCTGAAATCACCCTCAGGAAGAAGCTCAATAACAAATTCATTATATTTTTGATTTAGGGCGTTAATTAAAATTAACGCCCCCTGTTTATCTTCCTTTAAAAGTTTGCCCGAAATTTCTACTAAACCATTCGTTGTACCAGACACTGCTGATAAAACTACAATTTGCTCTTCAGCCGGATTGATAATATCCAGCAATTTGGTCATCCGCTCAGGGCTTCCGACAGAAGTTCCGCCAAACTTTAATATCTTCATGTTTCTAAATTGGGTTAATAATTAAACTAAAAACTCCATCCACAGTTAATTTATTTGTGGTAGATATTTTTAATTCAATTAATTTGGTATATAATTGCATTAGGGCGTGAAATTAATAAAACGCCCTTAATAATCATGCTATAAACAAAATTAAATTTGGAGGGTCAGGAATTAAAAAACAGTTCTTAAAAACATCCATACCCTTTCTTTTGTTTATAGACCAGAATAATCAAACATTAACGGAGAACATGCAATTAGAAGCAGCAATACAAAACACCATTAACGAGTGGCTTAATGGCAATTATGACCAACAAACAAAAGAAGAAATCCAAAAATTAATAGACAGTGAAGCGTCTACAGAATTAGTAGATGCCTTTTACAGAAGTCTGGAATTTGGTACAGGTGGACTCCGCGGGATTATGGGAGCTGGTTCTAACAGAATAAATAAATATACCATTGGTACAGCCACGCAAGGCTTGAGCAATTATCTGCTGAAAAAATACCCGGGAGAGCAAATTAAAGTTGCGATTGCCCATGACAGCAGAAACCAATCAGACTTTTTTGCGAAGATTACTGCTGATGTATTTTCCGCTAATGGAATTCATGTATACTTCTTCAAAGAATTGCGCCCTACTCCTGAACTTTCATTTGCTATCAGACACTTAGGGTGCCGCAGCGGTGTAATGCTTACGGCTTCGCACAATCCTAAAGAATATAACGGCTATAAAGCTTATGGCGCAGATGGCGGACAGTTTACTTCTCCTGATGATAATATGGTGATGGACGAAGTTGCCAATATCAAAAGCATTGATGAAGTTAAATTTGAACGTAACGAAAAACTTGTTGAACTGATCGGCGAGGAAATTGATACTTTATATCTGGATCAGATCACTGCGCTTTCAGTTTCTCCGGAAGCAATCGCCAGACAAAAAGACCTTAAAATAGTTTACTCTCCGATTCACGGTACAGGGATTACTTTAGTTCCTAAAGCTTTGGCACAATTTGGATTTACCAATTTGACTTTAGTTAAAGAACAAAGTACACCAGACGGAAACTTCCCTACAGTAGTTTATCCAAATCCGGAAGAAAAAGAAGCAATGACTTTAGCCTTGAATAAGGCGAAAGAAATTGATGCAGACCTGGTTCTGGCAACAGACCCTGATGCGGACCGTGTAGGTATCGCCGTTAAAAATAATGACGGAGAATTTGTATTGCTGAACGGAAACCAGACTGGAAGTTTATTAATCAATTACCTGCTTACCGCATGGCAGGAAAAAGGTAAATTAGATGGCAATCAGTATATCGTTAAAACTATTGTGACCACTAACCTGGTTGAAGAAATTGCCAAAGCTAAAAACGTTGAATACTTTAATACCCTGACCGGATTTAAACATATCGGACATCTGATCACCAGCCTGCAAGGCAAGAAAACCTTTATTGGTGGTGGCGAAGAAAGTTATGGTTACCTGATCGGTGAGTTGGTGAGAGATAAAGATGCGATCATTTCTTGCGCATTCATCGCTGAAATGACTGCTTTCTATAAAGATAAAGGCAGCAGCTTATATGATGCAATGCTGGATATGTATGTAGAATATGGCTTATATAAAGAGGAACTGGTTTCCCTGACTAAAAAAGGAAAAAGCGGTGCTGAAGAAATCAAAGCTATGATGGAGAAATTCAGAAATAACCCGCCACTGGAACTTGGAGGCTCTAAAGTGAAAACTTTAAAAGACTACGAACTGGGTGTGGAAACTGATTTAGACACGAAAGAGAAAACAAAACTTGATTTCCCTGTATCTGATGTATTGCAATTCATTACAGAAGACGGAAGTATTGTTTCTGCACGTCCTTCAGGTACAGAACCTAAGATTAAATTCTATTGCAGCGTAAATGCCCCACTTGCAGATAAAGCGGAGTTCAAAACCGTTGACGCAGCACTGGGCGTTAAAATAAAATCATTAATGGACGATTTACAAGCGTAAATATCCTTTAGAAAAAAAGGGGAAGATGATCTTCCCCTTTTTTATTTATCTTTCTATCAGTCTGGACGATAACACCACGTTATTCAATTCCTTTTTCTCAAAAGAATCTACCGAGGCCAGCTCTTTTAAAACAAAGTTAATTACGTTTTCAGCAATTTCCTCTATCGGCTGATCTACCGCACTGATTGTCGGAGAATGCAGTTTAAAAATGTCATGATCATCATAAGCAATGACCTTAAATGAGCCATTCAGCTTTTTATTCATTTCCCTGAAACTAAACAAGCCTCTTACTGCCAGGTAGTTTGTCGCAAAAAGTACGGCATCAATCTCTGGATTATCTGTAAAAAACTGAGTCAGTTCAGCAGTAGTTTCATCCGCAGTATTATTAAATGAAATCAGTTTACAAAGCTTTGGGTTGATCTTAATTTTATTAGCTTTTAATGCTTGTTCGTATCCTTTGTAACGGTCCTTGATCTGCTCAACATCCACATCAACAGTAACGAAAGCGATGTTTTTCAATCCTTTAACAATTAAGGAATCTGTAGCCATATAAGTTCCCTTAATATTGTCTACCAAAACACTGCTCACTTCCAATCCTGGTAAATGACGGTCAAATACGACTACCGGAGTACGATCAGATAGCAATTCGCGGATATCTTCTTCCATACCCACCATTGGTGCAATGATATAACCATCAACCTGTCTGGATTTAAACATTCTGATCAGGCCTTTCGCCTTGTCCAGGTTATTTTCAGTGCTGGAATAGATAATCTTATAACCATGTTTGTAAGCCTTATCCTCAATCAACCTTGCGATGGCAGCGAAAAACGGATTAGAAATATCTTCTACAATTAAACCAATTGTATTGGTATTTCCTGTACGCAGACTTCTCGCGACCTGGTTTGGCCGGAAGCCCACTTCCTTAATAATTGCCTCGACTTTTGTAATCATGTCCTGGCTAATACGCATTTTCTCTGCCTTACCATTCAATATGAAAGAGACAGTAGTAATAGATACGTTAGCCTTCTTTGCGATATCCTTTATAGAGAGGGGTTTCATTTTGTTTTTTTGTTTAGAAAGCCAAGCTAGAAAAATAAAAACTATTAATGAAACAGTCTCAACTGTCTCCCCGATATTTTATTTCATGGCAGCTAATTAAAACTTAACGCTTATGTTGTAAACGGTACTTTTATCGCGATAAAATATGTTAAAATGATCTTTACTCACCCCAACCAGTCTGTATTGATTCACTTTGTTCAATCCTTCCAGTTCACCATCAATTGTAATAATACCGTTATCATCATGGACACTACCGATAAAAAAGTTTTTCATTAATTCTTTATAGCTGTAATCACTTGAACTTCCTGCTAAACGGTATTCCTCATAAGCAGCAAAATCTGTACGGCCATTAAGTAACTTTTTAAAATCTGCCAGGCCCGGCACTACATTACTATAGGAAATACCGGTCAGGTTAGTTTCTGCTGCTGAAGCCGCAGTATATTCAGTTCCTCCTTTATTCCCTTCGGTACGCTGATTTGTGAGATAAACAATATTAGCACCCATCATAGCTGCTTGTATTTTGATTTTACGGTAAGCACGATTTTTAACTCTTTCCTGGTTAGAAAGTGCTGTTGTTCCTACCGATTTGGAACTTACATCGCCAATCTTAAACAATCCTTTGATCTCACTTTCAACTGCTGTCACTGTTACTTTATCAAAGTCCGATACCCCATTTACTGTTTTATAAGAAGAAGCCTCCGTAAAAATCTGTTCACGACCGTTCTTAAAGACAATCCGCTGTACGCTATTTTTATAGACCGTGTTGACCAGATCTTCATTCGGGTAAGAATATTTAACAGCGCTCTCTGTTACCTCTTTAACTGTACAGGATATTTTTTGATTGTTTGAGTAAAGTGTGTCTGTCTGCCCGGCCGCATTTAAGCAGATAAAAAGCAAGAAGCCTCCTGATAATATAATTTTTTTCATAAAAATATTGTTTAACCTAATCCGTAAGCAATTTATAATAAATAAATCGGTTTGTGTTAGCTCTTAGTAGATTTTAACAAAAATGTTATTCAAAATCAATTTGACGTTGTTATCTATATAAAGCGTAAATTTGCATTACTGATATTTTTACTATGGCATACATTGATTATTACAAAGTCCTGGGCGTGGATAAAAAAGCAACGCAGGATGAGATAAAGAAAGCGTACAGGAAACTTGCACGTAAATATCATCCCGATTTAAACCCTAAAGACAAAGAAGCAAATAAGCTATTTCAGCAGATCAATGAAGCAAATGAAGCATTGAGTGATCCTGATAAGCGCAAGAAATATGATGAGTACGGTGAAAACTGGAAACATGCAGACCAGGCCCAGCAGCAAGGTAACCCTTTTGGCGGTGGTGGCAGACGAGGTGGTTCAGGTGGCTTCGGAGGCGGATTTGGCGGTGGCTCAGACTTTGGGGGCGGCGATTTCTCAGATTTCTTTGAATCGATGTTTGGCGGTGGCGGCAGACAACAGAGAAATGCTGCAAAATTCAGAGGACAGGATTTACAGGCCTCTCTGCAAATCTCCTTCAGAGAAGCAGCAGAAACACATAAACCTACAATTACTGTAAATGGCAAAAACTTAAGGATTTCTATTCCTGCCGGTATTGCCAACGGTCAGGTCATTAAACTGAAAGGCCAGGGAAGTCCGGGTGCGAACAACGGGCCTGCAGGAGATCTTTTCATTACGATAACGATTACCGATGACCCTATTTTCAAGAGACTGGGCGATGATCTTTATTTAACGAACGAAATAGATCTGTATACAGCTTTACTGGGCGGAGAAGCTACGATTGACACCCTGAATGGCAAAGTAAAGCTAAAAGTACCGGAAGGCACTCAAAACGGAACAAAAATAAGACTGAAAGGCAAAGGGTTCCCTGTTTACAAGAAAGAAGGAGAATTTGGAAATCTTTTTATAACTTATACAGTTAATATACCAACAGGCCTGACAGAAAAACAAAAAGAACTTTTTAAAGAACTGCAGGGACTGTCGAAATAATGGAATAATTCAATATCCTATGGAAAACGAATTAATAACTATAAGAGATTACTGTGTTAATTATGCCATCGACCCTTCTTTCATCCAGGCATTGGAGGAGTCCGGATTAATCGTACTGACCATAATTGACGGAAACAAATTCTTACACTTTGAACAATTAATGGAAATGGACCGTTATGTCCATTTCCATTATGATTTAGAGATCAACATCGAAGGCATCGATGCCATCATGAACCTGTTACAAAAGGTGAAACACCTGCAACATGAAGTTGAGCATTTAAAAACTCATATTCATATCCACGAAGGACATTAGCCTTCCTTATAAACTTCAGGATTAACCAGAAAAGGAGGCTTCTCCCCTTTTGATACTGCAATAATATTTTCCGCAGCAAGTCTCGCCATGGCATTTCTTGTCCCCTCGGTAGCTGAGCCAATATGAGGCAATACAGCTACATTAGGCATAAACAGCAGCCTGTTATCTGGTTCCATCGGTTCGGGATTGGTTACGTCCAAACCAGCTCCCCAAATCGTTTTACTTTCCAGTGCCTCAATTAAAGCTGGCTCATTATGAATAGATCCTCTTGCAGTATTGATAAAAATAGAACCCGGTTTCATCTGTTTAAAAGCAGTATGGTCAAACTTACCCTCAGTTTCCGGTGTTAACGCGGTATGTACAGTAAGCACATCGCTTTGCGCCAGCAACTCTTCAAAAGAAACCAGTTCTGCATCCAGCAAATTTTCTGCCTCTTCATTTCTGCTCCGGTTATGGTAAATGATTTTCATGCCAAATGCTCCTGCACAGCGTTTAGCCATTTCTGTTCCTATTTTTCCTAAGCCAAAAACGCCTAAAGTACAACCGTTCAACTCCTTCCCTAAATTAGCAGTCGGTTCAAAAAAGCCCCATTCCCCATTGGTAATCTTACGGTTCATATAAAAAGCATTCCTTGCCGCAGCCATCATGAGTAGAAAAGCGGTATCGGCCGTTGCACCGCTTAAAACACCAGGAGTATTCCCCACTGGTATTTTAAGCCGTGTTGCCGTATCAATGTCTACATTATCGTAGCCAACAGAATGCAGTGCAATTACTTTTAAATGCGCACTTGCTTCCAGAAATTCCCGGTCCAGCCGCTGCCCTGCACTCAGCAAAGCATCTGCCCATTGGCATTCTGCAATTAACTCCTCGCGCGTCATATTCCTTTGCTGGGTCCATTCTTTGACTTTCAAACCTGCCGCTTCCAGCAAACGCAGACCTGATTCTGGAATTACCCTGGTTATAAATACATTCATGGACGCTATTTACCTAAAAAATTTGAACTGATCGTATCCCACACTTCTTTTCCATCACCATTCAGTGTTTGTTTCAGCATATAAATCCCAAATCCTTTAGCCTGTTCAAAATCTATTTTAGGCGGCATTGATAATTCTGCCTGATTCACCACAACATCCACTAATACCGGTCCGGGATGAGCTAATGCTGCAGCAATCGCCGCTTCAACCCCTTCAGCCTCTTCTACCCTGATTCCCCTGATCCCAATAGCTTGAGCCATTTTAGCGAAATCCGGGTTTTTAAGGTCTGTACCAAAAGGAGGCATTCCGATCACTTTCATTTCCATCGCCACAAAACCAAGAGAACTGTTGTTGTAAACGATAATTTTTATAGGCAGGTCATATTGATAGATGGTTAAAATATCACCCATCAGCATCGCAAAACCACCATCCCCGGATAGGGAAATTACTTGCCTTTCGGGAAAGGCAACCTGTGCGCCAATAGCTTGTGGCATAGCACTGGCCATTGATCCATGGTTAAAAGAGCCGATCAGCTTTCTGCCTTTTTTCATATCCACATAACGTGCCGCCCATACTGTTGGCGTACCCACATCTGCTGTAAAGATGGCGTTATCCGCGGCCTGCTCACTGAGTATACGGGTTAAATATTCCGGATGAATAGCTTTACCTGAAACCATTTGTGCATGGCCCATCAGGTTTTTCCTGTTGTCTTGATAACGCTGCTGACATTTCTCTAAAAATGTAACGTCTGTTACTTCTTCTACAAAAGGCAGTAAAGATTTAATAGTTTCTTTGACATCCCCGGTTAAGCCAAGATCAAGTTTACACCTGCGTCCCAATCTTTCTGGTCTGATGTCTATTTGTATAATTTTAGCTTTCGAAGGAAACCATTCTTTATAAGGGAAATCAGTACCCAGCATCAGCAGTAAATCACTTTCTTCGACCGCATGATAGCCTGAAGAAATACCAATTAAACCGGTCATCCCCACATCGTAAGGATTGTCATACTGCACATGCTCTTTTCCTCTGAGTGCATGTACAATTGGCGACTTGATTTTACCTGCAAGTGCCAACAATTCATCGTGTGCGTCTCTGCAGCCTGCACCACATAATAAGGTCACTTTTTTAGCCTCATTAATAAACTGTGCCAGCTTTTGCAATTCTTCATCAGCAGGACGGATCGCCGGACGACTGACAAACAAAGGATGATCTAATTCCTCATTCTCCATTTTCTCCATCGCTACATCACCCGATAAACTGATGACCGCTACCCCATTCTGTCCTATTGCATGCTGCATCGCAATTTGTAAAACTCTCGGCATCTGCCTCGAAGAAGCAATCGTTTCGCAGTAATAACTGCATTCGCGGAATAAAGATTCAGGACGCGTCTCCTGAAAATAAGAAGTACCAACCTGTTCACTTGGAATATGCGCGGCAATGGCCAGTACTGGCGCATTACTTTTATGTGCATCATATAAACCATTGATCAGGTGCATATTTCCCGGGCCGCAGCTTCCTGCACATACCGCTAATTTACCTGTTAACTGCGCCTCAGCGCCAGCAGCAAATGCCGCTGCTTCTTCATGACGGTAATGTATCCATTCAATGTCTTTAGAGTTACGGATCTCATCTACAATTCCGTTCAGAGAATCGCCAACTAAACCATGTACACGCTTAACTCCTGCCTGAATCAGTATCTCTACTAATTTCGCTGCTACTGTTTTTGCCATAATATTTTTGATAAAATAAAAGCCGTCCTATTGGGACAGCTTTCATAGGGTAATTATTTTTTTACAACTTCGTTATATCTGCGTTCTACTTCCGGCCAGTTCACTACGGTCCACCAGGCAGTAATATAGTCTGCACGTTTATTTTGATATTTCAGGTAATAAGCATGTTCCCAAACATCCAATGCTAAAATTGGGCGGCCTTTTTCAGCTACTGCATCCATCAATGGGTTATCCTGGTTAGGAGTTGTTGTGATTTTCAACTTTCCATTCTGTACAATCAACCATGCCCATCCTGAACCGAAACGCTTCGCAGCGCTATCAGCAAAAGCAGCTTTAAATTTTTCCATAGTACCGAAATTTGCATCTATTTCCTTTAAAAACTCAGGTGATGCAGGTTTTGGTTTAGGAGCCATAATCTGCCAGAATAAGGAGTGGTTATAGTGTCCGCCGGCATTGTTACGGATAGCAGCAGGGTAAGTAGAAGCCACAGCTAATATTTGTGCCAGAGTTTTACCTTCTGCAGCAGTGCCTTTTACAGCAGCATTTAAATTGGTTACATACCCCTGATGATGTTTAGTGTAATGTATTTCCATAGTCTGCTTATCTATAGCAGGTTCCAGTGCGTTGTAAGCATAGGGTAATGGCGCAAGTTTGAATTGTGCGCTCAGGGTCTGTGTGCCTGCAAATAACAGAACGATAGGTAAAAAGCTTTTGAATAATTTCATCGTAGTAAATAGGGTTATTTGAAAAAGCTGTTTAAACCTGGCAAATGATTACGCATGTTTAAACAGCTGTCTATTTAAAACGATTATTAAATTAATTTGTTTTCCCTATTTGGTTTTAATGAAGAGGATTAATCCTAAAACACTTACCACCAGGACACCAAATGCTGAAAAAGCAGTCAGAAAATCCCTGAAGTTTTTACCTGCAAAGTCTACCAGCAAAAATTTATGAAATACGGCAAAGCTTAAGCCCTCTCTTCTGTCCGAATCCTGAACTTTCGCCGCTAATCTTCCAGTGGCGGTTTCCAGATAATAGGTAAGGTGCTGTGGCGTACTTAAAGCTATTTTTACCACTGGTAAACGCTTATTGACGAAACCATAATCGTTATCAAACTTGGTCAGGTAATCTGAGGAAGAGATAATCAGCGGGGCCGATTCATCGGCTGCCGCATTCGCCATCATTTCACAACAAGCCGCTTCTCCATCTGCAGCTCCCTGAGCTACAAAATGTTTGACCAGGCTATAACTATACTCCATAATCCCGTCTGGCAGAAGTTGTCCGTTAGCGGCATCATAGTAGGCAATACCAGGTTTCGTCTTTTGAGCTTTCTCCCCAAACATGGTTTCAGCTTTGGCGACCTGCTGCTTTTTCCAGCTATCATTTTCCTTTTTAACGAGGTAAACCTGGTAATAAGTTTTATCGTTAAACCTGGCCAGTGAAACATTACTTACCTGTGCCCAGTTTACGGGTAAAGCAGAAGATGCAATCACCAGATCACGCGCTTTTACTTCAGGCTCAAAAACATAATTGATCCGGTCGTCGGGTGTAAATTTATGCGTGGCATGATAAAAACCTGAACCCATAAAAGTTAAGGTCACTAAAGAAGTCCAGATCCCGATAGCCCGGTGATATTTCCTTAAGAAACCTATCTTTTGCCCGGTCACCGGCTTTTTAAACTTCTTCCATAAGAACCCATAGATCAATAAACCGCTTAAAGTAGAAAAGATTACGATCGAGGCCAGCATTAAAATCAGCGCATATCTGGCAGTATTATTCGTGATTTTTGCGATAAATTCATAACTATGGAAGTTACTGAATACCCACAAAAAAACCTTCCTGTTGGTATCGTTGTAATTCGCTAACCTGCTTTGTGAAGTTTCCACATAAACATCCATATGATCTTTCCGCTCAAAGCTGACCTTCCATACCGGAAGCAAGCGGTTGATATACTTATATTCATCTGTAAAATTGGTGATCTGCGTGACTGATACAATTTTAGAAGTACTGTCTCCCAGAAAATACCGGCTTAGGTATTCCGCATATAAACGTTCCCCGTCTACTAGCTTTACCCCATCGGCAGCAGAAAAATACTGTATTTGGTTCTTCCGGTCTTTGATTTGATAATAGGTCTTTCCCTGAAAATCAATTAACCTGAAATTCTTCAGTAAATTGACCCCGTTTTTCTGTAACACCTCGTTTACAGACAGTTTGACCTGTTCGCTATTGATTGCTTTGGGTTTAATATACTCATGCGCGATCTGCAATTTGAACCAGTGGGCAATGATGGGATGACTTAAACCAGAGCATGTCCAGAAAATTACCGGAATGATGGTTATAATCCCAAGGATACGGTGCCAGGAATACATGTTCCTTTTCACCGTCCGGCTAAGATTTGCGGTGCTCATGTTAGTGTTTATATTCTGCCAGCAAGGTATCCATATCCTTCATCAGCTGTTCAACCTGAGCATCTACCGTTCCATCGTAAGCACCTCTGATCCTTTTGTCCTTATCTACCAGCACAAGATAACCCTGATGAATAAAACCACCCGGTGCGGCTTTGTCCTGTCCTACAGAAACCAGGTAATTACGCTCTGCCAAAGCATAAATTTCTTCTTTGGTCCCCCATAAAAACTCCCACTGTGTACCTTTAATACCTAGTTTGGTGGCATAAGCTTTCATTCTTGAAGGCGTATCATATTTCACATCAATAGTGTGTGAAGCCAATTTAACTTCTGGATTATCCAGGTACTTATGGTACACTTTCAGCAAATTACGGTGCATAGTCGGGCAGATTGTAGGGCACGAGGTAAAGAAGAAATCAGCGACGTAAATAGCGCCGTCAAAATCTTTATTGGTCACCACTGCGCTATCCTGATTCAGAAATTTAAAGGCTGGAATAGTCCGGTAAGTCGTGTCAGTTCCGGTGATGTCCTGTTGTAAAAAAGGAAGCCTTTTCGCTTTATCTTTGCAACCTGTTACTACTGCCAGCAGCAGAAACAGGTAAATTAATCTTCTTCCCATTATTTCTTGAATTGTTTCAGGTAAGCATCAGACGATTGAATTTCAGCTTTATACAGACTATCGATCTTTCCGATTTTAATCCTTTCGGCTTTAAAATATTTAATCGCGTCTTCGTTTGACTTGCCGGTTACATCTGGTTCAAATTTGTGCATCCAGTCATTCATCAAATCCTCAGCAACGTTTAGCCTGTTAAGCGTGGCTTTCATTACCTCTTTTTCTTTTAAAGTATCGGTAGAAGGAAACCTGGTTTTCAATGCCGGCATTTCTTTCAGCATAGAATCCAGTCTCATCTGATTGTTAACCAATATGCCATGGTCTTCCATCACTACATCATGAAATTTCATGACTTCATCCCTTTCTGTTTTATAATTTGGAGTTTGTGTACAGGCAACTGCTCCTGTAGCTAATACGAGTACGGCTAAAAATAATTTCATATTGTATAAGTTTGAATAGCGATGTATACGTGTTTACCGCTTATCAGGAGCTGTAAAATAAGCCTGATAGCGCAAAAAACACACATTACATCATTTGATAGCCTGTTTAATCATCAACAGACTTGTAAAAATTGAATTAAAAAGAAGGGTATTAGCAGGAGGGCTGCGGAGGATGGAAAATAGCGCTCAGACGAGCAACTGGTACTCCCGTTGTTAGGGGAATACGCAGGTTTATCGCAATAAAAGAATATTGTTTAAATATAAAAGGGGTAGAAACTATAGCTTCCTGCAACTGGATTTTCTGGAACTGATGGTCTTGTTTCTGCTCCTTTTCCTGCGCTTGTTTAAGCTTTCTCATTAGGTAACACTGCCCATTGCAATGCAATTGCGGCTTATCCTTATTGACACAAAGCTCTTTCGCGATATACCCCTGGTTCATTTCGAAACCTGCAACGACAAAAAGTCCCGACAGGCTTACCGAAGCCGAACACAGTAAAAGTAATATAGCTATAAAGCGTGTGAACATGGATTGTTACCCCCTTAATTTACCCCATTTTAAATACGTTGCTCCCCAGGAGAATCCTGCGCCAAAAGCGGTAAGCAACATATTATCATTTTCTTTGAAATCGTTTTTAAATTCCCACATACACAATGGGATTGTTGCAGCAGTCGTGTTACCGTAAAGCTGAATGTTAACCTTTACCTGCTCTTCTTTCAAGCCTAACTTATCTCCTACAGCCTGAATAATGCGCAGGTTAGCCTGATGTGGAATCAACCAGTTAATGTCTTTGATCTCCAGGTGGTTTCTTTCCATGATCTCATTACAGGTCTGCGTCATGCCTTCAATTGCAGCTTTAAAAACTATCCTTCCATTTTGAGAAATGTAATTCTGTTTTTTATCAAGCGTATCCAGTGAAGATGGATTCAGTGAACCACCAGCGGTAACGATCAAATGTTCTTTACCTATACCGTCTGTTCTGAATACATTATCTACTAATCCTGTTTCTGCTTCAGTCTGCTCGAGTAAAACTGCCCCGGCACCGTCACCAAAAAGAATACAGGTATTTCTGTCTTCGTAATTTACGATAGAACTGTTTGCATCTGCGCCAATAACAATTACATTTTTGTAACGGTTACTCTCAATTAAGCTTGCGCCCAGAGTCAGCGCGTAGAGAAAGCCACTACAAGCTGCATTGGAATCCACACCCCACGCATTTTTTAATCCTGCTTTTTCACAGACAATACTTGCGGTCGAAACCATAATATAGTCAGGGGTAGCCGTAGCTACAATTACGCATTCGATTTCATCCGGGTCGATGTGACTATCTTCCAACAGTCTTTTGACTGCCATGGTAGCTAAGTCGGAGGTTGCAAGTGAATCATCATTAAGGATTCTTCTTTCATGGATACCAGTTCTTGAAATAATCCAGTCACTATTCGTATCCACCATTTTCTCCAGATCATGATTGGTTAAAATGGTTTCCGGTACATATCCTCCCAAAGCTGTTATGGCAGCATTATATCTCTTTCTCATTAAGCATTACAATTCTTGGCGCAAAACTAATAAATATTTACAGCTGTGTTACACTTTATTTTTGCAGTAGTGTACCTTTGCCGGATCAATAAATTATATTATGAGACATCAATCCACACTTATCTGCGCTATTTTACTGACTGCCACAGTGTTTGCTTCTTCCTGTAAGGAGGAAAGAAAACTTCCAATATATGGCTTGAGAGACACTAAAACGGTTAAAAACAGCGACGGATCAGCTGGTGTTGATACCATATACCAAACTATACCTGCTTTTAAATTACTGAATCAGGATAGTGTATATATTACTAACGATCATTTTAAAGGTAAAATCTATATTGCAGATTTCTTTTTCACTTCTTGTACGAGTATCTGCCCTATTATGCACAGAAACTTGAAAATGATCTCAGAAAAGTTCAAAAATAATCCTGATGTCATGTTTTTATCACATACGATAGATTTTAAGTATGACACCCCCTCAGTGCTTAAAAAGTACGCACAGAAGCTTGGCGTGGATGGCCCGAAATGGCAATTCGTTTATGGCCCGAAAGATACTGTTTATACTTTAGCAGAGAAAAGTTACCTCGTTGCTGTGAACGTTGATAGTGCAAACAGAGACGGGTATGTACACCAGGGATTTTTGGTCTTAATTGATAAAGACAGAAGAATCCGCGGCGCTTATGACGGAACAAATCCTGAACAGGTAGCACAATTAGAGAAGGATATTCCTGTTTTACTAGCGGAAGATAAAAAATAGAAATGAGGAAATTTATAGTAATCAGTCTGGTTTCGCTTGCGCTGATCAGCATGTTTTATTCTTGCCAGACAGCCGAAACGGTACAGCAGGATGCTTATTATGTAAATGGACGGGATCTTTACATTAAACATTGCCAAAATTGCCATGGTGGAAAAGGTGAAGGTCTGGGTACTTTAACCCCTCCCCTTACCGACAGTGTTTTCATGAAAGCGAATAAAGAAAAACTCGCCTGTATCATTAAAAATGGGATTTCAACGCCGGTTACGGTGCATGGACAGGTTTATGAAGGCAAGATGCCGGAATTTAACCTGGCTAACATAGATATTGCACAATTAGTGGTTTATATTACCAATGGTTTTGGTCATAAACAGGGAATGTACAGTACTCAGCAGGTAGAAAATGATCTTAAGAACTGCAAGTAGTATTTTTTAAATCAGTTTCTGTACCTTTGCGCAAAATGCAAGCTGTTCTATCGCTGTAAGTAATGCTTTGGCATCTTAAAGAGGAAAGTCCGGGCAACACAGAGCATCTCGCTTCCTAACGGGAAGAGGTTTGGGATTGAAGACCTGAATTATGGAAAGTGCCGCAGAAAATATACCGCCGATGGCCTGCAAGGGCACAGGTAAGGTTGAAATCGTGAGGTAAGAGCTCACGAATTTTCCGGGTGACCGGAAGGGCTGGTAAACCCCGGGAGTTGAAAGACCAAATAGGCTGACGCATGTAGGGCTGCTCGTCCGATGTCAGTGGGTAGGTCGTTAGAGATAAATGGCGACGTTTATAGTAGATTAATGGTAGAAGCTTTGATTTATCAAGGTACAGAACCCGGCTTACAGGCTTGCATTTTTTTATTTTATCTGTATTATTTGATAATTAGTAAATATATTCGTATCCGACAAAAGACTAACAACCCCCTATGGCTAAATTATTAATTATTGATGATGAACGTGCGATAAGAAGCACATTACGTGAGATCTTAGAGTACGAAAATTACGAGGTAGAAGATATTGATAATGGAGTTGATGGATTAGATCTGATCAAAAAAAAGAAATACGACCTGGTTTTATGTGATATTAAAATGAATAAAATGGATGGTATGGAAGTGCTTGAACAAGCATTGGCCTACAGTCCTGATTTACCATTTATTATGATCTCTGGCCATGGTACGGTAGAGACTGCCATTGAAGCGAGCAAAAAAGGTGCTTTTGATTTTATCTCTAAACCACCCGATTTAAACCGTTTACTGATCACTGTCAGAAATGCGCTGGACAGAGGAAACCTGGTTACTGAAACTAAAGTTTTAAAACGCAGAGTAAGTAAAACAAGGGATATTCTTGGTAGTTCAGAGAATATCAATAAAATCAAAGAAACTATTGAACGTGTTGCCCCAACTGAAGCCCGTGTATTGATTACAGGTGCAAATGGTAGTGGTAAAGAATTAGTAGCCCGTTGGTTACATGAAAAATCACACCGTTCAGACAGTCCTTTAATTGAAGTAAACTGTGCAGCAATTCCATCTGAACTTATTGAAAGTGAGCTTTTCGGTCACGAAAAAGGATCATTTACCTCTGCTGTTAAACAGCGTATTGGTAAGTTCGAACTGGCCAATGGTGGTACTTTATTCCTGGATGAAATCGGGGATATGAGTCTTTCTGCACAAGCAAAAGTGCTGCGCGCTTTACAAGAACATAAAATTACACGTGTTGGTGGTGAAAAGGAATTAGAAGTTAATGTACGTGTACTTGCTGCAACGAACAAAGACCTGATGAAAGAAATCGAAGATGGTAATTTCAGAATGGATTTATACCACCGTTTAAATGTCATCAATATCCATGTCCCTCATTTAACAGAACGCCGCGAAGATATTCCTGAAATTGCCATGAGCTTTTTAGAAGATATATGTAAAGATTACGGCATGCCGGTTAAGAAGATCAGTGAAGCCGGAATGGTTGCGCTGCAAAACTTACCATGGACAGGAAACGTACGTGAGTTACACAATATGATTGAGCGTCTGATCATTTTAAGTGATAAGGTAATTTCTGAGCATGAGGTAACTGCCTTTGCCAATCCGGGTGGCGGAACCAATATTGGTGCTGCAAACCATGGTTTTAACGGTAGTAGCAACGGTTTAGTTGCAGGAACAACTAATTATGATAAATTCACAAATTTCCAGGATTATAAGGATCATGCAGAAAGAGAATTCATCAAGTTTAAACTGGAAAAGAATAACTGGAACGTCTCTAAGACTGCCGATGATATTGATATTCAACGTAGTCATTTGTATAGCAAAATTGAGAAATTTGGCTTAAAAAGAGTAACTGAATAATATTTTAACCCGCTGAAATAGCAAAAAGGGATTAGCAGTGCTAATCCCTTTTTTTGTGCTCAGGAAATTTTCTTAAAACGCATATTCACTATTTTGCTCCCGGATAATTTGAACCTGGCTGTGTTGAGCCTTATTTTTTCAAAATATAAAGATCTGCTTGTTCTCCGGTAATCTCTTTGCCATTCATGTCTAGCTGGATGATTTTATTTTCACCCACAAAATATTTATTTGGTGCGTCTTTGATGCCTTCCAATGTGATAATCCGGCCATTTTTATCCCAGCTGAATTTCCCTTTTTCCTCGAAAACCTTCGCATCGCTTTTACCCAGATATTTTGTTCTCAGCGCATAAGTCAATTCTTTACCTAAAACCAATGTGGTTTCAATTCCTTCGCAATCTGCACAGGGAACAATCCCTTTGTAAGTTCCGTCCCAATCTAAAGCGTTCTTAGAACTATGGTCTAAATCCAGTTTCAAACTATCAGTGGTTTTTCCTGCCATAGTTAAGCTGTCTTTAGTCAGACTATCTGTATTCAATTTTTCAGAAGTTTTCGAATTCCCGCAGCCCCATAAGGTGCAGGCTGTAATCGCAATTGTCAGAATTTGTTTAGTCATGGTACGTTATTTGTATGTTGTACCTCAAAGGAGCAAGAAATACGCCAACTTATAATTCAGCTGGATATACTAGCGAATCTGGAAAATGTTTTATAGCTTCATGTAAATTTAAAAAAAACCGCAATATGAAAAAGTTAATCGTTATGATGCTGTTGGCTGTAATGGCTTTTACAACCACGCAAACATTTGCTCAGACCAAAAAAGATGGTTCAAAAGATATGCGTTATAAAAAGAATAAGCAGCCTGTGAAAAAAGACGGAACACCGGATAAACGTTTTAAAAACAACAAGCCGGCTAAAAAGACAACAACAACAGTAAAAATGGCGGCACCTGCAAAAAAAGCAGCTTAAAGCTCCCTGATGAAATAGAATAAATGAATGCCCTGGATAATTTTCAGGGCATTTTACATATCTGAACTACCTATGACAACAATTAGTAAATAATTCACGTTATTTGAGTTGATAAGAAGTTTTTGAACTGATATGAAGTTATTTGAATTGATATGAAGTTAATAAAATACATGAGTACCCTGGTACTCTTCTCTTTACTAGCACTGGCTGCTTCGGCACAAGACGCTGTCGTGATTGATACTGGTAATTTTGTGCGCGGAACGATACAGGGAACCGATTTCCTGACTGTCGGCCTCAAAAAAGACGACGGGACAATGGCGCAATATAATGCGAAAGATATTAAGGAGTTTTTATGGAATGGAGAAACCTATGTCAGCAAACCTTTTGTAGCAAACAAAAAGGCCGGATACCGTTTCTTTAAACTGGTGGAAACTGGTAAACTGAACTTGTATTCTATGGGCGGCAGCACAGGTGTTGTTGAAAAACCAAGAAGAAGAGTACGTTTCTCGCCTTCTATAGGTTTAGGTATTGGAACCGGCGGTTATAGTGGTGTCGGAATTGGCGGAGGCGTAAGTTTTGGCGGCCGTGGTGATGATGATGATCGCCCGAGAAGAGAACGACGCGCGTTATATTATATAGAAAAACCAGGTTCTGGTGATATGATGGAGATTACCCCGGATAACTCAGATACCAATACACAATACATCAAGAACATTTTAATGGAGAATATGTCTGACGATCAGGATCTGACCGAACGTATTAAAGGAATAGAATATTTTGATGTGAAGTCCCTGGTTTCAATCGTAAAGAATTATAATTCTGTTCACCAATAAAGTTATCTTATAGGTGAATAGTTCATCAGTAAGATTATATTATAATACCAGTAAGACGATATTATAAGCAGAAAAGCTGTTAACCTGATCATCAGGTTAACAGCTTTTCTGCTTTAAGGCTATCCTTTGTTCTGCAGGTCATAAATTTCGTGCATCACCCCTTTTAGCTGCTCATATATCTTTTTATAAAGGCTGAAGCTGGTTTGATAACTCAGATGGTTCTTTTCATCAGGTTCAATATAAGTGATGTCCTGCTGATCAGGAAGCGGATAAGTCGCTGAAAGACCTGTCGCTTTAAAAGCAAGGTAAGCCGCCCCTACTGCCGAAGCATCTTCTACACTGTACAGCAAAAGTTTTTTACCGGTAATATCAGCCATAATCTGTAACCAGATTGCCGAGGTCACAAAACCTCCGCTTACATTGAGCTGCTTTATTTCTTGTCCGGAGGCTGTTAAAGCTAATAATACATCATTCAGTGCAAAACAAATTCCTTCAATCACTGCACGGGTGAAATGCGCAGTCTGATGGTTCAGATGTATACCGAAAAATGTACCACAACTTTTGGAATCCCATATCGGAGCACGCTCTCCTTGTAAATATGGCAGAAAAATAAGCCCTTCGGCACCCGGTTGAATAGCTTCAATTTTATTCAGTATCCCATCGTAGTCATTTTCATTAAGGTCTGCTTTTTGAAGGACATTTTTCATATGCCATTTCAAGGCAATCCCCCCATTATTGACAGGCCCGCCATTGATAAATGTTTCTTCGTCTAAACGGTAACTAAAAGTCATTGCTTTTTCATTCAGTACGGCAGTATCCCCCGCTACTCTTAAAGCTCCGCTTGTTCCTATAGTTAAAGCTGCAATCCCTGGTTTTACTGCCCCTGTCCCTAAATTAGCAAGACAGCCATCCGTTGCTCCGATCACAAAAGGTGTATCCTTATCCAAACAAGATAAAACTTCCGCAGCGTCAAAATCTCTTCTTACATAGTGCGTACTCACTAAAGCAGACAGCTGTTCTGCCTTAATTCCCGCAGCGGCTAAAGCATCGGGATGCCAAACGAGTTGCTGAACATCCATTAATCCGGTGCAGGAAGCGACGGAATGATCTACCTCAAAAGTATGGAACAAGTGATACCAGATATATTCTTTGATAGAAATGAACTTATGAACGGTTTTGAAAAACTCAGGCTGATTCTCCCTGATCCAGATGATTTTGCATAAAGGTGACATCGAATGTACTGGTGTACCTGTTGCTTTATATAATGCTGCACCCAGGGGAGTGGCTAATAAAGCAGTGGCAACCGGGGTACTTCTGCTATCGGCCCAGGTCATCATCGGTGCTAATGCCTTTCCATTTTCATCTACAGCAATCAAACTGTGCATTGCACAACTTAAACTGATAGCCTGAGGTCCAGACTTCAACTTTGAAACTACAGCAGCTATACTTTGCTGAAAAACTTTCCAGATCAATTCAGGGTCCTGTTCACTGTAACCAGGTTGAGTGACTTCAGTTGGATAAAAATATTGACTGCTATCGAAAGCTTTATGGTCAGTGCCTACGGCTACCGCTTTAGTACTTCCGGTTCCAATGTCTATTCCAAGGATGTATTGCATGATTATCGATTAAGCTGCAATTTAGGCTTTAACCTTTCTGCTGCAAAACTTTATTCCAAAAGATGGATTTTGACAGGTCATAATCAGAAAGGGCCTGCTGTGATTACAGCAGGCCCTTATTAAAGATACCAAGATGTCTTTATATAAATAACGACCGTTGAATAAGCGGTATTTGCGTTATAAGTATTGAAAGCGCTAAAATTCTTCTACATAATCCAGATCCTTAGAGAAAGTCTCTTTCATTCTGCTTAAGGCATAAAATGCAACAGCAAAACTGACAATTGCAACGGTGATTCCAGAATGAATAATATTTCCTCCGAAAGCTCCTTTTAACAGTTGAAATAGCAAGGTCAGCGGAACCACAGCGCCACGTACAAAGTTAGGAACAGTTGTCGTAACAGTTGCCCTGATATTGGTACCAAACTGTTCAGTTGCAATGGTCATAAAGATCACCCAGTAACCAACGGTCAGCCCGATACCACCACATAACCAGTAAAAATGCTGTAAACTGAGATCATATAGTGTGAAATAGGCAGTAATACCAATGGTGGCCATCCCCAGGAAAATATAAACGACTTTAATCCGGCTCTTCAGCCATTGACTAATTAATCCACCAGCAATATCACCGATCACGATCCCTCCATAACACCAGGCAACGGCTGCACCTGCACTCACTTCCCCCTGCACCCGCAATACTTTACCAAATTCAGGAGATAAAGTAATTAAGATCCCTACTACAAACCATAAAGGAATACCAATCAGAATACACCGGATATATTTAACGAATTGAACTTTATTTCTGAACAGGGCAAAGAAATCACCCCGGTTACTTGCTTCTTTAGACTGACTGAACATCCCCGACTCTGCGACCCCGATCCGGAGTAAAAGCAGGAATAAACCTAATCCTCCTCCAATGAAAAAAGAAGTACGCCAATCAAACATCTGGGCGATAAAATAGGCTACTACCGCTCCACTAACCCCAACAGAGGCAACAATGGTGGTGGCATACCCTCTCTTTTCTTTCGGCATTAATTCTGCAACAAGCGTAATTCCCGCGCCCAGCTCACCTGCAAGTCCGAGGCCGGCGATAAAGCGCCAGAACGCATAAGCATTCACCGAGTGTACCAGCCCATTGGCGATATTAGCAAGTGAGTAAAGGAATATAGACCCAAATAGTACAGATAAACGGCCTTTTTTATCGCCTAGCATTCCCCATAAGATACCTCCGATCAGCATACCGATCATCTGGGTGTTCAGCAGCATAATACCAGTATCTGTTAACTGTGTACCGCTCAGTCCCAGTGACTTCAAGCTGGGAATACGAACAATACTGAATAATAGAAGGTCATAAATATCAACAAAGTAGCCAAGAGACGCTACTAGAATAGCCGCGCTTAAGGCAGCATTAGAGGCTTTGTGTGGTTGCATCTGGTAGAATGTGTTTTTTGTATAACTAATGTAGTAATTTATGCTTGACCTAATTAACTTTCTTTAACAATTGAGTTGTAAAAAATCGAATATATTTGCTGGTAATCATTCACTAATCATCTTAAACCCTGATCTGTTATAGCCAAAACTCTACTTTAAAAATATCACACTAAGTATGAAAGGCGCTAATCACATGATTTGGGAACATCAGCAGCATTGCCAGATTTCATTGCAACTTGCAGCGGAAGAACTTTTTAATTCATTGGATGAAAGGCTTTCTCCGCGGATTTTTCTGATTGGAGTCTTGCTTAAACCCGATATGCACCTTCCTTTTGTGAGCCTGGAATGTCCGGATGCTGAATACGAAATGAAGGATTTTGTCTCTTTAAAAGCTTTGAGTATACAACATAGTTTACTGGTTAAACAAGAGAACGAAGAGGAAAAAGAGAGTCATACCGGGCAGCTTAATACTGCCTATATCACAGAAATGCAGCATATTTTAAGAACGCATGTCAATGGAAAAAACAATGCGTATTTCTTCTCTGAGCCGGTTTATATCAATGGATACCTTGTTTATACTGTACTGGAATTAAGCAGGCAGCTGCTGAGTACTTTTTACTACCTGACTAAAAATACGCTTCCAAATGGTCAGCAGATCAGCCGTTCTTTTCTGGAAAGTATTATCAAAGTATATCTCGATGCCGCTGCAGATGCACTGAAATCAAAACCGCAATCAGATTTTAATGTACTGGCGAAAAGCCGTGATGAACTGGTGAGTAAAGCTGGTCATGATTTTCTGACCACCATTTCTCTTGCCGGACAAAATTCTAGCGGCCTGCATGTGCTGTTTGATGCTTGTAATACCATTTCTTCTTTAAAATATGAGGGGGAAGAAGGGTTTGGAAAAATGGTGATTGCCCAACAGCAGCACCCGAATGTTAAAGTGACCATGCTACTGGAAAACCCTATTCATATTAAAGATTTCAGGAAGATGAGAAAGTTTCTGGAACTGGCAGATAACAAGCAGATGATGCTCTCAGATTCAGTCTGGATTTATGGTTTAGGGCAGTTAACAGGGAAATATAATTACCATGATGAATCTTTGTTTATTGTCCACTTCACGAAACATTTTCACTGGGAAGTTTTACACCATGATCATATTATGATGTCCGTTTCTTTCAGGATGCCAGCGCTGCACAATGAAAAGATCAACAAAGAAAAGTTCTATTCCAGCCTGAAAAGAGTGTTTCATGGAATTGATAAGTCAAAATTAAATGCACTGTGGGAGGTAACCATGGAGGCGACCAAACAAAAACACGGTACTATCCTGGCTATTTCTTCCGAAGCAGATCAGGAAGCTGTCCGGCTGAGCAGCCAGTGTTTTAAGATTAAACCGATGCGGATCAATAAAGATATTATTCACCAGATCACTTCTATTGATGGCGCGGTATTAATTGATATTGACTGTACTTGTCATGCTATAGGTGTAATATTAGATGGCATAGCCACGGCCAATGGGGATTCCTCCAGAGGGGCGCGCTATAATTCAGCAATCAGGTATTATGAGCATATGATCAATAAGGCGCAGACAGTTTTAGTGGTGATTTCAGAAGATGGCCTGATTGATCTGATTCCTGACCTTAAAGCACAGATCAAACATTCAGTCATCGTAGCACAGATCAGGGAACTCACTAAACTGAGTCAGTCTGATAAATATTTAAGAAGAAATTTCAACCGTTTGATGGAGTTCTTCCAGGAAAATGATTTTTACCTGTCTCCAAAAGAATGTACAACGGTAAATAAGTTACGCAGGACGATTGAAGTTAAATATAAAGACAGTGAGGACGGCGTAAGGATGATCTGGAATAATTTAGTACCCAATAGTGCGATGAATATCGGGTATTATGTAAGGGAATAATCTTAAATATGACCGGGAACAGATTAAATGCAATAAAGTTGCTTCTATATTTGCAATTCAATATTTAATATTATGTCCCTTTCAAAAACTACACAACGCCTTGACCGGCTTGGAATGACCGCTTCTACTTTATGTGCAGTTCATTGTGCTTTAGTTCCTATATTTCTGACCACCCTGCCCCTTCTGGGCCTTGAATTTTTAAGCAATGAGTGGGTGGAAATTTCTATGATCGTTGTCTCTGTATTGCTGGGAACACTTTCTTTAAGCATGTCTTATCGGAAACAGCACCATAAACTATTACCTTTTATGGTGCTGTTCAGTGGATTTGCACTGATCACCATTGGTCATTTTTCTAGTATGGCAAGCCTGGAGCCTATTTTAATTCCTTTAGGCGGGTTCACGGTGGCGGCTGCACACCTGGTAAACTGGAGATTAAACAGGGCATGTACGCATCATGATAAATAGCTGCTGCTGATAAAATCTGAATCGCTTTTTATAATTGTCTAAAACAATATGTCTATTTTGCCGGTATGAAACCTTTAGCTACGAAAACCTATATCTTATCAGCTGCAGTCTCTATGTTATCATTTGGTGCGCTGGCCCAAAAACCAGCACCAAGTCTGGATGATGCGATCTATATTACTGCACATTATACGAAAATTGAAAAACTGATTCCAATGCGGGATGGTGTAAAGCTGTTTACAATCCTCTATGTTCCAAAAGATAAAACAAAAACATATCCGATTCTTTATAACCGCACTCCTTACTCTGCAGGGCCATACGGAGCAGATCTCTATAAAACAAGCTTAGGCCCGTCCATGGTGTTTGCAAGGGACGGCTATATATTCGCTTATCAGGACGTAAGAGGCAGATACATGTCCGAAGGGGAATTTGTAGCTACCCGCCCTTATATTCCCAATAAAAAGGGAAAAACAGCTGTGGATGAAAGTTCTGACAGTTATGATACGATAGACTGGCTGGTTAAAAATGTAGCAGGAAATAACGGTAAGGTGGGCACCTGGGGGATTTCTGCTCCTGGTTTTTATACCACAATGACCACTATAGATGCGCACCCTGCATTGAAAGCAGCTTCTCCGCAAGCCCCGGTAACGGATTGGTTTATGGGGGATGACCGCCACCATAACGGCGCATTTTTTTTGATGGGTACATTCTCATTTTTAGCTTATTACGGCGCGCCAAGACCTGAGCCTACCCCAAATCATGCAGATAGATTTACAGCTTATGGCACACCAGATGCTTATGAGTTTTACAAAAACCTCGGTCCTTTAAAGAATGCCAATGAGCGTTATTTTAAAGGAAAAAATCTGATCTGGAATGAAATGATGGACCATGAAAACTATACTGATTTCTGGAAGTCACGTACACCTGTTCCACATCTTAAAAACATTAAACCAGCAGTAATGACTGTTGGCGGGTGGTTTGATCAGGAGGACTTATATGGGCCTTTAAAAACATTTGCAGGTATAGAAAAAAATAAACCAGCCGCACCAAACTATTTAGTAATGGGCCCATGGACACATGGAAGCTGGACAACTGGCAAAAATGAATCTCTTGGCAATGTGCGTTTTCATTCCGAAACAGGCCCTTATTACAGGGCGCAGATTGAACTGGCCTTTTTTAACCACTATCTTAAAGGAACTGCAAATCCTGAATTGCCAAAAGCTACTATATTTGAAACAGGCTCCAATCAGTGGAAAAAATACACGGCATGGCCTCCTGCTGAAGCAAAAGAAGAGCGTCTTTATTTTCATGCTGGCGGGAAACTTTCTTTTGAAGCCCCGCTGGAAGATGCAAAACAATATGATGAATTTATCAGCGATCCAGCAAATCCTGTTCCCTATACCAATGAAATAAGAATTGACAGAGGTACTGATTTTATGTACGAAGACCAGCGCTTTGCAGCAAGAAGGCCAGATGTGCTGGTTTATCAAACACCAGTTTTAGAACATGATGTAGTAATCTCCGGACATCTTTTAGCCGATTTATTCGTTTCTACAACAGGTACAGATGCCGATTTTGTAGTGAAATTAATAGATGTATATCCTGGTGATGCGCCTGATGACAGCCCAATACCAGGTACAAAAATGGGTGGTTTTCAGCAACTGGTTCGTGGTGAGGTGATGCGTTCTAAATTTAGAAACAGTTTTTCAGCACCAGAAGCAATGGTTCCTGGAGAAGTAACCGAAGTTAAATTTGATATGCAGGATGCGGCACATTGCTTTAAGAAAGGACATCAGATTATGGTACAGGTCCAAAGCTCCTGGTTTCCGTTAGTAGACCTCAATCCGCAAAAGTTCGTGAATATATATAAAGCTACGGAGGCTGACTTTCAAAAAGCAACCCACCGTGTATATTTTAAAAATGGCCAGGCATCAAGCCTGAAAGTCAGTGTGTTGAAAGCTGATTAAAAGACTTCAACTTCCCAGCTCCTTTTCCAGTCAAGCCCCGGCGATAAAGTTTGTATTCCTTCTTTATCGCTAAGCTGCTGGTTATGGTGAATACCGTCGGCAATACCGCACCAGGGCTCTAAACATACAAAATCTGCATCCTTTGCCGACCAGATCCCAAAGAAAGGAAAATCTATAAAACGGAAGTTAAGGCCATGCTGATTTTTAGTATTCTTTAATTGGATAGACTTACTGTTCAGGTCTTTGATCACCAGTGCATCGTTGTAAAACAACTCATGCTGGAGGTGGAGTTTACGGTCGCTGAGCTGTAAGATGGCCACCTGATCACCAATCAGGTTATCTTCAATCTGGTGAATATTTAAAGACTCGTCCTGAGAAAACCCGAGGTAATAATCTTCATAGAGGGTATCCGCCGTTAATGGAACGGCAAAAGCAGGATGAGCACCTACAGAAAACAGCAAATCTTTGATTCCCGGATTATTCACTTCATAGGTGCAGGAAACAGCTGCTCCGGAAAGGCTGTATCTTAAACTGAATTTGAATTCAAAGGGATAAACCTTTAAAGTTTCTGCGTTGTGTGAAAGTGTAAATAAAGCTTCCTCCTCATTAATTTGCTGAGCCTCAAAGGTAAGGTCCCTTGCAAAGCCATGACGGGGAAGCTGATAAGATTGTTCACCAATACAATAGGTGTTATTTTTGAGTGCCCCTACGATTGGAAAAAGTACCGGACTGAATTTTCCCCAAAAAGCAGGGTCACCTTTCCATAAATATTCCAGGTTGTCCTTTTTGCTTTTGATACTTTGTAACTCCGCTCCTTTTGCCGAAATAGTTACTTTGATATTTTCGTTTTCCAGTAAAATCATCATTTTTTATATTTAGGCAAACAGGGGGCTTTTAAGACCTTATTTAACCAATAATCTTTCTATTCTTTTCACAACATAATCAAGATCAAATGGTTTACTGATATAGGCATCAGCCTGTGCAGTAACGCTTTTCTCTTTACTTTCAGGATTTGCTGACATCACAATCACAGGAATATGTTTAGTGAACATATCAGTTTTCAAATCATCACAAATTTCAATTCCGTTTCCGTCAGGCAGCATCACATCAATGATGAACAAATCTGGCAACGCATCGTTTAGTTTACTTTTTAGTTCTGCAAAAGTGGAGGATAGTTGTAATTCATATCCTTCATCTTTTAATAAAAATTCAATAATGTATCTTATATCCTGGTCATCTTCTAAAACGTGTATTCTTTTCTTCATAATATGTTTTGGTGTGAATCTAAATTTTCACACAATATGCAAACATTGTTCCGAATTTCACTGTTTAAGAACATTTTCTGTTAACTATCTTTTCTTAAGACTTCTAAAGGTGGATACTTTAATATTCCTGCACTGCTGCTCATTCCTGTAATTACTACAATCAAGGTCACTGCACTAAATAATGACACTACGGGTAAAAGTCCCGGCGTAAAAACTGCATCGAAAATATACGTTGCCAATGCCCAGCTCCCTGCCATGGCAATGACCATTCCCGCAGCCGCAGAAAGTACACCCAGGAACAAATATTCAATAGCTGTAATGGCAAGAATCTGTGTTCCTTTTGCACCAATGGTCCTCAGCAGTACAATTTCGCGTAGTCTTTGGTTTTTACTGCTGCGCACGGCAGAAATCAATACTATCCATCCTGTAATAATGCTGAATGAGGCCATGAAACGAATGACGAAACTGATTTTACCCAGTAAGGTATCCAAAACCTGCAGTACCAGCCCAAGGTCAATGACTGAAATGTTCGGAAAACTCCGGACTATAGCTGCCTGGAATTTCGCGGAAGCCTGTGCATCAGGTATTTTAGTCATCAGCACATGAAATTTAGGCGCTTCTTCTAAAACACCAGCAGGAAATAAAACACGAAAATTGGTTTGTACCTTCCCCCACTCCACTTTCCGAAGGCTTCCAATAACGGTAGGAATCATCATTCCCTGGACATTAAATAGCATTTTATCGCCGACTTTCACCCCAATCCTTTCTGCGTAACGTTCATCAAGCGAGATATAAACGATGTCCTTCGGGTAGTTAACTTTCCCAACCCACTTTCCGGCTGTAACTTTCTCTGCACTGGTCAGTTCTGTTTGAAAGGTAGCCCTGATCTCATTCTTAAAAGCAGAAGAAGAGCTTTCCCGCTTTTGATTCTTCTCACTTTCAGGCTGTTTCTTTTTTAAACTATCAGCCACTGCTAATTGTGCAGCTGTTTTGCCATTGATTTCTTCCAGCCGCATAGTGACTACAGCAACCTGATTCATTAAAGGCAAATGATACTGTTCAGCCATTGCATTTACGGCTTTCACCTGATCGTCCTGAATATCAAAAAGAGCCATATTAGGCTGATCTTTTCCGGAGGAAATAGTTACTTTATTGATCAGTATTCCCTGAACGAAATACAGTGTAGCAATCAGCGTGGTTGATAAACCAATAGCCACAATGAGCATAAGCGTCAGGTTATTTGGCCGGTAAAGGTTAGAGAATCCCTGTCTCCAGGTGTAGGCAATACCTTTGGGGATCGTTTTTTTAACCAGCGCTAATAATAGAATTGATAGCCCATAAAATATTAATATCGTGAGCACCAGTGCGACTGAAAAGATAAGTGCTTGCAGCCAACTGTTCATCTGGAGATAAGTAAAACCCAGTATGAATAGGAAAATGATCAGATAAACTATAATTTTCAGCGGGTCTGCTTTTAATTTAACTTCCTCAAAAGATAGTCTTATAGCATTGAGCGGAGATATACGGCGAACCGATAACAGCGAGGGTAAAGCAAAAAGTATAGCAATCACCACTCCTGTTATAATGCCCTGAAATATAGCCATCCAGGAAACCTGCATATTGAAATCTACCGGCAGAAAATCTTTCAGCACATAAGGTAATAAAAACTGCAGTCCGGAACCAATTATTGCCCCTGCAACTGCGCCTGCAAAGCCTATAAAAGTCAATTGAATGAGGTAAATAAAGAAGGCTTCCCAGGCACTTACCCCCAGGCAGCGTAAGGTCGCAATCGCAGCGAGTTTTTCACTGATGTAAACGTGAATTGCACTTCCTACGCCAATACAGCCTAATAATAAAGCAATAAATCCTGCAAGTGAAAGAAATTGAGTCAGATCTTGAAAGGAACGGCCTGTACTTTGTTTTTTAGAAGCAATGGTTTCGTGGTCAAGCCCCTCTTTATCCAAAACAGGCTTGATCTTTTTTAACAAAAGAGGGATGGCTGCTGATTGATTGAATTTATAATAGAAGGAATAGTGGATCCTGCTGCCAAACTGGGCAAGTCCGGTCTGTTTTAAATATCGGAAAGGAATATAAACAACGGGTGAAATCGAAGCCATAATCCCCGATTGTCCGGGTGCCTGTTCTAAATAACCTGCAATCGCGAAGTTAAGTTTACCAATTTGGACGGAGTCACCAGGTTTAGCATTAAATTGAAGCATCACGGTTTTATCCACGAGCGCGTTTCTTCCCTGATCGAATTGTTTAGCAGCGGCTTTGGGACTTGTTTCGATAGTTCCATAAAAGGGATACAGACCTTCGAGTGCCTTAATTTGAACTAAACGGCTCCCCTGTCCTTTGATAAAATAAAGCATCGAAGGGAAACTCTGTTCTTTTGCACGCTGATCCCCTAAAGTATCCAGCACCGCCAATACTGGTGCGCTGATCTCTTTGCGGCTATCAATAATCAGATCTGCCCCGGTTAATGTTTTAGCTTGTTCATCAATATCCCGCTGCAGGTTATCGCTGAAAGAATAGACAGCCACCAAAGCTGCAATCCCCAAAATAATAGAGGACGTAAAAAGAAATAGCCTGGAACGGTTTTTACGGCTATCCCGCCATGCCATTTTAAATAACCAGGAAACAGGGACAGTTTTTCGGAAAACAGGTAGTTGATCAGGCATAAGTTTTTTGTTCGTCAGCTATTATTACTCCACTTTTCAACTTGATAATCCTGTCGGTCCGCGAGGCCAGTTCCAGATCATGGGTAACGATTACAAGAGTTGTTCCTGCTTCTTTATTCAGATCGAAAAGAAGACGGATTACTTTTTCACTGGTTTCTCCATCCAGATTTCCTGTGGGTTCATCGGCAAATAAGATTGCCGGGGTATTAGAAAAGGCTCTTGCTAAAGACACGCGTTGTTGTTCTCCTCCGGAAAGTTGCACAGGGTAATGGTTGGCACGATCCGTTAAGCCTACTTTGTCTAATAATTCCATTGCCCGCGGACGGATATTTTTCTCGCCTCTGAGTTCAAGCGGAACCATAATATTCTCTATGGCAGTTAATGTTGGCAGCAACTGAAAGTTTTGAAAAATGAAGCCTACATAACGGTTACGGACTGCAGCTCTTTCGTCTTCGGAAAGCTGATCTAGTACCACATTGTTTAATTCTACACTACCGGAAGTAGCCCGGTCTAATCCGGCACATAAACCTAAAAGTGTAGTTTTTCCGCTGCCTGAAGGTCCTGTTATTGATACAGTAGAGCCTTTTTGGATAGAAAAATTGATATGATCAAGTATAGTCAGTGAGGAAGCTGCACTTTTATATTGTTTACTGACTTCTTTTATATTTAAGATGGTTTCCAAAGAAATAAGGTTAAATGATGATATTTATTGATATTTGACGCAACAGATGGTATTTTGTTACCGTTAATATATCAAAAACCAATCCTTTTATATGATGAAGAGCATTAAGTTACGTTATAATTACATCGTTTTAATAATAGTTGCCGCGATGCTGTCCAGTTGTGGTGACATGGATAAAAAAACTGATCAAACTGCAACGGCTCAGGTTAAAGATTCTGTTCAGGCCAGTCATTTACCAGCGCAGGACTCCGTTAAACATATCCTGTTTTTCGGAACCAGTTTGACGGCTGGCCTGGGTATAAATCCTGAGCAGGCTTTTCCTGCACTGATCCAGCAAAAAATTGATTCTCTGCATTTACCATATAAAGTAATTAATGGCGGTTTAAGCGGGGAGACTTCTGCGGCAGGAAAAAGCCGGATCAACTGGCTGCTGAAACAACCAATAGATATTTTCGTGTTGGAATTAGGTGCTAATGATGGTTTAAGAGGTGTTCCTGTAGCAGAAACAGCAGCAAATTTACAGGCCGTTGTGGATCAGGTCAAAAAGAAATATCCAAAAGCAAAATTATTGCTTACCGGAATGCAGATGCCGCCAAGTATGGGCGAAAAATACACCAAAGCTTTTGCGGCAATTTTCCCTGCACTTGCTAAAAAGAACAACATGGAATTCTTGCCTTTCTTATTGAAAAATGTAGGTGGCATCCCACGTTTAAATCAGAAAGACGGAATTCATCCGACACCGGAAGGCCACAAAATAGTTGCAGAGAATGTATGGACAAAATTGAAGCCTGAGTTGTAATTTACTGGCCTTATGAATCCTGAACAAATGATCAGCCAGCTGGCCGGATTTTATAACCATGATCAGTTTTCTGAAATCTATTTGCTGCATGCTGATGAATTTAAGCAGCATGTTGCTGAAAAGACGGTCATGGACTTTTATAAGTATGATTTAAAGCGAGGTCTTGGAGAGATTATTTCGTGGGAATTTCTAGAGACTGAGCAAGAAGTATCGGCGTATCTTATAAATTTCAAATATGGGGAGCTCTCTTTAAAGATAACTTTAACAGCGGATAATCTGCTTGCTTTAGTAAATTGGGAACCGGTTCATGAGGAAGAGGAAATTTTAAACAGCAGAGATCCGCTCACAATTTTATCCACCAATTTATTAGAGACTCCTCTACAGCGTTTTGTTGATCAGCTGGCTATCAAATATCTTCAGGACCCCAATAACCGGAGCCTGAGCATCGGGTTGATCCATGGAACACATACTGAAAAGTTCTTTTATGGTGAAATACAACAGGAAAACGGCACTTTGCCAGACAGTCATTCTCTTTATGAAATCGGCTCAGTTTCCAAGACTTTTACAGCTATTATACTTGCGCATGCGATCAATCAGGGCAAAATCAAATTAAATGATGATATAAGAAAATACTTATCAGGAGGTTATCAAAATCTGCAATTTGAAGGAACACCTATCAGGGTTATAGATCTTTGTAACCATACTTCTGGTTTACCCGGACTTCCTGAGAATTTTGAAGATCATAAAGGTTATGAGGAGAACAATCCTTATCTGAATTATTCGAAGGAAATGATTGTTGAATACCTGGAAGGTTTCGTGCTGGATGAGCCTCCGGGTACAAGGGCAGAATATTCAAATCTTGGTTTTGCTATTCTGGGGATGATACTGGAAGACCTTTATCAGCTTCCGCTAAAAAAGTTGCTTGAGGAAGTGATTACTGTTCCATTGGGAATGAAAAATACAACTTATGAAGTTCCTGCAAGTCATCAGGATTCTTTTGTTGCCGGCTACGATCACGAAAGTGGTGAAGCTGCAGGTTATTGGGATTTAGGGGCTTTTAAGGCTGCCGGCGGATTAAAGTCTGATCTGGATGATATGCTAATTTATCTTCGTGCAAATATCAATGATTATACTAAAGATTTTTCGTTAACCCATCACCAGACTGATGTTCAGGCTGGCTATGGACGCGGACTCGCCTGGGTCACTCAGTTTTTTAACGATGATACTATTATCTGGCATAATGGAGGAACTGCAGGTTTCAGAAGTTACTGTGCTTTTATAAAGGAAAAGCAAGCTGGTTTGGTTGTTTTGAGTAATTCAAGCAAAGATGTGGATGATATGGCGCTGGAAATATTATTATATAGTATGGAAGGACCAGGCTAGATTTTTAGAATACTCTTGGACAGATGGATGATTTAGGAGCTTTTCCAAAGGCTATCCCTACAGTAATTTCATGTGTTCCTGATTGGTATCCGTTGAGTTTGGATAGTGCGTAATCATAGGAATAACCTATCCTGAAGCGTTCATTTACATAAAACTGAGCAATTGCAATCAGTGCGGCCTGACTGGTTACATCGGTATTTTGATATTCTTTTTTAAATGCTTTGATACTTGTGCGATACCCTCCGCCAAGCCAGATTTTATCATTAAATATAGCCATGATATTAAAATCCGCATTGGTGGGCCCTTTAAAATCTTCTCTGATCATTATACTTGGTCTGAAGCGCAGGTCTGTAGAGGCATTAATCAGTGCGCCTGCCACAAAGTACATATGCCTGGTCCGGACAATGTTATCAGCAATGTTAGTACCTCTGCGGTAATCATCCACAGCTTTACTATTGGATAACAGGTTAAGTGCTGAGATACCGGCATACCAATAAGGGGTAGTATAGTAAATACCAGCGCGGAAGTCTGGGGTAAGTTTACTGGAACCTCCTGTTGGGACTGAGCCGTCTCCTCCGTCAACTGTGGTCAGCGCAGTGCCGTCCAATCCGTATTGTGCTGCTCCTACGCCTAAGCCAAAACTCAAACGACGTGTATCTGCTCCATCGAGTTGTATCCTGAAGGCATAATTCAGGGTAATTGAGTTGGAAGTCTGGGGGCCTAATTTATCGGACGTGATTTGCACGCCAACTCCATGTTTGGTGGTCTGCGGGTCCAGAATTCCATCAATAGAGATTTGCCCGGTTTTAGGTGCGCCTTGAATTCCCACCCATTGGTTACGCAGTGCCATTTGAGCGAACCATTCTTCTTTATAGCCTGCATATGCAGGATTTACGCTCAGGGTATTAAATATATACTGGGAGAACTGAATATTTTGCTGCGCAGAAGCATGACCGGTAAATAAACCGATTGAGCAAATGAGCAGTAATATTTTATACAGTTTCTTCATTATCTTTTTATAAGTATCCAGCCATTTTTATTGACCTTGCTTCCAGCTTTTTTCAAAGTGATGATATAGTAATAGGTTCCTTCGGTTAATCCAGATCCATCCCATTCATCGAGGTAATTGTTATTTCTATAAACTTCGTTCCCCCAACGGTTAAAGACCATCAGTTCAATTCCATCAAAGCTTTCTCTTCCAATAATTTTGAAAGTATCATTTTTACCGTCTCCGTTTGGAGTGATCGTATTTGGAATAAATAAGCCGATTGGAATGACATTTATGGTTACGGTAGCTCTGTTACTTCTGTTGGGCGTTCCTGCTTTATGGTCATAGATGTAATAGGTGAATTCGTCTTGCCCTGAGTATCCTTTATTTGGAGTATAAGTAATGGTCCCGTCATTGTGTCTTTCCACTTTTCCATTTGATGTTTGTGTATGTTCAATACTTGCTTTATCCAGTCCGCTAAGTGAGGCTATATCATTTCCTGCAATATTGATCACCACGGTTTGATTAATCTGAACTTCCGCTTTATCATCTATCGCCTGTGGTGCATCTACGATAATATGAACTGTTGGCTCATCATTATTTGCTTGTGTACCTGATATATCGGACACAGGATCACCTGCTGGCGTATTTCCTTTAACAGTCGCGCTATTGATAACCCTCCCGTCTCTTTTTTCTTCATCTGAAATTTTATAGGTTGCGGTAACAGTGATAGATGCTCCTGCAGCAAGTTCATTGATTCCGAGGTTTATTTGTCCACCAATTTTAGTGTCCATCAGATTCAGGTTATAAAGTTTTACTCTTCCGTTATTCGTTATTTTGAAAGTATAAATGATAGTAGAGAAGTCACTGCTGATCACGCCTGTTTTCACCAGTACAATTGATCCATTAGTCACAATATCAACTGTAGCAACTGCTGTTAAAGGGGCAGACATTTCTGCTGTAGTTAAACTTGCTGTGTTAATGATTTTACCCGATTTCGCATTTGGCTTCCCGTTTTCATCGATGTCTGTTTGGGTAACGCGATAGGTTCCTGTATACACCCAGGATTCATTAGCTTCAAGAATTCCATTTCCATTATCTCCATAGGCCGGGTCTCTTAATATACCGCCTAAAAATGGGTCTGTTACCTGAACGTTGGTATGGTTGGCTGTACCTGTATTTTTTACTGTGATCGTATATTGTATCTGATCTCCTGCTGTTGAAACCAAGGTTACATTCGCAGTTTTTGTAAGGGTCAGGCTGTTACATACTGGCACGTTAACGGTAATGGTAAAAGTATTTCCCGGACAGCCTCCTGTAATCGAAGTCGGTGTTACGGTATAGATAACCTGTTGAGGGGTATGACTTGTATTGATTAAGGTGGCGTTAATGTTGTTTCCAGAACCGCTGTTCAGGCCTTTAACGTTATTATTCGGGGCAACTGTCCATGAAAATACGGAAGGAATTGAATTGCCGCCGTTAATTGTATTGTTCACATTGTCTTGCAGATTGTATTGAATACTATTATTTGTACAGGTCAGATTACTGATTACATCATTAAAGCCAATTGGATTAGGAGTTACGATTATTGTTCCGCTAAGTTGCTGGGTTTGACATAAACCGGTAGTATTGACGGTATAGTTGAATGTTCCTGATTGTGCTGGGATTCCGCTTATTTTAATTTGATTATTGTCGTATTTACTTATTAATCCCGTTGGTAAGCCTGTGACTGTAGCTGCTGTTGCATTTGTAGTTTGATAGGTAATGGTCTGCAGGTTATTACTATTTACACATATTGTCTGATTTGCAGTTGAGGATGCAGAGGTTAATTGCAGGGTTGTATTTGGATTTACTTTAATTATACCGGTAAGTGTTACTGATGCGCAACCTCCGGTAGTGGTTATGGTATAAGGGAAAGCTCCGGATATTGAAGGTGTACCGCTGATGGTAAATTCTTTGGTATCAGGATTATAGTTTCCTGTCAGGCCTGATGGCAGTGCCGATGTGTTTGCACTTGTAGCATTTGTTATTTTATAAACTATCGGATTAAGCGGTGTATTGATACATAATACAGGTTCATTGCTTTCTGCAGGAGAAGTAAGCTCCATGATTGCGTTTGGATATACGTTGATTTGTGCGTGAAGTTCTTTAGTGCCGCAGTTTCCTGTAGCGGTAACTGTGTAAAGGAATGTACCTGCTTGTGAAGGAATTCCGCTGATAGTCAATAAGCCGTCTGCAAAGTTCTGGGTTAAACCGGGAGGTAGGTTAGTTGCAGCTGCTGTTCCATTGGTTACGGTGTAAGTAGTGTTTGAGATCGGTGTATTGATACAGGATGATTGGTTGTTGCTACCGGTTGTTAACACGAGTTCAACGTTAGGTTTGACGGTAATTGTACCAGTGATATTTGCCGGTTTGCAGTCTCCGGTTGCAGTGATTGTATAGGTAATCAGACCGGCAGTAGCAGGTGTACCAGTAATAGTAAACTTGTTGGTTGTATTATTATAAACTCCTGTCAGCTCTGCGGGTAAACCAGTTATTGTAGCATTATTTCCATGGGTTACTAAATATTCGATTTGGGTAATTGCATGGTTGATACATAGTTCTTGTTGGTCTGTATTTACCGCTGATGTTAAAGTGATTGTGACATCCGGTTTAACATTGATTGTACCATGAGTGATGGCAGGCTCACAATCACCGCTTGCTATAACTGTGTAAGAAATCAGACCAGCGGCTAATGGCGTACCTGTAATTGTAAACTTGCCCGTTGCAGGATCATAAACCCCGCGCAGCTCCGCCGGTAAACCGGTTACCGTCACAGTATTTCCATGGATGACCTGGTATTCAATTGGGCTAATCGCATGGTTGATACATGGCTGCTGCTGATCTGTGTTTACCGCTGATGTTAAAGCAATTGTGACATCCGGTTTAACATTGATTGTTCCATGAGTGATGGCAGGCTC
>NZ_QLLR01000033.1:0-322 GCF_003259615.1 Pedobacter cryoconitis | reverse complement strand
GTTACCGTCGCAGTATTTCCATGGGTGACCTGGTATTCAATTGAAGTAATGGCATGGTTGATACATGGCTCCTGATGAGCTGTGTTTACAGCTGATGTTAAAGCAATCGTGACATCCGGTTTAACATTGATTGTTCCATGGATAATTGCAGGCTCACAATCACCACTCGCTGTAACCGTGTAAGAAATCAGGCCAGCCATTAATGGTATACCTGTAATTGTAAACTTGCCCGTGGCAGGATCATAAACCCCGCGCAGCTCCGCCGGTAAACCGGTTACCGTCGCAGTATTTCCATGGGTGACCTGGTATTCAATTGAAGTAA
>NZ_QLLR01000032.1 GCF_003259615.1 Pedobacter cryoconitis | reverse complement strand
ATAGATAAGCACATTCGCTTTATCCAAGGATTTCTCTAATTGCCTGATTCTAGCCTGAAGAGCTTTGGAATCTTTAACTTTGGGATCCATAGGTAATAAAGATACAGCTCCTTTTTCTAATTTTTTCTTATAAATACTTACCCAATTGGTGAGCATATGGACACTGGGTAAATGGTGCATTTTTGCAACAGCTTTGGCAGGTAGATTCTGATAAACTACCATAATAACTAGCTTTTCTCTAAAGGTTTTGGAGTAAGTTTTTGGCTCCGTTTCTAGTGCTTTCATTTGAGTCAATTAACTCAAAACTGTAAACCTATATCCGTATAAGACCCAGAATAGCGCATTAATTTTTGTAATCCCAGAAATATTTAATGAGTTTAAGCGACAGGCTCCTGCATAGCTGCAGTACTTACCTTTTTAAGCTCCCATGGGGCAATTGTCTTTTTCAAGACCATTTTTTCCTGAACCAATGGTTTCTTACCCTTTTTCTTTTTGAATTTCTTGCCGTACCATACTAAAAACCCGGTAATCGGCAAACTTGCTGAGATCAGGCTAGCTAAGAAGGCTATGATTTTTGTTGGCAGGCCCATTACTGAACCTACATGCAGATCATAGTTCATTCTTCTGATTTTATCTGGAATACTTGCATCCTCGTATTTCCCAAGCAGCGGCGAGTTGCCAGCAAACTGTTTCATCGTATATTGATCGAAAGCATACCTGTCTGCTTTATAAAGTGTTCCTGCTTTTAAATAAACGATGAACCCTATAGCGTCAGAAGCTTTTGCAGGGAGCGTAATAAACATTCCCGAAGCCTCACTTGTAGTGGCTAACTTACTATAAATCTTATCAATATTTTTTGGCTGAAACACAGCATTTGTCGTCGTATCTGATAAAGGTCTTGGCCTTGCCTCTAAAGATTTTCCGCCCGAAGTTACCCAGTATAAAGATTTACTATACCATTTATAACTGTATACAAGACCTGTTAATGAAATGAGCAGTAAGACCAGGAACACATAAAAACCCGCTACTTTATGCAGATCATAGTTGACGCGCTTAAAGCTGCCGCTCCATTTAATTTTAAAACTTTGGTCCCGGATTGATTGGATCCACTTTTTTGGCCACCATAAAACAATCCCTGAGATTAATAAAACCACAAAAACCAGTACACCTATTCCGATTATTTTTGAACCTGTTTTGCCCATCCACAGTGTACGGTGGCCATTCAAAATAAACCTGAAGAAATCTGCATTGCTTTTTTTACTCTTGCGGTCAATATGAATGATCTCAGCAGTATAGGGGTTCATGAAAATAACCAGGCTTGTCCCTTTTTTACGGTTTAGAGAATTCACGGTCGCCGCTTCATTTTTCTGCCCGTAATTAATAGAAGTCGGCTTTAATTTTCCTAATTCCGGTTTCGCACTGTCAATAAGCTGGGTCGGTAATAGAAAGGGTTTCTCCTGAGGCTGTACAAACTGCCATGGCTGGTAAAAGCTTCTTATTTCTTTTTCAAAAACATAAATACATCCTGTAATACTTACAATAAATACAATCAGGCCTGAACCAAGGCCCAGCCATAAATGTAACCATGCGTTAATCTTTTTTAAAGTCATAACCGAAGCCTAATTATAAATCGGGAGGTTAAAAACCCCATGCTATTTATTTAGAATGAATTAAGATAGAGCGCAAAGTAAATGATATTAATTTAAGATTCCTAGAGATACGTGTAATCATTCTAAATAAATTCAGCGATTTAGTAGCGGCTCAATTCAACTTTTAAAACTTTTTTAGTAGTGTAATTGATCCAGGTGCCGTTAATTTTATTTCCATTCCTCCAATCTGCTTCAATATTAGCTCTGGGCACCCAGGCTTTTAACTCCTCACTATGGTAATCATCTTCCACCAGGGAAAAATGGTTGTTTTCAAACTTTCCTCTCCACTCAATCGGAGTTTTAACTTTATCGTACCAGTATTTTAGCTGCAAAGAGCCATCCTCATAGATTTTAGAAATAATCAGGCTAACCGGATATTTATCATTGATTTTTCCCCTGAACATCTTTCCTTCAGGACTTGAAAGTGGAACGAGGTTCTTACTATCATTTAATAATTGTTTACCTGATAATGATAAGTATGAACTCAGTTCCCGGAAAGAAAAAGTAATAAAATAGTCATCTAAATCATCCAGCGCCCTTAACGCATGGTTAGAACACCTTCCTCTCACAAAAGTAATACTGTCCTGACTGAAGTAAAATTTGTACCATTCCAGCGTATTAGATTTTACATCATTTAAACAGTCGTTATACATACTGATCTGTTCATCTATGTCATCATCTTCTTGTTTGACAGTTCCTTCCGTTTTTTCGGGCGGCTGGTTTGCTTTTAGATAAGAAGTTATCCGCTGTTCAACTTTTTTATTCAGGAGCTTTTCCAGCTGTGCAGTACCGGTTTTAGTAAATAGTGTTTTTAAAATTACCGGGTCACCAGTGCTGAGGTCGAAATTATGGTAGGCTTCAAAATTTTCTGAATAAGCACCAGTCGCGTCACCGCTAACCGAGAAGCTTAAAATGTTTTTTGTGGTTTTAAATTGTTTCCAGCTTTCAAAGCTGATAGAGCCTCTGGTCGCTTGTTCGTCGTAGCAGACTTTTTCAAAAGGGTGTTTTTGAAAAACATTTGGCAGATGTTCCAGGTCTTCCAGTTGCAGGAAGGTATTTATTTTCTCAGCAATTTTTGGATTTGCTGCATAAAATATCTCTGGATATTGATTGGTTTCATAAACCGGTTTCAGCGTCTTCAATTCTATTTTACCTGTTTGTGCAAACAACAAGTTTGAGGAAAAAAACAATAGAATAAGTAAACTGTATTTTATCATGTGGTGGGGTATTTGTAATCATTCAAAATTAGGCATTTAAATTACTTGTAAGACGAAAATGTTTGTAGAAGCAGGGTTTTAAAGAATGAATTTATTATATTCATAGGCAAAAACAGGAGAAATTAAAATATTACTCCTTCTGCTCAGTTATTTATTTTAAACCATTTGACCTCTTATTTAATAATTACTATAAAAATCAGGTTTTGCTGATGAAGATCATATTTTGTGATGATAGCAGACATGCGCTGGCGCATCATTTAAGCGGATCTTTATATATGCTTAATAAATCACCATTGGTTTTTTTAGCTGATAATTAAAATCCATATGAATAAATTCTTAATCGTACTGGTACTCTCCTTTACAGGCGTTTTCCAAATCAGGGCACAGGAGCCTGTGAAAAAAGATTCTACAGCTACAGGTAAGATTACCATGCGCGGGCTATTTCAGGCCCGGTATCTTTTTAGCGGCAATAAAAACATCGATTTAAATGGCTTGCATCACCCAGATGGGAAAGCCGTTTATAATGATTTTGATATTAAACGGGCAAGGTTACAGTTTACTTCGAAAATATCAGATCGTACAGATGTAGTACTATTGCTTAACCTGGCAGATTTTAAATCTGATCCTAAAAATAAAGTTTTGGAGAATGCTTATATCACCTACAGGCTGGATAATTTTATAAATCTGAAAATGGGACAATTCAGACCTGCTTTTGGATTAGAAGATATGTACCCTGTTGATGTTATTAAATCAATGGATTATTCGAATCAATATACCGCCTTCGGGAATAACGGCTGGCAGAGTTTCCAGATCGGGGCAAGTATTTATGGGGCAACCCATGGAGAAATCCCTGTTAAATATGAGCTTTCTGTGGTCAATGGAAATAACAGGAACCAACTAATGGATAACGATAACGGGAAACACTTTTCTACCCGGGTAGAATTAGGCCTGCAAAAAAGTCTGAAGATTAAATTAGGATTGAATGGCGGATTGGCAACTGTTTTAGGAAGCAACGTATATGCTTCGGGCGTAGATTTATCCGGTGTTGTTCCCCTGGGTAAAAAGTGGTCATTGGAAATAGAAACGGAATTTAAGCAGGGAAATAACCATACCTATTATTACGGGCTGGATTCTGCTAAACGTGTTGGTGGTGTGGGTAATTACCAGATGCGCGGAATGTATTTTCTACCCAATCTGAGATATGCGATCAATTACCACCGTTTAAGCTCATTGGAGTTCTCCTGCAGGTACGAGAATTTTGACAACGATTTTAAACATGCCTCTAATAATCCAAGACAGACCTGGACACCAATGGTCAGTGCAGAGTTTTTGAAAGCTTATAGTGCACGTATCCAGGTGGGGGTCAATATTGACCGATACAAAAGAAATGTTCCCGGAACCACACAATACAACAATGAATTGTTTATAGTACAGGTCCAATCAAGATTATAAAATACCATCATGAAATCTACATCTACTCCAGCGGCAGCCGTGCCTCCAAAAAAAGAAATTCAACCCATTCCATTGCTGATTACCGTTGTATTCGGGCTCGCAATCTGGTTTATTCCCGCCCCCGAAGGTGTTAAACCGGAAGCATGGCATTTACTGGCCATCTTTCTGGCCACTATTGTCGGAATTATCCTGAAAGCAGCAAGTATGGGAACACTTTGTATGATGGCTATCGCGCTGGTTGCAATGACTGGTGTGCTTGCACCCGGTAATCCGGGGAAATCAATTACACTGGCCTTAAGAAGTTTCGGTGATAAAGTAATCTGGTTAATCGGAATCAGTTTTTTTATCGCCCGTGGTTTCATCAAAACAGGTCTGGGAAGCAGGATCGCTTATATCTTCATTAAGTTATTCGGGAAAAGTTCCCTGGGTTTAGCTTACAGTCTGGGTGCTGCCGACTTAATACTTGCCCCGGCTATTCCAAGTAACACAGCAAGGGGAGGAGGGATTATATATCCGATCATGAAATCTATGGCGATGAGCCTGGGTTCTATGCCCGATAAGGTAGAAACACACCGGAAAGTTGGTGCATACCTTACGCTGAACAGCTATTACATGAACCTGATTGCTTCTGCTATGTTTCTGACCGGAACAGCAAGTAACCCGATGTGTCAGAAATTTGCAGCAGATATGGGAATTCATATCAGCTGGATGTCGTGGTTCTGGGCAGCAATAGTTCCCGGACTGGCTTCTGTAATTATTATTCCCTATTTACTCTATAAAATTTTCCCTCCTGAACTGAAAAAGACAACAGAAGCACCTGCAATGGCTGTAGCCAAGTTGAAAGAAATGGGTAAAATCACAAAAAATGAATGGCTGATGTTATTGGCATTCGTGATTTTACTGGTACTTTGGGTAACCGGAGATCTGTTTAAAATAGATGCAACAACGACTGCATTTATCGGCCTTTCTATTCTATTGCTTACCCAGGTACTGACCTGGGAAGATGTCAAAGCAGAAAAAGGAGCATGGGATACCATCGTCTGGTTTGCAACACTGGTGATGATGGCGGGCTCATTAAACGAACTGGGCTTTATTCCCTGGTTTGGACATTTAATACAGACTTTACTTTTAGGAATGTCCTGGACACTGGCTTTCCCGATCATTATCGTGGTCTATTTTCTAAGTCATTACCTGTTTGCGAGTGCAACTGCCCATGTAGCTGCAATGTATGCTGCTTTGTTGGCGGTAGGTATTGCAATGGGTGTCCCTCCATTGTTATTAGCCCTTATGTTAGGTTTTACTGGTTCATTGTTTGGTACGATTACACATTATGCGCACGGCCCTGCTCCGGTATATTTTGGAAGCGGGTACGTGGATGTTAAACAATGGTGGATTATGGGATTGATTGTCGGAGTCGCTTTATTAGCGATCTGGATGGGATTGGGTGGTTTATGGTGGAAAGTCACCGGAGTTTATTAATCAAAATAATATGAACATAACTTTTTTAAAAAGCACTTTATCACGAAAAAACCTGATGGCCCTGACCGGACTGTTCCTGTGCTTTTTCCTGGTAATCCATTTACTGGGGAATTTGCAGTTATTATTACCGGCAGACCGCGCGGCAGAGAGTTTCAATTACTATTCTAACCTTTTGTCGGGCAACATATTTATCAGGATGATTTCTTATGTACTATATTTTTCGCTGATTGCACATGCAGTGGATGCTTTAGTTATCACCTTGAAAAATAAACAAACGGCTGCTAAATATGCTTATGATAACCGGAAACAAGCCAGTAAATGGTATTCCAGAAATATGGGTATCCTGGGTACTATACTCTTGATTTTCCTGGTGATTCACTTTAAAGATTTCTGGTACGTTTATAAATTCGGGACGGTACCTTTTGATAAAAATGGAAATAAAGATTTATATGTAGTGGTTGTCCACGCCTTTAAATCGTGGTGGTACGTATTACTTTATGTGCTATCGATGTTTGCCTTAGGCTTTCACCTTTTACATGGATTTAAAAGTGCGGTCAGAACATTAGGCTTATATCACCCGGGATATGCTGCACTCGTACAAATATTTGGTACGGTTTACAGTTATGCAGTTACTATCGGTTTTGCAGTTATCCCGGTTTACGTTCACCTTACTCAATTCGGATTATGGAATTAGATGCTAAAATACCAGCCGGCCCATTAGAAACTAAATGGAGCCAGTATAAAGCGCAGGCGAAACTGGTTAATCCTGCGAACCGGAAAAAATTACCTGTTATTGTGGTTGGAACCGGACTTGCGGGTGCCTCTGCCGCTGCCTCTTTAGCAGAACAGGGTTACCCGGTTACCTCTTTTTGTTTCCAGGATTCTGCCAGAAGAGCACACTCAGTAGCTGCTCAGGGCGGTGTTAATGCAGCTAAAAATTACCAGAACGATGGAGATTCTGTTTACAGGATGTTTTATGATACGCTGAAAGGCGGAGATTTCAGGGCACGGGAAGCTAACGTATACCGTTTAGCGGAATGTTCTTTAAATCTGATTGATCAGGCAGTAGCGCAGGGTGTACCTTTTGCAAGGGAATACGGCGGCTACCTGAGTAACCGCTCTTTTGGCGGGGTACAGGTGAGCCGTACTTTTTATGCGCGGGGACAAACCGGGCAGCAGTTATTGCTGGGTGCTTATCAGGCATTGATGCGGCAGGTTTCTCTTGGAAAAGTTACTTTATACAGCAGGCATGAAATGCTGGACCTGGTCGTGGTAGAAGGGAAAGCCAAAGGGATTATTGCGCGTAATCTGGATAGCGGGATAATGGAACGTTTTGCTGGCGAAGCTGTCGTGATTGCTACAGGCGGGTTTGGTAAGATTTATTATTTATCTACCCTGGCTATGGGCTGTAATGGTTCGGCCATCTGGCGGGCACATAAAAGAGGAGCACTAATGGCTTGTCCAAGCTGGACACAGATTCACCCGACGAGTTTACCCCAATCTGGAGATTATCAGTCAAAATTAACGCTGATGTCAGAATCATTGCGGAATGACGGAAGGATCTGGGTTCCTAAATTACCGGATGAGCAAAGGACTGCAAATGATATTCCTGAACAAGAAAGAGATTATTACCTGGAAAGACGTTATCCTTCATTTGGTAACCTGGCCCCAAGGGATATTTCTTCCAGAGCTGCCAAAGAAAGAATTGATGCTGGTTTTGGAGTTGGGGCACAGCGGAATGCCGTATATCTTGATTTTTCAAAAGCGATTAAAGAGCAGGGAAAAGATAAGATCAAAGAGAAATACGGCAACCTGTTCTCTATGTATAAAAAGATAACTGCCGATGATGCTTACGCTGCACCGATGAAGATTTCCCCGGCTGCACATTTTTCTATGGGCGGGTTATGGGTAGACTATGAGCTGATGACCACTATCCCGGGTTTATTTGCAATTGGAGAGGCTAATTTTGCTGACCATGGCGCAAACAGGCTAGGTGCAAATTCCCTGTTACAGGCTTGTGTGGATGGGTATTTCATCCTTCCGTATACGCTGGCTAATTATTTATCCGGGGAGTTGAAGAAAGAAAAGATAACCACAGATCATCCTGAATTTGATCGGATTGAAAAAGAAGTTATCGCGCAGCTGGCCGTACTTTGTGAAATTAAGGGTACAAAAACATCAGACTACTTCCATAAGAAACTAGGCAAGTTATTATATGATAAATGTGGTTTATCGCGCTCTGCACAGGGGTTAACCGAAGCAATTGAAGGAATTAAAGTATTAAGGTCAGAATTTTATAAAGACCTGATTGTGCCGGGTACTGCGGGTGAGATTAATAGTGAGCTGGAAAAAGCGGGCAGAGTAGCTGACTATCTGGAGATTGCAGAACTGATGTGTCATGATGCGCTCAGCAGAGAAGAATCCTGCGGGGCACATTTCAGAGAAGAATATCAAACTACAGATGGAGAAGCATTAAGGGATGATGAAAATTATTGTTATGTGTCTGCATGGGAGTGGAAGGGAAAAGACAATCTCCCTTTATTACACCCTGAACACTTAAAATTCGAGTTTATTAAATTATCAGTAAGAAGTTATAGTTAGGAATCATGAAGATACATCTTAAAATATGGCGTCAGAAAGATGCAAAAGCTAAAGGGAAACTGGTAGATTATATGCTGGATCAGGTAGATCACCACATGTCTTTTCTGGAAATGATGGATACTTTAAATGAGCAGCTTATCCTTAAGGGAGAAATGCCCGTTGAATTTGACCATGATTGCCGGGAGGGAATTTGCGGGACTTGCGGGATGATGATCAATGGACAGGCGCACGGGCCGGTTCCCGGTTTAACGGCTTGCCAGCTGCATATGCGGGAGTTTGAAGACGGGGCTACAATTTATGTGGAACCCTTCAGGGCAACGGCTTTCCCAGTAAAGCGGGATCTTAAAGTAGATCGTTCTGCTTTTGACCGTATTATACAGGCGGGTGGGTTTATTACAGCTAATACTGGTCAGCCAGCGGAGGCGAATACTTTATTGATTACCCATAAAACTGCGGAATCTGCTTTTGATTCTGCGGCTTGTATTGGCTGCGGTGCTTGTGTGGCCACCTGTAAAAATTCAAGTGCTGCACTTTTTACTTCCGCCAAGATTTCTCATTTGGCCAAAATCCCGCAAGGAGAAAAAGAAGCGGCTAAAAGGGTGTTGAAAATGGTTTCCCGGATGGATGAAGAGGGTTTTGGGCATTGCAGCAATACGGAAGCCTGTGAGGTGGAATGCCCGCAGGGCATCTCTGTACTGAATATTGCAAGGATGAACTGGGAGTATACTAAAGCGAATTTGCTAAAAGATTAAAATATATTTTGAATTGCTGTAGCGTTTGCTGATTTGCTTACGTTTTACAGGTAATAGGTTAGATTCGAACTCCGGAATCGGGTAATGGTAGTTACCAAAGGGATCTTCATCGGTGTGTTTTGTTGCTTACCAATGTTGATAATAAAAAGGAATTTGAACTTTTGGGTAGATGAAATTCCAAACACACACAAATGGATACAATAGCCCCTCAGTCGTTAAGATTGAGGGGCTTTGTTTTTATGCCTGACCGGGGATTACCAGAAAAGGCTGTATAAGGCAACGATAATCCCGCCTACAATCAAGGAGCCAATAGCGAAACTCTGATTGGTTTTAAACATAGAGCGGTCAACTTCCAATCCTTTAGGGTTAATTCCGTTCCTGTTTTCCAGTTTACTGATAATGAACATCGCAATTACACAAATTGCAAATACGAAGCCCATCCGGTCAATGAAAGGAATTTCATATAACATCGCACCATTTTTCTGTTCTACAAGTTTCGAGAAACCATAAGGGCTTAACCATTCCAGGTTAGCGAAAGATGGCAGTACTTTAAATAACACAGAAAGGATGAATCCACCGATAGTCGCAAATAATGCAGCATTTGAAGTGGTCCTTTTCCAGAAAAATCCGAGTAAGAACATGGCAAAAATACCAGGAGAAACAAAGCCGGTATATTCCTGTATAAACTGGAAGCCTCCTTTTTTATCAATTCCGAGTTGTGGCGCAATAATAATGGCTAAAACCATTGCCACAATAACGGTAATCCGGCCAACGACAACCTGTTTATTTTCGTCAGCATCTTTATTGATAACTTTCTTGTACACGTCCAGGGTAAATATGGTCGCGATACTGTTTGCTTTCCCTGCAAGAGAAGCTACAATGGCCGCCGTTAAAGCTGCGAAGGATAATCCTTTTAGCCCCTGTGGTAAAAGGTTAAGCAGTACAGGATAAGCCGAATCTGCATTTAGAGAACCGTCTTTTAACATGGCTTTATGGAAATCCCCATAACCTTCTTTATACAAAACATAGGCAGCGATACCTGGTAAAACAACGATCACCGGCATCAGTAATTTCAGGAATGCAGCAAACAATAATCCACTGCGGGCCGTTTTTAAATCAGCACCTAATGCTCTTTGTGTAATATATTGGTTACAGCCCCAATAGTTGAGGTTAACGATCCACATCCCGCCGATTAATACCGAAAGACCTGGTAAATCCATATAATGTGCATCTTCTTTATGGAAGACCATCTGGAAGTGATCTACTGCTTTTTCTTTGATCAGCGAAAGTCCGTTAAACACGCCCGTGGTTCCAAAGTGTGTAGAGACTAATTCCAGCGCCAGGTAGGTTGTTGCCAGGCCACCAAGAATCAAAAAGAATACCTGGATCACATCCGTATAGCCGATTACTTTCATCCCGCCGAGGGTAATAATTACGGCAAAAACAGAGAGGATATACATACAGGCAGTAATATTAATGCCTGAGATACTGTTAATGGCTAAAGCGCCCAGGTAAAGGATAGAGGTCAGGTTAACGACCACATACAATAAAAGCCAGAAAATAGCCATAATCATGGCTACCGTACTGTTATACCGCTGTCCGAGAAATTGTGGCATCGTATAGATTTTATTCTTGATATAAACAGGAATAAAAAATATAGCGACAATAATCAGGGTTGCAGCGGCAAGCCACTCGTAACTGGCAATGGCCAGACCCATGGTAAAGCCCGATCCGCTCATTCCAATAAATTGTTCTGCTGAAATGTTGGAGGCAATAAGGGAGGCACCGATCGCCCACCAGGTTAAGGAGTCTTTAGCCAGGAAGAAATCTTTTGAGTTTTCTTTTTGTGCTTGTTTTTTTCGGTAAACTGTCCAGCCATAAAGGGCGACGATGAGGAAGTAAACGAGGAAAACGACGTAGTCGTAAGTGCCTAATGAATTCATAGTTTAAGTGGTTCAGATTAAAGGGGGTATGGCCTGTAATCTATTTCCTTTATCAGGAGGTTGGTTTATAATTGGTTATCGAAATAAATTTAGTATAATAATTTTATTATGCAATTTATTATACGGAGCAGTTTAGCGTTCTGCAGATAATTTGTTACGTAAGCTATGGTTTGGGACAGAAATTTTCAGGACTTTTGTTGCATGGATCATGTATTGTCAAAAGCAGAGCGTACCCGTCAGTTTATTATTGAAACAACAGCGGGTATATTTAATACCAAAGGATATGCGGGGACTTCATTGTCAGATTTGACAGAGGCTACCCACCTGACCAAAGGAAGTATTTATGGCAACTTTGAGAATAAGGAAGATGTTGCACTTTCAGCTTTTGATTATAATTTGTCCAAGATCAGGAAAGCTATCGCTCAGCGCATGCAGAAGGCGGGCAGTTACCACGATAAGCTGATGGTCTATGCACAGGTTTATCATAGTTTCAGCGGGGCCCCTTTTCCAACAGGCGGCTGCCCGATCCTGAATACAGCCATAGAGGCTGATGATACCAATACTTTATTAAAAGCAAAAGCTGCCAAGGCTGTAACCGATTGGAAAAAAGATATTGGTAACCTGATTGCTGCAGGAATGGAAGCCGGAGAGTTCAAAGCGGATACGGATATTGACCGGGTCGCTTATTCCATCATTGCGCTGATTGAAGGGGGGATTATGATTGCGAAAATTACCGGACATTCTTCAAATCTGGATAAAATACTCATTACCGTAGAATCGGTTATCCTTCAGCTGAAAGTATAAAGCCTTTTTTTAAGCGTAAAAAAACCGGCATGTTTGAATAACATACCGGCTTGAAATGATTTTTGTTTATAACGATTTGAAAACAACGATTCCGTTGTGACCGCCAAAACCGAAAGTATTACTCATGGCTGAGGTAACTTTGGCAGAGATCGCTTCTTTAATCACGATATTCAGGTTTGATGGAATTGCAGGATCAAGTTCATCTGTATTAATCGTTGGCGGAATAATACTGTCACGCATTGATAACAAACAGATAATTGCTTCAATCGCTCCGGCTGCACCTAATAAGTGACCAGTCATAGATTTTGTTGCACTGATGAACAAGTCATTTTTACCCGTTCCCAATAGATTACTTACTGCTTTAGTTTCAGAAAGATCACCAACCGGGGTAGAGGTAGCGTGTGTATTTAAGTAATTAATGTCATGGATAGTCAAACCAGCCTCAGTAAGTGCTAATTTCATCGCATGAGAAGCCCCTAAACCTTCAGGATGGGTTGCTGTCATATGGTAAGCATCGGCAGTCATTGCCGCACCACCAATTTCTCCGTAAATAGTTGCACCGCGTTTTACGGCGTGCTCGTATTCTTCCAGTACCAATGCACCTGCACCTTCACCCATTACGAAACCATCACGTTTAATGTCAAATGGTTTTGAAGCTGTTTCAGGCGTATCATTTTGTGCTGACATCGCTTTCATTGCACAAAATCCACCAACTGAAGAGGCAGAAATCGGCGCTTCTGAACCACCGGTCACAATGATTTTTGCTTTACCCATACGGATATAAGTGAAAGCATCCATAATTGCTGTGTTAGAAGTTGCACAGGCAGAAACAGTGGTGTAATTGATTCCCATATAACCGTTACGGATAGAAATCATCCCTGATGCCATGTTAGCAATCAGTTTTGGAACAAAGAACGGGCTATAACGTGGTGTACCATTTCCGAGCGCAAACTCAGCAGACTGTTGCTCGAAAGTATCCATTCCACCTTGTCCTGATCCCCAGATCACACCGACATCAAATGGGTCCATTTTGTCAAATTCAAATCCAGAGTCTTTGATTGCCTCATCAGACGCTACTAAAGCGTATTGCGTAAAACGGTCCGTTCTTTTAATGTCTGACCTGTCTAAATATTTTGTAACGTCATAATCCTTGAGTTCACAAGCAAATTGCGTGCGGAAGAGGGAGGCATCAAAGCGGGTAATCTTTGCAGCTCCGCTTTTTCCAGCTATGGTATTGCTCCAGAAAGTATTTACATCATTTCCTAAAGGCGTTAATGCGCCAATCCCTGTGATAACAACTCTTTTTAACATATGTTATATATAAATTAATGATTGATCATCGCCTTTACAGCTTTGATTAACTCTTTAAGTCTGTTTAAACTTTATACAAACTTCTACAAAAGTAAGATTATATTTAATACCTAATGGTATAATTCGGTTCTGTATTTACCGTTTTTCCCATTACGACGCGAAAATACAAATATTAAAATCAAATATTAGCCTGTTTATATTTATGTTGCTTGTGTGTGTTTATATTTAAACGGGTTCTTTAATGGATTGCGGGGATGTTTATTTGTGTAACTGATATTTTGCAATGCGTTTAGCATAGCGAAAGGCAGGGGGCAGTTAAAGGGGGATTCAGTGCGAACAAATAATCAGATGAATTTTAAACTGTTTCTTATATTTGAGCATTAAAATATTTATATATAATGTCAGATCAGAAAAAAGAAATATTCGACAGTGTTGCACAGCGACTAAAAATTGAGGGTTTTAACGTAGTAAATCGTGATGAAACCCGTCCTTGGGGTGGTTTTTTCGTGATTGATGAAGCACAAGCACAACAGTTTGCCAATGTTTACTTTGACGGACTAAATGTAGAAGAGCTGAAAATCTCAGGAAAATTAAGTCCTAAGATTTTAATCGTTGCACCAAATACACGTTTATCATGGCAATATCATCACCGTCGTGCAGAGATATGGAGAGTGGTAAGTGGTACAGTAGGTGTGATTACCAGTGAAACTGATGAGCAGGGTGAGGTACAACAACTGATACCTGAGCAAACTATTAAATTGAAACAAGGGGAAAGACACCGCCTGGTAGGTTTGGATGACTGGGGTATTGTTTCTGAGATCTGGCAGCATACTGATCCTTCGAATCCATCTGATGAGTCTGATATTGTACGTGTATCAGACGATTTCGGCAGATAAATTATATTCCGGCATGTGTTTGACTTCAGGATCAGATACATGCCTTTTTTTTCTCTATTTTGCGCTTGTCGGTATTCAACAAAAAATTAATAATCAAAACATTCCGCGCCAAATCCCTTTTCTTTTTCTATTTTTGTAATTGAAACATCCCAAAGGATGCGCCGTTCTATAGTATACCCAATTCAATATGATCATATTAATATTTTTTCTACTGCACTGGTTCCTGTCACTTTTCTCTCAAACTTTCTTTTTACACCGCTATGCTTCGCATAAGATGTTTAAAATGAATCCGTTCTGGGAGAAGTTTTTCTATACGATTACTTTTCTGTCTCAGGGTTCTTCTTTCTTAAATCCAAGAGCATATGCTATTCTTCACCGCATGCACCATGCTTTCAGCGATACAGAGAAAGATCCGCACTCTCCGCATTTTGTAAAAGATGTATGGGGAATGATGATACAGACTAAAAATATCTATCTGAACTATGCAAAATACAATGAGGAACCGGAAGAACAGTTCCGTGATAATTACCCTTCATGGCCGCTGATTGATAAAATAGGTGACTCCTGGATTACAAGAATGGTCTTCATTAGTTTTTACATCTGGTTCTATGTAACTTTTGCTACGGCCTGGTGGATGTTCTTATTGTTGCCGGTTCATTTCCTGATGGGCCCTTTACATGGTGCAATTGTGAACTGGTGCGGCCATAAATACGGGTATTCAAATCATGATAACAATGACCACAGTAAAAATTCTCTTCCGCTGGATTTCCTGATGATGGGGGAGTTATTCCAGAATAATCACCATAAAAAACCTAACAATCCGAATTTCGCTTCTAAATGGTTCGAGTTTGACCCTACTTATCCGCTGATGAAAGTGATGCACTGGTTACACATCATCCGGATCAGAAAGACTTAATAGCTAATATTCATCTTTTTTATAACTGCCAGCTAAGATTTTGAAGATATATACAGCGATTTTTCTAGTTATATTTTTAAATGGCGTTCTGCTTTCTTCAGTAAATGCGCAAAGCGGAATTCATGTTCGCGGTGTGGTTCAGGATACAACCAATGTGGGTATCCCTGGTGTAAATGTGCGTTTAATTACAGGCAAAGATACTTTAAGCAGCAATACAGATACTACGGGCGGTTTTGGCTTTTCCAATGTGAGGAGCGGGAATATTACATTGCTGATCCGTGGTATAGGTTATTATGCTTACAGCAAGGTCTTTACCTTAAAAGACGGACTGCCGGACCAAAATTTGCCAACCCTGTTTTTAAAGTCTTCGGCACTTCAATTAAATGAAGTCGTGATCAAAGCAAAGGTAGTACCTATGCGGGTCATGAAAGACACGGTAGAGTTTAATGCAGATGCTTATGCTGTTCATGAGAATGATAAGGTGGAAGATCTGCTCAGGCAATTGCCAGGTGTTGAGCTGGATAAAGACGGTAATGTTTCTTCTGCGGGTAAAACACTGACTAAAATACGCGTGAATGGGAAAGACTTTTTTACGGGAAATGTAAAGGAGTTTATTTCAAAATTGCCTGCAGGTACGGTTTCCAAAATCCAGTTTATTGATGATTATGGTGACAAAGCAAACTTTACAGGGATCAAAACCGGAGAACCACAAAAGATTTTAAATCTTGTACTGAAGTCAGACCGTAATAACGGGAATTTTGGCAGTGCTACAGTGAGTGCGGGAACGGATAAGCGTTATGGCCTGAATCTGAATGACTATTTGTGGCGGGACCTCCGGCAGATTGGTGTAAATGCTATTGCGGGTAATACCAATACGGGGGCAGGGATCAATACGAATTCCAATATGGGATTCAGCTACCGGGATAAGGTTAAAGAGAAGCTGGTTTTTAGCAGCAACTATAATTACGTTTACAATAAAAACGAAAGTATACAGCAAAGTCTGATTGAAACGGTAAATCCGCAGGGAATTATCTATGACCAATCGGCAAATACGAATTCTTCCAAAAGTAACGGGCATAACCTGGACCTGAGCCTGGAGTCCACCGATCAGGATAACTATATCAGGGGAGGATTCAGAGGGGCTTTACAGGGTACAAATAGTACTTCCATCAATGAGTCTATACAAACCGGGGTTATCCGCCGGGATTTAAATACACAACGCATTGGTAAACAGCATAATCCTAATTTGAATGCTGATTTTTCTATGGCCCGCAAGTTGAAAAAACCAGGAAGGCTGTTCTCTATCGGGATTTATGGTAGTTCTGGTCTTACGGCAAACAACAGTGATCTGGACAATCAGATCAGGTACTATGATCCTAAGACGGGGGTGGCGGTTAAAGATTCGTTATTGGATCAGTTGGTTGAGGACCGTAACCGCACAACCAGCCTGACTGCTAATTTTACTTTCACCGAACCCTTGAACAAAGAGAAAGATTCACTGGTTAAAAGGAGTCTTGATTTTAGCTATTTCTTTTCCTTGAACCATACCAGAAATAGCCTGGATACCAAAGACAGGGACCAATCAGGAAATATCAGGGATATAGATTCTTTAAGTAATTCTTATACTTCTTCTTTTAGTAAACATATCATTGGGGTCAATTACCGCTACGAAACAAAAAAGCTCAATTATGTGCTTGGGGTAACCGGGCAGCCGAGTTTATTAACCGGAGCTTATGACGGGCGGACGGACAGAGTTTACCGTGCTGGTTTTAACTTTTCGCCGATTGCCCGTTTAAATTATATGGTTTCCACTAAAAATCAGTTTAATGTATTTTATACCGGGAATAGTGTAGAGCCTAATTTTAACCAGCTTCAGCCGGTAAGGGATACACGTAATCTGAATAATATAGTGATTGGGAACCCAGATTTAAAGGCTGCATTTAATCATTTGATTAACCTGAATTATAACCATAGTAACCCTCAAAACGGAAGTAATTTACAGGTTGGAATCAGAGGATCAGTCACGCAAAACCAAGTGGTATCGAATACTCTATTGATCCCGGATAAGCTGGCTCCCGATTCGCTGAAGAACTTTAACCAGGAAACACATTATCTGAATACCAATGGCAATTATAATTTCGGCAGTAATTATTATTGGGCTTTACCTTTTGGGAAAAGGAAATATACGTTTGAATTGATAGGTGGTATTAATTACATGCACCGGGTTTCATTTGCAGAGGAAATGAAAAATATTGGCCAGGGTGTTAATATCAATCAAAGAGCAGAACTAAGGATGTACCGGAAATGGATTATGCTGAATACCGGTGTGAACTATAATTACAATAGCAATAAATATTCAATCGGAGGCTTTAATTCAAATACGTTACAGATCTGGACGTTTAATATGGATAGCAGGATATTTATTTTAAAAAGCCTGATGTTTGGGGTAAATGCAGGGAAAACACTCAATGAGGGTTTTTCGGTTGGTGCCACGAACCCACTGATCATTAACGGCTTTATAGAGAAGACATTTTTCAAGAATAAACGGGCTGTTGTGAAGCTGGAAGGGAATGACTTTTTAAATCAGGGAAATAACCTGACCAGATCGATTACAGACAACACGACTACAGAAAGCAGGACTAACCAGATTACCAGGTATTTTTTACTGAGTTTTACCTGGAATCTACAGAGTTTTGGGGGATAGTATAAAGGTTTGAGAGAAAACTTAAGGGATAGCAGAAATGTATTAACGTATATAAGAGTTAATCTTTGCCTTTTTGAATGGAATTATCCCGGCAGCAGTTTTTAAGCTTACAGCAGGCCCGTAGTCGTTAGTAACATGGAGCAGCAAATCACTATGCGTTCCTGGTTTTAAAGCAGAAAATATCTGATCTGTTTCTGTTTCATCAAAATCTATCTGAGATCTCCTTTCCCGTTTCTTGTGATCTACCCAGAATATATATAACTTTTCAATTGCTCCTCTTTGGATATAGCCAGCGGGATTTAATCTTTTGGACATTAAAAAGTCCATTTCTTTGTTGAACATGAACATCGATAAGCTAAGAATCTTCACATCCCCGGTTATTACCGGCTTCCAGCTGAAGTGCCTTCTCCAGTGATCCCATTTCCCATACGGGATTTTATGGTCAGCAATCTGCTGCTGGACTTCTTTTGGTAAATCGGCTATAATATGTTTGCCATATTCTTCCATCGTACCATTATAGCCCGGTATTTCACTTTTCCAGTCTACATCATTTGTTTCTTTTCCCTGGTAACGGCCCACCTCTACCTGTTTACCAGGCCCACCAAGCCAAAGGACAACCACTCCGCCCGGAGCCATCCCTACTTTAAAGTAAAAATACTCCTCATGTCCGGATGGTAAATCTTCTGCAGGGTATCCTGTACTGAGTAAGGAGTCTATGAGTTTAACATTCAACGGGAATTTACCCGTGTAATTTTTGTTTTCAGTAAATGAGATCCAGGTTAACCTTAAAGTGTCTGGCGCTTCTTTCAAATCCTCTCCGGAAGATTCAATTGATCCGGTTTCTCCCCATCCATAATTTATGATTGATCCTGAAGGGACAGCATTTACAGGGTTTTTTCCTGCATAAAAAATTCCGCTATAAATGCGCATCGGATATTCCTTAGGCGCATTTTCAGTCGCTATCCAATCGTACTTTTTTATAGTGGACTTATTCTGACAGGAAAAAATAATGCAAAGCCCGATGCTTATGCTAATCAGACTGGCTGTTGATTTCATTCTGTTCTAAATAATTCTATGGTTATCGTATTCATGCCTTAGCGCAAATAGGTATTGACTTTCGCTTTTTTGAATGGGATTACTCCGGCAGCAGTTTTTAAATTTACTGTAACCTCGCCATCATTGGTTACATGGAGCAGCAGGTCAGAGTTTTCGCCTGGTTGTAATGCGGAAAATATCTGATCTGTTTCTGTTTCATCGAAATCTACCTGAGATCTCATTTCCCGTTTCTGGTGATCTACCCAGAATATATAGAGTTTTTCAATTGCTCCCCGCTGGATATAGTCAACGGGATTTAATCTTTTACCCACTAAAAAGTCCATTTCTTTGTTGAAGGTAAACATCGTTAGCCTAAGAATATTCACCTCACCGGTTATCACCGGCTTCCAGCTGAACCGTCTTCTCCAGTGATCCCATTTCCCAAACGGGATTTTATGCTGAGCGATCTGCTGCTGTACTTCTTTCGGTAAACCGGCTATAATATCCTGGCCATATTCTTTCATGGTCCCCTTATAGCCCGGTATTTCACTTTTCCAGTCCACCTCATTTGTTTCTTTTCCCTGGTAACGGCCAATTTCTACCTGTTTACCTGGTCCGCTGAGCCAAAGAACAACCACGCCACCCGGAGCCATTCCTACCTGGAAGTAGCAAAAATCTTCATGCCCTGCGGGTATATCCCCAGCAGGATAGCCGGCGCTGAATAAGGAGTCTATTAATTTTACATTTAAAGGGAATTTGCCTGTGTAATTTTTATTTTCAGTAAATGAAATCCAGGTCAGGTCCAGCGTATCAGGAGCCTCTTTTAATTTATCTCCTGAAATTTCTATAGATCCTAATGCCCCCCAGCCATAGTTTATTGTTTTATCACCAGGAACGTAGGTGTTCCCTTCTTTTCCATAATATAGGTACCCACTGTAAACGCGCATCGGATAGTCTTTAGGTGCACATTCGGTTGGTATCCACGCGTATTTTTTCATAGGAGATTCAGATTTATTCTGGCAGGATAAGTTCAAACAAAGCCCGATGCTTAAAAGGATAAGACTGGTTATTTTAGACATTTTACGCTTTCTTTTGATTATAAATTTTGAGCTGCATTTGAACTGATAGTTTTTGCATTCGCCACATAATCGCCCCTGGATATTTCCGTAAGATGCCCAAGGGAAATTTTTTATTGCCTTTCTCCATAACCGGGATCTAAATAATTATACGGATTTTTTATTGTTCTAATATACTTGTTTTCATGATAATTAGGTATAGTTCTTTAAAGTTGTTTATAAATTCTTTAAAATCTAATTGATTTATTATATAGTATAAATAAGGCGATGAAAAATGATTCTATAAATCCTTAAACGAAAAAAACCGTTTCCCATAACAGGAAACGGTTTCAAGATCTTAATGTTTTAAATTAATCTGTTTTAGCTTTAGGTCTTGAACCACTGAATCTGCGGTTACCGCCACCACCATTGCCACCGCCCGGAGTTCTTTTTGCTCCGCTAAGATTTGGCTTATATTCAGTTCTTTCCTGACGGCCGCCTCTTGAAGGCTTGCTTTTTCCTTTTACTTTTGCTGCTGCAGCGCCAGACATCAGGCTCTGCCAGCTCATTGCATAAGGATGATCTTCCTGTACAGGGATTTTAAGGGCGATTAATTTCTCAATATCATCCAGGTATTCTTTTTCTTCTCCATCACAGAAAGAGAAGGAAACCCCACTGTTACCAGCACGGCCTGTACGGCCAATTCTGTGTACATAAGTTTCAGGAACATTAGGCAATTCGTAGTTGATTACGTGTGTTAATTCATCCACGTCAATACCACGGGCAGCAATGTCAGTTGCCACAAGAATACGGGTAGTTTTGTCTTTAAAATTAGTTAAAGCTCTTTGTCTCGCATTCTGTGATTTATTACCGTGAATAGCTTCAGCTTTTACACCAACTTTAATCAGGTCTTTAACGATACGGTCTGCACCATGTTTTGTACGGGTAAAAACAAGTGCTGTAGTAATCGTTTTATCCTTAAGAATATGGATTAATAAATTTTTCTTATCATTCTTATCTACGTAATAGATAGACTGCTCAATTTTTTCTGCAGTTGAAGATACAGGCGTTACTTCTACTTTTAACGGATCAGTTAAAATCGTATTGGCCAGTTTCTGAATTTCACCAGGCATAGTTGCTGAGAAAAACAAAGTCTGTCTTTTAGCAGGCAGCTTTGCAATAGTTTTCTTCACATCGTGAATGAAACCCATGTCCAGCATTCTGTCTGCTTCATCGAGTACAAATATTTCAACATCTTTAAGGTTAATAAAACCCTGGTTCATTAAATCAAGCAATCTGCCTGGTGTAGCGATCAGAATATCTACTCCGCGATGTAAAGCATCAGTTTGTGCTTTTTGTCCAACACCACCAAAAATAACCAGGTGACGTAAAGAAAGGTTTTTACCATAAGCTTTGAAACTTTCTTCAATCTGAATGGCAAGCTCACGCGTTGGCGTTAATACCAGGGCACGGATCGGTCTTGGGCCTTTGGTATTCTGATGTTCTTTATTCAGCAGTTGTAACATAGGGATTGCAAAAGCCGCTGTTTTACCAGTTCCGGTTTGCGCACAGCCTAGTAAGTCTCTGCTTGTTAATATAGTAGGGATAGATTGTTCTTGTATAGGGGTTGGGTTAGTATAACCCTCTGCTTGCAGCGCTTTTAAAATAGGCTCAATCAGGTTTAATTCTTCGAATAACAATGTGTTTGAATTTTAATGTGTATAATAATGAGGAGACGTTAACAATCAGCAGGTGTTTAATTAATGAATTCCTTGCTGTTTAAAGAGTTACATTTCGCTGGCGCAAATATACATATAAGTTCCGTAACTTATTTGTCTTCTTTAAAGCGGGTGAAAAACAATAGGGCGAGGACACATAAAACAAAGCCTGCAACACCATTTAAACGCAGTCCGAAATCATGTCCGGGATCTTTTCCGTAGATAGTGAGCATCGCAAAGAGTGCAATACCCAGCGTTTGCCCAAGTTTAACAAACAGATATTTAACGGCGAAAAACATGCCCTCGTGGTTTTTACCAGTCTCCCTGGTGTCTTTTTGAGCGATGTCGGCAAGGATAGCATTGGGCAGAATACCAAGAGCGGCCAGCGGAAAAGAAGCACAGACTACCAGGATATACATCTGCATGGCCGGCGGGAAAGGCAGGTGTCCAAGGAAGTAAATAGTGACAAAAATAAGACTAAGGATAGCGAAGGCAGCAATGACGAGGGCCTTTCTGCCATAACGTTTTGCGCCGGAATTGACGAAAGGATAAAATAAAAGGGAAAGAAAAACCATCGTCCCCATATATTTTCCACCATCTGATTCAGGCAATTTCAATAAAACGCTGACGAAATAAAGTAAACCGCTTGAAATAATACTTAGCGCTGTGTAATACGCGAAATCTGAAATCAGGTAATATTTGAAATTCGCATTGCGGAAAGTATTTTTAATCGCCGGCAGCAATGGGATATGTGTAGGCTTACCATTACTGTATTCTTTTTCGTTGATGGTTACTACAGGAAGGATCATCACCAGTCCGGAAAAAATACTGAGCCCGATAATGGTGTACTGAAGCGCCTCCATCCTTTGCTGAATATGAAATACAAACTGAATCAGATCAGCAAAGTTATTGATCATGGCGGAGAGGATCATCCCCATCACAAAACCAACCTGCTGAAAAGTCGATAGCTTAACTTTTTGTTCTGCTGTATGTGCAAGTTCTGCCAGTAAGGCATTGTAAGGTATGATATAGGTAGTAACCGACATGAAAAAACCGATAAGCATCAGGGTAAGCCACCAGGCATTTGCGGTGGACTCTGCTTTAACCAGCGGATGAAAGATCAAACTGCAGAAAATAACTGCGGGGATAATGGCATAACGCATAATCGGGATACGCCTGCCTTTGGGATTTGTACTTCCATCGCTCACAGAGGCAATAAAAGGATCATAAAAGGCATCGAATAATCTGCCTGATGCCGCGATCAGCGACAAGATGTTAAATATCCCGAATACAATCAGCTGAGGAACTAAAGGCGTTAAGCCGGAATTGGTAGGCGGCAGGTAGAAATAGGGGAGCATCACAATAATAATATTGGTCATAATGCTCCAGCCCATCATTCCGGCTGCATACGTGATTTCTTTACTTAAGGGCAGTTCCTTCTGCTGCATCGGTTATTTTCTTCTTTTTGTTGAATGTTTTTGAAATAAAATAAATGGCTACGAATCCTATAAATATATACAATCCATTGATAGCAGCCGATGGATCATCCTGATAAATACTGATCCCAACGAATAAATAAAAAGAAATAAATAGCACAGGGAGCACAGGATACCATTTCATCCTATATATACTGCTTTTATCTAAATGAGCAGTAGTTCTGCGCAGGATAAATAAAGTAGCTGCTGAACTTGCTGTTCCGATACATTCCAGGATAATGGAGTAGTTGACAATTTTATCGAAAGTCTGTGCGAAAAAGAGCGTAGTCATCACCAGCGCAGTAAAAGTAGTCAGGCTCACTACCATCACCTCTGTTTTCTTACTCTTTTGTGCAAAAACAGAAGGTAATGCTTTTTCTTCACCCATGGCAAACATAGCTCTTGGATTACTCAGCAGATTCACATTAACATAACCCAGAACAGATAAAAATATAACCGCAGAAAGTATAGTGAAGCCTGCGGGACCGAAAATCTTTCCTGCTAATATCGCTGCAATGCTATGGGCAGTTTTCAGCTGTTCAAATCCTATCACTTTGACATAAGCATAATTGATTAATAGGTATAGGGAAATGATCATAAACAGACCTATTTTAATTCCTTTGGGGATGATCTTCTTGGCATCCTTAACTTCACCACCCAAATTGATAGTTTGTGTATATCCGGCAAAAGAAAAAGTAACTGCGATCAGGCAAATCCCCAATGCTTTCCCGTAATCTGACCAGACAGGCATAACACCTGAGGCGGTTTTAAATACAGGGGTGATGGTTTCGGTTTGTCCGCCGAAAAATATAGCGCAAATCAAGGTAAGTACAAGAGTTATTTTAATGACCGTTAATACATTCTGTACTTTTGAACTTGCTTTTAAGCCCATGAGGTTGATACTGTAAAATATAAGTATCGTTACCGCAGCGACCACAAGCCGGTAAAAGTCGGTCTGCATTGCTGGAGGAAAAATAACACTGCTCAGGTATTCTGAACCGATTAAAGTTACAGCCGCCATAGAAGCGGCATTGGTTAACACGACAACACCGTTAATGGCAAAGGCTACCGAAGGATGGTAACAGGTAGAAAAGATCTTGTAATAACCGCCGGTTACCGGAAAACGTGAACCTATTTCTGCATAGATGAGTGCGCCGCAATAGGCCACTAAACCACCTATAATCCAGGCCAGAAAGAATAATTCAGGGATCTGTGCCTTAGCAGCTACATTAACTGGTGTACGGAAGATGCCCATTCCGATGACCAGGCTGACAACGATCATAGACAGATCGAAAAGGGAAAGTTGTTTTTTAGGCTGCATGTATAGCTGAGGTAAATGCACGAAGGTAAGGCAAAATGTGTATTTGTTGAAACTTTGATGTTTAATTGAGGTAGCTATTCATTAAATTTGCAGTTCTACACAAAGATTATGGCTGAACCTATATATAACGATGACAGTATACGGTCACTGGACTGGAAAGAACACATCAGATTGCGCCCTGGTATGTATATCGGGAAGTTGGGTGATGGCTCCGCTCAGGATGACGGTATTTATGTCTTGCTCAAGGAAATCATGGATAACTCTATTGATGAGTTTGTCATGGGTTCCGGTCGTACAATTGATATTACTGTTTCTGATTCTAAGGTGAATGTACGTGATTATGGCCGTGGTATTCCATTGGGTAAAGTGATTGACTGTGTGTCGAAGATCAATACCGGTGGTAAATATGACAGTAACGCTTTCCAGAAATCAGTAGGGCTGAACGGGGTGGGTACGAAAGCAGTCAATGCTTTATCGACTAATTTCGTGGTGCAATCTTACCGTGATGGAAAAACGAAAAAGGTAGAGTTTTCAAGAGGGGAGATCACCCTGGATCATCCGATTATTGATACGACACAAAGAAATGGTACTGCCATTACTTTTTATCCTGATGAGACTATTTTCAGGAATTACCATTATATCCCTGATTTTGTAGAAAGTATGATCTGGAACTATGTGTTCCTGAATACTGGTTTAACGGTTAATTTTAACAATCAAAAATACTTGTCGGAACGCGGTCTGTATGATTTGCTGCATAAGGTAGCCGATGTAGAGAATATCCGTTATCCGATTATTCACCTGAAAGGGAATGATATAGAAATTGCAATGACCCATGGTCAGCAGTATGGAGAGGATTATCATTCTTTTGTGAATGGGCAGCACACGACCCAGGGTGGTACACACCAGGCGGCTTTCAGAGAAGCGGTCGTGAAAACAATCCGTGAGTTCTATAAAAAAGAATACGAGGCTTCTGATATTCGTTCTTCCATTATCGCTGCGATTTCTGTTCGTGTGCAGGAGCCGGTATTTGAGTCACAGACGAAAACTAAATTAGGCTCTCAGAATATGGGACCTGAAGGACCTTCTGTACGTACTTTCATCAACGATTTCGTCAAGAAAGAGCTGGATGATTACCTCCATAAGCATACTGATGTTGCAGACGCTTTATTAAAGCGTATCCTGCAATCTGAACGCGAGCGTAAGGATATTGCCGGAATTAAGAAACTGGCGAATGACCGGGCTAAAAAGGCATCGCTTCACAATAAAAAACTCAGAGATTGTAAAGTCCATTTCAGCAGTACGCATGAAAAACGTTATGAAACTACCTTGTTTATTACCGAGGGGGATTCTGCATCAGGATCTATTACCAAATCAAGGGATGTGGATTGCCAGGCCGTATTCAGTTTAAAGGGTAAACCTTTGAATTGTTATGAGCTGACTAAAAAGGTGGTTTATGAAAATGAGGAATTCAATTTATTGCAGCACGCACTGAATATTGAAGACGGACTGGAAGGTTTGCATTATAACAATATCGTGATCGCTACCGATGCCGATGTGGATGGTATGCACATCAGGTTATTGATGATGACTTTCTTTTTGCAGTTCTTCCCTGACCTGGTCAGAGCCGGACATGTATATATTCTGCAGACTCCTTTATTCAGGGTACGTAATAAAAAAGAAACTATTTATTGCTATAGCGATGATGAACGTAAGAAAGCAATAGAGAAATTAGGAAATAAGCCTGAGATTACACGATTTAAAGGTTTGGGAGAGATCTCTCCTGATGAGTTTGGCTTATTTATCGGTAAGGATATTCGCCTGGACCCGGTGATTCTGAAAGATCAGACGATTAAGAATTTGCTGGAATACTATATGGGTAAAAATACACCAGACAGACAACAGCATATTATCAGAAACTTAAGGGTAGAGAAAGATACGGTAGAAGCGTTAATCTCTGCTGATTTAGATGCGGCGACAGCGGCAGTTTCTGAAGATATAGTAGCAGACGAAATTGCAGAATCGGCTTAAGCCGATTCTGTTTCTGTAGTTTTTGTATCCTTTGGATGTTGCGGAGGTAAAACATCCACTTTCGCTTCGACCACGGTAATCTGAGTATGCACTGCATACTTACTTGGTCTTATCCCTTTATCATATTTCTCTGCGTAGGCTTGCGTAAACTCAGCTCCGAAGTACAAAATAATGGAGGTATAATAAATCCATAACAAGATCACAATAATCGAACTTGCCGCCCCAAATGCTGATGCCGGATTTCCTTTTTCGATGTAAACGCCAATCAGGTATTTACCTAAACTGAAGAGCAGCGCGGTGAATAATGCGCCTATAATGGCAGATTTCCAGCGTAGAATAACATCTGGCAATACTTTGAAAATAATGGTAAACACGGCAGTTACAGCCGCTAAAGTGAAAGCATTGTTCAGGATATAGATCAATAGGGTAGTGGTAGTATCGGCTACAGGAATAACTTCACCTATTTTGCTCCTGCTCACTAACTCTCCCAATTTAGAACCCAGCCCGACTACGATACTGTTAATAACCAGTGAAACCAGTAGCAGGAAACCCATTGATATAATCAGTGAAAAGGAAAGTAACCTGTTGGTCAGCATTTTTAACCAGCCTTTTTTAGGGACAGCTTTCACTTTCCAGATCATATTGATACTGTCTTGTATTTCTATGAAGATCGCGGTGGAACCAACAATCAAAGTTCCGATTCCAATGATCAAACCGATAGTGCTTTTACCGGTAAGATTGGCGTTCGCTACAAATCCTTGTATTTGTTTGGCCGCTTCAGGGCTTACCATGTCACTGATCTGCGCAAATAATTCGGTACCTGGATTTATTTTATTGTTGAAAAATATACTTGCAGCTGCAATAACAATGATGATCAGTGGAGTTAAAGAGAAAATCGTATAGTAAGCAAGTGCCGCGCTTAATTTCATCACACGGTCTTCGATAAATCCTGCACCGGCCGCCACAAACAAATGGTACAGCGCAATAAAGAAGTGTTTGATTTTATGTATTATTTTCATTAGATAGAGGTCTTAGAGGAAGTTTTCGTCCCAGCAATATTGATTGTTAAAATGGATAGCCAATTCCTATGTTATAAACTAAATTTTCTTTTCTCCAGGTTTTATCACCGAAAGCAACCTGATCAATTACCCATCTTTGTCCTTCTGGTAAGTATGGTTTTCTGATGGGGAAGGCCACGTCTAAACGGACCACAAAGATTTTAGCATCTACACGTAAACCTGCTCCGGTAGAGACTGCCATTTGGCTTAAAGCATTATTTAATTTGAAACCTGAACCTGGTCTTAAAGGATCTTCTTTTCGCAGCCAGACGTTTCCGGCATCAGCAAACAAGGCACCGTATAAAACACTGACTAATTTAAAACGCAGCTCAGTATTCAGCATAATTTTTATATCACCACTCTGATCAGCGAATTGTACTGTATCTGGCACCTTAAAGGTACCAGGGCCAAGCGATCTTGAGGCAAACCCACGAATATCATTTGTTCCTCCCGCAAAAAACTGTTTCACGAATGGCATGGAAGTACTGTTTCCGTAAGCATAGCCATACCCGAGGTTAAGACGATTAGCCCAAATCACGTTTCTATTGATTTTATAATAATCTCTAAGGTCAGTTTCCAGTCTTATGAATTGCGTTAAAGGGACGTTAAAAATTGATTTGTCACCTTCACTATTCTTTGGGACGAATAATCCCCAAACGTTTCCACCTGTTTGTATGTTCCCATTGAAATAGATATTATTTCTTCTGGCATCTTCCATTTGATTGGTGTAGGTGAAGTTGTAACTGCTTCCAATGATAAACTGTCTGTCCAGAATATTTTTTAGCCCGGGATTAGCCGCATATAAGCCAGCCGTGTCCTTAGTTTTTATACCTGGGCGGACATAAGTAAGCGATATAGGATTAAAAGTATGTTCTTTATACAAGTTTTCTTTCCATAAATAGCCGTATTCCGCTTTAAATGAACTTAAGTCATATAAAGATCCTCTGCTTAACAATTCATAAGATAAAGACGCAATAGTTTTTGGAATAAAGGCTGTGGTACTGCTTGGTTTGTAAAAAGGAACGATAAACCTTGGAAAAGTTAATTTACCCTGCGCTGTAAATGAATAAGAATTGAGGTTTTGTGCTTGTCCGCTCACCTGTGTTTCAAAGCCACCGCCAACACTTACATCTAGTTGTTCAGCACCCCGGAACAGGTTCCTGGTAGTTTGTGTTACTTTCACTTCCGAACCTACAAAGTTGTTTGATTTACTTGTTCCTGTTACCGCAAATGATAAAGAGTTTTTCTTTAAAGGGGTCAGATAAATATTCAAATCCAGCTGGTTATTTTTAAAACTGTCAACCGGTAGAAATTCCGCTTTAACAGCCTGGAAAGCATTGATATTAACCATTCTGTTTAAAGACTGGTTATGATCTTTTCTGTTATAAGTTTCCCCTTTTTTAAAGAAGACCAGTCTATCAAATAAACGAGGTTTAAATGTTTTTTTATCATCATAGATCTCGAAATCATTATACTCAATAGGTTGCAGTTTCCTCAGTACAGAATCCCTTCTTAAGGAATAGTTCGGATATATCTTAATCTCTTTGATTGTATAAGGCTTCAAACCTGCGTCAGGTGCTATATCCTTTACTTTCACTGTAATATTAACCTGGCTTTTTCCGATAGTACTATCTACCTGAAGTATCAGGTAATCCGGACTGAAATAGAAATAACCATTTTCTTTCAGGTCGTTGTCAATACGGATACGCTCATTTTTAAAGACTTCAAGGTTATAAAAATCTCCCTTTTTAAGCAGTGTTTTTCCTTTGTTCTGGTTCACAATATTGGCCAGGTTCCCTGTGTCCTTAGGAAAAGTGATGTTGTTGATTTTATAGCGCGTACCTGTTTCTGCTGTATAAACAGCTTTAGCTGAACGGTTCTTAACAATAGTGTCCCCTGTGACTACAGATTGCAGGTATCCCTGGCTAATCAGATAACTTGTTAATATGGCATTGTTGCTTTTTAATTTGACATCACTCAGCAATACAGGTGGCTCTCCAACCTTAGTTCTTAGCCAGTGGCGGATACCTTTAGGTTTTTTAGGCTCACCGGCAAGGTTATAAATATATAATTTGGGTCTTAAACCCAGGATCGTCTTATTAGGTGCAGGTCTTGTTTTGCTTTCTAAATCGCTCTTTACATTCTTTTCATCTGCAATTTTTGAAGAAGAATCGGGATTGATCTTTACCTCAGCACCTGTATATAAGGTCTGTCCGGGTTTCAGATACTTAGTATTACTGCAGGCAGCCCACACTAAACATGAAATGATTAATAAAGAGGGTAGAACTATTTTTTTCATTCAGTACTTATGTTTGATAAGCTTCTGCAGGTTTAAATCTGCAGAAGCCTTTGTTTTTTATATTAAATCTTATTTTTCACTTTTTGCTGGTGTAGTATTCACAGCTTTTTCTTTTGGTTTCTGCTCCGTGGTGATCTGATTCCGCTTTCTTCTTTTCTGGAAGATCTCTTTGAATTTATTATAATCAACAACTAAAGCAAATCCAACACCTGTCTCAATAATCTGCCCTTCAATTACACCTTCATTCTGATTACGTCTGTAAGCTCTTAAACGGTATCTGCCATCAGCGGAAAGCGCATACTCCACGTTTACATTACCTGCAATATTGGTTGAGTTCTGTCCGGGTGCCTGCGGGCCTTCCAGACCAAATGAACTTCCCACAGTTACTGTTAACCTGTCATTCAGTAGTTTTTTAGATAAACCTACTTCCAGATCTGTTTTTTGCTGTAATGAACCTGTAGAGTAATCTTCAGATGAATTCACTCCGAAGTTTATATCTACGCCTTTAACCAAATCAGAAGCCAGATTGTTTAACTGATCTGTCAGTAAATTACTCACACTTGAACGGGCCATTGAGGATACACCGCCCCCGCCGCCAACAAGACTCTCAAATGGATTGTCTGCAATGAACCGGCCTAGTGCTAATAAAGCAAATACCTGTTTATTCAATTGCCCTTCATCCCTGTTTACATTCTGTATCTTCGTATAAACCTGTCCGCCCAAAGCACCCTGCTCATTTACTGGCATATCCAGTTTAAAGGATATGGTAGGTTTCATCAACTGATCTTTCATATATAAATAAACCTGGAAAGGCAGCTTGGTTTTAGCTTGAACCATATCAGGCTGGTTCAGCAAGTCAATTGGCGCTGCACTTACTTCGTACAGTGCAGTCAGGTCTACATTTGCTTCTGTAGGCTCTCCTGTCCAGATGATACTGCTTCCTTTAACCAGTTTAAATGATCTTTTGGCCAGACCACCGATAGATAAGTTATAAGAACCCTCATTCAGATCATAACGGCCCGTTAGGCTTGTCTTACCGCTAGGGTCCATCGTTGCAATCAGGTTGGCTGTTCCTTTGACTTTCAGCGCATCCCCATTAGCAGGGTCAACCACCACATTCAGTTCTGCATCCGGGTCAATTTTAATGTTGGCACTCAGATTAATTCCTTTAATCGGCGATTTACTGATACTGTCTGCTTTCAGTGCTTTCTGGCCATTAAATGGTGCCGCATCCGCATCAATAAACTGTACAATCCCTTCCTGGCTGATTACCGAAGGATCATCTGGAGGTAATGCGAAAAAGAACTTAGTCCCTTTCTCTACCTGAACATTCATATTGATATCCGGCTGGTTTAAGTCACCTCTTACCTTGATCAGGCTGGATAAGAAGACCGTTCCATAAATCATTTCATTGTCTGCCGCTGTAGAATGCAGTGCCCTGAAATTATCAGTTTTAATATCCATATTGAACTTGAAGTTCCTATAATCCTTGGTCAGGATTCCGCCATTTATTGTAGCTTGTTTATTCAGCGAGTCAATGATGGTGAAGTTATTGAATTTAACACCTTCTTCAGTAAAGCTGATCGTCTCATTCGGCATTCTGAAATATGAATTCACATAAGTTGCATTGAATGCAGCCTGGTTAAATTTAATATCCCCTAATACCTTTGGTGAAGCGATGGCCCCTTTAATAGAAAGTTGCCCGGTTATTGTTCCTGAACCCTGTTTAATCTGTCCCATGGAAACACTTTCCAGTGCTTTAAGATCTATCTTATCAATATTCAAAGTGAGATCTAAAGCATTTTCAGCTTTCGTATAATAGAATCCGTTAACCCTTAACTCATGTACCCCGGTTAAAGCGATATTCGTTTCAAATGCGTTTTCCGTATTGTTATTTACCGCGACACGTAACGTTCCCAATTGATCTTTCTGATAACGAAGGTGGTCTACTGTCAGGTTAGCCTCAAATTTTGGGCTGCCCGTTAATTCTTTCACGTCCACTGTTCCATTAATCGCTCCGCCTACTAAAGAGCTGTCCTGCTCTGCAAACTTGGTCAGGGTTTCTATCTGGAAATTCTTGAACTCTACTTTTAGTGGTGAACCCGGTGTTGAGTTCAAACTATTCACACTCAGTAACTGTCCGCCTTTGCTCAGGTTAAACTGGTTTGCCAGGATACCCGAAGCCCCGAACTGGATGAAGTTTTCCGGGGAAACGCTCCACTTATCATAATTCAGCAGTAACTTCTGCGGATCGAAACTGAACTGAAAGTTTTTATTAATTGATTTAAATGTACCACCAAGCACATACTTATCTTTCAGTTTGCTGTCTCTAAGGAAGATATTAACCCCTAATATATTATTAGCCGCTTCACCACTCAGTTCCGTATTGTATAAGGCTATTGATTTGCTTTGTACATGTTTTACCAATAATTTATAGTTCAGTTTTTGATTGGCATTGTCCACAGTAAGGCGTGTGCTGTCCACCTGATAGTCACCATAAACTACTTGTGGAATCCAGGCATTCATGACTAAGCTATCTTTTTTTGTATCCAGTAAACCATTGATCCTGGAAGGGGAGAAGGTGGTCAGTTCAGGAACAAAGTTTTTAATGAACTTAGGATTGTAAATTTTCATATTGAATCTGAAACGCTGATCTGGTATCCTGGTTACTTCACCAAACGCATAATATTTATTAATTTGATTGATCATTGCCGGAGCAAGGTTGGTAAGTTGGTACTGCCCGTCAACACGTGCACTCAGCAGTTCTGATTTTAAAGTCAATAGGGTATGGTTAGCTGTAGCTTCAGCATGTGCATCGATCGTGTCTACATTAAATCGTTGTCCATCTTTAACCAGTTGTAAACCCCTGATGCTTACATCACCATTCAGGTAATTCGGATCGGCGGTTTTAATATCTGCTTTAACAACACCTGCCATCCTTAATTCAGTCGCACTGAAATTTAATTTTTGCAGATCAACCTGCTTTAAGTTAAGATCTGCTTTAACTGCAGGATATTTGCCAGCCATATTTACAAAAGCAGTTAAATTGAAATTAGCATTGGTATCTGCCATTTCACTTTTGATATTCATTTTCTGACCTGAATAAGTACCGCTCAGCAATAAGTTTCTGTAGGTATATTTATTATAATAAGCACTTAATAATTGTGCATTAATTTTTGCATTAGCTGTTTTTGCGTCTAACCCTGTTCCATTTACAGTCGCCTTTACACTAATCCGGCCTAACTGTGGCTGCATTTTTAGTAAACGGCCAACATTAAAGTTATTCAGATTAATATTCGCAGTATAACTTTCTTTTCCTTTAGGTCCTTTCATGCCAGCGATTAATTTGGCTGCACCCATATCTGTATTGATATTGAAATCGGTATTGAAATCGGTCATAGACCCTTTAAACTTTCCGTTAGCTACGATCGTGTTGGGCAATTCAATATTAGCAGGCAGAGATTTTTTAGGAATAACAACCAGCAGATCTCTTTTAGTTAAAGAGAAGCGCTTAATGTTAAGATCCAGGAATGTTTTATTGACATCCGGCAAACCTTTAACAGTACCATTAACCTCTATATTGGTGCTTTTTAATCCGCTAATCTGCAATTGAGGAATAGAAAGATTATTCATATATCCATTCGCGCGTGCAGTTATTTTAATCTTTTCATTGCGGTAGTCTGCAGGTATAGCATCACTAAAATAGGTTGCATCTTTTAAGCCAAGTACAGCGTTTTTTAATGTTATATTTATTTTTACTTTCTCGGGATGTTTAGTTAAATCATCCAGTGAAGTATAGTTTAGCGTGGTATTATTCTCAATATTGGTGTTAGGTGTTTTAAAGACAAGATTGGTTAGTTTAACCATTTTATCACTATAAATTACGTCACCCTGCAACTTTGAAAGTTCAAAGCCGCTTCTTTCTTTGAATGCGCCACTTTTAACATTTACCTTGATTCCGGCCTGACTGTAGGAGAGCTGTTCTGCATTTAAACCAAGTCCATTGATTTTTAAATGGTTATAATCCAGTCCTTTTGCAGTAGGTTTTACGGCAAGGTTATCATATTGTATATTGTTTTCTGCAAGGTTTAATTTGCTAACCAGAACAGCTAAAGCAGAAGGTTTAGCTGTTGTACTATCTACAGACTTTGTTCCTGAAGCAACTGAAAGAGGCTTAAAAGCAAAGAGAATATTGGATTTATTCAATGTAGCCTCCTCTAATTTGAAATCACTTTTAGTCAGGTCGGCGAAGAGTTTTTTCAGGTTAAGTTCATTAATATTCAGATCAGCGCGCATGTCTGAAAGCATGTCATTGAAGTTGATCTTTACATTGTTAAAATTAACATCCTGTATTTCTACTAATGGAAGTTTTCCTGAAGCTGTTTTTGCAGTATCAATGCTCTTTTCCAAATGAGCCGCCAGCTGGGTAAGTGGTTTTTGCTGCAAATATTTCAGAGAGGTATTTTTCAGGATCAGGTCTTTAATTACATAGTGCTGGTTGTCCAGGTCAAAATCTTTGATATTGGTCTGAAATTCTCCAAGATATACACTCACATCATTACCTGCAACATCATCACGGTAAACAATACCTATATCTTTCAGGCTTATTTTACTGATAGAAAACTTCATGGTAGAAGTAGTATCCTTTTTAACTTCGTCTTCCGGCTTTTTCTGTTCAGACAGAAAAGCATCCAGAAGGAAAGAAAAATTAAATGTGGTATCCGGATTAATACGGGTCACATTTGCCCGGATTTTCTCCAGTTCGATATTATTAATTTCGATTTTATTATTGAGCAATTTAAAAAGGCTAATATCGACAGCTAATTTCTGTGCATACAATAAAGTGTCGCCTTTTTTATCTTCCATGTAGAATTTATTGAGCACAATATCCTTAGGAAGGGCAATTTTAATACTTTCCAGACTAACTTCAGTATGGGTTTTATTTTTCAGGTAGGCAATAGCTTTGCCCTTAACAAAGTCCTGAACGGCAGGGATATTTAAAGATATAGCAATTCCTACAACCAATAAGATGATTGTGGCGATTATCCAGAGTACAACCTTTAAACTTTTACGTACGTATTTATTCAATTCAAGTAGATTTTGAGAAATTTATGAATAACCAAGGTATAAAAACTATGCCATTAGCCTGTTTTAACCTGTAGTATACTACAAATAAACCAAAACATTGTTTAAATAAATATAGGAAACTATATATAAAGACCCGGTTTCAAGGTCTTTATATATTTAATATAAGGATTATAGATTTTTAATGACTTCGGAGGATAACTTCGTGAATTGTGCGATTTTAAGCATATCAAAATTTTCTTTTTTCATTTCTCTTGCCAATTCAATGAAAATCTCGAGTTTTCCTTGTTCAAGACCTTGTTCAATTCCCTTTTCGATGCCCTCCAGTATTCCTTTCTTGAATCCCCGCTCAATACCTTCCTCAATCCCATGCTGCATTCCTTTATCCAGCCCTTTTGCTTCACCTCTTTCCATTCCTGTTTGGAGGGTTTCATCAAGAATACATTGATATTCCCATTTTTTCTGCTGATCTAAATCATGTATAAATCGTTGTTCGGCTGTTAGTCTGCTCATTTCAGCTACATTAAATATTTTTTGAAAAATACGTTTGTCAAGATAACCCGGGATCTTACCCAGACTTTGCATGTGTTTAAGCATATAAACCCATTTGTCCAGTTCAGTCTCCAGTTCATCTTCTTTTTTATCAAATTTAGGCAGTTCCAAAAACTTAAATCCCAGTCCATTGTGGAATATTTCACCTGTACCGGTATTCACCAGTGAAATACTTTGCAGATAATGGTCGTTTGTGCTGCTTTTCATTTTAAAATCCAGTATGGCAATCAGGAAGACCTCCTTCAGCTTGAAATTCCAGTTCCCTTTACCCAGTAACTTTTGCTGATGGACCAGCCGGCTTAAATAAAAAATACACCGGTCACTAAAATTGGAATGCGAAACCCGCTGCATTTCTACGATAAACTGCTCTCCCTGTGTTCCCGTACATAATAAGTCAAAAGAAACCTTTCTGTACTCCTGGTCATCACCTGCATACTCCGTTGGACTATATACAATATCGGTAATGTTTTTCTGCCCTTTAAATAGCGCATTTAGGAATTCAATCATAATATCCTTGTTCGGCTCACCGCCAAAAAGGTGTTTAAAACCGAAATCTGACAACGGATCAATATACTTGTTCATCTTATCTGGCATAATTCAATTGATTTATGCCCAACTTACTCTGCATTTCTCTATTGTTGGTAATATTTATCTATATTGGAAACAATATGTTTTATTATTACATGTATTTATGTTATTTAGGATCTCTTCAAATTAACAACGTATATTGTGAGCCCCCATTTTTTATCGGGATATAATTGTTACCAGGCATGAACCATCAACCATGATGTCTGTTATTTTAATTTTTAACTTATATGAATAAATTAAATATTTCCATTGCTTATGAATCCTACGATCAGTTAGCAGAACTGAACGCAGCTGATCAATCCTTATGTGTGCAAGCAAAGGAAGCGCTTAAAACCTCTTATTCTCCATACTCTAATTTTAAAGTTGCCACAGCGGTAAGGTTAAATGATGGTGTGGTCGTTTCCGGTAGTAACCAGGAAAACCTGGCTTATCCATCAGGACTTTGTGCAGAGCGTGTCGCTCTTTTTACAATTGGGGCAACTTATCCCAATGCGATCATAGAAACTATGGCGATTACCGCCCATACCGATAACTTTAAAATTGAGCAGCCCATTACCTGCTGCGGCGCTTGTTTACAGGTGATGGCCGAATTTGAAAGGAAACAAAATAAAGAAATAGAAGTGATTTTTTATTGCCTGGACGGTAAGGTTCTAAAAGTGAAAGGTATCAAAAGCTTATTGCCTTTTGTCTTTGTAGAAGACCGTTTGGCGGATTAATTCCAGAATCTAAGCACCCCGGCAGTTTTTTTTAAAACTGTTGGGAAATTGTGTTCTCAAAATTTGAGCGGATGCCTTATCTTTACGCCATCCAAACCCCTTTCTTGATGAGCGACGAATTAGATAATAACGTAAACGAAGAGACAAAACATACCGTAATACCTATTAATGGCCTTTACGAGAACTGGTTCCTCGATTATGCCTCTTATGTAATTTTAGACCGGGCAGTACCCCATATTAATGATGGATTGAAGCCCGTTCAGCGTAGAATTATGCACTCGCTGAAAGAAATGGACGACGGACGTTTCAATAAGGCAGCCAATGTGATTGGAAATACCATGAAATATCACCCGCACGGGGATGCTTCTATTGGGGATGCCATGGTGCAGATTGGTCAGAAAGACCTGCTGATTGACTGTCAGGGTAACTGGGGAGATCCGATTACCGGTGATAGTGCAGCCGCGCCGCGTTATATTGAAGCACGTCTGTCAAAATTCGCCACAGAAGTTGTCTTCAACGCAGATACAACTATCTGGCAATTAAGTTATGACGGACGGAATAATGAGCCGCTTACTTTACCTGTAAAATTCCCGCTGCTATTAGCACAGGGAGCAGAAGGAATTGCAGTAGGTCTGGCTACTAAAGTTATGCCGCATAACTTTATCGAACTGCTTGATGCCTCCATTGCCATTCTGCAAGGTGAAAAACCTAATATCCTTCCTGACTTCTTTACCGGGGGTATGGCAGATTTTTCTGCTTATAACGAAGGAATGCGTGGAGGTAAGATTCGTGTACGTGCTAAAATCACTGAAAAGGACAAGAAGACCCTGGTCATTACTGAAATCCCTTACAGCACCACTACCGGCTCTGTCATTGACAGTATTCTTTCTGCTAATGATAAAGGTAAAATCAAAATCAAGAAGATTGAAGACAATACAGCCGCACATGTGGAGATTGTCATTCAGCTTGCGCCGGGTATATCACCGGATGTGACTATAGATGCACTTTACGCATTTACTTCCTGTGAGGTTTCTATTTCTCCGAATACCTGTATTATTAAAGATGATAAACCTCAGTTCCTGAGTGTAAATACTATCCTTTTAGAAAATACTCAGAATACCAAAAACCTGTTAAAACAGGAACTGGAAATCAGGCTGCATGAGCTTCAGGAAAAGATTTTCTTCAGTTCTTTATTGAAGATCTTCATTCAGGAAGGAATGTACAAGCATGCTGAATATGAGAATGCGAGTAATTTCGATGCTGTAGTAGAGGTATTGAATATATTGTTTACCCCTTTCAAAGAACAGCTGTACAGAGAGATCTTACCGGAAGATTTTAAAAAGCTGATCGATAAACCGATGAGCAGCATTACCCGCTTTGATGTTAAAAAAGCAGATGACCAGATGAAAGCATTGGCGGATGATATTAAGGTAGTGAAAAACCACCTTCGTCACCTGACCGATTATGCGATTGCATGGTATCAGAAATTAAAAGATAAATACGGAAAAGGAAGAGAACGTAAAACGGAAATCCGTCTGTTTGACAGGGTGGAGGCTTCCAAAGTTGCTCTGGCCAACGTTAAACTCTATATGAACCGGGAAGATGGTTTTATCGGAACCGGGCTTAAAAAAGATGAATTTATTGCCGACTGCTCTGACCTGGATGAAATCATTGTTTTCAGGGAAGACGGTAAATGCACTATTACTAAAGTAGCAGACAAAACATTTGTAGGAAAAGGGATTGTTTACGCACAGGTCTTTAAAAAGAATGATGACCGTACTATATATAACCTGATTTACAAAGATGGCGCAAGCGGTACTTCTTATATCAAACGTTTCGCTGTAATGGGTGTGACCCGTGACAAAGAGTACGATTTAACAAAAGGAAGTAAAGGATCGAAGATGTTGTATTTCACACCTAATCCTAATGGGGAGGCTGAGATCATTACCGTATTGCTTAAACCGCATACCAAACTGAAGAAATTGCAGTTTGATATTGACTTTGCAGATATTGCTATTAAAGGACGTGCTTCTCAGGGAAATATAGTTTCCAAATATCCTATTAAAAAGGTTTTATTAAAGAGCAAAGGTGTTTCAACGCTGTCTGGTCTGAAAATCTGGTATGATGATTTACTAAGAAGATTAAATGTGGATGGCAGAGGTAAATACCTGGGTGAATTTGATGGGGATGATAAGATCCTGCAAGTTCATAAAGAAGGCTGGTATGAACTGAGTTCTTTTGAATTGAGTAACCATTTCGATGCCGATCTGCTGCTGATCCAGAAATTTGATCCTGAAAAACCATTTGCAGTAGTACAGTATGAAGGAAAGGCTAAGAACTACTTTATTAAACGCTTTGTTTTTGAACCTATTGCGATAGGTAAAAAACAAACGCTGATCAGTGAGGAAACTGGTTCGAGATTCCTGCACCTGACCAGTAATCCTGAGGCAACATTGACCGTTGATGTATTAAAAGGTAAAACACAGATTCCTGAGACACTGGAAATCGTGCTTGCAGACTTTATAGATTTAAAAGGTATCAAAGCTAACGGTAACCGGTTAAGCCAGCATGATGTGAAAACTATTACCATCAGTAATGCGGAAGAGAATGAGCCGGTTCTTGAAGAAGAGGTTAAAGAAAGTACAGCAGCAGCAGAAGAGATTGCTGAGGATGATCAGGAGCCAGCGGTTTCAGCAGGATTAACCGAAGCTGAAGCCGAAGTCCAAACCGATGATGAAACTGAAACTGGCGATGACGTTACGCCGGTTGAAGAAGAAGCCGGACAAACCGGTACAGATGCTGAAGAAATAGCCGCTGAGGAAGAAATAGTTGAAATTGAAGATAGTGTTGCTGAACGCCCCGAGAGTCCTTCTGTAGTTGAAGAAGAAAAAGAGGCCCCTGTTGTTAAAAAGGAATGGATCAGGAAGGAAAATATAGTACAGCCTGTTGAAGAAATTGTACAGACTCCAGTAAAACGCAGGAAGAAAGCAGAAGAGTCAGTTGCTCCTGAAATAGTGGAAACACCAGTTGTTCCTGTGAAAGCAGAAGCGCCGGTTATTCCTGAAATAGCGGAAATACCAGTTGTTCCTGTGAAAGCAGAAGAGCCAGTTACTCCTGCTGCTCCTGAAAAAACTGAAACACCAGCAGCTAAACCAGCGAAGCAAAAGAAAACTGACGATGCTAAAAGTAAAGTCACCAAAGAAGCTTCACTCAATAAAAATGTTAAATTCGAAATCACTAATCCAGATGATGTAGAGATTGACGATAAAGGTCAGCTTGGCTTATTCTAACGGAATAAGTCAGGCCATCGCTCTGCGGCCATAATAAAGGAGATACCAAATATTGCGGAAGATAAAAAGAAATTCCAATTCCACTTTTTGACCTTGAAGATATTGACCAGGACAAAAGAAATCAGCAATATCCCGGTTACAATAAGAATCTGACCGAATTCAAGCCCGATATTGAAAGCAAATAACTCTGCTACAATATTGGTGCTTTTACCTAATAAGCTATTCAGATAATTAGAAAAGCCCATTCCATGGATCAATCCGAAGAACAGGGCAAGTATATACTTCAGCTGCACACCCTTGGGCCTTGACGACTTACCCCCAAGTATATTCGAAGCCGCAGTAACCAATATCGTTACCGGAATCAGGAATTCAATTAAATTAGTTTTAACTGTAATCACCTTTAACACACTTAAAGCAAGTGTAATACTATGACCTATAGTGAAAGCAGTAACCAGTAATAATACCCTCTTCCAATCCGTCAAAGTATAAGCACCACATAAAACTATCACAAAAAGAATATGGTCATATCCCCTCCAGTTTAATATATGTTGCCAACCCAATTCGAAGTATAACGAGAAATCCTGCATAGATCAAACTTATTAATTTTTAATTAACAATGAAAGTATAATTGTTGGGGCCCAAAGGCAACAAACAATAATATTACAGCATAACCGTTTTAGATACCCGGTTTGGCAGCAATAAAAAAGCGCCCTGTTAATTAATAACAGGGCGCTTTTTATAGAAAAATCAGCAGACCTACTGGTACTGTATATATACAGGTATAGGCGTAAGTTTCATTAACTCTTCTGGAGTCATCAATTTGTTTGGCGCTTTTTTCAAATCATTTTTATAGAACAATTTGAAACCTGTGAACTCAACTGGTTCGCTAAAGATGAAGTGACGGTAAGTACCTTTTTTAAGTTCAGGTTCTCCCCATCCATCCATGTGCATGACGATTTGAACCTCAGGACGCAACTTGATATTTTTGTAGTTCGTAACCATTCTCTTTGTAAAACGGTGAACCGTAAAAACCTTTGGAGGCAAATTGTATTTCTTTACCAGGTTAGCCAGGAACTGTGAACAGTAATTAATATCAGCAGCATCATATGTACCTATTCTTTTTCCTGGTTTTACACCTTCTTTCATAGAGAATTCAGGATCTATACCCAAATGAACATTAGGCATTTTCAAGTATTTTTCCAATAAAGGCAATTCATCTCTGATCGTGCTTAACGATACTTGAATATCAAGGAACACAATCATGTTTTTGCGCATTCTTGAAATAGCCAGTACTGAATCAATTTGCTTATCAGGCATTCTGAATCTGTGCTTGCCATCTTTACCAGGATCACCCTGAGCTACCACAGCGATATAGTGCAAAGCAGGCTGAACAGGGGTCGAAGGATCAGCTTTCTCCCATTTCTTTACTTCAACATCCAGTCTGGATAACATTTCCTTAGGTGCGTATTCCCCTAAAGCACCCATTCTTTTTGAATATATATTTCCGTAGTAAGCAACAATCCTTTTGTAAGGTAAAATTGCGCCAGGCAGCGGATAAGGCTGAGGCTTAACCGGCCATCTTCCCGTAGTGTCGCCATGTGCAAGCTTTAACATTAAAGCATTGTATTTTGCCGTATCAATAGGCTTACGTGAGGTATCAGTAACAGCAACTTCCGAAGAATCTCCTGATGCACTTATAGTCGTTTTTGTTTTTTCACCTTTTTTATCTGTACCAGAAGTACAATTGGCAAAAAGAGTGACTGTTGTAAATGCAATTAATAATGTTCCCGCGAGTTGTGGTATTTTCATAGGTTATAAAGTGATTTAATATGAATTCGTGTGGCTGCAAAACTACACATTCGGCTGACAAAATCTCCAATCCGTAAAAGAATTATCAGATTAATAACACTCAGACCTCTGAAACTGAGATAATCTGCCTTTTCCGCACCAGATTTGTGAAAATTTCAAGGTCAGGAATATTATCTTTACGTTTCTTAGCGTTTTTAGAGAATTAGAGATTTAACATGAATAAAAATAATATACTTATTATTTGCTGCAGTGTAGTTTTAGCTTTTGCCGGATGTAAAAAAGACAGCGTCGACTACAGATACCCGAAGCCATTTGACGGACAGCAGGTAACGCTTCCCGGTGTGGCTGGAACTGAGCTCGGTGTGAATGCTGCCAACGGCGTTTTTGTCGATTTTAGTAAGGGTTTAGTGACTCCGGTAACGCGGGCAAACTGGGATCTTGGTCTTTATCCCGGATCAGATTTTAAAGTTATTCTCAACCATACCATGGGGGCGCTGGCTGTTTATTCAGGTCAAACAAGTTTCGCCAATGTATTACAGGCAGATTCTATTAAGGTAATTGAATCATTACAGCTTAATGCTGCTGGTAGCGCTGCACTTGCAGATCCGGTAACCGGCACACCGACCGAATATTTGTCTAAGCTGACAACAATTGAAGTAGGGGAGAATGAAGCATCAAGTAAGATTTATATTGTGAACACTGGTTATGCAGGACTGCCGCCAATGACTACTGCTGTACCTGCTACGCCAACCACACCGCTTATTCCGTCTGTACCTCTTAAAAGGCCGTGGTTTAAAGTGAAAGTTTATAAAGGAACCAATGGATACCGCATCAAATTTGCACCAATGAGTAATGATAATCCTTCTTTTACAGAGTTTACAGTCAATAAAGATCTTTCCTATAATTTTAATTTTTTCAGCTTTAACCGCCCTTCTCCAATCGGAGAGCCTGCACAATCTTTGTGGGATATACAATGGACATGGACTACCTCTAATACCGCAGATGGTAAAGCTATAGCCACCCATGATTTTGTACTCATTAACTTTTTAGGGGGCGTAACTTCTTCCGAAGTGATGATCAAAGATCAGTCGGCGAAAGAATATGAGAACTTCGATAAAAGTAAATTGGCCGGACTTACCTATTTAAATACACGTGAAGCGATTGGGGTAAAATGGAGATCATTAACCCCGGATGATAGACCTGTCGTGAACAGAGATCGTTTTTATGTGATTAAAGATGCAGATGGAAACTTTTATAAACTCAGGTTTGTAAGTTCCAGTAATGCCGATGGAGGAGTAGCGGGAGCACCAGTTATAGAATATAGATTGGTGGAGGCGGCAATTATTCCGGGAACCACCTAATCAGCTCAGACAAAAAATACTTTCTCTTCTTAAGAAGAGAAAGTATTGAATTTTCCAAATACACCCAATGGTAATTTGATGCCCGAAGTGGCCTGAAGATATAATTCACCAGTTTCAAGGTTTCTTACCTGGGGGAAAGAAGTTTTAATCAGATTTTCTACAATGACAGAAGAGAACCCTAAAGAGTAGGTATTCAGAATCAGGAAGTGTTCTTCCTCATCCAGTAATTGTACTACATCCTGCATCATTTCCTGGATATGATCTTCCAGTTTCCACTTCTCTCCATTTGGGCCATGTCCGAATGCAGGAGGATCTAAAATGATACCGTTATATTTTTTACCGCGTTTCAATTCACGTTTTACAAATTTCAAAGCATCTTCCACAACCCATCTTACATCTTTCAGCTGAGATAACTCCTGGTTTTCGTTAGCCCAGTTTACTACCTGTTTGATTGAATCCACATGTGTTGTATCCGCACCTGAAGCCTGTGCAATCAATGATGCTGCACCAGTATAAGCAAAAAGGTTAAGTACTTTCGGTTTTGGGTTTTTGAATTTTTTAATCGAAGAAGAGATATAATCCCAGTTTACTGCCTGCTCAGGGAAAACACCTACATGTTTAAAAGAAGTTAAACCCAGGCGAAGGTTAATTTTTACCTCCTCATTTTTGTATTCTACATTCCAGCGGTCAGGAACATTTCCAGTAGATTTTACCCATTCTCCGGAAGTTGCAGAACGACCTTTAAACCTGATATGTGTTAGTTTTTTCCATTCCTGTTCAGGAAGCATTTTTTTCCACACAGCCTGAGGCTCAGGTCTGCAAAGGATCAGATTGCCAAAGCGCTCTAATTTTTCAAAATCTCCACAGTCAATCAACTCATAATCTTTCCAGTGCGTGGGGGTAAGTAGGCTTATCATAAATATTTTTGTACAAATGTTATTAAAAGTTTTTCTTGGCAGCTTTCATGAAACGGCTGGCAAAAACAAAATCATTAAGTTCTGCTATGTCTGTATGGGCGATCTCTTTATTAGAACCTTCCCAGAATTTTTTTCCTTCGTGTAAGAACAGAATATAATCACCAATTCCCATAACCGAGTTCATATCGTGGGTAACTACAATTGTAGTGGTATTATATTCTTCAGTAATTTCCTTAATCAGCTCATCAATAACGATTGATGTTTTCGGATCAAGCCCTGAGTTAGGCTCATCCACAAAAAGATATTTGGGGTTCATGGCAATCGCACGGGCAATTCCCACACGTTTTTTCATTCCTCCTGAAAGTTCAGCCGGGAAAAGTTTGTTTTTACCTTCCAGGTTAACCCTTTCCAGGCAAAAGTTAACACGTTCCAGTTTTTCTTTAAAACTGTGATCGGTAAACATATTCAGTGGAAACATGATATTTTCTTCCACAGTCATCGAGTCAAAAAGTGCCGAACCCTGGAAAAGCATGCCGATTTCTTTACGGATTTCAATACGCTGTTCGAAATCCATATCAATGAACTCTCTTCCATCATATTGTACACTCCCTTTTTCAGGGGTATGTAAACCTATCATACATTTCAGCAGGGTAGTTTTTCCTGAACCCGAACCACCAATGATCAAATTCGTTAAACCTTCTTTGAATATACCTGATATGCCTTTCAGGACAGTATTGGACCCGAAAGATTTTTCAATGTCTTTGATTTCGATCATAATAATAATTGGGTTACAATGTAATCACAAGCCAGGATGCTGATACAGCTTACGACAACCGCTCTTGTACTTGCCTGAGCTACTTCTAATGCCCCGCCTTTTACGTAAAAACCTTCGTATGCAGGAACCGTCGTAATGATGAAACCAAAAACAAATGCTTTGACCAGTGCCACAACAATGGTGTAAGGATTAAAATCAGTAGTAATACCCTGAATATATTCTGCCGGAGTTACTGCGCCTGATAAAGTACCACCCAGATAACCACCTGTTATACTTAATACCATGGCAAAAATCACCAAAACCGGTACCATGGTAATCCCTGCAATCAGTTTAGGGAGGATCAGGTAACCTGGTGAATTGATCCCCATGATTTCAAGCGCATCAATTTGCTCACTCACCCGCATGGTCCCAATTTCCGAAGAAATGGCAGAACCAATTTTACCCGCAAGTACGATTGCTGTAATCGTCGGGCTGAGTTCCAGAATACTTGAATCCCTTGTCACCGAACCAATAATAGTTTTAGGTATAAAGTCACTCACCAGCTGGAATGCGATCTGTAAAGTCATAACCGCCCCGATAAAGGTAGAAATGATAGCAATCAAACCAAGGGAGCCGACACCTACAAAATCCATCTGTTGAAAGATGGCCTTAAGATATATTTTAAATTTTTCGGGTTTCCTGAAAACTGCTCTCAACAGCAACAGGTATCTACCAAAATTGGTGAAGTTCATTCAGTAAGAAATTAGCTAATGTATTAATACTATAATAATACAAAGAAACAACAAAAAATGTTGTGGGTTTGTTTATTTCAAAAAAATATTCTGCTATTTGATGAATAATGCGGTTTTTTGCAGCCGGTTAGGATTTGATCTATAGAATTTTCAAGGGGGAGAAAAAATGCTTTGCAGTCTTTTGTAACTAAATAGAACTTGCTTAGTCTTAATTGTGTATTTAGGCTTAATCAATGTTTATAGCTTGTGAAACTTAAACATTATAAATGTTGTTAAGACCGTTAATGATTTTATTGTTAATAATATAGGAGAGTGATTTATGGAAAACAGATTGTTAAGAAACGAACATGACAAGATAATTGCAGGCGTTTCATCAGGATTAGCAGAGTATATGCAGGTAGATGTAACGATTATCAGGTTATTATTTGTATTGTCAACTATATTTTTGGTTGGAACTGGTATCCTGGTTTATCTGGTGATGTGGATTGTAGTACCGGTCAACAATGATCCGGCTGCGAAATTTTCAAAGTTTAATGATTATTTCAAAAAACAGAATGATTTTCAGGGATTTAATACGCCGCCGTTTGGGCAGCAACCACCAGCTGCTGCACCGGGAAATCCGGATGTAAAAGCAGCACCTGCACAGGAATGGCAGAATCCGGTAGATTTTAAATCTCTGCCAAAAAATAATGATACGGGCCGGACTGTCGGAGGATTAGTCCTTTTGGTTATCGGTTTATATTTTCTGATGAATGAGTTTAACCTGATCCCTTATTGGTTCAGACTGGGTAAATTATGGCCTTTATTGTTCGTTGCGATCGGTTTAAGTTTCATTCTGAAAGCAAAACGTAAAAATACATGGGAAGAATGGAAGACTGAGCAGCCTGAGGATCTGAATACCACAGCGCAGCAGCCTGTTGCCCCGGAACCTGCGAAACCTGCAGATCAGACTCCTGATAATCAATTGTAAAACCCCTTAACTAATAAAGCTTATGAAATTGAATAGAGTAATGTGGGGTGTGATACTACTGTTTGTAGGTGCAGTCCTTTTATTAGAGAACTTTAATGTCATTAATTTTTACTGGAGAAATGTATGGAGCTTCTGGCCTGTATTTTTAATCATTGCGGGAGTAAATATCCTGTTTAACAGGAACAAGTCGGAGACTGGAAACATGATCTCTCTGGGCGTACTGGTCCTGATGCTTGGTTTTGTATTTTACAGAGGGCAACAGCCTCCGCTTCATAAAAACTGGATTGGTGACCGGTTCACTAAAGATCTTGACCTGGATTTAGACAGCGCCGGGGATGAAGAAACGGAAAATATCAAATTTACAGAGCCGTTTGTTGCTGCGGATAGCCTGAAAAAGACGGTGCTGAATATTTCTGGCGGAGGAACGTCTTTTAATTTGAAAGGGGAAACGGATGAGCTGGTTACAGCGGATGTAGAGCGCAAAAATGGAAATTTCATCTTACAGAAAGAGAGTTCAGATTCTGTGAATACAGTGACTTTTAAAATGAAAGAGAAAAAAGGAAACTGGTCGCTTGGAAATGGAGGGAACAATGTTGATTTAAGGTTGAATAAAAGACCTGAATGGACTGTGAATATGAATATGGGTGCTGGTGAGGTAGATTTAGACCTGACTGGTTATAAGGTAAGAAGTTTCAGGTTTGATGGTGGCGCAGCTTCTGTTGATGTGAAGATAGGGTCTTTATTGCCGATTACTGATGTAGCGGTGAAAACAGGGGTGGCTTCGGTAGAGATCAGTATTCCTGAGGCTTCGGGTTGCAGGATTAAAACTAAAACTGGTCTTTCTGCAAAGGATTTTCCTGGTTTTATCAAGATTGACAATAATAATTACGAGACTTCAAATTATAATGGATCTGCTAAAAAGATTTTTATTAATCTGGATGGTGGATTGAGTAATTTTGAAGTAACCAGACATTAAGAGCTATTGGAACGTAATTATATTGTAGTCGTTAATGGAAAGCCTGAGGGGCCATACGATTTTGAACATTTAAAGGATATGAGTATTGTATCGGGAACTTTTGTGAGAAAGCCCGGAATGGACGATTATAAAGAAGCGCACGAGTTCCCTGAACTCCGTGCGCTTTTTGGTTTCAGCTATGAACAGACCGCTCCGCAGTATTTTGCTTCTTTTGATCAGCGTTTGCTGGCTGCTGTGATTGATTACTTTATTTTGTTTTTGGTTTATATTGTAGTGGTGCTTTGTTGTTTTGCTTTTGTGAATGGGCAGGGGGAAAGGATTTCTTTCGCTTTGTTGCTTTTGCCGCTGATTCCGGTGTTCAAGTTTGTTTATGGTGTATTTGCGGAGGCTTCTGCGAAGCAGGGGACGATTGGGAAAAGGTTATTAAGTATTAAGGTAACGGATATGGGGGGAGCAAGGGTGAGTATTGGTTTGTCTTTTGTAAGGAACCTGGGGAAGATTTTATCTGTTGCACCACTATTTTTTGGGTATCTGTATAGTTTTTTGAATAAGAAGCAACAGTGTTTTCACGACGTTGCTGCAGGGACTTTGGTTATCAAAGATCGCCTGATCTAAAAACAAAAAAGGAATAGCCACATTCCGGTCGGCGTTCATGAAGAATGAACAATGTCCGGAATGTGGCTATTCCTTTTTTATTTTTTCTCCTCCACCATTTATTGGGATTACAGGGCTGTTTTGGAATTTATCTGAATTCACCTACAAAACTTAATCTTTATAATTTCTATGTGAATTCACATATAAAACATAATCTTTATCTTTGTACCCTTATGGAAAACGTAGCAGCACAAAAAGAATTGGCCGGGGGTTATTGTAATTATCTAAACCAGTATTCCAGGTTCTTAACACGTGAGGTTTCTATAGGGGATATTCCTATGGGCGGATTGAATCCAATCAGGATACAGTCTATGACCACTACTGACACTATGGACACGCTGGGAACGGTAGAACAGACTATCAGGATGGTAGAGTCTGGTTGTGAGTATGTAAGGATTACAGCGCCGAGTATGAAGGAGGCTGAAAATCTGGCTAATATTAAGAAGGAGCTGAGGTTTAGGGGGTATAATGTCCCTTTAGTAGCCGATATACATTTTACGCCCAATGCTGCTGAGGCTGCTGCCCGTATTGTGGAAAAGGTAAGGGTTAATCCGGGTAATTATGCAGATAAGAAGCGTTTTGAAAATATAGAATATACGCAGCAGGCTTATCAGGCCGAGCTGGAAAGAATTTATAAAAAGTTTTCACCTCTAGTGAAAATTTGCAAGGAATATGGTACTGCAATGCGTATTGGTACAAATCACGGGTCTTTATCAGACAGGATTATGAGCCAGTACGGAGATACACCACGCGGTATGGTGGAATCGGCCATGGAATTTATGAGGATCTGTGAGGACCTGAATTATTATAACCTGGTGATTTCCATGAAAGCAAGTAATACACAGGTGATGGTTCAGGCTTATCGTTTGCTGGTAGAAACGATGGTGAAGGAGGGGATGAATTATCCGCTGCACCTTGGGGTTACTGAAGCAGGTGACGGAGAGGATGGAAGAATCAAATCTGCGGTTGGTATTGGTACTTTACTGGAAGATGGTTTGGGAGATACTATCAGGGTTTCTTTAACGGAAGATCCTGAATTTGAAGCTCCGGTAGCTAAGGCGCTTGCCGATCGTTATGTAAACCGCGCTTTGAATGTGGTAGAGAAGGAAAGAATTGAGATCCGGGATTTACCTTATAATCCTTATGGATATAGCCGCAGGGTAACTTTACCTGTGCAGCATATTGGGGGGCATCATCATCCGGTAGTGATGCTGGATGTGTCTTCAAAGAATTTAAAAGATCCTTATTTCCTGACTGAGGTGGGGTATAAATACAGTGCAGGACTAGATAAGTATAACATGGCCGATCAGGCTTGTGATCTTGTTTATTTGGGCGATGAATTACCTTCTTTCTCTTTTCCGGGCAATTTACGCCAGATTTATAACTACAGAACATGGTTAGTACTGAAGGATAAAGGCAATTGTCATCCGCTGATTAAACTGGAAGATTATGCTTCTGCTGTTCAGAAAGATCCTATCCTGAATCTTGTTGCTGTTAATGCAAAGAATTATAGTAAGGTACTGTTAGCGCTGCTGGATGAAACGGTAGTGCTGGTTCTGGAGACTTCTTCTGAAGAGGGGACTATTGAGCAGAGAGCCTTTTTTATTGACCTGATGAAAAGCGGGAACCAGATCCCGGTTATTGTGAAGAGATCTTATGCTGCGATTAGTGCAGACGATTTGCAGTTATATGCGGCGACTGATTTAGGGGCGCTGTTTACAGATGGTTTAGGGGATGGAGTGTGGATTGATGCTCCTGAGACAGTTGGTCTTCCGGTTATGAATTCTACAAGTTTTGGAATTCTGCAGGCCACCCGCACAAGGATCTCGAAGACGGAATATATTTCTTGCCCGAGTTGTGGCAGAACATTGTTTGATTTACAGGAAACAACACAGCTGATCCGTTCGAGAACTGATCATTTGAAAGGGATCAAAATCGGAATTATGGGTTGTATTGTGAACGGGCCCGGTGAAATGGCTGATGCCGATTATGGTTATGTAGGCACAGGCCCGGGTAAAATTACTTTATACCGTGGTAAAGAAGTAGTGAAAAAAAATGTAAGCTCTGCCAAAGCTTTGGATGATCTGATCGATCTGATCAAAGAGGACGGAAATTGGACAGAAGTGAAATAAAGTTTTTTTGTTGTAAAGCATTGAAATGCCAGCTTGTATTAATTTATAAGGCTGGCATTTTTGATGAAGGCAAGGGTTTTTTCGCATACTTCCAGCAGTTGAGCAGGTAATTCGGTCGCTGTGTAAGGATGTGAAGCACCAAATACGTGGTTAGCGCCTTTGATTTTCTGCAATTGGGCCTTTGGCTGTGCCTGTGCGAGTTCTTGTGCTACACTGAATTTTACGTTAATGTCATCATCGCCGTGCAGAATTAACCAGGGGATTTTAACGCTTGCGGCAGCATGGAGCAAATCGAATTCATTTTTGTGTGCATTGAAATCTTCCAGTAGTGTGCTGTTCAATGGCATTTTCTCCTTTGTTCTGGCATTTTCCACGAAGATCCTGCCTGAGGATAACCATTCTTTCTCTTGTTCTTTTTTCCATAAGGAACTAAAATCTGAAATGGCAGACCAGGTAATGATTTTGCTGATGCGTTCATCGGCTGCACCTTTTAAAATAACCAAAGCACCACCGCGGCTATGGCCAATTACATAAACAGGGCTTAATGGGTAGGTGTGGGCAATATAATTCAGGGCGGTATCTACGTCTTTGAGCTCCATGCTGACTGTGTTTGCAGCAAAGGCTTCTGAATCAGTAACATCATTTGGGTTTTGTGCTGTTACGCCATTATGGCTCAGGTTAAATTTGAAATAACGGTAGCCATTGGAGGCGAAAAAGGACGCTACGAGGTTATGAGCACCCCAATCTTTAAATCCCTTGAAGCCATGTACGAATAAAATGCAGGGTTGGTTTGTATATTTATCGTCATATGTAAGGTCACCTGAAATGGTTTTATCTTTAGATCCGGACAGAATAAAGTGCTCTTTTTTAATCATAACTTTCTTTTATAGGTGGTTAGCTTATTAACAAACATAATGATCTCTTGTTTTTCCTGAGAATATTTAATTTAAAATCTTTCTAAATTAATCTTAATTACAGCATAATGACAGACACTAAGGGTGGTCTTGTTACTTTTGTTTCCACTATATAAACACAACACAAACCCAAATTGGAATATTTAAAGATACTTGCTTTCACTCATAAACAAATTGACTTAAAGTCTTTAGGGAAATTAGTTATCTGTGAGCAGACACTGGATGACAGACTGAAGAATATTCAAAATGAACTGGATGTAAAAGAAATTTTTTATATCGGTACGTGTAACCGCGTTGAGTTTGTTTTTACCACTGCCCACGAACTGGACCGTGAATTCATCCTTCGTTTCCTGACTGTGCTTGACATGGGGTTCCCGGAAGCGTATATGGATAAGTTCCTGGAAAGCGTTTCTGTTTATGAACAAGTGGAAGCTTTCAATCACTTATTACGTACTTCCTGCTCTTTGGAAAGTCTGGTAGTTGGTGAAAAAGAAATCCTTGCCCAGGTACGCCGGGCTTATGAGGCATGTCGTGTTTCTGGCTTTACAGCCGATTATATGCGAATGATCATGAACCGCGTAGTCAAAACGGCAAAGGAAGTTTATACCCATACGAATATCTCTAAAAACCCGGTTTCGGTAGTGTCTTTAGCTTACCGCAAATTAAGGGACCTGACTATAACTGCCAGCTCAAGAATTCTGATTATCGGAGCTGGTGAGACTAACAAAAACTTAGCGCAATACCTTAAAAAACACAGGTACTCTAATTTTTCTATCTTCAACAGAACGGTAGAAAATGCAGAATCTCTGGCAAAAGATTTAAATGGTATTGCTTATCCATTGACTGCACTGGAAAATTTCGATCAGGGTTTTGATGTCATCATTACCTGTACCGGTGCTACTGAACCAATCATCACAGAAAAAATTTACCGCAAGCTATTAAATGGCGAAACGGGCAAAAAAGTTATTGTAGATCTTGCAATTCCTAATGATACTGCACCAGCTGTTATCCAAAACTTCCCTGTACATTATATTGAGGTTGAATCTTTAAAAGAGATCGCCCGCAAAAATATTCAGGAACGTTATGATGAACTGGTTAATGCAGAGCAAATTATCGATCAGAATATCAAAGAATTTGATTTAGTTCTTCGCCAGCGCAAAATAGAAATCGCGATGAGTGAAGTCCCTCAGAAAATTAAAGCAATTAAAAGTAAAGCACTGGACATTGTTTTTGCAGAGGAAATCAATACACTGGATGAAAATTCAAGACTGGTTCTTGAACGGGTGATGGATTACATGGAAAAGAAATATATTAGCGTACCGATGATCATGGCAAAAGAAATTCTGGTCAACAACAGCTAACCTTCCGGGGTAGATTAGTCAGCACAAATACATTATTTGTTTATTATTTAAGACTATAGCTCTTTTAGGTTAAATTTGCGCGAATCTAAATACGTGATAGCTACAAAAGCTTAACTCAATTGTTTGTTAACGGTTGGCGGAAACTTTATAAAAGAACAAATATATACTGATGAAGAAACTTATTATCGGAACAAGAGGCAGTGATCTTGCATTGTGGCAGGCCAATTATACGAAAGACAAACTTGCGGAAATTGGTGTCGAAGCTGAACTGAAGATCATTAAAACCCAGGGTGATAAAATACTAAACCTGAGGCTGGACAAACTTGAAGGAAAAGGTTTTTTTACCAAAGAGCTTGAAGAAGAATTATTAAGCGGCAGCATTGATATTGCTGTACACTCTCACAAAGATTTACCAACCACACACCCTGCAGGGTTAACCATCGCTGCAGTCTCTGAAAGGGAAGATGCTTCAGAATTATTACTGATTTTGAAAGATTGTGTAGATGTTACGCAAAAACTTTCTTTGAAAACAGGTGCACAGGTTGGTACGTCATCCAACAGACGTAAAGCACAATTGCTTGCTTTAAGAACAGATCTTAATATTGAAGACTTGCGTGGTAATGTAAATACCCGTATTCAAAAATTAAGGGATGAAAATTATGATGCTATTTTATTGGCAAAAGCAGGGGTAAACCGTCTGAATCTTGATCTGTCAGAATTCCATATGGAAGTAATTGACACTACTGAACTGATTCCTGCTCCTGCACAAGGGGTCCTGGCTATTCAAATCAGAGAAAATGACCATGAGTTATATGATGTGCTGCAAGGAATCCATAACGCAGATACTGCGGAAGAAATTGGTGTGGAACGTAAAGTACTGAACCTTTTTGAAGGTGGTTGCCACATGCCTTTAGGTTGTTACTGCAAGAAAGAAAACGGCAAATATGAAGTATGGACTTCCAAAGCATTAACGGCTGATGATTTTCCGAACCGCTTGTTTTTCAGGGTAGATAACCTGGAAGGATTAGCAGAAAAGATCGTCGCTAAATATGATAAAGACAGAAAAATGCCTGCAAGGGTATTCATTTCCAGAGAAATCGGGGAACATAATTACTTCAGAAGAGCGCTTGAAGTCAATAAAATAGAGATAGAAGGCAGATCATTGATCCGTACTTTCCCTATTGTCAATGTACTGGACCCTTTTTACCTGAAACATATCAACTGGATATTTTTCAGTAGCCGCAATGGGGTAGAATACTTCTTTAAACTGAAGCCTGTGCTGCCTAAACATGTAAAGTTTGGTGTAGTGGGCAGAGGTTCAGAAGATGCACTTAGAAAACATGGTCATAAAGCTGATTATGTAGGTGAAAGCGGTGATATTACTGAGGTGGCGGAAGATTTTGCAGTATTGGTGAGAAACCAGACTGTTTTATTCCCGCGTGCACAGGATTCACTGTTAAGCATCCAGAAATCTTTAGCTGAAGACACAAAAATCATTGACCTGCCTATTTATGAGACGGTCATTGAAGAAAATATAGATCATACTTATGCTGATGTATTGATTTTTACCAGCCCATCCAATGTGGAAGCTTATTTCGCTGACAACTTACTGGACCCGGGACAAAAGGTAATTGCCATCGGAAATTCAACAGGGAAGAAATTTGAGGAAATGGGAGTGGAGTATGTCCTTCCGTATTCACCTGATGAAATCGGCCTTGCAGAAGCAGTATTCGGAATTGATATTAAATAAAAAAGAGAGGTTGATTATGTTGCACCGTCCGCGTAGATTAAGAAAGAACCCAATTGTAAGAGAAATGATGGCCGAAACAAAGTTGTCGAAAGACATGTTTGTTTATCCATATTTTATCGTTCCTGGAAATGGAGTGAAACATGGTATCGATTCGATGCCTGGAGTAAACCATTTTTCAACGGATATGCTGATCAGAGACGTTGAAAAGGGCCTTGAGCTGGGGGTAAATAAGATCATGCTTTTTGGTGTGGGGGATGAAAAATCTGATGATGCGCGTTCTGCTTATCATGATCATTCACTGGTACCTGCTGCTGTTCGTGAATTAAAGAAAAACTTTGGTGATGATTTATATGTAGTTACTGATGTATGCGTTTGTTCTTATACCACACATGGTCATTGCGGTATTTTAAAAGATGATTATGTGCAGAATGATGAAACGGTAGAGGTGATTGCTAAAATGGCTTTGACACATGCACAGGCGGGGGCAGATATGTTAGCGCCATCAGATATGATGGACGGACGTATTGGTGCGATGCGGAATTTGCTGGATCAGCATGGTTATGTAAACGCAGCGATTATGTCGCATGCGACTAAATTTGCTTCTGCTTATTACGGGCCGTTCAGAGAGGCTGCGGATTGTGCACCAAGTAAAGGTGACCGGAAGGCTTACCAGATGGATTTCAGAAATCCTGAGGAGGCTTTACGTGAGGCATTGCTTGACCAGAGTGAAGGTGCGGATGTGTTAATGGTGAAGCCGGCATTGGCTTATATGGATGTAATCCATAACCTGAAACAAAATACTGATTTGCCTATTGCCTGCTACAATGTATCAGGAGAGTATGCTATGGTGAAAGCGGCTGCGCAAAAGGGCTGGATTGATGAGCAAAAGATTGTAATGGAAACTATGTATGCCTTCGCACGTGCGGGAGCAAGCATAATTACCACTTACCATATAAGAGATATTGTAGAAAAGAACTGGATGTAATACTATGTTAGAATCGTTAAAAAAGATGTTTTCCGGCAACGAAGGAGATATGCCTGTAAATACTGGAAGTAAACCAGATATTTCAAGAGAGAAATCCAAAGAGCTGTATGAAAAGGCAAAAACCTATTTCCCTGGTGGCGTAAATTCACCGGTAAGAGCGTTTAAATCTGTTTACGGAACACCGTTATTCATCCAAAAAGGTGATGGTTGTTTCGTTTGGGATGCTGACGGGAATCAATTTATTGATTTTTGCGGTAGTTGGGGACCTTTAATTCTAGGTCATAATCCTCCTAAAGTAAGAGAGAAAGTAATCGAAACCATGCAGAATGGAATGAGCTTCGGTGCACCTACTGCTTTGGAAAATGAGCTGGCTGAACTGATTATCAAAAATAACAAACACGTAGAGAAAATTCGTTTTACGAGTTCTGGTACGGAAGCGGTAATGTCTGCAATCCGTCTGGCACGTGGTTATACTAAAAGAGATAAAATCCTGAAATTTGAGGGTTGCTATCATGGACACAGTGACTCATTATTGGTAAAAGCGGGCTCAGGCCTGGTTACTTTTGGTGAGACTTCGTCTTTAGGTGTTCCAAAGTCTTTTGCGGAAGAAACGATTGTTGTTCCTTTAAATGACACGGAAGCTTTAACCCAGGCTTTTGCACAGTTTAAAGATCAGCTTGCTGCAGTAATTATTGAAGGTATTCCTGCAAATAATGGTTTATTGATCCAGGACCCTGCTTATATTGAATTCCTGCAGAAAATCTGTAAGGACAATGGTACTTTGCTGATTTTTGATGAGGTGATCACAGGTTTCCGTTTAGGTTTTGAAGGTGCTGCGGGTTATTATAACGCGAAGCCGGATATTGTTACTTATGGTAAGATATTAGGTGGTGGTTTACCGGTAGGAATGTACGGGGCATCTGCGGAAATCATGGGACATATTTCTCCTGATGGCGGTGTTTACCAGGCGGGTACTTTATCTGGAAACCCTGTAGCGATGTCTGCGGGTGTGGCCCAGCTGACTGAGTTGTTGAAATCAGGTTTCTATAAAGAACTGAATGCAAAAGCTACTGAGTTTGCCGAAGGTATTCAGCGTTTTGCTACAGCAAGAAGCTATAAATTCAAAGTGTTTCATGTAGGTTCTATTTTCTGGTTCGCTTTTACGGACAAGGATAAGATACAGTGTGCGGAGGATATTGATCCGGCAAGTATGGAGAAATTCAAGATCATGCACCGTGAATTGTTAAACAGGGGCATTTACTTGGGCCCTTCGGGTTACGAGGTAGGATTTGTTTCTGCTGCGCATACAAAAATAGAGCTGGAAAAAGCTAAAAGAGCGATTCTTGAAGCGCTGGACATTGTTTTTAGGAAATAAGTAAATTAGCGTATATTTAAGAACTGTTTGATTTTGAACAGTTCCAAGAGATTAGACATTTTGAAGAAATCAATTATCATATTTTATTTCATGTTGCTGTACTCTTTGGTACAGCTGATCTCCTGGGGAACGCTTGTCGTGAAGCTCCAGCCTTCCAGAATGGCCATGGTGATGGGAGAGGGATCTGTGTTTTTGTTTCTTTTGTGTGTGGGGGCCTATTTCCTGCATCAGTCGATCAAAAAAGAGGATTTGTTAAGGGAGCAGCAGCAGAATTTCCTGCTTTCTGTTACGCATGAATTGAAATCGCCTCTGGCAGCTATTAAATTATCACTTCAGACGATTGTGAAACGTGATCTGGATAAGGCACGTCAAACTTCTTTACTGAACAATTCATTGAAGGATATTGAACGTCTGGATGATCTGGTGGAGAATATGCTATTGGCTACAAAAATTGAAAACCGCTCGTATTCCTTCCCTAAGGAAGAGTTTGATTTTTCAGAACTGGTGACCAAAATAACTGACAGGTTACAAATTCATTCTTGCGGATGTGAACAGGTGATCAATCCTGTGATCCAGCCGAATGTAATCGTACTGGGAGATCCTTTTACCCTTTCTTCTGTAGTAACCAACCTGGTAGAAAATGCGGTGAAATATTCTGGCCCATGTGCTGAAGTGGGTGTTGAACTGGGAATGCGTGATGGACATCCTTTCCTGAGTGTTTCTGATAGAGGGCCTGGTATTCCGGATGCGGAAAAAATGCTCATATTTGATAAGTTTTACCGCGTTGGTGAAGAGAATACAAGGAAAGCGAAGGGAACGGGACTGGGATTATTTATAGTCAAAGAAGTTTTGCAAAAACATGACGCTGATATTAGCGTAAGAGACAATGTGCCGCAGGGTACGATTTTTGAAATCACATTTAGTTGATCATTATGCAACAGAAATTAAGAATTTTATTGGTCGAAGATGAAGACCATTTATTAGATGCTATAAAATTAAACCTTGAATTAGAAGGTTATAAAGTCCATGCAGTGAAGGATGGTAAAACGGCTTTGAAGATTTTCAAAGAGGAACGTTTTAACCTGATCATCCTGGATGTGATGCTTCCTGAAATGGATGGTTTCCAGGTTTGTGAAACTATACGTTTAGAAAATACGGAGGTTCCTATCTTATTTTTAACGGCTAAAAACACGAGTGAAGACCGTGTAATGGGCCTTAAGAAAGGTGCTGATGATTATTTGGTGAAGCCTTTCAATTTAGAGGAGCTAATCTTAAGAGTTGGTATCCTGGTTAAACGCAGCATGAAGTCTGATGATTTAAAGGAATTGAATTCTTATAAAATCGGCGAAAAAACTATCTATTTCAATTCTTTTGAGCTGAAACAGGATGATGGTGTGATTGTACCTTTAACTAAAAAGGAAACGATGTTGCTTAAATTACTGATTGAGCGTAAAAACGAAGCGGTTTCAAGAGAGCAGATTTTAGAGACGGTTTGGAATTATGATGTTTATCCTTCGACACGTACGATTGATAATTTCATCCTTACTTTCCGTAAGTATTTTGAACCAGATCAGAAAAACCCGGTTTATTTCCACTCAATCCGTGGTGTAGGCTATAAATTTACGGATATTCATAACTAATGTATAACGCAAAAGGCAGGTATGCTCTGATGGCAATTTTTGTGATTGCCGCTGGGGTGTGCCTTTTTTATGACCAGTTCCAGCTGTCAGTAATCTCAGGATTAATGGCGGGATTTGTAGTCTGGAGCCATTTTAAAAGCAGCTCGATCTTAATTGCTTCGAAGTATTTTAAGAATGGTGATTACGACAGGGCTGAGAAATTATTGGCAGAAGTGCCAAATCCGGATCGTCTGGCCAAAAACAGGCGTGGTTACTATGAATTTATGATTGCGAATATCGCGCTGAAGAAGGAGGATTACCAGGCTGCTGAATATCATTTTCAGGTAGCGAGCAGGTTTCCTCTGGGCACAAAAAGTGATAAGTCTTTTGTATTGATACATCTGGCTAATCTTGCGCTGCGCAAAAAGGATAAGGTAAGAGCATTGGCCTATGCTGATAAAGCAAAGGATCTTGCGAATACGGAGAGAACGAAAGAGATAATTAATAAAATAGAAAAAGAAGCAAATAGCTTACCAACAAATTAAGATTAGATGAACACTTTATTTTTAGATGCAGCATGGTCCAAACAAACTGAACGTCCACCGGTATGGATGATGCGTCAGGCTGGTCGTTTCATGCCGGAATATTGGGAGATTAAAAACAAGTATTCATTCTTAGAAATGTGCAAAACGCCTGAAATTGCTGCTGATGTAACGATGTTACCGGTAGATTTATTGGGTATTGATGCGGCTATTTTGTTTTGTGATATATTGGTTACTGGTGAGGCAATGGGCGGTGACCTGAGCTTTACGCAGGGTATAGGGCCTCGTTTTGCGAATCCTGTACGTACGTTGAAGGATGTAGAAAATCTGAATGTTGATTGTTTGGATCAGCTGGAGTATGTAGCTGATGCGATTAAAGTAATCCAGCAGCGTTTGAATGGAAGTATTCCTTTGATCGGTTTTGCTGGTGCTCCGTTTACGGTAATGAGTTACCTGGTTGAGGGTGCTTCTTCGAAAGATTTCAAATTGACGAAGTTATTGATGCACAATCATCCTGAGGTTGCACACAAGTTATTGGCGAAGATTGCAAAGGTAACGGCTGATTATCTGAATTTACAGATTGCTGCTGGTGTGAATGCGATACAGATTTTTGATAGCTGGGCTATGGCTTTGTCATGGAATGATTATCAGGAGTTTTCTCACCGTTATATTCAGGAGATCATCGCTAATTTAAATAGAAAAGATATTCCTGTAATTTCTTTCTGTAAGGGTAGTTCTGTGTTTGCACCTATTATGGCTACTGCAAAACCGGATGTGATTTCTGTGGATTGGAATGCTGATTTATTAAATATTAAACAGGCTTTACCTGCTGGCATTGCTGTTCAGGGAAATCTTGATCCGCATATTTTATATGCTGATAAGCCGGTGATTAAGAAACATATTTTACAGTTGTTTGAGCGCATGCGCGGTGAGAAAGGGTTTATATTTAATTTAGGTCATGGTATCATGCCTGATATTCCTTTTGATAATGTGAAGTATGCGATTGATTTCATTAAAGAATTCCGCTATTAATGGACTCTTATTATCCATACACCTACAATTATTAGTATAATTTTTTTAATAAATTTTATCTATCAAAAAAGCCTCCTAATGATCATTAAGAGGCTTTTTGTCGTTTATTTTACTCATTTTCCATGTTTGTTTACTAAGTATATTAGTTAATATACGCAGGAAAAACAACATTATTTGATTAGTTTTACAGCAAAAGCTTTAGTAAAACTTTAGTAGATATGGCAAAGTTAACCCCAGTAATATTAGACGAAGAACCAAACGCAGAAGGCGAGTGGAATGTTAAAATTAGAATCGGACATAAAAGTAAGAGTGCTTATATTTCTACGGATGAATTTGTATCAAAAAAACATTTAACCAAAGAATGGGATATTAAAACAAGTTTTGTGGTAAGTCATTTAACTGATATCTTAAATGAATACAACGAGATCCTGAAACAAAAGAAATCTATACTCCCGCATATAGACCACTTACAATTAAAAGAGCTACTTACTGGTATAGGAAATGAATATAAACCAGGTGAAGAGGTAATGTTTTTAAACTTCGCAAAAGAACACACAGAAAGCATCAAGCTCAAGCAGTACAGTACATACAAAATACTCAAAACTACCTATCAAAGTTTATCAGACTATTTAAACCACGTTGATATTCCTGCTACTGAAATAACTCCTGTGTTTCTAGAAGGGTATGAAAAATTCCTGAGATCTGATCGTGAGGTAGCTCGTTTAGTTAATGGCAAGCTTATTAAGACTGAAAGGGCGGGTCTAGGAAATAGTGGGGTTAATGCAAAGATGAATAATATTAGAAAACTGCACAATCTTGCAAAAGAAAAATACAATGATGAAGACGAGGGGGTGATTCTAATTCCTAACAACCCGTTTAAGAAATATAAAATTGTCGCCAGGGACGAGGTTGAAGATCGTGATTTTTCAATTGATCAAATTGTTAAGATAAGAGATTGCAAGCTTAAAGTTAACTCAAGAACTGAATTAGCGAGAGATATTTGGATGTTGTCATTTTATTTGTGCGGGATGAACTCTGTGGATATATTTCATAATTCAGGAAAAAATGTTGAGAGAGTAGTTTACAATAGGCAGAAAACAAAAGGAAAGCGAACTGATAAGGCGCTAATGAGCGTAAATATAATTGACGAGGCGGTATCTCTACATGATAAATACATGGGTAAGATGCAGGTTCGTTATTCTAATATTGGTAGCCTAAATTTATCTCTACACTACGGGATAAAGGAGTTGAGGAAGATTTTAGGAGCGGGGTTTGAAAAACTGGATATGTATTCAGCAAGACATTCAATTGCAAGTATAGCGGCTAACGAATGCGGCTACTCAACCGAACAAGTAGGAGCTATGTTAAATCACTACGGAAGAGAAAACAAAGTTACGAGGGGTTATATACGTAGGTCGTGGGCTATTGTAGATCAAATTCAAGCGGCAGTCATTGCCTTACTTCCCCCTTTTAGCGAGATAATCAACGACAGCGGAGAGAGCTAATACCTGGCTTCTTAATTCCGCTATCTGAGATTTTACCGGGGTTTTATCCTCTTTGGTCGTTAAAATACTTCCTATACCTAAAGTGATGTAGTTTGGGTTAACCCCATAAATTCGGTGAAGCTTAACAAGGAACCCGGTGTAAACACCAAGAGTTCCCCGCTCATATCCGCTATACGTTGATTGAGGGATGCCAGTTAGTTCCGACATTTTATGGGTAGATCTAATTTTAAGGATGTTCACCCGCACATCCCTCAGGCGCTTCCCGATTTCTTTGTCAATAATGTTCATGTTAGTTTTTTAAAACCTTCTCTTTGAAATAGACCTTTTTCACATCCTTTAAGTGTATAGGCTCAACCGGGTTAAATTCGTCATTTAGTGAATATAGGTGAATGTACTCTCCTTCTATCTTATCAAAGCATTTTATAATTATTCCGTCAATAGTCTGAAAAACATATACCTTGCCTTTAGATAGCCAGTTGAAGTTCTCCACTAGTGTTGTTATTACCCAATCTCCAGGAACAAAGTCCCGGTACATCGAAAATCCATCAACTTCAAAAGCAAAGCACTTACCCTTAATAAACGGGAAAGATGATTTAGTCAGGCTTTCCATGAAAACAGGGTTTTCATATCCAGATAAGAAACCTCCGTAAGCCTTTACTGGGACTACGTACATATTTAATGTATCAAAATCACCCGCAAATGGTATAGCGTTAGGCTGATTGTTGATGGATACACCTCCTTTTTCGTGTGGTAAACTATTTTCTTCTACGATATTTAGGCTTAAATTCGGTTGGTATTGGGTTAGTGAAATACCTAACTCTTTATATATCTTATTTGCTTCACCTTCTTGGAGTTGTCGTACTCCTGATATTACATTCTTTAATGTGTTTTCATCGAGATTAATTATATCCGCAAGTTCTGAATATGTAAACCCTTTTTTAAGCCTGAATTTTTCTAATTCATGTAAAATAGTTTCGTTGTTTTTACTATTGAAAACTTCCTCTTCCGTAGTATTAAACGCCGACGTTATTTTTTGCACAGTTTCCCTTGATAGATTCTTGCTGTTAAAATAATCATATATAGCCGACCTGGAAATGCCTAACATTTTTGCTGCCTCTACTTTGGATATCTTCTTTTTTGTAAGAAAATTATTAAAGTTTTTTCCCTGATAATCAAGTGTTTGCATAATTGTGTATGGTTATTCACTACACTAATTTGCAAATGTGTTCAGTTTATCACTACATTTGAATCGGTGAAGATGATATGTTGTTCAGTGTTGCGCTGCAAATATAACATATAGTTTCACATTTGGAAAATAAATTGGAAAAAATATCAGGCAATGGCAGAAAGAATTAAAAGATTAAACAAAAGATCCCCCTCAAAAGTGGAAACAACTTTAAGAAGTTTAAAAGTTGGGGATAAAATCCCGGTTATCGGTTCAATTAGTTACTGGCGCAATCGTCAAGCATTATTACACAAGGAAAATGCAAGTTTATGGATACGTGTATATGTAGACGAAACGGGTCCAGTTGCAGACAGGTTAGCTTAATTATTATTTGAAATTCAAAAAATTATGACAAACGAATTAATAAAAATAACAGATAATAACGGAGAGCAGGTCGTTTCTGCAAGGGATCTATATAATTATCTGGAGTCTAAGGAGAGGTTTTCTATTTGGATTGATAGAATGTTTCAGTATGGTTTTATCGAAAATCAAGATTTTACAAGCGTACAAAATTATACAGTTGTAAATAATGGAGCTAAAAGAGAGGTTGACGATTACGCTTTAACACTTGATACTGCAAAAGAAATATCAATGCTTCAACGTACTGACAAAGGCAAGCAAGCTCGTCAATACTTTATAGCATGTGAAAAAGCCGCGTTAGCAATTCAAACCCGTCCATTAAGCAGAAAAGAACTTGCTCAGATGGTAATAGATGCTGAAAACCTAAATGAAGGTTTAAAAAATCAATTAACACTCCAAGAACCAAAAGTAATTTTCGCTAATGCTGTTTCAGCCTCAAAAACGAGCTTACTTGTCGGGGAGCTGGCAAAAATTTTAAAACAAAATGGTATTGATATAGGTCAAAACAGATTTTTTATCTGGCTCAGAGAAAACGGCTGGCTGATAAAAAGGAATGGATCTGATTATAATATGCCTACTCAGGAAAGTATGAATAGGAAATTCTTTGAGATAAAGGAGACGGTAATCTCTCATGCCGACGGGCATACTTCAATTAGTAAGACTCCGAAAGTTACCGGGTTAGGCCAGGTTTATTTTGTAAACAAATTATTAGAATTAAACGCTGTAAAATCATGCTAGAGCATCAGATAATAACAAGGGAGACGGATAGCGAAAATGACTTTTTCGTTCTGAAGCTTACTGGTAATGATATTTTTATTGGTGTCGAGGTTTCTAATAGCCGAAACGACATTAGACTAGAGCGGAGTCAGCTTGAAGAAATTAACAATTTTATAACAAAACATCTAGAGACATGGCCGGAGAAATAGAATCAATGCTACCTCATAATATAGCAGCCTTAATGCACGGTGTTGCAGAGCTAACCGTCACTATGATGCTTGAAAAAACGGGCGCAATGAAAATTGGGATCTCTAAACAGGAAGCATATAGACAATATGGCCGCCCAAGAGTAGACCGATGGATAAGAGAGCGCAAGATCCGTAAAACCAAAAAGGATAACTGGGAGATAACCAGATCGCTGTTAGAGTCGCTGCGGATTGCGGAAGATAATCCTAGTTTTAACTCAATAAAAGTTCGCTTATGAAAAACAAGATCAAAGATCCAAACTCATTTCCATGGGCTGAAATAGCTATTGTGACGGTAGGCTTAATACTTTTCTTCCTGTTGCAGCAAACCTGGCATTAAGTCACCCTTAAAAAATAAACTAAACATTATTTCTCTGAATTGCAGTAGTTCAAAAGGCTGGAAGGAGGGGTATGCTTAAAAATTAATCTCAAACTTTTTAAAATAACAATTATGTTAACACAAAAAATCACCCCTTCAAACATTAGCAAACTCAAGAAAAACGAGGTTTTCGTCTTTGGTTCTAATCTTAATGGACATCATATTGGCGGCGCTGCTAAATTAGCAAAAGAGTCATTTGGCGCAATTGAAAACCAAGGAAAAGGAATTCAGGGCAAATCTTATGGTATTCCAACGCTTAATTATGCTATGGCTAAAATAAGCATTGAGAACCTCCAAAATAGCGTTAATGAATTTGGACTATATGCATCTGAAAATCTAAAAACAACATTCTTCGTAACCGAAATCGGCTGCGGTATTGCTGGCTTTAAAAGTGAAGAGGTTGCTCCGCTATTTAAGAATCTGGTTAACATTGACAATATCACGTTACCACAGTCATTTGTTGATGTAATTGAATCTATCCATTCGGTCTCTGGGTTTAAAGGGTTCGGTGAAAATTTAATATGTAGAGATTTCCAATACAAATTAGGTGAAAGTTACACTACTAATCGTGCAAAATGCTGCGATACGGGTTTTCATTTCTGTTTGAATCCTTTTGACGTTTGGAATTATTATCCACCAACAAACGGGAATAGATTTACTAAAGTTGAGGGCGGTGGTCAGGTTGATACAGAGAATACGGATTCTAAAGTAGCTACAACGAAAATAAAAATCGGCTTGGAACTGAACTTAAAATCCTTTATTGAAGGAGGCGTGAAGTTTATTTTTGAAAAAAC
>NZ_QLLR01000031.1 GCF_003259615.1 Pedobacter cryoconitis | reverse complement strand
CTAGTTGTTTTGACTTAGACTTGCCATGCTCTCGCGTTACTTTAGCACTGCTCTTACCCTAACGAGTACCCGACCAGTACCCGACCAGTACCCGGGCAGTACCCGGCCGATATAGATTTATTATTTAGCTATTTTGAATTTATTTACTAACAGCCCGGCCTTGTTTCGGCTGAGTCATTCCCTTTACCGCAACAAAAAGCTTTCATAGATCAGGCATACGCTGATATTCTTAGTAAATATGGTTATACTCGCGAAATAGTTAACGAATTCACTTTAAAACATATTAATGTATCAACAACTAGTTTTACTGCACAAACACTAGGCACAGGCTGCAAATAAATTAGCACTTATGAAAAGAAAATTTAAATTACTTATGTTATGCTTTATGTTGACAGCGACTTATACATATGGACAAAAGAAACAAATATATTTTGTTGCAGATACGTTATCTTTAGATAAAGATAATCGATTTTTTGAAGCTGGCAGTGAAGGTCAAATGGGTTATTATATGTTCTATTGTAAGTGCATAGCGCCATATAATAACAATTTCTTACAAGAAACTTGCGGGCAAAACTCAAATTTTAGATAAAAAACCTGATTATAAATATTCGTCTTTGAAAGATTTACTAGATATTGTTGCTAAATCGCAAAACAATTTTGATGATCAATACGACTTATTTATAACAGAGAAATTGCCAGATCATAAATATGAAACGAATAAAGTTAGAATGGTAATATTACGTTCACTTGAGCCAGATGTATTTAGAGGAAAACCTATAAAGAATTAAAAATAGGTCTATGTTCAATTAAAAAATGGGATCTCAGCTAAGAGTTAGATCCCATTTTTTATTTAAGGTATTATACCAGAAATAAGGCCCCGTACTGTTAAGTACCGGAGCCTTATTTCTGGTGTGTTCCTTGAAATTTTTATATGGTCAAAGAGCGAAGGCCACACCATCAGGCTGATTATGGTCTTCTTTGGTAGGCATAAGGATAATCTTAACTATACATACCTTTATTGTGATTGACTATTAACATTTCAATAGTTGTCAGGTCTTCTGCTAATTCTTACAACCAGATTTTTCACAAAAAAAGCGGCTTGAAATAACATTAAAAACACAATTTGATAATTAACTATGTCTTATTCGGGAAAATTAATACTTTTGGCACCTCTATTGAAGAGGGGGTATCGAAGAGTTTATATCCTTCATACTCGTAAATCCTCCACAAATACCCGCGAGGATTTCAATAAAAAGACATTTAAACACATTGATTTAGAAAGATGAATATTACACAGGAAAAAATTGACAACTTAAATGCAGTTGTAAAGATTAAAATTTCGCCTGAAGATTATACTGAAAAGGTCGATAAAACTATTAAAGAACAAGCGAAAAAATCTACCCTTCCGGGATTCCGTAAAGGAATGGTTCCTGCTGCACATATTAAGAAAATGTATGGTAGAAGTATCCTTGTTGAAACTGTAAACGCTTTATTAAGCGAAAACCTGAATAAATTCCTGACAGAAAATAAAGTTGAAATCCTTGGTCAGCCGGTTCCGGTTGTTGATAATACCAAAGATTTTAAATGGGATGGTACTGACGCTTTTGAATTTGACTACGAAATTGGTCTTGCTCCGGCAGTTGAAGTTAACATTACTGCTAAAGATAAATTTACACAATACAATGTAAAAGCAGATGACGAGACTTTAGCTTCCCGTATCAAAAACATCCGCCGCAGCTATGGCAAAATGACAAACCCGGAAGTTTCGGCAGACGATGATGTACTTTATGCCGAATTAGCACAACTTTCTCCTGATGGTTCAGTTTTTGAAGGTGGAATTACCAATACTGGTTCTATCCGTTTAGATCAGGTTAAAGACAAAACAATTTTGAAATCTTTAATCGGACTTAAAAAAGATGCAGTACTTGAATTAGATCTTCAGAAAGCATTGGGAAACAACCAGGCAGTAATTGCCAAGTTGTTAAACATTGGTGAAGATGAAGCTAAGGATCTGCAATCTAAATTCCAGGTAACGGTTAAAAACATCAACCGTTTAGAGGAATCTGATTTGAACCAGGAGTTCTTTGATAAAATATTTGGTGAAGGTATCGTTACTGACGAAGCTGGTTTCACCGCGAAAATCACAGAAGAAATTGAAGGTATGTTCAAACAGGATGCGGATCGCAAACTGCAAAATGATATGTACACGCAGTTAACTGAAAACGTGAAAATGGATCTGCCTGATGAATTTTTAAGAAAGTGGTTAAAAGCTACCAACGAAAAATTATCTGATGCAGAACTGGAAGAAGGTTACAATGATTTCGCGAAAAACCTGAAATGGACTTTAATTGAAAACAAAATCATTAAAGACAACAGTATCGAAATTAAATACGAAGATGTATTCCAAACTGCTAAACAACGTTTAGATGCACAGTTCAGAATGTACAGTCCAGCTCCAATGCCGGAAGATCAGTTGTCACAATACACAGCTACTTTCCTGCAGGAAAAAGACAATGCAAACCGTATATTCGAAGAGGTAAAAGCAATTAAAGTTTTTGAATACATTCAATCGGTTGCCACTTTAGACCAAAAAGATATAGCTTATAATAAATTTCAAGAGTTAGTTGAATCTGTATAACAGGTTTCTCAAATTTCTTTAATCTTATCGTAAGGCGGCTTTAATCAAGCCGCCTTACTTATATAAAGCTATTTCTGAGCTTTGTAAATTAGGGTGCTCAATTTAAAAAGGCACTTAATTTTACAATAACCAAATAATTTGTCAACTTAGTTTGACTAATTTGGATTTGATAAAAGCAAAATCCCCTGTGAAAAGGGCGCTCAGTCAAACCACAAAACAAAAATAGAAACTCGATAAACTTATATACAGATGAATATAGATAAAGACGAATTTAGAAAATATGCAGTTAAACATCACCGTATAAACGGCTTAAATGTAGATCGTTATATTGGTCATACAAATAGTTCACCAAAAAGCATGACTCCGTACATCATTGAAGAACGTCAGTTGAACGTTGCTCAGATGGACGTGTTCTCCCGCTTAATGATGGACAGGATTATCTTTTTAGGTGATGCTATCCATGATGGTAATGCAAATATCATTCAGGCGCAGTTACTGTTCTTACAGTCAACTGATAACAACAGAGATATACAGATTTATATCAATTCACCGGGTGGATCTGTTTACGCTGGTCTGGGTATTTATGATACGATGCAGTACATCACCCCTGATGTAGCAACAATCTGTACAGGTATGGCTGCTTCAATGGGCGCAGTTTTATTAGTAGCAGGTGCTAAAGGTAAACGTGCAGCATTAACACATTCACGTGTAATGATTCACCAGCCTTCAGGAGGTTCACAAGGCGTGGCTTCAGATATGGAGATCAACTTAAGAGAAATGCTTAAATTGAAAAAAGAATTATATGATATTATTTCTGACCATTCAGGACAGAGTTACGAATGGGTGGAAAAAGCATCTGACCGTGATTACTGGATGAAAGCTGATGAAGCTAAAAGCTTCGGAATGATTGATGAAGTATTAGGTTCGAATAAAAAATAGATAATGGCTAAACAAACTAAAGAATCCCGTTGCTCTTTTTGCGGTTCAAATAAGCAGGATACTTTAATGCTTATTGAAGGGCTTGACGCATACATTTGCGATAAATGTGTGACACAGGCTCACCAGCTGGTGCTACAGGAATTTGGCAATAAACAAGCTAAATCACTGGATGCTGCCGGTCCCCTCTTAAAGCCAATGGAGATTAAAGCGCATATTGACCAATACGTTATTGGGCAGGATGACGCTAAGAAAGTACTTTCTGTAGCCGTATATAACCACTATAAAAGGTTAGGTCAGAAGATTGATGCAGTGGATGAAGTGGAGATTGAGAAATCTAACATCATGCTGGTTGGTGAAACCGGTACAGGAAAAACTTTACTGGCGAAAACAATCGCTAAAATCCTTCATGTACCTTTCTGTATCTGTGATGCTACGGTATTAACAGAAGCAGGTTACGTAGGTGAAGACGTAGAAAGTATCCTGACCCGTTTGCTTCAGGCTGCGGATTATGATGTAGCTTCTGCCGAACGTGGAATTGTTTATATCGATGAGGTAGATAAGGTTGCGCGTAAAAGCGATAACCCTTCTATTACCAGGGATGTATCCGGAGAAGGTGTACAACAGGCTTTGTTAAAGATCCTGGAAGGTACGATTGTAAATGTTCCGCCTCAGGGTGGACGTAAACATCCTGATCAGAAAATGATTCCGGTGAACACAAATAATATCCTGTTTATCTGTGGTGGTGCGTTTGATGGTATTGAGCGTAAAATTGCCAACAGATTACGTACACAGGCAGTAGGTTATAAAGTTAAAAAGGACGATACTGAACTTGATTTAGACAATCTGTATAAGTATATCACGCCGCAGGATTTAAAATCTTTTGGTCTGATCCCTGAGCTGATTGGACGTGTTCCGGTATTAACTCACCTGAACCCGCTGGATAAACAAGCATTGCGTAATATATTAACGGAGCCTAAGAATTCTTTATTCCGTCAGTATGTGAAGTTGTTTGAATTTGAAGGGGTAAATCTTGTATTTGAAGATGAAGTTTTAGACTTTATCGTAGATAAGGCCATGGAGTATAAGTTAGGCGCAAGGGGATTAAGATCTATTTGCGAAGCTATTATGCTGGACGCGATGTTTGACATCCCGTCTGATCCAAGTATTAAGGAGCTGGTCATTTCGCTCGGATATGCGGTGGAGAAATTTGAAAAGGCAGACTTTAAGAAGTTAAAAGCTGCTTAAAGAATTTAAAATCCCCGTTTTAACGGGGATTTTTTTTTAACTTGTTATTTGACCACAATTACCAGTATCAGGAGGTTTGTCCTGAAAAGAATGTCCGCTCTGGCTGCTATGGTGCAGTCAATAATTATTAAAGATATGAACGAAGAAAAAGAAGTAAAAAAAGACGAAGCTATTGTAGAAAAATCGAAAAAGAACAAAGAAGTAGATTCACCGGTAAAACCGGGTTTAAAATCTAAAGGAGATATAGTTAAAAACTGGTTACCAAGATATACAGGCCGTCCGCTGGAGGAATTTGGAGAATACATTTTACTGACCAATTTCAGTAAATACCTGCAGATGTTTTCAGAGTGGAATGACAATGCACCAATCATGGGATTGGATAAACCGATGCAAAGTGTTACTGCAAACGGAATTACGATTATCAATTTCGGAATGGGCAGCCCGATGGCGGCAACCATGATGGATTTACTGACTGCAATTATGCCTAAAGCAGTCTTGTTTTTAGGCAAGTGTGGTGGATTGAAAAAGAAAAACCAATTAGGCGATCTGATCCTTCCGATTGCGGCAATCAGGGGAGAAGGTACTTCCAATGATTATCTGCCGGCAGAAGTACCCGCATTACCATCGTTTGCTTTGCAGAAAGCAATCTCTACCACGATCCGTGATCATTCACGCGATTACTGGACAGGAACCTGCTATACCACTAACCGCAGGGTTTGGGAGCATGATAAGTATTTTAAGAAATACCTTAAAACTTTGAGAGCAATGGCGGTAGATATGGAAACAGCTACAATTTTTACCACAGGTTTTGCCAACAAAATTCCTACTGGTGCTTTATTGCTGGTTTCTGATCAGCCAATGATTCCTGAAGGTGTTAAAACTACTGAAAGCGATAGTTCGGTCACTACAAATTATGTAGATACACACCTAAAAATCGGTATTGATTCTCTGAAACAACTGATCAATAATGGGTTAACTGTTAAACACCTTAAATTCTAAATAGAATCGGTGTTTTTAGGATAATCAAATAACCATAGACTTCCTGTATGGTGGCTTACCAATGACCAGTCATCAAATGGGAAATCTATGTAAACTACGCTTGCTGTTGGCAGATTATAGATGTGCGCATCAGCAAGAAAGTTCAGGAAATCTGTTAATCCGGGATTATGCCCAAACAGTGCTATCCGGTTATATTTAGAATCAAATTTATTCACTACGGCTAATAAAGCGGTAGTATTGGCTTCATAAACAGAGGGTTCTTTAAGGATACTGTCCTTTGGTATATTCCAGGTTTCTGCAAAGTGTTTAGCAGTAGTTAGTGCTCTTTTAGCCGGGCTGCTCACCAATAATTCAGGAACAAGATCCCTTTTAGTCATTCGCTCCGCCATTTCAGGAGCATTTTTGTTACCCCGGTGGTTTAATGGTCTGTCAAAGTCGGAAGTTCCGCTTGCCGCCCAATCAGATTTGCCGTGTCTTACTAATACCAGTTGTTTAGCCATCCTTTTTTCAGTTATTCGTTTGAGAAATTAACAATTATCTCCCCCGGAAGTTTTTCCATACAGTCGAAATGTCCAAGCGGGCATTTCTCTAAACCGAATTTAGAGCAGGGCCTGCAAGATAAATCGATACCTGCCAGCAATGAGTTTTTTATTTTATAAGGATAAACACCTAATAATTCGGGCGTTGTACCTCCCCATATTGAGGCTATAGGTTTGTCAAATGCTTCGGCAATATGGGTAAGACCGGTATCAAACCCGATCACTTTATGTGCCCTGGAAACAAGGAATACAGACTGATCCAGATTAGTCAGGCCACAGGTGGAATAAATATTACTTCCCACGGCCATTTTAATCTCTTCTGCATTGTCTTTAACGTCGTTTCCTCCTAACAATACAATCGGCAGGTTAATTCCTTTACAGATCTCTATAATCTTATGATTGGGTAATCTTTTGGTGAAATGCGTAGCACCGATAACAAAAGCTACAAATTTATCCTGATGCGTAGCAGGCAGCAGGTCCTGAAGCTGATATTCCCTGGCTACGTAATAATCAATTGGCTTGTTGTCGTTTTCTACGCCAAGAAATTTTACAGTTTCCAGATAGCGGTCTACTAAATGGTCTTTGGAGAAAAGGCTGGTCCACTTGAATTTCAGGGCTAACCATTTTTTAACGGTGTCTTTTTTATAAGTAGAAGAGGGGATTCGTGTCGCCAGCTTGATAATTGTAGTCCGCAGGTTATTGTGCAGGTCAATAATCAGGTCGAATTTCTCCGCTTTAATATCCTTGATTGTCTCTGCCAGGGTTGGTTTTAAGAAGTGTAATTTTGTTAAATAGGGATTTTGCTGATAGATATATTTAAACTGCTCCTTAGTCAGGAAATGAACTTCACAGCCTGGTATTTGCAGTTTCAAGCAGCGAATAACGGGCGTGGTATAAATAATATCACCCATAGAGCTGAATCTGATCACTAATATTTTTTTAGGTATACTCAAATCCAGGTACGTTAAGAGTTTTTTATTTTATCAATGATTGCTGTAGAAGAATATCCGGGTAAAAAGCTTAATACTTGTACTTTACCGCCATTCTCAATCACTTCTTTAGCGCCTGCAATTTCTTCTGTTTTATAATCACCCCCTTTAACCAGTACATCAGGCATTACTTTTTTGATGAGCTCCAATGGGGTGTCTTCATTAAAGAAAACTACTGCATCAATGAAAGACATCGAACCTAAAATAACAGACCTGGTGATTTCATTGTTGACTGGTCTTGAAGGACCTTTTAGTCTTTGTACAGAATCATCACTGTTCAAACCGATAATCAGAATGTCCCCTAAACTTGCAGCTTCAGTTAAATAAGTGATATGCCCGGCGTGTAATAAATCAAAACAGCCGTTCGTAAATACAATTTTCTTGCCTTCTCCTTTCCAGTGATTTACTAGTGGGGTGAGTTCGGGTAAAGAAACTATTTTCGGGCTTATGGAATGATTGGTACTCATGTTCACTGATTTAATATAAGTTATCTACTGCTTTACAAAAGATATGTCCGATCAGGATGTGCATTTCTTGTATACGTGCTGTAACATCATCAGGTATAATAATGTTTAAATCGCATAAGTTATTCATCTGACCGCCGTCTCTTCCTGATAAGCCTATTATTTTGCAGCCTGATTCTCTGGCTGTATGTAAGGCCTGGATGATATTAGGGCTGTTACCGCTGGTCGATATAGCTATAAACAGATCGCCGGGACGGGCAAAAGCCTCTACTTGCCTGGCAAATACTCTTTCAAAGCCGTAATCATTACTGATCGCTGTTAAAGCAGAGGTATCTACAGTTAAAGCTATTGCCGGTAAGGCCTTGCGGTCTTTAACGTATCTTCCGGTTAACTCTGCAGCAATATGCTGGGCATCGGCGGCGCTGCCGCCATTACCAGCAATTAATACCTTTCCTCCGGCAAGAACGGTGTCTGTAAGTAATTTACAGCCATTTTCGATTTCAGGAACCAGTTTGGCAATCACCTGGTCAATTGTGTTTTTATGATGATGAAGTTCTTCTAATACCATTAGTTTGTTGTTTTGATGGCGGCTAAAATTTCATCAACCGTCGTAGTAGCGCTACCAATATGTTTAATGACAATGGAAGCTGCATAGTTTGCAATATGACAAGCTTCTTCTACAGTAAGGCCCAAAGTTAAGCAATAAGCCAGTGTCGCAATTACGGTATCCCCTGCACCGGTAACGTCATAAACTTCGGTAGCCATAACTGGTAATATCTGATGGTGATCGGGGGTAATAATCGCTATTCCTCCTTCAGAGAGCGTCACAATTAAATAAGAAGCTTGGGTAGTGTCAAAGATAACTTCGGCAGCTTTAACCAGTTCTTCCGCGCTATGTATTTTCTCTGTTTTCGCTGCTTCCGCAAGTTCTTTACGGTTAGGCTTGATGATAAACGCGCCCTTATATTTAGTATAATCCAATCCTTTAGGGTCAACGATGATCCGCTTTTGATGCTGGTTAGCGTAGCCGATCAGTGTAAGGCATAAATTTTTAGTCAGCAAGCCTTTGTTATAATCAGAAAGGATGATCACATCACTTGCTTCAATATGGGGATAAACAGCTTTCAGGAAACTTTCTTCCAGCTCAGCTGAAATATCATGTGTTTCCTCATGATCTATTCTTACAATCTGATGTGTAGCGGCGATTACCCTGGTTTTTACGGTTGTTGGGCGCGACTGATCGGTTAAGATCAGCTGAGTATCAATGTTTTTAGTTTGCAGTATCGCTTTGATTTCTTCTCCAAAGCTGTCATCGCCAATAATACCGGCAAGGGAAACCTTTGCACCCAGATCGATCAGGTTACTGGCGACATTGGCTGCACCACCAATTATTTTATTTTCTTTTTTGACATTTACAATAGGTACAGGTGCTTCTGGTGAAAGCCTGGACGCACTGCCAATGATATAATGATCAAGCATCAGGTCACCTATGACAAGGATCTTAGGTTTTTGACTTTGATGATGTGCATTATATAATTTTTCTGCAAGCATGTTTATATATTAATGTTCAAAGATAGGTATAATGGGATACTTAAATGCCGGGTTTTACGCTGTTAAAAAAAGCAGTAATTTCAGCTAAAGTGAATGCGTTTAAGCATTGTTTTGCTTGTAAGCCTCCTTTTCTTCCAATATATACACCATAGTGCATGTCTCTGAAGCCTTCCATACGGTGCGCATCAGGATTTACCGAAAGCAATACGCCTTTTTCCAGCGCATAGCGATGCCACCTCCAGTCCAGGTCTAAACGCAGTGGGTTTGCGTTGATTTCAATCACTACATTATTGGCTGCACAGGCATCAATGATTTTAGCATAATCTATAGGGTAACCTTTACGGCTTAATAACAAGCGGCCGGTTGGGTGGCCCAGTATTGTTGTATAAGGGTTTTCAACTGCCTTAATCAGTCTTGCTGTTGCTTTTTCTTCATCCATTCTTAAATTACTATGGACGGAGGCTACAACGAAATCGAATGTTTTCAGTACGTCATCACTGTAATCCAGTGAGCCGTCATTCAGAATATCACTTTCAATTCCTTTAAATATTTTAAAAGGTGCCAGTTTTTCATTCAGGGCATCTATTTCTTTATGCTGGGCGAAGATGCGCTGCTCGTTTAATCCGTTGGCATAAAATGCAGATTTAGAGTGATCACACATCCCCAGATATTCCAGGTTAAGGTTGTCTTTACAATAAACAGCCATTTGTTCTAAGGTATGCACGCCGTCACTCCAGGTAGAGTGGTTGTGAAGACTTCCTTTGAGATCATTGTAAGTGATCAGCTCCGGAAGTTTATTTGCTTTTGCAAGCACTATCTCGTCTAGTCCTTCTCTGAGTTCCGGGGTCACGAAAGCAAGTCCGGCTTTACTGTAAATAGCCTGTTCATCCGCAAAAGGGCCATCACCGGCTAAGGCTAAAACTTCAGTTACGTGAGCTTCGTTACCAGTTAGTTTAAAGAGGTTCAGGTAGTAAGCTGCTTTCGGATAAATATGCAGTTGTATTTTTAAGCCAAAAGTACTCATGGCTGTATATTGGTTTTCTGTTTGCTTTTCGAAAGTAAGCTCTTTCAACAGCGGAAGACCAGTTATTACAGCAGCGGGATCTTCAGCGCCAATCACAAAATCAAGTTCATTGATGATTTCCAGGTATCTGCGGTATTCTCCGGCAACGCTGAACAGGCTGTCTTTATTAATCTGGTTTAACCAGATTTCCAGTTCTGAAGAAAGGGTGCTGACCAAAGTTTCTGCTTGTGCATACAGGAATTTACCCTGAGCAGCCATCTTAAATTCAATGACCTTTTTGATCTCTTCCTGTGTTTTTAATCCGAAGCCTTTGGCTTCTATCAGGCGGTTTTCATTACAGGCATAGTATAATTCTCCGATGTTCTCAATACCCAGATCTTTCCAGATCACCACAATCTTTTTTGGACCAATACCTTTGATACCAAGCATTTCAACTATTCCTTCTGGCGTTTCTGCAAGAATATTCTGCAACTCTGCCATAGTTCCGGTCTGCAGCAGTTCTGCAACTTTAGCGGCCGTACTTTTACCCAGTCCATCGATTTTCTCGATTTCCTCCATGGTTTTACTGCTGATTGCATAAGGCAGCTTGTCTACTTTGAAGGCAGCATTTGCTATTGATTTGATTTTGAAAGGGTTCTCATTGTGGAGCTCCATCAATTGTGAAAGGAGTCTGAGACTGCGGGCTATGGTTTTGTTTTCCATCGGGGGTAAAAATAAATAAAAAGAAGCGTTTTTTTGGAACAATGTGTTTCTGGTCCTGTTATTAAGGATAGTACCTGTTATTTTTAGGAAACGTATACAAACTAATATTTGATATTGATGAACAAATTAAATTATACGGGATTGCTGTTGATCGCTGTCGCTGCGGCTTGTCATTCTCCTGCAGATCAGAAGAAAGATCCTTTTTCAACTGCGCATGCAGTTAATGCTAAAGAACAGAAAAAAATAGAGAGTGCCAGGCTGATTGTTGCTGGTAAACAGGCAGGAATTATTTACCTGGGGCAGGATATGCAGGAAGTATTCAAGTTGTTAGGTAAGCCTGACGATGGTGATGCAGCAATGGGAAGTGCATTAGCGGTCTGGAATAAGAAAGCGCCATTGCTTATCTTTTCTTCTTACCGGGATAGTAATATGGTGGTCAAGGCTGTGAAACAGATTTCCGTTGCTGACCCTGATTTTAGTACCGCCGAAGGGATTCATACTGGTGTAAGCTTAGCGGCCTTAAAGGCGGCTTATCCTGAACTTGAAAAAGCAGCGGCTTATACGCATTTAAAAACTAAAGCCGGGCTTACGGTTTATGATGCGGTGTCTAAAGGAATAGCTTTTGATGTGCAGAAGGATACTTGTACTGCGATTACGATACATCCGCCAAATAAATCTGTGAACGGAGTTTATCTGACAATGTATCCGGGCTGGAAGAAATTGTAAGCTGCATAGCTTGTTCTCTGGAATATACTTATCTTATGAGGATCTGATTTTATTCCTATGAAGAAGAACTTTAATAAAACCATTCTGTACATTTTATCCTTGATTTTCTTTGGAGGGATTGTATCGTGCAAAAAAGATAATACTTCTGCTGATCCGCCTGTGGTGGTCAAGAATGGCGTAGCAGATACGCTGGCTGTATTATTCAGGAATTCATACCGGGTATATGAAATGCAGCGGAATGTGATTGGAATTTACAGAGACTCAAAATTGTTTAAAGGAACTGATTATCACCCGGCTTCTGTAGCTAATATCGGCATCGGATTGGTATCACTTTGTATTGCCGATCAAATGAAATGGGCTCCGGATGCGGATAAGCAGGCCATCACTACTTTAAGAAGCGTTCTTGCACGCAATAAGACTTTTAAACTGGATGTAAATACGGCTGGATTTCCAAGACATTTTGTGAATATGGAGACTGGTACACAGGAATGGGGCTCTGAGTATAGTACTGTTGATGCGGCTATAATGGTTTCGGGTGCTCTGTTTTGTAAGAATTATTTTAAAAGTAACCAGACGATTTCCGGGCTTGCAGATTCTTTATACCAATCGATTGACTGGTCAAAAGCGATTGCCGATCCGGTAACTGGTAAGCTGTATCTTACGCTGGATGCAAATGGTAACGGCATAGGTACTACGTCGGTTTACAATGAATACATGTTGCTGGCTCACCTGGCTTATAAAGCCGAAAATGGAAAAGGAGGGCCTGCAACCAATTTATGGACTAATTTTTATGCGAATACGGCTAATTTACCTAAATCGAATTATGCTGGTCAGGAATTGCTGACTGATTATCCGGGTTCTTATCTTTCTGATTTTATTCCCCAGTTTTGTTATTACCTGTGCCGGCCATATTCAGCCAGTCCGGTTTATATGAACTATATGAAAAATGCGATGCTCGCTGATCAGCAGTGGTGGACTGGAATTACAGGTGCAGCACGTTACGAATGGGGCTTGGGAGCGGGGAGTGATCCTTCAGGTTATCATGCGAACAGGATTAATGATAATGCCGGACAGGTAGTTTCTCCGCATATTATAGGAGGCTTTATTCCGGTTAGTCCTATGGCTAAAAATGATTTGATGAATTTGTATAGGGCCCATAAAGGGGTTTACAAGCTTCCGGGAACTGCTTACGATATTTTATGGAGATATAGTGTGAAAGATCCTGTCTGGACAGCTAATGAAGTTCAGGGGATTGATTATTCAACGATGCTTTTTGGACTGGCCACTTTAACTGAGCATTGTGGTCAGGACTTTTTTACGGTGAATAACGATTATAAGTTCCCTGTATTTGCTTTTGTGGGGGCTAAATGATCAAAGGGATACATAAGGCTATCATATATGATAGCCTTATGTATGGTTACAGACCTTCTATTTCTTCTATAGAGAGTGCAGTAAACCCGGCAATTTTAACAGGATCGAAGTGTTCTTCTTTCATTTTTCTTGCGATGGCCAGGGCAGTTTCATATTTCCCTTTTTCCAGCCCTTTCTCCAGTCCTTCTTTTTCTGCTCTTTCTATTTTACATTCCATCAAGCCTATATCGTCTTCCTCTTGCTGTAAAATCGATATATATAAAAGTTGTTGTTCTGGTGATAATTCGTTCATTTCAGCGATCTTAAATATTTTTTCAAAAATACGTTTATCCAGATACTTAGGAATCTGATTCAAACTGTGCATGTGTTTAAGCATATAAACCCATTTGTCCAGCTCATTTTCCAGTTCATCTTCTTTCTTCTCAAACTTAGGCAATTCTAAAAACTTAAATCCCAGTCCATTGTGGAATATTTTACCGGTACCTGTATTGACCAGTGAAATACTTTGCAAATAATCATCACTCAGACAATTCTTCATTTTAAAATCCAGAATTGCAATCAGGAAAACTTCTTTTAGTTTAACTTTCCAGTTACCCTTGTTCATCAACTTCTGCTGTTGAATCAGCCGGCTCAGGTAAAAGATGCAGCGATCTTCAAAATTATCATGTGCTGCCCGCTGCATCTCCACGATAAATTGCTCGCCCCTGTCTCCGGTACATAACAAATCGAAGAAGATCTTTTTATTCTCCTTGTCATCACCAGCGAGTTCAGTTGGATTATATACAAGATCAATAATGTGTTTTTCTCCCTCGAACAATGCGTTTAAAAAGGCAATCATGATTTCTTTATTAGGCTCACCGCCGAAAAGATGTTTGAATCCAAAATCTGATAATGGATCAATGTATTTATTTGTAATAGCTAACATAATTCTAATGATTTATGAGCAAGCTACTCCTGTTTTATGTTTTAAAGTTAATAAATGTTTCTATTGTGAATAAATAGTTTAATAAAGAAATTGTGTGCTGCAAAAAAAGCCGTCTCACAATTACTCGTGAGACGGCTTTTTTTGCCTTGTTAATAACAATGACGTTATTGAATATTAATTTCGAATGGCATTTTTGCCTGAATACCGCTGTTCACCACTACTTTTTTCAATTGCTGATACAACAGGAAGTTTTCGCCGAATTCCTGTTTTGCATAATACATCCTTACATTATCTCCTGCATCCGATAAGAAAGATTTTAACGGATCTATTTTCTCAGGATATTCTACAATTTTATAATTGCTAAGTTTCGCTTTTTTACCGGCTGCAACGATCGCATCATTAAAGCTGCCGATCTTATCTGCCAAACCGATTCTTACTGCATCAGTACCTACCCAGACATGTCCGCCCCCTATGGAGTCGATATAAGCTTTAGAGCGCTTACGCCCTTCTGCAACGCGGCTGGTGAAAGTATCATATACATGGTTCACATCTGTTTGAATGATTAATCTTTCTCCCGGAGTTAACGGACGGTTCGTACTCATAATATCAGCATACTGACCAGTTTTTACACCGTCAAAAGTAATCCCTATTTTATTGGTTAACAGGTTCTGGAAATTAGGTATGATCCCGAATACTCCGATAGAACCGGTAATAGTATTTGGCTGTACAAAAATAGAGTCGGCCGCACAAGCGATATAGTAACCGCCCGAAGCCGCAACATCACCGAAAGATGCCATCACAGGCTTTACTTTTTTAGCCAGTATAATTTCTCTCCAGATTACGTCTGAAGCCAATGCACTACCACCACCTGAATTTACGCGAAGTACAATAGCTTTGATTTTATCGTCCTGTCTGGCTTTTCTGATGGCACGTGAAATACGCTCTGAACCAATAGATTCATCACTGCCTTCGCCACCAGTAATATCGCCATTGGCATAAATAACTGCTATTTTGTTTTTACTTTCACTTTTTTCTTCTTTCTGATTGGTTGCATAATCATTGATGCTAACGGTAGCAATAGTTTCCTTTTTGCCTGTTCCGCTTAACGCTTTCAATTCATCGATAACTTCATCTTTATATTTAAGACCGTCTATCATTTTATAAGTCAGTGCATCCTTAGGAGCTTGAATTTTATAAGTATCAGCCATCTTATACAAACTATCTTTTGGGATATTTCTGGATACAGAGATTCCTTCCAAGAAGGTACTGTATAAGCCACCCAGATAAGCGGTAACCTGCTGACGGTTATAATCACTCATTTTATCATTTGTAAATGGCTCCACAGCACTTTTATAATTACCCACACGGATAATCTGTGCTTCTACGCCGAGTTTTTCCATAGCACCTTTAAAAAAGGTTAGCTGAGAGCTAAAGCCTTTGAATTCTAAAGCACCTTGCGGGTTCAGGTAAACTTTATCGGCTACTGAAGCCAGGTAATAGGCATCCTGTGTATAAACTTCACTATAAGCGATGATTTTTTTCTTACTGGTTTTAAAATCGATCAAGGCATCCCTGATTTCTTTTAAAGTTGCTTTTCCTGCTCTTGGAGAACTTACATTCAGATAAATACATTTAATGTTATCATCTGTCTTTGCTCTTTTTAAAGCTCTCATCAAATCGTTAAAGCCAAGGCTTTTTCCAACGTTTGAACCTATAATAGGCAGATTATCGAGTGTTTTGTTTGGGGTACGCTCTTTAATGGTCTGGTCAAGGTTAAGATAGAGCACAGAGTTACTGACAACATCCACAGTTTTGTCGCTGTCTATGGAAGAAACCAGTGCGACCACAAAAACTATAAAGAAAATGGCAATAAGAAAAGTGGAAATGATAATTCCTACGACGGTAGCAAAAACATATTTAAAAAATTCTTTCATGTGGATGTTTAATATTTAATTTGTAAATATATTAAGAAACTACCTGAGATTTATCATCTAAATTAAGGCACGCTCTTAATGAATTAGCTTTTATATGGGATTGGAGTACAAAATGGTTTATTTGTTACTGGGAAGTAACCTGGGAGAGAGAAAAGAATTAATTGAGGAAGCCATTTCGAAGATTGAAAGCCGTATTGGGTCAATAGTCTCCAAATCAGCTTTATATGAAACTGCAGCCTGGGGAAACGAAGATCAGCCTCCTTTTTTGAATGTAGCAATTGGTGTGCAAACAAACAAAACTGCTGATTTGGTGTTGGACTTAGCATTGGAGATAGAGCAGGAGCTGGGCAGGGTAAGGTTAATGAAGTGGGGAGCCCGGCTGATTGACATTGATGTGATCTTATATGGACAGGAGATCATTAATGATGGGGAGAGGTTGCAGATTCCGCATCCAAGGATGCAGGACAGGAGATTTGTACTGGAACCTTTAGCCGAAATTGCCGGGGAAGTTGAACATCCGGTGTTTAAACAGCGTATATCAATGTTATTATCTTTATTAAAAGATAATTTAACTGTATATAAAATATTATAAATTTACTAGTTTTGTTTCAAATGATTGACGAAGAAAAAAATAACAGCCCCCTTGATCTGTCTTATCTCCGGGATATGTCTGGTGACAGTGCTGAGTTTATGATTGAAATGATCGATATGTTTAAGGTACAAACCCCTTTATATGTAGCTGATCTTGAACAGTCATTTGAAGCTCAGGACTGGGAAAAGATGGCGGGCTATGCGCATAAAATAAAACCTACACTATCATATGTAGGCAGGGAAGATGCCCGGGGACATCTTCAGCTTATAGAAAATAATGCTCGTGATCTGAAAGATCTTGAAGATATGCCACGCGCATTAAAAGAGTTAAATGAATTTGTAGCCATACTTTACAGACAGCTTGATGAAGCGAAAGCTGAATTGGCTAAGAGATTGTAAGGAAAGCCTTAAAAATAAAAAAGCTGTCAGTGAATCTTCAGATCCGCTGACAGCTTTTTTTATATCAGATCAATTGATTACAACTTCGGCACGCGCCTGAAGTGTAATAAAGATAAAGCGATGTAAAGTACCAGTACAAATGGAACTGCAGCGAACTGCAGGAAAGCAACCAATATTGCTGAAAGAATCAGAAATATGAACTTTATTTTGTTCTGCTCCCATTTCATTGAACTGAATTTCAAAGAGAAGATCCTGATTTCACTGGTCAGCAGAAAACTCATGATCACCGTAATAGCGACCAGTAAAATTGATGAACCAATTAATGCCGGATAATCTTTCTGGATAAAGGGCAAGGACACAATAAACAGGGTATTCATTGGGGTATTTAAACCGATGAAATCTTCTGTTTGCCGGGTGTCTATGTTAAATTTAGCTAAACGTAACGCAGAAAATATAGTCATCATAAAGCCCAGGTAAGGCAGGTAAGGTGAAGAAAAATCACTCTGTGCAAGTAATTGAAACATCACCACTCCTGGCAAAAAACCGAAACTTACCATATCGGCTAAGGAGTCAAGCTCTTTACCGATAGGGGATTTTACATTCAGTAACCTGGCTGCAAAGCCGTCAAAAAAGTCGCATATGCCGGATATTAACACGGCATATGCTGCGATATTCAAGTCTCCTTTAAATGCAAAAACTACGCCTATACATCCCGAAAACAGATTGGCACAGGTTAAAGCATTGGGAATGTGTTTCTTCATATCAGACTAGCTGTTCATAGAAATTAAGAACTCTTCATTAGTTTTTGTGTTCTTGATTTGTGCCTGAACAAATTCCATAGCCTCCTGTGCATTCATATCTGCAAGGTGGTTACGTAAGATCCATACGCGTTGTAAGGTATCTCTGTCATGTAATAAGTCGTCTCTACGGGTACTTGATGCTGTAATATCAATAGCAGGGAAGATACGTTTGTTAGACAATTTACGGTCTAATTGTAATTCCATGTTACCTGTTCCTTTGAATTCTTCGAAAATTACCTCATCCATTTTAGAACCTGTATCTGTTAATGCGGTAGCTAAAATAGTTAAAGAGCCTCCTCTTTCAATGTTACGGGCAGCACCAAAGAAACGTTTTGGTTTATGTAAAGCATTTGCGTCCACACCACCAGATAAGATTTTACCGGATGCAGGCGCAGTTGTATTGTAAGCACGGGCAAGGCGTGTAATCGAATCCAGCAGGATCACTACATCATGTCCGCATTCTACTAAACGTTTTGCTTTCTCCAATACGATATTGGCAATCTTAACGTGACGTTCAGCTGGCTCATCAAATGTAGAAGCAATAACTTCTGCACGTACACTTCTTGCCATATCTGTTACCTCTTCCGGACGTTCATCGATCAGTAAAATGATCAGGTAAACTTCAGGGTGGTTTTTAGCAATCGCATTGGCAACTTCTTTCAGCAGGTTTGTTTTACCGGTTTTAGGTTGTGCAACGATCAAACCACGCTGACCTTTACCAATCGGGGTAAATAAGTCAATGATACGGGTCGAGTAATTGTTGGTTTCTGTGAAAAGATTTAATCTTTCTGTTGGGAATAACGGAGTCAGGTAGTCAAAAGGGACTCTGTCTCTTACATCAGCTGGTAAACGGCCGTTGATAGTCTCTACTCTGACCAGTGGGAAATATTTCTCTCCTTCTTTTGGAGGACGGATACTTCCTTTAACGGTATCTCCGGTTTTTAAACCGAAAAGTTTGATCTGAGATTGTGAAACGTAAATATCATCAGGTGAAGAAAGGTAGTTGTAATCTGCCGATCTTAAGAAACCATATCCATCAGGCATAATTTCCAATACACCTTCGTTAGTGATGGTATTATCGAAATCCAGGTTTGAATAACTGTTTTCGTTTTGCTTCTGATTGCTATTGTTACCGTTGTTGTTATTGTTGTTTTTTGGTCTGTTGTCTTCTCTTACAGGTTTTGCCTTTTTGATTTCGGTATGTGCTGTAACAGCTGGCTGAACAGCTTGTCTTTCTTCAGTTCTTGGTGCTGGGGCAGCAACCGGAGCCGGAGTTTCTGACTGAACATTTCCATCGGTAACTGGTGCTGCTGGTATAGCTTCAGGCTGTGGCTGTTCTTCTTGCTGCGGTGTATCGAATAAAGATGCCCTGTTGAAGTTATTGCCGTTATTAGTTGCCGGAGCTTGTTCTGCTTCGTCTTTAGGAATACGTGTCCTTTTTCTAAGCGGTTTTTCTGCAGTATTAAGTTTCGGAGCTTTTGGTTTAGCTGTTTTTGCCGGATTTTCTTTGACAGTATCCTCACTGATTGCTGTTTCAGGAACATCAATGGCAGGTGCAGCTTCAGGTTGTTGTTCACTGATTTGATGAATAACTTCAACCAATTCAGCTTTACGCAAATCATCAGCATTCAAGATCCCCTGAGATTTTGCTAACTCCCGCAATTCTGCAGTAAGTTTTTCATTTAATTCTGTTTTGTTAAACATTATGTGGGTGTAGAGAAATTTTTATAAACGAAATTATTTATCAGTAGATCAAAGCAAAAAAATGCAAGTATGAATTTGAAAATAGAACAAATTTTTGTGAGATTTTCTGGAATGATCAGATAAACTTTTGAGAATTATGTTGCAATTGTATGTAATTGTATTCTAATCTCCAAGTAAAAACGAAAATTGTTATAAAGATTTTACTTAATTATGTGCAAAACTCATCTTAAATAGGCTCTGCATTGCTGTAGAAAATTTGGCATATTTGCGCATAATCTAAGCCCAAATGAATAAGAAGCAACTATTTGAACAAATTCAAGCTAAAAAATCGTTTTTATGTGTTGGACTCGATCCGGTATTGGAAAATCTTCCAAAACACTTGTTGAGTTTTGAAGATCCGATATTTGAATTCAACAAACAAATTATTGATGCGACCAAAGATCTGTGTGTGGCCTATAAGCCAAACACAGCGTTCTATGAATCAAGAGGTTTGAAAGGCTGGGAGAGTTTATTGAAAACATGGGCCCATATTCCCGAAGATATTTTTACCATTGCCGATGCGAAAAGAGGGGATATAGGAAATACGTCTGCGATGTATGCGGATGCTTTTTTCAATGCAGAGAAATCGGGAATGAGTTTCGATGCTATTACAGTTGCCCCTTACATGGGAAAAGATTCTGTAGGGCCTTTTTTAAAGTATGAGGATAAATGGGTGATTTTGCTGGCGCTGACTTCAAATGAGAGCCATAGTGATTTCCAATTGTTTGAAAACGCAGATGGAAAACTTTATGAAGAAGTGATCCGTGTATCTTCAAAATGGGGAAACAGCGATCAGCTGATGTATGTTGTCGGGGCTACAAGAGGAGCTGAGTTTGCGAATATCAGAAGGCTTGCACCAGATAATTTTCTATTGGTCCCTGGTGTTGGTGCACAAGGCGGAAGCCTGGCAGATGTCTGTGAATTCGGCTTAAATGATACCTGTGGCTTGCTGATTAATTCATCAAGAGGGATTATTTACGCAGGTAAAGGGGAAGATTTTGCGGAGAAAGCGAGGGAAGAAGCTTTAAAGTTGCAGCAGGAAATGCAGGTAATTCTTGAAAAATCAGGTTTATTATAAGTTTCCGGGCAATAAAAAAGAAATCTTGATCTGAGAAAAAATGTTTAAATTGCTATTGGCATTGCTGTTTATAAGAGTTCCTGCTTAGGGTATGATTATTGCAGTTGCCCGTTATTAAATTAAAAGCATGTTTCAGAGCATCGTTACCTATTTCGAGAAGCAAAGTTTTGGGGTCTGTACTTATATCGCAGACCGTTTTGACATGTCGATCAGTAAAATCAGATTATTCTTTATCTATTCTTCTTTTCTGGCAGTAGGTTTTCCTATTGTTTTTTATATCATGGCTGTGCTTATTTTAGATGTCCGCCATTATATCAAAAGGATCAGACAGCGGATTTGGGATTTATAAATTTATTGTGCTGTTATAAATCAGCATAACAGAACTCATACAACTATATATTTTATATTTGTTGTTTATTAATACAGTTACGAAAAATGTCGTTAAGGGGAAACCAATTTAAATCTAATTCATTCAAAAACGAATACGGGGAGAAGCCAGGTTCAAAAGCATCGTCCAAAGAACCAAGAGCAAGATTTGAACGGATACCTTCACTGAATTTTCAGGATGAAAGGGTTTTAAAAATTGCAGGCTTGTTTTTCCTGATTCTATCCATCTATTTCCTTGTGGCTTTCACTTCCTACCTGTTTACCTGGCAGGAAGATTATAGTTATGTAATTGATGCAAATGGTGGCTGGAGCAATCTTTTTAAAACAGTAGAAGAACTACAGCAGCACAATATCCCTTTTGTGGTACAAAACTGGCTGGGCAAGTTTGGTGCTTTATTATCTCATCAGTTTATCTATGAGTGGTTTGGTGTCGCTTCCTTTTTATTTGTATTCGTTTTCTTTGTTATCGGTTACCGCCTGTTATTCAAGGTTAAAATATTTGCACTGGAAAAAACGCTGGGTTACAGCTTGTTTTTCCTGCTGTTCCTGTCGCTTACTTTTGGGTTCCTGCATTCTTTCATTGCTGATTCTCCACATTATCTGGAAGGGGAAATCGGGTATTGGACTAACCGCTTACTGGTTGCCCAGGTTGGTGTAACCGGGGTTGGCGGGCTGATTGCCTTTTTAGGACTGACAATTTTAATCATTGCTTATAACATCGACTTTAAATTCCCGGAAAGGGTACGCGTTGAAGAAGAGGAAGAGATCATCCCTGAAGCTTCAGGTAATGCTTTTTCTGATTTTAAAGAGCCGGCAGAACGTCCATCGCCTGTGGCAGTGAAAGAAAATATAGAGCGTCCTGATCAGATAGAGTTCACCTTAAATGACAGACTGGCTTCAGAACGTAAAAAGGAACAGCAGAATATCACGTTAACACCAAGCCGTTTCGAAGAGAAAGAAGCTGAACCGGAAGTTATCGTGCCCAAAGCGCCTATACTGAATATGATGAATGCACCGATCATTCTTTCTCCGGCAGTAGAGCCAATTAAGGAATTGATCTTTGAAGAGGTTAAACCAGAGCCGCAATTAACGATTCAGAAAACTGAAGAGGAAAAGAAATCGGATGACCTGGTAGAGCAGTTTGGTAATTACGATCCAACATTGGATTTATCAAGTTATGTTTATCCTCATCTGGAATTATTGGAGAACTATGGTTCGAACAAGATTTCTGTCAATGCAGACGAGTTAGAGGCCAACAAAAATAAAATTGTTGAGACGCTGAATCATTATAATATTGAGATTGATAAAATCAAGGCCACGATTGGTCCGACAGTAACGCTTTATGAGATTATTCCTGCTCCCGGAGTCAGGATTTCGAAAATCAAGAACCTGGAGGATGATATTGCCTTAAGTTTAGCAGCATTGGGTATTCGTATTATTGCACCGATGCCCGGAAAAGGTACTATTGGTATAGAGGTCCCGAATATGCACCCGGAAATGGTATCCATGAGAAGTATTCTGAATACTGAAAAGTTCCAGAAAACAGATATGGATCTGCCTATTGCTTTAGGAAAAACTATTTCTAATGAGGTTTATATTGCCGATCTGGCTAAAATGCCCCATTTACTGGTCGCAGGAGCTACCGGACAAGGTAAATCTGTAGGTATTAATGCGATCCTGGTTTCTCTGTTGTATAAGAAACATCCTTCGCAGCTTAAGTTTGTATTGGTCGATCCAAAGAAAGTGGAGCTGACATTATTTAATAAGATTGAGCGGCATTTCCTGGCCAAACTTCCGGGAGAGGCTGATGCGATTATTACGGATACTAAAAAGGTAATTCATACTTTAAATTCATTGTGTATTGAAATGGATCAGCGTTACGATCTGTTGAAGGATGCACAGGTGAGAAATTTGAAAGAGTACAATGAGAAGTTCATCAAACGCAAGCTGAATCCAAATAATTCACACCGTTTCTTACCTTATATTGTACTGATTGTAGATGAGTTTGCCGATTTAATGATGACCGCTGGTAAAGAGGTGGAAACGCCGATTGCCCGTCTGGCCCAATTAGCACGTGCGGTAGGTATTCACCTGGTACTGGCCACGCAGCGCCCTTCGGTAAATATTATTACGGGTACAATTAAGGCGAATTTCCCGGCAAGGCTTGCTTTCAGGGTATTGTCTAAAATTGACTCGAGGACTATCCTGGATAGTGGGGGTGCAGATCAGCTGATTGGTCGCGGGGATATGTTATTGTCTACCGGAAATGATCTGATCAGGCTACAGTGTGCATTTGTGGATACACCAGAAGTTGATCGTATTTCTGAGTTTATTGGTAATCAGCGCGGTTATGCGGAGGCTTATCAGTTACCTGAATATCTGGATGAGGCGGCAGAATCTGCCAAGTCTGATTTTGATCCGAATGATCGTGACGTGATGTTTGAGGATGCAGCCAGACTGATTGTAATGCATCAGCAGGGCTCTACTTCTCTGATCCAAAGAAAAATGAAGCTGGGCTATAACAGAGCGGGCAGAATTATCGATCAGCTGGAGGCTTTTGGTATCGTTGGTCCTTTTGAGGGAAGTAAAGCAAGAGAGGTATTAGTGCTTGATGAGCATCAATTGGAACAGTTATTGAACGACCTGAAGAAATAATTAGAAGAGCAGATGAAGAAGATAGTAGGTGCGTTACTGATTTTATCAGGAATAAGTTTTGGTGGTTATGCTCAGCAGGATGTTAAAGCGAAGGCTATTTTAGCGGATGTAAGCAAGAAATATAAGTCTTATGGCGTAGTAAAGGCAGATTTTACTTTTACACTGGAGAGCCCTCAAAATAAGGTAAAGGAAACTCAGCAGGGTACTTTGATTGCAAAGGCTGCTGCTAATCAGTATAAAGTGATTATGACTGATCAGGATATGATCAGTGATGGGAAAAGCCAGTGGACTTATCTGAAAAAAGATAAGGAGGTACAGGTATCAGCTGCAGATAACAGCAGTGACGCATTAAACCCTGCAAAGGTGTTTACTTTGTATGAAAAGGGGTTTAAGTATCTTTATACTGGTGATCAGAAAGTGGGTGCAAAGGTTTATCAAATGATAGATTTATCGCCAACAGATTCAAAGACTTCTTATTTTAAAATCCGCTTGAGCATTGATAAAGTGGCTAAACAATTGGCCAATGTTTTAATTCTGGACAAAAACGGTAATAAATATACGTATGCCATAAAATCGTTTATGGGCAATGCGAAAGTTCCGGAATCAACATTTGCATTTGATGCAAGGAAATATCCTGGTGTTGAAGTAGTTGATTTGCGGTAATCAGCTTAATGGTAAATGAGGGTTCAGACAAGAGGTCTGAACCCTTTTTTTTTGTTATTTTTGGACTACATTAGAGTCTGTTTTAATTTTAAAACAGGATCGTATAAACCAGCTGCTTTTGAAAATTACATTTTTAGGTACTGGCACTTCCCAGGGAATTCCTGTGATTTGCTGCAATTGTGAAGTTTGCCATTCTGATGATCCAAGGGACAATCGTCTGCGGGTATCGGTATTGGTGGAAACGGGTGACAAGACAATTGTAATAGATAGCGGGCCTGATTTCAGGTACCAGATGCTGCGTGCCGGTGTAAAGGATCTGGATGCGATTGTGTACACGCATGAACATAAGGATCATGTTGCGGGTTTGGATGACATACGCCCTTTCAATTATTTGCTGCATAAGAATATTGATATTTATGCAACAGCAAGGGTTCAGGAAGCTTTAAAAAGAGAATTCTCTTATATTTTCGCAGAAAAGGTTTATCCGGGCATTCCGCAGATCAACGTACATACGATTGCTGCAGAGAATTTTTATATTGGAAAAACGGAATTGATCCCTTTACAGATTATGCACTATAAACTGCCGATCCTGGGTTTCAGAATTAATAATTTTACGTATATCACGGATGCGAAAACTATTCCGCAGGAAACGATAGCTAAAATAAAGGGAACGAAGGTATTGGTAGTAAACGCTTTGCAGGTGGAGGACCATATTTCGCATTTTACTTTGGGGGAAGCTATTGCTTTTGCACAGGAAATCGGTGCACAGACGACATATTTTACACATATCGGCCATAATATGGGGAAACATGCGGATGTGGAAAAAGAATTGCCGGAAAATATAAGGTTAGGGTATGATGGGTTGGTTATAAATTTATAATTTTCAAAATAGTTGCCTGATTATAGCGAATAAATATATATTTGCACCTCACAAGATATCCGGGTGGCGAAATTGGCAGACGCACCACCTTGAGGGGGTGGCGCTTGAAAAGGCGTGGCAGTTCGAATCTGCTTCCGGATACTGAATACTAAAAAAGGTCTTAACAATTAATTTGTTAAGACCTTTTTTCATAATAATTACTTTTTCAGTAAGTTTTCTGTTTTCGTCAGGAATTTATCCGTAACCTCATTAATGTCCATATTCATTCTTTCTGCAAGCACAGTTAACCACCAGATACATTCTCCTAATTTATGTTCCAGTTCAGGAATAGCCTGGTCACCTTTTGGCCAGCGCCCTTGCTGAGACATAGTTAATCTTCCAACCAGTCCTGCATCAGTAAGGAAAGCCAGTGCATCTTCTTCCACTGACCATTTACTACCGTGGTGTTGTTGCTCTAATTGATGATAGAGGTGTCTGATTTTTAATGATCTTTCTTTGATATTTTTTAATTCTGAATTATTCATGGGCTGTTTGTTTTCCGAGCTGCTAATTTACCCAATTGAGGCTGCATACTGTAATCTGCTTTTACCTTACAAGAGTATAAAATTCTTTCTGTTACTAAAATTAGGTTAGCTTGCTATTGATTAAACTTATAACATAAGAAGCTAATATGGTAAAATTCGGTGCATCTTTATTATCATGGGTACTGCCAGAATGGAAGGCTATAGAAGGAGCCTATGCAATTCAAAAAACAGCAGCAGCAGGATTTGATCTCCTGGAGATCTTATTGCCTCCTTCGATGAATATTGATACTGCAACGGTACGTAAACAATTAAAGGAAAATCAAATTCAGGCGATTTGTTCCTTTAATCTTCCTGCCAATTGCCATATTCCTTTTTATCCTGATCAGGCATACGAGGCGATTAAATCGGCACTTGATAAAGCAGCCGAACTGGAATCTGCAATTCTTGCAGGAGTACTTCACAGTGGCATTGGCGTTTTTTCAGGGGCAGTAAAGACGACACAGGAAAATGAAATTCTTGTTCAGGTATTAGCTGTCTGTGCTGATTATGCCAGCCGTTTAGGAATAACGATGTGTCTGGAGCCTGTTAACCGTTATGAAAGTTATGTATGCACCTGTGCTGCTGATGTACTGGATTTAATTGAACAGGTGGGCTCACCTGCTTTGGCACTTCATCTGGATACCTTTCATATGAATATTGAAGAGGACAATTTTCGTGATCCGGTGCTCAATAGCGGCAGTCATTTAAAGCATCTGCATATCACAGAGAGTAATCGTGGTATGCCAGGAGAAGGAAACGTAAACTGGGATGATCTTTTTGCAGCGCTGGCAAAAATTAATTACGATGGCGCATTGGTGTTGGAGAATTTTTCATCTTCTATTCCTGGAATGTCGGAACGTGTTAATCTATGGCATCCTTCCAGGCATAATGCGCAGGAGCTGGCGGAAGGTAGCCTGGCTTTTATCAGGCAAAAAGCTTTAGATTATGAATTATAATTATCTTGCGAAATGGAATTGCATTCGGAGATCAGAAAATTTATAGAGAAGAAAATCGTAGCGGACAATCCTTATCTTCCGCAGAATTATCCTGAAGTCAGCACATTTGAGAAATTTCAAGCTGGTTATAGGTTTAATGGAATAACTGGTGAAATATATACGGGTGCAAAACCTGCTGACTTCAAAGAAAGCTGGTACGTGATCTGTTCCAATGCTATGGATGATCCTTTTTTTGTGGATTTATTGGAGCAGGAGCAAGGCTTTCCTGTCTATTTTTCATGGCATGGTGGTGGAGGCTGGGAACCTGTGAAAGTTGCTGAAGATTTAAATGATTTTGCAGCAAAGTTATTGAGCATACAAAAGGTTGATCAGGATAATGCTAAATTAATCAGTTTGTTAAATACCGATTTTGATTTGACTATTGAGTTATGGGGCGAAATGTATAGTTCAGTTGAGGAAGAACAAGATAATGATAGTATTGAAGAGGCAGATGCCGACCGGTCGGAATGTTATACCAGTGGAAAAGTTATAGTCAGGGATATTGGTCCTCAAAAAATAAAAATTGTAAATTATTTAAAAGCCTGCTTAAAACTAACTCCGCAAGAAGCTTTAGCATTAGCTAAACAAAAGGAGATTGAAGTTGCCCAGGGCTACCTGGTTAACCTTAAATTTTTGGTCAGTGATTTAAAGGAATTAGGAGCAACAGCCGAATTTATAGCCGATAAAACATAGGGAATGCAGGTGTACTCACCTGCATTCCCTGTTGTAATCAATTAGTTCTGAGGTGGTTTCATGGTCGTATCTGACCTTTGATCGGTTCTTTTAAGGGTATCATTTGCTGGCCACCCCTTTTTCTTTGTCGTCTTTTTGCCTGCCGGAGACTTTTTGTCCATACGTTTCTTCGTAGTATCCTGTCTTTGTTTTGTAGTGTCCTGTTGGGGCATTGCAAACGTTGTGAAGCAGAATGCGCAGAGCAATAGCATCATTAATGACTTTTTCATGGTCTGAATATTAAGTGAATAATTTGATTTACAGAGACTTAAACAAAGGATGAACCTGTTGGTTTTATAATTCTTGTAATCAGGTATAAATTTCAATAACCAGGTATTTAACTTGTGTTGTGCAGTAATATAGTATTTGATATTTTTAAGTAATTAAAAGTTGTTTATATTGTTCTGTAATGATATTTTAGATATATTTATAGGAACTAATTATGTTTTATGAAAAAATATTTATTAATGGTAGCTGTATTGTCAATCGGTACGTTATCTTCTTTTAGCGGGGGAATTAAAGAAACTCCAGCTACCGCATCATCAACAGTTTATTTTGCTGTTCCTGACGCTCCTGTTTTTAGTTATGCTAATTATAATGGAAAAGGGCGCACGCTGGTTGGTGTCGGGCTTGTACCTGGTGCAACAGGCTACAATTGGTATTTGAATGGCAAATTCTTGTACACAACAACTAATAATTATACGAGTGTCGGAATTAATTGCGGCTCATATGGTGCAATAGGCGTTGAAGCCGTGAATGCGTCTGGTGTTTCTGCACTTACCATTAAGGGAGTAATTGGTTGCAGCCAGGAAGATTAATCTTTAGGCTAAACTGATTTTGGGTTGTCCGCAAAACGGACAATCCTTTTAATTTCTTTATTCTGCTGTTAAAATAATCCCGGGAAAATCATGCTGATAGATACGGGATTTTGTCGTTTTTTAGCACTTCACGTAATTTTAGCTATAGTTGCCGTAATAATATAAACCCGTTGATATTATTGAATTAATTTCATCTGACAGAGCTGAAAGCATATTTAATCTTAAACATACACAATGGGCGCAAACAATGATTTATTTCTCGATATAGTGGAGTTCAATGCAAAGTCAGGATTCGTGGCAGACGAACTTGATTCATTAGTTAGTGAACAAAAAGGTGGGTTGTCCATGGAGTACATGACAAATCTGCTAAAATGCAGAATTCTTGAACAGCAATTAGACGAGCTAAAAGGTTTATTAAGTAAACATAACTCTTAGGTGTCAAACCTTGTTTACTTCATGACCTCTTCATTCTCTTAAATATTTACCTGACTTTATTAATACTTAAAAGTTATTCATATGTTGTCATAATAATAACATGTGTTGATTGTTCTTAACAATTTAATAACTTCAATGTATATCCGTATTAAACTGAGAGCTACATCTTTGGCGGAATTTTAAAGCTGTTCTTTTTTTAAGACTTATGATAAAGACCGTTTCCAGCGCATTGCTTTTGTTCGTATTTCCTTTATTGATACCAAAAGATGGAGATAACTTACCAATTAATAAGATCCAGGTTATCGGATCACATAACAGTTATAAAAAAGCGATTGACCCCCATTTGTTCGGAGTATTCAGGAAAAAAGATTCTGTATCGGCCAGCAAAATAGACTATGAACATATCGGGATAATCCAGCAGCTTGATATGGGGTTGAGAAACCTTGAAATTGATGTGTACGCAGATGCAAAAGGAGAGAAATATGCGCATCCACGGGGATTGGATTGGGCAAAAGATCAGGCTCCTTACGATACAGCTCAAGAAATGAATTCATCGGGCTTTAAAGTTTTTCATATTCAGGACCTGGATTTCAGAAGTGATTTTCTGACTTTGAAAGGTGGATTGGCGAAATTGAGAAAATGGTCGGACGCACGATATATTATTCGTACCCGCGCAGATTCTGATACGCAGGAGGCACGCCGTAATGACCGTTCTAACTTCGGGGCAGCATGCGCTTCAGGAGCTCAGATCATTACGACCGACTACTATTTAAAGAGTACTCATTTTAAGTCTGATTATGTGGTGAGTTTTGAAGGTGGTCAATATTTCAGAGTGAATCCATTTTTCAAATAATAGGTTAATGTGAGTCAATTTCAGTGTTTTATCCCGGTCTTAACAATTTGATTACATGGAATGCTTAAAGCTTTTACATAAAATTTAATTAATATTGACCGGGATCTTCCATCAAACACGGGTTGATTCTATTTATGGCCTCTTATAAAACATTAGCTGATCACGATTTAATTGCCTTTTTGAAGGATGGCGACAAAGCTGCTTTTACCGAAATATACAATAGGTATAAGGGGGTATTGTACATTCATGCTTACAATAGGCTTAGAGATCAGCAGGAAGCAGATGATGTGGTACATGAATTGTTTACCACACTCTGGACTAAAAGGGGACAACTGATTTTAAAAACACAGCTTTCAGGGTATCTTTATCAGGCAGTTCGCAACCGTGTGATTGATGTCATTTCTCACAAAAAAGTAGCCTCTTCTTATATGACTTCGCTTCAGCATTTTATGGATGGAAGCGAAGCGATCACAGACCATCGGGTCAGGGAAAATGAACTGACTGCCCTCATTGAAAAAGAGATTGGCGCATTAACACCAAAGATGAGGGAGGTGTTTGAATTGAGCAGAAAAGCTAATCTTTCGCACCGGGAAATTGCAGTGAAACTGGACCTTTCTGAAAAGACAGTCAAAAAACATGTGAACAATGCGCTGAAAGTCCTCAGGAGCAAATTGGGAATCTTCGTTTATCTGCTGTACATCGCCGGTTACTAAATTATTTTCATTTTCTTTTACGCCCAATACCCGGGCTAACCGTCTATAGTTGTAATAAGCGGTTAAAGCCCATGGATGCCAAAGAATTACTAGAGAAATACCGGTCAGGAAACTGTACAGCTGCTGAAAAAGCAATTGTAGAAACATGGTATCTTAAATTTGAACAGGATACGGCTGATCCGCTGACCGCTGATGAACTGGAACAGGCTGCAGACCGGATCTGGATTAGGTTACCCATTCATGAAAAACCTCAGCGTAATTTATGGCCCCGTATCGCAGGAGCAGCGGCAGTGCTGCTGATGCTTTCTGCTGGGGTGTATTTTTTTAAATTACCTGCGCATCAACTGGCTTTATTGACTCAAAAGGAACAAGCACCGCAAATTTTACCCGGAGGGAATAAAGCGACTTTAACACTGGCTAATGGTAAGAAAATTACTTTAGACGGAGCAGATAATGGCCAGCTTGCTGAACAGGCAGGAATTATTATCACCAAAACTAAAGATGGCCAGCTGGTTTATACTGTTTCTGATCAAGGTACGCACAAGGAGGAGCGTCAAACTGCGATGAACACGATTGCAACTCCTAAAGGCGGACAATACCAAATTAATTTGCCTGATGGAACTAAAGTCTGGCTGAATGCAGCTTCATCTTTACGTTACCCTGCAGTATTTACTGGTAGTGAACGCCGGGTGAGTTTAACGGGAGAGGCCTATTTTGAAGTGGCTAAAATACATCCGGCTAAACCTTTCAGCGTAAGTTCGCTAACCCAGACGGTAGAAGTACTGGGCACACATTTCAATATCAATTCTTATACAGATGAGCAGGCTGTAAAAACCACTTTACTCGAAGGCTCAGTTAAAGTAACCGCGCAGATGGGTACCAGCGGAAGCGTTTTCTTAAAACCCGGACAGCAAGCTGTTTTACTGGGAAATCAATTGAATGTCAATCTTAGCAATACAGAAGAGGCAATAGCCTGGAAAAATGGAATGTTCAGTTTTAAGGATGCAGACCTGCAAACGGTAATGCGTGCAGTGTCCAGATGGTATGATGTGGAAGTAAGCTATGAAGGGAATCTTCCGGGAAGACAGTTTTCCGGAGAGATCCACCGCAATATAAATCTCTCAGAGGTATTGGATATCCTGAGCTTTTTTAAAGTGCATTTCAGAATTGACGGTAAGAAAATTACTGTGACTAAATAAAACTATAACCTGTAAATAACCAACCAAACTCACCAAAAAACTCAAACGTTATGAAAAGAAAACTACAAAAGCATTGATCATCTGAAGGGTAACTTATAAAAAACCGCAGAAGTGTTGGAGCACAACTGCGGAATAAGCTGAGTTAACCCATCCCGGCAAAGATCCGGGAGAAACAAATTTTAGAGAATTTACTGTATTAACCCAACCTCACAAAAGTATGAATTTTTATGCTATTACCAGAGCTATGTCCAAGACATGGCTACCCCCTAAATTACTGCTCATTATGAAATTGACCACAATCTTGTTGTTTCTGGCCTTGATGCAAGCCAGTGCAAAGGGATACAGCCAGATTAGTCTGAAGGAAAAAAATGTTTCTTTAGAAAGGATTCTGGAATCCATTAAAAAGCAGACCGGTTATGTCTTTTTTTATGATGCACATGATATTCGTGGAATCAAAATGTCTATCGATGTTAAAACGGCTTCCATAGAAACAGTTTTAAATGAATGTACCAAAGTATTGCCTTTAACCTTTAAGATCGTTGGAAATAATGTGCTGCTGAAAAGAACAGACCTGACTTTAAGCGGTTCTGAGGATTATTACAAGATCACAGTGCTTAGAGGACGCGTTTTAGATGAAAAAGGAATGCCATTACCTGGGGTAAGCATTATCCTTAGTGCTGATAATTTTAAACAGAGTGCGCAAACCAATGGCAATGGAGAATATATCTTTAACCTTTCAAAACCGGGTAAATACGTATTGACAGCAAGTTTTATTGGTTATGAAAAGCATTTATCAACTGTTGAGCTGAATAAAGACGATGTGGTCAGAAATATTACCTTAACACCATCCAATGAAGATTTAAATGAAGTTATGGTGGTTGCCTACGGTACACAAACCAAGTCTTCTTTTACCGGATCAGCTAAAACATTAAAGGCTGATTTGATCAACGGAAGCCCGCGGGCAAGTATTCAGGAAACTTTACAGGGAAATGTTGCCGGATTAGTTTCTTCCAATGGTTCGGGACAACCGGGCGCTGTGCCTAATGTGAGGATTCGCGGTATCGGCTCTGTAAATGCTGGCAGCGGACCTTTGTATGTAGTAGATGGGATTCCTTTAGAATCTGGTCTGATCAGCAGTCTGAATAGTTTTGACGTGGAATCGGTAACGGTTTTAAAAGATGCTTCTGCAGCCTCTATCTACGGATCAAGAGCTGCAAATGGGGTGATCCTGATTACCACAAAAAGTGGGGTAGCAGGAAAGACAGTCATTAATGCCTCTGCACAGTTCGGTGCAAATAATGTAACGAACATTAAAGGGCATCAATCTTTAAATACACAAGAAATGCTGGAACTCTTAAAAGAGGGTTGGGTAAATAAAGGGAATGATGCTGCTCTTTTTGATAAAGCACTGGTTGATAATGCTGTTGACCCTAATGTAAATACAGATTGGTTTGATTTGCTTACCCGCACGGGAACCTATAATCAATACGATCTTTCTGCAAGTGGCGGAACAGAAAAAACTAAGTTTTATGTTTCCGGAAGTCATTATGTAGCGAAAGCCCCATTGCTTGGCAGTGAGTTTTCCCGCAGTACAGCTAATTTGAAATTGAGTAACCAGGCTACAGAAAATCTTTCTTTTGTTGGTGGCCTGCAAGTCAATTACCGAAAGAACCAGACACAAGCAGATGGCAGTACATTTGGAAATCCAGTACGCATGTACTCCATTTATCAGCCTTGGTTAAAGGCTTATAATGATGACGGTACTTATGATTTCAGCTATTTTAACAGGTATAATCCGGTAGCTCAGGTTAAAGAAAGCTTCAGCAGAAGTAATTCTTATGGAATGCTGGGTAATTTTCTGGCTAAATACCAATTGTTACCGTCGTTATCAATAGAAAACCAGTCGAATATCAATTTTGTTTATGAAGAAACAACCGATTACAATAAATCCGGAGTAGGTACTTCCCGTACAGATGGCGGAAGAGCGACTGCTGGTACCGGACGTTCTTCAAACTGGGTAAATACGACTATTGTACGTTTCAATAAAACACTGGGTGATTATGGTCTTAAAACTTATGCAGGCTATGAGGCTCAGAAGGTAAACGAAGTAGGTAATAGTATAACCAAACGTAATTTCCTGCCGAATACTTATACACTGGACAATGCTTCGATATTAGTTGGCGGGGGTTCTAATGCAACTTCAAATGCACTTAATTCTGCATTTTTTAATGCTTCCTTTGATTATAAATCAAAATATTATCTGAGTGCTTCTGTGCGCCGGGATGGTTCTTCCAGATTTGGTTCTGAGAACAGATATGGTAATTTCTGGTCGCTTGGTGGTTCATGGAATATCAGCCGTGAACATTTTATGGAAGGACAGGATGTGATTTCAGACCTTAAGTTACGTACAAGTTACGGGGTAAATGGAAATCAGGACATTGGTAATTTTGTTTCCAGGGCATTATACAAAAGCTCTGACTATGACAATGCACCGGGTCTGGAGTTCTCTAATTATGGAAATAACCAGCTTACCTGGGAGAAAAACAAACCGTTTAATATTGGCCTGGACTTCGGAATCCTTAAAAACAGGTTAACAGGTACCGTAGAATACTATACACGTACTACGTCAGATCTTTTGTTAAGCAGGCCTATTTCAGCAACCAACGGTTTAACGAGTTATACCGATAATATTGGTGCAATGAAAAATAGCGGACTGGAATTAGAGCTGAACAGTATCAACCTGAAGTCTGAAAGTGACGGTTTTGGCTGGACAACTAATTTCAATATTTCTACGATGAACAATAAGATCACTGCCTTAAACAGTCCGATTGTTTCTGGTAGTTATAACCGCTTTGTTGGAGGTGATTTTTACCAGTTGTATATGGTAGGGTATGCTGGTGTAGATCCTGCAAATGGAGAGGCGCTGTGGTATACAGATGAAACGAAATCAAAGACGACTAATAATTATGGATCTGCAACCCAGTTTAACCAGGGAAGTGCATTGCCAAAGGTTTTTGGCGGATTAACGAATACGTTCACTTATAAAGGTTTCTCTTTGAGCTTCCAGCTGTACTTTAATTTTGGAAACAAGGTTTATGATAATTACGGAGCGACAAGTTTTTCTGATGGATCAGGTGGTTTCACGCCGACCACAAGGATGACGCGTTATACTTATGAGCATAGATGGCGTAATCCTGGTGATATTACCGATCAACCTAAAATTGTATTTACAGGAACCCAATCAGGTCCTTCCAGCCAGGGTTCTTCCCGTTTCCTTTACAATGGTGATTATATCCGTTTGCGTGATGTTTCTCTGGGTTACCAGTTGCCTTCTAAATGGATCAGATCTATTAATCTGGCCAGTGCAAAGGTTTATTTCAGAGCGAATAACCTGTTTACTTATATCAAAGACAAGCGTATCAGTTTCGACCCGGAGGTAGGAATAGATGGTCTTTTAGACAAAAATGTTCCTATTTATAAAACTGCTCTTTTGGGCATTGATCTTAAATTCTAATCTATACAGGATGAAACAAGTATATAAAATATTACCATTAATCGTGGTGGCCTTATCCTTTGGCTCTTGTAAAAAGGACTTTCTGGAAATTAACCCGGAGCAGCAAACGGATGTGAATATGGTAGTTGTAGATTTGCCAAGTACCAGGGCAGCTGTGATGGGGACTTATAGTCTTTTACAAAGCGCTGCTTATTATGGCCGCAGTTTAGTCATATTGCCAGATGTGATGGCAGATAATCTGTATATCAGCAGAAGGAATTCTAACCGGTACACAAGTTATGATCAGTACATTGCAACGGTAAATGACGGTACTGCTTCAGGTTCATGGAATACATTGTATAAAACCATTGTGAATGCAAATATCATTATTTCCAAAGGGGAGCAGTTGGTCGTTCCTGAAACGGAATCCGGTGAAATGAAGCACCTGATCGGTGAGGCTTATACATTAAGGGCATTAGCTCATTTTGATTTATTGCGTTTATACGCTGCGCCTTATAACGCGTCGGCTGATGCCGGCCATATCGGAGTCCCGGTTGTGATTAAAAGCGGTACCAATAAAGAAGATGTGATTTCTCCAAAGAGAAATACCGTTAAAGAAGGGTATACACAACTGGTTAGTGATCTGCAAAAAGCAATTACTTTGCTTCCTGCAACAGCGCCGATAGGCTTTAGTGCTTCTAATAGAGGTCACATTGCACATTATGCGGCAAAAGCTTTATTGTCCAGAGTATATTTGTATATGGGCGACTGGGTAAATGCCGAAGCATTGGCTACTGAGGTGATCAGCAGTAATAAGTACACTTTATTAAGCAATGCTAATTATGTAACTGGTTCGACGAATTTCAGGACTCAGAACAATAGTGAGGCTATCTTTGAAGTGCAGTATACACTGACAGATAACCTGGCTCAGGATGCGCTATCAAGCTTTTTATTGCAGGGAGCGAGTTATGGAGACGGTCTGGCGACTGATGATTTGTATAATCTGTATAAGAGTACTGATGTGCGCAGAGGTTTTATGACTAAAAGTAAAAGAAGCGGCAGCGGGGGTGAAGATCCTGCTTTTGTGATCACGAAGTATAACAATATTTCCACTTATGAGGAAGGGGTTAAAGTGATCCGTTTATCAGAGGTTTATTTAATCAGAGCAGAAGCAAGGGCAAAACAGGGGAAAGATGGTTTAGCGGCCGCCGATCTGGATGTGGTTGCGAAACGTGCAGATACAACAAAACCAACCACTACGGAAACCGGGACAGTTTTACAAAATCTTATTCTTGTTGAGAACCGTAAAGAGTTCGCTTTTGAGGGACACCGTTTGTTTGATTTGACACGCAACAAGGCAGGATTTGTTAAATATCGTACAGGTGGTCTTACTATACCTGTAGCAAACACTTCTTTGAGAACTGTGCTGCCAATCCCTTTAGCTGAAATGAATGCAAATCCAAATATGGAACAAAATCCAGGTTATAAATAAATTAGCATATGAATTTACTAACGCTGGTGTTGCCGCTTTTAATCCACAGTACAGGACTGCTTAGTCCTGATACTGCTGGCCATGCAAACCTGAACGACGGCCCTTATGTTCTTTATAAAAAAGAGCAAATAGAGGTGCGGAGTATTGTTTTAGAAGATGGTGTCCGAAAGGCCAAGGTTCAAAATTTTCCGGCCACAGCTCAAACTGGCCTTCCTTTAAAAGTTCAGTTTTCTGACCATCCGGAATGGGATTTTACGGTGAAATTGCAGCGGGTTTTAAATAATGAACCTGCGGAATTTAAACAGCCAGACCGGATGATCGCACTTTCTGATATAGAAGGAGAGTTTGAGGCTTTCAGAAAGCTGTTGCTGGCCAATAAAATAATGGATGAACAGTATCACTGGATTTTTGGAAAAGGACACCTGGTGATCTGCGGCGACTTGTTTGACCGTGGAAAAGAGGTTCCGGCTACGCTCTGGTTGCTTTATAAGCTGGAACAGGAGGCTAAAACTAAAGGGGGGTATCTGCACACTATTCTGGGCAACCACGATATAATGAACCTGAGCGGCGACTTACGTTATGTAGAGACTAAATATTTTGAAAATGCAAAGCTCATGGGACTGGATTATAAAGACCTTTATAGTCAGGACACAGAAATGGGACGCTGGCTGAGGAGTAAAAATCTGATTGAGAAAATTGGAGATAACCTTTGCCTGCATGCAGGAGTTGCACCAGTAATCAATACGTTGAAAATGGGTTTGACTGAAATCAATACTAAATGCCGCCCGTATTACGACAAAGCTAAAAAGCGTGATTTAATAACGGACAGTGTGACCAGAAAATTCTTTGATGGTACACGTTCTTCTTTGTTTTGGTACCGCGGATATTTTATCGAACCCAAAGCAACCCCGGAAGAAGTTGACCAGACACTCTCGCTTTACAAAGTGAAAAGAATCATTGTAGGACATACGATTACTGCCGGTAATGTTGGCTTTTATTACCAAGGTAAAGTATTGGGAATCGATGTTAATCAGCATAAAGGCAAACATGAAGGTGCGCTTTATGAAAATAAAACCTGGTACAAGATTAATACTTCGGGGAATAAACTACCGCTGCCCACGGGTTCATAAAACATAGCTGAATCAAGCGGCTCTTCTTTTTTGAAGAGCCGCTTTTTAATTTATTTTAAGGTAATCAAAGTAACCTTTACATCAAATGAGGTGTAAACATTTTCCTGTTTCCCCAATGGGGCGAGGTAGCTCATCAGGCGGTCTGTTGGATTGACATTTTTTAAATAATACCACGCAGGCTGATCTATTTCATCGCCAATATCAGTTAAAATTAGATGATTGTAAATCACCCAGATCCTTTTCCTGCCTTCAAATGATTTGAAATCCTTTTGTAAATGATTCAAATAGTCAGGATAGCTGGTTGAAATTTTACGATAATCTCCTCCTTCTAGTGCTGTAAAATTATAGGGGTAGGTGTGTTTGTAAAAACGATAACCGGGCAGATCATTCCAATACACATAAACTAAGTCACCTGGTTTAAAATGGCTGTTCACATAAGTCAGCGCTTGCTTTTGAAAAGATCTTTTATGAATGATGAATTCATCAGGATAAACTAATGATTGTGCGGAATTATAAACCGGGGGAGCTATTAAGAGCACAAAGAATAACAGGCTTACCTTGTCAGAATTGAAAAAGGAGGCAAGCTGATCTGTTCCTTTAACAATAAACAGGATAAGCAACGGACAAATGAAAACCCAGAACCGTTCATTTAAAGGGTAAAGCTTAAGTCCTGAAGCCAGAAAAACAAACAAAAAGGGAAATAGCAGGATCAGTGCATATCTTTTCTCTTTAATGTAAAGCCAAATGCCGTAAAACAAACCGATTAAAGGTAACCAGGGAGTATTCAGCAATGCTTTAAGCAAAATAGAGTTTCCTGTATACAATTTCCAGGTCAGGCCGAGCGGATATGCTATTAAATGATATAAAGCTGCCGGGTACCAGCGTAATTCTTCCATATTAGCAGGAGGCAATGGCATAAAATAATGATAAAAACCAAACCATTCTGCTGCCCATTTTGACTCCGCATGTTTGTGTGTGAATAGCAGATAGTTCAGGGCAAAACCAGCTGCCCATAATAGAAAAGGAACCAGTTGCCTGAAGAATAATTTCCAGTTTCTTTGGTAAAGGTTCCTGCAGCTCATCCCTGTTGCGATTCCAGCCAGAATAAATATAGAAGAATAAGAGAACCAGAGGATTACTGCGCCCAGAAGACCCCAGGTCAGGAGTGATCCCCATGTTAAGCGCTGCTGATAGCGTATATAAATATAAAGGATCAAAATGGTGGCAAACAGCTCAGTTGAATATTGTTTGATCTCAACGGAATGGAAAACAAGAGGGGGGGCCAATGCTAAGATAGCTACCGCCGCTACTGCTGCCATTGGACGAAGAAAATATTTTGCTACAGGAATGAAAAGGAAAATTGCTGCTATACCACATAAAAGAGGGAATAAACGGAGCACCATTTCATTCGTTCCTAAAAGATTAACCCATGTTTTTACGCTCCATAAAAAACCAATCGGGGCTTTTTGCTGATAAGCTAAGGAATGGCTCAGCTCTATATAATTCATTTTGATCAGGCTGGTCGCCAGATAAACTTCATCCAGCCATAGCGAACGGTTATAAAAGAGATGGAAAAGCCGAACGAAAATACCACACCCAATAATTATACTGTACCAAATATTTTGGTTTTTGAGATAGCTGAATTGGTTTTTACACATATGAGTGATGCCGGGTCATTGGAAACTTTTTAATTAATGCAAATAATTCATAAATTTAAAGATTATTTAAATAGCCATAGGTGAATGTTATAGATTGGGGGAAAATAAAAGTTCTGATTCTTGATGTGGATGGTACGTTGTACAATCAGTCCGGATTAAGAAAAAGAATGTTATATGCCTTGCTAAAATACTATTTAGTTAGACCAGCACAATTCAAAGATCTTCTGATTCTATATTATTTTCGTTCCGAACGTGAAAAAAAAGCAGGTTACTGCAGTAATAACCTGGAAGCTGAACAATATCAATGGTGTGCGGCTAAAGTCAATGTACCATTGGAAAGAATTAAAAAGGTAGTCTCAAAATGGATGTTTGAATTTCCAAATCCTTATTTATATGCTTGCCGGTATGCTGAAATATACCCATTTTTACAGCTGCTAAAAGGGCATCAGATTAAAGTAGCCGTTTATTCAGACTATAGCGCAACTGAAAAATTAAAAGCTTTAAAAATTGAAGCAGATTTAGTTGTTGCTTCTACTGATACGCAGGTGAATTGCTTGAAACCGAAACCAATTGCCTTGTTTCATATCATGCGGCTTTTTGATGTTGATCCGACGGAATGTCTTTACATCGGTGATCGGGATGAACTGGATGGAAGATGTGCTGCCCAGGCTAAAATACGCTACCTCAATATCAATAAATATAACTCAGGCAGTTTATATACAGTGCTTGCAAATAGTTTAAAAGAACATTATAAATAAGAGATTGTAAATGACGGTTAAAAAAAAGGCGGGTCTTAAAGATTATATAGCCCTCGCCCGCCCGGATAGCTGGGTGAAGAACATTTTCATGGTACCTGGAATGCTGTTTGCATTATCCGTATTTAAGACACCTATAGACAGCCACCTGTTCTTTAAAATCATTATTGGGATCATCAGTACTTGTTTAATTGCATCGGCAAACTATGTGATCAATGAATACCTGGATGCGGATTTCGACAGGTTCCATCCTTTAAAAAAGAACAGATCTTCTGTTGTTTTTACGGTAAACCCAAAATTAGTTTATCTGGAATATGGTGCCCTGGCAATTGTAGGCTTATCATTAGCTTATCTGATTTCCTATAAGTTTATCCTGCTTTCTGCTTTCCTTTTATTTATGGGGGTTATTTATAATGTAAGGCCTTTCAGGAGTAAAGAACGTGTATTCCTGGATGTACTGTCTGAATCAGTGAATAACCCTATCCGTTTTGGTTTGGGCTGGTTTATATTTTCTCCGGCATTAGGTGCTCCGGACAGCAAATGGGATTTCGACTGGATCAACACTTTTCCTCCAACCAGTATTATTGTTGCTTACTGGATGGGCGGTGCATTTTTAATGGCTACTAAACGTTTTGCTGAATACAGGATGATTGGCAATCCGGAAACGGCTGGTCAGTACCGGAGATCGTTTAAATTTTATACCGAGAACAGCTTGCTCGTTTCTATGTTTTTTTATGCGATTACCTCTGCCTTTTTTATGGGTATTTTCCTGATTAAGGACAGAATAGAATTACTGGTTAGTTTTCCGTTTTTCGCTTTATTATTTTCCTGGTATCTCAGAATTGGATTATTGAATGATTCTCCGGTACAGGGTTCCGAAAAACTACATACACGTAAGTGGTTTATGTTATATTTATTTCTTTTTACGGCATTGCTTTGCATTTTGATGTTTGTTGATATTCCATGGTTATATTGGTTCCTTAAAAACGCATCCAATTATTAGTTCCCCATGTGATGGAAAAAAACAATAAATAAATGAAATACGATTATTACGATTTAATTATTGTCGGTACAGGCTTCTCTTCTACGTTTTTTCTGAAGAAATATCTGGAAAAGAATAAAGGAGTAAAAAGGATTCTTGTGCTTGAACGCGGACAGTTATTCCCGCATAGTGAAAGATTGAAGATCAAAAGAGGGGAACTGGCTGATTCTTCGGCTGCGGGCAACTCTTGGGAAACTCAGATCATTAATAAAACGCCGGAGAAAAGATGGCCTTTTACCACTGCTTTTGGAGGAAGTTCCAATTGCTGGTGGGGATGTACACCAAGATTTATGCCTTCTGATTTTAAAATGAAGACGTTATTTGGTGTAGAAAACGATTGGCCGGTCAGTTATGAAGAGCTCGATCCCTATTATGAGGAAGCAGAAGAATTAATGGCCATTTCCGGGCCCGAAGGAACTCCTTTTCCAAGAAAAGTTAACTATCCGCTTCCACCTCATCATTTCAGTCCGATAGATAAAATACTGCATCAGAAATATGGGAATCAGTATATCAGCCAGCCTACTGCAAGAGCAAGCAGAGGTACAAAAGGAAGAAATCAATGTATGGCAAATTCAAGTTGTGATGTTTGCCCGGTAGATGCTAAATTCACGATAGAGAATTCTGGTATTGACGTTTATCAAAACGCTCAGGTAGAACTTTTATATGGTGCACAGGTTTACCGTTTGGAAACCGCAGGCAACGTGGCAAAAAAAGTATGCTATGTGAAAGACGGGAAGGACTTCGAGATTGCCGGAGAGGTTATTGTTCTGGGGGCCAATCCGATGTTTAATTCGAATATCCTGTTAAATTCTGGTGATCAGAACCCATTGACTGGTAAAGGGTTCGGAGAGCAGCTTGGCATGCAGGTCTTAATTTATCTGGACAACCTGAAAAATACCGGGGGCAGTACCTGGGTCAATGCGAACGGTTATATGTTATATGATGGCAGTCACCGTAAGGATTATGCTGCCTGTTTGATCGAAACCAATAATGCACCTTATAATATCCGGCTTGAAAGAGGTAAATGGTTAAACATGACTTCTTTCCGGATGATTTTTGAAGATTTGCCACTCTCAACGAATTATATCACCACTACTTCAGATAAATTGGTTCCTGAAATCAATTTTAAAGGAGGCAGATCTGATTACGCCCTCAGGGGCATGGAAAACATGAAAAAAGTTCTTCCGGGGATCTTGTCGTGTCTTCCTGTAGAAAAATTAAAGTTTCTTGATCCTTTTCCTAATGAAGGACATATTTTAGGAGGCACAAGAATGGGTAAAACTGCGGCAGACAGTGTGGTGGATAAAAATATGGTTCATCATCAATACAGAAATGTTTTTGTACTGGGCAGCGGGTCGTTTACTACTTTTAGTGCATCAAATCCAACATTGACTTTATCGGCTATGTCATTATACTCCGCAGATCATTCATTTTAGTTATGAAAAGAAGAACATTCATCGCTATGGCAGGGATCGGAACAGGATTATTAATTCTTCCTCCTGCCTTATATATAGCTTCTCCGGCGCTGCGAAAACATGCTGCAATGTTAATCAGAGAAGAATTGTATTACCTGAAACTGGATAATGCCGGAGTGGAGCAGTACGTCAATGATTATTTCAGTTCTTCCTCCAATAATGTAATCACTAATTTAAGGTGGAAAGCCTTTTATTATTTAGGGATCAAGGCGGAGCAGTCAAACCAGATTTTTGAGCTGATCAAGTTCTACCTGCTGTCAACAGATTTTTTTATTCATAAAATGGATGAAAGCAAGCTTGTCAGTTACCTGGGGTTATATAGCCCTTATAAAAGCCCTGTTCCAAATCCTTATTCTTTTGTATTATATCCAGCTGATTAATACATAGCGTTTTTAGCTTGGAAACACAGTTTTATAAATTAATACTACTAAAATGGTAGTATTAATTGTATTTACGGTTTTTGATTCTTATCTTTATTATAGATAAGCTAAACCAATTTAAAAATACGCTCGCCATGATTGCTAAATTACAACTTCAAAAATTATTGCTGACTGATTTAACAGGCAATTTTATGCGATGTTGTTTGCTGGCGTAAAGACTAATGTTTGATCCTATAATTTATAAACTGAACTGTTAATCAGTTATATAAATCCACTCAATTACCGGAGCTGATAATCTTGATTTTAAAATCCTGATACCCCGGCGCATTTTGATGGAATATTATGGTGGTCATCTATTCTTTACAACAAAGCACCGGGGTATCAGGATTTATCTTAAATATACAACTTTACCATCTAATTAATCACCACCATTAGTTAGTTGATTTATACAGAAGAAGGGAGAGGCAGTCTCGTTGAACTTCTAGCAACTTTCCATAGGAAAAAGTGCTCAACCTGATCCAGCAATGGATTATAAATTAATTAATAACAAGTAACTATTCAGGTTTCCTGTTTTGCTTCTTTATATAGGCTGTTCATGGGTATGAACTGGCAGGAATCGTTATGAGTTGGTGGCTTTGTTATGAAAGACTATAAAAAATAGGACTTAACACTAATAAAGATGATTATGAAAACAAAATTCTCCTCTAAACTGGCAGGGCTATTGACCTCGGTCGTACTGATCAGCGGGACTGCCTCCGCAAATGATTCCAAACCTTTTCCAAAAGAAGGCATCTGGCGTGGTGTATTTACAGTCAGTGAATCACAGGTTCCTTTTAATTTCGAATTCAAAGGTAAAGATTCAAAAAATGCACTCCTGACTTTGATCAACGGTTCAAGGCGTGATGAATTTCATGTAGAGCGCCGTGGTGCAGATTCTATCTATGTGAAGATGAATACCTACGATGCTGCTTTAGTAGCTAAAATTGAAAATAACGGTACGTTAACTGGTGAATACCGCAGCCTGGTACCGGGTTTCAGAGGTAACTCTTTACCATTTATCGCAGAATATGGTAAAAGCTATCGTTTTGTAGAACCAGGAAAAGAGATCGCCCCAAAACATGATATTTCTGGCAAATGGGAAATTAAAACCTACACTAAAGAGGCCGTCCCTGCATCTATCGCACTCTTAAAACAAACAGGTAATAAACTGACAGGCGTGATTATGACCGTAGTTGGGGATACCCGTGAACTGGAAGGTACAGTACAAGGTGATGAATTTGAACTTTCTGGTTTTACAGGCCCAAGCCCGTTTATTGTGAAAGGAAAGATCAATGACGATAACAGCATTACTGGCGAACAGGGTTTTGGGATTTATAAGAACTTAAAGTTTGATGGCTCGCGAAATGAAAAAGCGGAGTTGCCTGATCCTTATAAACTGACTTTTTTAAAAGAAGGCTATAAGAAACTTGATTTCACTTTTCCTGATCTAAAAGGACAGCAAGTTTCCCTCAGTGATGATAAATACAAAGGTAAAGTTGTCATCATAGAGACTATCGGCACGTGGTGCCCAAACTGTACTGACCAGACAGTTTTCCTTGCACCATGGTTTAAAAAGAATCAAAAACGTGGCGTAGAAGCTATTGCAATCGGCTTTGAACAAAAAGATGATTTGGAATATGGAAAATACACACTCGGTAAGCTGAAAGAGAAGTATGGGATTACTTATGATATTTTATTTGGCGGTATAGCAGACAAAAAGATTGTTGCTGAAAAATTGCCTGCACTCAACAAATTTGTTGCTTTTCCGACGACCATCATTATTGACAGAAAAGGTGATGTCCGGGAAATATATACCGGGTACACAGGAACGGTTACTGGTAAATATTACGAGGAGTACGAAAAGAAATTCAATAAAGTACTCGATGAACTCATCGCCGAACCTGTACCACAACTGGCTGTTGCTGCGACAGCTGCCGGAAAATAAAGATCAACCTAAACCAAAAATATATATTATGAAATCTAAAGTATCAAAAATAGGGGTGCTCGCACTAGCTGTACTAGTCTCCTCTGCTTGTTTTGCTGCGGGTAAAACCGAAGATCCAAAGACAGCTAAAAAATTCATTAAAGAAGGAATCTGGCGTGGTGTTTTTAAAGTGAGTGAAACTGAAGTACCTTTTAATTTCGAATTGAAAGGTAAGGATGCAGAACATGCAACTTTCACGCTGTTGAATGGCACGAGAAGGGATGACTTTCATGTTGAATATCTTGGTAAAGATTCCTTATTCATTAAAATGAATACCTATGACGCTGCGCTGGTAGCTAAAATAGATAACGATGGACAAATTAGTGGTGAATACAGAAGTCTTGTCCCTGGACTGCGGGGAAATGCTTTGCCCTTTACTGCTGAACAAGGTAAAGCCTATCGTTTTGTTGAACCAGGAAAAGATGTTGCACCTGCTGCCGATTTATCAGGTAAATGGGAGTTTAAAGGTTTTTCTAAAGAGGCTGTTCCTAATAAAATAGCCATTCTCAAACAAACGGGAAATAAATTAACAGGGGTGATTTTACAGGTAACAGGCGATAGCCGTGAACTGGAAGGAACTGTACAAGGAAACCAGTTTGTATTGTCTGGATTTAGTGGCCCAAGCCCTAAAATCTATAAAGGGACAATTAATGAAGATGGCACCTTGTCGGGAGAGATCAGCCAGGGGATTTATGATAACCTGAAGTTTACAGGCACCAAAGATAGCAAGGCAGAGTTACCTGATCCTTATACTTTGACTGCATTGAAAGCCGGAGTGAAAAAACTCGCTTTTACTTTTCCTGACCTGACAGGTAAGCCTGTTTCTCTGACCGATGAAAAGTATAAAGGTAAAGTTGTTATTGTAGAGCTGGTAGGTACCTGGTGTCCAAACTGTACGGATCAGACTATCTTTTTGTCTCCCTGGTTTAACAAAAATAAAACGCGTGGCGTAGAAGCCATTGCGATAGGGTTTGAGCAAAAGGACGATCTGGAATACGGTAAATACACCCTTGGCAAGCTACGTGATAAATACAATATCAAATACGATATTCTTTTTGGCGGCCTGGCTGATAAAAGATTAGTTGCCGATAAATTACCTGCGTTAAACAAATTTGTGGCTTATCCAACTACGATCATTATTGACCGTAAAGGGGAAGTTCGGGAAATCTATACGGGTTATACCGGAACAGTGACTGGCAAATACTATGCAGAGTACGAGAAGAAATTTAACAAAGTACTGGATGAATTACTGGCAGAACCAGTTCCGCCAGCTTCTTATTTCAGTGCACAAACAGAAACCAAAAATCCTTAGAAAAATATGAAACAAATAAATGCTTTAGTTGCCATTGGAACAGTCCTGGCTCTTTCTTCCTTCTCTTTTATAGATAATATGGCTCCGGTCCCGCTGAAAGACCCGATTGGGAAATATATAAAAGCAGTACCTTATAAAGTAGATGCTGCACAGAGTAAACTCACGTGGCTTGCTAAAAAAGTTACCGGAGAACATTCCGGGACTATAGCTGTGAGTTCAGGCTTACTCAATGTAGAGAATAATGTTTTAAGAAGCGGAAGCTTTGAGCTGGATACTAAATCTATTGTGGTAACTGACATCACTGACAAAGAGAGTAATGCAAAATTGCTTGGTCACTTAAAAAGTGATGATTTTTTTGCTGTGGAGAAATTTGATAAAGCCAGGTTTGTGATCACTTCTGCGGTGTCTAAAGGTGCCGGTCTTTATGATGTTAAAGGGAACCTGACTATTAAAGGGATCACGAATGAAGTGAGCTTTCCGGCCAGTGTTAAAATTGACCAGGCTAAACTGATAGCGACTGCAAAAATCCTGGTTGACAGAACTAAATATGGTATTAAGTTCAGGTCTAAGAGCTTCTTTGAGAACCTTGGAGACAAGACAATTTCTGATGAATTTGAATTGAATATTCAGCTGGCGGCTAACAAATAACCCATGTTTTGACTGATAAAGGATGGATAGATTTTATCCTCCTTTATCTTTTGTAAATAGAAATAAGAATGATATGCTGATGATCCCCGTTAAAATAAACGTTTTTCTGCTCATGAGTTTCCTGGTATTTATTCTTGCTGGCTTTGGAGCAGATGATCCTGCGGTCATTAATAGTAAAGAAAAGCTTGGAGAGAAACTTTTTTTTGACCCGGTACTCTCCAAAGATAAGTCCATCAGCTGTTCATCCTGTCATAAACCCGAATTCGCATTTGCAGATACTTCAGCAGTGAGCCTGGGTGTTGGCGGTACAAAAGGAACAAGGAACTCTCCATCTATAACTAATCTTTCTGGTCGCCCGACGCTGTTCTGGGACGGAAGGGTATCTTCTTTGGAGGAGCAAGCGCTTCAGCCTATAATTAATCCGGTTGAAATGAATCTCCCTATCGCTGAAGCGGTTGATCGGCTGAAAGCAGATCAGACTTATACAGCGTTGTTTCAAAAAATCTTCAATAGCCCGCCAACTGAAAAAAATCTATTATTGGCTATTGCTGCCTATGAAAGAACGCTGGAAACTGCCAACAGTCCTTATGATCGCTATATCAATGGTGATGATCAGGCCATTTCTGCTTCTGCTAAACGTGGAAGACTGCTCTTTATCGGAAAAGCAAATTGTAACAACTGCCATTCCGGGGAAGATTTTACTGCTGATCGATTTAAAGGCATCGGGTTATTCAATGAGAATGAGCTTAAAGATGCCGGCCGGTATGAAGTGACCAAAAATCCGGAGCATAAAGGGCATTTCAAAATACCAGGATTAAGAAATGTAGCCCTAACAGCCCCTTATATGCACAATGGGATGTTTAAAACTTTGAAAGATGTAATCAGATATTATAATAATCCTGATATGATCATCAAAGATGGTAAAAATAGAGATCTGTCCTTAAGTAAACCCCTGGGATTAGCTGAAGATGAAATTACTGACCTCGAGTCATTCCTGATTTCATTAACTGATGACAGATTTATAAAGAAGAAACCATGAGGCAAACGCTCTTGAAATAAACCAAATTATTCTTTTGATGTGCTGATTTACAGTCTTTTTTGACTGTGAACGGCCATTGTTATGTCCAAATTAAATAAATACATGAACCAAACTTTACTCTTATTTTTTCTTCTGGGCGTGCTGATCTCCCCAAATACATTTGCACAGCAAAGAACAATCAGTGGCATTATCTATTCCGCAGAAGATCAGCTGCCTCTGCCTGGTGTTTCTATTCAGATCAAAGGGCTTGATGGGGTTACGATCTCTGCGAAAGACGGATCTTTTAAAATACCAGTTAAAAATGGAAGATTTCTGGTCATTTCCTATATCGGTTATAAAACCCAGGAAGTGGAAATTGGAAAATCTGCCACATTTAATATCAACCTGGAACAAGCTGATAATAATCTTAATGAATTACAGATTGTAGGTTCACGCAGTGCAAACAGAACCAAATTAAACTCCCCGGTCCCGGTCGATATTATTGATCTGAAATCCTTACAGGAATACGCTCCTCAATCCAGCGTTACGCAATTACTCCAATACGTTTCCCCATCTTTTCATTCTTCGGTTTCTGGTGGTGGTGATGCCGCTTCAGCAACCTCTACTGTTCAGTTGAAAGGATTGGGAGTAGACCAGGTATTGGTATTGGTTAATGGAAAAAGGAGACATAAAAGCTCGAACATCAGCTGGGGAGGATTAGGTAACGGAGCAACGGGTTATGATCTGAATTCAATTCCTGTGGGAGCAATCGAAAGAATCGAAATATTGAGGGATGGTGCAGCAGCACAGTACGGTTCTGATGCCATTGCTGGTGTAATTAATATCGTATTGAAAAGCAATGTTGACCAGCTTACTGTGAGTACCATTGGAAGTATACGTGGCAGAGGAGACGGCTTAACGACCCGGACCAATGCTAATTTTGGTGTTAAACTGGGAGCTAAAGGCTATTTTAATGTAACCGGAGAATATGCAACACAAGCAGTTTCATTGCCTGCAGGAAAAAACGCGGATGGAATTTATATAGGCCCTGCTTATGGTGGCGGAGCTAATACCAGGGGTTTTGATCAGATTTATACCAAAGAAATTGATGATGCTATATTGGCTGCAAGAGGAATTGATCGTCACTTTTTTGATCAGCGCGGATCTACCAATAAAGCTATTGACGGCCTGCTCTCTTTTAATGCGGCTATCCCTTTGAAAGATGGATTTGAGATCTATTCTTTCGGAGGGATCAGTCACCGCAATTCCCAGTTTACTGCAGTCTACAGATTGCCAGGCTGGACAGAGCGGAATAATACTTTTGTTTATCCCGATGGATTTCTGCCCGCTATGGATAACATTATCACAGACCAGTCATTTGCTGTTGGTGTGAAAGGGAAAATAAAAGAGTGGAATGTGGATGTATCCAATGTTTACGGAAGAAATGCTTTTGATAATATCATTACCAATTCTTTAAATGCCAGTCTGGGGCAAAAAACACCAAGGACATTTAATGCAGGCAGTTATAACGCCTCACAAAATAGTGGCAGTATTGATTTTACAAGAAGATTCTCCCAGGTATTGAGTGGTTTAAACGTGGCTTTCGGCGGGCAATATAGAGTAGAAACTTATCAGATTAAAGCAGGGGAGGAGAGTTCTTATTCCAAAGCAGATTTGAGCCCGATATATGACGTGCAGTATACCACTGGAGGTATTCCATATTTTAATAATATCGGCAGTACCCCTCTGAACGGCTTATCTCCGGGTTCACAAATCCATGCGGGTTTCCGGCCCGGTAATGCTGTTGATGTAAAACGTTCGATTTCTGCTGCTTATGCTGATCTGGAATTGAATGTCACCAATAAATGGCTGGTTTCTGGTGCCTTCCGTGTCGAAAATTACTCTGATTTCGGAAGTGTAAGCACTTTTAAAGCAGCAACACGTTATAGCTTTGCCAAATGGCTGGCTGTAAGAGGAGGGTATAACACAGGTTTCAGAGCTCCTGACTTGGCTCAGTTTTATTATACAGAAACCTCTACGACTTTCCAGAATGGGGTAGCAATTGATCAGGTGACTGCAAATAATGTAAACCCTGCTACTAAAGCGCTTGGCATACCGGCCCTTCAGCCGGAAAGATCTAAAGGATATTCAGCAGGTCTGACTTCACAACCTTTACAAAATATAGAGCTGACACTTGACGCTTATCAAATTGATATTAAAGACAGGGTAGGGAACACGGGTCGTTTTTCTGCGACAGATACGAATTTGCCCGCCGATGTAAGAGCCTTATTTATACAAACCGGAACTGTACAGGCCAAGTTTTTTTATAACTCGTTCAGTACAAGAACCAAAGGAATTGAATTTACAGGGAGTTATAAATTTTTATTGCCTGATGGATCAAGCGCCGCTTTTTTAGCCGGAGGTAATTTTCAGCAAACCAGGCTGACTAAAGTAAATACCCCTAAAGGACTGGAGGCTTATCGTTATATTATTTTTGATGAAAGTGAAAAAGCCCGGGTAACTTCCAGTATTCCTGCTACAAAAGTCACTTTACAAGGTACTTATAATTATAAAAAGATCAATTTGCTGCTCAGAACAGTATACTTTGGTAAGGTGACCTCTGTCAGTCAGCTCAATGCTAATTTCCCTCAGCCAGACTATTACTATCAGGACTTCAGCCCGGTCTGGATTACAGACTTTTCAGCCGGGTACCGGATTACTCCTGAATTGCAGGCAACTATTGGGGTAAACAATTTATTCAATGTACTAGGCGATTATTCTATTCCAGCGCCAGGAAGTAATATTACCAGAACACAGGCTCCAAGTGCCAGCCAGGCAGGTACAACTACAGGTAATCAGCCATTTATCAGGTTATCAGCTACTTTTAAATAATAAGATCATGAAGAAATCAACCTTAAACCTAATTGTTATACTCACTATAATTTTATTCTCTGGTTGCCATAAAGCAGACTATCTGGATGTTGATGCGGGTGACCGGCCTCCGCTGAGTGCCAAAGTTAAATTTGTCAATGCACGGCTTTCACCTGTTGCTGTGAATTTCTGGGACTTCACCAGAAAAGTTACCCCGGCTTTATTGTCCAGAAATACAGCTTCTGCTTACCTGGACACTCAGTTTGGAAAGGTTCAGTATAACGTGACTGAAGGCACGAATACTTCTTATAAAGCTTCTTACGTTTTTGGTGGGAGCGCAAATTTTGTACAGGAAAGTAATACGGCCTCTTTTTCAGGTCCTAACGGGCCTATTGCAGATTTCGCACACAGTTTGTTTACCGTTAAAAAACGTCTGACAAGCACTTTAAATCCAAATAACATAGACAGCTTGATTTTGGTTTATGATGATCTGACCCTTCCTTCGCCGGGTAAGGCAAAGATCAGGTTTGCTAATTTCTCTCCCGATGCTCCTTCCCTTGATTTTTTATATACCGATGGAGCAGTTGTTTTTAAAGGCGTTAGTTATGGAAATTTTGGAGATCAGGTAATTATTCCATACACGAATGGGAAATCACCAGCGGTAATTAGTGGTCTTACCTGGAAAACTTTAGGACCTTTTAAAGAAGTAGATGCAGGTACAAATCTTAGTTTCCAGCTTAAAAAATCAGCGGATCAGGGGGTAGTACCTGTGACCGGTAATACATTAACAGGTATTGTACTGGAGAATGGTAAGATTTATACCTTGTTTGTTAACGGCCTGATTAGTGGCCAGCCGGAACTTACTGCTACAATAATTACGCATAACTGAGCTGGAATTGCACAGAATTAAGCTGAAAATCTTCTGAATTGATATTCTTGAAAGCGGGCATAAAGTATCAATTCAGAAGATTTAATCCATTTGTGCAATAAAGGCAATCAGACTTGTTAAATCCTGATTAAGCGAACGAATTGTGGATTGCAACTGGTTAATCATTGTTGCACGTGTATGTAAATCATCGGAACGATAATAACCGCCTTTACCAAATAATAAAGTTTCCTGATCCTGATCAATGTGACCATCAAACTCAAACTGTATCCACCTGTTTTTGATACTTTGAGAAAGGGTTACATCCCCTTTATTACTGAAGCTTTTTTCATGGAGCATCGACCATACAAACTCAGGATAATCTGTATTCGTTTTGGGCTCAGACCAGATTGTACGTAACAGATTGTGATCATGTTCAAACTCCAGCTGTTTTCCTTTAGGATTTATAGTCAGCGCACCCAAACCCGCACTTGTTAAACCGCCACCTATACCAACGGCAGTTTGCACGCTGTTTTTAGTGATAACTGCTGTAGCAACAGTGGTTAATGCCCCTATAATCACAGAGCCTACAGTTAGCCTGGTATTTCTTTTACTGTTAATACCATCCAGATAAGCCGCAGCCATATCAGCACGCTCCCCTCGCAATCCAGTTCAGCAGCTACTGCTTGTAATTGAGTCTGTGCAAGTAATATTCTACTGGTTACTTTTTGCCTGAGCAGTACTTGTGCGGAAACAGATTCCTTGGTATGCTGTTTCATTGCCCACAGGTCATTGATTGTACTGCTGATCCCTAAGATCTGGCAAAGGAACTGATCATGGGAAGAAATACCAGTTCTTGACAAGTCAACTTTTACGGAGTCCTTCCAAAGGATTTCATGTTGAAGGTAGGGGATATTTGGCGCACAATAATTGTATTTAAAACTCTGCAACCTGGTATTCATCGTTGTCTTTTTGGTCGTGCTGCAAGAGGAAATAATTGCAATAGATACGATTGCAAAGATTGTTTTCAGAAGTTTTGTCATAGGTAGGACGTTAAAGTGCCTTGAATTCGTGGCTGAATTTAGTTAATATAAATAAAATCAGAAACAAGCAATATCAGTCAGGCTATGGAACAGTGAAGCTGAAGCAGTTAAGATTGTTGTATGGATCAGCGCTTTTACCTAAAGATAAAGCCCCTCATTGGCCAGGTAGGTTAGTGAGGGGCTTTATCTTTAGGCAGTAGCTTCAATTAACAGGTCTTCGTGTAAAGTGACGCTCTGAAGGGCTTGGTTCTGATCAAACCAGAAACAGGTCACATAATCTATTTCTGTTAAAGGACCCGCAGTCATATTCGGTCCGCCCGATTTTAGCGCTACAATTGCGCCCGTTTTAAATTTTGCCATAGGATTCAGTTTTAATATTTGATATTACGAGTATAGGTAATTTCTACTGAAAATATAGTATTCCTGTATTATTAATCAAATACTTATACAATTTTGAAATAGTAATAGCACAAGGAAACAATATTGAGTTAACACTGAGTTGACAGTATATTCATTTTTTTGTAAAATATACCTAAACAATTTATGAAAAAAGCTATACTGTCATCCTGCCTCATCCTTACAGTGTCCTTATATTCTTGTAAAAAGAATAATGGAGAAACAAGTACCGGAAATATGACCTATCCCGATATGGCCGAAGCCTCAGACCCTGCAGTATTGATGACTGCCGCAAATGGCGTAAAAGTTTATAACGGAGGCTTTGGATCTGCTGTAGCAGCCGATCCGAATGATCCTGCAGTTTTTTATATGCTCACCGATCGTGGTCCTAATGCAGATGGGCCGACAGATAATGTGAAAATATTCGGTAAACCTGACTTTACGCCTCAGATAGGTAAATTCCGTTTGAAAGAAGGAAAGCTGGTTTTAGAGCAAACTATACTATTGAAAAATGCTGCCGGAATCAACTTAAACGGTTTGCCAAATCTGCCAGGTGCCGGCTCTACTGAAGAAACGGCTATTGATCTTAATGGTGTAGTTTTAGCGCCAAGTATAGATGGGCTTGATTCCGAAGGATTAGTTCGTGCGGCTGACGGCAGTTTTTGGGTGAGCGATGAATATGGGCCTCACCTGGTTCACTTTGATCCGTCTGGAAAGACCATTGAGCGGATAAATCCATTTGGGGATGGTACAGGTGGGCGTAAACTTCCTGCGGTACTGGCAAGGCGTAAACCAAACCGTGGTATGGAGGGTTTAACCATAACCCCCGATGGGAAAACTTTAGTGGGTATCATGCAGTCGCCAATGTTCAATCCATCTAAAGCAGAAGTAAAGGGATCGGTTGTGCTGCGTATTTTAACTTTTGACATCGCTACTGGTGCTACAAAACAATATGTTTACTTACAGGATAATGCCTCATTAACAGGAGTCAGTGATATTCTGGCAGTGAGCAGTACTACATTTTTAACCCTTGAAAGGGATGGGGATTATGGTGGGGCATCACTTAATCCGGCGACTTTCAAAAAAGTGTTTAAGATTGATCTTTCTCAGGCAACCGATATTTCTGATGCGGCTAATAGTGCAGCAGGCAAATTATTTGGGGGTAAAACTCCTGAACAATTAAAAGATCTGGCAGGTCTTCAGACAGCAGGCATAGTTCCTGTCAGCAAAACAGTTGTGCTTGACTTATTAAAGGATTTACCGTCCATTTATCCGCATGATAAAGCAGAAGGAATGGCCTTAGTGAATGGAAACACTTTAGTAATTTCCAATGACGATGATTTTGGGGTAATTCCGGGAGATAAAGGTTCATTTGCACCTAAGATCTTACCAGCTACAAAGACAGTTGACCGTAACAGGTTATATTTTGTAAAGATTAAATTATAATTATCAGCTATATTTTTAACTGAAAAAAGGAATAGGCCTCTTGCCTTTAAGGCAAGAGGCCTATTTGTAATTATCAGATTATCTGATTTGTAGCCTGATCTTTGTCTTTGATCCTTTTAAATCTGGTTATTTAAAAGGATTTACTGTTAGGACTTCTTCCTGTAAAACTTGAACAAATTTGTTGAATATTTTATATCATTTCAGAAATAATGCTACATTTGTCGCCACAGAGCGGATATCCAGAATTTTAATGCCCGGATGGCGAAATTGGTAAACGTTGCGGTCTCAGAAGCCGTTGGAGTAAGATCCTTGAGAGTTCGAGTCTCTCTTCGGGCACACCAATATCAAGCTCATTATAGCCTGTAAACCGAAAGTTTACAGGCTTTTTTGTTTTTTAACAGCATCTTTGCTGTCATAAAATATCATAAGAACTATCATCATATGCTTAAGAGAAAGACAATAGTATTGGTTATCATCTGTCTGATTTGCACTATCAAGGTAACCGGACAAGTAACTTGTAAAGTAATGCCTGACTCTCTCGGCAGAGAACTGGCAGCTGCCTTCTTAAATAAAGAAGATCTTAGTCAAACACCGATTTTTCCAGACGAGCCATCAGCAGCACCTCTTTTGATCAATGCCTGGAATAAACTTCTGAATAAAGCGAAAACCAAGAACATTACTCCGGAAAATACAACCTTTTATAACAGTTACTTCTCCACTAACGAGGTTCTGGATAATTCCCAGACACCAGACAGGCTCACCTTATATGTTGCCTTTAAACATGCTGCTGATACACTGGCTATCAGACTGGATTTATTGAAACAGGATGACCACTGGCTGCTAACATCCGTGAAAGACAATTTCTTTGAGCTTAAGACTGCAGAGAGTAATAAGATTGGTTTTGAACCTGTGATCGGGAACGAAGAGCCAGTTGCAACAAACGCATTACCCGTCTATTCAACAGCTCATTCCATCAAAGATAACCATTGGCTAACAGCAGGAACCTGTCTTTCAGACCCTAAGGTTTTTGTCGATGCAGTGTTAAACGATATGGCTGCACATACTGCTGTAAAAGAGCTTCCTTACCTGCTTTCAGAAGCAGATTTTATCCAGTATTTCCGATCAGATATTCTGCAAATGGCAGCTAATAAATTAAAAGGCTCGCCGGGTGCTCAGGAGAAAGAAATATTAAAAAATATCCAGGGACTGATGAAAAATCATCCCGAACAATACTATAGTGAAATATTAAATGATATTAGTTCGGTATCCAGCTATCTTGAAGATACTAAATACGCGATCAGTAAAAATAAATCAGTAAGCTATAAGATTGGGAATTATGATAACGACCTGTATGCTGCAGGTAAGATTAGTTTAGAGGTAACCGTTAAATTTAAAATTGAAAATGGGGAAGATACTATTCAGTTCTCTGGTTACTGGATTAATGGCAAATGGATACTTGCAGAATTAGACCGCTTATCCATTTAAGCTTTACAACACTTCTGTATGTAAAGTCAAATCTTTCTGTAGCGGTTATGTTTACCATTACTAATCTCTAATTTTATAAAACAGGTAAAATATCCTGTCTTATAGAGAGCTCCATAATGGTAAATGAAACACATCAAAAGAAACTATCAAGTATCCCATATTCAGTATTAGATTTGGCAACAGTAGTTGCAGGAAAAACACCTGCTGATACTTTTCGTAATAGCGTTGATCTGGCGCAAAATGCAGAGAAATTTGGTTATACCAGGTATTGGCTGGCAGAACACCACAATATGATTAGTGTGGCCAGCTCAGCAACTTCTCTGCTGATCGGGCATATTGCAGGGAATACCAAGACTATCCGGGTAGGATCAGGCGGAATTATGCTGCCTAATCACTCTCCGTTAATCGTTGCTGAACAGTTTGGAACTTTAGCCTCCTTATATCCAGGAAGAATAGATTTAGGGCTTGGCCGTGCACCGGGTACTGATCAAACTACTGCCATGGCCATCAGAGGCGAACGGTTTAACGCAGTACATGACTTCCCGCAAGATATTATCAAACTACAAACCTTTTTCTCTGCAGATAATGCAAACAGCCGTGTCAGAGCAATTCCGGGTGAAGGACTGGATATTCCAATCTGGGTACTGGGTTCAAGTACTGACAGTGCCCGCTTAGCTGCGGCTATGGGGCTTCCCTATGCTTTCGCAAGCCACTTTGCCCCAGCGCAGTTCCTGACCGCAATCAACCTCTACCGTCAGAATTTTAAGCCTTCTGAACATCTTAAAGCACCTTATGTAATTTCCTGTGTCAATGTAATTGCCGCAGATACAGATGCTGAAGCAGACAGACTGGCAACTTCTTTAAAACGGTTCTTTATGGGCGTGGTGACTGGTAAGCTGGAGTTATTACAACCACCGGTAGACAACATGAATAATGTCTGGACTGATTATGAGGAAGAAGCAGTGAATCAAATGATAGCCTGTTCGTTTTTTGGTAGTCCTGAAACTATCAAAGAAGATATGGAATCTTTCATTAAACAGACCGGAGTCGATGAGATCATGGTTACTTCTCACATTTTTGAACATGAGGCAAGAGTGCGTTCGTACAAGCTTTTTGCAGAATTGATGAAAGGATTGTATGGAGCCCATTAGCTTCAGGCCGTTTATCGGGCAAATACAGACGCAATCAGCCACTTCCTGAAAATAACCGTGTTACAACAAGGAGGCGGTCATGGCCCGGCTTTAGATGAAGAACGTTTGTACACGATTATGGATGCCCTTGACGCAGTAGCTGAAGAACTGGTAAAACTATTGCACAAGTTTCACTGAACTGGTTATTGCAGCGTCCTACCGTCTCAAATATTGTGATCGGCGCAAGAAATGAAGAACAACTGAAACAAAATCTTGAAGCAGTTGGCTGGAACCTGACTACAGAACAGGTTAAAAAACTGGACGAAGCAAGTAAATTGGAACCTATTTATCCTTACTGGCATCAAAGACAGAGTTTGCAATTAAACCCTTTGCCAGAATTTTATAAAGGATAATATTCCGGTTAACACAACTATGGTTGGTAATTGGTTGGCTCAATAAAATGAAGAAAAACAAAAAACCAATGAAAACCATAGTTGTTTACTAGGTGTAATTTGTAAATTAGCCTAAACTAAATATAAACTTATGAGATACATTTCGCTGCTTTTACTGATTACGGCAATTTCCTTTACTGGTTTTGCACAAAACAAAGATGCTATTCTTGGTCAGTGGGTTAACTCCACTGGAGAGGCACATGTAGAGATTTTTAAAAAAGAGTCTAAATATTTCGGTAAGATTGTATGGCTAAAGGCCCCAAAAGATGAAAAAGGCAATGCAAAGACGGATATTAAAAATCCTGATGCCAACCTGAAGTCAAGACCTATACTAGGAATGGAAATGCTTAAAGACTTTGTTTTTGAGGATGGTAAATGGACTGACGGAAAAATCTATGACCCTAAATCGGGTAAAACCTATAGCTGTAATATGAATCTTAAAGACAACGGTGATTTGAATATGCGCGGGTATATCGGTATCTCAATTATTGGAAGATCTGAAGTCTGGAAAAAAGTTAAATAATGCGAATATTCCTGTACCTTTTATTGCTAACGCCCTTTTCTGTCTTTTCACAAACCTATGAACTAAGTACCGTTAGTACTGGAACCAATACCAGTATCAGAGGAATGTCTGTCGTTTCTGACAGCATTGCCTGGGTAAGTGGAAGTAACGGATTTATCGGCAGAAGCACAAACGGAGGTAAGGAGTGGACATGGACAAAACCTAAAGGTTATGAGAAACTCGATTTCAGGGATATTGAAGCCTTTGATAAAAACCATGCAGTAATTGTTAATGCAGGTTCCCCGGCCTATATTCTTCGGACTGAAGATGGAGGGAAAAGCTGGACTGAAACTTATAAAAACCCGGATTCTGCGATATTCCTTGATGGGATGTCATTCTGGGATAAAAAACATGGGATCATCTTCGGTGATCCCATTCAAAACCACTTACAACTGCTTATTACTGATGATGGAGGATGTAACTGGAAAGATGTGTCTGCCAGGTTAAAACAGACTACAGCACCAGGAGAAGCTGGTTTTGCTGCAAGCGGCACTGGAATTAAGACCATGGCCGGAGGAAAAGTCTGGATAGTTACAGGGGGCACAAAATCAAATATATATGCTTCTGATAACTATGGGCTGAGCTGGAAAAAGTATGATTGCCCGATCTTACGCGGAAAAAGTACTACCGGAGCATTCTCCATAGACTTCTACGATGAAAATCAGGGGATAGTTGTTGGCGGTGACTATGAAAAGGATAAAGAAAATACAAATAACGTCTTACTCACCAGTGACGGGGGGAAATCATGGTCAAAACCATCCAGACCTGTTTTCGGTTTCCGTTCGGGTGTGATCTGGTATGATGATAAAACCTGTTTTGCGACTGGTACTTCCGGAACAGATGTTTCCAGAGACGCAGGCATGAACTGGTACCATATCTCTGAAGAAAGCTTTAATGTGATTCAGAAAGCAAAAGACGGCAAACTAATTTTACTTGCCGGTGGTAAGGGATTGATATACAGTTTGAAAATTAAATAAGTTTGCTAATCAATTTCAAGGATCTCTTTCGCGAGCGTGATCATTTTCTCTGTGCCCGTATACTTCCCATGTTCATCAGATAATTTGATTACATCTGTCCACTGCTCATTCTGAGGCTGAGCCTGTGTCATTTTAATCACGATATTCATGGGTTCAGGGCCAGCGTCATTAGTCAGGTTGGTCCCAATACCGAAGGATATACCAATCCGGTTACGGCAATGACCAGCAATTCTGGCTACCTTCTCATAATTAAGTGCATCAGAAAAAATGATAGTTTTAGTCTGTGGATCTATACCCATCAGCTCATAATGCGCAATCACTTTATCAGCAAACAACAGCGGATCACCACTATCATGCCTTACCCCGTCAAATAACTTGGAGAACATCTTGTCAAACTGTCTGAAAAATACATCAGTCGTATAGGTATCAGATAAAGCAATCCCCAGATCTCCGCGGAAAACCTGTACCCAATGCTCTAAACCTAACGAATTGGCCATTTTAAAACCATAACGTGCCGCATGGAACATAAACCATTCATGCGCATGTGTACCAATTGGCTTGGTCTGATGGACCATTGCCATATGCACATTACTGGTTCCAATAAAAGATCCCTCCCCATATTGCTGCAAAGTTTGCAATACTAAGCGGTGAATGGCATAAGAATACCTGCGGCGTGTACCGAATTCAGCAACTGTAACGCCAAGATCGCGGTAATTCTCAATCTTCTCCTTCGTCCTTTCAATTACTTCCTCATTGCTGATCCTAACTGCATGAGTCAGTTCATAGAACAGCTCGCAGATCAGGGACATAATTGGAACTTCCCATAAAATAGCGCGATACCATAAGCCCTCAATATGTATTTCTAACTGATCACCGACTTGTTCAATATGTACTTCATCCGGTTGATAACGATAGCCCTCGAGAAAATCCAGGTATAACGGATCAAGATAAGGACAGTTTACCTGTAAGAATTTCTTCTCTTCACGGGTTAACCGCAGCGCTGGCATTTCATTAACCGCTTTACGCAGTGCATCGCCAAACCCTGCTGGAAAGGAATGTTTTCCGCGGTTTATAAATTTATAACGCACTTTGGCATAAGGGAACAAACGTATAACACCCTGTTGCATGGTGAACTTATAAAAGTCGTTATCAAGGATGGACACAATTGAAGTAACAGGTTGTATAGTCATATCATAAGGCTAATCATCGTTAACTTAACACAATTCGAGCCAGTAGCTGATTGATTAGCCTTAAATATAGATTTAATTGGCAGCTAATAAAACCTTTGGTATTTGTGACAGGATATTTTTAGTATAGTGAGGGGATTTTTTTACTTATTATATATTTTGATATGTTCTGCTACTGATAAGATTAATCGATCTGCATCACTAACTTTCTGCCCCTGGTTTGGTTGTCTTCCAAAAGCTGATGTGCTTTTTTAACTGTTTCAACACTTAATGAACCTGCAATCTTTATCGCGGGTGGGCTAAGAGACAGCGCAGACATCAGCTGTATAAATTTGCTCAGGCTGTCGCCATAATAACTATAATTCTTATCCAGGGAATACGCATAGTTGGAAATATTCACCAGAACTGCTCCTTTGTGAAACAATTCTTCCCTTGCATGTGCGGTAGTTAATGCAGTAACGTCAGTATAAGTGCCATTTGTTGCAATTACCTGCGCGCAAATCACAGACATTTGATCACCTACCAAGTCTATGCAATGCTGAAACAAATGACCTTCATTACGCTCAATAACAACCTGCGAAAGATGTTCCACTTTATAATCAATAAGCTGAGCTTCTTTTAATCCCGCCCTAAGCAATTGGCTTTTACTCTCTTCATTACCTGCAGTTACTATGATTTTTTGATAACCTTTGGCAATCAGTATTTTAACGAGGACCATACCTACACCACCAGCAGCTCCGGTAATGAAAATTGAATCATTGAATTGGATACCCAGCCGGTTATAGCATTGAAAAGCAGTTAAAGAAGCACTTGGAATCGCTGCCGCCTCTTCAAAAGTCAATTGCTCAGGCTTATGCACTAATAACAATTCCGGCACAGTGATATATTCAGCATAAGTACCATTTGACCCCATACTACCAGAAGCAGCAAATACCGCGTCACCTACTTTAAAGCGTTCCGTTAGTTTACCCGTTTTAACGATAACACCAGAAAACTCGCGCCCCAGTATAGGGGAGTGCATCCGCTTTCTTTCTGTTTTGCCTTGTCTCATCTGATAATCAAAGGGATTAAAAGCTGCCGCTTTAATTTTAACCAGCACCTCATGTTCCCCGGGCTCAGGGACTTCATAGTTATTTTCAAGGATGAAATTATCAGTACTTCCAAAATCTTTTAATAGAATCGCTTTCATATAATTTGAATTTAAATGATCAGTGATGAACTTGTTCAAACACGAAGGCTAATTTAATTGGTCAATAGTTTATATTTGCTATTAGTTAACTACAGGTAACTGGTTACCTCAATTAAACCAGTAGGAAATGGGCACCGTAAAAAATAAAGGAAATGTACGTGAAGCAAGTTGTCAGGAAGAACTCACAGCCATGCGTGATAGTATAGAGATATTAGGAGGGAAATGGAAGTTATTAATTATGCGGTACCTGACAAACAGGACTTCAGAAAATAATCATTTCAAGAAGATTCAGCGGGAGATCAATGGGATTTCTGCAAAAATGTTATCAAAAGAATTAAAAGACCTTGAACTTAATTTAATGGTTACCAGGACCATTCAGGATACCAGGCCGGTTACAATTGATTATGCAGTGACTGAATATGGTAAAAGTCTCATTCCCGTTACTGATATATTAGTCCAATGGGGATTGGATCATCGCGAGAAAATTAAGGAAGATATACTTGTATAGTAACTTTATCGTTATAGTCTTGTGCAAGAGAATCTGCAGGGCCGGCTATAAAACAACAAGATTTTTGTACTGAAAGATAAAGATGCCTTAACAAGGCAAGGTTTAGGCATGCGCTATATTTACAGCAAAATATAGCCAGTGATACTATGAATATAGCCATTAGCGCCATGAATATAGCTAGTACCATAAGGAAAGATAACTAGTAGCATAATAATTTACAACAATACATAAACAGACTCTTAAAGTCGAAGCGGGGAAAACACACAGGATGACTAAAAAAGTCAAGTTTATCAATACCAATCAGTCTGCATTTTATAGTACGGTACGGAAAAGAGTAGATACTTATTTTACAGCAAATAACATTTCTATTCATGCAAATGGAGCCATGTGGTTTAAAGCCGCATTCTTTTTAACAGTCTTAACAGTCTTATACCTGTTGATTTTATTCGCTAATCTCAGTCTGCCAATCTTATTGTTATCAGCAATGTTATTGGGCGTATCCGGAGCATTTGTTGGATTTAATATCTGTCATGATGCCATCCATAATTCCTTTTCAGGCAATGCCACTGTTAACAAGATCTTCAGTTTCGTATTTAATCTCATTGGTGCCAGTCCCTACGTATGGAATATTTGCCATAATATTGTGCACCATACCTATACAAATATTGCAGGTCATGATGAGGATATTGATGTTGCGCCGGGGCTGATCCGGTTTTCTGATACAGAAACTGTTAATAAATTACAACGTTATCAGCATTACTATGCTTTTATACTGTATAGCTTTTCTATGTTATCATGGGTTTTCAGAAAAGATTATAAGAAGTTTTTTCAGCATAAAATCGGTGAGCATACTGTAGTTCATCCACGGGTTGAATATTACAAACTTTTCGGCTATAAAGCGATCTATTACTTCCTTTTTATCGCATTGCCTTTACTGGTTATGCCAATTACCTTTGGACAATTTGTAATTGGTTTTCTGGCTATGCAACTTGCTCAGGGTTTAGTACTTGGCCTTGTATTTCAACTGGCACATGTCGTAGAGGGAACAGATTTTCCTTTACCGAATGAAGAAGGGAATATGGAAGAAGCCTGGGCCGCACATCAAATGAGGACGACAGCGAATTTTGCCGGAGGGAGTAAAACGGCAGCATTCTTATGCGGAGGGTTAAACCGTCAGATAGAACACCACCTTTTTCCGAAGATCTGTCACATTCATTACCCTGCAATAGGACTGATCGTTAAAGAAACTGCTAAAGAATTTAACCTTCCTTATATAGAAAGTATCACTTTTACTGGTGCTTTGCAATCTCATTACCGAACGCTGCGGAGACTGGGAAAAGAAACCTATCAAACGAATAAAAATATTAACAGGGAAGTTTATATCGTTCCGGAAACTGTTGTGATTGCTTCTGAAACTGTTGTGGTTGTGCTTTAAAACTAGTGAACCTGGTCATATAGCTGTGAATTTTAACTGATCTACCGGGGTGCTCTTTCGCTAACCGGGATCAAAACCCGTTTCCACAAACTTTTATCTATTTGGCTGGTATCTATATCTTTTATCCAGAACAAATCTGAAGTGATATAAACAACTTTAGAAGTCTTATAAACAGGGTAGCTCTTTTGATCAGAACCACAGCCTTTTCTTCTTAAAACTATTTGAGTACCCGGACTATCTTTTTGTTCAAATAAAGTATGCTCGGTACTCCAGCTGCACATGCCTGAAAAAACCGTTATAAAGGCCAGAAAGGTAGCAGCGAATGCAGTCACGACAGTTAAAGCTATTTTTCCGGACAATAACTTTTTATTGTCTGTTTTTTTTAGCGTGCCTGTTAAAGTAAACATTACAGCTGTTTGTAATCCGTAGAATACAAACAGCTGATGAAAGTTTCCGCTTTTTCCGATCTTCAGTTCCAGTGGAATAATCTTTCCGAACAATGCTATAATTACCCAGCAAACAATGGCTGTTATCGAAGTCCAGAATACAAGTCTTTTAAGTACGTGCATCACAGAGTTATTAGCTATTCAGGTAATTGGTTATATTCACAAGAACCTTCTCTGAGAGCCTTTGTTTTGCTTCAAAAGTAAACCCTCCAAACTGATCTGATAAAATGATATTATCACGTTCCGCAAACTCTGCTGCAAAATCTCCCACACCATCCGCATCGAAGATGGCAAAATTCTGAGCATCTGCGATCCAGTTTAGAAAAGCCTGCTTCTCAAAAGGTACACCTAAAGATGTATTGACAAGAATTGAATTTGGTTTCTTTAACTTAAATTCCCGTTCTGTAAGTACAATGGTGTTTTTTGGTAAGTGTGTTGAAATAATATCACAAGATTCCATTAACTCTTGCAGCGGTAAAAAAGTAATCCCATTCTTTTCCTGCTCATATTTTCTGCTGCGGCTAAAATAAAATACCTGCATTCCGAAATGTTGTGCAGTTTGTGCGACCATCAGCCCTAATGTTCCAAGACCAATAATCCCTATACTTTTATTTTTCAATTCCACGGGCTCATCCTTCCATCTGGCCTTAAGTAAACCTTTCAGCAGGAAAATCAGTTGTGCAAATATAAATTCCACCGCACCCTCATCCCCATAATCCTTAACTCCTTTAACCTGGATACCCTTTTCGCGGGCGGCTATAATATTGACATTTGCAGAAGCCTCGTCATACAAACTGCAGCACATACCGATGTATTTTAAATGGGAAGTCTGCGCAATGATTTCTGCTGTAATTTTTGTTTGCCAGCTTACCAGTACACAGTCTGAATCCCCGATACGGGCAAGCGTTTCAGCATCATCCTGAGGATAATCATTATATATGCTGATTTTATTTTTTGATAAAGCAGTAAGCTGTTCTATGATTTCTTTAGTCAGACCGCAGCTATCTATAATGGTTATCTTTTCAAATTGCATGTTATTGTTAATTAATTATCAGAAATGCGAATATATATTAATTGTAATCATTAAGATATAAGTTAAACAAAAAGAAGCAGAGCCCGTTTATAAAAATCGCGCGGTTTACTGGTAAGTGAATAACAGTCACTGCCTTACTACAAATCAAATTAAAGTCACAAATTCAGGTTGCCTGCTCATTTTTTAGGCTGAGCTTTATAACAAATGAAAATTGAGCTTTACAACAAAACCCGTTACGTGAATACTTCCGAACTTTAGCTCAACAAAAAATCATAGACAATGACAAATTCAGCAACAACCCCAAAAGTTTGGTTTATTACCGGAAGTTCTAGAGGATTAGGAAGAAACCTGACAGAAAGTGTGCTCGCAAATGGAGCTAATGTAGTCGCAACAGCCCGTAACCCAGAACAATTAAATGATCTTCTGGCAAAATATCCCGATCAGCTTTATACCGTAAAGCTGGATGTCACAGATCAGGAGCAAATTAACCGGGCAGTTAAAGCGGCTATCGGGCATTTTGGCCATATTGACGTATTGGTAAACAATGCTGGTTTCGGAATTACCGGAGCTGCTGAAGCATTTACCGACCAGGAAGTACGCAGTCAGCTGGAAACTAATTTAAATGCACCTATTGCTATTACCCGTGCTATTTTGCCCTATATGCGCAAACAACGCTCAGGAAGGATTCTTCAGATCAGTTCTGTAGGAGGAAGAGTTGGTCATTTTGGACTGACGATTTATCAGGCTGCTAAATTTGGTTTAGGTGGGTTTAGTGAAGCGCTGGCTCAGGAAGTTGCTCACTTGGGAATTTATGTAACCAGCGTTGAGCCAGGAGGATTCCGTACAGACTGGGCTGGTGATTCCATGAGTTATGCGCAGGGAGTAGAGGGTTATGAATCTACTGTCGATCAAATTGCCGGACTTTTTAAAGCAGGTAATTTTGTGCCCATGGGAGATCCTGACAAAGCTGCAAAGGTAATGATTGAATTGGTTGAACATCCGAAGCCACCTGTACATTTGATTTTGGGCAGCGAAGCCGTGGGACTCGTAAAACATGCTGAAGCTTTGAAAATGGCAGAATTTGAAGAGTGGATACCAGTATCTGTTTCAACAGACCATGCAGACGCTGTAAATTTTCTGGAAACTGAAGAAGGAAAAACACTGTTGAAAAAAGCATAAGCGAATAGCCTGTTTAATCCTATATATTTGAGCTTGATATGTTCCAGAAAGAAGAAGATAATAAATTGACCCAGATACTCTATTCCTGCTACTTTGCCAAAAGCAGGGAAGGGGAGCAGTTTGTACCTGAACATATCTTTACTTATCAAATATCGGGCACTCTTCATATCGATGATGGTTATCAATCGCATGTTTTTAACGAAGGCGACTTTCGGTTCTGTAAAAGGAACAACCTGGTTAAATTCACTAAAATACCACCAGAGAACGGGGAATTCAGGTCAATATCTATTCGTCTTGATCAGCAGATGCTCCGTGACTTTAGTATAGAGTATGGTTATGATAAGGTTCATAAACATGATAGTGAAGTGATCCATGAATTAAAACCAGATCCGATCTATAAAAGTTATATGGATTCTCTTGTTCCTTATCAATTCAAACAACCAGAGAATCAAAAACTCTTGTCCTTAAAATTAAGAGAGGCCATACTGATCCTGCTGCAAACTAATCCGGAACTGGCTGATACCTTATTTGACTTTACAGAACCAGGAAAAATAGATCTGGAGGTCTTTATGAATAAGAATTTTCACTTCAATGTGGAAATGAAACGGTTTGCTTATTTAACCGGAAGAAGCCTGGCTACCTTTAAAAGAGACTTTGAGAAACTTTATCAAATCCCCCCAAGCAGGTGGCTACAGCAAAGAAGACTACAGGAAGCTTATCATTTGATTAAAGAAAAAGGAAAAGCAGTTTCAGATGTTTACCTGGAAGTCGGGTTTGAGGATCTTTCCCATTTCTCTTTCGCTTTTAAGAAGAAATACGGAATGGCACCTTCAAGATTATAATAACAGAAATCAGCCAGTTGACCTGTCACAATCCGGGTGTATATCGCCCCCTTTAAATGGCGCGTATACACCCGAATGGAATAAGCTTTCCTTTGTAAATTTATTCCATTAAAAAAAATGACAATGAGAAAAATAGTATTATTGATACATATCACACTAGATGGCTTTGCAGCAGGGCCAAATGGCGAAATGGACTGGATTCATATAAATGAAGAGATGTTTGATTACATAGGTGAGCAAACGAACCTGGCAGATACTGCTTTGTATGGACGGGTTACCTATCAGATGATGGAAAACTACTGGCCAGCAGCAGCCGGCAAGCCCGGAGCTTCCAAACATGATATTGAACATTCCACATAGTATAATAAAGTTTCCAAAGTTATTTTATCAAAGACTTTGGCAGGGCAGGAGCTTCCTGACACCATGATTATCAGTAGTCAGCCAGCTGAAAAAATTAAAACATTAAAGGAGCAGAGAGGAACGAATATTCTAATGATCGGAAGTCCGGGAGCTGTACATTCACTTTTACAGGAAAATTTGATAGATGAATTTTTGCTATTTGTAAATCCTGTTATCTTAGGCCAGGGAATTCCATTATTCAGTGCCGTAAAAGAGGCCACTCAACTTAAACTTATCAATAACATTACTTTTTCTTCCGGGGTGGCCTGTTTACGTTACGAAAAGCTATAAGAGCTCAGAAATCAAAATATTCAACCGTTTGGATCAACTGATCTGTACATTAATTAGTGAAGCTCCATGAATTTCATGGAGCTTCACTAATTAATCAGGGCTTACCAGCTTTTTCAGCTGCCATGATAATCAATTTAGCCACCTCCTGCGGATGTGACATAAAAACTGAATGACTGGCACCTTCTATTTCTACCGTTTCGCTATTTGCTCTTTTCGCATACATCCGTTCCAGATCAGGATTGATGATCCGGTCAGCTTTAGCAATCATATACCAGCTTGGCTTGGTTTTCCAGGCAGGATTTCTGATCACTGCATGAAAGCCGAATCTGCTACAGGCATTTGTGAATTTGCAATGAACTTTGCTTCTTTCAGCGGAACGTCTGCTGCAAAATCGGCGGGAAAACTTGCAGGATCGATATAATCGAAACCATCTGCTCCCTTTTTAAGAGACTTATAAGCTGAAGGATATAACTTTCCATTTGCCGCTTCATTTTCTCCGTCGGCCGGAGCATGTGCAGCAATATATACCAGTCCCTGAACATGCTCGTCGTTACCTGCCACAGTAATTATTGCACCGCCATAACTATGTCCAACTAAAATACAAGGGCCATTCTGCAAAGCAAGCACGCGTTTAACTGCTGAGACATCTCCATCAAAAGAAGTTAAAGGATGCTGGACAACACTTACATGATACCCATCTTTAACCAGGATGTCATAAACTGATTTCCAGCCCGACCCGTCCACAAACGCACCATGCACCAGGACTATGTTTTTGATACCGGCAGGTTGTTGTGCCCTCACAAGACCAGTATTGAAAATGGTGGTTAGCGCAAGCATGACCAGCCCAAAAGTTAATTTTCTCATTTGATATGATTTACATTAATCAAATGTTGCTGATTCTGGATCAATACCAAAACTTGTGGGGCTGAATTAAGTTAGGCGTAAATCTGAGATAGTCTGTACAAGAAAAATTCGATATTTCTCACCCCCCTGAATTGGGATCTAAAAGCTTTGAGTTTGGCATTGAAAGCTTCGGCAGAAGCATTGGTAGATCTGTTGTCGAAATAATTCAAGATCGTTTGATAGTGATTTTCAATGGTTCTTGAAATGGTATTAAAAGCTTTAAATCGCGCTTGCCTTACCTTTTCGTGCCATCTGGCCAGCCTGGCCAAACCATACACTTTATCGGTAGTTTTTTCAAAGATATTGCTAAGGTTCATACTTAAATCATAGGCCTGCTTCAGATCCGGATAACGCTCAAATAACAGATCT
>NZ_QLLR01000030.1 GCF_003259615.1 Pedobacter cryoconitis | reverse complement strand
GAAATTATTTCCTTCCCCCCAAGAATTCCGCTTGATCCGTTGAAAGTAGCAGGATGTAGAAATATTCTTTAACGCAAAAAAACCTCAATTTTCATTGAGGTTTTCGTGATCCCGCTGGGATTCGAACCCAGGACCACTACATTAAAAGTGTAATGCTCTACCAGCTGAGCTACGGAATCATCATTCTTTTCAGAATAATACTGTAAACGTTTCCGTTTTCAGTGATGCAAAAGTATAATTTTAAATTGAATAAATACGTTTTAAGTGATAATAAAGCAGGATATTTTGATTTTTGTTGCTAAAGTGTTGAATCTTAGTTACAATAATTTTCATCATTTTATATCTCTGCCCTATAAAACCGGTCTTATTTATCAATTATCCCATTGATTTGTGCTTTAACGAAGAAAAACAGGCTACTTTATCACTAAAATATCTAACACCACGCTGAATTTTACCATTCAATCAATCCTTAACTATTCTCCTAAATAAGCAGAAATCACACTCAACTGCATCTTGTTCAACTCAACCGTATTCGTATTTGATAATAAGATAAAAGTTAATCCCTTATCAATTAAATGTACCCAATTCGCATTATGGCCATATCCAGCGCCCTGTCTCTCTGCAAAAAGCGTATTAACCTTGCCAAACTTTTTCGGGTATACCCAAAAGCCAATAGCTACAGAGCCCAGGTTTTCATAAGGAGTCAGCATCAGATCAACTGTTTCCTTTTTCAATATCTTATGGTTAAATATTGCCTGGTCAAAAATCAATAAATCCTCCGGTGTCGAATACATGGCCCCCGCAGAAAAATGATTATCTATATAATGATTAGTCGGCATATGAAGCTTTGTGGTATCAGGACCATCATTCGCATAACCCTCGTCTATGCCTGCAATAATATCGTTATGATGCAAATAATCTGTATGCTCCATATGAAGAGGTTTTAGTATCTTTTCTCTCAAAACCTCCTCATACGGTTTCTTGTATATATTTTCAATGATTTTACCTAAGATAATATAATCTCCATTGCTGTAATTAAACTTAGTGCCGGGAATATCGATCAGCTTCCCCGAACAAAACTTCTGAATAAACTCATCCACAGACCAAATATCATTGCTATAAGCCTCCAAAATGTCCCTCATATCTTTAGTATCCCTGCCACTGCTGTAGGTCAGAAGATTCCGGATAGTAGCCTTTTTAGCCGCTTCACCCTGATATGCCGGATAATAAGCAGCTATCGTGGAATCAAGATTGATTTTTCCCTGTTCATACAACTGCATAATTAAAACTGCGGTAAAAGTTTTGGTTACAGAGAATATCTTAAACCTTGTTTTTTCCGAAAACTTAATATCATAATGGCGGTTAGCAATTCCAGTATATCTCAAATATTCAATTTTTCCATGCTTAGCAATCAGTACCGCTCCATTGAAATTCTTTTGAATACAAGAATCAAGCACATGATCTACACGGCGTGAATACGACTCAACTTTACTTAAAGGAGTCTGTGCCTTTGAAAAAATCATTGCAAATAATAAAACACAGCAGGAGAGGAGGCATCGCATAAAGAAAAGATTAAACTTCAATTTACAAACAGATCACCAAATTGACCCTCTTATGCTCCATTTATTTTGTGATCAGTCTTTAACGCATTAGAATAACCCCTGGCCAGAAGCCGGTTTTTTTTAAGATTCCATAACTCAAACTGTACATTGATAATCTGTTGCCCGGCCTTAATAACCAATGTTTTACCAGTAATTATATCCCCGGCTTTTGCGGTAGAGAAATAATCTATCACGTTATTGATCGTCGTATAAAAATGTTCCCTCCCCAAACTAATAATGGTCGCACCAATCATGTCGTCCATGATAGCAGCCGTTACACCACCATGCAATGTACCTATTGGATTGGTCATTTCATCCCTGACAACGTATTCAAAAGTAATACTGCCATGTTCAACCTCGCGTACCACAGGAGCCAGCCATAACATAAATGCCGACGGAGAATTTGTTACTGTTTTTCCTATCTGGTCAATCAGGCCCTGCCTGATTTGATTAGTATCATTTTTCATATAAACCTGCTTTTGAGATTTAAATATACCAATTGGTATTATGATACGTACTCATTATTTTAAAAAATAATATTATTCATATTTCAGCGCATCAATCGTATTGGCGACAGCCGCCCTGTACGAACGGATACTAACTGTAATCAACGTAATCATCATGGAGATAAAGAAAGCCAGTGCAAAAGGCCATATGCCTAATTCTACACGATACGAAAATCCAGCTAACCATTTCGAAACCAGGATATATGCCACGGGCCATGCCACCAGGTTAGCCGTGAAAACCATCAGCAAAAATGAACCATTGAGCATCCTGACCAATTCGATAGTTGATGCCCCCAATACTTTCCTGATTGCAACTTCTTTGGTGCGCTGCGCAGCTACGAAAGAAATTAATCCGAATAGCCCTATGAATGATATAAATATAATAACCCCCGCAAAAACCCGGAATAAAATAGCCATGATTTTCTCACTTTGATAATAACGGTTTACATCATCATTGACAAATTTGGCCTTATAAATTCCATTAGGAAAAGTACTGTTCCATAAAGCCTCTATTTCTTTCATTGCAGGCATCAGCTGGGCCTGATCCATCCTGATGGCAACCATATAGTAAGCATCCCTTTGCGGATAAATGATGAGCGGAGAAATACTCTGCTGAAGTGATCTGTCATTGAAATCCTTAACCACGCCTACAATCGGCATCTTAGCATTATTCTGATCGATTATTTTACCAAGTGCATCTTGCGGATTAATAATGCTCATCTTCTTCAGAAAGGTTTCATTAACCACATAACCATTTACAGTATCACTATTTAAAAATACTTTTCCGGCTATCAATTTCAGATCAAATACTTTAAAATAATCAGCATCTGCTGAAGAACGCCTAAGCTCGAAATCGTCATTTTTCTGTCCATTAAAAGTGAAACTGCTTGTACTCATTTCATTGGAAAGTGGCGGGCGCTGACAATAACTAAAGCTTTGAACACCACCTATCTGCAGCGCTCTTTCTTTAAAGGTATTGTATTTAGTCTGTGCCAGGCTATCCGCAGGAACATTCATGATCGTAATTGCATTGGTCGTAAAACCCAGTGGCTTCTGATGCACATAATTCATCTGCTCCATAATAATCAATGTTCCAATGATTAAAATAATGGTGATTGAAAATTGCACGACAACCAGAATTTTACGCAAGCTCATATTTCCTGAGTTTACAGTTATCTTATTTTTAATTGCTAAAGCCGGGCTAAAACCTGAGACGATTAATGCCGGATAAAAACCAGCAAGCAGACTTACCACTACCGCCATGGCAATCAAGAACACAAAAATTACAGGATGTTCAAAAATGCTGAAGGAGATCTGGGCTTTAAACAAACTTTCCAGCTGCGGGAGTGCTAATTCTGTTAAAATGCAAGCAAAGACCAATGCGATCAAGGTGACGGTAAAAGTTTCAGTTAAAAACTGAACGATCAATTGTTTCCGCTTACTGCCCAGCACCTTGCGTACGCCAACTTCTTTTGAGCGATTAATAGATTGTGCTGTAGTGAGGTTAATAAAATTTATGCAGGCGGTAACAATTAAGAATAAACCAATTGTTCCCAGACCATATAATTCACGCTTAGCAATGGATAAATCTGCAAAATTGCCCTGTTTCTCACTGAAATGAATCTCTTTAAGTCCTTGAAGGGCATTCGTCTGATTACCATCAATTTTTTTATCCTGATAATGTTTTTTGTTAAATAATCTTAAAGGCTCTTTTAAAGCAGCAGCTGCTAAACCATTTTTCAACAACACATAACATTCAGTTTGTGAACTCACAGAATCCCAGCTTCTATTATTCTTTTGAGGGAAATTTTGATAACTGATAATGATTTTTAGCGGCAGACTACTGTTTTTAGGCATATCCTCAAATACACCCATAACCTTCAGGTTCGTTTTATTGCGAAACAAAATGGTTTTTCCCAACGCGTTTTCTGTGGTTCCAAAATACTTTTTTGCAGTCTCTGCTGATAAAGCTACGGTATTCGGCTCGGTGATAGCCTTCTCTGGCTTACCATTTAACCAGCCTAACTCAAAAATCTCAAAGAAATCTGGTTCCGCATAATGAACAACTTCTTCCGTCTTTATTCTGTCTGCTCCATTTTGATCTTTAACCTGGATGATTCCATCGCTCATGGATATGGTTGCAACCTTTTCTACTCCGGCCAGGTCATTTCGCGCTGCAGCAGCTAAGGGTACAGGTACACCCTGCGTATCGTCCTCGAAACTGCTATATTTCCAATGTGTGATGAATCTGTAAATTCTATCCTGATTTTTATAACCCTCATCAAAACTCAATTGATAACGAACAAAAATGAAAATGAGGATACAACTTGCCATTGCAATAGAAAGCCCCAGGATATTGATCAAAGTATAACCCCTGTTTTTCCAAAGGTTTCTCCACGCGATTTTTAAATTTAACTTGAACATATGAATGATGGTTATCTCTCCCTGGATTAGCTAACAGTATGCCAACCGTAAATTACTTAATAATATGCTTTAAACCACTATTCTGCCAATACAAAGCCATTGTACTGTTCATTCCTGAACAGCAGACGACCGGAAACGCACACTAGAAAAATAATCCTAAAGATGCCTTGACTGATAGCTTCTAACCATAAAACTGAGCAGTAAAGCAGCTGCATTTAACCCTGTTAGTATAACTATATAACCTATCCTGTTACCATGAACCATGCTTCCCAGGTAATCAGCAAAAGACAGCTTATTGATTACTGCATAAGTGAGCATAAAGAATATAATCTCATATAACTTTTTACCGCCAGTTATAATTCCGATAGCTACAGCCAATACAATGACTAATACCGCTCCATTTATAAGATTAACAATCGAATATAGGTCTGCTGCAATCGCATACCTTAATAGCAGAGGTAAGGCCATTGCGATTGCCAGAATAACGCCAGATAAAATTTGTGCAGGTAATATTCTGAACAAAGGCCTGTAAGCTGCAAAAGTGAAATAATGCAACCTGTTTGTTTTCTCCTTAGTCGCCAGATCTGACCAGCGTGTTACTTGTAAAAACCATAAAACGGGCAGCAAATAAGCATGTGCAATAGCTAAAGGAGCAAAACACATAGCCAACCATAAACCAATATTAACCAGCCAAAACCATTTGTTCCCTTTTCTAATCAACAAGAGCAATTCAGTTTTTACAAAAGGGAAAATACTATAGTCAGTAACTACTGGAGGCATTAAACTCCTGTTGATTCCTGCAGCTGCCAGATTTGGCCCGTTAGTCTGCCTCACTTCAGCTACAGGTTTCTTGCTAACAGCAGTCTGTTTGAAATCAAACCTGTGAAAAAAGAAAGAGGAAAAATAAACAAGCAGTATACTCACTCCAACCCATAATAAGCGGCTGATCAGGAAAGGCAGCTGCCAGTGGATCCCTTCGTAAATAAAAACTTTAAACGGTTTCTGACCACTGAAGATAAAGCCAAATGAGGGGTTTTGAATATCTGTATGGAATTGAGAACTAATTTCATGAGCAATGCTGCTGGTTATCGTTTTTAATCCAAACGGATCAATTAAAGTCATCAGGTTGTTTGCTCCCCGCGAATTAATAGCAGCCATGGTTATCCCAAACAGCATAAAGTAAATCAGGAACTGCAGCACGTTCTTTTTGCCCAGAAACACTTCCGCTAAAACAGCCAGGGAAGCCACTAAAAACATCGCCGGAACAGCTAATATCAGGTAAGGCACAACGAAATTGGCGAGCACAAAAGCATATCCCGAACCACGCATAAAGAACATAATTATACTCACCACAAAAGTGCAGCATACAATCGTAAGCAGGACCATTAAATTACTTAACATCTTGCTCAGCAGATAACTAAAATCAGAAATTGGCGTGCAGGCAATGATCAGCCCCACCTCGGTATCAATATCTTTTTTAATCCCGCTGTTCACCAGCAGAAAACCATACATAGAAAGCATCACCGTGGTCATGATAGCCGAAACATAACCAGCCCATGCTGAATTATAAGCGCCCTTGAACCCCGGAACGTTTAACGTCGTATAACTTGCTGAATGCAGCGGCACAAATAAATAAGCCATATATACCGTGAAAACCAGCGTGATCAAAAAAGAATAACTGCGCGTGCGTTGTAAATAATCGGCCCGCAGGAGATTGTAGAAATTTTTCACAGGCTAAACATTGCTTTGAGTCAGAAATAAATAAGCATCCTCTAAACCAGCTTTAACAGGAGTGGAGGAAGGGGCAGTAGCATTCAGCTCACTGATATAGCGTACACGTACCTGATCCTGTTGCCTTGAAGTATCAATTACGCTGTATTTACTTTTAAACTCAGGCATTAAAGCAGGCGCTACAAGAACCTCAAAAACTTTGTTCTCTGCATGTTTCATAATATCCTGTTGACTGCCTTTTGTGATTAACCTGCCGCCCTGCATCACAGCCACTTCATCTGCAATAGTCTCAATATCTGATACGATGTGTGAGGAAAGGATGATAATGCAATCATCTGCCAGCTCTGTAATCAGCTGGCGAAACCTTACCCGTTCTTCAGGATCAAGGCCCACAGTCGGCTCATCAAAGATCAGGACCTTAGGATCGTTCAGTAAAGCCTGCGCAATACCAATACGTTGTTTCATCCCGCCAGAATAAGTGCCGATTGGTCTTTTTGCATCGGCCATTAAGTTTACACCTTCCAGCAATACTTCAATACGCTGGTTTAAACCCCGGCCGCCAACACCTTTCATGGCAGCTATATATTTCAGAAATTCGTAAGCATTCAAATTAGGATAAACTCCAAAATCCTGAGGCAGATAACCGAGGATTTTTCGGATGTGGCCTGGATTTCTGACTATATCAATACCATCTAAAAACAAAGTTCCCTGTGTTGGTTTGCTGATCGTTGAAATAATTTTCATCAGCGTAGACTTACCCGCACCATTTGGCCCAAGTAAACCCAGAATTCCATTTTCGAGCGTAATAGAATAGTCTGTAAGCCCCGTTTTATGTTTGTTGTATTTCTTTGTGAGATTTTTAATTTCCAGGACCATGCGTTAATTTATATAAATAAGACATAGGCAGTCACGTTAAGTTACATCCTGAAGGAAAAAAATAAAACGCTGAAATATTGCATGCTGAATCCTCTATAATAGCCTTTCAAAGCGCAGCTCTAATCATTAAGCCTATTAAAATCAAATTATTTCAAACGCTTGAAATGATGAAAAAGCGGCCTTTAAGGCGTTTTTGCTGATTTAGCTTAAACCATTTAGACTGCTGTTGTTTAATTTCAATTCCTAATCAAACTAAAAACCAAATATAATATGACGTATTCTCTAAACCTCTCTCCGGGATGTCAGTATCTCTATGTACCATCCGCTAGTCTTCCAATTCATCAAGCCGTTTCTGTATAAGTAAATCAGTAGTATTTCCAATTCCACAAATTGGGCTAAACAAGCAAACCAACCAAATATTTAAAAATTATGGATAAACTCTACAGCTATTTTCTTTGTATCTCGCTGTGCTGCTGCCTTTCCCTCACTGCGGGCGCACAACAAAAGATAACAGGAACAGTGAAAGACATTCAAGGCTTACCATTGCCCGGTGTGAGTGTAAAAATTAAAAATACCAAAATCGGTTCATTCACCAATACGAATGGCCAGTACAGTATCTCTTCAGCCACCCCCAATGGCGTAATTATTTTCAGTTTTGTAGGCTACCTTCCTAAAGAACTTTCCTTCAACGGGAAATCAGCACTTAATGTAACCTTAGACGAAGATGCGCAAGGACTTAACGAAGTCGTTGTTGTAGGTTATGGTACACAGAAAAAAGTAAATCTTACCGGTTCCGTAGCTCAGATCAGCGGAGACGTATTAACTAACCGCCCAGTTCCAAATGCGATTGCTGCCCTTCAGGGAGTTTCACCAGGAGTGACCATTACCCGGAATAGTGGTAAACCTGGCGCAGAAGCTTACGACCTGCGTATCCGTGGTTTTTCTTCTGCCAATGATACAAAAGCGCTGGTTTTAGTAGATGGAGTAGAAATGGATCTCGCTTTGGTAAATCCGGATGACATTGAAAATATCTCTATCTTAAAAGATGCCGCCGCCGCCTCAATCTATGGCGCAAGAGCAGCAGGCGGAGTAGTTTTAGTGACCACTAAAAAATCTACAAGTGGTAAAACAAGGATCAATTTCAGTAACAATTACAGTTTAAACATTACCGCAAGACAACCAAAACGCTTAAACTCCTGGGATGAACAAGCATTGGTTGATGAAGCCAGGTTTAATGCAACAGGTGCAAGAGAATTTACAGATGAACAAGTAGAATGGCTTAAAAATCCAAACTTCAATTACAGACCGAACTTAACCGCAGACCGCTGGGATTATTACGGAAATACAGACTGGATTAAAGAAGGAATGGATAAAGTGAATGCCTCACAAAACTATGCACTTTCTGTAGGTGGCGGAAAGCAAGAATTAAATTACCTGCTATCAGGATCTTACTTTAAACGTGACGGGGTAATGCGCTATGGACCAGATGATAACTCCAGACAAAACTTACGCCTGTCCGTAAACTCACAAATCAACAAATATGTAAGTGTAGGTCTGATTGCCGGTTATGTGAATTCAACCGTTCATGAAAATTCCTATGATTCAGGTAATATCATTGATTTGTTATACCGTATACGCACAAGACAACCTGTTTTTACGCCAGCAGAAGATGTAACAGGTCAGCAATATAATGGAGATTTGCAATTGAACCCTATTGATATACAGAAGAATGCAGGAGTTAAAACCACTAGTTATGAAAGTTTTACTGGTAAAATCAGTTTAAATATTAAAAACGTGGTTAAAGGGCTGGCATTGGATTTATCAGCTTCCAGAAACCAGGATATGTATAACCTGAGATCGGAGAAAAGAACATTAATCTGGTATGGCAGGAGTACCAATACCATAAGGAATTCTATCAATACGCCAAATCAGCTTGATTTGACAAAGAATAAAGGGTATCAGGACAACATGACTGGTCAGTTTACATACGATCTGCAGCTTGCTGATAAACATAACTTTAAACTGTTGGGTGGTGCTTCATTCGAACAATACCGTAAGGATGAAAACTCAGCAAGTGCAACCAGTATGGTGAGTAATGACTTCTTCAGTCTGAATTTTGGAGATCCTGCAAATAAAACCAATAGTGATAAAATCGAAACCTGGGCAATTGGCTCTCTTTTCGGCAGATTTAACTATAACTACGATGGAAAATATCTCTTCGAAGCCGTAGTGCGCCGTGACGGTAGTTCACGTTTAGCTCCGGATAACCGCTTCCAGATATTCCCTGCATTCTCAGGCGGATGGCGTATCAGTGAAGAACCCTTCTTTAAAGAGAATGTCCGGTTTGTAGACAACCTGAAAATACGCGGATCATGGGGACAACAAGGAAACGGTTCTGTGTTAGGGCTGTATGATTATATTTCTTTAATTACCAGCGGACTAACCATTAATGATCAGCCAAACCTTGTTTTTAATGGTACAAAAGCTCAATACCTGTTTCAAAAAGACTTAGCCTCCAGGAACAAAACATGGGAAACCGTAGAATCAAGTAATATCGGTATTGATGCCAGTTTATTTAAAAACAGGTTAACCATTACCGCTGAATACTATCAAAAGTATAATAAGAATATGTTGGCCACTTTAAACTTGCCGAGCATTATCGGGGTAGGTATCCCAAGTAGTAACGTAGGTGAATTAAAAAGCTGGGGTTCGGAGCTCGAGATCAAATGGAGAGACATTTTTAAAAACGGTGACTACCATATTGGTTTCAGTATTGCTGACAATCAGAACAAGCTGACTAAATATGACGGTAAAAACTCTATCGGTTCAGGAGGCAGAGTTGGCCTGCTGCAAGGATACCCTTTGAACAGTATCTGGGGATTTAAAACTGATGGTTATTTCCAAACCCAGGCAGAAGCCGATGCCTATAAAGCGAAAGTAAAATATCCGTTTTTTGCCAGCCCGGGGCCGGGTGATGTGAAATACAAAGATCTGGACGGCAGCGGGATTATTGATGCAGGCGGAGGTACACCAGAGAAACCAGGTGATTTAGTTTACTTAGGTAACACCAATCCGAGATATACTTTTGGAATTGACTTAGGTGCAACCTGGAAAGGATTTGATTTCTCTGTGTTTTTGCAGGGCGTACTGAAACGTTCCTTCCTGATTGAAGAAAACACACTATCTCCAATACTTGGAACCTCAAACATGCCATGGACTATCCATGAGGACCACTGGACACCAGATAATCCGGATGCCTTTTTCCCGCGCATGTACCAAACCAGTGCACATAATTTTAAACCTTCTGATAAATGGGTGCAGAATGGAAATTATATCCGTCTGAAAACTGTTCAGCTAGGCTATACTTTTAAAGTGAACAGGAAATATATTCAGAACCTTAAAGTGTATTTCGCCGGACAGGATTTGTTCGAAAGAACAAAAGTATTGAGCGTATTTGACCCGGAACTGGGAGGAAATGACAAAAATGTAAATGCGTCAACTTATCCTTTCTACCGTTCAGTATCAGTTGGACTGAATATCACTTTATAAGGAAACTATCATTAAATAAACGTAGCAATGACAAATTATAAAAATTATAACATACTACTAATCCTTGTTCTGATGGTTACGTTACTTAACCTGAGCTGTAAAAAGCTGGACAGATTACCAGAGACTTCCTTCACGGATGATCAGTTCTGGAACACTGAAAATGACTTAATCAATGCCTCAAACAGAATGTATCAGCAACTGATAGGTTATACAGTAGACAATCGCGCAGACGATAACGTAAATCAGTCAGGTTTAAATGTAGTCAGTAACGGTAACCGTGGCGTTGCAGGTACAAGTGATGACTGGGCAGTTCCGTACAAGCAGATTTTTACAGCAAACAATATCCTGGAAAAAGCAGGTAAAGCACAAGTTTCCGATGCGATCAAAAACAGGTATTTTGCAGAAGCCCGTTTTTTCAGAGCCTATGCCTATGCAGCTTTAGTTCAAAAGTACGGAGACGTGCCTTTGCTGCTGAAAACGCTGACTATTGAATCACCGGAACTAACAATGCCACGTACAGAACGTGCAAAAGTTGTACAATCAATTTACGATGACCTGGATTACGCAGCACTTTGGTTACCAACAAGAGCTGCGCTTGCTTCGGCGCAATATGGCCGGGTGACTAAAAGTTCTGCCTGGGCTTTAAAAGCAAGAGTTGCCTTAGACGAAGGAACAAGAGGGAAATTCTTTAACACGCCAAACTATCAGCAAAACCTTCAGCTTGCTGTACAAGCGGCAACCTCAGTAATGGGGCAGGGGCATACTCTTTTCGCCAATTACCAGGGTATGTTTACCCATGATGGAGAAGGCGCTGGAAATACAGAGAATGTTTTTGTAAAACTATATGGTTTAACAGCCTCATTAGGATTAACACACAATACCTCACGTGACCTGGAAAACGGAAGAATTGCACCTACCCGTAACTTAATCCGTATGTTCTTGTATAAAGATGGTCTGCCAGCTTTCAATACAGATAATACGCCATCCACTAAAAAATCTGCCTTTTTTGTGAATGAAAAAGACGAGACAAGCTATAATACTGTGCTGGATAACAGAGATCCAAGGATTACTACTTTAGTTTACAGAAGCGGCGAACAATCTTATCAGAGAGCCTGGGTTCCGGGAACTTCCTTAGGGACAAGATCTGCCTTTGCTGGAAAAAAGGGATTTAATTCGGCAGATTGGACAACAAATAATAACGCAACTGTCCATAAACCACTTATTCGTTATGCGGAAGTCTTATTAATTTATGCAGAAGCAAAATATGAACTGGATGGCGCGATCAGCGACGCTGACTTAAACTTAACGGTGAATGCCTTAAGAACAAGAGCAGGCTTGCCCGTTAAATTAACTAATGCCTTTGTGACGACCAATAACCTGAGCATGCGCGAAGAAATCAGGAGAGAAAGAACTGTGGAACTCTGTTTGGAAGGTTTCCGTTACAACGATTTATTGCGCTGGAAAATTGCAGAAACTGTTCTGCCGCAAGCTTTGCTCGGTGCTAAATACAACGTTACAGAATGGGTAGGGACTACTGCTGCCTCATTAAATCTGAATGCAGATAAAATTTTGGTCGTAGAAGATGCCAGCAAAAGAACCTTCGATCCGAAAAGGGATTACTTATATCCCGTTCCATTGCAGGAAATATCATTGAGTGGAAATAATGTAGTACAGAATCCAGGTTGGAATTAATCTTAAAAACATGAATAGAACAATTATATATTTAACCGCTTTTGCACTTTTAGCAATTGTTTTTACAGCCTGTAAAAAGGATGACGATAATTCAAAGAAAGGTCTTCCGGAATATGAGAATTATTACTACGCCGGGTTTCTGCCCTGGAATAATACAAGTACAGAATCAGTACTCCGCACACAGACTAAACTGGTGAAATTCCCGGTTCAGTTTTATTCCGCCTATGTGCGTGACTATGATGCCGCGGCCCAATATACATTCGTGACTAAAGGAATTACAAATCCTGCCGTTGCAGGGCAGGACTTTACCGTGGTTGATAAAAATGGAAATGCAATTACAGCCGTAAATGCGATATATTCACTTAATTTTCCACAGGCGAAAGCATTAGTTGATACCATTTATATTAAGGTACTGAACAGTACCGTTGCCGGAACCAGGAAAATAGAACTTGACCTGATTAAAAATACGAATGAAAAATATACCGTAGGAACCTTTACACAAGCTTACATACGCTTTTTGGAAATAAAATAAATGTACATCCCGGGTTAGCAACAGACTAATCCGGGATTAATAATGAATTGTAATTTAAACCCTGAATTTTGAAATATACTTGCCGACACTTTATCACACTGCTGATACCCTGCGTTTTATTAGGCGCATCTACAACTTACGCACAAAATAAACCAGCCAGGCTGATCAGTTTAAATGACCAATGGAAGTTCAGTAAAGACCAATCAAGCAGTCAAAGCCCTTCCCCGAACCTAAACTGGCAAACCCTCAGTCTTCCACATACCTGGAATGCAACAGATGTAATGGACGATGAACCCGGTTATTACCGCGGTACAGGCTGGTATAAAAGAAAGCTCAAACTGGATGCTGATGTAAAAAACAAAGAAGTTTTCCTCGCGTTTAATGGTGCAAACCAGGAAACCGAAGTTTATGTGAACGGAAAACTGGCGGGAAGTCATATCGGTGGATATACCAGGTTCGTTGTTCCGGTAAGTAGTTTTCTGAATTATAAGGACGATGAAATAGAAGTCAAAGTAACCAATCGTTTCAATGAAGACATTGCCCCATTAACAGCCGATTTTACCTTTTTCGGAGGTATTTACCGGAATGTTGACCTGCTGGTCACAGCGCCGGTTCATTTTGCTAAAAATGACCATGGTAATACCTCTGGCGTTTATCTGACCACACCGGATGTTTCCAAAGAAACGGCCAGTTTAAAAGCGAAAAGCCTGATTGAGAATGCTTCGGCAGAAGCGGTTAAAGTTCAGGTACATACAGCTTTAACAAATGCTGATGGGGTTGTGGTTGCGACTAATATAGCTACATTAACCATACCTGCACATCAAAAAAGTACTTATGTACAAGACTTTAAAAACATCAAAAATCCTCAGCTCTGGTCTGCGGAAAACCCCTATTTATACCGGGTAATTACTCAGCTCATTGATCTGAAAACCAAAACTGTTTTAGACCAGGTATCTAATCCATTAGGTTTTCGCTGGTTTAAATTTGATGCTGAAAAAGGATTTTTCCTTAACGGAGAACCTGTTAAATTAATAGGTGCAAGCCGTCATCAGGACTATAAAGGTATGGGAAATGCTGTTCCTGATGCTCTGCAAATAAGAGACGTAGAATTGCTGAAAAAAATGGGTGGGAACTTTTTAAGAGTTTCCCATTATCCTCAGGACCCGCAGATACTGGAAGCCTGTGACCGTTTAGGTATTCTGGCCTCTGTAGAAATTCCTGTTGTCAATACCATTACAGAGTCGGTGGCTTTCACTGAAAACTGTAAAAACATGCAGGTAGAAATGATTCGCCAGAACTTTAACCATCCAAGTGTGGTGATCTGGGCTTATATGAATGAGATTTTATTGCGTCCTAAATTTGCAGATGATAAACCCAGGCAAGCAGCTTATTTTAAACATATCGTTACCCTTGCGCAAACACTGGATAGCTTAACCAGAAAAGAAGATCCTTCAAGATATACAATGATAGCCAATCATGGTTCCTTTGATGCCTATCATAAAATAGGGTTAACTCAAATCCCAATGATAGTGGGATGGAACCTTTACTCTGGCTGGTATTCAGGTAATATTGAAGACTTTGGTAAATTCCTGGACCGTCACCATCAGGAATTGGCCGGCAAACCCATGCTGGTTACGGAATACGGAGCAGATGCAGATCCGCGTATCCGTTCCTTTATACCTGTCAGATTTGATAAAAGTGTTGAATACGCTATCAAATTTAACCAGGTTTATTTAAATGATATTATCAAAAGACCTTTTGTAAGTGGTGCCATGGTTTGGAACTTAGCCGATTTTAATTCTGAAACCCGCGAAGAAACCATGCCTCATATTAACAATAAAGGACTGCTGACTTTAGGCCGTGAACCCAAAGATATTTATTTACTTTATCAGGCCTATCTGCTGAAAAATCCATTCCTTAAAATAGCTTCAGGGACGTGGAAAATCAGAACAGGGACTGCTGACTCTTCTAAATCATATGCTGCCCAGCCCATTCAGGTGACTACAAATCTGAAAACTGCTGAGTTATTTATCAATGGACAAAGTTTAGGCGTTAAAGATGCTGTGGATCACGTTTGTTCTTGGGAAGTTCCGTTTGTGAATGGCTCCAATCAGCTGAAAGTGACCTCAGGAGCCCACAGTGATGAACTTGACGTTGATTTTACCCTGCAGCCTTTTAAATTCTCAGATCAGCATGTTCCATTTAAAGAAATGAATGTTTTATTGGGCGCAAAACGCTTTTATATCGATGAAACCACACATCAAATCTGGATGCCAGATCAGCCCTATAAAAAAGGCAGCTGGGGATATATAGGTGGGGAAGCCTTTAAAGGGACCAACAACAGAATGTCTTACGGAAGTGATAAGAATATTCTGGAAACTGATAGCGACCCCGTTTATCAAACACAGCAGGTTGGAATTGAACAATTCAAATTAGACGTGCCTGATGGTGAATATGAGCTTTCTCTGTACTTCGCTGAACTAATTGGTGGCGTAACTAAAGAGGCTTTAGCTTATAACTTAGATAATAACCATCAAAAAGAAGTAGTCAAACAACGCATATTTAAAGTAAGTGTTAACGGAGAAACCTTTCTGGAAAACCTGAACCTCGCAGCAGATTATGGCTATACTACAGCGGTAAAGAAAAGGACCAGGATTACCGTACAAGGTGGAAAAGGAATCACTTTAGACTTTAAGACCATAGAAGGTGTACCCGTATTAAATGCTTTAGGGCTTAGAAAAATATATTAATGATGATCAGATATTTTTGTGTGTTAGTTATTCTTGGAGCTCTGCTTGGACTTCGTCCGGCAGAGGCACAGGAATCAAAACGTTTAAATCAGAATTGGGAATTTGTAAAACAAGACTTAGGTGGAATCTGGGAGGCCGTTCGCCCGGTGGGTAAAGGAAACCCGGAGAGTGTACCACTTTGGCAATCAGTCACCTTACCTCATTGTGTCAACGCTACCGATGCCGTTGATCCTGATGTGAATTATTACCAGGGGCCATCGTGGTACCGTACTACTATTGATGTCAATAATCCTTATCAAAAAGGACGTACGTTACTACATTTTGAAGGCGCGGGGCAGAAAACAGAAGTTTATGTTTATACGACAAAAGTCGGCTCACATGTAGGTGGCTATGATGAATGGATGGTTGACGTTACGGATGCCATTGAAGCTTTCAAAAAAACGGAAGTTTACCGAAAACAATTCAAAGGTAAAATCCCGGTTTCCGTTCGTACCGATAATTCAAGAGATCTGGAAATGATACCCTCAGATCTTTCCGATTTTAATGTTTATGGAGGGATTTATCGCTATTTGAATCTGGTTTATACTCCGGCTCTTTCAGCTGATAAACTCTTTGCTAAAGCTGAAGTTGATGCAGCCGGAAAATCTGGTAAACTCACGGTGAGCACCAGGTTCTATAACCCAATAGGCATCAGTGCAGCAAATGTTGTACTGAAATTGGTTGATCCCGCAGGTAAGGTTGTCGCCAAAACAGAAAAGCAATTAAATAGCTTATCAAATGATACTGGGTTATGGGAACTCCAGGTGAAAAAACCTGTATTGTGGTCAACAGATCGGCCCTTATTGTATACCCTGCAATATGAAATCCATTCCTCCGCTGGTATAGCTAAAGGAATAGAAAAAGTCGGCTTCAGAAACTTTGAGTTTGTTGAAAAAGGACCTTTCCTGCTGAACGGAAAACGTTTATTACTTAGAGGAACGCATCGCCATGAAGATCACGCAGGAGTAGCAGCTGCAATGACAGAAAATACGATTCGGGAAGAAATGGTCATGATGAAAGATATGGGCATTAATTTCATCCGTCTGGCACATTATCAGCAATCCCGCATTGTTTTAAATCTATGTGATAGCCTTGGAATTATGGTGTGGGAAGAAATTCCCTGGTGCCGTGGAGGTTTAGGAGGGGATGTTTACAAAGAACAGGCCCGCCGGATGCTCACCAACATGATCGAACAACATTATAACCACGCTTCAGTTATTCTCTGGGGAATGGGAAATGAAAATGACTGGCCAGGTGACTTTCCTGAATTTGACAAGCAAAAAATCAGGGTTTTCATGAAAGAACTAAATGATCTTTCTCATCAATTGGATAATTCCCGTTTAACAGCCATCAGGCGATGCGATTTCTGCAGCGATATTGTAGATGTTTATTCACCTTCCATCTGGGCAGGCTGGTACCGTGGTAACTATACCGATTACAAAGCCGTTTCTGAAGAAGAATTTAAAAAAGTAAAGCGCTTTATCCACGTAGAATGGGGTGGGGACAGCCATGCCATGCGTCATTCTGAGAACCCTGATAAAGCATTAAGTAAAATAAAAACCGGACTTGGCGCTGACGAACGGGCAGGAGACGCTTCCTTATTTGGTGGTGCGGCCCGGATTTCAAAGGACGGAGATTGGAGTGAATCTTACCTGGTTAACCTGGTAGACTGGCATTTGAAAGAGCAGGAAACCATGCCTTGGTTAAGTGGTACTGCGTATTGGCCCTTTAAAGATTTTTCTACGCCAGTAAGACCAGATAATCCGGTGCCTTACATGAACCAGAAAGGTGTTGTAGAAAGAGATTTGACTAAAAAAGAAGCTTTTTATGTTTTTCAGTCTTATTGGACGAAGCAGCCGATGGTGCATATTTACGGGCATACCTGGCCAGTAAGATGGGGAGAACCGGGCGAAGAAAAAATGGTCAAAGTCTATTCCAACTGTACAGAAGCTGAGCTATTTTTGAATGGTAAAAGCTTTGGCGTTAAGAAAAGAGATAGTCAGGATTTTCCTGCTGCCGGCTTGCGCTGGAATCTTCCATTTGTGAAAGGAGAAAATGTGGTAACTGTGATTGCTAAAAAAGGGAAAGCAACAGTGAAAGATGAGATTAAGTTCTATTATCAAACTGAAAAATGGACTAAACCAGTAAAACTGACCCTGACTAAAATTGACCAGCAAGATGATATAGCAACCGTAGAAGTGAAGTTATATGACGATAAAGATGTACAATGCCTGGATGCTGTCAACTGGATTAACTTTTCTTTAGCAGGAGAAGGTAAACTTATAGACGATTTAGGAACCTCATCAGGATCAAGAAAAGTACAAGCTTATAACGGACGTGCAATTATCAAAGTGAAATTAAATAAAGGAAAAAGTGTCGTTGCTGTCCAGTCAGATGGTTTACCAGCTGCTTTTACGAATCTTTAAGAAGCCTGAACAAATGAAATTAAACCCACTAATTTAATTATGAAAGTAATATTCTCTGTTTTATCGGCTGCTGTTATTTACATAAGCCCGGCGGTATTTACCGCTGACTATCAGGATGTACAACCTGTTCAGCGAACATTTGATCCATCTGCCGAAAATGTGCCCGGCCCACCTCAAAAGGATGGGATAACAAAAGCTGCTTCCACTTTGCTGCGGAAACAAATTCTTGCAGAAGCTGCCTGGGCGATGACCCAGAAACCGGTTACTATAACCGAGGCTTCCTCGCCCAGAAGTGCAGGCGGTAAACACGATTTCTTTTCTGAAGCAGATTATTTCTGGCCGGACCCTCAAAATCCTGAAGGTCCTTACATTAACCGGGATGGATTAACCAACCCCGATAACTTTGTAGAACACCGCAAAGCGATGCTTCGTTTAAGTAAAGTGATCGGAGCACTTGCTTCTGCCTATAAACTAACCGGAGACGAGAAATATGTTACCCAGGCCATCAGCCATCTTAAAGCATGGTTTGTAAACCCTGAAACCTTAATGAACCCGAACCTTAATTTTGCGCAGGCAGTTAAAGGGAAATTTACCGGGCGTAACTATGGCATCATTGATACGATTCATTTGATGGAAGTAGCACAAGGAATGATCGTTATGGAAAAAGCCAGCGTATTTGACGAGCAAACTGCGGCAGCGGTAAAAGGATGGTTTTCAGCTTATACTGTTTGGTTGAATACCAGTAAACCCGGAATTCAGGAAAAAATGGTAAAAAATAATCATGCCACCTGCTGGGCAATTCAGGTTGCGTCATTTGCTAAATTATGCAATGATCAGCCAATGCTGGATTCTATGCGGGTGCGTTATAAAACCGTACTTTTACCCAATCAAATGGGAGCTGATGGCAGTTTTCCACTGGAAATGGCAAGGACTAAACCTTACGGATATGCAATCTTTAACCTGGACGCAATGACTATCCTTTGTCAGATTTTATCTACACCAGAAGACAATCTCTGGAAATATGAAACAGCAGATGGCAAATCTATAAAACTTGGAATTTCCTATTTATATCCTTTTATTGCTGATAAAAGTAAATGGAGCCTGAAGCCGGATGTGATGTATTGGGAAAACTTGCCAGTTGCACAACCCTTTCTTTTATTCGGAGCAAATGCCTATCAGGAAGAAAACTGGTATGCAACGTGGAAAAAACTAGACCATAACCCGCAAGTAGTAGAAGTAATCAGAAATCTGCCTATCCGCCACCCATTAATCTGGATGTAAACCTGTTCAATAAACAAGCACCAATCAATACTAACTAAGCGAAATAATATGAAATTGAAAAGAAACTTAACACTGGTCGCCTTGCTGTGCCTCTCTGCAGGAAGCGCCGTTCAGGCACAAAATGTAAATGTAGCCAAAGCACTCGTTCCTGCCGAAAAGCAAGTTGAACTATTGCTTAAAAACTCAGTAAAGGTCATCGCAGCAGAACCAAAGTTTATTGCGCCACGTACGCTCGAAAATAATCAATTGAAACTAGTGATTGGGAAAGACTGGACAAGCGGTTTCTTTTCCGGGATGTTATGGTATCTATATGAGTTAACCAAAGATCCAAAATGGTTAGAACCAGCTAAAGAATTCACTCAAAAACTAGCACCGCAACAGTTCAATACCGGAACGCACGATTTAGGATTTATGGTGTATTGCAGTTATGGTAACGGTTACCGTTTAACCAACGATACAAGCTATAAATCAGTTATTATACAAGCGGCAAAAAGTCTTTCTAAAAGATTTAACCCGGTAGCAGGAGTGATCCGCTCCTGGGATCATAACGCTGATAAATGGCAGTTTCCTGTAATTATCGACAATATGATGAACCTGGAATTGTTATTTGAAGCGACTAAACTGACCGGAGACTCTTCGTTTTATAAAATTGCAGTGAGTCATGCCAATACGACTCTTAAAAACCATTTCAGAAAAGATTACAGCTCTTACCATGTAGTTGATTATGACCCGGCAACAGGTGCTGTGAAGTGGAAAGGAACCGCTCAGGGCTATAGCGACCCTTCTGCATGGGCAAGAGGACAAGCATGGGCTTTATACGGTTATACTTTATGCTATCGTGAAACAAAAGATATTGCTTATTTAAAACAAGCAGAAGGTATTGCTAAATTTATTCTGACTAACCCGACAATGCCTGCCGACAAAGTACCTTATTGGGACTTTAACGACCCTCAAATTCCAAATTCACCAAAAGATGCGTCTGCAGCAGCGATTACCGCCTCAGGTTTGTATGAATTAAGCGGTTATAGTAAAGAAGGTAAAAGCTATAGAAAAACAGCAGATCTGATTCTGAATAGCCTGATTAAAAATTACACAAGCAGTGCCGGAACAAATGATGGCTTTATTTTAGCACACAGCACTGGTCATAAACCTGCGAAATCTGAAATAGATGTACCCATTATTTATGCGGATTACTATTATTTAGAGGCTTTGAAAAGAAGTAAAGGAGGAAAGTAACCATTTAGAAAAAGGGAATCTTTACCCTGCTAAAATGCCCCCAATTTATATGAATTGGGGGCATTTGCTATTTTAGTTTGTTCTTCTTCTTTCCTCCTCATTCCAGGGCTGCACTGCTTAATGTTCAGCCTATCATTTCCAAAATTAAACATGTCATTGACTAAATAACCAGAAATCTTAAGCTATACTTTTATTCCTTAAACTATTCGTCGTCCAGTAAAGAAACACAATCTTTTCCAAGCAGAGCCTTACGTTCAGGAAGACTAGCTAATGAAGTCGTGTCTTTGATGCTTTTATAAAGTGAAGTCAGGATACCTAAAGTTCTTTCATCTGTTTCACAAGCCTCAGATTTTTCAAAATAGGGAATAGTTTTCAGTACCTGAATTTTATAGGCTTTAAAAGCAGCCGCATTTAATTCTGCATTTTTAAGCTTTGCAGCCTCGGTTACCTTACGCCCTAAAGTATCACATTTCTTTAAATTGATAAATCCCAACGCAGAATAAGTTACATAATAACCCGGAACAAGTTTAGTCACTTTTTCATAAAGAGGCTCGGCTTTTTCAGGTTTGCCCATGGACTCATATATTCTGGCCAGGTGGAAACTAACATTGGCAACTTGTTTGTCATTCAATTCGGTGGAACGGCTCAATAAGGAAGATGCTTTTTCAATCGTAACTGCCTTTTGATCTTCATTCATCCTGGACTGCGTATACTCAAAGTATAATTCTTTAATGTCCTGATTCTGAGCAAATGTGGTGCTCATTCCTATTAAAAGGAAGAGACTAAATAGTACTGTTTTTTTCATGGGTATAGATCGTTCTAATATTTCTGTTTTCATCTTTTTAATAAAAACGATCTAATATGCGATTAATTTAATTTATTATGATGGATATTATTGTTAATAATTAAAATAAAGTCTTTCCTGTATAATGTCTTTTGTCTGAATCTTTACAATAATTTATCGCTTTGATGCGCATACCGATAGAGATAGTTTGTCTTTTTTTGCTGCGCTATAAATCCTATCTTGTCGTAACAAATATAATTTTATGTCATTTCAAGCATATCTCGACACTATTAAAAAGAAAACAGGTAAAGGACCTGACGAATTGAAACAACTTGCCGACCAAAAAGGGTTTTCTGAAAATGGGAAACTTAAACCAGAGGTCAAAGCCGGGCAGATTGTAAGCTGGTTAAAAGAAGAATTTGAGTTGGGGCATGGACATTCGATGGCTATTTATGCACTGCTTAAAGGGCTGAAAGAATAAATGAAACTTACTTATGAAATTAAACCTGCTGATGAGCTTTCTCCCTTAGAAATAGCGGTAATCCTCAACTATTGGGAAGAGCGGGAATGGAACACTTTAACCGTGGAGGAATTTAAAGAGAAATTTTCCGGTTCCGAGTTTCATCTTTTGCGGGATGAAAATTCCGGCATATATTGTTTGACACGGATTAATTTTGACTTTAAAATAGAGTTGAATCATTCTGTATACAATATTTGTGAGCTGGTTGGTCTTGTTTCTGTAACTAAAAATAGGGGATACGGACAACAGCTACTACAGCATATTGTCCATAATTTAACGACCCGGAAGATTGAATGTATTGGCTTTTGCGCAAAGGAGCTAAGACCTTTTTATGAAAAATGTAAGCTATCAATCTTGTACAATAAAGCGGAATATCTTCAGGAAAAGATTGCTGACGGACAATTTGAAGCTAATTCTGATGACGATATTGTGATCATTTCTATAGCAGATGATCAGTATAAATTATTAGCAGGCCTTAATGAAGATTGTATAGGTTATTTATTATTTTAAGGTTTTACGCAGCTTAGCTGATGGAAGCCCTTTTCCTCAGCGTAATGCTATTATATTTATTTCAGTAGCCGTAGTACTGTTTACACTGATTGGGCAAGGATTAAGTTTGCCATGGATTGTAAAGCGATTAAATAAGCAAAGCCCCACATTGCTGTGAGGCCTGTTTAATTATTTGATTAACGTCTTTCTGGTTATCTGTTTGACTAAACTATTTGTTTTAACTGCCGGAAAGCGCTTTAATACGATTTGAAGCATTAGTGTTCTTAGGATTCAGGGCTAATGATTTTTTATAACTCAGAAGAGCTGCTTTATAATCGCCCGTGATTTCAAGAATTTCTCCTAAACTATCATGTGTATTTGCACTTTCAGGGTAAAGGATCGAATTCAATTTAAGAATTGCCAAAGCCTTGGCTATTTCCTTCTGGCTTAACAATTTATATCCCCAGCCATTGAGTTCATCTTCTCCAGGAGAAAACGCCGGATCTTTCTTTTTGAGCCCGGCCATTACGGCAACTGATTTATCAAAACCCTGCTTCATTAATGCTGTCCTTAACTTTTGAATAACCGGAGATAAACCAAAGCCATTTGCTTCGTGCATATCGGGAATATAGTATGCGCCTATTTCATCAATAAACCTTTCCGGATTAGCGCCTAATAAATTAGTTAGTACTACTATAGAAAGATCATCCTTCAGGTAGACGAACAAAGCAGATCTGCCGCCACCTACCGGGCCAACAGCAGGATGATCCGCTCTGGTTACCGTTGGCCATCCCAGGGCATAGCCATTAGTCAGCTGATTAAACCCGCCTATTTTTCCATTATTTAATACTGCTGCTGTCCATAATGCGTCTATACTGGTTTTATCTTTTAATAGTTTCCCACTCTGCAGGGCGATGATCCATTGTGCCATATCCTTTGAAGTCGATAAAATTCCCGCGGCTGTTCTGAAAAACACAGGAAACTGTATATAGGCAGTGCCGGGACTTTTACCTCTCACCATCCGGCCGTTAATAAATTTATTCATTGTATAGGCACCCGCAGAGTTTTGAACCACATCATACGAATCGCCAAACCTTGTTAACTGCATTCCGGCCACTTTAAACTGCCTGTCTTCTATAAACTTTGTGAAATGTACACCACTTAGCTTAGTAATGATTTTTCCAATAATAACATAACCAGTCTGGTTATAACTGAATCTGTCGCCAGCATTAAATTCCAGAGGTAATGTTTTTACTTTTTCCCACGCGCGGCTCTCATTCGCATTTTCCAATACCTGTTCATTCTCATCAAGAATATCTGGTAAGCCTGATGTATTGGTTAATACCTGCTGTAAAGTTATTCCCTGCCAGGACACCGGCAAGCTGTCTATATAAAGTGAAATAGGGTCGGTGATTTTTAGTTTCCCTTCCTCCGCCAATTGCATCACTGCAACTCCAGAAAAAGCTTTGGTAATTGAGTTGATAGAGAAGATGCTTTGATCTGTTGCAGCAATAGAATTTTCCAGATTGGCCGTTCCATAAGTTTTTTGTTTGATCAGTTTTCCGTGACGGACTATGGCCAGTTGTAACGCAGGAATGTGCTGTTGCTGCATTTTTTGTGTGATAAATACATCAATACTATCTGGCTGATCAGAATTCTGTGCCTTAGATAAATCAGGGATTAGCATTCCGGAAATCAGGAGCGTGACTGTAAGCAGTTTGAAGTTCATTTTGTAAGGAGAGGTTAATATACTATTTTCATCGTTTCTGCCTCAATTAAGAGGTGATATGTATAAGATCAATATTTATAAATTTTGTTACAATCCGAATTTAAGAACAAAAAAAATCCCTGCAAATAAGGGATTTGCAAGGATAATCAAGTATTGCTATAAGTTTTATAGCCAGTAATGTTATATAACTATGAACAATATAAAACTCCCAAAGTAATAAATACCCATACTCCAATGTAGAAAAAACCTAAAAGGGCTGTTATTGTGTTATCTTTCATATCTTTTGTATTAGACAACAAACATAAAAATTTTTTATAAATTATCAGCCTAATAATATTCATTAATGCGTATTTATATGGTTTCTAAAGCCAATAACCATTCCTCAAAGAATCCTTTACTTTTCTAGTCAAAGAATAATGTTTAACCTATCCGGTAATATCTTTATTTGATTATCTTCCGCATTGTTTATAACCGACCTTTAAAAGCTCACCAATAATGAATAAAGCCCTGAAGATAAGCCGGAAAGAATATGTATATAATCTGGAGGCTAAGGAAATCAATCCGATCAGCAGTTTTTTTGCCAGTACAACTGGAAAACTTATACAGGCTCCACCTATAGCTTTAAGCGCTCAGTATGAAATTTTTATCGACCAATGTGAAGTAAAAGATACCGATCTGAAATTGCTGTTTACTACCGGACTATTTGAACTTCAAAATATAGAATTGTGTCTTTGTTTACCAAAAGAGTGGGAGATAAGGCGCTTTGTTACTTCTCAATTTATAGAAGAAACCTTTATGGTTGACTTATTAAAAGAGCTGACTATAAAACTTGAACGTAAAAAGTCGGCATTTAAAATTACCGAAGGTCTTTTTCTCGATCGTAATAAAGCACCATGGAATAAGCTTTCATGGGAGCAAGAGCTTGAGGGTTTAGTTTGTGTCAACTATAATTGGAATGAAAACCCTCATCAGGAGGAAGGTTTGAATGATGCAGAAGAAATGATAACAATTTATACTTTAATACCAGTGTATAAAACTGAGGGCGAAATTAAAGATAAACTGAATGAAATATTAATATCAAAAGATCAACTGACCTGGGATAACATTGCTTTCCCATTGAATAGGGCTATAGCTCTTCAAAATCTGTTGAATGATGGAGTGACGACAATGGAGCTTCCGAAAATTCAAAAGGCTGTAGAGGCGGGTGCAGAAGTTAACAGAGGATATATAGAAGAGCACTGGCAGATTGGCTTTTATACCACCCAAACTATTTTAACGCGTGCTTTTGATACTGAGAATGTATTATTGATTAAATACCTGGTTGAAAATGGGGCAGAAGTACCTGTAAATGCACTTGCTTTCCTTGGAGGCTGGGGAAAGCGGAATATCTTTGAATATCTGATCAATAAAGGAGCAGATATTAATTCAAAATCTGTTGAAATGTCGGCTCTGGAGCGTGCAAAATCTTTTAAAAATATAGAAGGGTTTAATGACTTAATCGCTTTAGGTGCAGTTGAATAATAATCAGGTAAGAAATTGGGGATAATTATTATTATGCTATTTCTGATTATCGGATATTATCTGTGATAATCTGGAATAACCCCAATGATTAAGAAAGAAAAATATGGATGTAATAAAACAGTTTATAAAGGATAAGAATTGGCAGGAGGTTTTAAATTATTATAAGGCTTTAACTGTGCAGGAACGTACTCAGACAATTGCTTATCTGCATACATTAGATTTTACTGTATTATGGGAGTTGTATAAACATGGGTTAATCAAGTTTGATGAAGAGTTGTTTGTCAGGGCACTCTTTACAATTCCTATGTTCAAAAGAAATACCCGGGAAGATGCTGATTATTTATGGGACAACCCAGAAGTATTGACCAAGGTTTTCCTTCAGTTTTATAAATATGAAATCCCTGTTCTGGACACTTCTAAATGGGAAACACCAAATGGGACTGTCTGTAAAAGAGTGACTGAATTCTGGACAGAAATATTTCAGCTTCTTTTGGAAAAGGGGTACGTATTTGATCGGCTTCTTATTCAGCAGCTGATGGAATCATTGTTAAACAATTGGAAAAAACCACATCTTGATTGGCATACCCGGCTATTGGAACTGTTAAAAACCAGTAAAGGAGAATACTTACTTCATCAAAATCTTCTGTTTTCTTTACTCAATACTGGCAGCACGGGTTTGATAAATTTTGCTGTCAAACAAATTCATTTGTTATACAAAGATGAAGACTTCGATCATGCCGGGTTTTTAGCTAATATTCCTGTTATTTTTTCAAAAGAGAAATGTGAGAAATCAATTTTGATCAGTCTGGAAATAGTAGATTCTATATTATCAAAACCTGATTATAAAGATAAAAGCATTGCTGAAGAACTAAGCTTATTATTAATACAGCCTGATCTTAAAATTCAGGAAAAAACGGCCCTGATGCTGGTGAAATATATTGCTAAGGAACTTTTAAATGAACTCGTTCAACCTTATCATGATAATCTGAAAGGGAAACCTAAATCTATTCTTGGTCTGAATAATTCAGTAGTAAATATGAACCCGGAAAGTGGAAATCAAGGAATAGGAACTGGCAACCAAGAAACAAAAACTGGTAATCAAGGAACAGGAACTGGCAATCACGGATCGGAAAGTGCTAATCTTGGAACAGAAACGGAAAATTATGAATCTAAAATTGACACCCATGAATCAGAAATTGCCAGGCATAAAGCTGAACAAGATCTACTACTTGTTCCGGTCAATATCCCATCTACCTGGGAAGAGCTACTTTTCCAAATTGGTGCCTGTATCAGAACGAAATCTGCGTTAGATATTGACTTGTTTTTTGAAGGATTGAATCAGCTGCAGGATATAATCCCTTCCGGCTTTGAAAAGCAACTTAAACCCTATGGTAAACAACTTTTTAATAAGTTCTGGGGAAATGAAGTCATGACTTGTTTTGCTGATTTTATGGATTACTGGATCAATAAAAAGGCTATTGTTAACGAAAGGAGTGAAGAGTCGGTCCCGTTTTTAAAACATAAGTCCCTATGGATGCAGCAAAAATTAGCTTCCGGTAATTCGGCATCTAATACTTCATTCTCAGGGAATTTAATTTCTAAGCTTAAAATACCATTTCTTTCTACCCCTACACATGTTCCATTTTACATTCACCCGGAAATCCTTATCCAACGTTTGCTTCAATATGAGGCCCAAAACATAAAGATTGAACCTGAAGATCTGGTTGTGGCATGTAATAGACTGCTTTATAGTTTTGTCAACGAAGAAAGTATCCGGTTAGCCAAAACATTAAAAGGAAATTATGCAGATGCTATTCACTACGCTCTGGGTATCTCGGATGAACTTAAACCAACAAATGACTTATTACCCCTTTGGACGCAGATTGCGAGAATAAAACACCCGTCTTCTAATTTCGATCGATTCGAAAGTACCAGCGCTAAAGCATATCCGACTGTTTGCAAACCTTTTAATCTTGACTTTAGCGTGGAGATCGATAAAAATGAATATGCTACCTGGTATCGTTTAGCATTAGAAGATAATTGGAATAGTGCCTGGTTTTATCAAAAGAGAACAACATCTTATCCCACGCTTTTTTATAATCTGGCTCCTTTTAAAACAGGTTATAGAGAAGAGATCCCTTATCAGATGAGCTTGACACCTCAATACTTAGAAGCTTTGTTATGCAGGTATATTCCTGATACCTCCAGTGGAAATGAAGTTGCTGAACTGGAAGATTGTTTATATCCGCTTCAATTTTTGCTAAATCATCAATTAAGGATATATCATAGCGGATGGCTTTACATTGCAGTCTGTCTATTATTTGAAAAGAAAATTTCCAGAGATCTTGCTGCTGAGTATATTGAGTTCTCAATTTTAAATAAAAAGCAGAATTTAGCCTTTTTAGCCACAATAATAGGGAGGTTGGTTGCACTGAATTTTTCTCCTGTCAATAGATTAATAGAATATTTTGATAAGCCTGTGGGCTCCATAAAAATTAAAGAATTTCAGCTGCTTGTTTTAGAAAGCTGTATTCAGCATTTTGATGTCAATAAAATACCTGCTAACAGCAAAAAGATAATTGCTTACTATATAGATTGGTCAAAATCTCTTAGTAAAGAAATTGATACCCTCACTTTAGCAAAATTGAAAGGCAAATGATCCCGGATTTTGAATATCGTTATAAAAGTGCCTCTACCATAACAATTAAAGGAAATGATAAATCTTTTATCCTGTCCCACTGTTCAGAGGTAGAGAAAGATAATTATGTACCTTGTTTTTTTTATGGAAATATTATCAATTCATTTATCGCTTCAAAATGCTTAAGCACACTGGCGAAAACTGTTCGTGCTCATTTTGCAATTACTCCTGATCAGCGGATTAGCCTGCGTGATCCTATTGTTTCTGTAGGGAATGAACAGTTGCATTTTGAAGCATTTTCCTCCTGCAATAGTATATATGCAAGGATAGATATACTAAAAGAAGGGATTGATGGCGAATTTATTCAACCAGGATGTACCAATGTAGACTTTAATGATGCAACAATAAGAGCTTTCAATACGGTTGGAAGAAATGAAAAACTGTTGATTGCTGTGGGGTCCAAAGACATGCAGGTCATCACTGAAAACGCAGCAACTACAGAAAAGAAAGTAAGTTTGCCAGATCGGTGGATCAAAGGATTGGGAAATGTGCAAGTTTATTTATCTCAAATGAATTTGATTTTTAAACTTGATAAAATCCAGGCTATACAATTGTTCCGGGCTTTGCCAAAGACACCTGTTAAAGGAGATTATTTTCTCGTGAAATCGGGAAATGCCTATAGTTTTTCTACACAGCAAAAACCTGATAGTGTCAGAATTGGAGGTATACACCGGCTTAGTCTGATCGAAAATTTATTAATGTTTATTGATAGTATTTCTTTTTATCAGAGTCAGGATCAGCAAAGTACCGCGATTACTTTAGATTTTAAAGATATTCGTATGTTATTCTTATTATCTGATAGTGTTTACAGAGGATTTTCTGGAGAAGGGAAGAATCTTGAAAATCTGACAAGTGAACTACCGGATGAATTGATAACTGATATTAATCATTTGTTCAAGACAAATGAAATCTTTCAGCCAACACTTATTTCTATAGCAAATGACCTTCAATTTACAACCATGGATAATTTGCAGGCCTCGCTTTCAAGCATTGGCTTACTGGGGTATGATTTATATACCAATTCTTATTTTTACAGAAAGCTGCCTTTTAGATTATCACGGCTTAAAAGCTTGAATCCAAGAATTCAAAATGCTATTAAGCTTGTTAATCAGGGGGATATTGAGATTTTAGTGCAGGACCAAAATAGCATCAAAGCGCAGGTCAAAGGAAGTTCTGGTGTAATACATACAATTTTGGGAAAGAAAGATGTATCGGGAAAGAAAGATGATGTTTTTCAATGTACCTGCAACTGGTTTACTACGCATCAAAATAACAGAGGTTTGTGTAAACACATTCTCGCAGTAAAAATGAAGATTAAGAGGTAATCATTCCTGCGATTTTATCACTTTTTCTAATGCTGCGCGATGATCTTCTCCCCACTGGGCGGCAAAACCAATCGCAGGTATTAATGTTTTCCCCAAAGGAGTCAATTCATATTCCACTTTTAAAATACTTTCATGATAAGTAATTTTAGAAATGATACCATGATCGGTTAGCTGTTTCAGCTGCGTATCTAAAACCCTTCTGGATGCTTTAGGTATTTTTCGCTGTAACTCTCCAGGGCGTTTAATACCTGAATAAATACACCAGATCAGATTGATCTTCCATTTTCCATTGATCACTTCCATGAACAAGTGTAATCCGCAATCCAGTGAAACTGGAATCTTTTTTTCGTACACAGCAAATTGATTTAAGGCTCAAATATAGGTCATACAAATATACTATTAGCTATAGCTGAATTTAGCCGTACTTGTATCTTATGGCTCGTATGATGAATTTTACAACATAAATCAACAACATAAATCAACAACATAAATCAACAACATAAAATCAAAATCATGAAATATAAGTTATTTGGAAAAAACACAGGATTATATGCTAGTGAACTCATATTAGGTGCCTCCATGCTTGGAACACGAAAAGGGTACGGCGCAAAACCTGAAGATGCAAAGCAGATATTGGCTGCTTATGCAGATGCCGGAGGTAACTTTATAGATACTGCCGATACTTATCAATTTGGTGAATCTGAAGAGCTGGTCGGAAAATTTATTGAACATCAGCGGAGTAATTTTATCATTTCCACTAAATATACGCGAAGTAGCGAATCCAAACCGGCCATCAGTAATTCCGGAAATCACCGTAAGGCAATGAAACAAGGTGTAGAATTAAGTTTGAAACGCCTGAAAACTGATTACATAGATATTTATATGCCACATTTCGATGATGGCGTAACTCCTTTTGATGAAATTATAAGAGGGCTTGAAGACTTGGTGAGTTCCGGAAAAATCCTGTATACTGGTTTGGCAAACTTTCCCGCCTGGAAGACAGCTGCCATTGCGAATTCCTCACATTTAACTGCCATTCAGCTGGAATATAACTTATTGCAGCGCACTGCTGATCGTGAATTCATTCCTATGGCTGCTCAATTTGGTTTAGCTACCATGATGTATTCGCCATTAGCAGGTGGTCTGTTGACAGGAAAGTATCGTAAAGGTGAAACCGGACGTATGAAGCTTAATCAAGCTTCGGATTACCAGGAAAATGAGCTCACAACAATAATAATCGATCAACTCTTTGTCATTGCAAATGAACTTCATGTTGAACCTGGTCAGGTCGCTTTAGCCTGGATTTTATCAAAAGGTGGTTTCCCAATAATCGGGGCACGTACAATTGATCATATCAATGCTGGTTTAAAAGCTACATCTGTTGAATTAAGTCCTGATCATATCATTCAACTCGATCAGCTGAGTGCTGTTATTTTAGGCTATCCACATGATTTACTGGCGACCGTTCAATGAAGTCAGTAGTATCTATAAGCTGGTTTAACTAAATTATCAATTAAAAATATATAATTGAATCTTAATATTCCTTATTTTTCATGAAATTACACGCTGTAGTTTAAATTGGAAAATTAATATTTAACAGGACTAAAGATTAAATAGTTTATATATGAACGTCAGCCAGGGACTCTTATTCTTTTTCAGTGCTTTGGGTACTTTCAACGCATTGATTCTTGGCGTTTATTTTTTCTTCTTTACGCGGAAAAAGTATCTGACGAATTATTTTTTAGGTGCTTTGCTGTTTGTTCTGAGTGTACGGGTCGGAAAATCCGTTTTCCTGCATTTTAATGGAAGTCTTCCTAAAATTTATCTGCAAGTTGGTCTTTCTGCCTGTTTTTTCATCGGTCCATTTCTTTATTATTTTCTGAGATCTGCTACAGGGCAAATCGGTACACTCAAACGCAGCTGGACCTGGAGTCTTGCACTACTGTTTACGCTCATTATAACAGCAGGGATAAGATTTCCATACCAGGATTACCCGGTGCTCTGGACCCATTATTTCGTATGGGCAATTTATACACAATGGCTCATTTACCTGCTTTCTGCCGGATTTTTACTCAAAGGAATGTTTAAAAAGCTGCTGCTGAAAGAATCTCCAATGACTGCGCCCGAAACATGGCTTTTAATGATCTTTATTAGTAATGCTATCATCTTTATCTTTTATTTCCTTGCACTTATCAATGCACCTTTTACCTCTTATATCAGTGGAGCAGTTGTTTTCTCTTTCATCTTATACCTGATCATTTCTGTCATCCTGTACCGAAAGAAAACAGATGATTTATTCCTGCTGACACCAAATAAACCGCCTGTTAAAAGAGTAAATGAAGCAGACGCAGAAATTCTGATCAGGAAGCTCGAAAAAATAATGCTTGAAAACGAATTTTATAAGAATCCTGACCTCAAACTAAGTGATCTATCAAAAGGAATTAACATTTCCAGTCACCAGTTATCACAATTATTAAATGATAATCTTGGGAAGAACTTCACCACATTCGTTAATGAATTCAGAATAAAAGAAGCTTGCAAAATTATCAGTACGGATGACAGGCTTACCCTCGAATCTATCGGTTATGAAGTAGGGTTTAACTCTAAATCCACCTTCTTTGCTGCCTTCAAAAAACAAACCAATACTACCCCCTTAAATTATCAGCAAAGTATGCTGAAACAATAGCGCATGAAGTATGGATTTATAAATCCGTACTCCTGATTCCTGTTTATAGCACCTCTGGATACGATTTCTTTTGGACTTTCGCCTTGAAACAAATTCAATCGTTAAAAATCCATGAAGCTCTTTTTTCTTTTAGCAGTCAGTTTTACTGTACTCAATTTTTTTCCGGCAAGGCTTAAAGCCCAGCATATCATTTCCATTTCAGGTCACGTTAAAAGTATAAACCAGGACGCATTGATAGGGAATATAGCCGTGTTGGCTGTCAATGACTCCACTCTTCTTAAAGGAACCAGTTTTAGCAATGGTAACTTTGAAATTTCAGACCTACAGCATAAAGAAGTCTTACTGAAATTTACCTCTTTATTATTTGCGGATACCATCATACACGTAAAGTATCAGGGGCAAGCGCTCATTAACCTGGGGAGTATTATAATCAGAGACACCAGGATGCAGCTTAACGAAATCCAGATCAGGAGCCAGACCCCATTAATCAAATCAAACCCTAATGGAAATATGGAGGTCAATGTAGCCAGCACCATTTTGGCTGGCAGTAGTTCAGTCAATGAAATTTTATCAAAGGCTCCGAATGTGATCGTCAACGAAGGGAGGATTTCCATATTCGGTAAAGGAGACGCTATTATTTACCTGAATGGTACACAAATTACGACAGAAAGAATGGCCTCTATCCCGATTTCGCAAATTTCAAAGATTGAGATCATAACTAACCCATCCTCGAAATACGACGCAGAGGGAAAAGCCGTAATTAATATTGTAATGAAATCTAATACCATGGAGGGGGTTTTCGGCTCTGCCATTCAGCAGGTTAGTGCCTCAAAATTTGCAGGTGCCGACGCGAACACTTTACTGGATTTAAGCTCTGCTAAAGGCAAATTCTCCATGACAGGTAATTATGGACTTTTAACTGGAAAAAGCAGGGAGATCTTATATACAACCAGGACCAGGCCGGCTCAGCAGGATTATTTAAAGTCTGAATTAACGACAGATTGGAAACGTAAATACAATAACTTTTCGAACTTTGGTTTTGGAATCCAATACAATAAGAACCCGCAACAGAATATTTCCCTGGGATATAGTGGCAATCTTGAGGATTTGGGCGGAAGTCAGCACAGTAAAAATAAGATCATATCAAATCAGGGTTCCAGTTTTTATACCAGCAATATTGCTAAAGATGAGGCCAGGCATAATCACTCGCTGACTTTAAATTATAATAAAATTCTGGATACACTGGGATCGGTGCTTTTTGCAGGAAGTCAATATTCACACTTTAACACGACTATTCATGATCTGATTTCAGAAACCAATACTGTAAATGATAACAATACCTATCGATTGCTAAAGAATGATGTGCAGCATCAAATCACGATTTCAAGCACGCAATTAGATTATGCGAAGGCGTTCAATGCTAACCGCAAACTAGAAGTGGGTACTAAATTCAGCTATGCCCATACCTCATCAGGTACAAAATTTCTGGTTGCTGAAAATGGGGAGGACTTTACTTTAGCTAAGGATTTGTCCAGTGATTTCAATTATACCGAGCGTATACCTGCTGCCTATTTTAACTATAGTGACGCTATGGATAAACAGACAAAATATGGATTTGGGATCAGGGGAGAATGGACGGATTATAGCTTGAAAACTACTGTGGGTGGTGGACAAGTAGTTGAAAATAAGTATTTTAATTTTTTCCCTAACCTGTTCATCCAGAGAAATATCTCAGAGGATCTTAAACTACGTGCCGCTTATACCTCAAAAATAACAAGACCGAGGTACCAGGCATTGAATCCTTTTGTAATTTATCAGGACCCTTTTACCAGTATAGAGGGGAATCCTAACCTGATTCCGGAAAAAGTACACGCTTTTGAACTAGGGGCCAATTATAAAATATTTGACCTGAAAGCGGGTTATAATTACACGTTAAATCCTTTAAGTGCGGCGGCTTTAAGAGGTGAAAAACCAAATAGTTATGTCTTAAAAGCAATTAATCTGGAACGCGACCATACCTGGTTTACCTCCTTGTCGGCCTCTTTCAATACCAAATGGTGGACAACTGTAAATACGGTTAATTTGAGTTATAGTAAATCAATTGATCATCAGTTTTCTTTTGTGACCGTAACGCCAAGACCGCAGGTATATTTGTACTCAAATAATACTTTTAATGTACGTGAGCTGTTTAAGGTTCAAGTGCTTGCCTGGTATGTGGGTGATCGGTATTATGGGCTTTATTATAATAAAAGCAGGTCTACAATTACTTTAGGTCTGGAAAAGAATTTCTTTCATAACTCGTTGAAAGGGAGGTTAATTGCAAATGATATTTTTCACAAATCAAATACTGCGGGAAATTATGGAGTAGGACAAACAGATATTTATTTTGACCGGACTCTCCATACAAATTATTTCAGACTTATTGCAAGTTATACTTTTGGGAGACTGAAAAACTCTGTTTATCAAAATAAGCAGACCGGGCAAACTGAAAATAGCCGGGCAAACTGATAATAGCCAGGTAAGCTGAAAATAACCGGGCAAACCAAGAATAACCGGGCAAACCAGCCTCTCCATAAAGAACAAATTTACATCAGTTGTTTTCTGATCTTTTTCACCTTGCCAAAGAATGCGATACTTTCTTTATCAACCAGGAAATCCATGGTTTGAAGAAGCTCTTCTTTAATCCAGTTATGTTTGGTATTGAGATTGGCCAGGATATTCAGACCATGCGATTTTACAGCTACAGGGACTTTCTCGTCAATCAGCCAACCGAACACCGTATTGACGAGGATTTCTGTATCATAATTTACAACAATCTCTTTTAAAGCTACTGGTGCATTTTTTTTAGTCATCAAAGCCAGGATTTTGCTGTAATGTCTGCGTGCAGATAGATTGTTCTGATCCGGAAGTTTGGCCAGAAAATAGGTTGCATAGGGTAAAAACCTTTCCTGATCTAAGGAAAATACATTTTCCAAAACCCATGCAGCTCTGAAGGCAATTTTTTCCTCCTGATGAAAAGTCAAATCGATAAGTTCCTTTGTTGAAAAATCCTGTTCTGCTGCAATCAGTGCCAGTTTTTCTACTTTGCTTTTTTGCAGTGTCGTTTTTAATGAATTAAGCAGAGCAGGAGGAGTCATAGACTAAAAATAGTATTTTATTGGTACTAATGTATATTTTATTGCTACCGGTTATAAATCTTTGCCTGCATTATTTTTCAAATTAACCACGAATTGCTAAACCGATACTGTTTTTATATTTACGTTTTAACTATAAAATAACGCGTTATCTTAACGCATGTAAATGCCTTTTTATCGTAAATAATAACCCATGCTATTACTGTTTTTTTTTATTGCTATGTAACAGATTGTCTGTATATTGTGATGTGTATTCCTAACCAGTTTACATCGAATTAACGCTCCAATGAAAACGAACAACAAGCCAACCTGGCTTGGCTATTTAAGTGCGCTCAAAAATAAAGGAGTCGAAGCTGAACAATTAAAATTAACAGGCTTTGATGATTTTTTCCTCGCTAACGACTTCGCTCAATCGTTTTTAATGCACAGTATCCCTTTCATCTATTTGCTGAATTATAAAAGTGGCTTATACATTAATATGTCTGAAAATTTCGCAGGTTATAACGCTGAATGTTTCTTGAAAAACGGTATTAACCATACACTTGAAATTTATCAGCAGGACCATTTAAGGCTATTCAATGAGGAGATCTTTCCTGACCGTTTGCAGATTTTAGAGAACATAGCATTCGAAGATCACAAAAATCATATTTTTTCTTATCAATCTATGATCAAAAACAGAAACGGTCAGCACGAGCATTTCTTACAGCGTAACTGCTTTATCTCAGACGAGGAACGGAATCCGGTGTACAGCATGGGAATCCTGATAAAAATCAATGGTTTCGGCCCTGTAATTCAAACAGTAGAGAGAATTGACGAAAATAGGGCCAGGGAAAATGAAGTTATTTGTAAGAAGGTTTATTACTTAAATAAAGAAGATCAGATTTTTTCCAAACGTGAAAAAGAAGTCCTGTTATGGATGGCTGAAGGCTTAAGCAGTAAAATGATAGCTGATAAATTATTTGTTAGTGAGCATACGGTGATCAATCACCGCAGAAGTATGCAGCATAAAACCAATATGCCAAATGCAATTGCACTCGTTGGTTTTGCGATTAAAAGCGGGATAATTTAATTGTTGTTTATATGATCTAATTTTTGTTTGTCTGATTTAAATTGTTGTTTGTCTAATTTAAATATCTGAAATATAGTGTTTTATGTGTTTTATTTTCTTAAATTATATAGCCTCACAAGAACGCTCAAATCACCTGCAAGGCTATCATTATCTAAATTAACCTATCAAATTATGACATTAAAAATTCACCCATCTGTCGGTGTTGCCCGTTTGGGCAATAGCCCGGATCAAATTTGCCTTACTCCGGTTACTATCGGAGGGCTGCCCTTTGAGGCTGATTATTACGGAAACGTAACTACCGGGCACGTGATTAAATTTAAAGATGAAATCGGGCTGGTTAAACGGCAAGGACAGCCTTTTAAAATCTACAGCGACGATGGAACAGAGCTTACACTTGACTCTCCTGATGTGGAGTCAATTACCTGGACAGTGCATCTGGCCAGTAAAAAAGCTGCCTGGTATCAATTTAGTGAATTGAAGGGCAATCTTTTGTATGGCAATTCAAACAGTTACCATAATACAGGTGTGAAATTTCGCAACGACGCGGTAACCGGATCGAATAGAAAGACGCTGCTTGTAGATCCCGGTCCGAGAACCATTTCTGGAAGAGAACAAGCCATTACTTTTACTAAAAATGATGCACCTGCCGGTTATCCGGTGGAATACCCGCCTGCAGAAGTGACTTACGGCACACCTATCAGGACTTTAGGAGATCTTCGTACTGATAATCAAGGTCGTCTAGTCGTTTTGGGCGGTTATGGAAATGCCGGCGGAGATAAGCCATTGACTAATTATGGTGGTTCTGATACCTGGCACGATGATATATCGGATGGCCCTGTCTACGCGACTGTTGTATTTAACAATGGGGAGCCTGAGCAAAAACTAACCGCATGGATCATTGTTGGCTCACCAGATTTTGCCCCGGAGATCGTCAATATTTCAAATCTGAGTGACACGATGTTTGATGTTGGAGTCAGACATTTTAACCTGGTTCCCCAATTGTATAACAATGGTCAATATAGTACCACATATGTTGCTGACTATAAGCGGGATATTCTTCCGGTTATTCAGCGGATCAACCGGTATCAATGGGTATCCAATGTACAGGCTATGTCGGCTTTTTGTTCTAATATCTTTGATTTCTCAGACCCATCACCGGATAATCTGGATAACCGGATGAATTATTTTTCTTATTTCAGAAGACCCGATGATATTCCGCCTGTATTACCGCCGGATGAACAGCCTCAGCAGAAATTGTTCAGGGAACAAGGAGAAGATTATTTCCCGATGATGCCATCAGGTTCAGGCAGTAACTCGGTCAGTGAGGTTAATATTGTAAAATTCCTCGCTTTAGATGAAACGCAATATTTCCTGTTAAGTCAATGGGCAAAAGGGTGGTTCGTAAATGATGCTGTTCCTGCACCTTACCCCGTAAATCCACACGATACCGCAAGTGTAGGAAACTGTGTCGGTTTACCGATGTGCCCGGGAATCGAAGTGACCTGGAGTCTGCAAAACAGTAAGTTATATGAATCACCTTATGTAATTAAACACCACAAAGATGAAGCTTATTACCAGGAAAATGGATTAACCCCTTCCAGAGACGAATGTGAAGGCGGAGGCTGCGAACCTGGAGATTTGACGAAAAGGATGGCTTGTCCGTGGCAAGCAGACTTTTTCCAATGCACAGTACAGTATGTTAATTTTACTGATCCTACCATTAATAAAGAGAACGGTAAGCCAAAGCCACCCACTTATTACTCTTACTGGTGGCCGCCTCAAAGTCCCTGGGATGTGATTGTAGGCGAACTAACCGTTGAAGGGCAGCTGGCTTCACATAATCCGGCGGGTGTACAAGTAAATTATGCACGCGGAGTAAATACTTTTGTACAAATGGTCGAGCATTGGTCATCCTTAGGATTTATCCGCGATCAGAATGCCGGGCAGCCAGGTTTCCCGTATATTGTAGAAACAGAGCGTGTGAATGAGCTGTTCAGTTATAAAGATGTGGGTGTAGGGGAGATCAGCGGAAATCCGGAGGACGATGAAACAACCATTCCGGTTTATTTTATTGAACCAGACAAAAGGCTAATCAGAAACAGAGGCGGCAGAGGAGAAATGCTCGCTAACTTCCTGGAAACACAAGCATTCAAACCTATCGCTGTCAGTGCTGCAGGCCTGGGACTTCCGCGTTCGGGCTCACGCAACAGGAGATAAGCGATGTCAGAAATTTATAATACCGATGTATTGATTATCGGCGGAGGGCCTTCGGGCACCTCCGCCGCTTTAAGTTTGCTGGATCAGACCTCTTTAACAGTTATCCTCACAGATCATACCGCATTTGATACCAGCAGAATTGGAGAACACGTAGATGCCAGTTTGTTTAACCCTTTTTGATGCTTTCTAAAGTTGTGGAAAGAGGCGGAAAGATCTTTCCCAGAACAAAATGTACAAACCTTATACAAAAGGAAAATGGGCATTGGGAACTGCAGATGAAACATCAGACCAGGGGGGATTTTATGATCAATGCAAAATTTCTGTTCGATGCAAGTGGCAGACAGGGCCATCTTTGCCGGATGCTGGATTTGCCTATTGTTAAATATGATCAGTTAGTCGGGGTAGGTGCATTTCTGCATTTTAAAGTGCCTAAAGTAATTGCTCAGGAAATGTTCATTGAAACGGTAAAAGATGGCTGGTGGTATTGTGCTGCTTTGCCCGGACAGCGTATGGTAGTCACGCTGTTTAGTGACGCAGATGTTATCAAAAAACAGCAATTGCGGCAGCCGGAAAACTGGAATGCGTTGTTGTCGGCCACCAAAAATATCAAAAAGCGGATTCAGCATGCAGTTGCTGATGAACAGCCCTGGGTAAGAAATGCTTTCTCACAGCTTACTGATTCCTCTTCCCGGAGTAACTTTCTGGCCATAGGCGACGCTGCAGCAGCATTTGACCCCATTTCTTCCATGGGAATAGGTTTTGCTGTTTCTTCCGCTTGTAATGCTGCCCGTGCAGTGGATTATTTCTTTAGCGGCAATGCGGATGGTATCAAATCTTATCAGCAGGACATAAAAAGTATCTTTAATCAGTATCTGGACTTGCGTAAACAATACTATCGTACAGAACAGCGCTGGGCAGAAGAGCCATTTTGGGAAAGAAGGATTTAACGGTATCCTTTTATACAGCAGCATACAAACATCAATGCCGGAAACAGGATTTTCGGCATTGATGTTTTTTATCATGATAACCTGCTTTTAATAACTATAAGCCGGAGTTTAATTTAGGAAGGATTAGTAAAGCTACCCAGGTAAACCAGGTTATTATAGCTGTTTAATGGTTTATCTATAGTTAGCTCGTCATTTGCATAACTGATGATTGCATTGACTAAAGTCATTCCTTTTTTAACACCTGCCTGGTAAATCGCAACCTCTAACTGGTCGTCCCATATCGGTAATTCTTCAATAGCGCTCTGAATACTGATCCTTTTTCTGCTATGGTATACGGTAATCCAATCTTCATCATAAGCATTTTCCAGGTTCAGATCTTTGCCGAACTGGCTGCGCTGATTAGGATCTGAATTATCTTTGATGAATTTAGACTGATCAAAATATTTATCAAATTGTTCTTCAGACTTCTCTGTGGTCCCTGCCCATACGTGAATCTTTTGCTGTGCCATCTTTTTTTTATTAACCCCTGTTTTTAGTGGAGCCTTGCAAGGTAAGGGTTTTGCGAGGGAATTGGTAATTTAGCCCTCACAATTAAGTTAACAGATCAATTTATAACCAATACTTCTCAAGTTCATGATTTGAATACCCGGCTCATCCTTCAGCAATTTCCTTAAATGGGTCATAAATACATCCATACTCCTGGTATTGTAATAATTGTCGTCCCCCCAGATCTTAATCAGTGCCTCCTGACGCTCCAGAACATCATTTTTGCGCAAAATCATCATTTCCAGTAAAGCACATTCCCTAAAAGAAAGGGAATGCTCACCTGATGAGGTATTTAATTTCTGTAAAACGGTATTCAGCTGGCAATTGGCGAAGGAATAAATTTTGTTGGTTTCAACTGTCTCACCGATTGTATCTTTCCCGAAACGTTGTAACAAGGCTTCCATTCTAACCAGTAATTCTTCCATACTGAATGGTTTTTTGAGATAGTCATTGCCGCCGGATTTAAAGCCTTTTACCACATCTTCCGGAAGTAATTTGGCGCTTAAAAAGATAATAGGCAGATCCGGCTGACTAGCCCTGAGTTCTTTTGCCAGCGTATAACCATCTTTAGAAGGAAGCATAATATCCAGAATACAAATATCAGGCTTTAAGGAAAGGTAAGCGTCCATGACTAAATTGCCGTCTCCAACAACCTGAACCGTATAACCGCTGCTTTTTAGCCCGTCACTAACAATATGCGATAAAAATGGCTCATCTTCTACGTATAATACTTTCAGGCTCATGATGCTATAGGTAAGGTGATGATAAAATTGGTTCCATTTCCGGGCTCACTTTTAATTTTGATAGTTCCGCCATGTTTTTGTACGATTTGTCTGACATAATGAAGCCCTAAACCAGATCCTTTAATATCATGCGTATCACCTTTCACAGGAACCCTGAAGAATCTTTCAAATATCTTTTGATGATAAATCCTATCAATTCCAGGTCCGTTATCTTTGAAACTCAATGTTACTTTCTCCGTATCATATTTACACGTGATTGCCAAGGACAGTTTCTTCCCTGAATATTTAAAAGCATTATCAATCAGGTTATAAAATATATTGGTCAGATGAACCGGGTCACCATAAACAAAGCAAGGTTCCTTTAAAAGGTTGAACTGGATATTTGCCTCACTGTTTTGTAACCGCATAGCGGTGACTACTTGCTGCAGACCTGATTGTACATCGTATAATTCCAGGTTCAGCGGCTGATCTGTTTCAGTTCCGCTACTACTATTTAATGCTTTTTCAACCATCAGGTCTAACCTTCGCATTTCATGCTGACTAATGTCAAGATAACTTTGCAGGGTTTCTGGCTTGTTGATCAGGTTATATTTTTTGATAGATTCCATCGCGACCAGTACTGTTGCAATAGGTGTCTTAAGCTCATGGGTCATATTGCTGATAAAATCTGCCTTTGCTGCTGCATATAATTCCTGACTGCGTAACAGTTTGAGTATAAAATAGAAAGCGGTACAGGTTAGTAAAATCATAAGGATGGAGGAGGCCAGATAGTATCGCATCCGATACCAAACTACGGTATTGATACTAGCCAGGCTCAATTGACATCTATAGATGTTCTGAATATTATAGAGATAACTTCTGCTCACAAATGCTGGTTTGAATCCTTTTGGAGCATCGCTCTTAAATGCTTTTGTAGTGTTATAGGAATAGATGTTATAATAAGCTTTGGAGTTAATACCAATTTTCTTTAAGCTGGTACTCAGGGTTTTTTTCATTTTTACCAGGGACAGGCTATCAATTAATCGCAGTTCCTCCGGAGTCTTTCCTGTACTGGATACCACAGGTCTTCTGCGTTTGTTTGAAGAACTATCCTTTAAGTTTAAGCTCAAAGTAACTGCTGTACTATCATTATCAACAATAATACTGGAGGAAGCGCGCATACCTTGTATTTTCATGTTATCAAATGCCTGGCGCAGCTGTTCCCACTGCGGAGAAAGAAAAAGTTGCTTAGCCAGCAGCAGATTACCCGGATCTGTAAATGTGGAAAGGCTATAATATGAATTGGTTTGAGCAGTTCTGCTTACCAAACGTTCTATCTCATCTTTGAGCTGTTTCTGCTGCGCCTCAAAAAGTTGCTGTAGCCATACTACCTGAAGTCCTGTGCTTACCAGTAAGGAAAGCACGATCAGTATATAAGTATATTTTGCTTTGAACCATTTCATAGGGTGAAGTTCCTCATAATTTATCTGCTACGATCCCATTAAGATACGATTTAACTCTATTTAACTCAACTTAACTTCCGTTTAGGAAGCAACAGGGTAGGTTTGTGATATAATTTAAACAGATGAAACCTATATTTTATATTTTATTATTGCTCCTTCCTTTTCACCTTTCCGCTCAGCAGAAATTAAGCGGAATTGTGAAGGATGAACAGGGTAAACCACTGGATGCGGCTACCCTGACAATTTCACAGCATGGACAAGTAATCAGCAGTCAATTGGCTGATCTGGGCAAATTTACGCTGACTGGTCTGAATGAGTCACCTTATCAGCTTTCAGTTTCATTGATAGGCTATAAATCAATATTACGTACATTTAATTTACCAAAAGATAGTCTCAGCTTAATGATGCTGAGTGATAGCAAGCAGCTGAAAGAAGTGGCAATTACTTTTACTAAACCTACGGTCGAACGAAAAATAGACCGGGTTGTTTTTAACGTAGAAAACAGCATTATGGCCAGTGGGGGAACTGCATGGGATGCTTTAGGGAAGGCTCCGGGTGTACAGACGGCGAATGATGGGGCTGTCAAAGCAAATAATAAAGGGGTTACAGTTTATATGGATGGTAAACCAGTAAGATTATCCGGGGACGATCTTGCAGCTTACCTGCAAAGTATTCCTTCTGATCAGATTTCAAAGATAGAGGTGATGCCCAATCCTTCTTCCAAATATGAGGCGCAAGGGGGCGCTGTAATTGATATTATCACTAAGAAAATAAAAGCAGATGGATTTAACGCAGGTTTAAATGGCGGTTATACCCGTGGGCAGTTAAACAGGTTTACCGGTGGTGGCCTATTTAATTACCGTAAAAATAAGCTGAATATTTTTGGTACTTATAGCTATAGCGACCGGGATGTTCAGCGTAATTTAGAGCAATATACCATTTTTCAAACACCATCTTCTTATGCGTACTGGAACATGAACAAAATCAATATATCCGGTAATAAAGTGAATAATTATACCGCAGGTGCAGACTATAATCTGACAGATAACCAGGTAATTGGTGTGCTGGTTACAGGGAACAATTCTGCAAATACCGGCAGCAGTAAAGCCATGACTAACATTTATAATAATTATCATGTTAACCCCGATTCTGTACTGAATACTGGCAGCAATAGCGCAGGACAGACCAATCAATACAGTTTTAACCTGAATTATAAAGCAAAACTGGACAGTTCTGGCAGGGGCCTGAATGTAGATCTGGATTATGCACCTTATACCCGGAATAACACGCAGCAGTTGAATAACCTCACGTATTTGCCGGATGGAAGTTTAGCTTCTGCGCCTTATCATACTTCTTTCCCGGCCACTCAAAAGATAAACATCTGGTCCGGGCAGCTGGATTATACGTATAAGCTGGGAAAAATATGGTCGATGGAATCCGGCCTTAAATACACCAGTACCGTGAGTGAGAACCAATTCGATTTTTTTAATACTGCCGGGGCCGCCCCAGTACTTGATCCATCAAAGAGCGATCAGTTTAAATATACTGAAAATACAGCTGCTGGTTATACCAATATAAACGGAGCTTTTGGCCATTGGAATTTTAAAGGCGGATTGCGTGCAGAATATACGTCAACCAAGGGCTTATCACAGTCTCTGGACTCTATCAATGTCAATAAATATCTGCGGATATTTCCAACTGTATTCGTGACTTATAAAGCCTCAGAAAATAATGAGTTTGGTTTTAACTATTCAAAAAGAATAGACAGACCGGATTACAGGCAGCTCAATCCTGCAAAAAGTTATTCAAGTCCATATAATTACTGGAGTGGTAATCCATTTCTGAAGCCTGCTATTATCAATAGCTTCCAGCTGAGTTATACTTTACACCAGAATTATACTTTCTCTGCGGTATTTACACAGATAGATGACCTGGCGAGTAATGTGACTGTTCAGGATAATGTAAATAAAACCTTTTATGATACGCAACAAAACATCGGAAGTATCAAAGATCTCGGTACAGAACTTTCTTCTGTTCATCATCCGGCTTCCTGGTGGGAAATCAATAACACTGCCCAGGGATATTTCAGAACACAAAACTCAGATCAGCCGGGAAATACTTATAATTACCGCCAGTTTTATTTTTACCTGAGAACCGATCATGCCTTTACAATTGATAAAAACAGCGGGTTGAAGGCGGAGGTCAGTGCCTGGTATAATAGCGCGGTACAGCAAGGAACATTGCGGGTTGCTCAAACTTATGATTTAAGTACGGGTATCAGTAAACAGGTATTCAATAAACAGGGAACCCTTAAATTTAGCGCCGCGGATTTGCTTTATAGTAATCCATACCGGATTTTAATCAATAATCAGGGTCAGAACAATGGTATTTATCAGAAAAATGATACACGGACATTTACAGTAAGTCTTTCTTATAAACTGGGTAAAAGCGTAGCTGCGGCACGTCAGCGAACTACAGCGAGTGAGCAGGAGAGAAAAAGGGCGAATTAATCAGATCAGGTTCATTCTTTCTGCGATGCGGCATGCTTCCAGAGAGTTACTGACCCTTAATTTCTCTAATATATTCTGACGGTGCCTGTTGACTGTATTGACACTGATAGATAATAAATCGGCAAGTTCTTTACTCATTTTACCTTTTCGGATCAGCTTTAATATTTCTTTTTCGCGAACAGATAGTATCTTAGTATAGGTTTGCTGATCTGGTTTAAACGTAATGCCTGTAGCAGAATTGAAAATCACACCAGTTGTTGTTCCTGCCATTGCTTCATCAGAAAGATTATAAAGACAAAGGGCTAACCACAGACTGCCATTTAACGTGCTGCATACATAAAACATACGATGCTCTGCAGTAATGAAATTGCCGGTTTTGTTGCGCATCCGGATTTTGCTTTTCACCTGGTAATCAGATCTTTCGTTAATGGGCAGATTCTTTAATAGGTTGAAAAACTGAAGCTCCAGCAAGTGTTTTTCAACAAGGTCATCTGGATGGATCTTGTTGAAAATATCTTCTTCCCAGATGGAATTGATCTCTTTGGAGGTGTCATTTTCATCAAAACCCAGTTCTTTCGCAGCTCTTCCATTATAGATATAACTTTTATTAGCCTCCATATCACTTAATACAGCCACAGAATTTTCTATTTGGGAGTACATGAAGGCCATATACTGGTATTGAGCAAGGTTTCCCAGTTTATGGTGTTCTTGATCAAAAGGTTGTTTTAATAGTTTTTCATTCAGGGTATTGATAATATTCATTTAAATATGGTTATTAATCAGCATTGGAGAGCCGTGCACTGGATTTTACATTTGTAGGTAAATATAACGTATGGTTATTAACTCAAAACAACAAATGAAGAAAATTATTTTAAGTATCATGATGTTCTTAATCGCGCAAACAGGATTTGCGCAGACCCTGGAAAAGATGCAGTGGTTTAACGAACCTCAAAAATGGGAAATTAAAAACAATGCACTGACCATGCTGGTAACCCCTCAAAGTGATTATTGGAGAATTTCACATTACGGCTTTACGGTTGACGATGCACCATTCTATTACAGTACTTATGGAGGAGAGTTTGAAGCGAAAGTAAAGATCAGCGGAAATTATAAAGCACGTTTCGATCAGATGGGGTTAATGTTGCGTACAGATCATGAAAATTATATCAAAGCAGGGATTGAATTTGTAGACGGAAAGTACAATCTGAGTACTGTGGTGACGCATAAAACGAGTGATTGGAGTGTAACCACGTTAGATAAGACCCCTGATTTTGTATGGATAAAAGCGGTGAGAAGATTGGATGCGGTTGAGATATTTTATTCTTATGATGATAAAACATATGTGATGCTGCGTAATGCTTATCTGCAGGATAATAAACCTGTAATGGTTGGGTTTATGGCGGCCAGTCCGGATGGAAATGGCTTTAATGCTAAATTTGAAGGTTTTTCGGTCAAACAATTAGCTGATCAGCGAAGATTGGAATGGTTGAAGAAAAATGCAAACTAAGCTGAAATTTTAGTATTCAGGGATAAAGCCTTGCCAGCATCATGCAGGCTGGGCTTTATTGTGAATATAGTTTTTTTGCAGGTATAGTTTTGTCCCGAATTGCTCCTGATAATGGCGTTGTTGCCCCTTATAACTACTAAACTGAGTGGTTAACTTTAGGAAAAGAAGTAAGCTATGAAAAAGATGGAATTCAGTATTACAATTAATGCCCTGCCTGAAAAAGTATGGGAGGTGATTATTGGAAAAGATACGTACGATTTATGGACTGCGCCTTTTGCTCCGGGCTCAACGGTGAAAACAGACTGGAAAAAAGGAAGTAAAGCAATTTTTGGGGATGGTTCGGGGAATGGTATGGTTTCCGAGATCGTGGAGAGCATTCCTGGAAAGTTTCTATCCATTCATCATCTTGGCGAGGTGAAGAATGGGGTGGAAGACCCGACTACCTACCAGGGAGGAGAATGGGGGGACGCGTTGGAAAATTACACGCTTACAGTCGTGAATGGTAATCAAACGTTGTGGCGCGTGGATATGGATATGAACGAGAAATATGTGGACTATATGGAAGAAACCTGGCCTTTAGCACTGCAGAAGGTGAAGGAACTTGCAGAAGGATAGCTTTTAATTTAAAAAGCTGCCACAATAGACACTTTTGGAAACCTCATCGCTCATGACATCTTTAAAGACTATAAATACCTCATAAGTCCTTCCCCTGGTCCTGACAGGGCTGGAATCGAGGCATAATTATGAATACATTTAATGTAAATTTGGGGAACGCGGAAAACTAAGAATGAAAACTGGTATAGAAGATGAATGTGTTTGGCTTAATATTGACTATGACTCAAAGTCAGAAGTTTCTGTTTTGTCCTTTCAAACAGTGCGGAATAAAATGCACTGGGCGGCACATGACTTACTTAAGAAATAAAAATGATAAAAAATTTATACCTTTTTATATTAATCATTGCAATGAATTTATCGGCGTTCGCTCAAAACGAACAAAAAGTGAAAGCTAATTACAACTATTTGTTGTATTTACCCAAAGATTACGTGACGACCACTAAAGCCTATCCTTTAATGATTTACCTGGGAGGTGGCTCTCAAAGGGGAACTGATTTAAATAAACTAAAGACTTTCGGGCCGCCAAATCTTATTGCAAAAGGTCAGGATTTTGATTTTATTATAGTTTCGCCTCAATGTCCTGAAGGTAAAACATGGACTTCGGAAAAATGGTATGACTCTTTAGCTATAGCGTTGATTCCAAAATATCGTATTGATTCCAATAGAATTTATGTAACAGGAATTAGCATAGGGGGTTATGGTACATGGCAGGCTGCAATGGATTATCCGGATAAATTTGCAGCAATCATACCCCTATGCGGCGGCATTAATGATAGTGACACCGCTAATATTTCAAAAATTAAACATTTACCGATCTGGACTTTTCATGGAACTGCTGACAATATGATTTCTATAGCGCAAACTGAACGTATTTATAAGAAATTAAAAGGGCTTAAAAGCCAGATTAGATTTACCACTATAAAAAATGGAGGTCATGGAATTCAATATTTGTATGAAGATCCAAAAATATACCAATGGATGCTAAAGCAAAGAAGATCAAACTGGTAAATGCAGACTGTCAAATATTTTATATTTTTTTATTTATACCCCTCAAAGCTAATTTTCCAGGCGGATACAGTGCTGAATAAAGTTGTGGGCAGTCTGGTTCTTTTAATCTTCAACTGGCTGGCGTTGATTGTTTTTGGAGTTTTTATCTCTACTTTATTCATAGAAGCGGGGGTAATGACAGCTCCTGTAATGGAGGCGAAAATATTTCCCAATCCCGGTATGGCCTTACTATTGGCAGGCTTGTTTGCTCCCTTAATAGAGGAATTAATGTTTCGGATCTGGCTTGTCTACAGCAGAACCAACTTATCAATTGCAATTGGTACTATCCTGGCAGCATTGAGCTATAAACTTTATTTCTACAGTGGTTTAGCCGATGGCTCACAGTATATTAAAGTAGGTGTTTTAACAATACTGATTGGTGTTGTGATGGGTTGCTTTTCATTTATCGGTTTGAAGAAAATAGACCTGAACCTGATGCGCGTATTCAAAAGCAATAGTAGAAAGCTTACAATTATTTCGAGCTTTATATTTGGTTATCTGCATCTTACTAATTACAAGATCACACCAAACCTTTTATTATTTAGCCCAATTGTTCTGGCGAACTATATTATAGGCGGATTAATTCTCTCTTTTATCAGGGTGCGCTATGGGCTGATTTACGCGGTTTTATTTCACGCAGTTTACAACTCAATATTCATTTTAATTAAATTTAGATAATAATTGGTTTACAGAAAATATATATTGCCATTTATTAACGCTGGTTAGCTGTTAAATCTTAATCATGAAAAATAACTCCAAAGATAATTATTCCCTCCGCCGTCTGCTTCCATCTAAATGGGAGGACTATAAATCAATCAGGCTGGAAGCATTGCAAACAAATCCTGCTATGTTTGGGAGCAATTATCAGAAAGAAGCTGCCTATAAGCAGCAGGATTGGGTAGCTTTTTTGGAAAATGATGCACGTGCCATTTTTGCTTTATATGATATGGGCTCATTAATCGGTTTAACTGCGGTGACCTTAAAAAAAGACGACCCCTCAACAGCGGTTTTATTTGCCTCTTTCATTAAGTCAGCATACCGTGGTCAGGGTTTATCCAGGTTATTTTACCAGGCTCGTATCGATTGGGCAAAACTCAAAAATTGCAGCTCAATTACAGTTTCCCATCGGGTTGGGAATGAAATTTCCAAAGCTGCAAATCAGCGGTTTGGTTTTAAATATGTAGCTGCGAAAGAAGCCAGCTGGCCAGATGGTGTAAGCGCAGATGAGCTGATTTATACTTTACAATTATAAACTTATAAATATTATTTTTACGTCTTCATCTAATAACGATCCATTCTAGTTCATGAGAAACTATTTAACCCTATTTTTTGCCCTCTTTTTATTTCAAGCCCAAGCGCAGTCTGTCAGTAACTATCTGGAAAAAATCAGGAACAACCCGGCCAAGCTTACTGCTTTCTTTTCGCAAATGCCTAAAGGAGGCGATCTCCATCACCATTACAGTGGCTCCGTTTATGCAGAAAGCTTCATCAATTACGTAGTTAAAAATGATTATTTCATCAACCGGGAAACACTTCAGATTGCTGAAAAGAAACCATCAGAGGATAAAGACTGGAGCAGATTCAGCGTGCTGGCAAAAGACCGGCAATTGGATGAATATAAATTCAGGCTTTTAAAGAAATGGTCTGTTAAAGACTATAATAATGTCAGTATTCCTTCTGATAAACAATTCTTTGAAACTTTTCCGGCTTTTGATATTGCAAGCGAAAAAGATATTGACTCCGGATTACTGGAGATAAAAAACAGGGCGGTCAAAGAACATGTCAGCTATATAGAAACTATGCTTGGCTCGGTTAAGTGTGATCGTATAGAGGAGCTGAGCGCACAATTCGATCCGAAATTTCACACGGTATTGCAGCAAAAAGATGAAAAACACACTCAGGCACTGCTGGATACACTTTATGGGAAGCTGATGGAAAAAAATATCGTTTCCTGTGCGGATAACTTCAGTGAAAATACGATTAACAAACTACATAATTCACTGCACATCGATGATGATTCATTTATCATGCGTTACCAGACCTATACTGTAAGAATTCTGGAAGCGAGTGAAGTTTTCAAACGGTTGTTGTTAGCTTTTGAGGCGGCCAGTAAAAACCCGCTTATAGTTGGTGTAAACATCCTTTCTCCAGAAAACAATGAAGTAGCTATGCGTGACTACTGGTTACATATGCAGATGTTCAAGTACTGCCATAAAAAATATCCTGGAGTTAAATATACGCTGCATGCAGGTGAACTTACGCTAGGCCTGGTTAAGCCTGAAGAATTGAACTGGCATATTGGTGCTGCGGTTTATGATGCCGGTGCTTCGCGTATCGGACATGGTGTAGATATGCCATATGAAGCAAATAGCTATGCCTTAATGAATTATATGAAAGAAAAGGGGATAGCTGTAGAAATAAACCTGTTCAGTAATGAATTCATTTTGAAAGTGAAAGGTGACCGTCACCCGGTAACACTTTATAAAGAGTTTAATGTTCCTATTGTAATCAGTTCGGATGATGCGGGGGTACTGAGGACCAATTTGACGGATCAATATGTATTACTGGCCAGCAGGTACCCGGAATTTACTTATGAGGAGATTAAAAGAATCGTTTATAACAGTATAAATTATTCCTTTATCAAGGAACAGGCTGTGAGAAAACAACTGCTGACTAAGCTGGACAGAGATTTTATGGCGTTTGAAAAACTCATCGTAAATACTCCGCACAGCAATAAAATTAATCACTAATTTCACCTGATGATGATCAGAATATTCAAGATAGGGCTTCTTTTCTTTTGCGCAGTAGCTGCTGGATGTAGTAAGAGTAATAATACAGCGCCCGATAGTCAGGGCAATACGGTCGTCGCTACTGGTAAAAAGGGAGCAGATTTCAATGTAAACAACCAGAATGGCACGTGGTGGGGAAATGTTATCAACCTGCAAAGCCATTGGTATTATACCTGGGGCACAGATCTTCCGTTGCAGTCTGCCCCGCAAAACTGTGAATTTGTACCTATGTTCTGGGGCAAAGCAAATGTCAATGATAGCAATATTGCCTATGCTAAACAGCTCGGCGTACAGGGAAAAGCAAAATTTATCCTTGGATTTAACGAGCCTGATTTAGCCGACCAGTCAAATATGTCTGTACAGGATGCGCTTGCTGCATGGCCTAAACTAGAAGCTATAGGTTTGCCTTTAGGTAGTCCTGCAACAGCGTGGCCAACCAGGCAATGGATGTATGATTTCCTGGACCAGGCAATTGCGCAGAATAAACGTGTCGATTTTATTTGTGTACATATGTACGTAGGCACAGATGACGTAGCGTTTGTCAAAGTTTTACAAGATCTGCATAACAAGTATAAAAAGCCGATCTGGATTACTGAGTTTGCCACTGTTGAAAATAATGCAACTACAATGGCTCAGAATCCATATACACCAGAAATGGTACTGGCTTTTATGCAAAGATTACTACCCCAGCTTGAAGCACTGGATTTTGTACAGCGGTACAGCTGGTTTTCAGGTTCACCAACCAGTGCAAGACTTTGGTCTTCTGCGCTAGTAGATGCCAATGGCAACCTGACAGCACTTGGAAAATGGTATTCAGCTTATAAGCCCAATACGGCTATCAGGAAATAATGGTCAGCCATATCGTATAATATTAAAAAAGGGAATCTTAAGATTCCCTTTTTTATGTTTTGCTAAGCGTGTTGTTTCTCATGTATTCCTTCTGCAAATTCTTCGACCATTTTATCATTAAATGCAGGAAGATCGTGGGGGCTTCTGCTGGTGACCAACCCTTGATCAACAATAACCTCTGAATCTTCCCAATGGGCACCTGCATTCACCAGATCAATTTTTATAGTTTTTGTTGAAGTCATCTTTCTGCCTTTCACTACTTCAGCTGTTATTAACACCTGAGGGCCGTGACAAATGGCGGCTACAGGTTTTCCTGCATTAAAAAAGGCTTTCACAAATGCAACTGCTTCGTCATTCTTTCTCAACGCATCAGGGTTTAATACTCCTCCTGGAATTAACAGGCCATTATAATCTTCTGGATTAGCTGCTGAGATTGTTTTATCAACATCAACTTCAATAGTCCAGTCATGATCGCCCTTCATCGCCTGAATTTTTCCTGGTTTGGAAGAGATAATATGAACTGTAGCACCTTCTTCTTTTAATCTTTGAACCGGACTGGTCAATTCTGTTTCTTCAAAACCGCTTTCAGATAAAACGGCAATATTCCGATTGCTTAATTGTCCCATAGTATTTTAATTAATTTATAAATTTTAATTATAATAACTACAAGTTCCGCTTGCAGAAAGTTTTTACATTTTATCATTTTCTACTTCTGATGAAGTTGGCAGCGGCAGGCTAAAGCTGAATGTGGAGCCTTCGCCGAACTCACTTTCTGCCCATATTTCTCCGTGGTGCCGGTTGATGATTTCCGAACATAAATATAGTCCGATCCCAAAACCAGAGATTGAGTACATATGACTACCTTCAACACGGTAATACCTGTCAAATATTTTTGAAAGATCTTCAGGTTTAATACCCATTCCCTGATCTTTAACGCTGACTTTTGCAATGCCCTCAACTGTGACACAGGAAACATCGATGATGCTGCCCTGGACGGAGTACTTCACCGCATTGCTGATCAGGTTATGGATCACTTGTCCAATTTTATCCCTGTCAGCACTCACAAAAGTGGTTTCAACTGGTTCAAATATTATAGTGTGGCTTAAAATGGTGGCTAAAGACTCCTCTTCAGATTCTTTAATCAGCATGGCGAGGTCAAAGTGCTGGCGATCAATATGTATCTTACCTGATTCAAGCCTGGAAATATTTAGAAATCCATTAATCATGCCGGTCATTTTTGTGACTTGTGCATTTGCTTTTTCCAATGCACTTACCATGAAATCATCTTCCTGTTTTCTTAGCTTAATCAGCAAAAGCTGGATGTAGCCTTTCATGGAAGTGAGTGGTGTTTTAAGTTCGTGGCTGACCATTCCTATGAAGTCATTTTTGCGGATTTCATCTTGCTTTTTCTCTGTAATCTCGTGAAGTACACCTGTAAAGTAGTCCTTTCCTTCACTGTGCTGCATTTCACCTATTCCGCGTACCCAGCGGACCTTGCCATCATGGTAACCAATAATCGGGTATTCCATGTCAAACCTGGTACCTTTATTAAAAGCTGATTCCACAAGGTCAGCAACTTCCTGGCGGTAATCAGGATGGATCTGATTGATTGCAGTGGCGTAAGGGATTTCTTCCTCTGGTAAGAAACCAAAAAAACCTTTTAACTTTTGTGAGGTAATAAAAATACGGTCTGTAGCATTGATGTAAAAAGTACCCAATCCGGCAGCATCAATCGCAATGCGAAGGCTCTCTTCCGCACGTTTAATTTCTGCAGCTGCCAGGTATTGCTCTGTTATATCCATCATTAAACCGGTAAAAGCAGAAAATGAGCCGGAAGGATCTACTTTTAAATTGCCAATAGCCCTGACCCATCGCAATCGATTGTCATTCAGCCCAATCACCGGATAGATGACATCATAATCATCGTTATTATAAATAGCATTCTCCATTTTTGCGGCTACCTCATCACGATATTCTTCTGTAACCTGTGCTAATAGCTGTTCAATGGAAAGGGATTGCCCGGGATAATATCCAAATAACTCTTTTAAGCGATCATCAGAAATTAATTCGCGCGTAACCGAATGGATAAACCAGGTGCCAAATTTAGCGGCATTAACTGCTAAACGAAAGGCCACTTGCCCTTCTTCAATCTTTCGCTGGGCAATGACCAGTTCGTGATTGACAAAGGCCAGCTCTTCATTCATTGCAGTCAATTCTTCATTGGAAGCAGCAAGTTCTTCATTGGTGGCAGCGAGCTCCTCATTGGTAGAGGCCATCTTTTCATTGATAGTCCGTAATTCCTTCGAATTTTTTGCCAGTGATTCTTCCCATTGTTTACGCTCTGTAACATCACGGGTGGTACCAGCAATAGCCTCTACATCGCCTTGTTCATTAAGTACAGGCGTTAAAATATAATCATAAACCCGTTTTCCTAAAGTGGCGTGTGGGAAAGATACTTCACCACGAATGGGTTGTTTAGTCCTTTTTATCTGATCGATTTCGTTTTCGTGCATTGTGGCATGCCACGGTTCGTATCCGTTTTCCAATAGTCCTTTGCCGATTGCATTGTCCCAGGTTTTACCCCACATGGAAAGGAGTGCGCTATTGGCATAGGTGAAGCGATAATCAAGGTCAAAAACGTACATTAAATCAGGTGTGCAGGAGGTAATTGTTTCATACACTCTTTTTTGCTGGTCGGATTGTACCCTTGATACTCTCAAAGCTTCTTCAGCATTTTTATAGTCAGTAATATCGCTAGCTGTACCGAACCACTCCTGGATTTCACCTTGATCGTCCAATATAGGGACTGCTCTTGAAAATGTCCATCCAGTTGTACCATCGGCTCTTACTACCCTGTGCTCCAATTGGAATATTTTCTTTTCTTTGATGGCATCTGCTATAGCCACTTTTACCTTTTCCATATCCTGTGGATAGACATTGTCAGACATCCAATCAGTGGTGGGTTCGTAGGAGTCTTTCAAAAAACCGCGTCCGTCAAGTTCGTGCATCACCTTCCAGTCGGCACTCAGGCTATAAATGACATCAGAGGTGGCAGTGACCAACGCGCTAAAACGCTCCTCATTTGCAGCAAGCTTATGTTCATCAGGTACAGGTATTTTAGAGGGATTGATCATAACTTTGGAATAAAAACTGGCAATACTTTGGAATAAAAACAGGCAATTATCGTAAAAAAACAGGAAAAGATCATAATTTGTTTTGTAGCTGAAATAATTTCTAATAAAACATTTGCTGGCAAATCGTGTTGATGCTATAATCTTTATTTAAGCCTGTAAAAAAATTGGAAAACGATAAACATATAGCTATTCTCGGTGGTGGCCCGAGCGGATTATTCATGTTCAAACGATTGGTGGAATCGGGCAGAACGGACCTGGTGATCAAGATATTCGAAAGAAAGAACAAGTTAGGCGTAGGGATGCCCTATAGCCCGGAAGGAGCTAATGATGAGCATATTACTAATGTGTCAAGTAATGAAATCCCTCAGCTGGTCACTTCACTTGCCGACTGGATCAAATCGGTTCCTAAAGATACCCTTGATAAATTTCATATTGATCCATCGCGTTTCAATGAATATAAAGTTCTTCCACGACTGCTTTTCGGTCAATACTTAACTGCCCAGTTTGCGCTGCTGCAAAAAATGGCCAGCGACAATGGAATTGATTACCAGGTATATTATAAAAGTATAGTTACTGATATTATTGATTATCCGGATCAACAGCGGGTTGTTGTAGAAATAAACAATAAGGAGCAATTTAAATTTGACCACGTGATTATTTGCACAGGTCATAACTGGCCACACAGGCATGAGGGTAAGGTGCCGGGATATTTCGATTCGCCCTATCCACCCGTCAAACTTGCATTACAACTTGATCATCCTGTGGCGATCAAGGGGTCGTCGTTAACTGCAGTTGATGCCATCAGGACGCTTGCGCGTTATAATGGGACTTTTGATAAGGATAGTAACGGCAATCTTTTTTATCAATTGCTGGATCAGAGCCCAAATTTTAAACTGGTATTGCATACGCGGAATGGAATGCTGCCTGCGGTCAGATTTCATCTGGAAGATTCGCATTTAACTAATGATTCTCTGTTAACTGAGGAAGAGTTAGCTGCGCATATCGCGTCAAATGACGGGTTTTTATCATTGGACTACATATTTGAAAGAGATTTCAAGTTGCCAATACAAGCAAAGGAACCTGAGTTTTATGAAAAGATAAAAAATATGGAGCTGGAAGAATTCGTCAGCGCAATGATGGATTTGAGAGAGCGGCTAAATCCTTTTCAGTTGTTGAAAGCTGAATATGCTGAAGCTGAGAAATCTATTTTAAGGAAAAAGTCAGTTTATTGGAAGGAAATGCTTGGGGTATTAAGTTTTGCTTTGAATTATCCGGCCAAATATTTGTCTGCAGAAGATATGCAGCGTTTACACAAATCCCTGACTCCTTTAATTTCCATTGTGATTGCCTATATCCCTCAAAGTTCCAGTGAAGAAATTTTAGCGATGTATGAGGCAGGTGTGCTGGAACTTATCCCGGTAGGGGATGAGAGTGAAATCGAGGCCAACGACAAGGGGGGGGCAACATACCATTATACGGACGAGTCTGGTCAGGACCAAGCCGTATATTTTAATACTTATGTTGATTGTGTAGGTCAGCCTCACCTGGCTTTTGAGGATCTCCCTTTTAAAAGTTTATTGAGCGGAAGGACAGTCAGCCCTGCCAAAATCAGGTTCCGGTCTTTGGAAGAAGGTAAAAAAGCATTGGCGAATGGTAAAGAGGTCACACTGGATCAAAATGGAGACTATTATTTGAAAGTTTCAGGAATTACCATTAATGATCATTTCCAGGTAGTTGATGCGTATGGTGCACTTAATGATCGTATTTATATGATGGCTGTACCTTACATCGGTGGCTACAATCCTGACTATTCTGGTCTGGATTTCAGTGAGGCAGCTTCGGCTGCAATTATTAAACAATTACTAGCATAAAAATGAGCGAAGAAATATCCGGAGAACTTAAATTATTCATGATTTTATTAGGCTCGAAAGCCCCCAGAAGAAATGTAGAACAGCACGATTTCTTTTTCGGTATCGGTTATAATTTAAAGGAGCTGGTACCTGCAATCCGTTCATTCTGGCCGGAAGCTGGAAATAGTATTCATTTAGATGGCTGGCGGGAGATAACCCTGGTAGATGGTTACCAGGTTAAGGTTGTTTTAAAAGAGGAGGCTTCTGTACTTTCGTCCAGGAAGCTTTTCTTTATTAATCTTGGAGGTTATCAGGCTGATATTCTGGAAGAACAGCACTATACTGTATTGAGTGTTCACGAGGAACGTACGCAGGCAATCCAAGAGGCCAAGAAAACTGTTTTTTTTAAGCAGAATAAAGTTAAAGGTGCTGGTTCCCATATTGATGAAAAATACGGAATAGATGTAGATGATATTTATAAGATAGAGGATATACTTGCAGATGAGTTTAAAGATAAGTATCATCTATCGGTTACCCCGGCAGCCGGACAGGAAAAGGATATTATCCATTTAGGTTATCTTAAGCTTGATAAGCTCAAATGATAGCTGCTGAAAAATTATCGGATTGGGTAGCATCCAGGCATGCCGGTCAATTAATCAGGCGTACCGGAAAGCCCTATTTTAATCATTTGATTGCTGTAGCTGAAATGGCAAAACCTGCGGTTGCATTTGGCTATGAGATTGGTCTTTGTCATGACCTGCTGGAAGATACAAATACAAGTGCAGAGCAGTTGAACGAGGCTTTGGTTGGCTTTGGCTATACTTTGAGTGATGCCAATTCAATCGTATACTGTGTAAATGAGCTTACGGATGTTTTTACTGCTGCTGCTTATCCTGAGCTGAGCAAGTCGGAACGAAAAGAGCTTGAAGCGCAACGTCTGATCAAGATGAGCCCGGCAGCCCAGACCGTTAAATATTGCGATCTGCTTTATAATATGGATTGGGTTTTAAAGTTTGATCAAAAGCATGCAAAAGTATATCTGAAGAAAAAGAAGTTGTTATTAGGTACGATGACCAAAGGTGATCAGGGACTTAGGCAACATGCCTTGAAAGTAATTGATAGTGGACTAAAGATCATAGCTGACCATTGACTTGTGCGGCAATTGCCAGCATTTTTGAGCAGCCGGGCTGGAGATTTGAATCAAAAATAAAATAAACAATTACTGCAGATTTTTTATTTTCATACCATGACCGGAAAGCAACAATTTGAAGCAGTTAAAGATTTACTGGGAAATTCAGGGACCTACTATCTTATAGCGGTAAACATGAGTTCCAATTACACTTATGTAAATAAACGTTATGCAGATATTTTCAAACCTATCCACGGGGATCTTGTAGGCAGGCACTATGCTGTGACAATGCATCCTGATGATCAGCAAACATGTCAGGTTGTTTCTCAAATGGCCTTTAGCTATCCAGATTCAGTTTTTCCTGCAACTCTTCGTAAATATGATGGTCATGGTGGCTTTATAATTACCCGCTGGGAGTATAAGGCCATGTGATGAGGAAGGTTCACCTGCCGGGATTTATTGTATTGGCCATGACATCACAGAACTGATGAAAATTAGCGGAGAACTTCAAGAAGTAAAGATGAGTCACTCTCATTTGGTAAGACGGCATGTTGCAAATTTAGTGGGGCTTGGAAAATTAATCCAGGCGGCTGACGAGATTGATGATATGCAGGATGCCGTGAAGATGATTGTTCAAAGTTCGATGGACCTTGATTTGGTTATCCGGGAACTTTATAAATGATGATTTATTATATTAGCGCTTGTCAACTGATGACTTTAGTGTCATTTTTTTTATATAAACTTTGATAACGTTAATTATGCGTACCCATTCCAAAGAAACACAAAATAGTTTAACACCTGATCTGGCACTGGAAATTTTAAAAGAAGGAAACGAGAGGTTCGTCAATAATTTGAAAGCAAACCGGAACCTTTTACAACAAGTCAATGAGACTTCTGACGGACAGTTTCCTTTTGCTACTATCTTAAGCTGTATGGATAGCCGGACTTCTGCAGAATTGATTTTCGACCAGGGGCTTGGTGATATTTTCAGTATTCGCATTGCAGGTAATATTCTGAATGAAGATATTTTAGGCAGTATGGAATTTGCGACTAAGGTAGTAGGTACTAAAATAGTCATTGTGCTTGGGCATACTAAATGTGGTGCTATCGTTGGAGCTTGTAATGAGGTGAAAATGGGTAATCTTACGGGATTACTGGAGAAGGTAATGCCGGCAATAGCATGCGAGAAAACTACTCAAACGGAAAGAAATGGCTCAAATCCTTCATTTGTAAATAATGTCACTAAACTAAATGTAGAGTTAACAATTGAACGCATTAGGAATGAAAGTCAGATTGTTGCTGAACTAGAGCAGCAGAAGGACATTAAGATTATAGGAGCTGTTTATGATGTGGACAATGGGAAGGTCGAATTCTTCGGTTAGCTGTACTATGCGCAGCAATAATAAGCTTAACATTAATTTCGGTGGGGATAGTAACATCCCCACCGAAATTTATCAGGATGTTTATTAGTCTTTTACACCTTTTATCCAATCCTTAAACTTGTGCATTTGTTCTGTTATAAAAGATTCATGTTCTTGATCTCCTTCAGGACCAGCTGGCAAAATATGCTCAAAGTAGGTTCCTTTTAATACTTTACGCAATATACCTTCGCCCAAAAAAGATTCATTGTCATTGAGTGCTTTTGCCGCCTTCAGCAAATGACGAATATCATATTGCAGCGGGTTAATGTCCGGTACTTGTTTATTCAGTTTCAACAGCTCATAAACGGCGATTCTTGCTGTCCTCACAGAACTTTCCATCGTAAATACGACATCATTGTTTGTTTCGACGAACTGCCCGATCAATCCGAGGTTTTTACATCCTTCGGGAACCACACGCGGACGATCACCTTTAGCTCTTGGCATAAACATGGAGGTGATATAAGGCATAAATGCAGTGCGCACAATAGTACTTTTGACCACATTTTCCAACTGATCTATGATACCTGTATGATAACACAATTCGGCAAGGATTTCGTCTCCTGTACATTCAGGCATCGGTTTTTTAATATAATTTCCTTCCTTGTCCATGAACAGTGCATATACCCAAAGAACCAGGATGTCATCTGGCTGTTCAGGAAAATGAGGTTGTCTGTTACAGGTAAAACTCATCAGCCAGTTTGAATCTGTAATGGTAACAATCCCTCCTGTAGCTGTCTTTCCGGAGTATGGATCATTGACGCAGTATTCCTTTAATTTATCAACGAGTGCAGACGGGCGACAGGTTAAAGTCACGGATTCCCAGGACGACTTTTCGATGTTGCTGCAGAATTTTTCTGGTTTTCCAAAAACTTCTGATTTTGCAGCAAGGTTCTTCCATAGTTTCCAGCCTCCGCTTTTTCCGCTGGTATGGTTGTCTATTGCTATGATAGGAGCGGTTTTATTGTCACCATAACAAGTGTCCTCAGTCATAGACCCGGTAGTTACAATCACAAAATCTTCCTCTCTTACCGGAAGCTTCACTTCTTTACCATCTTTTTCCATGATAATTCCCGCTACGACTTTTCCTTCCGTATTGATTTGTATATCGAGATCATTAATGAGTGTGTTAAACTGGATGCTTACACCTTTGTCTTTCAGGTAGTTCTGCAGTGGCGTTACAAAGGTGTCGTATTGATTGTATTTTGGGAAAACTAAAGAAGAAAAATCATTTAACCCATCTATAGCGTGCAGAAAGCGGTGCATATAAAGTTTTAATTCCAGTAAACTGTGCCAGTTTTCAAAGGCAAACATGGTCCGCCAGAATGTCCAGAAATTACTGCTTAAAAAGGACTCGCTAAAATAATTTTCAATTGTTAAGTCGTCCAGATCCTCCTTTTTCTTAAGTAACAGTTTAATGATAGCCAGCTGATCTAACTTATTCAAACCAAATTTGCTAAAGTCCTGAATTTCCCCTTGGTGGTGAATAAGCCTTGCTTTAGAATAGTTTGGGTCATTGTCATTGATCAGGCGATATTCATCAAGCACAGAATATGGAGCTGGCATTTCAAGAGCAGGAATATCCTGGAACATATCCCAAAGGTTTTCGTAGGTCATATCCATTTCCCTGCCACCACGGATAATATACCCTTCTTTAGCATTTCCTGCACCGTCAAGAGATCCTCCATCAATATGCAGTTGTTCTAAAAAGGTGATGTTTTTGGCCGGGACCTGCCCATCACGAATAAGATAATAGGCCGTTGCCATGCCAGCAATACCACTACCTATAATGTAAACTTTACTATTCTTATAAGATTTTAATGGAATGCCAATGTTCCGTTGATAATTTCCAATCTGATCTGCAAAAGGCATGGATTTTTGTGGCGTATTACGTTGTTGTTCTTTACTGGAATCGGGCTCATGGTCTACATTTACTTTAGACGCGGACGCATTTAAAACTTTGCCAAATTTTGAGGATATTTCTTTCATTATTTCAATTTTATTATACGAATGAGAAGATTACAGCTGTCTTAGTGTAAATTTTAATCGTATTAGGTGATCACCAGATTCTAAACAGCTTATCCTTGCTATATGTTTCATTAATTTCTCCTAAAGTCTTGAAGACAGTATCAAAAAATACATTTTATGAGGAGGGCATTTCAAATAGAATTAAAAAACAACTTTAAAATAAAGATGTTATAGCCCCAAAAAACTTGCATTATGGATAACAAACAGAAAACAGGAAGTCCTGATAAAGACAAAATCAATGTCAAAGAAAGCTATGAACTGGAATATTGGTCTAAAAAATTTAAAGTTACGCCAGATCAATTAAAGCAAGCAGTTAAGTCAGCTGGAACATCGGCCATTGAAGTGGAAAAACTTTTGAAAAAACTTAAGTAATTCGGATTGTGATGATGAACCCTCAGTCAAAACGCAGCCCACAGTTATATCCTTACCAGGAAAATGACATCAGCATATTATTTGAAAAACTAGGAGCTCATGAGCGCAATCACAGGTTACTATACCAGTTACCTACTGGTGGTGGAAAGACTGTAATCTTCTCAGAGATTGCCCGAAGATATATTGCGAAATACCAGAAAAAAGTGATCGTGCTGACGCATCGCAAAGAACTATGCAGGCAAACTTCTTCAGTCTTGAAAACAGCGGGCATATCCAACAAAGTGGTGAACAGTGCGCTCAAAAAAATAGGCCGGGGAGATAATTATCCTTGTTATGTTGCGATGGTGGAGACATTAAAGAACCGGATCAAGGATGGTTTGATTGATGTGAAACGTGTAGGGTTGGTTATAGTGGATGAGGCCCACCACAATTCTTTTCATAAACTCCTCAGCAAGTTTGAGTATGCCTCGGTTATTGGTGTAACTGCTACTCCCTTCAGTTCAGATATTAATTTACCGATGAATAAAAATTATGATGAGCTGGTGTTAGGTGCTCCTATTGGGGCGCTTATTGAACAGGGTTTTTTGGCAAGGCCAAAGACTTTCAGGTATGATGTAGAGCTGAACACCTTGAAAACAGGCTTAAATGGCGATTTTACAGTGAGTACCTCTGATGAATTATATGCTTCCCCGGCGATGCTTGATCTGCTGGTTCACGCGTATGAGTCTCATGCCAAAGGTAAAAAGACTTTAATTTTTAATACGGGAATTTTTACCTCACGTAAGGTTATGGAGGTTTTTTCAAATCTTGGTTATCCTATAAGGCATCTGGACAACAAGACCAGGCCTGAAGAAAGGGAGGAGATTTTGCGCTGGTTAAAAAAAACCAAAGGTGCCATCCTGACTTCAGTCTCCATTTTAACTACTGGTTTTGATGAGCCTTCGGTGCAGGCGGTGATCCTGAACAGGGCAACCACTTCTTTAACACTTTATCACCAGATGATTGGCAGGGGATCGCGATGTCTTCCTCAAAAGAAGACTTTTACGATTGTAGATCTGGGCAATAATACTGATCGTTTTGGCCACTGGAATGCTGAGGTTGATTGGAAACATGTTTTTGAAAACCCTGAGGTTTATCATGAAAGTTTAACGGCAAAAACCAGTTACCAGGCACACCAGATGCCTGCTGAAATGCGTTCTAAATTTCCTAATAGTTTTGAGATTTCTTTCGATGTGCAGTCAGCACATCAGCAGGCCTTGGCAAATGGTTTAAAACCTAAAATTGTTATTCGTGATTCTATCAGGCAGCATGCTTTAATGTGTGCAGACAATAGCGATTGTATTCCTGGTGCCATCGCACTGATCAGTGAATTGGAGAGAGAAATTGACTGGAGGATCAGACAATATGCAAAATGCCTGGGTAAGGTCACTAAAAATTATACAGAGTGGCTTCGGGAAGATTATCATCAAAAGCTGAAAATACTCATTGAAAAGCTAATGCGCAGAAGAGAGTTGACGCGAATGGCAGTGTAGTGGCATTTAAAAATAAAATTTAACCTGAAAGCCTAAACAGATTACTTATGAAGCGAATATTAATGATCCTGACTTCCCATCAGCAGATGGAGAATACTGATAGCAAAACCGGCGTTTGGCTTGGAGAGTTTACTGATCCTTATTATGAATTTATTGACCAGGGTTATCAGGTCACTTTAGCCAGTCCTTTGGGTGGAAAGCCACCAGTGGATACGATGAGTGAATTGACAGAGCATATTACTGGTGCTAACCGCAGGTTTGCAGCGGATGAATTTGCCCAAAGCGCATTTAATCATACACATATGCTTGTTGGATTATCCGCTGCTGATTTCGATGCGGTATTTTTTCCTGGTGGTCATGGACCAGTCTGGGATTTAGCTTATGATGAGACTAGTGCAAGATTGATCAAGGAGTTCTTTGATGCGCATAAACCTGTTGCTGCTGTTTGTCATGGCCCGGCGGCTTTGATTAAGGCAGCTGAGCTGGTACCTGGATTATTAGCTGGCAAACGCCTGACAGGCTTTACCAATGCAGAAGAACATTTGGTTGGCAGAGCAGACAATATCCCGTATAAGCTAGAGGATAAACTTATTGAGCTTGGAGCTGATTTTAAGTCTGCTTTGGTTCCTTTTTTCTCTCACGTGGAAACCGATGGACTACTGATTACAGGTCAGAACCCATTATCAGCCGGGCCTGTTGCTAAAGAATTAATTAAAGTTTTAGAGAATGACGTTGTAAATTAATTTGGTTTTTACCTTAAACAAGGATTGGCCCGCTTTAACAGGCGGGCTTTTTCACGTACAGTCGTTTCTGGAAATACCATATGATTATGTTACTGTAAAGAATCACTCAGGTCTATTTTGTATTTAGTAACCTGAATGTTCTGCGATTGTTTTAATTGTCTTAAACCAATAATCATTTTAATATAGGCGTAAAGTTTGGGGTTTGGCCGCAAAGATTATATTAACCACGCTCTTTTTTCCACTCTGTTTTCATTTTAGCATAATTGGTATCGGCTTCAGCAGCTTTCCATTTAGTGTAAAAAATGGCAGCTGATGCTGCTTTTTCTATTTCCCCGGTTCCCCGCTCAAGCTGGACATAATTATTTTCCTTATCGTATTTTTTTCCGCCTTTGTAATTCGCATAGCGCCTGGCACGGGTGTAGCCCATTTGCAGGAATTTCCTGGCCATGTCTGCGCCTACGAAATCGTTTTTATTTAAGTAATTCTGGAAAATTCTAAATATTTCCTCGCTGCTTTTGGTAGCGATTTCAGAGGTTTTAAAACGCCAGTGGCTTTGTATTTCTGTTTTATAGGGTTCGCAGATCAATACTCCTTGTTCCCCTTTTCCCACCCGGTAAGCCTCTGGGTTTTCCCGATAATCTATGTTAGCTTTCCAGGGGTAGTTTTCTTTCTCAAAATTAAGGTAGGAGGGTTTTTGTTGCTTGGTCATGTAAATTAAACAACTGATAATGGTTTAAAGTTCATTACGTGGTAAATTATACAGACGCTATTAGATTCGTCAGCGATTGTAAGAAGCCCCCGTCAGGGACTTTTTTTTATAAAAATATTAATGCTGCTGCTTATGATGATGATTGAGGCAGTGATCCAACATGCCGGTAAGTATTGATGAGCACACCTGTAGAGGTAACCTTGGAACTGATGAAAGCGAGTTCGCGTGGGTCGGCATTCGCTGAAAAAAAACGTTTTCCCTGACCTAGTAAAACTGGGTAGACCAGCAGCACAACTTCATCAACCAATCCTTTGTCGAGCAATACGGTGGTCAGTGTAGAGCTTCCCCAAATAATCAGATCGGGGCCTTCTGTTGCTTTGACTTTGCGAATACCTGTGATGATGTCCGCGCCTAAGTCGCGAACAGGGCCCCATTCCATGCTTTCTGGTCTATGGGTCGCGACGTATTTCTTTGCGGCGTTCAAACTGTTCGCTATCGGACTATCTCCTGCCTTCGGCCAGTATCCGGCCCAGCTATCGTAGGTGCGACGGCCAAGCAGCAGCTCAAAGTTGCTGCCCTGGGCTTCAACAACAGCCTCTAAGCCAGCTGGAGTGCGGTAAGGTAGTGTCCATCCGCCATGCGCAAAACCTTCGCCGTTTTCCTGCTGGATTATGCCGTCAATTGAGATATGTTCCATGATCCTGATCTTTCTCATTTTATTTGCATTAGGTTTAATATTGGCATAAAGTTAAACGAACGAAACGCGGGAATGCGGGGGCAATTGTGACAATGTGAGGGTGTTTTCGGGACACCCTCACAATTACTTTCTGCTGTTGATTTTAAATTGCGGAACAGTTAAAATCAGTTTTTATAATTTGCCATAGAAATCTGGTGTAGGGTTCAATGACTTATTCTGCCACTGATGCCAATATGGATAAGTTGGAGGTACAGTGCTGGCTTCATCCAGTTTCTTCACCTGAGCTGCGGTAAGGTTCCATCCAATAGCCTCCAGGTTTTGTTTCAGCTGTTCTTCATTACGTGCACCAATAATAATACTGGATACCGTTGGTCGTTGCAATAACCAGTTCAGGGCTACCTGTGCTACCGTTTTATTTGTTTCTTCAGCTATTTCTTCCAGTGCATCAATTGTATTGTAAAATATGTCTTCTTTGACTACCATTTCCGGAACGGGGCTGCCGCCTTGTGCTACCCGTCCTTCTTTTGGAATAGGTTTGTTACGGCCATATTTACCACCTAAACGACCAGCAGAAAGAGGTGACCAGATAATAGCGCCCACATTTTGATCAAGCCCAAGCGGCATCAGTTCCCATTCATATTCGCGGTTTGCCAGGGAGTAATAAACCTGGTGAGCCACATAACGGTTCCAGCTGTTTTTCTCGGAGGCTGCAAGGGATTTCATCAAATGCCAGCCGGAGAAGTTAGAGGCAGCAATATAACGGATTTTACCACTCTGTACCAGGTCGTCCAGGGTTCTCAGTGTTTCTTCCACTGGCGTGTTACCATCAAAACCGTGCATGTGATAAACATCAATATAGTCGGTACCGAGGCGTTTTAAGCTGCCCTCGACTTGCTTTAAGATATGTAAGCGGGAGGAACCCTGGTTGTTAGGCCCTTCACCAAAAGTAAAGGTTGATTTGGTAGAAAGGATCAGCTTATCTCTTTGCTTACCGGCTATAGCTTTTCCAAGTACCTCCTCTGCCAGTCCATCTGAATAAATGTCTGCGGTATCAAAAAAGTTTACGCCTGCTTCCAGGCAAATATCGATTAGTCTCTTTGCTTCTTCGGCTTCTGTACTTCCCCAGGCTTTGAAAAAATCATTGCCACCACCAAATGTGGCTGTTCCAAAACTCAGTACTGGTACGTGTAATCCCGATGCGCCTAATTGTCTGTATTCCATTTTTCTTTTTTTAATATATGATCTATTAATTCGCGTTTACTTTAATACGTTCCACCAGGTAGGGCGGTTTCCGTAAATCTTTACCTTTGTTATAGCTGGGCAGGCGGTTCCACTGTCCAAGGGTTACGTACAGGTAACCATTTCGATAAGCCAGACCATCGGGCCAGACAAAATTATCTTTGTCGTGCGCAAGCAAGTGAAATTTGCCGTCGGCTGTCCGCTGTACAAGAGCTTGCTGCTCAAAAGCACCAAAGTAAATATTTCCCTTTTCATCTTCTGCCAGTCCGTCGCAGGCAGGATGTTCGCCTTCATATTTTACAGAATCACTCAGTTGCTGTATACTTGTAGCAGGATTGCTTAAGGTTTCTGTGGGCAGACTGTACATCTTGCGACCGGTAATTGCTGTCCAGTACAAGGTCTTGCTGTCGGGGCTGAGTGCTAAGCCATCAATACCACCACTTGGAAAGGTTTGTTCTTTAAAACTATAGGTGAGAGGCTTCCCCTCTAAAAAGCCCATAAATCCTGGTTCGGGAGAGGTACTGTAATGATTGAGCAAAACTTCCCTGGTTTTACCAGTTGCAACATCTATAATCAGCAGCGAATAACGCTCTCCGAAACCAGAATTTGCAATGTATACTGTACCTTTTGCGCCATGTGATAAATCTACCCGCAGGTCATTGTAATGGGCATCATCAGAAAGTACTGGCTTTGGGATCACCAGCGTATGGAGAATTTTTTTAGTCCTGCTGTCCAGAGCAACCACTTTGGCAGCACCTTCTGGTATTTCCTTTATTCCATCACGCTTACCATCATCTAAAACCCACAATACATCATTTTTATCCATGTACAGGCCATGTGGAGATACCAGCCATTCTTTGAAAGCTTTGGTTGATGGGTAAACATATGCCGCATCGGGGAAGGGGACAGGCTTCCCCTTCACTAATTCTGCCAGCGCAAATGACTGATGGTTGTCGGCATGACGCGGAAAACCAAGAAAAACTCTGTTGTCTGAAGTTACAGCAATACCAGACATATCTGGTGCAGGAGGGTTTATCCTTGCGATCACTTCTGGCTGCTGTTGCTGTGCGATCAGCTTACTGCATGGAACTATACTTAAGAGTAAAAAAGATACCCGGATAATATGTTTCATTATGTTCATTTCCTTTGTATTTAATCAATTCATACTTTGTACTCAATCAGTTCATATCTGTTACCCCATGGATCACGGAAGAAACAGCGCGCTCTGCCATCTATTTCAGATGAATAGCTAACTGGAATACCCTGCCGTTCCAGAAATTCGATAGCGGCCTGCAATTTAGGCACCACAAAAGCCGGATGCCGGTCTGAGGTGGTTTTATGGCCTTCTTCCTCCCTGAGATGTAATTGTATGTCTGCCATTTCAAACCATATGGCTCCACGGGGATGTGCGCCAGGTATTTCCTTAAGTTGCAGTACTTGTGTATAAAACTTTTTAGCTGCTTTCTTTGAGCCTGGCGGTATGATAATCAGCAGATGGTCCAGTCTGATAAGATCAAGCATATATTATTTTTTTAATGGTCCTTTGCTCACCTCTTTTCCGGCTTTGTAAACGGCGAAAATTTTGCGGGTATTTTTAATGTCCTGAGCGGGATTGGCATCTATGATCAGCAAGTCGGCTATTTTTCCCTTTGCTATAGTACCGAATTTCTGATCTATCTTTAACACTTTGGCGGCATTTCTGGTACCCGCAGTAATGGCCTGTAATGGAGTTAAACCGGCCTGTACCATCAGTTCCAGTTCCAGGTGTTCACTAAAACCCTGTGCTCTTACAGGAGTGGCACCACTATCAGTGCCCATAGCTATCAGAATACCAGCATCATTGAGCTTTTTAAGGTTTTTAAGTGCTGTTTCAAAAGCCTTTACATTTTTAGCATAGTCTGGTGAGTTTTTCAGGTCGTCCTGGTATTTCTTTGAAGTGATCATTTCATATACGCCTGGTTCCAGTGAATTCCTGAAAAAAGGATCGTTCAGCCATTCTGGTTTACGTGCATAGATGTAAGCAAACTCATCCAGCGACAGGGTAGGGATGTAAACTACATTTTTGGCTTTCATCTGTTGTACTAAGCCATCATCGATTACGCTGTCTCTGATGCTATGTCCAATAATATCCAGCCCATCATTAACGAGCTTGCGTGCATCACTCAGATAATAAGCATGTGCTGCTACACGCAAATTGCGCTGATGTGCCTCAGTGATTATCCGCTGATAGATTTCTGGTTTCATCTTCGCGAATTTGCCACCGAAATCGTCTACCCACATCTTTACCAAATCTGGTTTTACCTTTAACAGACTGTCCATTTCGGCAGGTACCTGTGCTGCTGAGGCAGGGCGAAATACATTGTCCATTCCAAATTCAACGGGTGGTGCACCTTTAGGAACACCGAATCCATAACCAGCAGAATGTATCCGCGCACCAGGTAATAAGCCGTTAAGCGATGAGTCACGAAGACCGCTTTCAAATAACAGCGGCCTGTCTGTACCCATGATCATAACATTGTTAACCCCATAATCCTGATACTTTTTCAGCTGCGCCAAAATATTCTCTCGTGTATAGTTTGCTGCTTTAGTGCTTGTCCCTTTTAACGTACCTGCGTGCATATGTGCACTGATGAGTGCTGGCATAATGGTTTTACCTTTAAGGTCAATAACGTGCAGTCCTGCAGTCTTCAATTTGCTGCCTATTGAGGCTATGCTGTCGCCCTGGATCAGAATGTCTACATGTTCTTGTGGTTTGCCGCCGTTTCCATCGATCAGTGTAACGTCTTTCAATAAAGTGCCGCCATCACCCGGTAAATCTGCACTTTTGAAGGAGGGCATCAGCAGGGTTGTGCTGAGCAATAAAACCCCTGTTGTAATTATATTTTTCATTGGTATATACTTTTATGTGCTTATTGATAAACCTTCAGCATTGATACTTTGTTTTTTCTGAGCGCTATGAATCCCTGTGCTCTTACAAAGCTCGGTAAACCTATTTTGTTTGATTTGTAGAAATCTGGTGTTTTGTTGTAGATTTATCCTGATTTTTGCAGGTATTTATGAAGAGGACACAGTTTGATCAGTTAGTGATACATGATTTTGAAGAGAAAGTATTTCACCTGCCTTCACATAGCCATACTTACTATGAGCTTGTGTACATCCGTAAAGGTTCAGGCATACACCTTTTGAATAGTAATAAAATCCCTTATACTACAGGAGATTTGTTTATCCTGAGTCCAGAAGATCACCATCATTTTGAAATTAAGAGAAGTACGCATTTTACCTTCATCAAATTTACGGACAGTTACTTTGCCGGACATAAGATGAACAGACCGGATGCGTTGATCCTATCTACTCCGGAAGCTATAATGAGCCATAAGTTGTTGAAAGAAGTGAAATTGAAAATGGATGAGCCTTGTGTTTCTATTCTCCGGAAGATTATAGAAAATATTGTAGATTATAATTGCCGGAAAGACGTAGCTTCATCACCGTTGGTTTATTATCAGATCCTGTCTATATTCGGATTGATCAGAGAGGCAGCAGCAAAATTGAGTATCCGTATTGATGATGGTCAGCCTGGAAAGGAGGAACTGATTTCTTACATTCATCAGCATATTTATGATCCTTCACTAATCAGGATCAAGCATATTGCCCCTCATTTTAATATTGCTGTTACCTATTTTAGTGATTATTTTAGAAATAAATTTGAGATCAGCTACCGGGCATATGTTAGTGAATACCGCATCAAGCTGATTGAAAAGCGGCTGAAGGACCCTTCGTTAAGTATGAAGCATATTGCCGGCGAATTTGGCTTTACAGATGAAAGCCATTTATCGCACTTTTTTAAAAGCAGGAGGAAATTGAGCCCGATGAACTTCAGGCAGCAAGAGTAAGCTGACATGAGGTTTTAGATTATAAATAATAATTGTAAAAATTGGTTAAATTAGCCATATTAGGTGAACAAATAATTCCTCAAAACAAACAATGAAAAATGATTAATGGACAAAATTAATTTATCAGTTATAATCGCTGTAATAGCGATGTTCATTTCATTATTTTTATCATTTTTTCTGGTTACAGTCAAAACAGAACATAAATTAAGTAATCGTCTTTTTGCTTTTTTCCTGGTTTTAAATGCGATTGATCTTAGCTCAAATCCAGGCTACTTGTTTGATATTCCTTTAAATGCAAGAGTTTTTATAAGCTTAACTTTTTTCTTACAACTGCCAACTTTTTATTTATACGTTTTATCTGTCTGCTATTCCAATTTCAGGCTAAAACCAGTACATTTAATTCATGTGATTGGTTTTTTGGGAGCCAATCTAATCTTATTACCCCGCTTTTATACTGTCAGCCTGGCTTCTAAAATTAGTTTTCTTAAAAAAAGCAGTAGTATGCTGGAAATACAATTCAATCATGTTTTCGTGCATATTCAAATTATATTGTACCTCATTGCGGCTTTCATGATATTAAGAAAAGCAAGAAAAATATATCTTGAAAACTATGCAGGGGCAAGCATGGAGTCGCTTAATTGGTTATTTCAGTTGACTGTGGCACTTTCAGTCTTTTATTTTGTGGCGTTGTTAAAAAATGTGTTCAAGTTTACTGAATACCCTAACATTTCCGAATGGTTAAAAATTGGACTTTACTTATTTGAACTGATCATTGTTTTTTGGTATTTATATAAAGCATTAAATAATCCGGGCTTATTTAGAAATATCGATTCAAGATTAAAACTTGTAGCGCATATAGTTTCCGAAGATAAAAATAGTGCGCAGTTAGTTGTAAGTGAAAAAGAATACACTGAAGACTTATTGAAATTAAAGAGGTATATGATGGAAGAAAAGCCATTTCTTAATCCTTCTTTAACGATTCAAGATCTCTCTAAAGATCTTAAAATTCCTGTCCGGGACTTATCAGTTTTAATCAATCATAAATTAGAACAGCATTTTTATGATTTCGTGAACACCTATCGTATAGAGAATGCTATGGATATTTTAAGGGATGTTACCAAAAGTAAGGTCACTGTTTTGGAAATTCTATACGAGGTTGGTTTTAATTCCAAATCTTCTTTCAATACGGCCTTTAAAAAACACACTGGTAATACACCTACTGCTTATCGTAAAAGACTGTAAAAAAGGGTTTTGTAATTACTCGTACTTGTCTTTTTAATTACTCGTACTTATTTTTTGAAACAAATGCGTTCGACTACTTTTACTCGGTCGCACAGTCTTGATCCCTTCCACATATTTGTATCGAAATAATTTTTAACCTAAAACCCGGTACAATGAAAACCTCATTAAAATTTTTAGCAGCGCTATTATTAGTAAGCAACGTTTCTTTTGGACAAGACATTCCGCAAAGAATTGATTCGTTAATAAAGGATAATTATAAAAAAAATCCTGACGTAGGTATCAGCGTTGGTTTTATCAAAAATAATGAAGAATACTATACAGCTTATGGCAATTTGAATGCAGATAGTCAAATTAAAATTGATAAAAATTCCATATTCGAAATTGCATCCATCACTAAAATTTTAACCTCAAATTTGATTGCGCAAGCTGTTATTGAGCATAAACTAAAAACGGATGATTATATCGACGGCTTCCTTCCAAAAGCGTATGTGTTACATGAAAACCTTAAAAACAAAATAAGGATTTCAGACCTGGCTTCTCATCAATCCGGTTTGCCTGATATAGATTTTGCAAAGTTAATTGCACTAAATCCGCAACAGCCTGTAGACAATGTGACTATAGAAACGCTGACAGCTATAATCAATAATTGTACTGAACTTAAAGATTACGGGAAATACCGTTATTCTACGATTGGTTATACTTTATTAGGACAAATACTGGAAAAAGTGTATGGCAAGAGTTATGATGAAATTATCAGAGAGAAAATGATTAAACCGTTAAAGATGTCCAATACATTAACGAAAGACTTTAACGTAAAAAACAGGACAACTGCTCATAATCCAGAAGGCGGTATTCAGGAATTCTTTAAATGGAATGTTACAGCACCTGCCGGATTAGTAAAATCTAATGCTTCTGATATGGTTAAGTATTTAAAAGCCGTCTTAAATGAAAAAACTGCAGTGGGAAAAGCGTCGATAATTACGGAAAAAATGTTCTATAAAGATAAAAATAGAGAAATGGGATTAGGACTAAGTATTGGAACAGATGAAAAAAATACAATTTATTTAAAATCAGGCGATTCTATGGGACAATCATCGATTATATGCTACAATAGGATTAAAAATTGGGGTATCATCATCCTGCTGGACCAAAGGAATTCAAAAATGAGACAGGATCTTTTGAATGGGATTTATGATACCATTTTGAAATAAATAAGCCAGGGGTTGTTTATCAGGGAAACTCCCGCAGTTTTTGTGCGGGAGTTTTGTAAGCTAAGTGATTATATCTGTACAAACTACAGATTTTTTTTCCTGCTATAATAATAATGTACCTTTGATGATGATTTATGCTGAAGGGGTTGATCCGGTTCAATATTTGAGAGACATTGCTGCGCAAGTTGGTGGTACTGTTGAAAATAACAGCTTAATCCTGAACGGTTCTGCGGATGAGGGCTCCATCAGAATGTTTGTTTTGGAAGAAGGCCTGATCATGGTTTTAACCGAGATTAAATCAAATCTTATTCTTTCGAAGTTAGAATTAAACATTCCCCCGGATTACCTGTTCATCAAGTTATATCTGCCAGAGTGCCATTTAGATACTTTGGCAAGGTACGATTCCGAGTATTATCAAATTTCAACTCCAGGTGTTCTTCTGTATAATTCTCACATAAAATTAAAGTCATTATTCAAGGTCCGGCAACGATTTAAGATAGTTTCATTTGTGATACATGCGGATTGGCTCAAAAAAACATTTCATGCTGATTCTATATTTTCGGAGAAGCAATTATTTGAGCTTCCGCTTTTTAAGTTCGAGCATGTTAAGCCAGCAATTTTGCAATCAGCACTAAATCTGTTTACTCTTGAAATAGATTCGGGCCCGCTCAATTTACGAATGAAGGCAATTGCTTATGATACACTTAGCCATCTTTTTTCGGCTTTTGACCTGCAGGCTAATTCAAATTTATCTGCATTTAAACATCAAAGTGACATCGAAGCTGTTTTTAGGATAAGAGAACAGTTGCTTGATATAGAGAACATGAATTATCCAACTATTGACGTTTTAGCAAAACAAGCTGGGATGAGTGCTTCCAAACTAAAAACCCTGTTCCATTCGGTTTTCGGCATGCCTGTTTTTGAATTTTATCAGTATCACCGGTTAGTGTATGCGCGGAATTTGATAGAAGGGCGGAGATTTACTATTGGAGAGGTAGGCTTAAAAATAGGCTATAACAATCTGAGTAAGTTTTCTCAGGCTTATAAAAGGCAGTTTGGCTATTTGCCGCATCAAACTTTATTACCTGATCGGGCTATTATTTAACCTGTGCGGGCTATTCATCGCACTGGGCAGGATCTACCTTTATGGCATGAATAAAACAATTGTGATTACTGGTGGAACTGGCGGCATTGGATATGCTATTGCCATAGCACTGGCTAAGCAGGGGAATGACATCATTTTCCAGGGGCGTGATACTGATAAGGATAAGAAGATCGCTGAGGAACTTTCAAAAATTAATGGCACTACTGCAAGGTTTATTGCCGCCGATGTGTCTTCCGTCGAAGGAATAAAAGCCCTCGCGGTAGCCATCAGGAAATTAACCAATAAAATAGATCTATTAATTCAGGCCACGGGTACACTCAATTCTGAAAGACAGGAGACGAAAGATGGGTTGTACGAGAGCTTTGCTGTAAATTACTTGTGTAAGTTTATGCTGGATTATCTATTAGTGGACGAATTGAAAAGTGGACGGGGAAAAGTAATTATTGTTGGTGGTCCGCTTAGAAAAGGTGCCACTATCAATTTCGAGGACTTACAAATGAAGACCAATTATTCATTGTTTAAGAGTATAGGACGAAATCAGCTCGCCATTCACCTGCATGCTCAGGAATTCAGTAAACGATATGGCAGTTTAATACCCATTAATGTTGTGAATGCAGGCATGGTGAAAACCGGTATTGATAGAAAGGTAAAGGGCGTTATGAAGCTTGTATTCCTTATTTTAGGACCTATATTGGCAAACAGTATTGAAAGCGCCATTGTGAATGTGATTGCACTGGCTGATACTGATGCCAGGGATGCTGGTTATTTCTTTCCAAAGGTTGCAAAACCGGCAATAAAGGAAAAAATAGATTTAGATAAAAGTGTCGCATCAAAGTTGTGGGATGAGAGCATAAAAATCGGGAAATTGAACGTATGTCAAGAAAAATATTAATATTAGGTGCTACTGGCAGAACTGGTAAATACGCGATACCATTGGCATTGGAAAAGGGTTACCAGGTGGTTGCTTTGGTTAGAAATCCGTCAAAGATCGCTATTCAGCATGATGGATTAACCATTGTGGAAGGGCTTCCTGCAAACATCGATGATATTCGCAAAGCTATGAAAGGCTGCGATGCTGTTCTCAGTTTGTTAAGCCCTTTAACCAGGGGGGAAGCGATTTCTTTCCGGAAAATAAATGCGCCGCGTGTGCTTGAAAAAAGCATGGCTAATGTGGTGCAGGTGATGAATGAATATGGAGTTAAACGTATATTAATTTTATCCTCTGTTGGTGTGGGAAATTCCTGGAAATATACGCCATGGTATGTGAAGCTATTGGTCAGGCTCACCAATTTCAAAGTTATATTTGCCGATCATAATGCGCAGGAAGACTTAATTCAGGCATCTGGAACAACCTGGACTATTGCCAGGCCCGCGGGATTGAATGAAAACGATACGATTGGAACGTTAGCAGTAAGTTATGATCATACACCAAAGCCTTTCCAGATGAGCCGCAAATTGCTGGCAAAATTCTTTATTGATAATTTATATAGCGAGGATTTTATTCACAAAATGCCTATGCTGTCAGAGAAATAACCGGTAAAATCTCAAAGACTGCTTGTTTCAGCTATTCGAAAAAACCTTTGTTTATGGCTTTGAGATAAGTTTCATTATTGGATTTCTTGAGGATAATATTCCTGCATTGGTTAAATAAAATGAAGGCTTTTAATGTCTGGATAAATTTTTCAATAGTGATTTGATCGAGATCAATTGGTTCAAAATGCAGATTGTGGATGATCAGCACTTTTTGTTTGCGATCGGCTTTCGCATCCATCCGTGCAATAAAAACATCACCAGAAAGTATTGGCAGTGAAAAATAACCATATTTGCGCTTAGCGGCTGGTACAAAACATTCAATCTGGTAATCAAAATCAAAGAAATCCTTTAAGCGGTGACGGAAGACGTTAAGGATGTCAAAAGGGGAGAGGATGAAGACATCTTCAGCTAGTTCAATATCCAGATCCTGATCCGATAACATATAGAGCGGTGTGCTTTTTAGTCCGTCAACCCTGACTATTTGTACTTCGCCTTCTGTAACCATTTGCTCCAGTTCAGTTTTTACGCTATTTCCTTTTACCCTTCTTGCCCGCCATGTTAACTCTTTAACAGATGCTATTCCCAATGCGCCAAGTGTACGACGGATAATGTACCTGGCAAATTCTTCGTTTGCTGGCATAGTCAGGTCTGTTTCCGGAGATATTAGGTTGAGCGGCAGGTTGTATACTTTCTGGAAGGCTTTGGTGCGGCTGATCATGAGCTGGCCCTCCAGATACAGGCGTTCGAGTGCTACTTTAGCTGGCCGCCAGTCCCACCAGCCAGTGCTTGCTTCTATTCTGTCGTCATCGAAATCGCTCACCATCAAAGGTCCTTCACGTTCTACCCGGTCAAGCGCTATTTTCATCATCCGGGTTTCTGCGGGAGTCGCTGTTTTTCCATTCTTTGCAAACGCTTCTTTAACAGGCAATGAATAGTTAAAATCGCGACTGGGGATATAACCTGCGTCTGAAGTGAAGTATTCAAATATGCGCCCGTCTTCGGAAAGTTCAGCCAGCCATTCTGTTTGATAGTCTGGTATGCGTGCGGCCATTACGTGGTGATGCGCACGTTCTACGACGTAATTTGTATCTAGCTGTACAAAACCTAAATGGTCGATTACCTTGTAAACGGCCTCGATCCCCTCTCCGAATTGTGCTTTCCTGGCGAGGCCGGCAGCGTTAAGGATAATTTTACGGGCTTGTGATTTGGTAAGGGAGATAGGGTCCATTACGCTAAAATAATATAAAGATTGATGTCATCAAACCTTGGTTTATTCTTATTATTTTTATCCTTTAATTTTAAACCATTGAAAGAGCTTTTAGAAGAGATCCGGTCTTGTATAATCTGTAAGGGGCTATTGCCTAATTTTCCAAGGCCCATTGTGCAGGCAAGTGTTGAATCCAAGATTGTTATCATAGGGCAGGCCCCCGGACAAAAAGTTCAGAATAGTGGTATTCCATGGGATGATCAGAGTGGAAATGAGTTAAGAAGATGGTTAGGGGTGAGCAAGGAGCAATTCTATGATGATAAACTGTTTGCTTTAGTTCCAATGGGGTTTTGTTATCCTGGCAAAGGTAATTCAGGCGATCTTCCTCCTCGTCCTGAGTGTGCACCTAAATGGCATCAGCGTTTAATGGCTGAAATGAAAGATGTAAGATTGATCATACTTATCGGCCAGTATGCGCAAAACTATTATTTGAGAGATATAAAGGGTACTACATTAACAGAAAGGGTAAGGGATTTTAGTAATTATCTGCCTGCGTTCTTACCAATTGTACACCCTTCACCGAGAAATAAGATCTGGCAAAAGAAAAATCCGTGGTTTGAGTATGAGGTCGTGCCATTTTTGAGGGAAGTGACAGCTGATATAGTTTTGTTGAATTCTAATCAAAATTATTTTAATACGCTTTAGCTGCAAATGCTATTTTCCTGATTGCGTAATATCAGTTAAGAAATATAATTATTTATGATCTCTTAATTCCCTGATTTTTCCCAGCTCAGTTACGTCGATTTGATCTTTTGGTCTGTTTACAGCTTTTTTATTAGCTATTAGTTGATTGATATGCAAAAAAGGAACTTTTATAGCTTCAAGGACTGCAATAGAGGCGAGGTCAAGACATTCCAAAAGGGAAAGGGATTCTAGTCCTTTCATAGAGGTCATAATATCCAGTTCGATTGCATTATCTATATAGATGCTTGTCCGCCCAGGTACGAATTCCATCGTTTCAAAAGAAGGAAAATCACCATAATCTAATTCATTAAATGCAGCCCTGAGATTTTTTCTATTATCCAGGGTATCGTACAACCAAATATCCAGGTCATCAGTACTTCGGTTAAAACCATGAAATCTAATAGCAAATCCACCAACCATAATATATTTTACATCATGATTATTTAAAGAACTCCAAAATCGCAGTAATACTTCATCCAAAACGTCCATATAAACTACTTATGAATAATCACTGCCTTATTGAAAAGATTATTTGTGCGTAACATTTTGGTAAAGAGTTTAAGTTTATCAAAATCAGAACGAAATATATCTTTATTTAGACGCTCATTATC
>NZ_QLLR01000029.1 GCF_003259615.1 Pedobacter cryoconitis | reverse complement strand
TGCTAGCATTCTGCCACTTACGTCGCTTTAACTTCAAAAAGCAGGGCTTGCCGCGTAAAGGAAAGTCACGAACAGTGATCTCATCGAAAAAACCCTTAGAAAGTAGCTTTTCACCTGAATATTCCTTGGGATGTATGTTTTTTTCTAAAAGATAAATATGATATGAGCCTTCGCTAAACTCGAACTTATCCAGCTCAAAGTATTCGGTTAAGCCTTCTGGTAATATTAATGATAGTATTGAGGTGTCCAAAATAATGATATTTAACAAAATTAATGAAACTTATCAAATCCCCAACTTTTTTGCTTGATCCGGAATCAGCTTATTAAAGAATCGTAACCAGCTGCTTTGAACTAAAAAATATCAAACCCAAAACTTGAAATTTAATCCCTGATCCACAAGTTTATGACTTGATCCGGGAAATCAAGGTAAAGTTGGAAAATGAAGAAATATTTTTTAACGCGAAAAGCCTCAATTTGCATTGAGGCTTTCGTGATCCCGCTGGGATTCGAACCCAGGACCACTACATTAAAAGTGTAATGCTCTACCAGCTGAGCTACGGAATCAATTCCTTTTTTGAAGGACTGCAAAGGTAGAAATTTAATATTAACATGCAAATCCCTTTGAAAATAAAATGCCTTTAATTAGTCAACAAGCTGTTTTTCAATAGCATTAATTTCACTGCAAACCCTTTAAAACCAAAACAGGGCAAGGATAATAATACCCCTGCCCTGTTTCATTCATAAAACCAGCCCTATTTTGCCGGTTTACTACTCATATAAAATGTCAGTTTACCTCCATCTGTAATATCAGCATGCTTAATCGTATGCGTAGTTATCGCCTTACCATTCAGTAAAACCTTTTGTACATATACATTTTTATCACTCTGATTAATTGCATCCACCGTAAACGTTTTTCCATTCTCCAGTTTCAATACCGCAGACTTCACGGCAGGGCTACCTAAAGAATATTCATCAGAACCAGGTGCTACAGGATAAAAACCCAGTGAAGAGAATAAATACCACGCACTCATCTGTCCGCAATCATCATTTCCACCTAAACCATCAGGCGTATTTTTATATTGCATTTTCAAGATCATTCTTATTCTGGATTGAGTTTTCCAAGGCTGATCCGTCCAGTTGTACAAATAAGCCACATGGTGCGCCGGCTCATTACCGTGTACATAACCTCCAACAATTCCCTCTCTGGTAATATCTTCCGTATCCGCAAAAAACTCATCCGGCAAGTGCATTGTAAATAAGGTATCCAGCCTGTTTGTAAACTTCTGCTTCCCTCCCATACGTTCAATCAGTAATTTTGGATTCTGCGGAACAAAGAAACTATAGTTCCATGAATTACCCTCAATAAAGCCCTGACCATGTGTACTCATCACATCAAATTTCTTCTGGAAAGTACCATCAGCCATTTTAGCGCGCATAAATCCTGTTGAAGGATCAAAATTGTTCTCCCAGTTTCCAGAACGTTTCATGTATTCCTGGTAAACATCCTGTTTATTCAATTTTTTAGCTAATTGGGCGATACACCAATCATCATAAGCATATTCCAACGTATTTGAAATGGAAACACCGCTTTTCTCAGCAGGAATAAATCCTTTATCAATATAGTCTCCTATACCTTCATAATCCCTGTGGTTAGAAGTCACAATACAAGCTGCAAGCGCTGCCTCAGGATCACCAGTATAAACACCCTTAATAATTGCGTCAGTAACTACAGAAACACTGTGATAACCACTCATACACCAATTATCATTTGCATAATGTGACCAGATCGGCAGCATCTTCAAAGAATTCTGATCATAATGCGCCATCATAGACTTCACCATATCATTATTACGTGAAGGCTGAATTAAATTAAAGAATGGATGTAATGCTCTGTAAGTATCCCAAAGTGAGAAAGTTGTGTAATTTGTAAAACCTTTCGCTTCATGAATCCCCTGATCCAATCCTTTATATTGACCATTTACATCGGTATAAACTGTCGGATTGATAAAAGCATGATACATTGCGGTATAAAAATTCACCTTATCATCTTCTGATGTATTGACAGTAATCTTATTCAATTCCTTATTCCATTCCTCTTTTGCTTGTTTTTTAACCTGCTCAAAATCCCATCCCGGTATCTCAGCACGCATATTTTCCAAAGCATTTTCCTGGCTTACCGGAGATAATGCAAACTTGATCTTTACTTTTTCCTGATCCTCAGTTTTAAAGTCAAAATACATTCTTATCTGTTTACCAGCAATTTCCGGGAAGTTCTTTGTCTGGTCAAACTTACCCCAGAATCCTTTATAAGCCTGTTTGCGGTCATAGTTTTTCTGACCATATTTTACAAATGGCTTAGAGAATGACATCGCAAAATAAACTGTTCTTGTTCTTGCCCAGCCATTAGTCTGACGGTATCCGGTTACCAATGAATCATTGACTACACGCACATAAGTCCATACATTCTTATCTTCATAGTTGTAAATACCTGCCATCAGATCCAGAATAATATGCGACTGATCAGATTTAGGGAAAGTATACTGGTGCATACCTACTCTTTTTGAAGCCGTTAATTCCGCAAGAATGTTATCATCGTCCAATTTAACTTTGTAATAACCTGCTTCTGCAACCTCATTCTTATGCGAAAAAGCAGAACGGAATCCACCCTTAGGATCAGAAGCCACGCCTGGATTTAATTGCAATTTCCCCTGCGTAGGCATAATCAGGAAATCTCCAAGGTCTGAATGGCCAGATCCGCTGAAATGCGTATGGCTAAATCCAACTATCGTTTTATCTTCATAACGGTAACCCGCACAATATTTATAGACATCGCCATTATATTTTCCGTTCAGCTCATACGATAACGTATCCGTTTCCGGACTCAACTGAACAGCACCGAATGGAACTACTGCCCCCGGATAAGTATGCCCCATTTTCTGCGTTCCAATAATTGGCTTCACATATTTAGCAAGATCTTGCTGCGCATTACCGATAAAAGGAATAAATAAAATACTGTAAAATAGAAATTTCTTCATCAATTAGTCTGTTTTGGTTTGTTTTTTATTAAAGCCCTAATATATCACATAAGATTGTAAAACGCTGTATCATATGTGCTATATCGTTTAATCATACAATTCATTTACCTTTTTACAAGGATCTGACTCCTTAAAAAATGAATCTTTAACTAAAATCAGTTATTTTTGTCTCATATTAAAATACAATGAGTAAAAGGGGTAGAATTCTGGTAGCCATGAGTGGCGGTGTAGATAGTTCAGTAGCAGCAGTAATGTTACACGAACAAGGGTATGAAGTTATCGGTTTAACGATGAAGACCTGGGACTATGCCACATCAGGAAGCAGTAGTAAAGAAACCGGTTGCTGCAGTCTGGACAGTATCAATGATGCCCGTACCTTAGCAGTTAATTATGGCTTTCCACATTATATATTAGACATCAGAGAAGAATTTGGTGATTATGTAATTGATAATTTTGTTGACGAATATCTTGCAGGCCGCACACCTAATCCGTGCGTGTTATGTAATACCCACATCAAATGGGAAGCGTTGCTGAAACGTGCAAATAAACTGGACTGCGAATTTATTGCAACTGGTCATTATGCAAACGTCAGACAACATGAGAACGGCAGACATGTAATTTCTAAAGGACTGGATGAAAATAAAGATCAGTCTTATGTGTTATGGGGTGTTTCTCAGGAAAACCTGGCACGTACGCAATTTCCTTTAGGGTCTTTCGCCAAAGCTGACATCAGACAAATGGCGCTGGACATGGGACAGGAAGAACTGGCAAAAAAGAGCGAGAGCTATGAAATCTGTTTCGTACCTGAAAATGATTACCGTTCGTTCTTAAAACATAAAGTAGAAGATCTGGAAGATCGTGTAGCAGGTGGAAATTTCATCACCAGTGACGGAATGATCGTTGGACAACATAAAGGCTATCCTTTTTATACCATCGGACAGCGTAAAGGACTGGGCATCGCTTTTGGTGAGCCTATGTTTGTGACTCAAATCCTTCCGGAAAGTAATACAGTTATGCTGGGCAGAGCCGAAGAACTGGAAAGAAGTGAAGCTATGGTACGTAACATTAACCTGATTAAATATGACAATATTTATGAACCAATGGATAATGTGATTACCAAAATACGTTATAAAGATGCTGGTATGCTAAGTACCATCGTTCAGGAAAAAGACAGAATGCGCGTGGTATTTGATCATAATGTATCTGCGATTGCACCTGGACAATCTGCTGTTTTCTACGAAGGAAACGACCTCCTGGGAGGCGGTTTCCTTGTCTAAATATTGTTAGCTATCCAGCTGATCTGAAATCATATAGGGAGAAGAAGTTATTAATTTCTTCCCTCTGTATGCTTCAAAATAATAATCAATACGTCCTAAGTTTATTCCGGCGAAACCAACCTGGTTAATCGTGGTAACCCTTCCGGCCCTGTTTTTCACATCCTGAGGCTGAGCCATAAAAGTATGTGTATGTCCTCCGATGATTAAATCAATATGATCATTATTCTCCGCTAAAGTCTGATCTGATACTTTCTTGTCCGAATATTTATAACCCAAATGAGACAGGCAAATAATCAAATCACATTTATGCTCATTTTTAAGCAGTGAAGCAGTTTCATTAGCTTTCAAAACAGGGTCCTGATAAATAGTGTTCCCATAGTTCTTCTCGCCTACCAACCCTTTCAGCTCAATACCAATTCCAAAAACACCAATCTTCAGACCACCTTTATTAAAGATCTTAAATGGCTTCGTAGACTGGTGCATAATCGTATCAGAAAAATCATAATTACTCACCAGGATCGGAAAATTAGCATGAGGCAACTGCTTATAGAAACCTTCTACCCCATTGTCAAAATCATGATTTCCCATCGTTGCGGCATCGTATCCCATTTCACTCATAAGCTTAATTTCAAGCTCTCCACCATATAAATTAAAGTATGGAGTGCCTTGAAAAATATCACCGGCATCCAGTAAAAGTACATTTTGCTGTTCCGCTCTTATCTTTTTAATCAAAGCCGATCTTCGTGCTACTCCGCCCAGTCCCTGGTTCCGGCCACCGTTCATCGCAAAAGGCTCGATCTGGCTATGCACATCGTTCGTATGTAAAATAGTCAGGTGTTTCAGTTCCCCATTTGCCAGCGCATCTAAAGAATGTATACTTAAGGCGGTCGCAGCTGCCGCGATACCACTAGTCTTTATAAATTTTCTACGGTTAATCATTGGTCATTCTCCCATCTAATTTTGAACTGATCTTTACTCCTTTAATTTTAGTTTCCTTAATATATTGAATTAACGCATCGCGGATTTTAAGCTTCAATACTTTGCTGGATACAGGATTTTTAAAACTGCTGATCCCGTCACCACCACCTGCAATATAATCAGAAGTCAACACGCTATAATTTTTTGCAGGATCAAAAGGCTGCCCGCCAATGCGCACATCTACCGGTTTCTTTGCTTTGATTTTCATTGTTAAACCTCCAACAGGTTGCCCGCCGGTGCGGGCAATGTAATCCAGTAAGGTCTGCACATCTGAACCTTTCAGTTCAAAAACAATCAACTCATTTTCAAATGGCATCAGCTCAAAAACATTGGACAATGTGATCGCTCCTAAAGGTAAATCGTTACGCAATCCACCATTTGTACTCGGCATCGTGAAATCTATTTGCGGGCTTGTTTTACGCGCTTCAACTAAAGCGGCATCCGCAAAGAAATTCCCTAAAGAAGATTCTCCGCCCACCAGTTTTTTAGTAAGTTCATTGTCTGAATAACCCAAAACCTCATTCATCTGTGAATCGAGCTTTAGCTTATAAGGCTGATAAGTGCGGATAATTGAACTATCTACGGCTAAATCCTTCGATAATTTGTATTCTCCACGATTGGATTTAACGACCTGGTAGCTGCTGCTGCAGGCGCATAAAAAGAAAGAGCCCAGAAGAAAACTGAGTGTTCTGAGCTTTGCTGAATTTTGCATAGTTGAAATTGAGTTGCAAATGTAACTCAATCCCTTAATTTCCATGTTAAAAAAAAGAGAAATCCTTGTTAAGGGATTTCTCTTTTTCATACTTTAATGCCCCTAAAAGGCTTTGTATAGCAATTGTTACAAGTCTTTAGTCAGTTCAGGGCTCATTGGAGTAACCTTAGAACGGAAACGGTGAACCAGCTCTCCTTTTTCATTAATCAGGAACTTTTCGAAATTCCATTTGATATCTCCGGTAAAATCAGCATTACTGGCAGAAGTCAGGTATTTGAAAATCGGATTAATGTCATTTCCCTTTACGCTCACTTTTTCACTTAATAAAAATGTAACGCCAAAATTCTTTTTACAGAAATCCTGAATCTCTGAATTTGTAGCCAGCTCCTGTCCACCGAAATTACCAGCAGGGAAACCAATCAGCACTACATCTTTACCATACTTCTGATGTAATTTCTCCAGATCTTCATACTGTGGCGTATACCCGCATTTTGAAGCTGTATTTACAATAAGAATTTTTTTACCCTTGAATTTTGAAAGCTTAATCTCTTTACCATCAATTGTTTTCATGGTAAAATCATAAATGCTTTGCGGCGGGGTAAATAACAAACTGAATAAAATAAGTAGGGTGTTCATAGTTTTAAATTTTATGTTACAACGAATATATGGACAAATTATTTACACGTATATAATAGGAAGGTAAACTTAATCGATTCTTATTCATTATACGTACTAATTGAAGCCTTAGATTTAAGAAATGAGCAATAATTTCAACGTCTAAATCATACTTTTTGAGATTTATTCTTAGTAGAATTTTGATTTTAGGCTTATTTATAGTTTTATTTGCAGAAAAACCTTCTAGATGGCCAAAAATTTATTAATAGTTGAATCACCTGCAAAAGCGAAAACAATAGAAGGGTATTTGGGTAAAGATTTCATTGTTAAATCGAGCTACGGACACATCCGCGATTTAATTAAAGGAGACATGGGAATAGATACGAACAATGACTTCGCCCAAACCTATGAAGTACCCGCCGATAAAAAGCAAGTGGTAGCTGAACTTAAGAAATTAGCAAAGGAAGCCGAGATGGTATGGCTCGCATCCGATGAGGACCGCGAAGGGGAAGCAATTTCCTGGCACCTGTTTGAGACGCTGGGATTGAAAGAAAACAAGACTAAACGTATTGTTTTTCACGAAATCACCAAGCCTGCAATTTTAAAAGCGATTGAATCTCCAAGAACAATTGATTATAACCTGGTTAATGCACAACAAGCAAGACGCGTGTTAGACCGCCTGGTAGGTTTCGAACTTTCTCCGGTATTATGGAAAAAAGTGAAACCTTCTTTATCGGCTGGCCGTGTACAATCAGTAGCGGTACGTCTTATTGTAGACAGAGAACGCGAAGTAAATAAGTTTAACGCGGCCGCTGCCTATAAAATTACAGCACGGTTCAGCACAGGAAAAGCAAGGGAATTTGTGAAAGCAGAATTACCTCAGCGATTTGAACAGGAAGCCGAAGCAGAGAAATTTGTACGCGACTGTGTCAATGCAGGTTTTAAAATCAGCAGCCTGGAAACTAAACCAGCTAAACGTAATCCTGCGGCACCTTTTACCACCTCTACCCTGCAACAGGAAGCATCCCGGAAACTAGGCTTCCCGGTATCACGTACCATGCAGGTTGCACAACGTTTATATGAAAGTGGAAAGATCACTTACATGAGAACGGATTCGGTAAACTTATCTGAAACAGCTTTAACAGCTGCAGCGAATGAGATCAATTCTGCCTACGGCCAGAAATATCATCAGCTGAGAACTTATAAAACTAAATCCGCGGGGGCTCAGGAAGCGCATGAGGCCATCCGCCCTACTTACTTTGATCAGCATACCGTAACTGGTGATAGTTCTGAACAGAGGCTGTATGAGCTGATTTGGAAACGTGCGATCGCTTCTCAGATGAGCGAAGCATTATTTGAAAAAACTACGGCACAAATTGCAGTAAGCACACGCAGTGAAAGTCTGGTTGCTGAAGGTGAAGTCATGAAGTTTGACGGTTTCCTGAAAGTTTACCTGGAATCAAGCGATGATGAAGATGCAGAAGACAAAGACAATGAAAATATCCTGCCGCCTTTAGCTAAAGGTCAGGATCTGTCGCTGAACGTGATGAATGCAACAGAACGCTTCTCCCGTCCACCTGCAAGATATACAGAGGCAAGTTTGGTTAAGAAACTGGAAGAGCTTGGTATTGGCCGTCCATCTACTTATGCCCCTACTATTTCTACGATCCAGAATCGTGGTTATGTAGTGAAAGAAGATCGTGATGGTCGCAGCCGTTCATTTGGTTCGATCATTCTTGAAAATGGTGAAGTAACCAAAGCCATTAAAACTGAGATTACAGGTGCGGAAAAATCTAAATTATTCCCAACTGATATAGGTGAAGTTGTCAATGACTTCTTAGTTGAGCATTTTAAAGGTATTGTTGATTTTAACTTTACTGCTAAAGTAGAAAAGGAATTTGATGAGATTGCCCAGGGCTTACAAAACTGGACAAAAATGCTTCACGCTTTTTATACGCCTTTCCATAAGGAAGTTGAAGTGACTACTGAAACTGCCGACAGGGCAAACGGTGAGCGCTTATTAGGGGTTGATCCGGTGAGTGGTAAAAATGTTTATGCGAAGGTTGGTAAGTTTGGTCCTCTGGTACAAATCGGTCAGAATGACGATGAAGAGAAACCGAAATACGCAAGTCTGATGAAATCTCAGTCGGTGGGTACTGTGACTCTGGAAGATGCTTTAGAGCAGTTCAGGTTACCTTTCCAATTGGAAAATTATAAGGATAAAGAGGTTGCTGTAGGTGTTGGCCGTTTCGGACCTTACGTGAAATGGGGAGAAACTTATATCTCTATCCCTAAAAACGAAGATCCTTTAACTGTTGATCAGAGCCGTGCAATCGTAATTATCGAAGAGAAAATTACTGCTGATGCTCCTGTTGCACATTATGATGAGTTACCAGTAACTAAAGGCACCGGACGTTTCGGACCGTTTATCAAATGGAATGATTTGTTTATCAATGTACCTAAAGCTTATAACTTTGATGAATTATCTGATAGTGACATCAAGGAACTGATTGGTAAAAAAGTAGAGAAAGAGGCAAACAGGTTTATCCAGCAATGGACAGCTGATAAAATTGCTATCGAGAACGGCAGATGGGGACCTTTCATCCGTTTCGGAAAAGATATGCTCAAACTGGGTAAGAACCCGTCCACGAACGAAAAGTATACACCAGAAGAGCTGGCTGTACTTTCTCTGGAAGAGGTTAAAAAACTAATTGTTGAGCAGGTTCCGAATGCTTTTGAGCCAAAAGCAACGAAAAAGAAAGCTGCTGGTACTAAAGTTGCCGGTACAAAAACTGCAGCAGTAAAAGCACCTGCAAAGAAAAAAGCCCCAGTTAAAAAGAAATAGAAATATGAAGAAAGATCTGCCGGAAAATATTGTGGAAGACCTGGCTATGGCAGTCGTATTGATCAGTGAAACTCCAGAAGTAAAAAACTGGACTGTTTACCTGATCAATCTGAAAAATGTACAAATTGATAATGTACTGATCAGCTCCAAAGGCTATGGCGAAAAGGATGGCAGGCTCGTAAAGACTTCTGTACTGCGTCATTTTTTAGGCGATATACCAGCTAATTCCTTTAAAGGAGTTGAAGCAATAGACACAGAAGTCTTCGGACTGACGAACGAATATTGGTTAAGCTATTATATAGACGGTACTATTTATGATAAGAAATTCATCTTTTTACCAGAAAGTATAGTAGATGATAACCTGATCAAAATTCCCCTGATGAATAAACCAGGCGTGATGATTAAATAGGTTTCCAGTTCAATATTTTTTCGTATTTTCCCTGACATATCTAGTGTAAGGAAAATATGAACGCTGAGAACAACGCCTTCTTCAAAAATAAAAAGCCAGTCTTAATTGGTTCTATAGCAGTTATTCTAATCGGAATAGCTGTTTTTTTCATTTTCAGGAAACACAAGCCGGCAGAAATGCAACAGGCTTATGCTAAATACATTGAGGGTTATACTTCAGGTACAGTTTCTAAAAAGAGCTTGATCAGGATTCAGCTGGCCAGCCAGGTGAAAACAATGGGTGAACTGGGTAAACCGGACGAACGCAATTTGTTTAGCTTCTCTCCTTCTGTAAAAGGTAAAACTTACTGGATCGATGCGCAAACGGTAGAATTCAGACCGGATGAAAAATTAGAATCCGGAAAAACATATACAGCTACTTTCGATCTGGGGAAAGTCACCGCAACAGAAAAAGATCTGGAAGAGTTTGACTTCGAATTCAGCGTGATTAAACCCGGGTTGGTTCTCAGCCAGAATGGTCTGATTGCTCAGAATAATACTTCTCTGGCTTATATGAAGCTGACCGGAGAAATCAGCACGGCTGATGAAGAAGATCCTAAATTACTGGAGAAATGTCTGGAACTTGAATCCGATCAGCATTTAAAGGTAAAATGGCAGCATAATCCTCAGAAAAACACATCCTCTTTTCTGATTGATAGTATCAAAAAAACATCAAAAGAAGAAAAACTGAGCCTGAAGTGGTCGGGTGATGCGATAGACGCTAAAAATAAAGGTGAAGAGAATTTAACTGTGCCCGCTAGTGGCGTATTTAAGGTGCTTGCTACAAAAGCTGTACAAAACCTTGAAGATTATGCACTGGTTCAGTTCTCAGAACCAGTGGGTATCGGACAGGATTTAACAGGTCTGATCACCCTGGGAACGGGTTCTGATTTAAGGTACACTATAGATGGTAGTCAGGTCAAGATATATACGCCTGAACCACTTTTGGGAAATTATACGTTAACAGTCAACAAGGGAGTTGTCAATAGTAATGAACGTGCATTGATTGCGAGTGCGACAGCCAACATTGTATTTGAAAATAAACTTCCTTCGGTAACTATCGCCGGCAGTGGAACAATTCTTCCCAATTCAGGCAAACTGGTTCTTCCTTTTGAAGCGGTTAACCTGAGAGCAGTAGACGTAACGATTATCAAAGTATACGAGAATAATATTCCGCAGTTTTTCCAGAATAATAATTATAAAGAAGCGAATGAATTAAGGCGTGTTGGGAAACCTTTACTGCAAAAGAAAATCCGTCTGGATGAAGATAAAACACTAAACCTGCATAAAAAGAACCGTTTTGTACTGGATCTTGACAAAATTATTAAGGCAGAGCCTGGTGCGATGTACCGGGTTACCTTCAGCTTCCGCCAGGCTTATAATATTTTAAACTGCGCGGAAGGTACTAGTGCTAAAGAGGCTTCACAAGATGATGAGAATGAATATTATGGTGAAAAAATAGATGAGGATGATGACTTTTGGCGCACCTATAATAACTATTACAGTGCGGGTTATAACTGGAGTGATAAAGACAACCCTTGTACTCCGTCCTATTATACCAGTGATAAATTTGCCAGCCGGAATTTATTGGTATCCAATATCGGCCTGGTCGCTAAAAGAGGAAATGACAACAGCATGCTCATCGTAGCCACCGACCTGCTGACCACTAAAGGATTAAGCGGGGTTACGCTGGAATTACTGGACTATCAGCGCCAGGTTATTCATACGGTAAAAACTGACGGCGACGGAATGGCTTCTTTTGATTTGAAAAGAAAACCGTTCCTTTTAGTGGCCAAAAACGGAGACGAACGCGGATACTTAAAACTTGATGATGGAAACTCACTTCCGCTAAGCCGTTTTGACGTGGGCGGTGATGTGGTACAGAATGGCTTAAAAGGATTGATCTATGGAGAACGCGGAGTCTGGAGGCCAGGAGATTCGCTCTTCTTATCTTTCATTCTGGAAGACAAACTTAAGAAACTCCCTGCGGCTTATCCGGTTACTTTTGAGTTATATAACCCACAAGGTCAACTGGTTAAAAAGGCCATCAGTGGTGCATCTTTAAACGGGTTTTATGCTTTCCGTACTGCTACTGAAAGTACTGCACCTACGGGAAACTGGGTCGCTAAAGTAAAAGCAGGCGGAGCTTCCTTTCAAAAAACACTAAAAATTGAAACGGTTATGCCTAACCGCCTGAAGATCGGCTTTGACATCGGCAACCGCAAATACTTAGGTACAGGAGCAACCGCAACTGCTGCTCTTTCTGCCAATTGGCTGTTCGGTGCTGTCGGGAAAAACCTGAAAGCTAAAGTTGATGTGAATCTGAATACCATGCAAACGACATTCCCCGGTTTTGATGGGTATAACTTTGACAATCCAACCGTGAATTTCGTGTCGCAGGTCAAAACTATCTTTGAAGGCAGGCTAAATGAAAACGGAATGGCTGCTGTGAATACCAATCTGAATGATAATGCAACCGCTCCGGGTGTATTGAAGGCTAATTTCACTACCAAAGTATTCGAAGCAGGTGGAAATTTCAGTATTGACAATTTTTCTATCCCCTACCACGTGTTTACCAATTATTATGGGATCAAAGCACCTGAAGGAGAAAAATTAAGCGGAATGCTGGTGACTGGTAAGGACCATAACTTTAGTATCGTGAATGTCAACCGGGATGGTAAACTGATAGGCGGGTCTAAAAATGTGCAAGTAGAATTATACAAAGTGCAATGGCGATGGTGGTGGGAACAGGATACGCAAAATTCCTTCGCTAATTTCACACAGAACGAATATAACAAGCTGATCCAGAAAGAAAATGTAACCTTGCAAAATGGAAAAGGAAACTGGACTTTACATATTAATGAGCCTGAATGGGGACGTTACCTGGTTTTAGTCCGCGATCTGAACGGCGGTCATGTAACCGGGAAAGCTGTTTATGTGGACTGGCCAGGATGGGCACAGCGGGAACAATCAGCAAATCCTACTGAGGCTTCCATGCTTTCTTTTACTGCCAATAAAACTAAATTCAAAGTTGGTGAAGAGGTGGTGCTAACCATCCCTACCGGCGAAAATGGAAGAGCTTTAATTTCGATAGAAAACGGAAGCCGGGTTTTAAAAACTTACTGGACGGATACTAAAAAAGGTCAGACGCAGTTTAAGTTCAAAGCAGAAAAGAATATGGCACCAAACGTGTTTGCGAATATTACCTTATTGCAACCGCATGCACAAACAGTCAATGATCTTCCGATCCGGATGTATGGTGCTATTCCATTAATCATTGAAGATCCGGAAACGATCTTAAAACCAGTCATTAAAATGGCTGACAAAATCAAACCTGAAACAGAAAATACCATTACCGTCTCTGAGCAGAATGGAAAAGCAATGACTTATACCATTGCGCTTGTAGATGAAGGTTTACTGGATTTAACGAGATTTAAAACTCCAGATCCGCATGCCGTATTTTATGCACGTGAAGGTTTGGGCGTTAAAACATGGGATCTTTTTGACTATGTATTAGGCGCATGGGGAGGTAACCTGGAACGTATTTTAAGTATTGGAGGTGATGGCAGCGTAAACCGTAACCTGAACCCTGCAAAAGCAAACCGCTTTACGGCTGTTGTTAAATACTTAGGGCCTTTTGCTTTAGGCAAAGGTGGCAGTCAGACGCATAAATTTAAGTTGCCGCAATATATCGGCGCAGTCCGGGCGATGGTAGTTGCCGGACAAGATGGCGCATACGGGTTTGCGGAGAAATCTGTACAGGTGAAAAAACCATTGATGGTTCTGGCAACTTTGCCGAGAGTTATCGGGCCAGGCGAAAGTTTCACTTTACCAGTAACTGTATTCGCAACTGAAAAGAATCTTAAAAATGTAAACGTACAACTTCAAACACAAAACTTGCAAGTAGCAGGTCTTAAAACCAGGCAATTAACTTATGCACAACCGGGCGAACAAATGACTTATTTTGAAGTTACTGTTCCGCAAATGACCGGAATTGCCAAAGTGAAAATTGTAGCACAAGGTGGCGCGGAGAAAGCAGTTTACGATCTCGAACTGGATATTAGGAACCCAAATCCATATGTAACCAACGTGGTTTCTGCTATTATACAGCCTGGACAAAGCTGGACAGCAAACTATCTGCCTTTAGGTATTGCAGGCAGTAATTCCGGAAGCGTAGAATTATCGGCTATCCCTCCTGTTAATCTTAAAAAGCGGTTAAGTTACCTGATGCAGTATCCTCACGGTTGTGTGGAACAGACCACTTCGGCTGTATTTCCGCAATTATTCCTGAATAAATTAAGCCCGCTTAATGAACAGCAGAAAGCACAAACGGATAGAAATATCAAAGCCGGAATTAACAGGTTACGTTCTTTCCAAACTACAGAAGGAGGTCTGGCTTACTGGCCAGGCGAGCCTGCAGCTGACGAATGGGGAACAAACTATGCCGGGCACTTCCTGGTAGAAGCGCAAAACAGCGGTTATAATATCCCTGTTGGTATGCTGGATGAAGTTTTACGTTATTTGAAAGGCAAAGCAGGAAGCTGGGTGCCTAACAGTAATAATTTTTATGGAGGTGATCTTTCACAGGCTTATCGCCTGTATGTGCTGGCACTGGCAAGAAAACCAGAAATGGCAGCCATGAACAGGTTACGTGCTTTTGAATATTTGTCAGTTAGCGCTAAATGGAGGCTGGCAGCTGCTTATCAACTTGCAGGACAGGCTTCTGCAGCTAATGCGTTGATTAAAGGATTAGACATTAGCGTTAAACCTTATACACAATTAGGCGGAACTTATGGTTCTGACAGTCGCGATGAAGCCATGATCCTGGAGACTTTAACACTGATGGGACAAAAAGGAAAAGCAGCTTCATTGCTACAAACCCTGGCGGCCAAATTAGGCACCAATGACTGGTACAGTACACAAACTACAGCTTACAGCTTATTAGCTGTAGCTAAATTCTGCGGACAAAATTCTGCTGCTGCCAAATTGAACTATAGCTATCAGCTGGATGGCAGAAAAGGAACGTTTAGTGGGAACCAGTATTTGAGCAGTTTGCCTATCAACTTTAAAGGAAAAACTGCCGCAGTAACCAATAATGGACAAACTGTACTTTTTGCCCGGTTAATATTGGATGGACAACCAGCCGCAGGTCAGAATAATTTCAAACCTGACAATGCGGATATTCTGGATATGTCGATCAGTTATAAACTACTGAACGGGAAGCCAATTGACCCTTCAGTGTTAAAACAAGGATTGGATTTTTATGCAGAAGTAGTCGTAAAAAATCCGGGTAAAATGGGATTATATGAGCAGATGGCCTTGACACAGATATTCCCTTCAGGCTGGGAAATTATCAATACCAGGGTAAATGATAATGAAAGTATCATTGCTTCCTCTCCTTATACCTACAGAGATATAAGGGATGATCGTGTATTCACTTATTTCAATTTGAGAGAGAACGAAACGGTAACTTATAAAGTATTGCTGAATGCTTCTTATATTGGTAAATATTATTTGTCAGCAGTACAATGTGAAGCGATGTATAACAATACAATTAGTGCAACGCAGGATGGAAAATGGGTGCAGGTGATTAAATAAAAATGAGCATAAAAATAAAGCCGGTTTCAAAACTGCTGATTGGTGATGGCGTAGTATTCCTGTTATTGTGCTGGTTTTTAGTCTGCCTGCCTTCCAGACTATTTGTTTCTCCCACTTCTTATGTAGTGGAAGCTGCAAATGGAGAACTGTTAAATGCAGCCATTGCCTCAGATGGGCAATGGCGCTTTCCTGCGGCTGATTCTGTTCCTGACAAATTTGCAAAATGTATTATCGCTTTTGAGGATAAACGGTTTTATAAACATCCGGGAGTAGATATTTTGGCGATGGCCAGGGCGATGAAACAAAACTTCCGTGCCAGGGGAATTGTAAGCGGGGGTAGTACGCTGACCATGCAAACTATCCGGCTCAGCCGCCGGCAAGACCGTACTGTGCTGCAAAAAATCCTGGAAACAGGTTTAGCAATCCGCCTGGAAGTCAGGAGCTCAAAACAAGAAATATTGCGGCTATATGCTGCTAATGCACCATTTGGGAGTAATGTAGTTGGACTGGAAGCAGCAGCCTGGAGGTATTTTGGCCGCAGTCCGCAGTCACTTTCCTGGGGAGAAATGGCTACGCTCGCAGTTTTACCGAATAGCCCTGGATTAGTACATCCGGGCCGGAATATTGCAAGGCTTGTGACCAAGAGAAATAACCTGCTGGACCAGCTTGCCAGGTTAAAAATTATTGATCAGGTGACAGCCAACCTGTCAAAACTGGAACCCGTGCCGGGTAAACCAAGACCATTACCACAAAATGCGCCACATTTGCTGAACAGGTTTAAAACAGAAAGGGCTGGTTTAAAAATTTCCAGCACAAGGATGAGGTCAACCCTCGACGAATCTCTGCAATTAAAGATCAATTCCTTATTAAAAAGATATAACAACCGCTACCGGGCAAATGATATTGATAATATTGCTGCATTGGTGCTGAATGTAAAAAACGGGACAGTAATGGCTTATGCAGGAAATATTTATCAGCCGGAAAATGCCGCACTGGAAAGTCATGTAGATATGATCAAAGCTCCACGCAGTCCGGGCAGTACCTTAAAACCGCTATTATACGCCAGTATGCTTAATGATGGGCTGATGCTCCCTAAAACTTTAATTCCTGATATTCCTACCCAGATTGGTAATTATTCTCCGCAAAATTATGACCTGGGTTATGATGGAGCAATTAGTGCCGACCGGGCATTAAGCCGTTCACTAAACATTCCGGCAGTTCGTTTATTGCAAACTTATAAATATCCGCGCTTTTATGATCAATTAAAGAAATTAGGATTTTCAACACTCAATCAGCCAGCAGATCATTATGGCTTGTCACTAATTCTTGGTGGCAGCGAAGTCACGATGTGGGATCTCGCCAAAACTTATATGGGAATGGCCAGGTCACTGAACCATTATAATGATTACAAAGGATATTATAATCCGCATGATTATGATGCTCCGGTTTACATACAGCCAAAAAGAACAGAGAAAGTAGAAGAAAACGAACTGCAGCGAACCTCTTTACTGGATAATGGAGCGATCTGGAGCACCTTTAATGCGATGGAAGAATTGATGCGTCCCGGTGATGAAGGGCTCTGGGAGCAATTTTCCTCCGCACAGCGTCTAGCCTGGAAAACCGGGACAAGTTTTGGTTTCAGGGATGCCTGGGCAATTGGGCTTACACCTGATTATGTAGTTTGTGTGTGGGTAGGAAATGCGGATGGTGAAGGTCGTCCGGGATTAACAGGAATTGATGTCGCAGCACCGGTATTATTTGATATTTTCAGACAGCTGTCAAAGAGCAAATGGTTTGAAACGCCTAAAAACAAACTGAAACAACTGAGCATCTGCCGTCAAAGCGGCTACAAAGCGAGTGAATATTGTCCTGATCGTGTCAATGAGCTGGTTCCGGTTGCAGGGGAGAAAACTGCAGTTTGCCCGTACCACAAAATTATACACCTGGACCGTAGTGCTGCTTTCAGAGTGACAGATCAATGTATAAGTCCTGCAGATATGATCCACCAATCCTGGTTTATTCTACCTCCGGCAATGGAATACTATTATAAAATCAAGCACAGCGACTATAAATCTCTCCCTCCATTTATGGAAGGATGCGGCAATACCGGTAATAATTATGTAATGGATATGATTTATCCAAAGAACAATGCGGCTATTTATATCCCTTTGGAATTTGATGGCCAAAGAGGAAAAGTTGTTTTCACAGCAACGCACAGAAATGCTGCAGCAAGGATTTACTGGCATATAGACCAGGAATATGTAGCGACAACCGCACATACACATCAGCTTAGTGTGAGTCCTGCACCTGGGAAACATACTTTAACATTGGTTGATGATCAGGGAGAAAGATTGGTTCAGCAGTTTACAATATTAGACCGGGATAAACATTAATCGGCCGTTAAAGGGCGGATCAGTTTACGTTCTACCCCTCCCATCACGATCAGGTACTGCGCAATCATGTAGGTCACGCTGATCAGTAAATCAGAAAATTCAAAGGAACTGATAAAGTAAGTATGTGCTAAAAGCCCATCAGCCATAATAAAAAACAGGACACCTGTAAGAATTAGCCTGAAGCTTTGTGGATTGACCCGCTGATTTCTAAAGGCTGCCATCATAATGAGTAAGGCAACAATGAAAATGCAGGCCAGTACGGGTAGCCTTAAAGTACCCAAATGTGGTCTGAGATAGAAATAAAAGGCTGTAAAAGTGATGGCACTACTGAATATAGCGATCCTTGCCCCCTTTTTGTCCAGCTCTTGTGCAGAACGAAAATCGAGGTAAAAAGCTCCGATATAAAACAGATGGCAAATCAGAAAGGCTATCAGCCCATAAGAAAACCAGGACGGATCATAGCCCCTCAGCAGAAACAAAGTACTGCCGGTAAGGGCGAAAACCAAACCTGTAAATAACCTTTGATGGAAACGTCCGCTCAACTTAGTCGTCAAGCCGAAAAACACGAGTAATACCAGCGTAATGCAGGGTATCAGCCCATAGTTTAAAAGCGTAAATTGCTTGTATCCGCAGGCCAGCACCAATATAAATAGCAGCGCATAAGCTAGGTTAAATAGCAGGTATCTTTTTATCAACCACATATATTCAGGATAATTGTATTAATCACCCGAAATAAGAACCAGGAATTTTATACTAAACCCTGGTTCTCTATGTGATGATAGAAAAATCAATCCAATAGAAAAAAGCTATTTAATAGCTTCTTTCTCTGTTGTTGTTGTTGCGTTTGAAACCACCGCCACCACCACCACCAGCACCGCCAGTATTAGGTTTTTCTTGTGCTTCAGCAACTTTGATACGGTTACCATTGTAATCACCACCGTTCATTCTCTTGATCGCTTCTTTAGCCTCTTCGTCTACTGGCATCTCTACGAAACCAAAACCACGACTCTGACCAGTTTCACGATCTTTGATAATTCTAAGTGATTTTACCTGACCGAAATCACCAAATACGGCTGTTAATTCATCTTCCCCTACTTCTAACGGAAGGCCTGTAATAAATATCTTCATTAATGTCTAAAAATTTCCTCAAAGGTACAAAAACCATACCTTTTATTTGCAATCAGATTGTAAGTAATCGATAAAATAATTATTTAATTGTTTAAAGTCCGTAAACACGGGCTATAAAACAGCGCCCGGCGACTCAAATATTCTTTCCATGCAAAAATCTCTGTCTTCATAATTCCATTCAAGCACTAACTTCCAAACTCCTTTTGGAATATCATCTACAGGAACATGCAGCAGTCCCCACTCATCACTGCGTAAAAATTTAATGTCTTGTTTAAGCTGAGGGTCCGAAATGCAATTGAAAAATACTTTTACGGCCACAGGGTGATCGAAAGAAAAAGTTACCGTTTTCATCTGTTATCATTAAGCTATCAATCATTATGCCTGATATTAATTACACAACAACAATTTATCTCCAATGTTTTAAAAAACTAAAAGGCAATGTTTTAAAAAACTTAAAGGAGTAGCCTGCCTGTCACCTTCCTGCCATTTTGATCAGTTTATGCGCCAGATCTTTTCCAAGGTAATTATCAATGATATTATGGACCAGGTAAAGTATCGGTGTCATCAGAATAGCCACCAAAAACTTATAAGTATAATTGACCAGTCCTATCGCTGCTACCATTTGCCAGCTCCAGTGATATTGAGGATTTAAATAAAAGGCAATAAAAATAACTACAAAGCTATCTATCAATTGAGATACCAGTGTGGACCCGGTAGACCTGAGCCATAAAGCGCGCTCGCCTGTTATCTTTTTAATTTTATGAAAGATCAGCACATCTGCAAACTGACCAACCAGGAAGGCGACGATAGAACCGACAATAATCCACATCCCCTGGCCAAATATACCTGCAAAGGCATTGTCCATGTTTACCTGCTGTCCATTAATCTGCTGGTTTACCCAGAAATCTGAAGAACTCAGGTTCATTGCTCCCCAGACAATAAAAAAGGCATACCCGATGAGCACGGCAGTCAATACCGAAAGAAACCTGACCTGCTTCATCCCGAAATATTCATTGATAATATCTGTCATGATAAAGATAAGCGGCCAGGTGAGTACGCCGGCAGACATATGAAATGACAAATTCGGAACACCTAATAAATTGATATTAAAATGTTTGAGCCCAAGTGTGGCTTCCACACTAAATATTTTAACGCCAATAAACTCAGAGAGAATAGTGTTGGCTACAAAAAAACTTCCTAATACGAGTAATAATCTGCTCTCTTTTGTCTTAAAAGTCATACCTGCTAAAATTATAAATATAGATGAATTTTAAACGGGCTCTTAATTTATTTTATAATTTTGCCGTCACATGATAGCTACATACTCGAAACTTCCGGGAACATCCAATAGTATTTTTTCAGTGATGTCCCAGTTAGCGGCTGAACACAACGCCATTAACCTTTCTCAGGGATTCCCTGATTATGATTGTGACCCTAAATTAATTGATCTTGTTGCTGATGCCATGAGAAACGGGCACAACCAATATGCACCGATGGCTGGTATTCAATCTTTAAGAGAACTGGTTGCCGATAAAGTAAATCTTAAGTATGGATCAAACTACCATCCTGATACTGAGGTAACCATTACCGCTGGTGGTACGCAGGCAATTTTCACTGCTTTAACGGCTTGTATCCAGGCTGGTGATGAGGTGATTATTTTTGAGCCTGCCTATGATTGTTATGCGCCGACTATAAAAATGCTCGGCGGCCTGGTTAAATCTTATGAAATGGCTCCTCCGGAGTATGCGATCGATTGGGAAATGGTCAAAAAACTATTTACTGCAAGTACAAAAATGATCATTCTGAACAGCCCGCATAATCCGACAGGCACTGTATTAACAGATAAAGATATTAAAGCATTAATCAAACTGACCAAAGGCACGGATGTATTGATATTGAGTGATGAGGTTTATGAGCACCTGGTTTACGATGGCGTAAAACATAACTCTCTGGCTTCCTATGCAGAGTTGCGTGACCGGACCTTTATTGTCGCGTCATTTGGCAAATTGCTGCACACAACAGGCTGGAAAGCTGGATATTGTATTGCTCCTGAACAATTAACGAAAGAATTCAGGAAGATACATCAGTTTAATGTATTCAGCGTGAATACACCGATGCAGGTTGGAATTGCCAATTACTTAAAAGATCCCGCTGTTTACCTTGGATTAACTGACTTTTTCCAGGAAAAACGTGATTTATTCCGTTCACTGCTTGAGCAAACCAAATTTAAATTGCTACCTTGTAAAGGTTCCTACTTTCAATGTGTGAGCTATGGTCATTTTAGTGACGAGGAAGATACTGTGTTAGCAAAAAGGTTAATTACAGATTTTGGTGTGGCATCCATCCCAGTTTCCGCATTTTATATCCGGAACACGGATCACCAGGTATTGCGCTTTTGTTTCGCTAAAAGGCAAGATACACTCGAAAAATCCGTTGAAAGATTAATGAAACTATAATTTTCACGTGCCTATTACTTTATCAAAATATGGAGAACCCAAACTATCTTAATATAAATAATCTAAAAATAACCATTTTTCAGGCTTATTTATTTTGGGAAAATATAGATAAAAACCTGCAGAATATATCCCTGCGTTTGTCTTCAGGTGTAAAGGAAAAAACAGATCTTATTGTGTTACCCGAAATGTTCAACACAGGTTTTAGCATGAATGCTAAAGATCTTGCTGAAGAAATGGGTGGCAAAACAATGACCTGGATGGCTGCTGCTGCTGCTAAATATGATTGCGTAGTTACGGGAAGCCTGATTATTAAAGAAAACAATAACTACTATAACAGGATGATCTGGATGTTGCCGACAGGCGAATCCCAGCATTATGATAAAAGACATCTGTTTGGTATGGGCGAAGAAGATAAAACCTATACCTCAGGAAATGATAAGATCGTTGTAGAGCTCAAAGGCTGGAAGATCAGGCTGGCAGTATGTTACGATCTCAGGTTCCCTGTCTGGTTAAGAAATAATGATCCGTCTTATGATGTCTTGCTGATTGTGGCAAGCTGGCCGGATAAACGTATTCCGCACTGGAAAGCGTTGATCCCGGCAAGAGCAATAGAAAACCAGAGTTATGTTGTTGCTGTTAACCGCGTAGGTCATGATGGCAAAGAGGTTTACCATAGTGGTCACTCTATGTGTATTGATGCTTTTGGAAATACAGTCTATTATAAACCAGAAGATGAGGATCTTTATACTTTTAGTATCAATTACGATGATCTGATAAAAATACGCCGCGACTTCCCTTTTCTGAAGGACGCTGACCAATTTAAACTGATCAATTCATAAATAAATAAGCTTCTGTTTAAATCCGGCCCAGGCCGGATTTTTCTGTTTACAGACCTTTTACAAATAACATTTTTAATGTAATCTTGTAACTCAATAACCTAAACCGTTTTTATGTTTGACCGTAGAAAATTCATTAAATGTTCTGCCTTATCAGCCTCTCTTCTGGCTATTGATAAAAGCGGAATGGCTAACATTCTCCCCTCCGCTCCTGCTACTGCCGGAAAACCAATTGTTATTTCAACCTGGGACTTTGGGATTGCTGCTAACCATGCAGCATGGGACGTTTTATCAACTGGCGGCCGTGCTCTTGATGCCGTAGAAAAGGGCGTACAAGTTCCCGAAGCAGATCCTAAAAACCAAAGTGTTGGTTACGGTGGCTTACCAGACCGCGATGGAAAAGTAACTTTAGATGCCTGTATCATGGATGACCTCGGTAATTGCGGTTCAGTTGCTGCCCTGGAACATATCATGCACCCTATTTCCGTAGCCAGACAGGTGATGGAAAAAACCCCGCATGTCATGCTTGCAGGTGATGGCGCTTTACAATTTGCTTTAGAGAATGGCTTCAAAAAGATAAACCTGCTGACTCCGGAAAGTGAAAAAGCATGGAAAGAATGGCTGAAAACGGCTAAGTATGAGCCGATCATGAACATTGAAAATAAACTCTACGATAAAGCATCCCCAACCAGGTTACCGGGAAATCAATATAACCATGATACCATAGGAATGCTTGCTCTGGATGCCAATGGCAATTTATCAGGCGCATGTACCACCAGCGGAATGGCCTTTAAATTACATGGACGTGTAGGTGACAGCCCGATTATTGGAGCAGGCCTGTATGTAGACAATGAAGTTGGCGGGGCTACCTCAACTGGTGTCGGTGAAGAAGTGATCCGTAATGTAGGCAGTTTTCTTGTGGTTGAATTAATGCGTCAGGGCTATCCGCCAGAAGAAGCTTGTAAAGAAGCAGTAATGCGGATTATTAAAAAGAAACCTGCAAAAGCTAAAGAAATCCAGGTCGGCTTTTTAGCCTTGAATAAAAAAGGACAATACGGAGCTTATGCGATTCAAAAGGGATTCAGCTATGCTGTTTGTAATTCAGAGAACAAAGACTTGTTAATTCCCGGAAAAAGTTATTATTAAATCAACTGCTATGATTGAAATGGAAGTTTGTGCCAACTCTGTGAGCTCTGCACTGGAGGCACAACTTGGGGGAGCAAAACGGGTAGAGTTATGTGCAAGCCTCACTGAGGGTGGTACTACACCTAGTTATGCTGAAATTAAGCTGGCTAAAAAGATTCTTACGCTGGAAGTTTTTCCGATTATCAGGCCGCGTGGCGGAGACTTCCTGTATTCAGCGCTGGAATTTGAACTCATGAAGGAGGATATAAAAATCTGTAAAGCGCTGCAATGTGACGGCATTGTCACTGGTATTCTGACGGCCGAAGGCAAGATAGATAAAGAGCGCTGCGCGGAACTGATTGAACTGGCGAAGCCGATGAAAGTTGCTTTTCACCGGGCATTTGATATGGTCGTGAACATGGAAGAGGCTTTGGAAGACCTCATTTCCATTGGCGTTATACGTGTGCTGACTTCAGGAGGTAAAGCAACCGCCCTGGATGGTGCTGAGCAATTGGCCAGGCTGATTAAACAAGCAGCAGGCAGAATTACGGTCATGCCCGGGGCTGGCGTAAGCAGTTCAACTATCAGACAATTGATTTTAAAAACCGGGGCAAAAGAATTTCATGCTTCAGCACGAAAAAATCATGCGAGTAAAATGTTGTTCAGGAACAGTGAATTAAGTATGGGGAATGACGCAGATGAATATAGTTCTTCGTTTACGGACGCAGAACTGGTCAAAAATTTACTGGAACTGGCAAACAGTGCAGAATAATCAAGCTAATATTCTATATTTGCGGCACTGATGAAGCACATACGTAATTTTTGCATAATTGCACACATTGACCACGGTAAGAGTACCTTGGCCGACCGTTTACTTGAATACACGAATACAATCACCCAGAGAGAGTCACAGGCTCAGCTATTGGATGACATGGATTTGGAGCGCGAACGCGGTATTACCATTAAAAGTCATGCGATCCAAATGGATTATATCCAGGATGGACAGCCTTATATATTAAACTTAATTGACACTCCCGGACACGTAGATTTTTCTTATGAAGTATCCCGTTCAATTGCGGCCTGTGAAGGTGCTTTATTGATCGTAGATGCCTCACAAGGTATACAGGCCCAAACTATTTCCAATCTTTATTTAGCACTGGAGCATGATTTAGAAATCATACCGATCTTAAATAAGATGGATTTACCTGGTGCAATGCCAGAAGAGGTAAAAGATCAGATCATTGAACTGATTGGCTGTAAGAGAGAAGAAATCATCCCTGCTTCGGGAAAAACAGGTCAGGGTGTTCATGATATTCTGCGGGCTATTGTGGAACGCGTACCTGCACCTAAAGGAAATCCTGAAGGTGAATTACAAGCGTTGATCTTTGACTCTGTTTTTGATTCATTCCGTGGTATTGTTGCTTATTTCAAAGTATTAAACGGAGAAATCCGTAAAAAAGACAAAGTGAAATTTGTAGCTACAGGCAAGGAATATATTGCAGAGGAAGTAGGTACCTTAAAATTAAAACAATCCCCGAAAGATGTCATCAAAACTGGTGATGTAGGTTATATTATTTCTGGAATTAAAGAAGCCAGAGAGGTAAAAGTAGGTGATACAATTACGCACAAAGACAGACCAAGTTCTGAGCCGATCAAAGGTTTTGAAGAGGTTAAACCGATGGTATTTGCCGGTATTTATCCGGTAGATACGGATGAGTTTGAAGACTTAAGAGAAGCAATGCACAAATTGCAGCTGAATGATGCTTCTATTGTCTTTGAACCTGAATCTTCAGCAGCATTAGGCTTTGGCTTCCGTTGCGGATTCCTGGGTATGTTGCACATGGAGATTATCCAGGAGCGTTTAGAGCGTGAATTTGATATGACAGTAATTACTACTGTTCCCAACGTGTCTTATCAGGCAATGACCACCAAAGGTGAGCTGATCATTGTAAACAATCCATCTGATCTTCCTGATCCAAGTAAAATGGAGTATGTGGAAGAGCCTTATATCAAAGCAAATATCATTACCAAATCTGAGTTTGTTGGTCCGGTAATGTCTCTTTGTATTCAGAAAAGAGGGATTATCGTGAATCAGTCTTACCTGACTTCAGACCGTGTGGAACTTGTTTTTGAGATTCCGATGGGAGAAATTGTATTTGACTTCTATGACCGTTTGAAAACGATTTCCAAAGGATATGCCTCTTTTGATTATCATCAGATCGGTTACCGTAAGTCTGACCTGGTTAGATTGGACATTCTGTTAAATGCAGAACCGGTTGATGCTTTATCGTCGTTAATTCACCGTAGCAATTCTTACGATTTCGGAAAAAGGATCTGTGAGAAACTGAGAGAGTTAATTCCGCGTCAGCAGTTCGAAATTATTATCCAGGCTTCTATTGGTGCTAAAATTATCGCCAGAGAAACCGTGAAAGCTTTACGTAAGGATGTAACCGCCAAATGTTACGGTGGTGATATTTCCCGTAAGCGTAAACTGCTGGAGAAACAGAAAAAAGGTAAAAAACGTATGCGCCAGGTAGGTAATGTGGAAATTCCGCAAACTGCATTTATGGCGGTACTTAAATTAGATTAATCGTTTAACACACAAAACATAACGCTTGATATGCAGTTACTGGACGGAAAATTCGCATCAGAAAAGATTAAATTAGAGATAGCGGCAGAAGCAGCTGATTTTCTAGCACAAAGTGGACGTAAGCCTCATTTATTAGCCATTTTGGTAGGTAATGATGGCGGAAGTGAAACTTATGTGGCCAGCAAAATGAAAAACTGCGAAAAAGTAGGCTTTCAATCATCGCTGATCAGGTATGATGTGGATGTAACGGAAGAAGAGTTACTTCAAAAGATTCACGAGATTAATAGTGATGCAGGTGTAGATGGACTGATTGTTCAGCTCCCTCTTCCTAAACATATTGATCCGGAAAAAGTTACTGAGGCGATAGATCACCGTAAAGATGTAGACGGATTTCACCCGGTAAATTTAGGGCGTATGATGCGTAATCTGCCTTGTTTTATTCCAGCTACTCCTTATGGGATTTTACTTTTATTAAAAGCTTACGGAATCGATACCGCAGGAAAACATTGTGTCGTTGTTGGCCGTAGCAATATTGTAGGCAGCCCGATGAGTATTTTAATGGCCCGCAATGCAAATCCGGGAAATTGTACAGTGACGCTTACACACAGTAAAACTACAAACCTGAAAGAGATCGCTTTGCAGGCAGATATTATTGTTGCCGCTATCGGTAAAAAGAATTTTGTAACTGCAGATATGGTTAAACCTGGTGCAATCATTATTGACGTTGGTATTAACAGAGAAACTTCTGAGACAACCAAGTCAGGTTATAAATTATATGGTGATGTTGATTTTGAGAACGTAGCGCCTTTAGCTTCATGGATTACCCCTGTTCCTGGTGGAGTTGGTTTAATGACTATTGTTGGTTTACTGAAAAACACATTGGCTTCAGCTAAAAAAGAAATCTATTCTTAAAGGAATATTAATAACATTATTTAATGATAAAAATGGCTTGTAGAAATACAGGCCGTTTTATTTTAAATTTATTTTTTGCCGAAAAATCTACTGAACAAACCTTGTTTAAATCCGGCATATAAACCATCAGGTTCTTCCTTTACAGGGTATAAATCTATGTAATCCCCCTGCCCTTCTATTCCTCTTCCGGTTGACAAATCATAAGCGTACCGATGGATCGGACAGATTAATTTTCCATGTTCACACCATCCTCCACTCAGAATACCCCCGGCATGCGGACAAGAGTTTTGTACCAGGTGAATCTCATTCTGATGTCTGAGCAGACACAGTTTTTTACCCGCCACATTAATCTGCCGGATGAAATCTCCCTCTGGAATTTCTTCCTCAATTTTATACCAGCGTAAATCAGCCATTGCTACGGCACTTATTCATAGATTAGTCATTTAAATGCGGTCAATATACATATATTCCTATTTTCCAGCCATATTTATTTAACTTTGCCAATTGATATATGGCACATAATATTCCAGCAGACGGCACATTGCTTCCATTAATGGAAGAATTTTACACGATTCAGGGTGAAGGTTTTAACACAGGCAAAGCTGCCTATTTTATTCGTCTTGGAGGTTGCGATGTGGGTTGTCACTGGTGTGATGTGAAGGAAAGCTGGGATGCTGAACTTCACCCCTTAACTTCGGCAGATGATATTGCTGAAAAAGCAGATACATTTCCTGGTAAAGCTGTAGTGATCACTGGCGGTGAACCATTGATTTATAACATGGATTACCTGACCAAAAAACTTCAGGAAAAAAACATCCTTACTTTTATTGAGACTTCAGGGGCTTATCCATTGTCAGGCAGCTGGGACTGGATCTGTTTATCTCCAAAAAAATTCAAAGCACCGCGTCCGGACATTACTCCTTTCGCCAATGAATTGAAAGTGATTGTATTCAATAAGAGTGATTTTGAATGGGCAGAGAAATATGCGGAAACGGTATCTCCTGCTTGTAAGCTTTATCTTCAGCCGGAATGGTCTAAATCAAAAGAAATTACACCGATGATTATAGATTATGTGATGGCTAACCCTAAATGGGAAATTTCCTTACAAACACATAAATACTTAAATATTCCTTAGGCCGATTATTCCTGTTTTTTTATTAAGTTTATAGGGCTCTCCATGTCCTGTTTAATAGAAAAAACATGAATAAGATTACCATAGTATTTTTTTATCTGTTATTCAGCAGCAGTATTTTTGTGCGGGCACAAGAGTCTGCTGTAAAAAAAGCACAGCAGAATTTCGAATACGCACAAAAATCATTACTATCCAAAGATTATGATGGGGCAGCTAAACTGTTAGAAGATGCAGTGGCTGCCGATCCTTCTTTTCAATTTGCTTTTGTTCAGCTGGCTGATGTCTACAAACTGAAGCGATCTTTTGAAAAAGCCAGGCTTAACTATTTAAAAGCGATTGATATTCAGACACCGCCACTGCCAGCAAGAGTTTATTACTCACTGGGTGAAGCAGAGCTGAATAGCGGACAATACGCTGATGCGGGGAAACATTTCTCTTTATTCAAATCTACTTATAAAGGCAAAGATCAGGAAATGGTCTTGAAAGCAGAAAAGTATATCCGGAATTGTAATTTCGCAGTTATTGCAGTCAAAACACCTGAGAAATATGTACCCATTAATTTGGGCCCCGCTATCAATACCAAAGACCGGGAATATTTACCTACGCTTACTGCAGATGGGTCAACGCTTATTTTTAGCCGTACCGTAGATGGAAATGAAGATTTTTATATATCACGTAAAGTGAATAAGGAATGGAAAACGGCAATTCCATTAAGTGATAAAATTAATACCAGGTTCAATGAGGGTGCGCAGTCGATTTCACCGGATGGAATGTACCTCTTTTTTACCGGATGTAACCGCCCGGATGGATTTGGAAGCTGTGATTTGTATGTAAGCCATAAAAACGGAAACCATTGGGATGCTCCTTTTAATCTAGGCGCTGTGGTTAACTCCTCGTCCTGGGATTCTCAGCCAGCGGTAACTCCGGATGGAAATACCCTTTATTTTGTGAGTAACCGCCCCGGAGGAATTGGTGGTTATGATATTTGGAAAACCACTTTAAATAGTGAAGGTGAATGGAGTAAACCAGAAAATCTCGGACCAGATATTAATACTATTTATGATGAGAATACACCATTTATACATCCTGACGGCAAAACTTTATACTTCTCTTCTAATGGGTGGCCAGGAATGGGAAGCATGGATATTTTTTACAGCCGTGCACAATCAGATGGAAAATGGGGCAAGCCTGTGAATATAGGTTATCCGATTAACACTTTCAATGAGGAAAGTGGTTTAATGGTAAGCCCGGACGGAACGGAAGGATACTTCTCTTCTATACTCAAAGACGGGCTGGGAGATATGGATATTTACAGATTTAAATTACCAGAAGCCGCCAGACCGCTACCCATTACTTATGTTAAAGGAATTGTCAGAGACAAAGAAACCCGTGGTTATCTGGAAGCTAAAGTACAAGTAGTAAATCTGAAAACAAAAGAAACTAAATTCAATGACTTTACCTCTAAAGATAACGGAGAATTTCTGGCAGTTATGCCGTTGGGCAGTACTTATGCCTTTAATGCAATAGCTGATGGTTACCTGTTTTACTCTGAGAATTTCGAACTGAACCAGGCAAAACCCGGTCAGCCATACGTACTGGAAATTTACCTTGAAAAACTGAAACCCGGTGCAAACATGGTTTTAAAGAATATATTTTTCGACACCAATAAATTCGAACTGCTCCAGCCATCAATTACAGAATTAACGAATCTTTTGCAGTTATTACAGGCTAATACTACCGTAAGTATCGAGATTCAGGGTCACACAGATAACGAAGGAAATGCTGAAGCGAATCAGAAATTGTCTTTACAACGTTCCAAAGCAGTTTACGATTACCTGGTTACCAACAAGATAAATCCACAACGACTTACTTTTAAAGGATATGGCGCTACCAAGCCTATTTCATCAAATGATAGTGCTGCCGGCCGTCAGCAGAACCGCAGAACGTCGTTCATTATTACCGGAGTGTAAAAGGCGATTGTCAAAAGACAAACACCTTTTCAAACTTATCAAACACAAAAAAGAGGACTTTCATTGATTAAATGATAAGTCCTCTTTTTGTATTCAAATACAGTATTTATTACTAAACTACTGCTTTTCTAATCTTAATTAATTTCACTAATAACTGCTCTAATAAATCAAGATGCAGCATATTTGCACCATCAGATTTTGCATGTGCCGGATCAGGGTGCGTCTCAATGAACAATCCGTCCGCCCCAACAGCAATCGCTGCTTTCGCAATTGTCTCAATTAACTCAGGTTTACCGCCTGTTACACCAGAACTTTGATTCGGCTGCTGTAAAGAATGCGTTACATCCATCACCACAGGTACACCAAAAGACTGCATTTCAGGTAAACCGCGGTAGTCCACAATTAAATCCTGGTAACCGAATGTATTCCCTCTATCTGTCAATATAACCCGTTTATTTCCAGCTTCGTATATTTTGTCAACAGCAAATCTCATCGAGCCCGCAGAAAGGAACTGCCCTTTCTTCACGTTCACTACTTTTCCTGTTTTTGCAGCAGCAATCAGCAAATCGGTTTGTCTGCATAAAAATGCAGGGATCTGTAATACATCTACGTAAGCAGCGGCCATTGCAGCCTCAGCGCTTTCATGAATATCAGTTACTGTGGGTACACCAAAAGTCTTTCCAACCTTTTCTAAGATCTTTAAAGCTTTTTCATCACCAATACCAGTAAAAGAATCACCTTTAGAACGGTTTGCTTTTCTGTAAGAACCTTTAAAAATAAAAGGGATCTCTAACTGATCTGTAAGGGTTACAATTCTTTCCGCAATTCTCATTGCGATTTCTTCCCCTTCAATTGCACAAGGGCCGGCCATCAAAAAGAAATTCCCGGAAGTCGTATGTTTTAATTTATCTAATTCAAAATTGACCATGCTGTAGCTTAATTTCCAAGTTCTGACATGAACTTGATTCTCATTAATTGTATCTCTTCACGCGTATAATCCGTCTCTCCCAAATCTTTCAAAGCTTCATCAATTGAATCATTCTCAGCCGCACGGAAGTAATCAAATACTTCGTCCTGGCGATCATCATCAAGCATTTCATCGACAAAGTAGTTCAGGTTCAGTTTTGTTCCGGAGTTGACAATCGCTTCTATTTCTTTCAGGATCTCACTGTAAGTGATGCCTTTGGATTTCGCAATATCTTCCAGTCCAATCTGTCTGTCTACATTTTGTATGATGGAAACCTTTAATTGTGATTTATTAGCCTGTGTTTTAATAATTAAATCTATAGGGCGCTCAATATCATTGTCTGTCACATATTTCTTGATCAGTTCAATGAAAGGCGTACCAAATTTCATGGCTTTACCATTTCCAACACCCGAGATCTGTTTCAGCTCATCCATAGCAATCGGATAATGCGTACACATTTCTTCCAGTGAAGGGTCCTGGAAAACTACGAAAGGAGGAACATTTTTCTGTTTCGCGATCTTCTTTCTCAGATCTTTCAGCAATAAAAGCAATTGCATATCCAGTGTTCCACTACCATGTTTTACATCATCTTCATCATCATCTGCCGAACTTTCAATAGGCACATTCAGAATGAACTTAAGACTGTATGGGTTTTTGATAAAATCATTCCCCGAATTGGTCAGTCTTAATAAACCATAGTTATCAATATCTTTTGATAAGAAGTTATTCAGCACTGCTTGTCTGATTAAAGATTTCCAAAGATTTTCACCTTCTACTTTACCCAGTCCAAACTCCTGCAGTTTACTATGCTCATAAGCAATAGTTTGTGCAGTTTCCATACCCAGCAGCACGCATAAAATATGCGCATCATCAAACTTCTCCCCGATATTTTTAATCAGCGTCAGTGCAACTTTTAAGTGCTCTTCAGCTTCAAAATACGTTTTAGGTTTTTTACAGTTATCACACATACAGTTACAGCCTGTCTCATTGAAGTTCTCTCCAAAGTAATGCAGGATCTGTTTTCTGCGGCATACACCAGATTCGGCGTAGTCGATAACCTCTTTTAAGATTTGCGTACCAATTTCACGTTCAGCCACCGGCTTGTCTTTCATGAATTTAGCCAGCTTATCTACGTCCTTCTGTGCATAAAAAGCAATACATACCCCTTCTCCACCATCACGGCCGGCTCTTCCGGTTTCCTGATAATAGCCTTCCATACTTTTAGGAATATCGTGGTGTATTACAAAACGAACATCAGGCTTGTCAATACCCATCCCGAAGGCTATGGTAGCAACAATAACCTCTACATCTTCCATCAGGAATTTGTCTTGTGTATCGGCTCTGATTTTAGGTTCTAATCCGGCATGGTAAGGCAATGCCTTGATCCCATTCAGGTTTAATGCTTCAGCAACTTCTTCTACCTTCTTTCTGCTCAGGCAGTAAATAATACCGGATTTACCTGTATTGTATTTAATGTACCTGATGATTTCTTTGATCACATCCCTTTTAGGACGTATCTCATAGAATAAGTTGGGCCTGTTAAACGAGGACTTAAACAAGGTAGCATCAGCCATCTGCAAGTTCTTAATAATATCCTGCTGCACCTTAGGTGTTGCCGTTGCAGTTAATGCAATAATCGGAATGTCTGGTCCCAGGCCGCTGATCACCTGGCGAATCCTCCGGTACTCCGGACGAAAATCATGTCCCCATTCTGAAATACAATGAGCTTCATCAACCGCAACAAAAGAGATAGTAATAAGCTTCAGAAATTCGATATTATCCGGCTTGGATAAAGATTCTGGGGCTACGTATAATAATTTAGTCTGACCGCTTAACAAATCGCTTTTTACCTGGGCAATTTCCGATTTATTTAAAGAAGAATTCAGAAAGTGCGCAATACTGTCACTTCCGCCAAAAGCCCTCAACTGATCCACCTGATTTTTCATCAGCGCAATAAGCGGTGATATTACGATGGCAGTACCCTCTGACATTAATGCCGGTAATTGGTAACAGATAGATTTCCCCCCACCCGTTGGCATAATTACAAAGGTATTTTTCCGCTCAAGAACATTGGTAATAATTGATTCCTGATCCCCCTTAAAATTGTCGAAACCAAAAAAGGTTTGTAAGTTGTCAAACAACGACTTTTTCACATCCATTTTGTGTATAAAATATTCAGTGCTATTTTTGATTCAAAATAACATAATTTTGCACCAATTAAAGCATCAATATACTAAATATTTCTCTTTGAAAAGTAAAAAATCTATTATCACAGCGGGGATCAACACTTTACAAGCGGAAGCGCAGGCTATACTTGGGCTGGTAAAACACATAAATGACGATTTTGCAACGATTGTGGAACGAATTATCGCCGGAAACGGTCGTGTAATTGTTACAGGAATCGGTAAAAGCGCCATAATTGCGCAGAAAATTGTCGCAACCTTGAATTCTACGGGTACGCCATCGAGCTATATGCACGCCTCAGATGCGGTACACGGGGACTTGGGAATGATACAGAAAACAGACATTGTGATCTGCATTTCCAAGAGCGGAAATACCCCCGAAATCAAGGTACTTGCCCCTTTGCTAAAACAGTGCGGAGCTTTACTGATCGGGATGGTCGGACAACTCGAATCTGAGCTCGCTAAACAAGCAGATCTGATTCTCAATACGACCGTAGAGAAGGAAGCTTGCCCAAATAACCTCGCGCCTACTACGAGTACGACTGCGCAGTTAGCCATGGGGGATGCACTTGCGGTAAGCTTGCTTTTAGCCAGAGAATTCAGTGCACAGGATTTTGCCCGCTTCCACCCTGGCGGGTCCTTAGGGAAAAAGTTGTATCTTAAAGTTTCTGATCTGGCCGAACGTAATGCTAAACCAAGTATTCTGGCCGGTGCTTCTGTAAAAGATGTCATAATTGCAATTAGTAAAAACCGTTTAGGTGCAGTTGTTGTTGTTGATGGTAGCCAAATAATTGGTATCATTACAGATGGTGATATCAGAAGAATGCTGGAAAAACATTCAGATCTTAAAGATCTGACAGCAAAAGACATTATGAACAGCAACCCGAAAATGATAGATAAAGATACTTTAGCAGTAACCGCATTCGAGCTGATCAGGCAATCCAATATCACACAATTATTAATTACTGATGCCAATGGTTATTTTGGTATTGTACATTTGCACGACCTTCTTCATGAAGGTCTATTATAGTTTAATCCTAATATGAACAAAGATAATTACGCCCTAATCATGGCCGGTGGCGTTGGCAGCCGTTTTTGGCCAGTAAGCAGAGTCGAGCATCCGAAACAGTTTATCGATTTTTTCGGTGTAGGGAAAACGCTTATTCAAAGTACATATGATCGTTTTTTAAAGATATGCCCACCTGAAAACATTTTCGTTGTAACCAATGAAATTTACATAGATAAGGTAAAATCACAACTTCCGGACCTTGCGGACAACCAGATCCTTGCAGAACCAATTATGAGAAATACAGCACCTTGTATTGCTTATGGCTCTATGAAGATCACCGAGCTTAATCCGAATGCAACTATTGTTGTTGCACCGTCAGACCATACGATCTCCAATCTGGACGCATTTATAGCCGCTATAGAGCAATCTTTAAAGGCTGCCAAGGAGAACAACTGCCTGATCACCCTGGGCATCAAGCCGAGCCGCCCTGATACGGGTTACGGTTATATACAATATGTAGAGACCACGCTGCCTACAGATCCCCAGTTCAACAAGGTGAAGATATTCACAGAGAAACCTAACCTGGAACTGGCAAAATCATTTATACAAAGCGGTGATTTCTTATGGAACGCAGGTATTTTTATCTGGTCTGCCAAAGCGATCAACGATGCCTTCAATAAACATTTGCCGGATATGTATGATATTTTCCACCTGGGTGCTTCTTTATACAATACTCCGGAAGAGAAAGCATTTATTGGCAATGCCTATTTACAGTGCACCAATATTTCTATAGACTTCGCTATAATGGAAAAAGCTGACAATGTTTATGTGCTGCCTACCGATTTCGGATGGTCAGACCTTGGAACATGGGCTTCTATTTATGATATGGCTGAGAAAGATTATGTAGGAAATGCGGTGATCCCTTCCGAGCAGGTGATGATGTTCAACTCGTCAAACTGTATGGTCAATGTACCTGAGGACAAACTGGTTATCCTGCAGGGCTTACATGACTATATTGTAGTGGAATCCAACAATACACTGTTGATTTGTCCCAGATCTGAAGAACAGAGCGTGAAACAAATCGTAGCAGATGTAAAGTCTAATTTTGGACAGAAATTTATATAGGACCTGTTATTATTTACAGGTTCTTAATTATTACCGCGCTGTCTGATCGCTTCGTACAGAATAACACCGGTAGAAACCGAAACATTTAGTGAACCGATCTCTCCAAACATAGGGATCTTCGCTAAATGGTTGGCCATACGCATAATATCATTTGATATTCCTTCATCCTCCGCTCCCATTACAATTGCTGTTGGGGCAGTATAATCAGGTGCATAAATTAAATCATTTGTTTTTTCAGTACAGGCTACAATCTGCAGGCCGCATTCTTGTAAGAATAAAGCAGTTTTGTGTAAGTTTTGCTGACGGCATACCGGGATAGTAAATAATGCACCTGCAGAGGTTTTAATTGCATCTGCATTAATTTGTGCAGAGTTTTTTGCAGGGACAACAATAGCATGTACGCCTGTACAAGCAGCTGTTCTTGCAATAGCCCCCATATTTCTTACATCAGTAATTCCATCCAGGATCAAAATCAAAGGAACTCCTCCTTTTTCGTAGATCAAAGGAATGATGTCTTCTATTTTCTGAAAAGTAATCGCAGAAATTACAGCAACCACACCCTGGTGATTCTTTTGTGTCATTCTGTTTAACTTTTCTACCGGAACATTGTGTACAGGAATATCAGTATCTCTCAGCAAGCCTTTAAGCTCAGGAATGATTTCTCCTGTAAGACCACGCTGCATGTAAATGCTTTCTATATCTTTTCCAGCTTTAATCGCTTCAATTACAGCACGTATACCGAAAACAAACTCGTTATTTTCTTTAGGCCTGGGTGACCTTCTAAAGTTTTCCATTGATTATATTTTACCTGCAAAAATAGCTGAAATAATGAGAATTGAGGAATCGAGTTTTCATCGTCTGATACACAGCTTCTTATCAACAAGATTCTGTTAGTAAATAGCAGAATTTTTATTCTTTGCACAAAAAACTATGATATTCAGGTGTTAGAATGTTCATAAAGAAATCTTTACAGGAGTAAATTTTTCGCTATTTTTGGGCCTATGAATACGGATAACGGAACACAAGGTCAGGACAGGCAGAACTTTACCTCTTCCAGAAAAAACAGAGTCGGTGCCCCAATGAGCAATATGGGTAAAATACCCCCACAAGCTATAGATTTAGAAGAAGCAGTGCTTGGTGCACTGATGCTTGAAAAAGATGCCCTTTCTACCGTTATCGATATTCTGAAGCCTGATGTTTTTTATGCTGAGGCTCACAAAAAGATATTTGAAGCCATTGCGATCTTATTTCAGAAATCTAAACCGGTAGATATTTTAACGGTCACCTCCGAACTCAGAACATTGGGTACGCTGGAAATGGTGGGTGGTGCTTACTATATCACCAACCTGACTAACCGGGTTGCTTCGGCAGCAAACATTGAGTATCATGCCCGTATTATTTCACAAAAATATATTCAGCGTGAACTGATCAGGATTTCATCCGAGATTATTCAAAACGCTTACGAAGATACAACTGATATATTCGACCTGCTGGATAATGCCGAGAAGGGCCTTTTTGACATCGCTCAGAATAACCTGCGCAGGGATACCCAGAAAATGGACGAGATTATTAAACAATCTCTGGCCACACTGGAAGAATTAAGAACAAAATCTGACGGATTAACTGGTGTTCCATCTGGCTTTACAGCACTGGATAGAATTACAGGCGGCTGGCAGCCTTCCGATTTAGTAATTATTGCTGCCCGTCCGGCAATGGGTAAAACCGCTTTCGTACTAACTTGTGCAAGAAATGCAGCGGTAGATTTTAAACGCCCCGTAGTTGTATTCTCCCTGGAGATGTCCTCGGTACAGTTAGTGAATCGTTTAATATCCGGAGAAACAGAGATTGAACAGGAAAAAATCCGTAAGGGAAACTTAGCGGAATGGGAATGGCAACAGCTGCACAGCAAGATTGGTACGCTGACAGAAGCCCCGCTGTTAATTGATGACACCCCTGCCCTGAATATCTTTGAATTCAGAGCAAAATGCAGAAGATTAAAATCACAGTACGATATACAGATGATCATCATCGATTATTTACAGTTGATGCACGGTAAAGGAGAAGGTCAAAGTGGTGGTGGTAACCGTGAGCAGGAAATTGGTAGTATATCCAGAGCCCTGAAATCGGTAGCTAAAGAATTAAATGTTCCGGTTCTTGCCCTCTCGCAGTTAAGCCGTGCGGTGGAAACCAGGCCGGGAGTAAATGGTAAACGTCCGTTGTTATCCGATTTGAGGGAGTCCGGCTCTATTGAGCAGGATGCGGATATGGTACTTTTCTTATACCGTCCTGAATATTATGGGATCACGGAAGATGAAAGCGGAAGATCTCAGGCTGGTGTTGGTGAGGTTATTATCGCGAAACACAGAAATGGTGAAACGGGTATTGTACCGTTGAGATTTATTGGTAAGTACGTTAAATTTACTGACCTGGAAGAAGATTTCATGCCGCCAAATTCGTTCTCTATGGATAGTCCGGGTGCAGGTATGCTGCCTTCAGCCGACTTTGACCGCCCATCGGGGAACGTAATTATCAAGCCATCCCGTATGGATGATTTCAATGACGAAGACGCTCCATTTTAAAATATATAATCATATTACCGGGCTACATCAGGTAGCCCAGTAATATTCCTGCCAAAACTATCAGCGGAGGACTGATCCTGGTAAAATTCAGAATCAGAAAAGTAACCGCAATAATTACAATCGACAGTGGATCAAAGCCAACTGGTTTGACCAATAAGATAAATGCAGCGATAATAAAGCCTACACTCACTGCATTAATTCCGGACAAAGAATGTTTGATCCTGGTGATCTTTTTCAGATCCTCCCAGAACGGCACAATAAACAGTACCAGGATTAATCCCGGAAGATTTATACCCAAAACTCCTACTATCCCGCCCAATACCTGTCCGTAAATTCCATAACCGAAATTCTTCATGCTGATCGCGCCCAGGTAACTCGTAAAAGAGAACGTCGGGCCGGGTAATGCTTGTTGTAAAGCGAAACCTGATAGAAATTCAGAAGAGCCCAGGTAATGTTTCATTTGCACAAATTCCGTAAACATCAGGGGTACGAGTACCTGTCCGCCACCAAAAATAAAGATCCCGTTGCGGTAAAAGTTTTCGAACAGCCTGATTGGCAAACTAAAAGGAGAAGTCCTGTTAATGATTGCACCTAAGGCAGCGAGAAATAATAAGACACCGAAAAAATAAGCTAGTTTTTTCGGGTTAATGTTCGCAAATAGCTTTACCCTGATCTCACTTTCCTCTTTTGGGGTTTCCAAAGCGGAAGAAATCATTCCTCCAACAAGGATGGCCAGTGGAAAAACATAGGCATTTCTTAATACCAATGTCACAATCACTGCAGAGATAGCCAGAAAAAAGGCAGTTTGGGTGACCAGAACCTTTCTGGAAAGTGTGTATGCACCAAAAGCAACAATGCCCAGGGCAATGGGCTGGATATATTTTAAGATCAATACAAACTGAACTTTATGATCGAGCTGCGCAAAACTGATCGCCGCAAAAGTCATTATGGCTGCTGAGGGAATGATCCAGATCAGGAAGGTAATTAAGGCTAGTTTTAATCCGCCCACCTTATGTGCAATTCCAACCAGGGTTTGTGTGGAAGCCGGCCCCGGTAATATCTGGGCCAGCGCGTTCAATTCCAACAGATCCTCTTCCGAAATATAATGCGTTTGCTTCACAAAATACTTTAACAGAAGAGAGATATGTGCCTGAGCACCACCGAATGCTGTAAATGTAAAAAGAAAGACATCTTTAACAAACAGGAGTTGTCGTTTTTCCATTCCTTTCATTAATCGTCCTCGTAATCCAGGCCTGCTGCCATATTATAGGCTCCTTGTAATTCTGAAAAAGCATGTCCGTCACCTTTTTCTCTGGCCCTTTTCATACCGAGCTGATAAATCTCAACAGCCTTATCTGTCTGCCCGTGTTTTTGATATAATTTACCTAAGTGATAATAAGTTCCAACATAAGACGGATGATCTTCTACTAATTTATGATAATAATGAAAGGCTTGTTCAGTATCATTTAAGGAGTTATACTCTGTTGCCAGTGCATATAAGATAAATGGATCATTCGGTTCTGCTGCCAAAAAAGATAATAACTTGTTTAATCGGGTACTTTGCATTTTAAATCCCTGCTTTTTTAATTAGATTTGCAAAAAGACATTTTTTTGAAATCGTTATATTTAGACACTGATAAAAACCAATAACAGTTAGATAATGGCTTCATCAATTTAAAAAACAACTTATTCATATGAAAATATTAGTTTGTATCAGTAACGTGCCCGACACAACGACAAAAATAACTTTTACTAATGATAATACCCAATTCAATACTGCGGGAGTTACGTTTATCGTGAATCCGTATGATGAAATTGCCTTATCAAGAGCGATCGAACTTTGTGCTGGCGGAAAAGGAACAGTAACCGTAATTAATGTTGGCGAAAGTGCTACTGAACCAACTATCAGAAAAACATTGGCCATTGGTGCTGATGATGCTGTCAGAATTGATGCAGCTCCGCGTGATGCTTATTTTACAGCTTTTCAGATCGCAGAATATGCTAAAGAGGGTAATTTTGATATGATCCTTACCGGTCGTGAATCTATTGATTATAACGGCGCGCAGATAGCTGCAATGGTAGGTGGGTTTTTAGATATACCATCAATCTCTATTATCAAAAAATTAGACTATGACGGAACTACCGCAACTTTGGAAAGAGAAATTGAAGGTGGTAAAGAAGTTGTAACTGTAACGGGTAAATTTGTAGCCAGCTGTGCTGAAGGTGTAGCGCTTCCAATCATCCCGACCATGAGAGGTATTATGTCAGCAAGGTCAAAACCATTGGCAGTGGTTGCTGCACAGCCAATCGAAGAAGTAATTAAAGTAGTACAGTTTGAAACTCCTCCTACCCGCGGAACGGTTAAATTGATTCCGGCAGAAGAAGCTGCAAACCTGATCAGCCTGCTGCATACCGAAGCTAAAGTAATCTAAGGTCTGTTTTAAAAAATTAATTATAAAAATCTAAGCGAAAAAATATGTCAGTTTTAGTATATGTAGAACAAGTCGACGGTAAGTTTAAGAAATCTGTTTTTGAAGCAGTTTCTTATGCAAAAGCCATTGCAGATAAAACAGGGACTAGCCTTACCGCTGTATCTATCGGTAACGTTGCAGATAACGAATTACAAGAATTAGGTAAATATGGTGCTGCCAAAGTATTAAATGTGGCGAGCGCAGAATTAAAGAATTTCGTTAACCAGGCTTATGCTGCAGTAATTGCAGAAGCTGCTCAGAAAGAGGGTGCTGAAATTATTGTACTTTCTAACTCCTTCTCAGGAAAAGGTCTTGCGCCACGTGTAGCAGTTAAATTAAAAGCAGGTTTAGTGGATGGTGCTATCGAACTTCCGCAATTAGATGGCGGTAAGTTCCTGGTAAAAAAAGGTGCTTTCTCCGGAAAAGCATTTGCAGTTACTGAGCTGATCTCAGCAAATAAAGTAATCGCATTGAACCCAAATGCTTTCGGCGTAAAAGAATCACCGGTTACGGCTGCAATCGAAGCCTTCTCTCCTGCTGTTCAGGCTACTGACCTGACAGCAATTGTTAAAGAAATCGTGAGAGCTACTGATAAAGTTTCTCTGCCTGACGCGGAACTGGTTGTTTCTGCAGGAAGAGGTTTGAAAGGACCTGAAAACTGGGGTATGATCGAAGAACTGGCTGGCTTATTAGGTGCAGCTACAGCCTGCTCTAAACCAGTTTCGGATGCAGACTGGAGACCACACTCAGAACACGTTGGTCAGACAGGTATTGCAATCAGTCCAAATTTGTATATTGCTATAGGTATCTCAGGAGCTATCCAGCATTTAGCCGGAGTAAGTTCTTCTAAAGTAATTGTAGTCATCAATAAAGATCCGGAAGCTCCTTTCTTTAAAGTTGCTGATTATGGAATCGTTGGCGATGCCTTTGAGGTTGTCCCTAAATTAATTGAGGCTCTAAAAGCACATCAAGCTTAATATTAATATCAGGCGGAGATGAAAGTTTCCGCCGGATATTCATAAATATGAAAAAAGTAAAACTAGATATTGTTGGCTTATCCTATAGCCAAACCCAATCCGGAGCCTACGCACTGGTACTTGGAGAAGTAAACGGCAGAAGACGTTTACCTATCATCATAGGTGCATTCGAAGCTCAGGCTATTGCAATTGAGATTGAAAAAATGACCCCAAGCAGGCCGTTGACGCATGATCTATTCAAAACATTTGCGCAGACTTATAAAATTGAAATCAAAGAAATACTAATCTACAACCTTGTAGATGGTGTCTTCTTTGCTAAGCTGATCTGTACGGACGGTGAAAGAACTGAGGAAATCGATGCCAGAACATCAGATGCAATTGCACTGGCTGTTCGTTTTAATTCCTCAATTTATACCTACGAATTTATTTTATCCTCTGCAGGTATCGTTATCGAAGGTAACGACTTTGTTTTTCTCGAAAACATGGATAACCTGAATAAGGAACAAGGACAGGACGATATTGATACTTCAATTCCCGGAACTGGCTTTGGAAGCCTTAGCGTTGAGGAACTTAATCAAAAACTTCAGGAAGCTATTGCTGAGGAGGCCTACGAAAAAGCGGCCCGTATCAGAGATGAACTCAACAAAAGAAATTCATCCCAATAGTTAATATTTGCAAGTTTATACACATCTTTATTTTTTCTACCCAAATTTTTTTATTTGAATAATTTTTATGGAGCGTTTTCACGGAGTAATTGGCGTCATTTTTATATTGGGCCTTGCTTATCTTTGTTCTAACAACAAGAAGAAGATTAATTTTAGACTTGTAGCAAGTGGGCTTACGCTCCAGATAGTCATCGCAATCCTGGTGCTGAGAGTTGCGCCTGTTCAGCACTTCTTTGAGTTCCTTGGAAAAGGAATGCAAAAAATCGAGCAATTTGCTAAAGTAGGTGTTGATTTTGTTTATGGTGGTGTTGCTGTGATTGGTTTTGATGGTCAGACACATGCCTATGCTGCCCCTGAAAGTTTCATTTTCGCCTTTAATGTAACGGCCACAATCATCCTGGTTTGTGTGCTGGTAGCTATATTTTATCATTTTGGTATTATGCAGCGTATTGTATCTGTCATTGCGAAAGGAATGAACTTTATTATGCGTGTGAGTGGTGCTGAAGCCCTGAGTAACGTAGCCAGCGCTTTTGTTGGCCAGGTTGAAGCTCAGGTTATGATCAAACCTTATCTTAAAGGGATGACAAAAAGTGAACTGCTGGCTTCTATGAGCGGTAGTTTAGCGTGTATTGCCGGTGGTATCCTGATTGTATATGCAAACATGGGTGCTCAGGCTGGAATGAACCTTGCCCCGAAATTGATTATGGCCAGTTTAATGGCTGCTCCGGGAGCCTTGATTATTTCTAAGATAGTTTTCCCTGAAACAGAAGTTTCACAAACTATGGGTAAAGTAAAACTTGAGGTTAAAAGTGAATATACAAACCTGATCGATGCCATTTCACATGGTGCAGGCGAAGGGTTTAAAATAGCCATGAATGTAATTGCCATGTTAATTGGCTTTATTGCCTTAATCGCTTTAGTAGATTATACTTTAGTTAACATAGGCCACCTTTTCAATCCAAACTTTAATTTATCACTGGATTGGATCTTTGGCAGATTGTTCTATCCATTTGCCTGGTCAATGGGTATTCCTGATGTGGATGTGAGCAACGCAGCTACCCTTCTTGGTCAAAAATTAACCGTGAATGAATTCCTGGCTTTCAAAAACCTGACGACTAAAGCAGTTCCGATCGTTACTGAAAAAGGTGTATTGATTATCAGTATCGCTATTTGCGGTTTTGCTAACTTCAGCAGCGTTGGTATGCAGATTGGTGGAATTGGAGAATTAGCTCCGGAACGCCGCGCAGATTTAGCCAAATTAGGTTTAAAAGCGTTAATGTGCGGAACATTAGCTTCTTATCTTTCTGCTTCTATCGCAGGTGTATTAATGTAATCTTATTGATGTTATATCCTGCTTTTTTGAGCAGGGTATAACATTCCTATAACAACTGTGACCTCCCCGGTCACCTGTTTCATCACCCCGTCATCTTTCCACTTTCTGATTAGGATTTATATTTGATAACATGTAATTTGTCCACCTTGCGGATTATTAATCAGATCAGTTAAAATTTTAACAGAAAAATGAAAACAACAGAATTTGCTATTATCGGATTAGGCGGTGTTGGTGGTTATTTCGGGTTTAAACTTGCCCGGAAATATGCTGCAGACAGCGCAATCAACGTTACTTTTATTGCCCGCGAAAAAACTTACGACATTGTTAAAGAAAATGGCCTTACCCTGCTTTCTGCAGAGAACGAAGATGCTATTGCCAGACCTCATCAAATTTTAAAAGAAGTGGCTGAGCTGGGTCATACAGATGTATTTGTAATCTGTGTGAAAGAGTATGATCTGGAAAACATCTGCAATCAATTAAAAGATAAAATCAAAAATGATACGGTTATTCTGCCATTGATGAATGGCGTGGACATTTATGAAAGGATACGTAAAATAATATCCAGTGGAATTGTACTGCCTTCTTGTGTTTATGTAGCCTCGCATATCAAAGAAAAAGGAGTTGTTGAACATAAAGGAAACCCGGGTAAAATCATTGTAGGTAAAGATCCGGCACATCAGGAGTTCGATCCTCAGGGTATCGTTGACTTGTTTAAGGACGCATCGGTTGATATAGACTACAAAGAAGATTCATTTCCGGCCATCTGGTCCAAATACTTTTTCATTGCGAGCTTTGGCCTGGTTTCTGCCAGATACAACAAATCAATCGGACAGGTTAATGAGGAAGAAGAATTACATCAGAGAGCTTTAAAAGTGATGCAGGAAATACAGGCAATCGCGATCAGAAAAGAGATCAATCTTCCTGAAAACATCATTGCGCAAACCTTTCAGAAAGCAGCCTCCTTCCCTTTTCAAACACCAACTTCTTTGCAACTGGATGTCCAATCAGGAAAAGAAAATACAGAGCTTGAACTATTTGCCGGGGCAATTATAGCCTACGGAAAAGCGCTGGGGATTCCAGTCCCGGAAACCACAGAGATTTATCATGAGATCAAAAATGGAATGCTGGTTTAGCTTTTATTTTTGAAGTAATTCAAGCCAAATAAAGTAAGTGAGCAACCGATTAAACCCGAAAGTACGGTAGAGGAAAAGCCTTTGGTTAATAAAAGCCATGCGTCACCAAGGATAAGAATAAGTAATAAAATTGAGATAATTTTAATCCCGTTCTTTTTAAAGAAATCTGCCATAGTTATTTTTGAAGAAATGCAAACTTAAATATTTTTTATCACCCCGGGTGATAAAATTCAAAAGGAAGAGATTCCAATATAGAATCTCTTCCTTTCAGGCTAACATTTCCTGCAGCATATTAAATAAGGTCAGGTTCCTGGCACAACCAAAATAATTGTAATCCAAAATCAGGTAGATTGTCTTTTTCGAAATCCCGTCATTGGTTAAGATTCTTAGCGGCTGACATAATAAACCCAGGTTTTTAACAAAATTACGCTGGTAATTTTCATCAAAACCTACATAAACTTCTTCTATATCTCCTAGTGAGATCTTCAAATCCACATCCTGATCATCACCCTGAACGGTTAATCCTTTTCTTGTTAAAACTAAAACACCGGTATGACTGTGTATTGGGGGAACACCTGTAAACTGGGCAGCAATATTGTTAATTCCTGTTTTTGACTCCAGTTCATGAGCATAACTCCATAGTACTCTTGCTTCTAATAAATTCATTGGTTAAAATTGAGATGCTCGTTAGGGTTGCAAAATTAGCATTTTATTGATTAATTAAACCTACCTTCACCAACATGCTGGCGATTTGCCATATATTTTCCCACCCCGCTCCTTGCAAAACACCTTTAACACGCTAATCGATAGTTTTATAGACAATAAGGTAGGCATCACAGAAAATTTTTTAAGCGTAGCTTTAGCTGCACAACTCAAAGAAAACCTGTACGGCCTTTACCACAATAAATTACTGCTATCCGCAGGAACAGGAAATGAAACTAGTGTTTCTCATGATCAGCTGGTTAGAAGTGATAAGATCTACTGGTTAGACAGAAAGCATAATAATATTCACGAAAACAGTTTTTTTGATTTGATGGATAGCTTTGTCAGTTACCTGAACAGCTCTTGTTACACCGGAATTACTGGTTATGAATTCCATTATACTTTATACGAAGAAGGAAGTTTCTATAAAAAACATCTGGATCAGTTCAAGAACAATGATAGCAGGCAATATTCAATGATCATTTACCTGAATGCTGACTGGCAGCAAAATGATGGCGGAGAACTTTGTATTCACCATGCGGATAGTTTGCAAAAAATATCACCTGATAATGGTAAAAGTGTTTTCTTCAAAAGCAGTGAACTCGTCCATGAAGTATTAATGACGAATAAACCAAGATTAAGCATAACCGGCTGGTTGAAAATTAATTAAAAACGTTTAAATTGCTGCGCTAATATGACGCAATGAAATTCATTCTCAACCTCTGTTTACTACTGGCTATTTGCTCCCATGCCAATGCACAAGAATTTACTTATAACCAGGGAGGAACTTCATCCAAAAATTATTATGAGGAGATTCCCTACCAAACGATAAACGGCAAAATGTTTATCCAGGTAGAACTGCATGGCAAAAAGCATAAGTTTTTATTTGATACCGGTGCACCGGTTGCCATTAGTCCTGAACTGGTTAAGCAGATAAAAGCTAAGTTTCTGGATGAAGACACGCTTTCGGATGTCAATGGTGTGACCGACACGATGGGTGTCGTACAGATCCCTCAGATCAAAATCGGTAAAGTCACTTTTGATCATATCCCCGCTATCACACTTTTCCCGGACTTCTACAGATGCTGGGGGATTGATGGAGTAATTGGCAGCAATATTCTCCGCAATTCTATAGTGAGTATCAATGGAGCAAAGCAGGTCATTATTCTGACCGATCAGCTGGAAAAATTAAAGCTGAATGATAGCTACAGTTCACCAATGATTACCAATACAAGTTATCAAAGTAATCCAATAATTAAGATCCTGCTGAAAGATAACATTACAGTTGACCTTGGTTTTGATACCGGTGACAATGAGTTTCTGCGGATCTCTGAAGACCTCGTGAATCAGTTACCGGAAACCGGTATTTATGAAATTCTGGCCAAAGGTTATGGAGCCAATACAATAGGCGGACTGGGTTTGCAGCAAAGTGCTGAAAAATATCTGATAAGAATTCCCCAGATCAACATAGGTAATGGGCTGTTTAACAATACAATTGTAGAAACCAATAAAAGTGGCAGTTCAGCTATAGGGTCAAAAATTCTGCTGTATGGAATTGTCACATTAGATTTTATTCATAATAAATTCTACTTCAACAGCATCAAAAAAGACAATGAGGTCAGAGAGAAACAATGGCCATTTGTGCCCACGGTAATTAATGACAGGCTTGCGATTGGCGTAGTCTGGGACAAGTATAAAAACGAAGTAAAACCCGGGCAGCGTATCCTGGCAATTGATAATGTGGATTATTCCAAAGTTACCTTATGTGATATGCTGAACCGCCCGCATATATTAGCTGGTAAACAAACAGCTACAATAACCGTAAAAGATGATCAGGGTAATTTGCAAAAAATACAGATCAGTAAAGTACACTATTAAATTCCGGCAAGCTGATCAGACACAAAAAATCCCCGTTAAATTTATTAACGGGGATTTTTGACTATATCCTAAAGCTAAAACTTAAGGTATTTTTTAGTTCAGGATGTCAGTACTATCGTTTTTCTATTTCAACAAAAGCTCTGTTGGTGTGTCCAACGTAAATCTGACGCGGACGGCCGATCGGCTCTTTATTTTCGTGCATTTCTTTCCATTGTGCAATCCATCCCGGTAAACGTCCAAGGGCGAATAATACAGTAAACATATCTGTAGGGAAACCTAATGCTCTGTAGATGATACCTGAGTAAAAATCAACATTAGGATATAATTTACGCTCTACAAAATAAGGATCACTTAAAGCTGCTTCTTCCAGTTTTTTAGCAATTTCAAGAACAGGATCATTGATACCTAATTTCTCCAGAATATCATCACATGCTTTTTTGATAATTTTAGCACGCGGATCAAAGTTCTTATAAACTCTGTGACCAAATCCCATCATACGGAAAGGATCATTTTTATCTTTTGCTTTATTAATCCATTTCTCGGTATCTCCACCGTCTTCTTTAATCAATTCAAGCATTTCAATTACAGCCTGGTTAGCACCACCATGAAGCGGGCCCCACAGCGCATCAATACCAGCAGAAACTGAAGCGTATAAATTACAATCTGAAGAACCTACCATTCTTACTGTAGATGCAGAACAGTTTTGCTCATGATCAGCATGTAAAATCAGTAAAGTATTCATCGCTTTCACTACTACCGGGTCAATTTCAACCTCTTCTGTACGCTGACCGAAAGTCATGTTCAGGTAGTTACTTACATAATCGTATTTATTTTTAGGATAGATCAGTGGATGACCTAAAGATTTTTTATAGATAAATGATACAATTGTCGGGAATTTAGCCAGCAATTTGATCATCGTAAGGTTCATTGTTTCAGGCGAAGAATTTGCATTCAGCGACTCTGGATAAAATGTTGACAAAGAACATACCAATGAAGCTAACTGAGCCATTGGGTGAGATTTTGAAGGGTATCCGTCCAGGAATTTTTTCATATCCTCATGGATCAGCGTATGCTTGGTGATCTGAGATTGAAAATCTTCAAGTGCTTTAGCTGTTGGCAGATCGCCGTAGATCAGTAGAAAAGCAACTTCAAGGAAAGTAGATTTCTCTGCCAGCTCCTCAATTGAATAACCTCTGTATTTCAAGACTCCTTTTTCACCATCTAAAAAGGTAATTGCACTTTTTGTAGATCCTGTGTTTTTGTAGCCTAAGTCCAGGGTAATGTGTCCTGTTAAATCCCTTAATTTCGAAATATCAATTGATTTTTCACCTTCGGTACCAGTTACAATGGGAAATTCATATACTTTACCATCGATCTTAATTTCTGCAATATCTGACATATATCTTCTAATTTATAAATAACAAATTTAACTATTCTAATGAAATAGCCTACATACAATGATAACAAAGCTGTTAAATAATTGTTAACTGCGGGTCATCATTAAGTAAGAATTGAGCTTATTTCTTTGCTTTAAGCACTTCCAGCACTGCGCCGCAAGTCATCATTTCTTTTCCGTAATATGGATTACTGATCTTTTTCTCTGAAGACAACCAATCTCCCCCATCGCCATTATTGGCCATCGGGCAATGTTGTACATAAATAGAGCCTTGTGTAATATCTGCATGTTTAAAAAGTGCGATAACATCAGAACTCAACGCGGTGAATTCTTTACGCTGCACTTTAATATCCTCAGTACCTGCTATTTTCTCTGCAATCAAAGCCGTGTTTTCACAACCTTCAAAAGCTTTAAGCGAAGTAGCCAGGTCAAGGGCAGTCTGGTGCGCAGCCGCTGCATTACCGGCAACCAGCGAATTTTTCAAGCTAATGTAGCTCTTATATATACTTTCTGATTTGGGATCAGCAAGCTTAACATCATTCACCTCTGCTGCCTTTTCAGCAGTAGCTGTGCTGTCTGTTACAGCAGTTTCATTTTTCACGGTACCGGTACAAGCCACCAAAGTTGATAAAACTGCTATTCCAATATATTTCTTCATCAATTTCGTTTTTTGCTCAAAATACTATTTTAATTTTAAATACTTAAAAAACCACAAGATAAATGAACTGCTTTTCATAAATATTGCAATTACTTGAGAAGTGAGCCTAAACTAAATTAGAAAAAAAACATATTATGATCTGAGTTTGCCCCTGCAGCACAGCAGCATAAATTTAAGTAAGTGAAAACATATCTTCATTTTATAGCGGAATGAGATTAATAGTTAAAAAATAGTTATCAAGAGGTAAAACGTATGATAACTATATAATGCTACAGTGCTTTACAATAATATTTTTCACACTATAGGGGTATCCCTGAAAAGGTGCGTCTTAGTGGTGAATTTAAAATACACATGAACGTACCCAATTTTATAAAAATTGCCAGATTAACACTACTCTCCACTTTTTTACTGCTCATTTTTAAAACTACCTGCGTAAAGGCACAAACCAGCTTAAAACCTGTTTCCCCGCAAAAAAGTAATTCAAAAACATTAAATGGAAGAATAACCGATCAAACTACCGGTGAAACGCTGATTGGCGTAAGTATTACTGCAAAAGGTATAAAAACCGGTACAACAACAAATAACTACGGCTATTTCAGTTTGACTATTCCTGCAGATACTGCCACTTTCCGTATCTCTTATATAGGTTATCAAACAATAGATACTTTAATCAATTTAACCTTAAAAAGTACAGTTGCTTTTCGTTTAAGACCTCTGCAAAACGAATTGAACACTGTTATCATCAAAGGAACAAACAGTGCCCCTATTCAAAACACTTCACAAATGGGAAAAATTAATCTCCCAATCAGTCAGATTCAGGCCTTACCGAAATTTTTTGGCGAACCGGATTTATTCAAAGCCCTGCAAACACTCCCGGGAGTACAACAAGGTAGTGAAGGTACCAGTGCAATGCTGGTACGCGGAGGCTCTCCTGATCAAAATCTGATTTTACTGGACGGGGCACCTTTATATAATCCATCACACTTATTAGGGATATTTTCAGCTTTCAATACTTACGCAATTAAAAATGTAGACCTCTATAAAGGTGCTTTTCCTGCGCGTTATGGCGGCAGGCTATCTTCAGTGGTAGATATTGCGATGAATGATGGCAATATGAACAAGATACACGGACAGTTTACTTTGGGGCTGCTCGCTTCTCAATTGACCGTGGAAGGCCCGCTCAAAAAAGATAAGACTTCTTTTATCATTTCCGGCCGCAGAACTTATCATGACTTGTTGATTACTCCGATATTAAAAAGCAGTCAGCCGGATGTAGAAAAATTTCAATTATATTTCTATGACCTTAACGCTAAAATTCACCATAAATTCTCTGATAAAGACCACCTTTATTTAAGTTTTTACAACGGCCAGGATAAGTTAAGGACAAAAGTAAAACAAGGAAGCAGTGATGGTTCGACCACACTTGGGGATTTTGGTTTAGGCTGGCGCAATATGACAGGTGCAGCAAGATGGAATCATATTTTTTCTAATAAACTATTTGCAAATACTACGCTGACTACCTCGCAATACAAGTTTAATACCACCATGACTTCTTCAATTTTTGGTTCAAAAGCAAATGCAAACTCAGATGACATCCTGAATATTAACTCAGGTATTACAGATTATACTGCCAAAATAGATTTTGATTATCAGCCATTACCTGCCCATAGTATAAAGATGGGTGCTTCTTCTACCCTGCACACTTTTACTCCCGGCACGAGTCTTTCCAAACAGTCTTTCAATAATGAAACTTTGAAAGATGAAAATCTGGGCGGTAAAATTAAAGCAACGGAACTTGATCTTTATGCTGAAGATGACTGGACAATCACCGACAAGCTGAAAGCAAACATAGGCGTGCATGCCAGCGGATTTAATGTACAGGGCAAGTTCTATACTTCTTTGCAGCCACGCATCAGTGCACACTATCTATTGCCGGGTGATTGGGCGCTGAAAGCATCTTATGCAAAGATGACCCAATATATGCACCTGTTAGCCAGCAATTCTATTTCCCTGCCTACCGATCTTTGGGTTCCTGCAACAAGCAAAGTACTTCCGCAGCAATCTAATCAATTTGCACTGGGCATATCCCGTAATATTTTTAATAATCAGTTTGAATTCTCTGCCGAAAGCTATTATAAAACAATGGATAATATCATTGAATATAAAGACGGCGCAGACTATGTAGTAACCAGCGAACATAATGACTGGGAGAATAAAATCACCAGTGGCAAAGGCAAAGCTTATGGCCTGGAATTATTCCTTCAAAAGAAAACAGGCCGCTTAACAGGCTGGGCCAGCTATGCACTGGCCTGGACAAACCGCAGCCTGCCGGAAATCAACCATGGAAAAACTTATCCTTATAAGTATGACCGCCGGAACACGTTAAACCTGGTTGGGGTTTATAAATTAAAACCAGGAATTGAACTTTCAGCAACTTTTGTTTACCAGAGTGCATCACCTTTTACCATGCCCACCACACAATTTGAAGGAGTTAGCCCTGAACAGGATCAACCGCAAAAAACTCAAAAGCTCGACTATATCGAGTCCAGAAATAACATTCGTATACAGCCTACACATAGATTAGACGTTGGTATAAGTTTTATCAAACTCAAAGAAAGTGGTAAGGTGCGTACCTGGAATGTGAGTATTTACAACGTTTATAACCGACAAAATTTATTTTATTTCAATGTCAAAGATTACAAAGGAAATACAGCTAATCTGACCGGAAACAGCTTGTTACCTATTATGCCCAGCATTTCTTACAGCCTTAAATTTTAATCATGAAAACAATTAACTTCTTCCCCATACTTGCAATGAGCTTATTGACATCTTGTGAGAAAAAATTAACCATCGATTTACCTTCAGATGCAGATCGTCCAGTATTGAATGTATTAATGAGTGAAAATATGCCATTGAAAGTACGCTTTACGCTATCTGGCAGACTAGCAGAAGGACAATCATTTAAAGACCCTGAGCATGCGGAAACAAAACTCTATGAAAATGATGTTTTTAAAGAATCATTAAAGCCGCAGACCATAGACGGTAAAAAATATTATGTAAGCACCATTGGGGTACTAAAAGATAAAAAATATAGAATAACAGCTGCCGCACCTGGTTTTAACCTGGTTGAGGGCAGTGACATCATTCCGGACATCACTACCATAGACATCAATAATCAGGCAGTGATTGAATCAAATAGCGACGATTATAAACTAAAGTTCAATTTCCTGCTAAAGAACAACAGCAAGGAAAAGCAATATTATCGCTTCAGGATTTTATATGAAGAGAACAATTCCGGCAAGCCCTCTAAAAAAATACCATTTTATATCCGCCCGGTCAATAACACTGATATTTTTGGAAGTGGAAATTCAGACAAAAAATCATTATTTGTAGAAAAGGCGCAACCAGCAGGGGAAACTAAATTTTATGCTTTCAGTACAGATTACAAACCCGCATCAAAGAATATGTATATAGAAGTCACTTTATTGACTGAAACCAGTTATAAATATCTAAAGAGTGTATCCAAAGCAGATGACAGCGAAGACAACCCCTTTTCAGAAAAGGTGATTATCCACAGTAATATACAAAATGGATTGGGGATAGTCGGGGGTTTAGCTTATAAGGAGTTTGCTATACCTAATGAGTAAACCAGGTTAGCTGACCACTGGTAACCGGAAAAAGAAAGTAGAGCCAAGCCCAGGCTCGCTTTCTATCCAGAAGTTCCCCTGATGTCTCCTTAAAATTTCCGAAGAAATAAAAAGACCAAGGCCTAGTCCTTCAAATCGCATGGCATTGTCACCAACTCTATAATATCTTTCAAATAGCCTCATCCTATCTTTTTCAGCTATACCAATACCAAAATCCTGGATAGATACAAGCAAGTCAGTCCCTTCGATTATCGACTTTACAATTACCTTTTGACCATCAGGGGAATATTTTACCGCATTGGTCAAAAAATTATGAATTACCTGTTCCAGTCTGTATTGATCTCCGGGGTAGCTGATTTCTGCTGCTTTCTCCAAAATAATTTCATGGTCCGGGGCCGTCAGCTGAACATTCTCTATACTTTCGATCAGCATCTTTTTGAAATCGAAAAACTCAAGCTCATAGGTAATCTTACCTGCATTGATTTTCGTTACATCCAGCAGGTCTTTTATTAATCTTTCTAAACGGGAAATATTCTGAGCAGACTTCGCGATAAAGCCATCGAGCGCGTGTTCCTTGTTTTTACGCTGAATCAACTGATTAAATGCCTTAATACTGGTTAATGGTGTTTTGAGTTCATGGCTGGCAACCGATATAAACTCATCCTTACGCTGCTCATTGTTTTTTTGCAGGTCGATATTAGTATTAGTCCCTATCCAAAGTAATAATTTACCATTTTCAATCAATGGGATGGCCCTGGCTAAAAACCATTTATAGTTTCCTTCGTGGCATAATAGTCTAAACTCAGTTACATATTCACACTCTGTTTCCAAAGCATTCTTCCACTTTTCAAGAGACTGCACTAAATCATCAGGATGTACAAATTTCTGCCAGCCATGCCCTATAACCGTTGGCACATCGAAGCCGAAATCATCACAGACTACCTGGTTTACATAATCCAGCAAACCTGCCGAATCTGCCGTCCAAACCTGCTGTGGCAAAGCATTCAGTAAAAATCTGAACCTGGATTCATTTTCTGCCAATTCGAGAATAGAAGCAGATAATTCTTCATTAATAGCCGTTAGCTTTTCTGTTAATTGCTGTTCCCGCTGCAAACCCATTACACTGCTGGTTACATCTTCGGCCATCACCAGAATACTATCGATCGCTCCTTCACTATTTTTCAATGGTGTATAAGAAAAATCTACATAGAGTGTTTTTAAACGCCCGCCTACAACGAGTTGTGCAATTGCTCCTCTGCTACTAAACGGAATTCCGGAAGTATAAACCTGCTGTAATAATTGGGGGAACACCTGGTGCGTTATTTCCGGCATAAATTCCAATAAAGGCAAACCTAAAATAGAATAATTTCTATCCCACAGACTTAACATCCGTTCATTTACAATTTCCAATCTCATTTCCTGACCAGACAAAATGCACAGACCTACAGGAATATGACTAACAATATTTAAAAGTTCCGGATGCTGCTGAATACCTGTATTCTTTTGTTCGTTTTGCAAATCAAGAGTCAAAAGAACAGATGGAGGCTGCCCGTCATGATTAGCTATAGCTACAATTTCCAGTTTCCAATAATTTCTGATTTGTCCTGCTGCTGCAAACTGATATTCGAAATCATGAAGTTCTGATTTCTGCGTGAGTTCGACTGACTGCATTAAAGAATTTTCCAGCAAAAGTAAATTTTCACAGCTGCAGTTTCCCGCATTAAACAAATCCCAGATACTTTTACCTGTCGCACTTAAAGCCTCATTTAAGCTCGCTATTCTAAAAGCTTCATTAGTGTTGATAATTATAAAATCCCGGCCGTGGGCACTTAAGAGCAGACGCGGCGAAGAGCTATTGAACAGGGCTTGAAAAAGGGCATCAGTCAGCATGGTTATCCATAAAATAAATCAGATTTTAAAAACAGTAAATATATTAAACCTATATAACTAATTTTTACATTAAAAGTTTTATATACAACTACACTATTTTAAAGTATTTAAAATCAAGAAATACAGCTAATTATATACTATCTTTTCAGCATTATTAATGCCCGTAATTGCGGTTTTCAACTCATCGGAAAGATCTCCCCCTATCCTGTTGGTAAAAATTATTAGCGCAAAAAGAATACTAATATTTTTAGCAAACAGTAAAAATAAACTATTCTTTTCATATTTTCGTTTAATCTACTATAACTAACTACTCGATGAAAATCATGATTTTTGGAGCATCAGGCTCTGGTACAACTACTTTAGCCCATCGTCTCTCCATTGAGCTGGGTTTTAGTCACCTTGATACTGATGACTATTACTGGCTTAAAAGCGAAATACCATTTGAATTAAAGCGCGATCCACAAGAACGCGACGACTTATTTACTAACGATTTTAATAAAAATGAAAACATTGTTGTTTCTGGCTCAATATTAAATTGGAATGCGCAATTCGTTAATTTCTTCGACCTGGTTGTATTCTTATGGATCCCTTCTGCGATCAGAATACCACGCTTAATTAAAAGAGAAACAGCGCTGTACGGAGAGCTGATGGAGACAGATGACTATTGGAAAAAAAAGCATGCTGAATTTATTGAATGGGCATCAGGTTATGACCAGCCAGGTTTTCCCAGCAGAAGTTTTGAACAGCATACGAAATGGCTCAATAAATTAAAAACACCAATCCTCAGGTTAGAGAGTGATATTACCATTGAAGAACGGCTGCGGCTGGTCAATGAAAAAATTGAGCACCTGTCTATCCACCAGGAATTGGCGTTTACGGAAAAGAATGAAATCAACCGGACACTCTATGACCTTTTATTATCTGCTGATCCATCCATAGAAGTTATAAATTCATATACACATAATAACCAGATCTTTGTGGCGCTGTACCGGACAAAAATCATAGGCGCTTTTGTATTGTTACCTTTAAACAAAAGTACTATTGAAATCAAAAACATTGCCGTTAAAGCCCAGTATCAGGGTATTGGCTTAGGCAAGCGTTTATTAAAAAAGGCGGTTAATGCTTCTATAGCCAAAGGATTTAAAACATTGAGGATTGCAACCGGAAATTCAAGCATCGGCCAGCTCGCTTTATATCAAAAAGAAAATTTTGAACTCGTTGGTATGAATCACAACTTCTTTATCGATCATTACCCTCACCCGATTATTGAAAATGGGATACGGTGTAAACACCTGTTAATCCTTGAAAAAAGTATCTAATTAATGTGTTTCTTTCAGGTATAAAATTACAATAAAGTATAAACAGATCAGGCCAAGCATAAATCCGCCCAGTACATCTGTTAGCCAATGAGCGCCCAGGTATATGCGTGAAAAAGGTATTGTTAAGATCAACAGCGCAGACAGCAAAGCTACCACTACCCTTAAAACCAGGTTAATTTGCTTAAGATTCCACATCAGGAACAGTAGAAAGCCAAAAAAAATGGTATAAAATAAGGTATGTCCACTTGGAAAACTTTGCTGTTTAGCCACTTCAACTATTCTGACCAGGGCTGCTGTAGGCCTTGGCCGGTTAACCAGCAATTTGATGACTGTACTGATCAGCCCGGAGCTAAAAGTAAGTATAACAAAAAGTGCCTCTCTGCGAAATTTAAAGACGTAAAAGATGATAGCTACTATAAACCCCATAAACATCGGAACAGGAAAAGCGCCAAACAAGCTAATAAATTCCATATTTCTGTCCAATTCAGGACTCTGAGTTGATTGTACCAGTGCAGAAACTTTTAAATCGATAGCCGACGGCGGAAATAATGCGACAATGAAGGATAAAAATATGAACCCGGAACACAGGATTATTAAAAACCAGGTTAAAAACTTTTTTCTATTTACAGTTGCGGTGTCTATCAATTTATATTGGATTACAGGAAAATCCAAAAATACAAATCATAATGGGGAATCGGTAGTCTGGAAGGACATTGTTTAGTCCGGTTTATACTGCAAAAAGTAACTTTTTCATAACAAAAGGCAGCACGCATAAACGCACTGCCTTTTGTGATCAATAATTTTCAAGGAACAACTTGTTATAAAGTAATAACAGGTGCATTTGCAACCAGGTCTTCCTTTAAGTCAGCAACAAAATGATCAATCTGCTCCTTACTTACACCAGGCATACAAATTACGTGGCTGTTACCGTCTTCAGTTGCAATTTGCCACTTCTGTCTCAGTGCTATTGAGGGTGCAGGAAATACGACTGTCAATGCCGAAGGATTAGTCCATGCTTTAACGCCGATAGCATTCAGACTTTTCACTGTATAAGCTGCAATTTCCAAACATTCCAGCGCACGCTGCTTCAATCCTTCTTTACCCAATTTCTTAATCGCATACCACATAAAAATAGGACTATGACCATTGCGGCTACCAGTAATGGTAGTATCTACTGTACCGATATAAGGGATTGCCTTTCCGATCCTGTCTTTATAATTCTTTTTAACCAGTACCAGGCCGCAAGGAATAGGTGAGCCAATAAATTTATGTCCGCTAATGGCCATACTATCGGTACCATTTGTAAAATCAAATCCTGGTTTAAGATCTAATAAAGCACTATACGTACCTGCCAGAGCTGCATCACAGTGGATATAATGATTTTTGATTGCCTGTTTGCGCAAAATCTGCTGAATTTGCTGCAAATCATCTTTCGCTTCCATCATTGTTGTACCGATATTGGCAAGAATAATTACGGGCTGATCACGGTGCATTTGTACCATTGCATTCAAATCTTCATAATCCATTTCCCCGTTTTCCTGGGTTCTGATAACAATACTGCGCAGATTTAATAACTGGATATTCTTTTGTACGCTATAGTGAGTTGCTTCTGAATAATAAACAATTCCATTAGGGTATAATTCTCTTGCTACGTATAAACCGTAAAGATTTCCTTCCGACCCTCCATTGGTTACATATCCCCACCAGTTCTTTGCTGGTGCATTGAAAAGTTCAGCAAAAAACTCCAATACTTCCAGTTCCAGAGAGCGGGAGTTCAAATCATAAGTAGATTCTACCCAAGGGTCACCCACATTATTTAAAGGCAGTTTAAGCAGCGGATATAACTCAGAATAATCAAAGTCTTGCGCAATAGGATAGCCGATAAAATATTTCGAGCGTTCCTCTGCCATTTTCATATAAGTACTCAGACGTTCATTGTCCTGAGTGTTCAATTGTGTTTTCATTTGGTGGCCTGTCTGTATAATGGTATTTAATTCTTCAAAATTAGGCACCTACCAGATTATTTTCTTTGGTTAAATGATATTCAGTAAAAAATACTGTTCAGGAATACATTCACAGTAAAAAACATCATATTTGTACCTTACTGAATCCAATTTCAGTAAAATACAATGATTGATAAATTAGATAAGCTGGATACCCGTATATTGAATATCCTTCAAAAAGACTCTTCATTAAGCACTAAAGATATAGCCCAGCAGATTGGACTCAGTGTTTCCCCTACCCATGAAAGAATTAAAAGATTAAAAACAGAGGGATATATTGAAAAGTATGTGGCGCTGGTTAATAGAGAAAGGCTTGGTAAACATTTGCTCGTGCTTTGTACAGTAACCCTCAAAGAACAATCTATAGAAACCCTGAAAAACTTCGAAGAATCAGTTATCTGCTTTAAAGAGGTGCTGGAAGTATTATGTATTGCCGGAGGACAGGATTATCTGTTAAAAATCGTTGTGGACGATGTAGATGACTATCATACATTTGTTGTAACCCACCTCTCCTCTTTATCAAACATATCAACCCTGAGCAGCAGTTTTGTCTTAAAAGAAATTAAACGCGAAACAGCTTATTACTTAAACTATTAAATCCTTGCAAGCTCATCTGTAATGACTGATAATTTATTAAAAACATAAAATTATTTGGAGATTAATTCAATACATCGTAATATTGCAATATAATATATGGGACTTACAAAAACAGAAATATTTACAGACGAGCAGAATCAGCTGGCGCAATTGTTAAAAGCAATGGCACATCCGGCCCGTATAGCTATTCTGCAAAGAATTTTAAAATCGAACACCTGTATTTGTGGTGACCTGGTAGAAGAACTAGGTTTAGCACAAGCTACAATTTCTCAACATTTGAAAGAGCTTAAAAATGCAGGGATTATCCAGGGCACAATTGAAGGTGTTAGCGTATGCTATTGCATCAATCCTGCAGTATGGAAACAATTAGAATTACAATTAGGTGCTTTTCTAGGCTCTTATAAAGGCGAACCAAACTGCTGTTAACCTTTTTTTACACTTATCAATCGTTAAATTGCAATATATGAATACAACAGAATTAACAAAGTGGAACGACTTTAAAACAACGTTACAACAACACCCCGGTCTGACGCTGCAATTTCAATATTCAGCAGAACAGCGGGTAGATGCTTCTTATCACATTACTGAAATCAAGCAGGCTCCTATAGTTTCTGTAGACTGTGGTGGGGTTATGAATTCCTGGACAGAAATTATTGTTCAGTTATGGGAACCAGCTGTAAAGGATAGTGAAAGAGCAATGCAGGTACACAAAGCTTTATCCATAGTGGATTTGGTTGAAAAATCACTCGCACTAAATCCTTTGGGTATAGTGAAAATAGAATTCGGTAATTCAGAATTTGACACCAGGCAAATGTACCCGGGAAGTATAACCGTTGAAGGTGAAAACCTGGTTGTTAACCTTAGTCCTGATTTTACGCAATGTAAAGCTATTGGAAGAGGTGAAAGCTGTGGAGTCCCTAAAACAGAAAAACCAAAAATCCAACTGTTCAATTCATCCGGCTCAGGTCAGTCCTGCACACCAGATTCTGGCTGCTGCTAAATTAATATTCAGATGAAAAAAGTATTAGTATTATGTACCGGTAATAGTTGCCGGAGTCAGTTGGCAGAAGGTTTTTTAAGACAATTTGCAGGTAATCAGGCAGAAATTTATAGTGCAGGAATTGAAGTACATGGGGTGAACCCAAAAGCAATTCAAGTGATGAGCGAGGCAGGGCTGGATATATCTGCTCATACCTCAAATCATGTGGATGAATATGCCGCCATTGATTTTGATTATGTAATCACAGTTTGTGACAACGCAAAAGAAAGTTGTCCTTACTTTCCGGCCCGGGCAATAAAATTTCATTATAATTTCCCTGATCCGGCAAAAGCCAAAGGAACTGATGACGAGGTGATGCAGGAATTCAGAAGAGTCCGTGACCTCATTAAAGAATATTCTTCAGCATTTGTTAAAGACAATTTTAATTCTTAAAAATTACAAAACCATGAGTGCTAACCACTGTGCCCCCGCAACTGATAGAAAGAAACTAAGTTTCTTAGACCGCTATTTAACCCTTTGGATTTTTCTTGCCATGGCTGCGGGGGTCGGGACCGGTTATTTCATCCCATCCTCTGCTGGTTTCATTAATTCATTTTCCAGCGGAACAACAAATATCCCTCTGGCTATCGGACTGATCCTGATGATGTATCCTCCTTTAGCGAAGGTTAAATATGAAAAGATGGGGGAAGTTTTTAAAGACACCAAGGTTTTAAGTATCTCTCTAGTCTTGAACTGGGTTATTGGCCCTTTTCTTATGTTCTTTTTAGCGATTACCTTTTTAAGAGACTATCCTGAATACATGATCGGGTTAATTTTAATCGGTCTGGCCAGATGTATTGCCATGGTTGTGGTCTGGAACGAGCTGGCGGACGGGAACAGAGAATATGCAGCAGGCTTAATTGCCTTAAACAGTATTTTCCAGGTCTTGTTATATAGCGTTTTCGCTTACGTATTTATCACCGTACTCCCTCCCTATTTTGGCCTTAAAGGCTTAGAAGTGAATATCACGATTGCCGAAATCTCAAAAAGTGTTGCAATCTACCTCGGCATTCCCTTTGCCATGGGTGTAATCAGCAGATATACCCTGATCCGTTTAAAAGGAGAAGAATGGTTTCAGACTAAATTTATTCCGATGATATCGCCCGTTACACTAATTGCACTGCTCTTTACAATCGTCATTATGTTTAGTCTTAAGGGCAGTTTGATTGTTCAGATTCCGTTTGATGTGATCCGGATTGCGATACCGCTGGTCATCTACTTCACTATTATGTTCACCTTAAGCTTTTTTGCAGGTAAATATTTCGGAGCAGATTATTCAAGAAGCACTGCAATTGCTTTTACCGCTACAGGGAATAATTTTGAGCTCGCTATTGCTGTTGCTATAGGTGTTTTTGGGATTAATTCAGGTCAGGCTTTTACTGGGGTCATTGGCCCGCTGGTAGAAGTGCCCGCACTGATTGCGTTGGTTAACCTTGCTTTTTGGTTCAGAAAGAAATACTATCCTTCAGAACCAATTGTAGCAAAGCCTTAATTAAACTTCTTCGTCGAGTACAGGTGCATCAGCAATTTTTTCAGTGATCGATGCCGGCAAATAAGGTCTGCCCCCCGATGCCGGAATACAAGTTCCTGTAAAAGTTGCTTTGGTCATTACCTTACCATTCAGCATGATGGCCTGCTTAAAGTGTAAACGTGGCAAACCAGCTTTATCAGTATATAAAGTACAGGTCACTGAAAAATTATCACCTTTTTTAAGCGATCTTAGAAAGCTGATTTTATAACCAGATAATACCATAAACACCCCTTTTCCAGCCTCTTCCTCAAAGTCGAATCCCAGTACTTCTCTAATATAATCGTGGCGGCAATACTCCATGTAAAACGGGTAGTATAAGCCGTCCATTATTTCCTGAACATCGATGTGTTCATCCTTTACAGTGTAGGTTTTAATATATTCCATTTGTTGTGTTTATATGTCTTTAATTGTGGCGAAATGCAGTAATTTTTCGTAAAAAACTACCATTCATCCTGCCAATACTACCACTCGTCGGCTTTCCCCTTGCATCCGCCCGGTTACCAGCCATATTCGTTCTATAATTAAATACAGAACGCTATGCAAGCTCTTAAATTAACGCTCCTTTTCCTCTTTTCTTTTACCCTGGCCAAAACACAGACTAAAATTTCCGGCGTGCTTAAAACCACTAAGGGAATAAAAGTAGCCAACGCCAATATCAGTTTAAAAAACAGTTACGATGGCGCTTCTACAGATAGTACAGGAAGATTTGCCTTCACAACTACAGCATCAGGCGCTGTAACATTAATATATTCAGCTTTAAACTTTGAGAGAGATTCTGTTCAGATTAACCTTGATCATGGAAATTTAATCCTTAATCTGGTTATTAAAGAAGCTATGAATCAATTGCAGACTGTCAGTATCAGTGCTGGTTCTTTCATCGCTGGAGACGGAAAAAAGGGTGCAATCTTAAGCTCACTGGATATTGCGACCATAGCCGGTTCGCGTGCAGACATATTTGCGGCCCTGCAAACCCTACCAGGTGCACAAACCTCTTTTTCGGAAAGCGGATTATTTGTCAGAGGTGGTGCGGCCTCAGAAACCAAGACCTATTTTGATGGAATGCTGGTAAAAAGTCCGTTCAATGCAACAGTTCCAGACCAGGCATCCAGAGGTCGTTTATCTGCATTTTTATTTAAAGGCACTTCTTTTTCTGCTGGCGGATATTCTGCACAATACGGCCAGGCACTATCTTCCGCACTGATTTTAGAAAGCACTGATCTTCCTGAAAAAACAACCACAGGTATCTCTTTACTATCTGTTGGCGGTGGAGTTGATCAAAACATCAGGTTCAAGAACAGTTCAATTACTATAGGAGGTTATTATTATAACTTATCCCCTGTTTATAGTATCATTAAACAGCATTTTGATTACGTCAAAGCGCCGGAAAGTACGGGAGGTAATATTCAGTATAAACTAAAAACCTCTCCAACAGGTATGTTTAAAATTTATGCTTCCTATGGCCGGACTAAACTCGCCCTGTACAGAGCCAACATCGATACACCTGCCACGCCAAATTACTTTAGCAATCACAACTTTAACATTTATCTGAACTCTACTTATAAAGAATATTTTGGCAACAGCTGGAAGCTGGAATCAGGTATTGCTTACAATAAAGACAAAGATTCAGGCTTAATGACTGTTAATGATTATAGCCGTCAGGATCACCTGCTGGAAGGAAAAGCGACAGTAACGAAATCCTTTGGGCAACTCTCCAATTTCAAATTCGGTACAGAAACATTCAATACCGGCAGACTGGAAAGCTTAAATGGACTCGCCAGAGCATATAATGATCAGATCAGCTCAGGATTTGCAGAAACAGACCTGTTTTTAACCCAGAAAATTGTTGTCCGCCTGGGCCTGAGAGGTGAATACTCCTCCTACCTGAAGAAATACAACCTGGCCCCAAGGTCATCTTTGGGTTTCAAAACAAGTGCACATGCACAACTATCTTTTGCTTATGGACGCTTTTATCAAAATCCTGAGGATGAATACCTGGTTATTAAACCAACGGATTTTGAACACGCAGACCATTATATCCTTAAGTATGAAATCAATACACCAGACCGGAATTTCAGGATCGAAGGATATTATAAAGACTATAACCGGCTGACCAAAATAAACAATGGCAATCCTGACAATTCAGGCAGCGGTTATGCGAAGGGTTTTGAACTGTTCTGGAGAGATAAAAAGAGTATCAGAAATGCGGATTACTGGTTATCCTACTCCTTTCTGGATACCAAAAGAGATTTCAGGGATTTTCCAATGATGGCTACCCCTTCCTTCGCCGCAAAACATACCGTGTCAGTAGTTTACAAACACTTCATTGAATCTTTACATACCCAATTTGGCGGCACCTATAGCTTTGCATCCGGCAGGCCCTATGTCAATCCAAATAACCCGGTTTATTTAGCCGACAAAACTCAGAATTTCAACAGTCTGAGCTTAAATGTCAGTTACTTAACCCATGTCTTAAAGCAGTTTTCTGTGCTGTACCTGAATATCAACAATGTACCGGGATTCAAGCAGGTCTATGGCTATCAGTATAGCGCCAACGGATTAAACAGACAAGCCCTTGTACCTGCGGCAAAAAGAGATTTTTTGATAGGTATCATGATCACTATCGGTGATGACACCTTTGTCAGATAAACAAACAGCTCAAATAAAACCTATAAACTTTAAAACCAATCATTTTAAACCATACATAAAAACAAATCATCATGAAAACTTTAATGAAATCAATCACCTTACTCCTTGTTCTGATCAGCTTCAACAGCTTTGCGCAAAATGCCGGTCCTAAATTTATACAAGCTACAAAAAGTGGCTTAGAACTGATTGCCAATGCTAAAGGAGCTGAAGATTACCTCAAAGCCGAGAATCACTTTGAGCGCATTGCTGCGGTGGAAACTAAAGAATGGCTTCCTTCTTATTACGCGGCGTATTGTAATCTTTATGCGGGATACATGACAGCCGATAAAGAATTGAAAGATCAATATTGGGATAAAGCACTGCTGGAAATTGACAAAGCCGATGCCCTATCTTCAAATAATAGTGAGATTTATGCTTTAAAAGGTGCGCTGCAATTTATGAAAATGTCTGTTGATCCTCGTACAAGAATGTATCTTATAGGCGAATCTGCGGGATCATTGGAAAAAGCTGCGACACTTAATCCAGAAAATCCACGTATCTATTTTATCAGAGGTCAGGACGTATTTTACACACCCGAGGCTTTCGGCGGTGGAAAAGTAAAAGCTAAATCACTTTTAGAATCAGCAATAGCAAAATTTGCTATATTTAAGCCCGCAAATACTATAGACCCTAACTGGGGAGCAGAATCTGCCAAAGCATTATTAGCACAATGTAAATAAGATGAAAATATCAGATAACTGCGATCAGGATCAATATCAGGAAAAAAGCCTGAACAATTTCAGCTCTATTAGCTGGCTGAGATTAAATCTTTATAATATCCCTGTTGGAATTGGAGTAGGCATAGCACTTTGCTTATTGATCAGCGCATTCAAAGGACAATGGATTGGCACAAGAGGTCTTATTTACCAGGTTTTATTTAGTACGGTCATTGCCTTTTGCATCGTCAATACCATATTCGTTTCTCAGAAGATCATGAAACTTGGTAGTGGAAAAGGATGGTTGTTCCTGGTCGTCTATTATCTGTCAAGTATCCTTGGGATGCTGATCGCTATAGAAATGATATACCTGATCAGAGCATGGCTCTTTCAGCAGGAATACCATTTCTTACACCTTGAAGATGCCAGGTTCAGTATCGTAGTAGTGGTCATTGTCTGTACGGTTATCAAAGTCTACACTTCGCAAAAAAGTAATATGAATGCGAAGCTAAGGGAGAAAAACATGAATCTTCTGAAGCTCAATCAAATGAAAACCGAGGCAGAGCTGGCTACCCTTCAATCTAAGATCAACCCTCATTTTTTATATAATTCTTTGAACGCGATTGCCAGTTTAATACATGAAGATCCTGACAGAGCTGAGCGCATGACTATTCAGCTTTCCAAACTCTTCAGATACAGTATCAATCAAAATCAGGAGAGCCTGGTTACCGTTCAGGAAGAAATGGAGATTGTAAGTACTTATCTGGATATTGAAAGGGTAAGATTCGGTGACCGTATCGACTTTGTAATTGCAGTTGATGAAGAACTATCAAATGATAAAATTCCCCGTTTTCTGATTCAGCCGCTGGTAGAAAATGCACTGAAGCATGGACTGAAAAATGTAGCCGACCATGCCCTTTTACGTGTTGAAATACAAAAAACAGATAAAATTATAATTGCTGTGATCGATAACGGTATTCCTTTTCCTGAAGAACTCGAAACTGGATACGGTCTGCAAAGTACTTATGAAAAGCTACAGCTGCTTTACGGTAGTGATTATGAAGTACAAATCCTGAACAACCCCATAAAACAAATAAAAATTATCATTCCTTTTACACATGGCTAAGCAGTGGAACACCATTATCATAGACGATGAAGAACTGGCAAGGAAGAGGCTTAAACGGCTGCTTGCTGTCCATGACTGCATTCATATTATTGGAGAAGCAGCAAATGGAGCCGAAGGTTTACAGCAAATAGAAAAACTTAATCCGGACCTGGTATTTCTCGACATAGAAATGCCAGTCCTGAATGGCTTTGAAATGTTAAGCCGTCTGGCCAAACCACCCAAAGTAATCTTTACAACTGCTTACGATCAATATGCGGTCAAGGCTTTTGAAGAAGAATCTGTCGATTATTTATTAAAGCCGATTGAAGATGAAAGATTGGCAAAAGCAGTGAACAGACTACAAACACAACAGCAAGCGCTTGATTATACCATACCTCTGGACCTATTGATGCGCCAGCTAAAGATTAAAAAGGAGATTAAAACGCTGACTGTTAAAATTGGTGATAGAATTCTGTTAATCAAGATCCAGGATCTGGTCTATATTGATGCAGAAGAGAAGTATGTCTTTTTAAATACTATAGACGGTAAAAGAAGCCTGACTGATTTTACAATCACTGCACTGGCAGAAAAGCTACCAGATCAATTTGTCAGAATCAACAGAAGTACAATTATCAATTCTGATTTAATCAAAGAGATAAAAAGAGGCTTTAATGGTGCATTCTTTTTTATCATGAATGATGTTGAAAGTACTAAACTCAATTCAGGCAGGACTTTTGGCCCCGCATTAAAAGATATTTTTGATATTTAAGAACTAATTTTCCCCCTTGAATAATTACCGGTAAATTATTTTTATATCTTAGTCGAAATCACAGGGCAAGAATGGCTATTATCAAAAACGCACCGGCAACGCTGAAACCATACTATCAGGAACTGCTGACAATCCATTCGGAATTTGACAATTAATTTTAGATTTGAAGACTAATTCAGGTTTTGATGGCTAATTCTGGATTTGAAGCTTAAATCAGAATTATAAGAACTAAAGCGGTAAAATAAACCAGAAAGTGCTGCCTACTCCTACTTCACTATCTGCACCTATTTTTCCTTCATGCTTAGCAATAATCTCTGCACAAATATAAAGTCCTAAGCCTAAACCAGGTTGTCTGGACTCTTCCACTCTATAATAGCGATCAAACAAATAAGGGGTTTTTTCTGCAGGAATACCAGGTCCTTTATCAATAACAGATACCTTAACCGTGTCACTTATCTTTTCAAGATTTATAATAATATCTTTTGAACCCGGAGCATATTTAACTGCATTTGTCAGCATATTAATGATAACCTGCTCTATCCTTTCCTGATCCGCATTAACCCTTAAATCCTTTTCCCCGGTAATTATAAGATGACTTTGATCACCTCTGAATACCTGTTCAGCACAACTGTCAATCAGTTCAGATAAATTAAATAACGTTTTATGAAGTGGAACTCCTCCTTCTGCCAGCTGATTCGAATCAAGCAAACTATCAATTAAGCCACTCACCTTATCTACACTTTTACCGGCCAAACCTATCAGACTTTGCATCTTTTCAGAAGAATTATGTTTCATCCGGTCCAATAACTGCATAGAAGCCTTCAAAGAAGCTACCGGAGTTTTCAATTCATGGCTGGCAATACTGATAAAGTCATCTTTTTGCTGTTGCAAGATTTTAAGATCATTAATATCAGTTGCCGTCCCAATCCAGAGCAAAACAATATCTTCGTCATCTTTAATAGGCTGCATCCGTATCAGGTACCATTTGTACCCTCCATCTTCATCCTTTAAACGCGTCTCATAATGTCCGCTATCTTCGCTGGCCAGAATCGCTTTAAACTTTTCAACGTGGTTTTTCAAATCCTCAGGGTGCATCATCTGCCTTAAAGCCATACGTTGATTTTCATCAGCATCCATCCCCGTATAACTATACCACTGCTCGTTGTAAAAATTGATTTCCCCCTCTACAGTATTCGTCCAGGCAATTTGTGGAATTGCATTGAGCAGCAAACGGAACCGCTGTTCATTTTCTTCTACTTCAAGCCGTACTAAAACCATATCTGTAACTTCATAGACAAACAATAATATGCCATCTATTTTTCCAGCCGAATCAAAACGCGCCTGATAGATAAAATTGAAATAACGTTCTTCAGCATTACCAGTCTCTTCATTTGCAAGTGGAATAAGCATTTCACTTCCCTGGAAAGCCTCTCCCGTGGCATATACTTCCTGCAAAATTTCCCACATCAGCTGCCCTTTGATTTCAGGCAAAGCGGTTACAAAAGTTTTCCCAAGCAGATCACGGTTAGGGAATAATTCCTGGAAAGAAGGATTAACCAGTTCAAAAACAAATTCAGGGCCATCTAATACACAAATTCCTGCAGGAGCCTGCATTAAGAATCTCTTAAGCCTGTCCCGCTGACTCTCCACCTCTTGTCTCTTATCCGCATGCTGATCCGCATCAAGATTTTCTTTTTCTTCTAATTCCTGACTCAATTTATTCAGCTCTTCCTGTGTCTGCGTCAATTCATCATTAATTGCTTCTAATTCTTCAACAGCATTTTCGAGTTGTTCTGTGCCGGCTTCAATTTGTTCACCTGTTGCTGCCAGTTCCTCATTAAGCTTGATTTGGGCAGCGGGCAAAATTTCTAAAGGAAGATAAGCAGCATGCCATATCGTCAATAAATAATCTACTTCCTGAGCATCGTTTAAAACTGGCACAATTTCTATCCGCCAGATATTCTCAGTTTCATCATTTACTGGCGCAAGAGATACAAAATGAAAAGAAGGTAATTGTATAACCTCTTTGCTATTCTTTGATAACATTAAATTATCCATCAGCAAGGTTAAGGCTTCAGCAGGTGTTAAAGACTCAAATGCGGTACCCACATTAACACCTATTATATCCTGATCAAGCGTATTACTTATTATTTTATGCTGCTTATTGTGCGCAATTATGATAAAATCAGTATTGACCACAAACATTGGCATTGTGGCATAATTAAATACAGATTGAAAAAGTTGTTCATTGGAAGGAATCATCAAAAAAGGTAGTTTTAGATAATCTGTCAAAGATAAGGTTCCTTTGGCAAACGAAAGTATAAATACATAAAACCCAGGCTATGAAATCTCTGAGGGTTCCCTTACCCACAGATTTAGCGAACTGCTTTCTTCTCATATCTCAATTTCATTGCTAAACATAACACTGGAAGAGCCATATTGTTTTTGTCGGATTAACCGCTCCATTCTTCTCCGGAATTTCCTTTTTATGCTTCCTAAATCCTTATATTTCATAACCATTTGATTTGTTAATTCAAGAATAGCATGAAAGACTTTGATATTATTGTTATTGGTAAAGGACTGGTTGGATCAGCGGCAGCTAAGTATTTATCATTCAAAAACAAAAGAATTGCAATTATAGGTCCGGATGAACCTTCCGATTATGATAAATCCACAGTTTTTGCAAGTCATTATGACCAGGCACGTGTACAGCGGCTGATCGGGAAGGATAAAGTATGGACACGCTTGAATCTGGACTCCGTTAAACAATACCATGCCATACAGGAACAAAGCGGTATACAATTTCACAACCCAGTTGGCTGTTTATATGTGAATCCGGAAGGAAGAGATGAATATCTAAATAAAGCAGCTTACCTGGCCAGCCAGTTTAACCTCGATTATACAGCTTATGCCAATGGTTCAGAACTTGCTTCGGATTTTAGTGCGTATAGTTTTCCTCAGAACGCACAAGGTCTATCAGAGCAATCACCCTCAGGCCTGATCAATCCCAGATTGCTGTTGAAAGCACAATTAGAAATTTTCAAACAGCAGCATGGGGTGAATTTAAAGGATACTATTTTAGACATTACCTACCATAAACGCGGCTATATAATTACCTCACAGGAAGGCCATACTTACCAGGCTCCCAAAATATTGCTGGCTGCCGGATCATTTGTGAATTTTCATAACCTGATTGCCCAGAAACTAGATTTGCAGATAAAAAATGAAATTATTCTGTTAGCAAAGGTGACCCCTGAACAGGCATCAGAACTCACAAACCTTCCTTCACTACTTTATGAAATTGATAATACAGTCACTGAAGGAATATATCTGATTCAGCCAGTTCAATATCCAAATGGGCATTATTATATAAAAATGGGATGCAATCTGCCTGAAGACATTTACTTTGATCACATTGAGCAGGTACAGCATTGGTTCAGAAAAGGAAACAGTGATCAATTTATCAATAGATTAAAGCAAGCACTCTTAAAGATATTACCAAATATTGAACCTATTGAATACCTGACCAAACGCTGCATTATCAATCGTTCAGTACACGGAAGGCCATATATCGGGGAAAGTAATCAACCCGGATTATATATAGCAAGCGGCTGTAACGGCTATTCAGCAATGTGTTCTGATGCAATTGGAGGAGTAGCTGCCCATTTAATCAATCACAGGAAATTACCTGAATATTATACTGAAAAAGACTTTGAAATTTTCTATCATTAATTAAATCTGCAGGAATAATAACCCATAGCAATACAGCAAGATCATTTCCTTTTAAAAACTGCCGATACCAGAATGATCACGCCCACAATAAGGCTGATGGCCAATCCACCCAAGGCCAAGACTGGTATTCCATCAAATTTAGGGGGTTTATCTGCAAGGATCAGGATAGCGGAAGTGATCAATAACGCAGACATAAAGACACTCAAACCAAGGTTGGACATCCCACGTTCTATTGTTGTTTTAAAAGCAGGTAAATCCTTCACTTCCTGTACAACTTTTAAATCTCCACTATTCAGCTTGCTGATAATGGACTGTACATCATCAGGCATAGTTTTCAAAGCCTCGGTTAGTGTCCTTAAAAGCTTTAAACCACTCTTCTTCAATTCCTCAGGGCTCAGTCTCCGAAAAGCAATCTTTAAAATATAAGGGCGTAAACTATCCAGAATATTCAAGTCAGGTACAAGTGCCCTGCCAATTCCTTCAATTAATACAATTCCACGAACTAACAGGTAAAGATGATCAGGCATCAAAATTTCATTGTTATTCAGAATAGCCGAAAACTTACTCAGTACTTCCTTAATATCCATTTGCTCCAAAGAAACACCATCCAGCAAATTAAAAAACTCATGTATATCTCTTTCCAGTTTACTTTCATCGGCCACATTAAACCGTATCGCCATTTTCTTCATAGTGGCGATTAATCTTCTGGCATCCTGCGCCATAAAATAAGAAACAAAATCTTCCAGCATTACCTTCTCTGTAGGCATCATACTGCCCATAGACCCAAAATCTATAAAAGCAATCTGTCCGCTTTGCAGCACCAGAAGATTTCCCGGATGAGGATCTGCATGGAAGAAACCATGCTCCAATACCTGTGTCAAATAAAGATCAAGACCACTATGCGTAATTTTCTCCGGACTCAATCCCATAGCAACAATACCTTGCTTATCTGTTATTTTAACCCCTGCTATAAATTCCATACACAGGATATTATCATTAGATAACTCAGGATAAGCATCAGCCAGGTAAATCGCTTCATTTCCTTTAAAGTTTCTGGAAAAGCGTTCAATGTTAGCCAGTTCATTCAAAAAGGAAAGTTCCTGAAATATAGATTTCTCAAATGCCTCCAGTACCTCAACGAGATTTATTTTACGGAACACCTCACTGTAACTGGTTAAGAATCCGGCGATGTCTTTCATGATCAACATATCCGAAGCCACCATTTCGCGTATTCCGGGGCGCTTTATTTTCAGGATTACAGGCTGACCATTTTTCAATTCTGCTTTATAAACCTGTGATATAGAAGCAGAAGCAAAGGGCTCATCGGCGATATGGGCAAAGAATTCTTCAGGATCAATACCCAGATCCGTTTGGAGCAACCCTCTGACATCCATAGGTTTGGACTCTACTTTATCCTGCAATTTCTGTAATTCCACAATCATTTCTTTAGGCAGTAAATCTTCTCTGCTGCTAAAGGCCTGACCAAATTTCACATAAGTTGGTCCCAACTCTTCCAAAGTCATTCTAATCCGCTCATAAACAGTCAGTGATGAATCGTCTGGACTGGCCTCACTACCCGAACTATTAAATAATTCCTCAAATCCATATTTAGCCAATATTTTAACGAGCGACGCTGTTCTTTTGAGTTTTCTCTTCTGATTTTCCATCATAGGTTTGTAGCCTTAATTAGATCCGCAACAAGTCTGAAACAATCAGTTACCCTGCTCCTTCTTTCTTACTCAATTTTAACGCCAGAATAAAGACTACCATTTTGGTAGTTTAATTATATTATTTATACATTTGCAGCCGGAAATCCATTTAACTATACAAGCGTTAATCCTTCAAAAATTAGCTATGCTTTTCAAGAAACCAATAAAACTACTTATAGAAGAACAAGAAAACAAAGGTGAGAATGGGCTTACCCGGACATTAGGCCCTTATAATCTGGTTGCACTGGGCATTGGTGCGATCGTAGGAGCCGGCATTTTCTCGCTCACCGGGATAGTCGCTTCTGAAAATGCAGGCCCTGCAGTTATCCTGTCTTTTATTCTGGCGGGTGTAGCCTGTGCATTTTGTGCACTCTGCTACGCGGAATATGCCTCTATGATACCAGTAGCAGGTTCTGCTTATACCTATACGTATGCCACACTGGGTGAATTTATGGCCTGGATTATCGGCTGGGATTTAGTACTTGAATATGCGCTTGCCTCTGCCACTGTTGCGGTAAGCTGGTCCAGTTATGCCATTAAACTATTAGCGCAGCTACAAATCCACCTGCCGCCCAAGTTAACCAGTTCTCCTTTTGATCCCGTTAAATTAGCCGATGGAACAATGTTACAAGGAGGTATTATCAATCTGCCAGCGGTTTTTATCGTTGTTATTCTCTCCCTTGTTTTAGTCAAGGGAACACAGGAATCTGCGACTATCAATAACTTACTGGTAATTTTGAAAATAAGTGTTATTCTTCTCTTTATCGCAATGGGCTGGTCTTTCATCAATACAGCTAATTACAGTCCCTTTATTCCAGAAAATACAGGAGAATTCGGACATTTTGGTTGGTCTGGAATTGTTAGAGGTGCAGCTGTCGTATTTTTCGGCTTTATTGGTTTTGATGCAGTTTCTACCGCTGCTCAGGAAGCTAAAAATCCACAAAAAGATATGCCTATTGGTATTATTGGTTCTTTATTGGTGGCGACCGTATTATATGTAGCCTTTTCTTATGTGATGACTGGCCTGGCTCCTTACACAGTATTCAAAGGCGATGCAAGCCCTGCTGCCACGGCTTTCGCTGTTACAGGTTATCATTTTCTGAACAGCGCACTGATTATCGCTATTCTGGCCGGCTATACTTCAGTGATCTTAGTCATGTTATTAGGGCAATCACGTGTTTTTTACAGCATGTCTAAAGACGGACTATTACCTGAATTCTTCAGTAATATTCATCCCCGCTTTAAAACGCCTTGGAAAAGCAACCTGTTTTTCCTGGTATTTGTAGGTCTTCTGGCTGGCCTGGTTCCAATTTCAGATTTGGGTCACATGGTTAGTATCGGGACTTTATTTGCTTTTTCATTGGTAGCACTCGGAGTAATCATTCTCAGACGAACAAATCCAGAAATCCCAAGATCATTCAAAGTACCTTTTGTACCCCTTATTCCAATTCTTGGTATCGCAGTCTGTGTTTGCTTAATGGCTGGCCTGCCTATTGAAAGCTGGGAACGTTTGTTTATCTGGATGGCAGCCGGAATTGTTTTCTATTTCCTTTACGGGAAAAAGAATAGCAAACTCAGAAAGCAATATCGGGAAAATAACGGCAAACCGGAATTATAGTGCGCCGGACGTTTTAATCAGCCCGTGCAGCACGGCAATAAAACTTTTACTGCTAAAGAAGCCCATCAGGGAGGTATCAAAAGCAATATCATTTTCTTTGCTGTACAGGCTGATCCTGTTATTATCTGTAGAAAAATGACTAACATCTTCGATGCGCAATTGCACCTCATTAATAACCAGGTGATGCTTATAGACCGTAATTTCTTTAGGAGGTAAATTTAGAAATGACTTACCCGGAATACTATCACTTATATAGTTAAAAACTATACCATTACCAATTTGTATCTCTTTCAACACTTTAGCGGTATAGAGTACCTGATGATGGCTTATAATCAAATCTATCGCCTTAAATATGTGTCTGTTTCTGGCTGTCATAATTTCCCACCGGCCTTCCTTTCTATTACGAAAAGCAATATTATTGGGATTAAAACTGTTTCCGGAACTAAACAACCCCAAGTCTTCAATATCTTCAAAAAGTATAGTTTTGAGCTGTCCGCCATTTTCTGTTACGATGCCTTTTTCATACAGGTAATATGCTTTTCCAAAGCTTAAATTTATGGCTATCAACAATGGAGAAATAGCAAACACCATGATTAAAATGATAATCCAATAAAGCTGATCAAGCTTTCCTGAAAAATTCACCGGGTGCTTCACCCCATAAAAGCTGAAACTATTGCGCGCTTCAGCCGGAACAATTGCTTCCATATAAATCAACCATGCAAGCCCCGATAAAAAGATAAAGATACCGACAGCAAAATATACAAAAATCTTTGAAGGGCTATGTCTGCTTTTCAGCATTCCTAGTCCCGGTAAATTATTCATGCTATCAGATTTAATGGCCTATCAATAGAAAACAAGGTCAAAGCAACTGAAACAGCTTTATGAAACTTATTTAAAAATCAGAACTATTGACTCTCTGTTTTAGAGATTTCTAATATAGTAAATATCTTCATAAATTAAAACAAAATTTATCTTAACTAATAATATTAATCAAATAAGAAATAGCATCCGGAGAATGTAAAGCAGCGGTCGATTCTAAAGTAGCTTCAGTAACTTCCACAGCCCTGAGCCGCATGTTTTCTTCATAGGCAGCAATCGCTGATTTAAGATCAGAAAAATCACTATTAGTCAGGCAATTGCTTAATTCCAGGGCATCAAGCATAGCCATATTTACGCCCTCACCCGCATAAGGAGGCATTAAATGTGCCGCGTCTCCCAACATAGTCAAATTAGGCAGTGCTTCCCAATTTTGATCAAGGGGCATATAATACTGAGGACGGGGTATAAAACCTGAGCTTGCATTTTCAAACAATTCAAGCCATACTTTATCCCAGCCTTCATATTCCTTTTTAAACCAATCAATTACCTGATATTTATCAGAATAATCAACCCCAGATTCCCGGCTCCACTGCTCCTGTATATTACAGCCTGTATAGAACACCAGGCTTCCATCCCCCTTAGAACTGACAATCAGAGACTTTTCATTTCCCATCGCAAATATCTTTCCACCATTTAACAGCCGATGTATTTCAGGGCACGCCAATTCACTATTATATACCGCTCCTTCTACGACTGTAACGCCAGAGTATACGGCTTTTACAGGTGTCATATAAGGCCGGATTTTCGAATTTGCACCATCGGCAGCAATTACCAGGTCTGCGTAGACAGAATTGCCATTTTGAAATTCCAGGTTCCAACCCTCACCCTTTGGAGAAAGCGAAATAAAATGGTTGCCCCATACTACGGTTTCCGGTGCTAAGGAGTCCAGTAAAATTTGTTGTAAAGGTCCACGGTCAATTTCAGGACGGAATGTTTCTGGTGCTCCGGTTGCTTCTCTATTTCCCTGGTCGTCAAATATAATATTGGCATGTTGATCTGTTACCCGTAACTTATCTGCACCTGGACGGTAATTAGCCTTAAACTCTTCCATTAGACCGGCTTCATTAATAGCCTTTAAACCAGATTCATAATGTAAATCTAAAGTGGCTCCTTTCGCTCTTGCATCTTTATCAGCATCCCGTTCGTAGACTTTCACTGCCGCACCTCTGTTTTGCAAAATCCTGGCTAATGTTAATCCGCCAGGACCTCCTCCTACTATTGCAATTTGTTTGTTTTCAATCGTATTCATAATCTATTTATTTAAGCATTCCTTTAATCACAGCCTCACAACATTCCAGAATTATCTGCTCTGTAATAATTTGTTCCGGCCTCTCTTTATAGTCAAAATATTCATTAACCAGGTCTAAAAGCGGGGAAAATAGCATTGCCCGGTGTACATCATGCGGGAAATCTCTGATTATATCTTTTGATACGTTTAATCTCAGAAAATGGTGGATAGGTGCAAAGAAATGTCCTTGTTTAATATTTTCCCGTTGGAAGGCTTTATTCAGCAATGGCGAGGACTTACCATATTGAAGTAAGGCAAAGGAGTTCCTGTTCTCTTTTAAATAGCGAAAAGTATTCAGCCATATCTTTTTAACCCCTTGTGCAAAATCTGCCTCCGGATTAAAATTTTCCAATACTGCTTTTTCATAAGCTCCTAATACATCTTCAATAAAAAGCGTAATCAGAAAATCTTCCTTATTCTCATATTTTATATAGATGGTACGAGGAGATACATTAGCCGCTTTAGCTAATTTCTGCATACTCAAATTCTCCAATCCCTCCTCTGCAATTATCTGCAAAGCTATGTTACGGATTGCTTCTTCCTTTTCTAAATTTTTCGGCCTCATAGTCAAAGATTTCCTTCTGCTGTAGAAAAGGATAAATCATAAGACAAACGTAAGTAAATAAACGTTTACTTACAAGATGTAATATAAAATAACTGCTACGATGCCTATTTAAAGCTCAATAACCACTATTTACTAAAATAAGTCAGGGATATTGTTCAGCAATTTCTTACTTTTATCTTTCAACTCATTGCCTTTTTGGATAATGGATTTGGGATCACTCATCTTTTGCAACTCGGCATTGACTACTTCAAACCGGTCTATAGTATCAAACATTTTATCAGTTTGCACGATGTTATGTTCTTTCAGAAACGTTCTCCAATCAATTTTAGCCAAAACAACCAGCATTTGCCGGGTTGCTATTTTACCAATAAAGAATTTGTCATAAACACCATTAAGTTTTGCATCAGGCTCCTTTTTATTCAAGTATTCAATAGATTCCTGTATAGACCCACGCTCACTATCGCTCAGTAAAGGACTTGTCTTTAACTTATTCAGGGAGGCTATGGCCTGCTCATTTTTACCTCTTTTGATATATACAAAACTCTCTATACTCCATACCGTCTCATTTTGAATGCCTAATTGATGTGCATCGGCCAGGAAAACCTCAAAGTCGTCCAACGCTCTTGTTTCATCAATATCACGCTTCATCATTAAACGATCCAGACCTCTGAAAACATGATTTAAACCATGAAAAGCAACGTGTGTCTGCTCATTGTTAAATCTACCCCACTTGAAAAATGCCCGCGTATAAGGCAGATCAACCTTTTGCTGCTTGTCAAGCCATTTGATATTATTACCAATCTCATCCTCCGATAAATAATAAAACTTGTTGGTAAAAAATAGTAAGCCCCGCACAAATTGAAGCAGGGTCTTTATTTCACTATCAGGTAATTTATCCGGTTGTGTCTTACTGCATTCATAAAGAGAGATTTCCATACCTAAATCTTTCGCTGCCAGCGCCAGCATACTCAAAATAGCATGTTCTCCGTTTTGTAATACAATTTTATCAGCTTCAGAACGGTGAACAGGAACTGTTTTTGGTTGTATTCCATCTAATAATGGAGGGAAAATATCTTCATCAGTCTTGATTACGAAACTCTTAATTTTACTATAATCCCGATACAATAGCGCTGCATCGACCACAGAGATATTGTTTTTCCCAGTACCCATTTTATCAATAATCCCCGATACTGCCCGTAACTCTTTAGCGTGATCGCGATATTCAGGCATCATTGTGTCCTTTATAGCAGATGCACGTACACCAAGTTTGGCGAATTTCCAAAATATGATTTTATCCGATGTCAGGCTCTTCACTAATCCAAGGCGATCTTTCTCTAATAATAATTTGTCAGTTTGCTCACCTGAACATCCAGTCAATATAAAAGCAATAATTGAAAACGCTAAATACTTATTCATCAGGAGTAATTATAATAATTTTAATCGATTATTGTTGAATTTAACAGCCCCCGAAACTATAGGTAATAATAACTCCCTCTTTTGTTTCTTTCAGCGTTATACTTGTTGAACCACCCTCCTGATAAAAAAAGAATTCTGTATCAATATTCCGCTCTTTCATCGTATCCTTATCCAAATCTTTATTATACCACCAGCAGAATTTATCATATAAACTATTAGTCACTACCCTTTTCTTAACATCATGGAAATCAATATCGATTGCATCATTATATGAAGTCAGCTTTAACAATAGCAATATAGCTTCATGCTTCTTTAAACCTTTTAAAAAGAGTGTGTGTGTTTCACCTCCCGGCCCATCTTTCTCAAAATACTGATACGCTGAAATCTGGTAATTACCATTCTTAAACCGGTAAGTCTTTTGATAATTAATCTCGTCTTTGCTTCCTTTTGGCAACTCCTTTTTACTCCTGGAAACCGGAGTACCAAACAACCTGGTCAGATAACCAGTTGTTAATTCTTCAAAATCATCTTTACTGTTTTTAGCTACCTGCAAATCGGGTATACAAGATAAGAACAGCTGCGGCACGTATCCGGTTTTATCCTGATATTTTACTTTAGTCCAGGTTCCAGGCATACTATACCATGTACCACCACTTCTGTTCAGTTCTTCTTTTCCAGGTAATTCCGTAACGCCATAGTAGCTTAATATGATATTGAAGGCTGGCAATCCTGCCTGACTAACATTTTGCTGTAATCTGGCTCCTTTAGGAATTTTGACCAGTACACGGCTACCAGCAGCTGGTTTTTCATACAAAGGAAGTACACTCCCTTTCCAATTATAGGCTGATTTTACCTGCGAACCGGCATTAAGGCCACAGGAAAGCAAAACAAGAAACAATGATATTTTCACAACAGACATAAAGAGTTATTTAGCTAAATTAATTATTCAAAATGAAAAGGGATTTTTTTTACGGGTGGTTTACCCTTGAAATTTTGTGGCGGAAGTGCGTCTTCTCCTTTTGTTTTTAAGAGCTTTACTTCTTTAATGAATGCCTTGCCGCTCACTGCAAAACCAAACTGACCTTTGGTTTTAACAAAGTTTTTGGTGTCTGTAAAAGAAATTACTTCTTCATCATTGATCCATATAAAAAACTGATTGCCTGCCCTTTGTATTTTCCAGTTTTGCCAGGTATCCTGCTTTGGTCTGTCTACTTTTGGCATGGTACCGATATGTCCTGTACTTTGGATAAAACTTCCCCTTTGATCCAGATTAAGCAATAAGGAGCGATCTTCAATTGCAACCCTGTTTTCTAACTGGTTGAGCAGGATTCCCAGGAATTTAGCACCATTTAAATTGAGTATGACCTCAAACAGATTAGATTCAGGCTCCACTAAGGATGAAAATGTAAGAATATAGTTCTCCGGCACTGATTTGTTACAAAGCAGAATAGCCCAGTTGGCATCCCTGCTTCCATGAATGATATGATCTTTAACTTCCCAGTTCCCATTTACGGTCAGCCAATTTTTCTCAAGCTTATTTTTTCTGAATGTTTCCTCAAACACGACTTTGCTTTGTGCATTAGTAATCAATACAGTACTGAAAATTAAAAAGGATAACAGAAGGATTTTGCGGTGATTCATTGTCGATATTTAAATAACTTACACTTTTTCGGACACGCAACTTATAACTTTCTGTTGAACTAATGGTTAATTATTTCGACTTTTTTACAGGCTGCCAGTCCTATTTCAGAGGTTGTGCATTCAGTTACATGACTTGCCATTGTGTTTTAAATACACTCATTAAAACACTAAAACACATGGTTTATTCATGTTTAGGCTTGTTAGGTGGGCAAAAAAAGATAACTTTAAACCATATTTTTTTATAATGAATAAAGAAGAATTTAAGCCTTTCATACCTGCAGAAAGTAATGTAGCAGAATTTACAATCAAGTCCATTTTACTGGGATGTATTGCCGGGATCATATTTGGTGCCGCCACCGTTTATCTCGCTTTAAAAGCAGGATTAACTGTTTCAGCATCAATACCCATAGCTGTACTGGCTATCACACTGGGCAAAAAGTTTTTCAAGACCACCATCCTGGAAAATAACATTATTCAAACTACGGGATCTGCTGGTGAATCTATAGCTGCCGGAGTTGTATTTACCCTTCCGGGGTTTCTATTTCTGAGCACAGATATTGGTGGACAGAGCTCAGGAGAAGCATTTTTTAACTACATGACTATTCTGATTCTCGCCATTCTTGGGGGTGTTTTAGGGACTATGATGATGATTCCGCTCAGAAGATCATTAATTGTCAAAGAGCACGACACACTGCCATATCCTGAAGGAACAGCCTGTGCATCAGTCCTGAAAGCCGGAGAAAGAGGCGGATCATTTGCAAGGACAGCTTTTTGGGGTTTAGGTTTCGCAATGATTTACGCGTTGATGCAGAAAGTTTTCCATGTGATTTCCGAAGCACCGACCTGGGTAACTACACAAGCTAATAAATTTCTGCCTTCTGCGCAGGTTAGCGGAGAGATTACCCCGGAGTATATGGGTGTTGGTTATATTATCGGGCCAAAAATTGCCGGAGTACTGGTTGCGGGTGGTGTGCTGGCATGGCTCGGACTTATTCCATTATTAGCGACTTTAATTGATCCTGCATTAGCAGCTCATCAATTGGTAAAGCTTGGATTACTTGCTGATATTACTAAAGCAGGTGGTTCTGTAGGATGGAATCCTGCAACACAAACATTCTCAGATTATCCATTGGCAATTTATCAGGCCTATGTGAAACAGATCGGTGCAGGAGCAGTAGCTGCCGGAGGGTTTATCACTTTATTAAAGACAATCCCTACAATCATATCTTCATTCAAAGATAGTTTAGGTTCTATCAAGGACGGAAAAACAGTAGCAGATACTAAAAGAACAGACCGCGATCTTTCGCTGAAAGTTGTTGGTGTAGGAAGTTTAGCATTGATTATTCTTGTTGCTGTACTACCACAGATCCCAAGTAACGGAATTTTAAGCAATTTACTGATTGGCGTACTGGTTGTAATGTTTGGTGCATTTTTCGTGACTGTATCCAGCCGTATTGTTGGTTTAATAGGTTCGAGTAACAACCCTATTTCGGGAATGACTATCGCAACCATCATGGGAACCTGTCTTGTCTTCATCGCAGTTGGATGGACTGGTAAGGTCTACGAACCGATGGCACTGGTTGTGGGTGGTATGATTTGTATAGCAGCAGCTAATGCAGGCGCAACGTCCCAGGATCTTAAAACGGGTTACATCATTGGTGCAACACCAAGATACCAGCAGATCGCCTTATTTATAGGTGTAATCGTATCTTCTATCGTGATTGGACTAACAGTTCGCATTCTGGATACGCCTACTCCTGAAATGCTTGCACAAGGTATTAAACATGCGATTGGTACTGAATTATATTCTGCTCCTCAGGCTACACTGATGGCAACCTTAATTAAAGGTATGCTTTCTTTTAACCTGGATTGGCAATATGTATTGGTTGGTGTGTTTATTGCTATTACTATAGAGTTATGCGGTATCAACGCTTTATCGTTTGCTGTAGGAGCTTATTTACCTTTAGCTACTACCCTTCCGATTTTTGTGGGTGGTGCGATCAAAGGAATTGTAGACTGGAAAGAACGTAAAAAAGTAAAAACTCCGGAGGAAGAGGAATTGGGCCCTGGAAATCTCTTTGCAACGGGACTGGTTGCTGGTGGTGCACTGGCAGGAGTTGTCGTCGCAATTTTGATGGTTATCCCATCTGTACGAAGTAACCTGAGCAAAGTAGATGTTCAGCCATTGTTTACCCGCTGGTTTGGTGCTGGTGGTTATGAATTGCTGGGTGTATTGATTTTCCTTTTCATGGGATTTGTTTTGTATAATATCTCAAAAAAGAAAAATGAAGCTGAAGACATCATAAAATAGATATTCATAAAGGAGGTTTATGACTGTATAAACCTCCTTTATTAGGTTAATTTAACAGTTTTTTAACGTTAAATGCAATTAATCAGGCTTAGAATCAGGCTACTATAAGATAAGGGCAATATTTATTTGCACTATACGTATCCTACTCCTATATTTGCATCACTTTAAACGGAAACGCTTAAAGTATTGTTCTGAAAAGAATGATGATTCCGTAGCTCAGCTGGTAGAGCATTACACTTTTAATGTAGTGGTCCTGGGTTCGAATCCCAGCGGGATCACGAAAGCCTCAATGAAAATTGAGGCTTTTTGCGTTAAAAGATATTGCTAATTTTTTGGATCAAGCGGAATTCTTGGGGGGAGATAAATTTTAAGCATATATTTTCGATAACCTGAACAGGAAGAATTTGATGTCCCGAACCCCTCTTGAAGTGGCTCTGAATGCTTTAACTTTAGCATTGAATGATTCAGCAGAGGCATTTGTACTTCTGTTGAGAAAGAAGTTCAAGATCGATAGATAATGTGCCTGTATAGACCTTGACACCGTCCTAAATGACTCAATTCCTGACTCTTCCACCTGATTGTACCATAATGCTAATGGCTTAAAAGCCTGCTCTTTACTTGTACATATCTTGAAAATGTTTCCAAGACCAAGTGATAAATTATAAGCC